>NZ_WBWA01000009.1 GCF_008932295.1 Brucella tritici | reverse complement strand
TAAAATATTTGCCTTGATTGAAAATGGGTGCTCGTCTTCCCTTACTCCCTTACTCCCTTACTCCCTTACTCCCTTACTCCCTTACTCCCTTACTCCCTTACTCCCTTACTCCCTTACTCCCTTACTCATTTTCCCCCGCGCTCAGTCAAAGGATAACGCTTCATTAAGCTTAATATCCGATAACTGACGAACGAATCCGCCATGTCGCCAGGTTGTCGGCAAATGGACGGAATCCGCAAGCAAAACGCTAAGGCATGTTTCCTGAAATTGGGAACCGATTTTGGAACAAACCTGCGTGAAAACAAAAGATTGAAGCGCAACACGCTTTAGAAGACGGGCCAAGTACCCGGGAAAGGATCGGAATGATGGCAAGCCTCGGCGGAGACAATTCTCAAGCCGAAGGGGCTGAAGTCCGTCACGTTCCGGTGCTGATCGCCGAAGTGATCGATGCCCTGAAGCCTGTACCTGGCGCAGTGATTGTCGATGGGACATTCGGTGCCGGTGGTTACACGCGTCGCATCCTGGAGACGGGAGCGGACGTGATCGCGATTGACCGCGATCCGACTGCAATCGAAGCCGGGCGGGCGATGGAAAAGCAGTTTCCGGGCAGGCTCGATCTGGTCGAGTCCCGGTTCTCTGTTCTTGATGAGGCAGTCTCGAAGGTTAAGGGAACGGGCAGCAAGGTGGACGGCGTTGTGCTCGATATTGGCGTATCGTCGATGCAGATCGATGAGGCCGAGCGCGGCTTTTCCTTTCAGAAGGATGGTCCGCTCGACATGCGCATGTCGAAAAAAGGACCAAGTGCTGCCGATGTGGTGAACTGCCTCAAGACCGGTGATCTTGCCCGCATCTTCAATTTTCTTGGCGAGGAACGCCATGCGGGCCGTATCGCACGCATGATCGACAAGCGCCGGACCGCACAGCCTTTCACGCGCACGCTCGATCTTGCCAATGCCATCGAAACGCTGGTGGGACGCAATCCGAAGGATCGCATCCATCCGGCGACGCGGGTGTTTCAGGCGCTGCGCGTCTATGTGAATGACGAACTGGGCGAACTGGCGCGGGCGCTGCTTGCGGCCGAACGCATCCTGAAACCGGGCGGTCGGCTGGTTGTCGTGACTTTCCATTCGCTCGAGGACCGCATGGTGAAGCGCTATTTCGCGGACCGTGCAGGCGGCAGTGCCGGATCGCGCCATCTGCCGGAAACGCATGTGCGTCTGCCGAGCTTTACACCCGCGGTCAAGGGCGCTGTCGGCCCGACCGCAGAGGAAGAAGAACGAAATCCGCGCGCGCGCTCGGCGAAGCTGCGCGCAGGCATCAGGACGGAAAATCCGCCACTGGAAGACGATCTATCCCTTTTCGGACTGCCCAAACTGCCCGAGACGAACGAACTGGCCCGGAGTTAAACGAGTGCTGCGTACTTTCGACATCATCATGATAGCGGCGATGCTGGTGGCGGCGACCGTCACCTACACGATCAAATATGACGCGGAAAAGCAGATCGCCGTCATCGCCAAGCTGAAGCGACAGATCGACTCCGAGAAGGACACGATCACGCTCCTGCGCGCTGACTGGGCTTTGATGACCCAGCCTGGCCGCCTGCAAAGTCTCGTTGGTGTCTACGAAAAGGAACTTAACCTCCAGCCGATTGAAGCCGAACAGCTTGTGCTGGGCGTCAGCGAAATTCCGGAACGTCCGGTTGATGATATCCAGAAGATCATCTCCGGCAGCGACGAACTGCTTGCAAGCGGCGTGCTTGAAAAGGATGCCATCACGACCGGCAGCGTCAAGAAAAGCGGGGCGAGGCACTGATCATGCGGCTGAGACTTTTCAGAAAAAAGAATATGCAGGCAGATGACGGTGTTGAGCCGGTCGGCGATGAAAAGCTGGCCGGCAACATGGCGTTTGTCGGTTCGCGCAAGAAGCATGGCAATCGCGCGCGCAATCGCCTCTGGATGGCTATCACCTGCTTTGTCGGCATCTATGGTGTGATGGGCGGCAAGCTCATCTATTTCGGTGTCATCGGCGGCGAAAACGAGGATAATGCAGGCCCGGCTGTTCATCAGCTCGCATCGCGCCCCGATATTCTCGACCGCAACGGCGAAATTCTTGCGACTGACATCA
Source organism: Brucella tritici (assembly GCF_008932295.1). Taxonomy (GTDB): domain Bacteria; phylum Pseudomonadota; class Alphaproteobacteria; order Rhizobiales; family Rhizobiaceae; genus Brucella; species Brucella tritici. Next base: position 184,952 of record NZ_WBWA01000009.1, on the reverse strand, counting down.
AGACTGCTTCGCTCTATGCAGAGCCGCGCAAGATTGTAGATCCCGACGAAACCATCGAAATGCTGTCGACGGTGCTGCCCGATCTCGATTGGGAAGCGACGTATAAGCGTCTGAAAAGCGGTGCCGGTTTCGTCTGGGTGAAGCGCGGGCTGACCCCGAAACAGCAGAGCCAGATCATGGCGCTGGGCGTTCCGGGCATCGGATTCCGTACGGAAAAGCGCCGCTTCTATCCGGGCGGCCCAACCGCTTCGCACGTCCTCGGTCTCGTCAATGTCGACAATCAGGGCATTGCGGGCATGGAGAAATATATCGACAGCCAGGGGCTGACCGATTTGCGCTCTGTCGGCCTTGCGACCGGCCAGTCGCTGGAGCCGGTGCGCCTCTCGATCGATATTCGCGTCCAGCACATTATGCGTGACGTGCTGGTCAAGGCCATGGAACGCTACCGGGCGATTGCTGCCGGTGCTGTGGTGCTGAACGTCAAGACCGGCGAAGTGATTGCCATGGCATCGGTGCCGGATTTCGATCCGAACAACCCGGTCCACGCGCTGGACAAGGACCGCCTGAACCGCATGTCGGCAGGCACTTATGAAATGGGTTCGACCATCAAGAGCTTCACCACGGCGATGGCGCTCGATTCAGGCAAGTTCAACCTGCAGTCTAAACTCGATGCCAGCCGTCCGCTGGTATTCGGTCGCCAGACGATCCGCGACTTCCACGGCAAGGGCCGCTGGCTGACGCTGCCGGAAGTCTTCATCTTCTCGTCCAATATCGGTTCTGGTCGCGAAGCGGATGCCGTCGGCATTGAAGGTCATCGCGCATTCCTGAAGAAGATCGGCCTTCTCGACCGCATGCAAACGGAGTTGCCGGAAGTGGCGCGTCCCGTCGAGCCACGCGTGTGGAAGAAGGTCCATTCGATGACCATTTCGTTTGGCCACGGCATGATGACGACACCGTTGCAGACGGCGGTTGGTGCTGCCGCGCTGATGAATGGCGGCAAGCTGATGGAGCCGACTTTCCTGATGCGCACGCAGGCTCAGGCTGATCAGGTGGCCAAGCAGGTCATTCATCCACAGGTTTCTGCGGATATGCGCTACCTCTACCGCCTCAACGCGACCGCCCAGGGCGGCTCCGGCAAGCGGGCTACGGTTCCGGGCTATCGCGTCGGTGGCAAGACCGGCACGGCGGAAAAGGTCGTGCATGGCCGTTACTCGAAGGACGTGCGCTTCAACGCATTTCTGGCGTCATTTCCGATGGATGATCCGACCTATGTGGTGCTGACCATCATCGACGAACCGAAGCCGGAAGAAGGCAAGTTCAGCGCAACCGCTGGTCTTAATGCAGCACCGATGGTTTCGGAGATCATCCGCCGGTCTGCTTCGTTCCTCGGTGTGAAACCCGATTTCCAACTCGAAGCCCAGCCAGCAATGGTTAGCAATTTAAGCGGCAGGCCTGATTTTCAACAGGAAGTGCCGCCAGCAATGGTTTCCAACGAATACGACTGATTCGCCTAAAGCAGCCTTTGCAGCGAAACGCGCACAACTGAATCTGGATTTGGTATGACCATGAAACTGAAGGAAATCGCTCTCTTTAAGGAACTGGCCTCCGGCAATGCCGGTGAGGTGGAGATCACCGGCGTCACGTCGGACTCCCGCAAGGTCGAACGCGGTTTTCTTTTCGCAGCGCTGAAGGGCGTGAAAGCGGACGGTGCAGCTTTTGTCGCCGATGCCGTCAAGCGCGGCGCAAGCGCCATTATCGCAGGCAAGGATACGGCTGTCGCTGGCGCAGGTGTGCCGGTTCTTCATGTCGATGATCCCCGCCTTGCATTGGCAGTCGCTGCGGCGCAGTTCTATGGCAAGCAGCCACAAGTTATGGTTGCCGTCACAGGTACCAGCGGCAAGACTTCCGTTGCGTCCTTTACCCGGCAGATATGGGCCTATGCCGGGTTTCCTGCGGCGAATATCGGCACGACCGGCGTATTCTCGCCGACCCGCAGCGACTATAATTCGCTGACCACACCCGATCCGGTGGAACTGCATCGTGTTCTGGCAGAACTTGCCGATGAAGGCGTGACCCATGCGGCTATGGAAGCCTCATCGCATGGTCTTGACCAGCGCCGTCTGGACGGCGTCAGGCTCGCTGCCGGTGCCTTCACCAATCTCGGTCGCGACCATATGGATTATCATGCGACCATCGAAGAATATCTTGGCGCGAAGATGCGTCTCTTCAACACGCTTTTGCCGAAGGGCGCGCCAGCCATCATCTTCTCCGACGATCATTTCTCGGCACAGGCCATCGAAGCGGCAACGCTTGCCGGATGCGACGTGAAAACGGTTGGCCGGAAAGGCAATTTCATTGCGCTCAAGCGCGTGGAACACGAGCGTTTCCGCCAGCATGTCGAAGTGCGCATCGGCGACGAGATTTTTGAGATCGAACTGCCGCTCGCCGGGGATTTTCAGGTCGCAAATGCGCTGGTTGCCGCCGGGCTTGCCATGGTTACGGGTGTTCCGGCTGCGGCTGCAATGCGTGCCTTGGCGCTCCTGAAAGGCGCACCGGGACGGCTCGATCTCGTCGGCGCGACGGAAGATGGCGCCCCGGCCTATGTCGATTACGCCCATAAGCCCGAGGCGTTGGAAAATGTTCTGACTTCCGTGCGTCCGTTTACGACGGGCCGGGTGATTGTGGTTTTCGGTTGCGGCGGCGACCGCGACAAGGGCAAGCGTCCGATCATGGGCGAGATCGCCTCGCGACTGGCGGATGTGGCAATCGTCACGGATGACAATCCGCGTTCGGAGGTTCCAGCTCAAATCCGCTCCGAAATCATGGCGGCAGCGCCGGGGGCGACCGAAATCGGTGATCGTCGTGAAGCGATCTTCACCGCCGTGTCCATGATGCAGCCGGGTGATACACTGGTCGTTGCAGGCAAGGGGCACGAAGAAGGGCAGATTGTCGGCAATATTACCCTGCCGTTCTCGGATCATGCGGAAGTTGCTGCAGCACTTGCTGCCCGCCTTGAGGAGCGCTCGGAATGAGTGACTGGCTCTGGACATCCAACGACATGGTTGAAGCCATGGAAGGCAGGCCTTTTGGCAACCTTCCGGGCGGCATAACCGGTATCTCAATCGATAGTCGCTCGCTGAAGCCGGGCGAGGCTTTCTTTGCCATCAAGGGCGAACAGTTCGACGGGCATGATTTTGTAACCAGCGCCATGGCCGCCGGTGCAGGTCTTCTCGTGGTGGCCGAGCATCGTCTGCCCGCATTCGGCAATTCCAAAGTGCCGATGATCGTGGTCGAGGATGTGCTTGAGGCCCTGACCAAGCTTGGGATTGCCTCGCGGGCACGCTCGAAGGCGCAGATCATTGCGGTGACGGGTTCCGTCGGCAAGACGACGACCAAGGAAGCCTTGCGCCATGTGCTTTTGGAAGTTGGTAAGGTCCATGCTTCCGTGGCGTCGTTCAACAATCATTGGGGTGTGCCGCTGACGCTTGCGCGCATGCCTGTCGATACGGACTACGGCGTTTTCGAAATCGGCATGAACCATCACGACGAAATTCGTCCGCTGGTGAAGATGGTGCGCCCGCATGTCGCTCTGATTACGCTGATAGCCCCCGCGCATCTCGGTCATTTCGCCAATCTGGAAGAAATCGCCGTTGCCAAGGCAGAGATTTTCGAAGGCATCGTTCCAGGGGGCTATGCGCTTCTGAACCGCGACGACAAGCGCTTCAGGCAGTTGGAAGAACTGGCCGAAAAGGCCGGTGTCGAACATATTGCCACATTCGGCGAGAATGCCCGGTCCGACTATCGTCTGCGCGAAGTGAAGTTGCATCCAACCTGCTCCTGCATGACGGTGAAGATCGGCGCGCAGGAAGCAGCGGTGAAGGTCGGCATGCCGGGCCGCCATATCGTGCAGAATATGCTTGCTGTTCTCGGCGCCGCTGATCTGGTCGGGGCTGATATCGCCAAGGTAATGATGGCTATGGCGACGCTGTCCGCCGAAGGTGGTCGCGGCGCGCGCCATGTGCTTCAGCATCCCGAGGGCACGTTCACGCTGATCGACGAAAGCTACAACGCGAACCCGACCTCGATGCGCGCAGCCCTGTCGCTGCTGCATTCGACGACACCGGAAGGCTCACGTGGCCGTCGCATTGCTGTTCTGGGAGATATGCTGGAGCTTGGCCGCCAGTCGGGCAAACTTCACGCCGATCTGGCGCGCCCGATTGTGGATGCCGAAGTGAATGCGCTTTTTATCGGTGGACCGGACATGTCGGCACTTAAAAATGCCTTGCCGGTTGAAATTCAGACCGAGTACAGGCAAAGCACCGACGAATTGTTGCCGCTGGTGATCAAGGCGGTCCGTCCGGGCGATGTCATCATGGTGAAATCGTCGAAGGGGATCGGCTTTTCCAAAATCGTCAAGGCGCTGATCAGCCAGTTTCCGCCGGTGGAACCCGCGGAGTAAGCGGTATTTGAGGGATTTTTCTCTACATGTTGATGCTTCTCACCTTCTTCGCCGAACATATGACACCGCTCAATGTGTTCCGCTACATTACCTTCCGCACCGGCGGCGCGATGATTACATCGGCGCTGATCGTGTTCCTGTTCGGCCCGTCGATCATCAACTCGCTCCGGGTGCGTCAGGGGAAAGGCCAGCCGATCCGCGCTGACGGTCCGCAGACCCATTTCAAGAAGGCCGGTACGCCCACCATGGGCGGCCTCATGATCATGACCGGCATTCTTGTGTCATGCCTGCTTTGGGCCAATCTGGCCAGCGTCTATGTCTGGGTTGTTCTGCTGGTTACGATAGGTTTCGGCGCCATCGGCTTTTATGATGATTATCTCAAGGTGACGAAGCAGTCCGACAAGGGTTTTTCCGGCAAGGCGCGTCTTGGCATCGAATTCCTGATCGCCGCTATTGCCGCTTTCGTCATCATGCGTGCAGGGCAGGAGCCGTTCTCGTCTTCGCTGACATTCCCGTTTGCCAAGCAGTTCGTCGTCAATCTGAGCTGGTTCTTCATTCCGTTTGCTGCCTTCGTCATGGTCGGCGCGGGCAATGCCGTAAACCTGACTGATGGTCTTGACGGGCTTGCAATCGTTCCGGTCATGGTGGCCGCAGCATCCTTCGGCTTCATTGCCTATCTTTCCGGTAATGCGATCTTCGCCGACTATCTGCAGATCCATTTCGTGCCGGGCACGGGTGAACTTGCTGTGGTTCTTGGCGCTGTTATCGGCGCGGGGCTTGGCTTCCTGTGGTTCAACGCGCCTCCCGCCGCTATCTTCATGGGCGATACGGGTTCGCTGGCGCTGGGCGGTATGCTGGGTACTGTTGCAGTTGCAACGAAGCATGAAATCGTTCTCGCCATCATCGGCGGCCTGTTCGTCGTCGAAGCACTTTCCGTCATCATTCAGGTTGGTTCCTTCAAACTGACCGGCAAGCGCGTCTTCCTCATGGCGCCTATCCACCACCATTTCGAAAAGAAGGGCTGGACCGAGAGCCAGGTCGTGATCCGGTTCTGGATCGTTGCGATCATTCTCGCGATGATCGGTCTTTCCACCTTGAAGCTCAGATAACAGGCATATCGAATGATCCCGATCACCGCCCTCAAGGATAAGACAGTCGCCCTTTTCGGACTGGGCGGGTCGGGCATTGCGACCGCCAAGGCGATTCTTGGCGGAGGCGCAAAGATCGTTGCCTGGGATGACAATCCAGACAGCGTTGCCCGTGCCCAGAGCGCGGGTATTGCCACAGGTGATCTTCGGCAGGCTGACTGGTCGCAATTTGCGGCCTTCGTGCTTTCGCCGGGCGTGCCGCTGACCCATCCAAAGCCGCACTGGACCGTCGATCTGGCCCATGCCGCAGGCGTCGAAATCATCGGTGACGTGGAACTGTTCGTCCGCGAGCGCAATCATATTGCTCCCGATTGCCCGTTCATCGCCATTACCGGCACCAACGGCAAATCGACGACGACCGCTTTGATTGCCCATATCATCAAGGCTTCTGGCCGGGATATGCAGCTTGGCGGCAATATCGGCACGGCAATCCTGACGCTGGAGCCGCCGCAGGCCAATCGTTTCTATGTGGTCGAATGTTCATCTTACCAGATCGATCTTGCGCCATCGCTGAACCCGACGGCGGGCATCCTGCTCAATCTGACGCCGGACCATCTCGACCGTCACGGCTCGATGGATAACTACGCCGCGATCAAGGAACGTCTGGTAGCGGCGAGCGACACGGCAATTGTCGGCGTTGACGATCATTATTGCGAAGCCATTGCGGACCGGCTCTATCGTGACGGCGTAAATGTTGTACGGATTTCCAAGGAAAAGCGCCTCGGCAAAGGCTATTTTGCTGACGGCGCCAAGCTGTTCTGGGCGCAGGATGGGGAAGTCGACGAAATCGCTTCTCTGGAAGGTATCGGTTCGCTGCGCGGCGCGCACAATGCGCAAAATGCGCTTGCAGCGATTGCGGCCTGTTTGTCGGTGGGCTTAAGCCTTGAAGAAATCCAGACGGGATTGAAGAGCTTCCCCGGTCTGGCCCACCGCATGGAACAGGTCGGGCATCGCGGGAAAGTCCTGTTCGTCAACGATTCCAAGGCGACCAATGCGGAAGCAACGGCTCCGGCATTGTCCTCCTTCCCGCAAAACATTTACTGGATTGCAGGTGGTGTACCGAAAGCTGGCGGGATTGCTTCGCTGGCGGGGTTCTTCCCGCGGATTGCCAAGGCATATCTGATCGGCGAAGCCGCAGCACAGTTTGCGGCAACGCTTGGCGATGCGGCGCCGTTCGAGATTTCCGACACGCTTGCAGTCGCCGTCGAGCACGCTGCCCGCGATGCCGGTAACGATGCTGCTCCCGAACCGGTCGTGCTGCTGTCGCCTGCTTGCGCGAGCTTCGACCAGTTCCAGAATTTTGAAAAACGCGGCGATGCATTCCGCAGCGCTGTTCTGGCGCTTCCGGGTGTAACGCCAATGAGAGGGGAAAGCTGATGGTAAGCCGTGTCGATCGCGGTCCTGTCGCCAATTGGTGGTGGACAATAGACCGCTTCTTCCTCGCTGCATGTCTGGCCCTGATGGGGCTTGGCATTCTGCTGTCATTCGCCGCAAGTCCTGCCGTGGCCCAGCGTATCGGCCTTGACGGGTTCCATTTCGTCGAACGCCAGATTTTCTTCATGGTTCCGGCGGTGGCCGTCATGATCGGCGTGTCGTTTCTCTCGCCGCGTCAGATCAGGCGATTTGCTTTGATCCTGCTTGGTATTTCCCTCGTATTGATGGTTGCAGCATTGTTCTTCGGTATCGAAGTGAAGGGTGCGCGGCGCTGGGTCAATCTGGCGGGTATCTCCATCCAGCCATCGGAATTCATGAAGCCCGCGTTTGTGGTGGTTTGCGCCTGGCTGTTCTCGGAGCGGGAACGCGGTGGCGAAATGCCCGGCAATTTTCTAGCCATGCTGCTGTTCGGCACTGTTGCCGCTCTGCTCGTTCTCCAGCCTGACCTTGGCCAGACAATGCTGACCACGGGCACATGGGGTGCGATGTTCTTCCTCGCCGGTCTGCCAATGTTCTGGATTCTGGTCCTGGGTGGTCTTGCTGTTTGCGGCGGCGTTTCTGCCTATTTCATGTTCGATCACGTGGCCGGACGTATCAATCGGTTCATGACGGGTGAGGGCGATACGTTCCAGGTCGATGCCGGTCGCGAAGCGATCCTGCGTGGTGGCTGGTTCGGACAGGGGCCGGGCGAAGGCACCATCAAGCGCATCATCCCGGACAGTCATACCGACTTCATTTTCTCGGTTGCGGCAGAAGAATACGGCATCATCCTGTGCATGATCATCATGCTGCTGTTCGCATTCATCGTCGTGCGCGGTCTTTCGATTGCGCTGCGCGAGCGTGATCCGTTCACCCGTCTGGCAGTCTCGGGGATTGTCATTCTGTTCGGTTTCCAGTCGATCATCAACATGGCCGTGAACCTGCATCTCATGCCTGCAAAGGGCATGACCCTGCCGTTCATTTCCTATGGCGGTTCCTCGCTTATCGCCATTGCCATCACGATGGGTATTCTTCTGGCTCTGACGCGCCGCCGTCCGGAAGCCCGCATGACCCATACGGTCGGTAGCGGTGTCGATATGGGCAAACGCATTCCTGCGCTGTGAGGGGCCGATGGTAAAAGGCGTAATCGTACTGGCCGCCGGTGGAACGGGCGGCCATCTCTTTCCGGCGGAAGCGCTGGCGCATGAATTGAAGGCACGCGGTTGGGACGTCCATCTGGCGACCGATGCGCGTGCGCAGCGTTTCGCGGGTGCCTTCGCGGAAGACCATATTCATGTCATTCGTTCGGCAACAATTGCAGGCCGCAACCCGATAGCGCTCCTGAAGACGTTCTGGTCGCTATGGCAGGGCAATCTCGATTCCCGTAAATTGTTCCGCCGGCTGAAGCCCAAACTCGTCGCGGGCTTTGGTGGCTATCCGACACTGCCGCCGCTCTATGCCGCGAGCAACATGAACATCCCGACGATGGTGCACGAGCAGAATGCCGTCATGGGCCGCGCCAACAAAGGGCTTGCAGGTCGCGTGAAAGCAATTGCTGGTGGCTTTCTGCCCGAGACCGGCGGGGCCTATGCCGAAAAGACGGTCACGACCGGCAATCCGGTGCGTCCTCCGGTTCTGGCCGCGGCTGGGACTTCTTACAAGCCGGTCAAGGCGGATGAACGGTTCCGCCTGCTGGTTTTTGGCGGTAGCCAGGGCGCACAGTTCTTTTCGACAGCCATTCCCGCTGCCGTGGCCTTGCTGCCGGATAGAGACCGGGCGCGGTTGCTGATTACCCAACAGGCGCGCAAGGAAGACGAAGCCGCCGTGCGGGAAGCTTACAAGAAACTTGGTGTTCCCGCTGATGTTGCGCCGTTTTTCAACGATATGCCGGCACGCATGGCGGATGCCCAGTTCGTGATTTCGCGTTCCGGCGCTTCGACTGTTTCGGAGATCACGGTGATCGGCCGCCCGGCAATGCTGGTGCCGTTTCCGCATGCGCTCGATCATGATCAGGCGGCGAATGCGGCAGCGCTTGCGGCTGTCGGCGGTGGCGAGGTCGTTCGCCAGTCGGAATTGTCGCCAGAATGCTTGGCCGCGATACTCCAGGCTGCAATGAATCAGCCGGAGCGCCTCGAAGCACAAGCAAAAGCTGCAAAAAGCGTTGGTAAGCCGGATGCAGCGCGGTTGCTTGCTGATCTGGCAGAGGCTATTGCAGCAGGTAAATCTGTTCAGGAATTTAAAGAAGGAACTCGGCCATGAAAATGCCGCTGAATATCGGGCTTGTCCATTTCATCGGAATTGGCGGCATCGGCATGAGCGGTATTGCCGAAGTGCTGCACAATCTCGGCTATCATGTGCAGGGCTCGGACCAGTCCGACAGCGCCAATGTACAGCGCCTGCGTGAAAAAGGCATTGAGGTCTTTGTCGGCCACAAGGCTGAAAATATCGGCGATGCCGAAGTGGTTGTCGTTTCGACGGCGATCAAGAAGAACAATCCCGAGCTGGTTGCTGCACGCGAAAAACTGTTGCCCATCGTGCGCCGTGCCGAAATGCTGGCCGAACTGATGCGCTTCCGTCATGCGGTCGCGATTGGCGGCACGCATGGCAAGACCACCACGACGTCGATGGTTGCGGCCTTGCTCGATGCCGGGCACCTCGATCCAACGGTTATCAATGGCGGTATCATCAACGCCTATGGCACCAATGCCCGCATGGGCGATGGTGACTGGATGGTGGTGGAAGCGGATGAAAGCGACGGTACGTTCCTCAAGCTTCCGGCTGATATTGCGGTCGTCACCAATATCGACCCGGAACATCTCGACCATTACGGCAATTTCGATGCCGTGCGCGCGGCTTTCGCGCAGTTTGTCGAGAATGTGCCGTTCTATGGCTTTGGCGTGATGTGCCTTGACCATCCCGAAGTGCAGGCTCTGGTGAGCCGCATCGAAGACCGGCGTATTGTGACTTATGGCCAGAACCCGCAGGCCGATGTGCGTTTTGTCAATCACCGGATGGATGGCGCGGCGAGCCTGTTCGATGTCGTGATCCGCTCCCGCAAGGGCGAGGCGACCGAGATCAAGGATCTGCGTCTGCCGATGCCGGGCCAGCACAACGTATCCAATGCGACGGCAGCAATCGCTGTCGCGCATGAACTGGGTATCTCTGCCGACGATATTCGTCGCGGTCTCGGCTCGTTCGGCGGCGTGAAACGTCGCTTTACCCATACGGGCACATGGAACGGCGTCGAGATATTCGACGATTACGGCCATCACCCGGTTGAAATCCGCGCCGTGCTGAAAGCCGCGCGTGAAGCCACGAAAGGTCGTGTGGTTGCCATCGTGCAGCCGCACCGTTTCACGCGTCTGGCAAGCCTGTTTGATGAATTCGCGGCATGTTTCAACGATGCCGATACAGTCATCGTGGCGCCGGTCTATACGGCAGGCGAAGACCCGATCGAAGGCATCAATTCCGAAACGCTCGTATCACGCATCAAGACCGCAGGTCATCGCGATGCGCGCTATGCCAGCGGTCCAGAGGCGCTGGCGCCGTTGGTCGCGTCGATTGCAGAGCCGGGCGATTTCGTAGTCTGCCTCGGCGCAGGCAATATTACGCAGTGGGCATATGCACTGCCGAAAGAACTGGCAGAACAGGGTAAGAAGTAACATGGAAAGCGGTGAGACGCTTCTGAAGAAGCTCGACGGCAAACTGTCGGGCTTGCGTGGTCGGCTGACGCCCGATACCGGCATGGACAAGATCACCTGGTTCCGCGCTGGCGGACCGGCACAGGTCCTGTTTCAGCCTGGCGACGAAGAAGACCTCTCCACATTTCTGAAAGCCGTGCCGGAAGAGATACCGATTCTCGTTGTCGGCATCGGCTCCAATCTGCTCGTACGCGATGGCGGTGTTCCCGGCTTCGTCGTGCGGCTTTCTGCAAAAGGCTTCGGCGAAGTCGAACAGGTTTCCGATACGCAGTTGCGGGCCGGGGCGGCGACGCCTGACAAGCGTGTGGCCGCAGCGGCTCTGGAAGCGGGGCTGGCTGGCTTTCATTTCTACCACGGCATACCCGGCGGCATTGGCGGCGCTTTGCGCATGAATGCAGGCGCAAACGGCGTGGAAACACGCGAGCGCGTCGTTGAGATTCGCGCCCTTGATCGGAACGGCGAGGTGCATGTGCTTTCCAATGCCGATATGGGCTACGCCTATCGGCATTCTTCTGCGCCATCGGATATGATTTTTACCTCCGTCTTGTTCGAGGGAGTTCCGGGTGAGCGAGATGAGATCCGGCAGGCCATGGACGAGGTGCAGCATCATCGCGAGACGGTGCAGCCTGTGCGCGAAAAGACGGGTGGTTCGACCTTCAAGAATCCGGAAGGCACATCGGCCTGGAAGGAAATCGACAAGGCAGGCTGTCGCGGTTTGCGTGTCGGCGGCGCGCAGATGTCCGAAATGCACTGCAATTTTATGATCAATACAGGCACCGCAACGGGGCATGATCTGGAGACTTTGGGCGAAACGGTACGCGCCAAAGTTTTCGAAAATTCGGGTATTCGCCTTCATTGGGAAATCAAACGTCTCGGTTTGTTCCGCGAGGGTGAGCCGGTTGAAGAGTTTCTTGGAAAATTTTGATAAAAAAGTTGCCCGGATTTTCTACCTGATATTCCGGGCTTTTTTGCCTTCACAAGCGACGCGTAAGGTTCGTCCCTTCCTATAGGGTCTTGTCACGGAATCAATCCTCTGATTCTTTAGGGTTAACCACACAGTGATTTGATTCGGCAGGATTTTCCTGCCGCGGGTGCCTGCGGCCTGTGCTGCTGGGTTGCTCGGATTCTGTTTAATTGATGCGCAGGGGATTGCGCAGAGGGGATGCTAACATGACGGGAAAGCACGTCGCCGTTTTGATGGGCGGTTTCTCTTCGGAGCGTCCGGTCAGCTTGTCCTCCGGAGCAGCTTGCGCTGCGACCCTTGAAGAGCGCGGCTATCGCGTGACGCGTGTTGATGTGGATCGCAATGTTGCCAGCGTTCTTGCAGAACTGAAGCCTGATGTTGCGTTCAATGCGCTGCATGGTCCTTTCGGTGAGGATGGCGCTATTCAGGGCGTGCTCGAATATCTCCAGATTCCCTATACGCATTCGGGCGTGCTCGCTTCGGCGCTTGCCATGGACAAGGATCGCGCCAAGAAGGTTGCGGCTGCTGCTGGCGTTGCTGTTGCTCCCTCGCTTCTGCTCAATCGTTTTGAAATCGGTACAGAGCATCCGATGGAGCCGCCTTACGTGGTCAAGCCGGTTCGTGAAGGTTCGAGCTTTGGTGTTGTGATCGTTAAGGAGGATCAGACGCATCCTCCGCAAATCATCAGTTCGGCTGAGTGGAATTACGGCGCCGAGGTGCTGGTCGAAAAATACATTCCCGGTCGGGAATTGACCTGTGCGGTGATGGGTGATCGCGTCATGGACGTGTGCGAGATCATTCCGGTAGGGCATCAGTTCTACGACTATGATTCAAAATATGTTGCAGGTGCGTCTTCTCACGTGTGTCCGGCAAAAATTTTACCAAATATTTACCAAAAAATACAAACAATGGCCCTTACGGCGCATCGGGCAATCGGGTGTCGGGGCGTAAGCCGGTCAGACTTCCGTTTCGATGATCGTTTCTCTGAAGATGGCGAAGTTATCTGGCTGGAAATCAATACCCAGCCGGGGATGACTCCTACCTCGCTCGTGCCTGATATCGCCAAAGCGGCTGGTATCTCTTTCGGTGAATTGTTGAGTTGGATGGTGGAGGACGCGTCTTGTTTGCGTTGAACGGAAAATCGGACGGATATGGGCGCTCGGGCTCGATGCGGGATGCATCGGGGGCGATGGGTGCTGCTTTTGTCCTGCCGCGCTTCCTGCGCAAGCCGTTCCGCTTTGCCGTCCGCCTTTTCCAGGGCAATGTTAATATTCCGCGCCATGCTGGCACTGTCGGCATGCTGGGTTTCCTCGGTGCTACCGGCCTCTATGGCATGGCGGTTGGCGGTCACGCGCCGGAGGTGGTCAAGGCGACTGCTTCCACGCTCGGTTTTGCAATCGAGGATGTAAAGGTCGTTGGAAACAACGAGACCTCCGATATCGATGTTCTGGGCCAGCTTGATCTCGACGGCGAGACGTCTCTTGTCGGTCTGAGCGCAGAAGAAGCGCGCCAGTCGATCGACAAACTGCCCTGGGTTGAAAGCGCAGAAGTTCGCAAGGTTTATCCCGGCACCGTTCTTGTTTCGCTGCATGAGCGCAAGGCGTTCGCCATCTGGCAGAACGACAAGGACCTGTCGCTGATCGACGCCGCTGGCGACACGATCGTTCCGTTCCGTTCCGGCCGTTACAATTCGCTGCCGCTCGTCGTGGGTGAGGGTGCGGAAAAGAAGGTCAAAGGGTTTGTCGACGAGATTGCTGCCTATCCCGGTCTGGCCGGAAAGGTTCGCGCCTACATCCGTGTCGGCGACCGTCGCTGGGATCTGCTTCTCGATAATGGCGTGCGCATCATGCTGCCGGAAACCGATCCGCTGAAGGCATTGGCGCAGGTCGAGAAGCTCGATCAGGACCAGCATCTTCTGTCGCGCGATATCGCTGCGGTCGATCTTCGTCTCGATGATCGTGTGACGGTCCAATTGACGGCAACTGGCATGGAGCAGCGCCAGAAGTTTCTGGCAGAGCGTAAAAAAGAACTATCCCGCACGGGGAAGCGCGTATGAGTATTCTGGGCGGCAAGGGATCATCACAAGGCGGAACAGCAGGGCGCAAGGTGCGCCTGTTAACGGTTCTGGATGTCGGATCGAGCAAGGTTTCCTGCGTCATCGCACGGTTGCGTCCGCATGAAGGCGGCGCACTGCTGCCAGGTCGCACGCACCGTATGGAAGTGCTGGGCATCGGCCATCAGCGTTCGCGCGGCGTCAAGTCGGGCGTCATCATCGATCTGGATGCCGCTGAGCAGTCGATTCGTCTTGCGGTCGATGCAGCGGAACGCATGGCTGGCCTTACCGTCGATAGCCTGATCGTTAATATTTCGGCCGGTCGCCTCAAGAGCGAAACCTTCACCGCAAGCGTCAATCTGGGCGGCCATGAAGTCGAGCAGACTGATATTCGCCGCGTTCTGGCCGCCGGTGCCAAGCAGGCGCTCGCAGCCGAGCGTCACCTCGTTCATTCGCTGCCGGTCGGTTATACGCTCGACGGTGAACGTGGCATTCGCGATCCTCTCGGAATGTTGGGCGACAGCCTTGGCGTCGACATGCATGTGCTGACTGCCGATGCGGCGCCGTTGCGCAATCTGGAACTTTGCATCAATCGCTGCCACCTGTCGGTGGAAGCCATCGTAGCAACGCCTTATGCCAGCGGTCTTGCGGCTCTGGTCGGCGACGAGGCTGAAATGGGTGCGGCCTGTATTGATATGGGCGGCGGCACGACGACGATTTCCGTCTTCTCCGAAGGCAAGTTCATTCACGCCGATGCAGTGGCCATTGGCGGCAATCACGTGACGATGGACGTGGCTCGCGGCTTCTCCACCCGGATGGAAGATGCCGAGCGCCTGAAGGTCATGTACGGCTCTGCTCTGCCGAGCGCTGCCGATGACCGCGATCTCATCTCCGTGCCGCCCATCGGCGACGATGAGCGTGATGTACCCAATCAATATCCGCGCTCGGTGCTGACGCGGATTATCCGTGCAAGAGTGGAAGAGACGCTGGAACTGGTGCGCGACAGGCTCAACCAGTCAGGTCTTGGACATATTGTCGGCAAGCGTGTGGTTCTGACCGGCGGCGCAAGCCAACTGCCAGGAATGCCAGAGGCGGCCCGGCGAATCCTTGCAAGAAATGTACGAATCGGGCGTCCTCTAGGAATAGCGGGATTGCCTGAGGCGGCTAAGGGGGCAGCTTTTGCCGCGACCGTTGGACTTCTGATCTACCCGCAGGTGGCCGGGATAGAAGAGCGGTCGGTGAAAGCAGCTTCCTCCGGTCTCATGACCGGTACGGGTGGGCGCATTCAACGTGTCAGCCAATGGCTGAAAGAGAGTTTCTGAGTAGCAAGTGTTGTGTAAGCTGTTGAAATAGCGTGTTGAATTATTGGGGCGTGACCATCTGGGTAACAACCAATCCACACCGCGGCGGCGAAGCGGTGGTAAGGCTTAAGAGGAACAAGGACCTATGACTATCAATCTGCAAAAGCCGGATATCACCGAGCTGAAGCCCCGCATCACCGTATTCGGTGTCGGCGGCGGCGGCGGCAATGCGGTCAACAACATGATCAATGCCGGTCTGCGCGGCGTGGATTTTGTCGTGGCCAACACCGACGCTCAGGCTTTGACGATGTCGAAGTCCGAACGCATGATCCAGCTTGGCGCTGCTGTCACAGAAGGCCTTGGTGCTGGTTCCCAGCCAGAGGTTGGCCGCGCGGCTGCTGAAGAATGCATCGACGAAATCGTCGATCACCTGAACGGCACGCATATGTGCTTCGTGACTGCCGGCATGGGCGGCGGTACCGGTACGGGTGCAGCTCCGGTCGTGGCGCGCGCTGCTCGCGAACGCGGCATCCTCACCGTTGGCGTCGTGACCAAGCCTTTCCATTTCGAAGGCGCCCGCCGCATGAAGACTGCCGATCTCGGCATCGAAGAACTGCAGAAGAATGTCGATACGCTTATCGTCATTCCGAACCAGAACCTCTTCCGCATCGCCAACGACAAGACCACCTTCGCCGATGCTTTCGCAATGGCTGACCAGGTGCTTTATTCGGGCGTTGCCTGCATCACCGACCTGATGGTCAAGGAAGGCCTCATCAATCTCGACTTCGCCGACGTTCGTTCGGTGATGCGCGAAATGGGCAAGGCCATGATGGGTACGGGCGAAGCTTCCGGTGAAGGCCGTGCAATGGCCGCTGCCGAAGCTGCAATCGCCAACCCGCTGCTCGACGAAACCTCGATGCGCGGCGCGAAGGGCCTCCTGATCTCGATCACCGGTGGTCGCGACATGACCCTGTTCGAAGTCGACGAAGCTGCGACGCGTATTCGCGAAGAAGTCGATCCGGATGCGAACATCATCCTTGGCGCAACCTTCGACGAAGGCCTCGAAGGCGTCATCCGCGTCTCTGTCGTCGCTACCGGTATCGATAAGCAGTTAGGAGACGCGGCGCCTGCGCCGCTGGAATTTCGCCAGCCGGTAAAGCAGACTGCACAGGCAAAGCCGATGGCTCCGCATGGCGCACTTCGTCCTCCGGTCGTTGAACAGCCGCGTCAGGTCGATCCGATTGCTCAGGCAATCCAGTCTGCCGAAGCTGAAATCCCGGCAGCTCCTGCCGCTTCTGCTGAGCCGGAATTCCGCCCGCAGAGCCGCATTTTCCAGGCTCCTGCTCCGGAATCCTTCGAACGCGCCCCGGTTGCCCGTGCACCGATGCCGCAGGCCCCGGCAGGTCATCAGGCCGCACAGCCACAGGCCTACCAGCAGCCGCAAATGCATGAACAGCCGGTTCGTGAACCGCGTCCTGCTCCGCGCATGCCTGCCGTTTCGGATTTCCCGCCGGTCGCACAGGCTGAAATCAATGCCCGTCGCGCTCCGCAGCAGCCTGCACAGGAAGAGCCACGCGGCCCGATGAGCCTTCTGAAGCGCCTGACCCATGGTCTGTCGCGTCGTGAGGAAGATCAGCCTGCCGCTCGTCTGGAACCGGCTCAGCATCGTGAACCTGGCATGCGCCCGGCTGAACGTCGCGCTCCGCAGCAGGACTCGTCGATCTACGCACCACGTCGTGGCCAGCTTGACGATCAGGGCCGCCCGCAGCCGCGTGCAGCTTCGGAAGAAGATCAGCTCGAAATTCCGGCCTTCCTGCGCCGTCAGTCGAACTGAGTCATTTCGGTTAGTGAATAGGAAAGCCGCGGGTAACTCCCGCGGTTTTTTCGTTTCAGTAAACAAAATCAAAACATTCGTAAGAAAGCGTGATTTTGTTCAAGTCACGCAAATTATTATTTTAATTGAAACGGGGTATGGTTGGGGCAGCACATGTTTGTGAACCCTGTGTATTTCCGGTCGCAATTTTAGCTATATCTATCCATATAGACGCAAAGAATTGCGAAATGGGCTGTGTTGAAATTCCGTTTGAACGGCCTGCATTCATTTTATTCAGCAGATTGGAACTGTCTTGAGCGCTTATCAAAAGACAATTGGTCGTGCGGTCACGCTTTCAGGCGTCGGCGTTCATGGCGGGGCCCCGGCTTCGGCGACGTTTTTCCCGGCCGATGCCGATACGGGTATCGTGTTTCAGCGCTCGGACCTGAAGGGCAAGGCACCGGAAGTACGGGCCCATGTTTCACAGATTGGCGCCACTGACCTCTGCACGTCGCTCGGCCCAAAAGAATCCAAGATCGACACGGTCGAGCACCTGATGGCTGCGGTCGCCGCACTGGGCATTGATAACCTTGTCGTTGAAATTGATGGTCCTGAAGTTCCCATTCTCGACGGTACTTCTGCGCGTTTCATCGAAGCTTTCGATGAGGCAGGTATCGTCACGCAGGAAGCGAAGCGCCGCTTTATCCGTATTCTGAAAACGGTTCGCGTCGAAGCCGGTGGCTCCTGGGGTGAATTTCGTCCCTTTGCCGGTACACGGTTTGAGGTCGAGATCGACTTCGAGTGCCCGCTGATCGGCCGGCAGAAATTTGCCGACGATGTGGATGAAGCGACCTTCCGCAAGGAGCTTTCCACTGCGCGCACTTTCGGTTTCATGAAGGATGTGGAACGCCTCTGGGCTTCCGGCCATGCGCTTGGCTCGTCGCTCGACAATTCGCTTGTCATTGGCGACGACAATTCTGTCATCAATCCGGGTGGCCTGCGTTTCAGGGATGAGTTCGTTCGTCATAAGACGCTCGATGCCGTCGGAGATCTGGCGCTTGCCGGTCTGCCGTTTCTCGGCTGCTTCCGTTCCTATCGCAGCGGCCACAGGCTGAATGCGGAAACGGTCAAGGCGCTGCTGTCGGACAAGACGGCGTTCGATATTGTCGAGGCCTCCGGTGTTCGCCAGAATTCCAGAGCATCCGATTTCGTTGCCGTGAAGCCGAATATCGCGGCTCCATGGGCACTCTAAGCGTTTGTTTGGAGCCGCGAATCTTATCCGAATGCCGTTCCACACTTTTCGGGATACGCTCTAAATTAGCCAAGAAGTAGTATGTATCGGCGCGTGGCCTTAATTGAGCCGTGTTCGCCGGTTCACCTCGCAATTGAGTCGATGCGTCGTTTTACGGTGGATTGATCGGGGAGCATCTACCCACACGGGTAGCCAATACCGGGGACAATTCACACTGGTTACGCGTTTCGATACGCCGTCCGGCGGATTTCAGGCCACTAGACGATTGCCGATTTCGCCTGCATGTGGTTTATGGACGGCCAAAACGGCGTCAGCTATGTTCGTACATTCGCTGAAGCTGAATGATTTGTATGGATGGAGCAGCCGTGCAGTGCTAGAAGCACGCAGTTCCAAACAGGAATGACGCTGCCAAAAGGCCGGAGACCGCATGACGAGTTTCAAATTCAAGGGTGTGACGAAAACCGCGCTGCTGACTGGCGCTATCGCCGTTCTTATCCCGCTCGCCGGTTGTGCCAGCAAGGACGACGACATCGATCTCACCAAGTATGTCGAGACGATCGATCCTGCCGACAAAACCTACAATGAAGGTCTCGCCAATCTGGATGCTGGTCGCCTTGATGAAGCTGCGAAGAAGTTCGCCGCCGTCGACCGCCAGCACCCCTACACGGAATGGGCACGCAAGTCGCTCGTGATGGCTGCCTTTACCAACTACCGCAAGGGCAATTACGAAGAAGCGATCTCGATGGCGAAGCGTTACAATACGCTTTACCCGACTTCGCCTGAATCAGCCTATGCCTATTACATCATCGGTCTTTCCTACTTCCGCCAGATTCCGGACGTGACCCGCGATCAGGCTGCGAGCCGTCGCGCGATCGCTGCGATGCAGGAAGTGGTCGATCGTTTCCCGGATTCCGAATATACGGATGATGCCAAGGCCAAGATCCGCTTCGCTCGCGACCAGCTCGCAGGCAAGGAAATGCAGGTTGGCCGCTATTATCTGGAGCGCAAGGAATACCTTGCTTCTATCAAGCGCTTCCGCGGTGTTGTGGAGGAATATTCCAACACCCGTCAGGTGGAAGAAGCCCTCGCTCGTCTCGTCGAAGCTTACTATGCGCTTGGCCTGACGTCGGAAGCCCAGATGGCAGCTTCAGTTCTCGGCAAGAACTATCCGGACAGCCCGTGGTACAAGGACAGCTACAAGCTTCTGCAAAGTGGTGGTCTTGAACCGCGCGAGAATGGCAATTCGTGGCTGGCCAAGGCCTCGTCGCTCATCACCGGCGGCGGCTCATAAGCTGATTCTCACATGCTGTCGCACCTGTCGATCCGCGATATTGTTCTGATTGAAAGGCTCGACATCGAGTTCAAGACAGGCTTGTCCGTGCTTACCGGTGAAACCGGGGCGGGCAAGTCTATTTTGCTTGATTCGCTTTCTCTGGCGCTTGGCGCGCGTGGCGACGCCTCGTTGGTGCGTCACGGTGCCGATCAGGGGCAGGTGACAGCGGTGTTCGATGTGCCGGGCGCGCATCCGGCCCGGATTTTTCTGCGTGACAACGGTTTTGACGATGATGGTGACATCATCCTGCGTCGCCTGCAGATGGGCGACGGTCGCACGCGCGTCTTCATCAACGATCAGGCGGCGAGCGTCGCGCTTCTTCGCGACCTTGGGCGCAGGCTGGTGGAAATCCACGGCCAGCATGACGACCGCGCGTTGATCGATACCGATCTTCACCGTACATTGCTGGATGCTTTTGGCGGTATCGAGCCAGAGGCAGCAGTGGTTCGCGAGCGTCACAAGGCCTGGCGCGATGCGGAGATCGCACTTGCCAAGCATCGCGCCCGCGTCGAGCAGGCCGAGCGTGAAGGCGATTACCTGCGCTCTTCGGTTGAAGAACTGACCAAGCTCGATCCGCAACCCGGCGAGGAAGAAGAGCTCGCCGAGCGCCGTGCGGTCATGATGAAATCCGAAAAGATCGCCGGTGACGTGAACGAAGCTGGCGAGTTGCTGTCGGGGCAGGGATCACCTGTACCGACGCTGGCAAGCCTCGTGCGCCGTCTGGAGCGCAAGATTCCGGAAGCACCGCATCTGCTGGAGCCGGTTTGCAAGGCAATCGATGAGGCGCTTAACAGTCTGGCCCTTGCGCAGGACGGCATAGATCATGCCATGCGCGAGATCGATTTCGATCCGCGCGTGCTGGAACAGGTCGAGGAACGGCTTTTTGCTTTGCGCGCTGCCGCACGCAAATATTCTGTCGCGGTGGAGGGATTGCCTGCGCTGCGCGACAAGATGGATGCTGATCTCGCCGATCTGGACGCTGGAGCGGAAAAGCTTATCCAGCTTGAAGGTCAGGCGACTGAAATGCGGGCGGCCTATGACACGGCGGCAGCCAAGCTTTCCGGTTTGCGCAAAGAAACAGGGGAGCATCTGAAGGCTGCTGTGATGGCCGAATTGCCTGCACTGAAACTGGAGCGCGCAGAATTCATCGTTGAAATGACGACCGACGCGCAAGCGCGGGCGGCGGAAGGCATCGATACGGTTGAGTATTGGGTGCGCACCAATCCGGGCACGCGGGCCGGGCCGATGATGAAGGTCGCTTCGGGTGGCGAGCTTTCGCGTTTCCTGTTGGCGCTGAAGGTGGCGCTTGCGGATCGCGGTTCTGCTCCGACGCTCGTATTCGACGAAATTGATACCGGCGTGGGCGGTGCGGTGGCGGATGCCATCGGGCAGCGCCTTGCGCGGCTTTCCGGTCGTGTGCAGGTTCTTTCGGTCACGCATGCGCCGCAGGTGGCAGCGCGTGCCTCCACACATTTCCTGATTGCCAAGTCGGCGACCAATGAAGACCGTATGTCTACCTCGATCCGATCCATCGGAGTGGACGAGCGGCAGGAAGAGATTGCCCGAATGCTGGCCGGTGCCAGCATCACCGATGAAGCACGCGCAGCAGCAGAGCGCCTGCTGGCCGAGAATTGAGCATTTCGAGCAAAAGTGCGGAGCGGTTTTGCGTCGGATAATGCGTACAAACAAAGAAATAGCGCGCTTGTCTCCTGACAGAACGTTGTCAGTGTGACCACATGTTCGTAACCGAGCGCGGCTGTATGCGTAGCCGTATTTCTTGGTTATGTTGAGCAAAATTGAATCAGCAGGTTTTGCTCCGCTTATGACCGATACTCCCGTCGAAAAACTGACCGAACCTGAAGCCGTTTCAGAACTGGAACGGCTGGCGCGCGAAATTGCGCATCATGATGAGCTCTATCACGCCAATGACCGGCCAGAGATTTCCGATGCCGAGTATGACGCGCTGAAGCGGCGTAACGATGCGATAGAAGCGCGCTTCCCGCATCTGGTGCGGGCGGATAGTCCATCCTTGCGGGTTGGCACTGCGCCGGTTTCGAAATTCGCGCAGGTTGTTCACGCCCGCCCGATGCTTTCGCTCGGCAATGCGTTTTCGGACGAGGACGTCCGCGATTTCGTGGGCAGTGTCTATCGCTTTCTGGGGCATCTGCCGGATAATTCCATTGCATTTACCGCTGAACCGAAGATCGACGGGCTTTCCATGTCGATCCGCTATGAGAATGGAATTCTGGTTAGCGGTGCGACGCGCGGGGATGGCACGACCGGCGAGAATGTGACGGCGAATATCCGCACCATTGCCGAAATTCCGAACCGGCTTCCGGCGGGGGCGCCTTCCATCGTGGAAGTGCGCGGCGAGGTCTATATGGCCAAGAGCGATTTCCTCGCGCTCAACGAACAGATGGCCGCTGAAGGCAAGCAGACTTATGTGAACCCGCGCAACACGGCAGCAGGTTCCCTGCGCCAGCTCGATGCCAAGGTGACGGCGAGCCGCAAACTGAAATTCTTTGCCTATGCCTGGGGTGAGATGTCGGACATGCCTGCCGATACGCAGATGGGCATGGTCGAGATTTTCCGCGAATGGGGTTTCCCGGTCAATCCGCTGACGAAGCGGCTTCACGGTGCAGATGAATTGCTTGCGCATTACCGTGCCATTGGCCTAGAGCGCGCCGAACTCGATTATGACATTGACGGTGTCGTCTATAAGGTTGATCGGCTCGATCTGCAGACACGGCTCGGTTTCCGCTCGCGCAGCCCGCGATGGGCCATTGCGCACAAGTTTCCGGCAGAACAGGCTACGACGATCTTGCGCGGCATCGACATTCAGGTCGGGCGCACCGGCGCGCTGACGCCGGTAGCGCGACTGGAGCCGATCACTGTCGGCGGCGTGGTCGTCACCAATGCGACGCTGCATAACGAGGACTATATCAAAGGTATCGGTCTCAAGGGTGAGCGCATTCGTGCTGATGAGCATGATATTCGCGTCGGCGATACGGTCATCGTGCAGCGTGCGGGCGATGTGATCCCGCAGATTGTCGATGTCGTGCTGGAGAAGCGCCCGGCCGATGCAGTGCCGTTCCATTTTCCGCATGAATGCCCGGTCTGTGGCAGCCATGCCGTGCGCGAAGAGGGCGAGGCGGTCTATCGCTGCACTGGTGGTTTGACCTGCGCCGCGCAGGCGGTTGAGCGCATTCGTCATTTCGTATCGCGCAATGCGTTCGATATTGAAGGTCTTGGCGAAAAGCAGGTCGAGTTTTTCTTCCATGCCGAAGATGACAGCCTGAAGATCAAATCGCCTGCTGATATCTTCACGCTGCAAAAACGACAGGCGGATTCGCCCCTCAAAAAACTGGAGAACATTGAAGGCTTCGGCACGACTTCCGTGAAGAAGCTTTACGATGCGATCAATGATCGGCGCGAGATTGCCTTGCATCGCTTTCTGTTTGGCCTTGGTATTCGTCACGTTGGCGAGGTGAATGCCAAGCGCTTTGCGCGCGCCTATCTGTCTTATGCCGCCTTTGAAAAAGCGGCTCAGGAGGCTGTGCCGCCAATAGAAGGCGACCGTACCGACAAGGGTAATGAAGCCTGGCAGGAACTGATTGCGGTTGAGGGCATCGGTTCCATCGTTGCTGAAGCTGTCGTGGATTTTTATGCGGAGCCGCATAACGTGCAAGTGCTGGCCGCTCTTCTGGCCGAAGTGACGCCGCTTGATGAGGAAGCGCGTGTTGCTACCGGTTCGCCGGTCGAAGGCAAGACGGTAGTATTTACCGGCAGTTTGGAACGCATGTCGCGCGATGAGGCAAAGGCCATGGCTGAGCGCTACGGAGCAAAGACAGCCGGATCGGTATCGAAAAAGACCGATCTTGTGGTGGCCGGGCCGGGGGCGGGTTCCAAACTCGCCAAGGCATCCGAGTTGGGAATCGAAGTCATTGATGAAGACGCCTGGTTTACACTGGTCGGAGAAGAATAATGGCCCCGTTCAGCGGTTTTGGTGAAAAAGCGATCCCGTTTCTGAAGGCTCTGGATTTTCACCAGAATCGCGAATGGTTCGTCGAGAATAAGGATCTTTTCGAGCAGCAATTGAAGGAACCGCTTGGCGATCTTGTCGAGGAACTGACAGGTCGTTTTGAAAAGGCCGGTCTGCCGTTCAAGGGCGACCGTGTGAAATCGCAGTTCCGCATTAAACGCGATACGCGGTTTTCCAAGGACAAGGCCCCCTATAACCGTCACCTGTCTGCGCTGCTGTCGCAATCGGGTACCAAATGGGACGAGAGCGGCTGCTTCTATGTCTGCATCGGCCTGCCGGGTGTCCGCGACTGCTACGCCTGTGTGGCTTGGTGGGGGCCAAGAAAAGAACTGCTTCTGGCTATACGCACAGCCATTGCCGAGAAGCCGGAAGAATTCCGCACTATGGTCGCGAAACTCAAGAAAAACGGTTTGAAAATCAGCGACTACGACCGGCTGAAGCGCACGCCGCGTGGTTTTGAGGCCGTGACCGATGATGATTTGCTGGAAGCAATTCGCAATCGGCATTTCTCGGTGCGGATAGAAATCGACCCTGAAACGATTACCCGCGCTGATCTGGCAGATCGTCTTGTCGACTTCACCGAACGGGCTCGCCCGCTTGTGGACTGGATGCACAAAATCGAAAAGGCCGTTCCGCAACAATCATGATCGTTCATGAATGCATCAGCCGGATTTATGAGTGATGCGCAAATGCGGCATTCCTGTTTAATAGTATGATTTTTTGGGAAATCATATTCCAACGGGCCGCAGAATTTCCTAACTACTCTTCATTCGGAGGAGTGAATATTCGTGGACCAGACTTTTCGGCCCGTAAGGGCTTCAGCGCGCGCCGATATTATTGACGGTGTCCGGCGCGGACTTCCGCTTGTCGTTGCCGGAGCGCCCTTTGGCTTGCTGTTCGGCGCACTTGCAGTCGATAACGGATTGTCGCTTGCCGAAGCGGTGTTCATGAGCTCCATCATCTATGCCGGGGCCAGCCAGATGGTCGGGCTTGATCTTTTCGGCCAGAACATCGCACCGTGGATGATCGTCATGTCGATCTTCGCCGTCAATTTCCGGCACGTGCTCTATTCGGCGACCACGGGTCGGCGCATCCGTCACTTCAAGCCATGGCAGAAGGCGCTGGCCTTTTTCGTTCTGGTGGACATCCAGTATGCGGAAGTTGAACAACGAGCCGAAGCTGGTAAGCCGGTCACCTTCGTCTGGTATATGGCCATCGGGCTCACATTCTATCTGACCTGGGTTCTTGAAGCGCTGATTGGCGGGCTGTTCGGCAATCTGATCACGAATCCCTATGCCTTCGGCATCGACTTTTTGTTGCCGATCTATTTTCTCGGCATGGTGATGAGTTTCCGCCATCGTCAGAACTGGTTGCCAGTCGTCATCGTCAGTGCGATTTCAGCCGTGGCGGCCTACAAGTTCGTGGGGTCGCCGTGGCATGTGTCGCTGGGTGCACTCGGCGGCATTGTACTTGCGGCGATTATTGCCAAGCCACGCGAAGGGGAGGCGTAAATGTCCACCACGATCTGGATCATTCTTGCCGGTGCGCTCTGCACCTATCTCACCCGTATTGGCGGACATCTGGTGCTGTCACGCTTCAGCCATGTGCATTATCGGGTGGAAGCGGCGCTCAACGCCGTGCCTGCAGCCGTTCTGACGGCCATTGTGGCCGCACCCGCTTCGGATCATGGCTGGCGGGAACTGCTCGTCCTCGCGATCTGTATCGTGCTTTCGTTGCGGCTCAGCATGATGACTATGTTCTTTGCAGGCGTAGCGCTTTTGATCACGCTACGCCATTTCACCGTGTGAATGCATTATCAAAGCGGCGCGGTTGCCGCTTCGAGCCATTTGCGTTCAGCGTCCTTGAGATGGGCTGAAAGCTTTTCACGCACGCTGGCATGGTAACGGTTCAGCCAGTCGATTTCCTCTTGCGTGAAAAGCGACTTGTCGATCAGGCGCCGGTCGATAGGGCAGAACGTCAGTGTCTCGAAGCCCATCATCGGAATGTCGCCGCCTTCAGGCACTTCCGGTTCGGTGACGATGATGAGATTTTCGATGCGGATGCCGAATGAACCTGGCTTGTAATAGCCCGGTTCATTGGAAAGGATCATGCCCGGCAGCAGTTCCTGCGCGCCCTTTTTCGAAATGCTCTGTGGGCCCTCGTGCACCGACAGGTAGGAGCCGACACCGTGGCCGGTTCCATGCGCATAGTCGAAACCATGCTTCCATAGTGCGATACGCGCCAGAACGTCGATATCCTGCCCGCGTGTGCCTTTCGGGAAGCGAGCCGTCGTGATCGCAATCACACCTTTCAACACGAGTGTGAATGCCTTAATCGTCTCTGGCGTTACCTTGCCGATGGGGACGGTGCGGGTGATGTCGGTGGTGCCGTCGCGATATTGTGCGCCGGAATCGACCAGGTAAAGCTCGCCATCTTCAAGCGTTCTGTTGGTGTCGGTATTGACGCGATAATGGATAATTGCGCCATTCGGCCCCGCACCGGAGATCGTGTCGAAGGATATGTCTTCCAGCGGCATCTGGAAGTCGCGCCCGGCATTGGCACGCGATTCTTCCAGCTTCTGCGCTGCGCTGATTTCATCGATTGTGCCGGGCTTCTGGGCGTCGACCCATGATAGGAAATTGACCATTGCCACGCCGTCGCGCTCATGGGCAGAGCGTGAGCCGTCAAGCTCGGCCTTGTTCTTGATTGCTCGTGGGATACGGGCAGGGTCTTTGCCTTCGATCACGCTGCCGCCTGCGCTGCTGACAATGAGGCGGAGCTTCTCAGCTGCGAGGATCGGATCGAGAAGGATAGCTTCTCCCTTGGCCGCGAGAGCACTGAGGTGTCCTTCCAGATCGCTCGGTGCCGAGAGCTTGGCGAGCTGGGTCAGATAGGCGCGCGGTTCAATGGCGAGTTTGCGTTCATCGATGAAAAGCTCTGGTTCACCCTTTGCAGGAATGATGGCAAAGCTCAATGGAAGCGGCGTATTGGACACGTCCTTGCCGCGGATATTGAACACCCATGCGACTGATGACGGATCGGTCAGGACGGTAGCACGAGCGCCGCTTGCGGCAACGGCTGCCTGCATTTCCTTGATCTTGTCTTCCGCTTCATGTCCGGCGAAACGGGCCGGCTGGATAGTGACTTCCGCCGTCGGCACTTCGGGCTGATCGTCCCATACGGCATCGACGAGATTGATTTCGACCGGAACGAGCTGACCGCCCTGAGCCTCCAGTGCTTCACGTAAACTGCGGGCTTCAGAAATGGTATGGAGCCAAGGATCGAAGCCGATATGCAGGCTCTTGCCGTTGTCTGCCAGCCAGGAAGCAGGCGGATTTGTGACGAGGCTTTCATAGGAGAAGACCTTCGGGTCGGTCTGGGCGCGGACCTGCAGCTCATAACGTCCATCGACGAAGATATAGGCGTTGTTCTTGAGGATGAGCGCGGCACCAGCCGAACCGGTGAAGCCGGTCAGCCAGGCGAGGCGCTGCGCATGGGGCGGAACATATTCGCCCTGATGCTCATCCGCGCGAGGAACCAGAAAGCCGTCGAGGCCAAGTTCAGCCATTTTCGCGCGCAGCTTCGCTACGCGTGGGCCACCATTGGCCGGATTTGTGGTGACGTCGAAACTCTGAAAAGCCATGGGCGTAACTCGCAAAATATAAGGAAAGCAGCTTTATTTCAGGTGGATCGCCACCCAGCCTTCGCGATGCAGCGTCTTCTGGTGGGTGAGTCCCTGCGCCTGATAGGCAGCGAGCACCGCATCGTGCTGGCTGTCAAGTATTCCGGACAGAATGATGGAACCGCCGGATGCCATATGTTCCTTGAGGGAAGGCGCGAGCTCGATAAGCGGATTGGCAAGAATATTGGCGACGATCAGGTCGAATGGCGAATAGGAACGGAAGATCGGGTGGCCGAAGCCTTCTGCCGTTGCCGTAACGATATGTTCTGCCACGCCGTTCTTGGCGGCGTTTTCAGCGGCGACCGTAACGGCGATAGGGTCGATGTCGGTAGCCAGCACCGGAATGGGAGCCAGCTTGGCGATGGCGATGGCAAGAACGGCGCTGCCGGTGCCAAGGTCGAGCGCATTGGTCGGGTGTTCGCTATTGACCGTTTCCTCGATCAGTTCAAGGCATCCTGCGGTCGTTCCATGGTGACCAGTGCCGAAGGCAAGACCAGCATCGATTTCGATAGGGATGTCGCCTGCTTCGATCTTGTCGCGGTCGTGCGAGCCATGGACAAAGAAATGTCCAGCTCTGACAGGCTTCAGACCTTCCAGCGAATGTGTGACCCAGTCGATGTCGGGCAGTTCTTCGACGGCGAAAAGACCTGGTCCTACCAAGGCATCGATCCGCTTGGCGACATCTTCGGCGTCGTCCTCGACATAGACCGACACTTCGAAAATCTGCCGGTCTTCGTCGATCTCGGTGATAGCGATTGGGAAGCCGTCTTCCTCGAAAGATTGTTCGAGAATATTGTAGACGCGCTCGGCTGCCGCTTTATCCGCCGAAAAGAAAAGTCGTGATTGGGCCATAAAGTAAAAAGCTCTCTATCTTTGAGAGCCTGTTCCATAAGCCGCCCTGTGTGGCCGCAAATGGCAATTTGTCTGCGTTCCGGTGCTCATGTAGCTTTCTCTGGTGCATAGTCTTATCCGAAAAGTCTGCAACTTTTCGGAACCATGCTCAGAAGTAGATTGCGCTCCGGTACTCGAAAATCACCATTTTCGCACACATATGCCGCTTTTTGATTCAGGCTCTGACGCATTTTCGATGTAAATGCTTCGTAGATTCTATTTAGCTCTTTGCAGCGCCTTTGGCCAGATTCTTCAACTTTTCCAGAGCCGTATCCGGGTTTTCCTGATAGGCGATGGTGCTGCGGAAACGACCGCCCTTGTCGAGCAGAAATACTGATGCCGTATGATCCATCGTATATTCGCCGTCTTCGCCCGGAACCTTCTTGGCGTAGACGTGGTAGGATTTGACTACATCAGCAATATTCTCCGGCGTGCCGGTGACGCCGATGATGCGGTCTGAAACATTGCTCACATAGGTCTTCATGACTTCCTGCGTGTCGCGCTCCGGATCGACAGTGATGAAGTAAGCCTTGATGTCACTGGCTTCGGGTCCAAGCTGCTTCAGCCAGCCATCCAGTTCATAAAGCGTCGTGGGGCAAACGTCCGGGCAATGGGTGAAACCGAAGAAGATGGCTGCCGGTGCTGCGCGCAGGTCCTTCTCGGTGAAAGGCGTGCCGTCCATCGTCACCAGGTTAAGCGGACCGCCGAAAGGTTCTTTCGCTGCTTCCTTGTCACGGAAAAGGTTGAGACCTGCAGCGCCGACTATGACGACGATGAAGGCGATGATGAAGATGGGCAGGAATTTTTTCATGTCCAGTCAGCCTTGAATTTCCGAACGCGCCTTTGCTGCGCTGCTCAACAACTTATCTTTTCTTTATGCACTGCAGAACGGTCGATATAGCCGCATCCTGCCATCATGAAGAGCGTGACGGTAATGTACGGTCATTTGGTCAGTTTTCAATAATTTCTGAAACTTTTGACGATTTGTCGCGTGGTGGAATTGGCTCCTCATAGCCTATGGAGCCAGAGCCGTTCCCGCATGACCAAAGTTGAACAGCCTCTCCACTCTTTCTTTTTGCAAGGTTAGCTAAACTGATATATTTCCGTCATAAAGCTGCAATTTCTTGTGAGTGCCATAGTGGAAATCGATTATATAATCGCTTGGGTCGATGGGCAGGATCCGGCGCATATGGCTGCCAGAAAACAGTTCGCTCCCGATTCCGTTCGCACGCATTTTGAAGCTGTAACCAGCGAACGTTATCTCGATAATGGCGAGATTTATTACAATATCGCTTCCGTCATCAAATTCGCGCCGTTCATCAAGCGTATTTTCATCATCACCGATCATCAGAAGCCACGGTTCCTCGATGCGTTCAAGCAGGAGGGCAAGTGCGATGCGTCCTTTATCCAGATCGTGTCCCATGATGACATTTTTAGAGGTCTGCCCGCTGCCCGTCCTTCGTTCAACGCCCGTGCTATCGAAGGCGCGATGTGGCGGATACCGGGCTTGTCGGAACATTTCATCTACTCCAACGACGATTTCTTTGTGAATGCTCCGCTGACAATTTCCGATCTTTATGAGAACGGACGCCCTGTTCTCCATGGTGACTGGGTGCGGCCTGAAAATACCCGCTGGAAGTACAAGCTGCGCCGATTGCTCGGCAAGATATCGCGGTACGAATATACGTTTCCGAAGTTCCGCATGGCGCAATGGAAAGGCGCCGTTGCCGCAGGCATGAAGGATCGCTTCATGTCGATCCACCATCACCCGCACCCGCTGCGGCGCAGCACGCTGGCGACTTTCTTCGCGGAGAAGCCTGACGTTCTGAATAAGCAGGTCAGTTTCCGATATCGCGATATCGAACAGTTCAATACGGTTGCTCTCGCCAATCATCTGGAGATATTGCGGCACAAAGCCTCCGTTCGCCCGGCGAGAGAACTGGCTTATCTGGATTTTGTCCAGGAGAAGCGCTGGGCGGAAGAACTGCAAGCAATCGAAGCAGGATCAGCTCCTTTCGGCTGTGTGCAGGGGTTTGAGCGTTTCGCTCCCGCGTTCCGTGCCAAAACTCACCAGACCCTCATTGCGAAGTTTGACGATGTTCTGCCGAATGTTATCAAGGATTATCTTTCCGGCGGGGAAGATAGTGCGCAGGAAGCGGCTTAGACGGTTCGTTCCGGAACTGACTGTGCTGCGGGGAAGTTTGAGGTGAATTTGCAATGACATCGTCGGATGATCTGCGTTTCCAGAACAGCGAACCCCGCATTCATTCCACGGCCCAACTGAAATCCGTCAAGTTGGGGCGATATGCCGATATTGGCGAACGCGTGATTCTTCGTGAAGTCACGGTCGGCGACTTCACCTATTTCGAGCGAAACGGCGAGGGGATTTATGCCGAGATCGGCAAGTTCTGTTCCATTGCCGCGAATGTTCGCATCAACGCTCTCGAACACCCGATGGAGCGGCTGACGACTCATAAAGTCAGCTATCGGCCGAATGAATATTTTCGCTATCTGGGTGTTGATGGAGAGTTCCGGGCAAGGCGTCAGGCGCAGCGCGTGGTCATCGGCAACGATGTGTGGATTGGTCATGGTGCGGTCATCACGCCGGGCGTTCTGATCGGTCATGGGGCAGTGATTGGTGCGAATGCGGTCGTAACAAAGGATGTGCCACCCTATCATGTGGTCGGTGGTGTTCCTGCCCGTTTCATCCGCAAACGCTTCGACAATGCCATCATAGAACGGCTGCTTGAACTCGAATGGTGGAACTGGCCGGTGGAAAAGCTCTATGAAGCAGTGCCGGACATTCAGACGCTCGAAATCGAAGCTTTTCTTGAGAAATGGAGCGGTTGAGTTCCAGCCCTTGCAAAGCCGCAATTGTTCCCCCACCTTCGCATCACGACAGTTCTGGAGGCTGGAAAATATGGTCGGACTGAAGCGTTTTGCCGGGTTGTTGCTTGCTCCCGTGCTGGTCGTTGCCGCTTCGGCGGCGCCGGCGGAAGAAGTTGGCAAGGTTGGCGTCGACTGGCTTGGAAACGATATCGTCATCGATGCGGTGCAGGACCCGAAAGTGCAGGGTGTAACCTGTCATCTGGCGTCGTTTTCGCGCGGCATGATCGACCGGCTACAGAAAGGCAACTGGTTTGAGGACCCGTCCAATGCGTCCATCTCATGCGAGCAGACAGGGCCGATCACCATCGGAGATATCGATCTTGGCAAGGGTGGAGAACGGGTTTTCTCCGAACGCACGAGCTTGATCTGGAAGAAGCTTGTCATCACGCGCATATACGACAAGACAAACAATACGCTGCTTTATCTCGCCCATGCGACGCAGGTTCAGGACGGGTCAGCGAAAACGTCGCTTTCAACCGTGCCGCTTTACAAGGGTGATGTCACATGGGCGAAGGGCAAGCCGGAATAGTCCGGCTGCCCCGATCCTTCATCTGTGATGGAAACTAGATAGGCTGGACGAAGCTGTCGAGAACGCGCTTCTGTCCGGCCTTGTCAAAATCAATGGTCAGCTTGTTGCCATCGATAAGCGAGATCGTGCCATTTCCGAATTTGATATGGAACACGCGGTCGCCAAGCTTGAAGGCCGATGGCTTGTCGGCCACCGACTTGGCCACCAGTTCACCGTCGATCGTGCGGCCCTTCACGGAGCCGCGCCCGGCACCAAAGCCGGAATCGGTCTCACCATAGCCGATGCGTTCCACTTTGCTGCCCGAACGAGAACCCCAGTTGTTGCGTGTGGCATCGGATCGGTTCTGCTGCGCACGCTGCCAGCCGGGCGTCGAATAGGAATTCTGGAACGGATCGGCCTTGTCGAAGCGGGACTGCCCATAGCCGCTGCCGTAACCGCCGTAATTGCCTTCCAGCTCGGCCACTTCCACATGCGCTTCCGGCAGCTCTTCCAGAAAACGGGAAGGAATGGTCGATTGCCACATGCCATGAATACGCCTGTTGGAAACAAACCAGATATGCAGGTTCTTCTTGGCGCGGGTCACGCCGACATAGGCGAGGCGGCGCTCTTCCTCAAGGCCGGAACGTCCGCCTTCATCAAGCGCACGCTGGTGCGGAAACAAACCTTCTTCCCAGCCGGGAAGGAAAACAGTTTCAAATTCAAGCCCTTTGGCCGAATGCAGCGTCATGATGTTGACGGCATCCAGATCCTCGTTCTGCTCGGCATCCATGACGAGTGCAACGTGCTCAAGGAATCCACGCAGGCTCTCATATTCCTCCATGGAACGGATCAGCTCCTTGAGGTTTTCAAGTCGGCCTGGCGCTTCTGCCGATTTATCGTTCTGCCACATGGCCGTATAACCGGATTCATCCAGAATGGTTTCGGCCAGTTCCGTATGCGGCGTGTTGTCGATCAGGGACTGCCAGCGCAGGAAGTTTTCGACCACTTCGCGTAGTGCAGAGCGCGGCTTCGGCTTCAATTCCTCGGTTTCAATGAGATCGCAGGCGGCCGAGAACATGGAAATATCGCGTGCGCGGGCATAATCGTGGATCTGGCGGATTGCGGCTTCGCCCAGACCACGCTTAGGCGTGTTGATGATGCGTTCCAGCGCCAGATCGTCGGCCGGTTGCGCGACGACGCGCAGATAGGCCATCGCATCACGGATTTCGAGCCGTTCGTAGAAGCGGGGGCCGCCGATGACGCGATAGTTGAGGCCGAGCGTAACAAAACGGTCTTCGAACTCACGCATCTGGAAGGAAGCGCGGACGAGGATCGCCATGTTGTTGAGGAGGTGCCCCTGACGCTGGGCCTGCTCTATGGCCTCGCCGACAGCACGGGCTTCCTCTTCCGAATCCCACGCTGCATGAACTTTTACCTTCGGATCGTCGGGATTGGGTGCTTCGGTAAACAGCGTTTTGCCAAGGCGGCCCTCATTATGCGCAATCAGGTGGGCGGCTGCGCCGAGGATATGTGCCGTGGAGCGGTAGTTGCGCTCAAGCTTGATGACGACTGCGCCCGGAAAATCCTTTTCGAAGCGAAGAATATTGTCCACTTCCGCTCCGCGCCAGCCGTAAATCGACTGGTCGTCGTCGCCGACGCAACACAGATTGACTTTATCTCCGCTCACGCCGAATTCGCTGCGCTCATCGGCTCCGCGGGGGCCTTCGGACGCCCGAGCGGGCTGTACGGGTGAGTTTCCGGCTGGCGTTGGCGCGGTCATCCGCGATTTAGGTCTTTGCGCCAACAGACGCAGCCACAAATATTGCGCCGTATTCGTGTCCTGATATTCGTCCACCAGAATGTAGCGGAACTTCGCGTGATATTCGCGCAGGATATCCGGATGATTGCGGAAGATACGGATCGGATGCAGCAGAAGATCGCCGAAATCGCAGGCGTTCAATGTGCGCAGGCGCTCCTGATAGGCCTGATAAAGCTCGCGTCCGCGACCGTTGCCGAACGAGCGCGCATCGCCTTCGGGAATATCGGACGGCCCGAATCCCTTGTTCTTCCAGCCATCGATCATGTTGGCGAAGGTGCGGGCAGGCCAGCGCTTGTCATCAAGCCCTTCAGCCTGAATGAGCTGCTTGATGAGGCGGATCACGTCATCGGTGTCGAGGATGGTGAAATCCGATGTCAGATTTGCCAGTTCCGCATGGCGGCGCAAAAGCTTGACACCGATCGAGTGGAACGTGCCAAGCCATGGCATGCCTTCGACCGCGCCACCGACCAGATGACCGATGCGCTCTTTCATTTCGCGCGCGGCCTTGTTCGTGAAAGTCACGGCGAGGATCTGGCTTGGATAGGCAAGGCCGGTGGTCAGAATATGTGCGATACGCGTTGTCAGAACGCGCGTTTTTCCCGTGCCCGCACCGGCAAGTACCAGAACAGGACCCTCTGTCGTCAGAACAGCCTGACGCTGTTCCGGGTTCAGTCCTTTCAGGTAATCGGGTTCGCCACGCTGCTGGTTGCGTGCTGCCATGGCACGTGCGGCAATACCACCGGGAGCAGGGGTGCGGCCTGCCGGAGCGTCGTCATCGCCGAAAAACGGCATATCGTCGGGAAAGTCAGACATTTGACCCGAATGTAATGATTCGCGGCTGAAAGACCAGCGAAAGGGTTAAAATATTCGACTACTCTAATTGAGTGACGCGACGATCCGTAAAGTTCAGGCGATGCGAGGCCAGTGCTTCAACCAGTCCACGCAGTTCCGGTTCGCGCTGCAACAGATCGTCGAGTTCCGTCATCTGGTTCATTGCTATCAGCCGCAGAATGTCGTCCCGGATGGTCCCGTCAGCACGCCGTGGCAGATGGGCAACCGGTTGGATCAGTTCAACCTTCTGACCCTTGAGCCTTGCGCGCAGGCTTTTTTCGTCGGCACTTAGCGTTTCCACGAAGGCGTAGATGCCTACGCCCTTGGCTGGCAGCGAATAAAGCGCAAGAGCTACATCCGAGACACGCGGATCGGATTTGAGGGCCGCCTGAATAGCAGGACCTTCATTGTCGATCCGGTCACCGGTGCCTTCACCGTCCGACCAACTGAAAATACCGCGCGTGATGAAGTTGTAAACTTTCTTGCCTGTCGCCAGCCAGATGCGCGACGGCAGCGAACGGCGCGCCAGAATGCGCCTTTCCGTTGGTGTCATCATGTCTTTTGCGAAAGCGCGCTTCTGCTTGATGAGATGGCGGAAGTCTTCATAGGCCATCAGGCGATAGAGGGCGCCACGACGACGATGCACGCTTGCAAGCTGGAAATCGATGACTGCAGCTTCACCTTCGGGCGTCATCAGCCAGTTTTGCGGTTTGGCGAGGTCATTGTGGGTGACACCAAGACGGCGCATATCGCGCAGGATGCGGTGCGCGGTGCGATACCATTTCGGATCGGAAGGTCGCGCAAGATGCAGCGGTGTGCCTTCCGTCCAGGATCGATACAGCCCGTCCTTGTCGGTGGCGAGGAGCTGCGGGACACCTTCAATGCCGCGTACCGTCTTGAGGCCGCGGATTTCACGCCGGGCCAATATCCATGCCAGCGGCTTCGACCACCAGGGAGCAGCGCTTACGACGCGACGGATGATACGGGTGTCGGGATCGCCTACGAAGTAGCCGGCATGGGTTTCCGAGAACACGTCGCGCTTGAACACGGCGGTTTCGACAAATTCCGGTATTTGGTCGCCTTTCAAAGGCACATCTATATTGGGGTTCTGAACCATAAGGCTCCACTAGCCGCTTGCGTTCGATCAATCAAGTTTGATGGCGGACAACCCTTATTGCAATCACGTGATCGAAGGCGCACAAGGAACGCACAGATTTCGTGCGGCTCATTGGGGAAATGCAGAAAATGGCACAGGGCGACGACAGTAAACAGGCGATTGCGCAGATCATCCGGCAGGAACAGGCTCTTATTTTTCCGTCATTTGACGAGAACGGCGCATTTGCGCTGGGCGCTCGCATTCGTGATATCGCCGTGAAGGAAAAGCTCGGCATTGCTACCGAAATTTCTCTGTGGGACCGGCAATTATTTTATGCGACGACCGCTGGAAGCACTGTGGACAATCAGGAGTGGTTGCGCCGCAAGTTCAATGTCGTGCGACGCTTTCATGCTTCGACCTATCGTCTTGTTCTGGAACAGAATCGCGACGATCGCATGTTTGCTCCTCATAAAGCATTGAATGTGGAAGATTACGCGCTCGCGGGTGGCGGATTTCCGATCCGCGTTTCCGGGGCCGGCGTGATCGGCGCCGTAATCGTATCGGGGCTGCCGCAGCGCGAGGACCATAATCTGGTTATCCGGGCTGTCGCCGAACACCTTGGACAAGACCCGGTCGCATTGGCGTTGCCTGCTGTTTGAATATGAATTTCGGAGAATGAACGATGTCGCTTGAAAATGTTGTCGCGCTTGCACGCAATGAGAACGGTATTGCAGCAGCAGTGGGTATTCTCAAGCAGCGTTTCGATGAGCGTGCGCAGACCGGTCAGGCTATCCGCGAGCAGCACGGCCACACGACGACTTATGTGCCGACACAGGCGCCGGACATCGTCATCTTTGCGGAGACTGCGCAGGAGGTGCAGGATGTTGTGCGTATCTGCGCTGAACATCGCGTCCCGGTTATCGCCTT
Organism: Brucella tritici; assembly: GCF_008932295.1. Classification (GTDB taxonomy): domain Bacteria; phylum Pseudomonadota; class Alphaproteobacteria; order Rhizobiales; family Rhizobiaceae; genus Brucella; species Brucella tritici. The sequence goes on along the minus strand of NZ_WBWA01000009.1, from coordinate 148,830 downwards.
CGGCGCCGGTTCGTCGCTCGAAGGGCAGGTGAATGCGCCCGCTGGTGGTGTCTCTCTTGACCTCACGCGCATGAACAGAGTGATTGCGGTGCACGCGGAAGATCTGGATTGCGTGGTGGAGCCGGGCATTACGCGCCGGGAACTGAATGAATATCTGCGCGATACGGGACTGTTCTTTCCGATTGATCCGGGTGCCAATGCCACGCTGGGCGGCATGGCTTCCACCCGTGCGTCCGGTACGAATGCAGTGCGTTATGGGACCATGCGCGAGAATGTGCTGGCGCTGAAAGCCGTGATGCCCGATGGGCGGTTGATCGAGACTTCCAAGCGCGTGAAGAAGACGGCTGCGGGTTACGATCTCACGAGGCTGCTTGTCGGAGCCGAGGGAACACTTGGCATCATCACCGAACTGACATTGAAACTACAGGGGATACCGCAGGCGATCTCCGGTGGTATCTGTCCTTTCCCGGATGTGGATTCGGCTTGCCGCACTGTGATTGAAACCATCCAGATAGGTATTCCCGTTGCGCGTATAGAGCTTGTGAATACGCTCCAGATGCAGGCGCTGATCCTCCACTCCAAACTGCCTTACGAGGCGCAGCCCTATCTGTTTGTCGAGTTCCACGGCACGGAAAATGGCGTGGCCGAACAGGCGGAATTGTTTGGAGAAATTGCTACTGGCAATGGCGGCGGCGAGTTTCGGTGGACACACGATGCCGAGGAGCGTGACCGGCTCTGGCGGGCACGTCACGACGCCTATCTTGCGTCCTTTCTGCTGAGACCCGGTTGCAAGGGCGTTTCCACCGATGTCTGCGTGCCGATTTCGCGTCTGGCCGATTGTATCGGCGAGACGGAAAAGGACCTCGCCGAAACAGGCCTTATAGCGCCGATTGTCGGGCATGTGGGGGATGGTAATTTCCACCTTCTCCTGCTTCTCGATACAGAAGATGCCAGCGAGATGGAGCGTGCCGAAGCTTTCATGGATCGGCTGGCCAAGCGCGCCATTGCCATGGAGGGAACCTGCACTGGTGAACATGGCATCGGGCAGGGCAAGATGAAGTATCTGGCCATGGAGCTGGGTGAAGCCACGGATTACATGCGGGCCATCAAGAAAGCGCTTGATCCCGACAACATCATGAATCCGGGCAAAATACTGATTTCGTGATTCAAATCAGCCGTTTGGGCGGGTTTGCCAAGAGTTTGATTCAGGCAGGCGTGCATATCGATGTGGCTGCGATGCAATTTGCCTTGTTGTCGCCGGATCGATGCCGTTATGTTGCGCAGATAAAGACAGCGTGATTCACTCTTTGTTTCGCGCTAACTTGCAATCTGTTTGACCGGAGCTGGTTCTTGGGCCGCATATTCGTCATCGTCGGCGGGCTTCTCGTGCTGCTGTTGACGGCAGCACTTGTTGTGCCGCCTTTTGTTGACTGGAGCGGCTATCGTGCCGATTTCGAGCGCGAGGCGAGCCGTGTTCTGGGGCGTCCCGTCAAGGTCGCCGGTGACGTCAGCGCGCGGCTTTTGCCGTTTCCTTCCGTCGCGTTCTCTGATGTGCGTGTTGGGGCCGATGCAACTCATCCGGTGATGACGGTCGATACGTTTTCGATGGATGCCGAACTGATGCCGTTTCTGCGCGGCCAGCTTCTGATTTTCGATATGCGTGTGGATCGTCCGCAGGCTACAATTTCTCTCGACAAAAGCGGCAAGGTTGATTGGGCAATCCGCCCGTCGACGCCGCTCGATCCGACGAAAATCAAGCTGGAACGGCTTTCCGTCAGTGACGGAACAATTACCCTTCGCGAACAGGCAAGCGGTCGCAGTCATACAGCTACCGAACTCAATGCCGTGATCTCGGCAAACAGTCTTGCAGGCCCGTGGCAGGCAAACGGAAGTCTCGTTCTTCAAGGTGAAAAGCTGGCAATCGACCTCACGAGTGGCGAGGCAAAGCCGGACGGGTCGCTGCGCGTTCGCGCACGTATTTCGCCGGAAGCAATCCCGGCTATTTTCGAGACCGATGGCGATGTGACCGTGACTGAAGGTCAGCTCGACTATGCCGGTGACTTTTCGCTTCGCTCTTCCGATATGGTTGCCAAGACGACTAAGGATCAGAAAACGCCGACGGAAACGCCCTTCTTCAGTGGCGTGCGCGTAACCGGTAAATTCAAGGCGGATCGCAATCGCTTCGATGCTGGCGAATTCCGGATGGAGCAGGGGCCTGCTGACAATCCTTATGTAGTGAATGGCAAGGCATTCATCGATTATGGCGACAAGCCGCGTTTCGAGGTCAGCGCCGATGGGCAGCAGCTTTTCTGGGGGCCGAATGAAGCCGCCAGCGAAGAACAATCCGGTTCCGCAATGCCGGTGGCTGATCGTATTACGATAGCACGCCGCGTTCTCGAGCAACTGCCCATTCCGACCATACCCGGCAATGTGGATTTGCGCCTTCCTGCCGTCATCGCGGGCGGCACAACGATACGCTCGGTCACAGTGAGCGCGGAACCGGACGGAAAGAACTGGAATATTCGTCAGTTCGCTGCCGATCTTCCGGGACGAACCAAGGTAGAAGCCAAGGGGACGCTCTCGGTTGGAAAGGATTTCGGCTTCAAGGGCGATATGCTCGTTGCCTCACGTCAGCCGTCCGGTCTGGCAAGCTGGCTCAACGAGACTGTTGACGATTCCGTGCGCAAGCTCGAAGGCGCGGGTTTTTCAGGACAGGTCGATCTTCGCGACGGAATGCAGCGGATCGATAATCTCGAAATTGCTTTGGGGAAGACGACACTCAAAGGCTCGTTCGTTCGCGAAGTGAAGGGGTTGGCGCAGCCAGCGATCACGCTGGCCCTCAATGGCGGCGCGGTTGAAAGCGAAGCGCTGCAAGCCTTTACAGCCTTTTTCTCCAGTGGTGACGGGCTGGGCTTTCTCGACGGTCAGTCGCTGAACCTGGCATTCAAGGCAGGGCCCGTCCGCTATCAGGACATGGAAGCGGGCAATGTCGATATGGCGCTTCGGCTGCATGACGGACGCTTCGATTTCGACCGGCTGCTGGTCGGTGATGTAGCAGGTACAACGCTGACCGCAACAGGCACTTATGAGCCTTTTGCCAATACGCCTTCCGGCTCGCTTGATGCGACGATCCTGTCCGGCGACCTTTCGCGTTTCCTCTCGTTGATGGCCAATCGCTATCCGCAGCTCCCTCTGTTTCATGCGCTTTCGATCCGCGCGGCGAATTTTCCGGGGTTGTTCGAGGATAGCGAAATTAATGTCATAGCCAACGCTGTGGCACCGTCCGTGCTACAAGCCGACAAGGCGCCTGCAAAAGGCACGGCATCCAAGGGCAAGGGTGCCCGGCCTGTCGAGGCAAATATCAAAAACGCTCCCGGTGTCGGAGAATTTTCGTTCAGCGTTACCGGAAAAACAGGCGGCATGAAGCTGGACCTTTCGGGCACAGCGAGCGGCGGCGAGGGTGAGAGCGAGCCGTTGCAGATGCAATTGAACGGCACGGCAATATCGGAACAAGGCGAGGCGGTACTCGCATTGATCGGCTTGCCCGCCTTGCCGCTTGGACTTGCCGGTGAACTCACTGCCGACCTGAGCATGCAGGGTGCGCCGAGTGCAGGCATGCGGACATTGCTCAAGCTCACGGCACCTGACGGGTCGGCTGTGGCAGATGGTGTTATTTCGTTGGTCGGAGGGGATATCGCTGCCAGTGGCAAGGCCCAACTGAAGTCCGCCGATCTGCAACCGTTCATCGCAACGGCGGGTTTCGCACTGCCCGGATTTGGTGAAGGGCTTTCGGCAGGCCTTGCCAGCGATTTTCAGTTTGCAAAGGGTATCTTGCGGTTCCCCAATCTCGCCGGAAAGCTGGATGGAGAAGATGTTTCCGCACGGCTGGAGGCCAACTTTGCCGATAGCGGTCTGCCGCAGTTGAAGGGGGAGGCAAAGCTCGCGACGCTTGAGGTCGCAAGCCTTGCAGCGATCATGCTTGGGCAGGATGCATTCGAGCCAGCAAAGCCCACCGCGAAGTCAATCTGGCCACGCGGAGCATTCGCGGTCCGCCCGTCACTGCCGCTGCTGCTGGATATGAAACTCAACGTGGCGCAGGCTCACATGGACGGATTTGGAACGGCCACGGACTTTTCCGCACGGCTTCTGAAGACCATGGACGGGCTCCAGTTGAATGAATTGACCGGCAATTGGGCTGGTGGATATCTCGTTGGCAACGTGTCTCTGAGCAACAGCGACAAGAACGCTATCCTCTCGACAGAGCTGAAATGGAATGGCGCAAACCTCAAGGATTTTTACCAGCTAGAGAGTGGTACTGCGCCGCTTGGCGGTGTGGTGAAGGCTGCCGTCAATCTGAATGGCAGTGGTGAGAGCGTTGCGGCGCTGGTCGGGTCGCTGGCCGGAACTGCAAGTTTTGACGTGGAGAATTTTACCGTCAATGGTCTGGATGGGACAGCATTACCTGCAATGATCGCGGCAGCCGATGCCACGGGCGACCAGTCTTCCGGTCCCGATAAGCTTGCTTCCAAACAATTTGTCGGCATTGCCGACAAGTCAACCGGACAGGGCACATTTGCGCCCGGTAATGCGCGGTTTGACTTTACGATCAGCGGCGGTGCCGCGCGTATGGCTGCGGCAAATCTGAGTGATGGAAATGCTGCGCTTCTTAGCGATCTGCAATTCGACCTGTCGACACTCGGAATTGGCGGAAACGGTACTTTGACATTCCAGAATGGGGATGGCGCCGATACTGGCATCTCGCCGCAGGTAGCCTTCTCGCTGGGTGGCAGCTACAGCGCGCCCGAGGTGTCATTCGACAAACAGCCGCTCGTTCAGTTCCTGACCCAGCGTGCGCTTGAACGGGAACAGGAACGTGTTGAATCCATGCAGGCGAGCCTGATGGAAAAGCAGCGTCTTCGTCGTCAGCTTGGGCTTTTCGAAGCGGATGAAGCGGAACGTGATCGTTCGCTGCGTGAGGACGAGGCGAGACGACGCGCCGAGGCCAGTGCGCGCGAAGTGGCTCGGAAAACCGCTGAGGAAGCCCAACGGCTTGAGGCGGAGAAACCCCAAGGTGGACCGGCTGGCGGATCGAACGATCCCCTGGTATCGCCAGAGGGCGGTCAATCCCTGAATGAATTCCTGAAAAGTCTGGAGCCGACGCCTGCGCTACCAGCACTTCAGCCTTGAGTTATTCTGGACTTAAGCCAGTCGAGAACGTGGAGCCTGAGCGCGGAAGACAGATTGATTGACCTGTCACGCTTGCTGTCGATTTCGGCGATCAGAGCTGCCACGGAAAACTCCCGCTCGGCAGCAATCTCCTCAATCAGTTCGAAAAACGGGTCTTCAAGCGTGTAGCTGGTCGCGTGTCCGCGAATACTGACGGAATGTTTGCGCAACCGTCCGGACGAGCTCACTTTGTCTCGTCCGGCTTATCGTTCTTTTCCAGACGGTTCTGATCCAGAAAACGTTCCGCTTTCGCCGCTTCCGTGCGAGCGAAGGCTTTTTCAGTCTTCGTTCGACCGAATTGAATGCGGTTCTGGTCAGCCTGCTTTTCTTTTTCTGCGCGGGCTTTCTGCTTTTTGAACTGCCTGAGATTGACGATGTCGCTCATGGAACCACGCGGGAATGTTGAGGCTTCTGAAAAAATACTGCGTTTCGGTTCGATCTAGCAAGCTCGTAATAGGCTGGCATTTATTTCTGGGGGTCCTTCGGAGTGGTAAACCACCAGATGGCCAAGGACACCAGAATTAGGAGTATGAGCCCTACTGTCATCTGCAGAAGAGGAAAGTTGGGTTCGTCCTTTGCCACAAAGAAGGCGGCTACGATGCCGCTTATCCACAATACTGCCTGAGCAATTGCACGAATCATCGAACTCAATCCTGAACTGGTTGCCGTCAGAACACAGTATAAAACGCCTGCTTGTTTTTCACCATTGATCACGATCAACAGTGAAACGGAACTGTCCAATCAAACAGGCGGACGAAACCAGCAGGAGCTCTGGCACATTCTTCACATGAGGATGGAGCGCGCGGAATTACTTCTTCCGAAAAGCATCCAGAGAAACAACATCGGCAGAAGGTTTGGCTTCCTTGTCGGCGCCATCATCTGCATTGCTGTCTTTGGCCGCGGCGGCTTCTTTTTCGGCTGCAGTCTTGCGCGACTTCGATTTGGGCTTTTCTGCCTTCTCGACCGGTACTTCCGTCGGGAGGATTTCGATAGGGGCTACATTGCCGCCTTCGTCATTGTCGCTTTCAGGCTGTGCGACCGCGACATCGAACTCGAGTTCGAAATTGACCGAAGGGTCGTAGAAGCCGCGGACGGCAGAAAAAGGCACTGTAAGCTTTTCAGGAATATCACCGAATGACAGGCCAACTTCGAACAGTTGATCTGTAACCAGCATGTCCCAGAACTGATGCTGCAAAACGATTGTCATCTGCTCGGGATATTTCTCCTTCAGGCGCGAGGAAATTCGCACACCGGGCGCTCCAGTTAGGAACGTGATGAAGAAATGATGGTTACCTGGCAAGCCAGCCTTGGCCACTTCCGCAAGAACCTTGCGAATGACGCCGCGTAGGGCTTCCTGAGCGAGAATATCGTAACGGATTAGGTCCTGTACCATGGTTTGCTTATCCCACGGATTCGGAGGTCGATGTCAAGTTCGTTCTCGCAGGAACCGATGATATATGACCTGAAAAAGCGACAGGGCGATGCCTGTGGCGGAAAGATGTGCAATTTTTGAACGCAGCAGGGGCGCCTGTCCTATCGTCTTCCGAAGGCCATTAGGAAGGTGCGCACTCCGTTGACGGCGCTCTTCTCGATGATTGCATCATCAACGCCTTGGCCCGTCAGCATATGATAGTGCGTATCGGCATTGATGAGCGCCATGAAATGGCGTGCAGCAAGATCTGGATCGTCAACGCGCAGATGTCCATCCATGGCAAGGCGTGCCAGACGTGCCGCTATGGCCGGAATGGCCTGTGCCGGACCTTTGGTACTGCAAATATTGGCTGCGAGCGGTAGATTGGTCTCGTTGGCCTGCATGACCTTGCGCAGAAACGCACCGGACGAATCGTAAATGCAATTCCGGCTCATGCGGATCGAGAAAGCCACCAGATCGTGCTCCAGATTTTCACCAGTCTGGGGGAAGGTAGCCAGAACTGCGAACAGGCTCGCATTCATGCGCGCAAGCGCATCCTCAACGACGGCGGCAAGCAAGGCTTCCTTGTCGCGATAGTGATTATAGATGGTCTGACGCGACACGCCCGCTTCGTTGGCAATGAGGTCTATGCTCGCGCCCTGAAACCCATCGCGATTGAAAACGCGTGCCGCAGAGCACAAAATGAAGTCGCGCTTCATGCACTGTCCGGGCTTTATCGCCGCGGAATTCAGGCCCTTTTCGGATACAGCGCGTTTCTCGGGCAGGGCGGTTATGTCGATTATGTCAGTAGGCTTCATAACTCCAACATAAGATAGCTTGACGTTTTGGACAATGGTGTCTAATTTTACATCAGTGTCAAATCTGTTTTGACCATACGTATAGAATGCCTTTCGCTGCAGAGTTTTCAAGTGTCGACCGTAATCGAAAACAGGTCGAGATTATCAAGACGGAACGAAAACCGGTAGCGAATACAAACATTTATCTGTCCTGTGCCGGTTTTGCGAGCCCGATGGCGCCATCCTCCCAAGCAAAACCGGAGATCCGAAATCGGTGCGGGAATCTCACGAAACATTGATGAAAGCGCGTCCCCCCATGGCTTCCAGTCTTGTGCGCAATGCCATTGTTCTTGGCCTTCTCTCTGCCATTGGCCCATTTGCGATTGATATGTATCTGCCAGCTTTGCCCACCATTGCCGCTGATTTGCATGCGGAAACGGGGGCTGTGCAGATGAGCCTTCTGGCCTTTTTCATTGCTCTCGCGGTTGCGCAGCTTTTCTGCGGGCCGCTGTCCGACATGGTCGGACGTAAACTTCCGCTCTATGGCGGGCTGGTGCTGTTCGGTATCGGCAGTATCGGTTCTGCTATGGCGACCGATATAGATGTGCTGGTGCTTTTCCGCTTCGTTCAGGGGCTGGGAGCAGCAGCAGGCATGGTCATACCACGCGCTGTCGTGCGCGACCTTCATACAGGCATTGAGGCAGCACGCCTGATGTCGCTTCTGATGCTGGTTTTCTCCATTTCGCCGATTCTGGCACCGCTGACCGGCTCGGTCATCATCAGCTTCTTTGGCTGGCGTGGTGTTTTCTGGGCGGTTCTGGTCGCTGCCGGCATCGGTATCATTCTGGTGGCAACTGCACAGAAAGAGACGCGGACGGCAGAGGCACGACTTGAAAGCAATCTGGGCAGCGCCTTGCGTGGCTACGGTCGTCTGCTCAAGGACCGTTATTTCCTTGGGCTGGTTTTTGTCGGTGGCTTTGGCATCGCGTCCTTCTTCGTCTATCTCGCCAATTCGTCCTTCGTGCTTATCGACCATTACGGCCTGACGCCGACGCAATATGCCATTGCGTTCTCGGCCAATGCGGTATCGTTCTTCGGCGTGTCGCAGTTGAACGGTTGGTTGGGATCGCGCTTCGGACTTCGCCGCGTCATGCGATTCGCGGTCTCCGGATTTGCAGCGGCAATGCTTGCCATGTTTGCTGCCGCGCTCATGGGGCACCAGTCGCTCTGGCTGATCGCAGGCTTCCTGTTCGTGGGATATGGCTTCCTTGGCCTCGTCATCCCGACAACGGCGGTACTGGCTCTTGAGGATTACGGCGAAATTGCTGGAACAGCTTCCGCGCTGATGGGGACGCTGCATTTCGTGATTGGCGGCGTGGCGATTGGTGTAACCGGCTCGTTCTTTGATGGAACGGCTCTGCCGATGGTGGGCGGGATCGCCGGTTGTGCGCTGACGGCCTTCGTGCTTACGCAGATCGTTCTTTCGCGCAAGGCGAGCGAACTGGATACGGAAGCTGCGGCTGCATAGGTTTTGGAAAAGGGAAAGTGGAGGCTTCTGTTGCCAGGTGCCTCCGAACCCCGCCTTAAGGGGCTAACCCTAAGGACTTTAGAGTGGGTTTCCCGCACCGCCATTAGGCAGCGAGAGCATAACCCTGAGCTTTGTTGTCATTTGCAACTACTCAATTGACCCGATAACGGTGGTATCATGCCGAGTAAAAGAGCGATCTTTACACCCTTGTCGATCCTGTTTCGCCCCCGCCACAATACAAACCGATAGGCTGATCTGTATTCTGGTGGAGGCGCCGGGTACCGCCCCCGGGTCCAATGGGTTTATTACACCGTCCGTTTATCACCATAGTCGGCTTGCGCCGACACGCCGTATATAGGCGCGGTTGATCGGGATTGGAAGAGGGTGCGCAGTTTTTAACGGGTTTTGCCTGAAGACCTCGACAACCTGACCTTGCGTTCATTTTTCATTGACAGCCTGCATTTGCTGGTCAATCCTCGCAACATATCGGGGTCGGCAAGTAAATTCTTATATAGCCGGATTCCGTGGCTGAAACGGGGTGATGTACCCCATTCGAAGGAGAGTGGATATATGAGTGAATATCTCGCGGATGTCCGTCGCTACGATGCCGGTGCCGATGAAGCTGTAGTCGACAAGATCGTCAAGCATCTGGGTATTGCGTTGCGCAATCGCGACTCCTCGCTCGTTTCGGCAACGGACCCGGAAGAAATGAAGCGTGTCCGCACCAATTGGGTTGCCAAGAAACTTGGCCTCAATGACGAAGCCAAGGGCGATGAGGTGGTTGCGCATGTTGCAGAAGTCATGAAGGGCGACCGCAACAAAAATCGCGTCACCTTCTATTATCTGGTTGCAAAGCAGCTCGGAAAACTCGGCGACCTTTGATCCACAGCGATCTCGTGAATCCGAAGCCCCGGTGTCTCACACCGGGGTTTTTTCTTTATAGTGGTTTCAAAACGAATCGGTTCCGGATAATCCCCATGCGCACCTATCTCGATCTTCTTCAACATGTGCTGGATAACGGCGTGGACCGTGGCGACCGTACAGGCACTGGCACGCGGTCGGTTTTCGGCTATCAGATGCGCTTCAATCTTGAAGAAGGCTTCCCGGTTCTGACGACCAAGAAGCTGCATCTCCGCTCGATCATCCATGAGCTGCTCTGGTTTCTGAAAGGCGATACGAATATCGCCTATCTGAAAGAAAATGGCGTATCGATCTGGGATGAATGGGCAGACGAGAATGGCGACCTCGGGCCAGTTTATGGTTATCAGTGGCGCTCTTGGCCAGCGCCAGATGGCCGGCACATCGATCAGATCGCGAATCTCCTGAAGATGCTGCATGGAAATCCCAATTCGCGGCGCTTGATCGTATCGGCGTGGAACCCCGCGCTGGTCGATGAAATGGCCCTGCCGCCATGTCACTGTCTTTTCCAGTTTTATGTCGCGGACGGAAAGCTCTCCTGCCAGCTTTATCAGCGTTCGGCGGATATTTTTCTGGGCGTGCCGTTCAATATCGCTTCCTATGCGTTGTTGACGATGATGATCGCGCAGGTCGCCGGGCTGAAGCCGGGAGAATTTATTCATACGCTGGGTGATGCGCATATTTACGCCAATCATTTCGAGCAGGCGCATTTGCAGCTTAGCCGGACGCCAAAGAAATTGCCGACCATGTGGATCAATCCAGAAGTGAAGGATCTATTTGCCTTCCGTTTCGAGGATTTCCAGCTTGAAGGTTACGAAGCTGACCCGACGATCAAAGCCCCGATTGCGGTCTGAGGTGCACTATGTCCTCTAGTCGGCCGATAGTTTCGATCATTGTTGCTGCCGCCGAAAACGGTGTCATCGGGCGTGACAACGATATGCCATGGCGTCTCTCGACTGATCTCAAGCGTTTCAAGGCCCTGACACTCGGCAAGCCGGTTATCATGGGGCGACGGACTTGGGAATCCATCGGACGTCCCTTGCCGGGACGACCCAATATTGTGGTGACGAGGGATAAGGGATTTCAAGCTGAAGGCGCGAGCATTGTCGGTTCTCTCGAAGAGGCAATTGCACTCGGACAGAAGCTGGCTTTTGACTTGGGTGTCGGAGAGGTTTGCGTTATTGGCGGCGGAAAGATCTATGCGCAGGCCTTGCCTCTTGCGGGCCGCATTCATCTGACTCGCGTTCTGGCTGAGATCGACGGAGATACACATTTTCCGGAAATCGATCCGCAAATCTGGCGCGTCATTTCGCAGGAGGATGTGCCCGCCGGTGACAAGGATAGTCACCCAACGCGCTATTTCGTGTACGAAAAACGTGCTGTGTAAAGCATAGTTCACGAATTTTGTCGTCTTCGCGTTGAAAGCGGACCTCCCGATGCCTATAAAACGGAAACATTAGTTGATGACGGGAGTGGGCAGCTCGCTTTCCCGTCGCCTGGACGAGAGGTGAGGATGCCCTGGAGTAATCAGAATGGTGGCGGCGGCCCATGGGGCGGCGGCGGCGATAATAACAATAACAACAATAATGGCGGCCCCTGGGGACAAGGACCGAAGGGCCCACGCGGCGGCGGCCCGAACACACCACCTGATCTCGAAGATATTCTGCGTAAAGGACAAGATCGTCTGAAGCAGGTCTTCCCCGGTGGTGGTGGCAAGGGCGGCAGCAATCGCGGCGTTCTTTTCCTTATTGGCGCGGCAGTCGTCGGCTTCTGGCTCTTCCAGTCGATCTATACCGTGCAGCCGGACGAACTCGCCGTCGAACTGCGCTTTGGCAAGCCGAAGGAAGAAGTGTCCGAGCCGGGCCTGCATTTCCATTGGTGGCCAATCGAAACCTATGAAAAGGCACAGATCGTCGAAAAGCAGATTAATATCGGTGGTCAGGGCAACCGGAGTGCCACGCAGGGCTTGATGCTGACGGGCGACCAGAACATCGTCAACGTTCAGTTCTCGGTTCTCTATCGCGTTTCCGATCCGCAGGCGTATCTGTTTAACGTCGATAATCCGGATGCAATGGTGCAGCAGGTTTCTGAAAGCGCAATCCGTGAGATCGTCGGTCGCCGTCCGGCTCAGGACGTTTTCCGTGACAACCGTTCTGCAATCGCATCCAGCGTTCGCGACATCGTTCAGCAGACGCTCGATACTTACAAGGCCGGTATCCAGATCAATGCCGTTTCCATCGAAGATGCAGCGCCACCGCGTGAAGTGGCTGATGCCTTTGATGAAGTGCAGCGTGCTGAACAGGATGAAGACCGTTTCGTAGAAGAATCGAACCAGTATTCGAACCAGAAGCTCGGTCAGGCTCGCGGTGAAGCAGCACAGCTTCGCGAAGAGGCCGCCGCCTACAAAAACCGTGTCGTTCAGGACGCGGAAGGTGAGGCTCAGCGTTTCAGCTCCGTTCTGGGTGAATACCAGAAGGCGCCGGAAGTGACGCGCAACCGTTTGTTCCTCGAAACCATGGAACAGGTGCTGAAGAGCACCAAGAAAGTTATCGTCGAACCTGGAAAGGATGTCGTGCCTTATCTGCCGCTGAACGAACTCATGCGCCAGCAGCCACGCCCAGATGCACGGTCTGGCGTGAATGCGACCACGACGACCCCGAGCGGAGGTAACCAGTAATGGCCCAGAACAGGCTCCCAATCATTGGCGGTATTATCGCCGTCATCGCTTTCCTGATCTACTCCGCTACTTTCATCGTATCTGAGCGTCAGCAGGCCATCGTGCTTCGTTTCGGTCAGATCGTTGATGTGAAGACGGAACCGGGCATCTATTTCAAACTGCCTTTTGGTTTCCTCGACGCAGACACGGTGCAGCTGATCGATGACCGTCTGCTGCGCTTCGATCTGGACGATATCCGCGTTCAGGTTTCGGGCGGCAAGTTCTATGACGTCGATGCGTTCCTCGTCTATCGCATCACCGATGCGCGCAAGTTCCGTGAAACCGTTTCGGGCAGCACGCTGCTTGCCGAGCAGCGTCTTCGTACCCGTCTCGATGCTGCATTGCGTAGTGTTTACGGCCAGCGCGGTTTCGAAGCGGCACTTTCGGAAGAGCGTGGCGACATGATGCGCGAAGTGCGCGACCAGCTTCGTCCCGATGCGACGTCGCTTGGCTTGACCATCGCTGATGTGCGCATCCGTCGTACCGATCTGACGGCTGAAGTTTCTCAGCAGACCTATGACCGCATGAAGGCGGAGCGTCTTGCCGAAGCGGAGCGCCTGCGGGCCCGTGGCCGTGAAGCTGCTCAGCGTATCCGCGCTGTTGCCGATCGTCAGGTCGTCGAAACGATCGCGGAAGCACGCAAGGAATCGGAAATCCTTCGCGGTGAAGGCGATGCGCAGCGCAGTGAGATATTCGCAGGCTCCGCAGGCAAGGATCCAGGCTTCTTCGCCTTCTACCGGTCGATGTCCGCTTATCGTGAAGCGCTTGAGACACCGGATACAACGCTGGTTCTCTCGCCGGATTCGGAGTTCTTCAAGTTCTTCCGTGATGCTGGCGGCAAGCTGGCAACGCCTGCCCAGTAACAACCGGGTCAAACGCTCATGAGCGATTTTCTAGCCGCCGTAGGTCTTCTCTTCGTTCTCGAAGGGCTGCTCTACGGCGGCTTTCCTTCTTTGGCGAAGAAGCTCGCTCGTGAAGCGAGTGAGACGCCGGAGAATATGTTGCGCATTGCCGGGATTGCAGCCCTTGCAATCGGCGTCGGCATTGTCTGGCTTGTCAGGGGATAAGCCGCTTTCCTTCCGTTATTTATCGTCTGTAGTCTATGCGGGGCCGTAAACAGGCCGTATTTTGCAGCGATCAAGCCTTAGTACATCTATCGCTAATCAAACGACTGCATGCAGACAGGAACGGAGCAGGGCTTCATGGCAATTGCACCAAAGGCGGGATTTGCTCGCACCCTTTTCGCAACCGTGGCATTGGGGGCGATGACCGTCGCTGGCACTCTTTCGATAGGAACGCCTCCGGCAATCGCGGCTCAGGGGCCGGCTTCCGTCGCCGATCTGGCCGAAGGGCTGCTGGATGCGGTCGTGAATATCTCGACCTCGCAGACCGTCAAAGAAGATGGCGAAAGTGACGGTGCGGTTCCAATGCCGCAGGTGCCGGAAGGCTCTCCATTCCAGGAATACTTCAAGGATTTCTTCGGCGACAAGGGCGGTGCGCAGGGCGACGAATCGCGCAAGGTCCAGTCGCTTGGTTCCGGCTTCGTCATCGACGCCGAAAAGGGCTTCATCGTCACGAATAATCACGTCATTGCCGATGCAGATGAGATTGAAGTCAATTTCAACGATGGTTCCAAGCTGAAAGCGGAACTGGTCGGAAAAGACATCAAGACCGATCTGGCAATTCTCAAAGTTGACCCATCCAAGCACAAGCTGAAGGCCGTGGAGTTCGGTAATTCAGAAAAGGCACGCATCGGCGATTGGGTCCTTGCGATTGGCAACCCGTTCGGTCTCGGCGGTACGGTAACGGCTGGCATTATCTCGGCCCGCAAGCGCGACATCAATTCCGGTCCCTATGATGACTTCATCCAGACCGATGCGGCCATCAACCGAGGCAATTCGGGTGGCCCGCTGTTTGACATGGACGGCAAGGTGATCGGCATCAACACGGCGATCATCTCACCCTCCGGCGGTTCCATCGGTATCGGATTCGCCATCCCTGCCGAGATGGCTGTGGGTGTTATCGATCAGCTCAAGGAATTTGGCGAAGTTCGTCGCGGCTGGCTTGGCGTACGTATCCAGCCTGTAACTGAAGATATCGCTCAGAGCTTGGGGCTGAAGGAAACCAAGGGTGCACTGATTGCCGGGCTGATCGAAAATTCCGGCGTCGACAACAAGGCGATCGAGGCTGGTGATGTCGTGATCCGCTATGAAGGCAAGCCGGTCGATACTGCCCGCGATCTGCCGCGACTGGTTGCTGAAACCCCGGTCGGCAAGGAAGTCGAGATCGTTGTGGTTCGCCAAGGCGAGGAAAAGACCGTGAAGGTCAAGCTCGGGCGTCTGGTCGAGGACGACAAGAGCACCGAAGCTGCGACGGAAGATCAGGCTCCCCTGCCGGAAGGCGAGGGCGGTGATGAAGGCTCGGTAACACCGGATACGCCGAAAAAGGAGCAGAAAAGCGATGCTGCCCCGAGCGTGCTTGGAATGAAGCTCAGCGAACTGAATGACGATGTTCGCGGGGAATTTGGCATTGCGGAAGATGTGGAAGGTGTTGCGGTCCTGTACGTTTCCCCTGGCTCAGCCGCAGGTGAGAAACGTATCGAAACCGGCGATGTTATCGTCGATATCGGACAGGTGAATGTGAAGACCCCCGAGGACGTGAAAAAGCGTATTGATGCGCTGCGCCGCGAAGGACGCAAGAACGCGCTTATGATGCTGGCCTCGCGTTCGGGAGAACTGCGTTTCGTGACTGTCCGGATCAACTGATCTTCAATTGAGTGTACTGCTGAAACGGCATTGCGGGGAAATCTGCAATGCCGTTTTGTTTTGCGGTTTGAATCACTTGGCGTCGGAACCGCACAAAGAGATTCGAGTGCTCCTCATTCGTCGTTCGAAATTGCAGAGCCTTCTGTTTCATTCGCTTCCGGTGTGCTATGGACCGGCGCCATTCGGAGTAGGGTGAGTTGGAAACAGTCGATATTGTGGTCATAGGCGCTGGCGCGGCAGGCATGATGTGTGCCATCGAGGCGGCCAAACGCGGGCGTTCCGTACTGGTCGTGGATCACGCCAAGGCAGCCGGTGAGAAAATCCGCATATCGGGCGGTGGTCGCTGCAATTTCACCAATCTTCATGCAAGCCCGAAGAACTATCTCTCGCAGAACCCGCATTTCTGTATCTCGGCTATGAGTCGCTACACGCAGCGCGACTTCATCGCGCTCGTGGAGCGTCACCGCATCGCTTATCACGAGAAGACGCTTGGCCAACTCTTCTGTGACGGTTCGGCGTTGCAGATAATCGAAGCGTTGCTGGGGGAAATGAAGCGCCATGGCGCGCGATTGAAGCTTGGCTGTAGTGTGAGTGCGGTCGAAAAATCCGCAGAAGGCTTTTCTCTTCAACTGTCGGACGGACCTGTTCGCTGTCGATCACTGGTCGTGGCCTGTGGTGGGAAATCGATTCCGAAGATGGGAGCTACAGGCTTCGGCTACGATATCGCGACACAATTTGGATTGCGGATTGTCGAAACACGACCGGCGCTGGTGCCGCTGACATTTGAACCCAACACACTGGAACGGCTGAAGCCGCTGGCCGGCATTGCCGTCGATGCCGTTGTCTCCTGTGGCAAAACCAAATTTGCCGAGGCAATGCTTTTTACGCATCGTGGTATTAGCGGCCCTTCGATCTTGCAGATTTCTTCCTACTGGCGGGAAGGCGATGAAATCCGCATTGCGATGCTGCCGGAAACGGACATTTTCGAAGCACTGCGCGAGCAACGCAAACAGAACGGCAAGCAGGCATTGCAAACGGCACTGGCGCTTTATCTTCCGAGAAAGCTTGCACAGACCATAGCCGAAGATATCGGTGCGACCGGCCATCTGGCGGATATGTCCGACAAGACGTTCCGCCGTGTCGAGGCGGCGATAAACGACTGGTACATCAAACCTGCCGGTTCGGAAGGCTACCGTACAGCGGAGGTCACGCTTGGAGGGGTCGATACGCGCGATCTCGACTCCAAGACCATGGAAGCCAAATCCGTTCCCGGCCTGTTTTTCATCGGCGAGGTGGTCGATGTTACCGGGTGGCTCGGCGGCTATAATTTCCAGTGGGCATGGTCTTCCGGCTGGGTGGCTGGTCAGTCTGCCTGAATGCGATAGACGGAATGAAGCTTCAAATGTGGAGTTTCATCCGGCACACGGGGATGGTCGAAATCGCTCGAGGGATCACGGGTCATGCCGATGCGCTGCATCACGGCTGTGGACCGCTCGTTGTTATGAACGGCGAAGGAAACGACTTCTGAGAGGCCAAGGGTGCCGAAAGCATATTCGATCAGCGCTTTGCCCGCTTCGGTTACATAGCCCTTGCCCCAAAAGGGAGTGGCCAACCGCCAGCCGATTTCAACAGTACCGTCCTGAAGATAAGGTTCGAGGCTGGTGCGGGCGAGACCGGCGAAGCCGATACACTGTCCCCCTTCTTTTTCCTCCAGCGCATAGAATCCGAGACCTGTTTCAGAAATCATCTTCTGGAGATGATTGAACAGTTCATCCGATTGCGAGCGGTCCCTGCGAAAGGGAAAGAAACGCATTACCTCTTCATCGGAATTGATGACATGGAACAGGTCGCGGTCGCGATCCTCCCAGTTCCGGATGATGAGGCGCGGCGTTTCCAGAATGATCATTGAACGAAATCCGTCTTTCTAAAGCCCTGAATATAGAGGAGGGCGGTCAGGTCGCCATGGTCAACCCGCATTCTGGCCTGCGCTGCCACGGTCGGCTTCGCGTGAAGTGCGACGCCAGTGCCTGCAAGCTGGATCATGCCGAGATCGTTCGCTCCATCGCCCACCGCAATTGCATCGTCCGGTGTAAGGCCGAGGCGTTCGGCGATTTCCACGAGTTTCTCGACCTTGGCTTCACGACCGAGAATTGGCTCTGTGACAAGGCCGGTCAGATGCTTTCCATCGTCGATCAGCCTGTTTGCTCGGTCTTCGTTGAAGCCGATCATTTCGGCGATACGCTGGGTAAATGAGGTAAAACCGCCGGACACAAGCGCTGTGTAAGCGCCATGCTTCCTCATAGTGCGCACGAGTTCCGGCCCGCCGGGCATCAGTGTGATACGGGTTGAAATGACCTTGTCGATGACATTGAGCGGCAGGCCTTTCAACAAGGCCACCCGCTCGCGCAAGGCCGGTTCGAAAGCGATTTCACCATTCATGGCGCGTGCGGTGATTGCCGCAACATGCTCGCGCAGTCCGGCTTCCTCTGCCAGTTCGTCGATGCACTCTTGCTGGATCATCGTGGAATCCATGTCGGCAATCAGAATTTTCTTGCGCCGGAGCTCCTGTTCCTGCACCACCACATCGACCGGCGCGCCATCAAGCGAATGGCGCAGCAGAGTTTCGGCTTCTTCACTGCTGATCCCCGATGGAAGTGCAATGTCGCAGGCAATGTTGTCGGCCAGCCAATAGAGTCCGGTTGCATTCACCGCTGCTGAGGCTTTAATCCCAAGCGCTGATGCAAGCGATGCTTTGGCCGGATTGGCAATCAAAGTGGCGACGAGAGAAACCTGTTGGGACATGGAGAACAATTCCGGCGATGAATGAGGGTGCGGTCACGAATGCAATCCTGATAGCTGGCCCGACGGCCAGCGGCAAGTCGGCACTTGCCATTCGCATGGCGCGTGAGACTGGCGGTTTCATCGTGAACACCGATTCCATGCAGGTTTACGATGTTCTTGATCTCCTGACGGCACGACCGAACAAAGCGGATCTCGCTGCGGCCGAACATCATCTCTATGGACATGTCGCCCCATCGATATCCTATTCGACCGGACGATGGCTGGATGATGTGGCTGACCTGCTATCTCAACCTGCCATGAAGCACAGGACCCCAATCTTTGTTGGGGGGACGGGGCTTTATTTCAGAGCGCTGCTCGGTGGACTGTCGCAGATGCCAGAGATACCGGGTGATGTTCGCGCCTACTGGCGAGGACGTATGGAGACGGACGGTCCGGAACTTCTTCACCGGCTTCTCAGCGAACGTGACCCGGATATGGCCGCGACCCTTCAACCCTTCGACAGCCAGCGCATCGTTCGGGCGCTGGAAGTTTTTGAAGGCACCGGAAAGTCGCTTCTTGCTTGGCAGCAGACGAAAGGGCAGGCACTGATAGACGATGATAGCGCGCGCAAGATCGTATTGCTGCCGGACCGGGCATGGCTTTCAGAGCGTATTGCCCGGCGTTTTGCCCTGATGTGGGACAATGGCGCGATTGACGAAGTCAAAGCGTTGCTGACGCTTGATCTCGACCCGGCATTGCCCTCAATGAAGGCCATCGGTGTGCGTGAGATCACGGCATTTCTGCAAGGCTCGATGTCGCGGGAAGAAGCAATTGAACGTTCGGTTATCGCCACCCGGCAATATGCAAAGCGTCAGTCGACCTGGTTTCGAAATCAGCTCGATGATCGCTGGTGTGTGAATGCAAATTCTGATGATGCCTTCGCTCGATTAACGACAACGAAATAACTCGCTGGCACTCTCTGAAACAGGAGAGGCGGGCGCGGACTATGCGATTTCATAAATCGGAGCGGGCATTTTTTATTCTGATTGTTTTGATGTTCGGTATCGGGCTGTTGCTATATCAAGCCCGTGTCGACATTGGACAATTGCAGACATTGCCACTTGACGTGAGTGCATCGGAACTGGTTTCGAGGCTCGATCAGTTGAGTTACGTCACAATCTGGGTGCTGATTGCGACTATCGCTTGCGGGCTATTCCTGATCTATCCGCAAATCCGTACCGATGCGCAGGACCGCGGCAAGCTGCAGGTCATCACGCAGGATCTCTCCGAACGGTCGCAGACCCTCGAACATGCCGCGCTGACGGATAGCCTGACCGGCATGCAGAACAGGCGGTATTTCGATGAGGCGCTGAAGGAATATCTGGTCCAGTTCGACCGAATTCAGCGCCCTGTGGGGTTGATGATTATCGATCTCGATCATTTCAAGACAGTGAACGATACATATGGGCATGACATTGGCGATATCGTGCTGCAAGAAGTGGCGCGGTGTCTGAAGGACTATACGCGGTATCATGATGTCGTTGCCCGGCTTGGCGGCGAGGAGTTTGCAGTTCTTGCGCCGAATATGGACGCGGAATTGATGATCAAGCTTGCCAATCGTATCCGCAAGGCCATATCGACGCTTGAAATCGATCTGGGCGATGAGAAGCTTGGCGTCACCGTCAGTATTGGCCTTGCCATATGGGACCGGCGCGAGAACTCGAAGGACCTCTATCGTCGCGCCGACAAGATGCTCTATGCCGCAAAGAACATGGGCCGTAACCGCGTCTGCGTCTAAAGCGTGTCGGATTTTATTATATTCAGATAGAGCGCTTTCAGTTTTTGTTTTCGTACATGTCTTTATCCCAAAACCGGTTCCCATTTTTGGGAGACATGCTTTAACGCTCGTGGTCCTTGCGAAAGCTGCGCACCAGTTCGCCCATCTTCTCAATGCTCTGTTTTGTGTCGAGGCTGAGGGATGTTTGCGGCTTCAACGATGAAGAGCGATGGTAAGCTTCGTCCGCGGGCATTTGGTCCCGGCGACTGGTGGAGACCGGGCTGCCCCACAGATTATCCTCGTCTCCGATCTGGTCCACTGGTTCAGCCTGCGAACTGTTCTCAAAAGCTCGCAACTTTTCAACGATACGGTCGAGCGATATTTTGCCATCACTGCGCCAGCTTGAAAGAGCACTTTCGCTCTTGCTGCGTCCGGGAAGCTGATGCGGCGGGATGGTTTCGAATGTCAGACGCATCGGTGTCGAGAATGCTTCGCCAAAGGCTATCGCTTCGCGGTTGGCGATTGATGACAGAAAGCCAGCCATGCTTTGCGCACCGCCACGAATAGCCCCCCTGATGATTTCCTGATCGCGCTCATTACCCAGCCGCATCGCAAAAATCGAATTGCACTGTGACAGGATCGTTGGATCAAGCTCACCGGGGCGCTGGCTTATCACTCCGAGATAGGAACCGTATTTCCGACCTTCTTTGGCAATTCGCGCTATGGCTTGTCTTGTCGGCCAGAACCCGGCGTCACGGTCGGCGGGAATATAACGGTGGGCTTCTTCACAGATCACGAGCGTCTGCAGGCTGCCCTCGCTTGAAAGAGCGATATCGAATGCCAGACGGCACAAGACGGAAGCAACGGCATTGACGACTTCAGACGGCAATCCTGCAAGCTGGAATGTGCAGATGGGCTTTTCGTTTTGCGGTATGCGGAAAATCCGGCCAATGGCCTGCCGCATTGTTTCCGGGCCACCAGTTACGGCGAACATGAAACGGAAGCGGGGATCGGCAGAGATCGATTCCAGCCGAACCTTGAGGCTGCGCAGATAGGGACGTTCCGCCTTGCTGTCGAGAAGTCCCATCCGCTCATCGATGAGGGATATCAGGTCAAGCAAACGATAGGCGATGGGCGTGTCGGCGCTGACGCTCTGGCGGTCGGCAAGCTGTCGTCGCAATGTTTTCGTGGCTGACAGTTCAGCGCCCTGCGTTTTTTCACGGGCAAGCTGGACCAGATCACGCAATATATCGAGTTCCATAGGGTTCGGCGCGCGTCCGCGAAAGATCACATCTGCAAATTCATCCAGCCGTAGCATCCAGAATGGCAATTCGATATTCGTCTGATCGACCGCCACGGCCAGATCGGGAAATGCGCTCGCGAACTCATTGTGTGGATCGAGGATGAGTACGCGCAGATTGGGCTTTTCGGCGACGATCCGGCGTAGCAGCAGCATGACTGCGCTCGATTTGCCGACGCCCGTTGTTCCGACGATAGCAAAATGCCGGGAGATAAGATCATCGACTGATATGTAGGCGGGAACGGTTGCATCTTGTGTGAGCGCACCGATTGAAACGCTGCTGTGAGCGGTTTGTGCATAAATGGCAGCAAGATCGGTGGCACGGATGCGATGTGCAATAGCGCCAGGGTGGGGAAATTGCGAAATGCCGCCGTTGAAAGTGGTTTGTCCGGTCGGTTGCATGCGAACTTCGCCCAGAAACTCGACATGAATATGGAGCGTGTTGTCACCGCCGCGTATCCAGACATCTCCGGGAACGAGCACGTTGCGGATGAGACCTACAACGCGATTATTGCCGGTCTGAATGGATATAAGCTGGCCTACGGCCCAATAATCGTCAGATGCTGCCGAAGAGGGACCTGACAATGCCGAGACGATTGCGCTCTCGCCGTCGCATTGGATGACGTGGCCTTCCGTACGATTGCGCTGCACATATTCGCCCTGTTCTCGCGCGTTGGAACTGTCCCCGATTTCGCTCATGCTGCCCACTCCGCCCCAGTCCTCAACAGGAGGTTTCGCGTCAGGATAAGAATCTTCCGTTGAAATAAAGTTATCGTTTGGGGCAGGTGAGCCTAAGAAAATATCGCAGGCGATGTATTTATGCGTTGACGACGCCAAATCCGGCTATTAGTGTCCGCCACCATGAACACGATTATTATTCTTGTGGTACGGGCGCGCATGGGCAGGATGGTGTAACCATCCGGCGAAAGCTCCCATGCGCGAAAGACAGGCTCCCTCGGGGGCCTTTTTTATTATCCAAATCAGAAATAAAATGCAGACGACGGGAAGAGAACAATGACTGCAGGTAAACGTGAGGCGGACGCAAACGCCGCAGAAACGCAAGAAGCGAGCAATCCACGCGAAATGACCGGCGCTGAAATGGTCATTCAGGCTTTGATCGATCAGGGTGTGGAGAGTATCTTCGGTTATCCCGGCGGCGCCGTGCTTCCGATCTATGACGAGTTGTTCCAGCAGGACAAGGTTCAGCACGTTCTGGTCCGGCATGAGCAGGGCGCAGGACACGCTGCGGAAGGCTATGCACGTTCGACCGGCAAAGTCGGTGTGATGCTTGTTACGTCCGGTCCAGGTGCGACCAATGCAGTTACGCCGCTGCAGGATGCCCTGATGGACTCCATTCCGCTGGTTTGCATCTCCGGTCAGGTTCCGACAACGCTGATTGGCTCCGATGCGTTTCAGGAATGCGACACGATCGGTATCACGCGCCCCTGCACCAAGCACAACTGGCTGGTGAAGGACGTCAACGATCTGGCGCGCATCCTGCACGAAGCCTTTCATGTCGCTTCCACCGGTCGTCCCGGTCCCGTTGTGGTTGACATTCCGAAGGATATCCAGTTCGCCAAGGGCATTTATACGCCGCCGGAAACCGCGCCGCGCACCAGCTACCGTCCGGTTCTCGACGGCAATGCTCAGGCAATTTCGGATGCCGTTCGTCTGCTCCTTAATGCAAAGAAGCCCGTCATCTATTCGGGCGGCGGCGTGATCAATTCCGGCCCGGCAGCTTCCCGTCTGCTGCGCGAGCTGGTCGAGATCAGCAATTTCCCGATCACATCCACGCTGATGGGTCTCGGCGCTTATCCAGCCTCCGGCAAGAACTGGCTCGGCATGCTCGGTATGCATGGCACTTACGAAGCCAACATGACCATGCATGATTGCGATGTGATGCTGTGCGTCGGTGCCCGTTTCGATGACCGCATCACCGGACGTCTGAACGCATTTTCTCCGAACTCGAAGAAAATCCATATCGATATCGACCCGTCGTCGATTAACAAGAGCGTGCGTGTCGACGTGCCGATCATTGGTGATGTCGCGCATGTTCTGGAAGATATCGTTCGGCAGTTCCGTGCCTCTGAAAAGAAGCCGGAAAAGCAGGCAATCGGTGCATGGTGGGAGCAGATCGATCGCTGGCGTGCCCGCAATTCGCTCGCCTATGCGCCGAACAAGGACGTCATCATGCCGCAATATGCAATTGAGCGGCTTTATGAACTGACCAAGGATCGGAAGACCTACATCACCACGGAAGTTGGCCAGCACCAGATGTGGGCTGCGCAGTTCTATGGTTTTGAGGAACCGAACCGCTGGTTGACCTCTGGCGGTCTCGGCACCATGGGTTACGGCCTGCCGGCGGCTCTCGGGGTACAGATCGCGCACCCTGATGCGCTGGTTATCGACATTGCAGGCGATGCCTCGATCCAGATGTGCATTCAGGAAATGTCGGCTGCCATCCAGCATAATGCGCCGATCAAGATCTTCATCCTGAACAACCAGTATATGGGCATGGTGCGCCAATGGCAGCAGCTCCTGCATGGCAACCGCTTGTCGCACTCCTATACCGAGGCAATGCCGGATTTCGTCAAGCTGGCCGAAGCCTACGGCGCGCATGGTATCCGCTGTGACAAGCCAGGTAATCTCGATGCCGCCATTCAGGAAATGATCGACATCGACAAGCCGGTTATCTTCGACTGCCGCGTGGCAAATCTCGCCAACTGCTTCCCAATGATCCCGTCGGGCAAGGCACATAACGAAATGCTGTTGCCTGATGAAGCAACAGATGAGGCAGTTGCCAACGCCATTGATGCCAAGGGCCGCGCGCTCGTCTGATCCGGAGGAAAGAAATCATGAATGCACAGAACCTAGCTTCCGGATCGGCCTATTTCATTGCAGCCGAAACCCAAACGCCGGAAACGCATACGCTTGCCGTACTCGTTGACAACGAACCGGGCGTCCTTGCCCGCGTGATCGGCCTTTTCTCTGGTCGTGGCTACAATATTGAAAGCCTGACGGTTTCGGAAACCGAGCATGAAAAGCACCTGTCGCGCATTACAATCGTGACGCGCGGCACGCCGCACGTGCTCGACCAGATCCGCCACCAGCTGGCTCGTATTGTTCCGGTTCACCGCGTTGTCGATCTCAGCCACCGCGCCTTTGAACTCGGCCACGATCGTCCTGTCGAGCGTGAGCTGGCGCTGGTGAAGGTCGCTGGCAAAGGTGAGGCAAGGGCCGAAACGCTTCGCCTTGCCGACGCTTTCAAGGCCAAGGTGGTTGATGCGACGACTGATCACTTCATTCTGGAGATTACCGGAAAGACCGCCAAGATCGATCAGTTTATCTCGATCATGAAACCGCTCGGGCTGGTTGAGACCTGCCGTACCGGTGTCGCAGCCATGAACCGCGGTCCAGAAGGCATGTAAAAGCTTCCGACAAAATCGATACAATATGTTTGAAAACCGGCACAATGTTTCGATTGTGCCGGTTTTTTATTGAGCTAATTTGTCCCCGTAAATTGGGGCCGTCCTATGTCTGTTGAAATTTTTCTGGCGCTTCTCGTCTTCGCCTTCGTGTCATCCGTTACGCCGGGACCAAACAATCTGATGCTTCTGGCATCCGGCGTAAATTTCGGTTTCCGCCGTACGATCCCGCATATGCTTGGTATCGGTGTCGGGTTTTTCATATTGCTGCTGGCGGTTGGTTTCGGTCTCGGCGCTTTGATTGAGACGGTTCCGTCATTCTACGCCGCGCTGAAGTTCGCGGGCGGTGCTTATATGCTCTATCTCGCCTGGAAAATTGCCATGTCGCGTTCCATCGGAGAGGCAAAACATCGCGATAAAGCCGAGCCTATGACTTTTTTGCAGGCAGCGGCGTTCCAGTGGGTCAACCCGAAAGCTTGGGTAATGGCGATCACGGGAATTGCCACCTATGCCAATCACGACAACTATTATGTCGCCGTGCTTCTGGTCAGCGCTGCATTCGCGATTGTGAATTTGCCGAGCGTTTCGGTCTGGGCAGGATTTGGCACATTGCTGCGCAACTGGCTTTCCGATCCTGTTCGATTGAAATGGTTCAATCTTATCATGGCCTTGCTGCTCGTTCTGAGCCTGTGGCCGATGCTGAAATAGAGAATGAAGAGGCGAATGATGAAGCAGATTCCAACTTATGAAGATGTGATCTCGGCCGCAAAGCAGATCGAAGGTTACGCGCACCATACTCCGGTGTTCACATCATCAACTATCGACCGCGAAACCGGCGCGCAGTTCTTTTTCAAATGCGAGAATTTCCAGCGCATCGGTGCGTTCAAGTTTCGTGGTGCCTTCAATGCTCTGTCGCGGTTTACAGATGAGCAAAAGGCGCGAGGTGTGCTGGCTTTTTCGTCCGGCAATCACGCGCAGGCAATTGCGCTCGCAGCAAAATTGCTCGGCATTGGCGCGACCATCATCATGCCTGAGGATGCGCCGCGCGCGAAGCTTGACGCAACGCGGGGCTATGGCGCGAAGGTTGTTACCTATAACCGCTATGAAGAAGATCGCGATGAGCTCTCGAAGCGCCTGGCCGAAGAGGGTGGGCTGACCCTCATTCCGCCGTTCAATCATCCCGATATTATCGCCGGGCAGGGAACTGCGGCCAAGGAGTTGATCGAGGAAACGGGTCCGCTTGACGCTCTGTTCGTTTGTCTCGGCGGTGGTGGCCTGCTTGCAGGTTCGGCGCTCGCCGCGAAAGCCTTATCGCCGGGCTGTGACGTCTACGGCGTGGAGCCGGAGGCGGGGAACGACGGTCAGCAATCCTTCCGCTCTGGCAAGATAGTTCACATCGATGTGCCGAAGACTCTGGCGGACGGCGCCCAGACGCAAGCTCTCGGCGACATGACCTTTGCCATTATCCGCGAAACTGTTCGCGATATTCTGGCCGTCAGCGACAATGAACTGGTTGAAGGTATGAAATTCTTCGCCAGTCGGATGAAAATGGTGGTCGAGCCTACAGGGTGTCTCGCTTTTGCTGGCGCACGACAGATAGCATCGAAGCTGCAAGGCAAGCGTGTGGGCGTGATCGTCAGCGGCGGCAATGTCGATCTCGACAGATTTGCGGCGCTGGTGAGCAAAAACGTTTGATCACGGTTTGATCTTGTTTTCAGGCGGCGAATCCTGTCTGAAAGGATCATGCAGTTTTCACCGGAACAGGATCAGGCGCTGAAGGCCGTCGGGCAATGGCTTAAAGACGGCCGCAGTCCCATTTTCAGATTGTTCGGCTATGCGGGTACGGGCAAGACGACGCTCGCCCGCTATTTCGCCGAGCATGTGGATGGCGATGTGCAGTTTGCAGCCTTTACCGGCAAGGCGGCGCAGGTGCTGCGCTCGAAAGGCGCCAGCAATGCCCGCACGCTCCATTCGTTGATCTACCGCCCACGTGGCGAAGAAGCGATTGAAGACGAAACGACTGGCAAGACTTCCATCGCGCCGACTTTCTCGCTTAACCGGCAAAGCCCTGTCGCCAAAGCGGCGATGATCGTCGTCGACGAATGTTCCATGGTCGATGAGGCGCTGGGACGCGATCTGATGAGTTTCGGCACTCCGATCCTCGTTCTCGGCGATCCCGGGCAGTTGCCTCCTATTTCCGGAGGGGGCTTTTTCACGGAACACGACCCGGATTATCTCTTGACCGAGATTCATCGTCAGGCGCAGGACAATCCAATCATCCGTATGGCGCTCGATGTGCGGGAAGGGCGTGAGCTTCCCTATGGTGACCATGGCGCCGCAAGGGTTATCGGAAAAGGCGACGTTAATCAGGAAATGGTGCTGTCTGCCGATCAGGTGCTCGTCGGCACCAATCGAACGCGCCGCCGCTATAATCAGCGCCTTCGGGAGCTAAAAGGCTTTACTGCGGATTACCCACAGGCTGGCGACAAGCTGGTCTGCCTGCGTAACGATCCCGCCAAGGGACTTCTCAACGGTTCACTTTGGAAGGTGATGACATCATCCAAGGAAACGGTGAAGCCCGGCATTAATCTCCTGGTTACACCTGAGGACGATGATCGCGGTGTGGCGAAGATCAAGCTGCTCAAGGCACAGTTCGAAGATCCCGACAGCGAAATTCCCTGGCAGACTAAAAAGCGCTACGACGATTTTGATTATGGTTATGCCTTGACGGTACACAAAGCGCAGGGTTCCCAGTGGGATGAAGTCGTGCTCTTTGACGAAAGTTTCGCGTTTCGCGATACACGTGAACGGTGGCTTTACACGGCGATCACGCGTGCAGCCGAACGTTTGACCATTGTAAAATAATTATTCGTCTGTTGGTTGGGCGCTGAGCCACTCCCAGGCTTCGTTTTCTTCGTCTGCTTCGAAAGCGCGAAGCTCTATGGACAGAAAAGGCTGCATGAGTGTTATGCTGGCCTGTATCCACAAGGGGCCGCCAACGATTGCATAGTGACGAAGCTTTTTGAGAGACTTTGAACGCATGGAGAGCATGCTTTCTGAGAACGCAGCCGTCCAATCGACCCCTTCATAGCCGGTTAGGCGGATCAGTAGATCGATTTCTTCATGCGTTTCGTAAGCTGCGTCGAGAAGCCCGTAGAGATTCTCCAGTGAGGCATCGTCGAGATGTCCTTCAATTGCAAAAGCGAAAACGTCTTCCCTGTTTGTTGGAATGCGGCGAATGACAGGTATGTCCTCATTTCGCATCATAGACCTCCATTTATCGATCGGCTTAAACGCCCGAGCAGGGACAAAGGTTGCGGTCGCTTACAAATTGATGCGAACTGGAAAACTCCGCAAACCCCGTTTGTTGCAGGCAGATTTCATGATTGGGGATTGCGGCTGCGGTGCGACGGCAAAACACTCACATTTTTTCATGGCAGGCGTTATAAAGCGGAATATTCATCCGGGAGTCTCCAATGCCTGCGAAATTATCGGTCAATCTCAACGCTGTTGCGATGCTGCGAAACCGGCGCGATTTGCCATGGCCAAGCGTTACCGGTCTAGGCCGCGCTGCTCTTGCCGCTGGAGCTGCCGGATTGACGGTGCATCCGCGTCCCGATCAGCGTCATATCCGGTTTTCCGATCTCGGCGATATACGCGCTTTGATCGATGATGAATTTCCGCAGGCAGAGTTCAATATTGAAGGTTTCCCAAGCGAGGCGTTCCTTGATCTGGTGGAGAAGCATCAGCCGGAACAGGTGACGCTCGTACCTGATGATCCAACGCAGGCGACCTCGGATCATGGTTGGGACTTTGTGTCGAAGGCTGACTTTCTGGCTCCAATCGTGGCTCGCCTGAAAGCCGGTGGTATGCGTGTATCCTTGTTCGCCGATCCCGATCCGCTTGGCTACGAACGAGCGGCTTCAATCGGTGTGGATCGTGTGGAACTCTACACGGGCCCTTATGGTGCAACCTATGATGACCCGGCAGCTGCAGTGCGCGAGCTAGATCGACTGGAAAAAGCTGCAAATGCCGCTACGGAGCTTGGCCTCGATATTAACGCGGGACATGATCTGACAGTAGACAATCTGCCGGCGCTGGTGAAACGTATCCCGCAATTGAGCGAAGTTTCCATTGGACACGGGCTGACCGCCGATGCACTGATGTATGGGATGCCGGTAACGGTCAGCCGCTACATTGCGGCCCTTGCGTAACGCGTCTGTCAATGCGCTTGATGCATGGCTCAGACTAGAGCTGTGCAAAAAGCGCATTTGTATTCGTGTGAGACAAGCTTTAGGCGTCCGCCACTATTCATACGCGTTGGGGGGCGCAGGATCGTATGAGGGAAGCATTGAAGCAGTTTTCCGACATCTGCTTTCCGCGCCGAGGCAAGTCTATTGTCATTGCATTCGGGCAGATCGCCACTTTCAATCGGCGCCATGTCCATGATTAATGCTGATTTCGGCAACGCTACGGCAGCAATGCGGCAATTCGCAACTTTTTGCGAATACGCTCATTATCTCAATTCGATCCCCAGTAACTCCAGCCAGAATCTTTTCAGGAAGTTGCGAGGTGCCTGCATATGAGCGGCGAGCTAAATGGCAATGACACGCCGACACAGGCCGCTATGCCTGCCGTCGGTGTTCCTGAAAGCGTCGCTTTTGCAGAAGATGCCGAGCAGCACAATGAGAGCATGAAGACGCTGGTGCTTGGGGCGCTGGGTGTCGTTTACGGTGATATCGGCACCAGCCCTATCTATGCTTTTCGCGAAGCCCTCCATGCGGCGGCGAGCGATGGCATTCTTTCCCGTAGCGACATTCTTGGTGTTGTTTCGCTGATCTTCTGGGCGCTGACGCTGGTTGTGACCATCAAATACGTGCTGTTCGTTTTGCGTGCGGACAACAACGGCGAGGGCGGCATTCTTTCGCTGATGGCGCTTGTCAGAGGCGCGCTGAAAGGCAGACCTGACCTTATTCTGGGCGTCGGCATCTGCGGTGCAGCGCTGTTCTTTGGTGACGCGGTCATTACTCCCGCAATCTCTGTTCTTTCGGCAATGGAAGGTCTTGAGATCGTCGCTCCAGACTTAACGCCATTCGTGGTTCCCATAACAGTCGTTATTCTCGTCACGCTGTTCTCGGTGCAGAAATTGGGCACGGGAAAGGTCGCCATCGTCTTCGGTCCGATCATGGCATTGTGGTTTCTGGCGCTGGGTGCGTCGGGCCTATGGCATATTTTCGATGACCCCACGGTTATGATGGCGCTCAATCCCTATTATGCGGTACACTTTCTGACGGTCAGTCCCGGTGTGGCGTTTATTACGGTTGGTGCCGTATTCCTTGCGATGACCGGCGCTGAAGCTCTTTACGCCGATCTGGGGCATTTCGGACGCAAGCCGATCGTACGTGCATGGTTGTGGGTGGTGTTTCCATGCCTGCTGCTCAATTATTTCGGGCAGGCTGCGTTCATCCTGTCGCATGGTGAAGCGGCAGCATTGCCGTTTTTCCAGATGATGCCGAGTTTCGCGCTTTGGCCGATGGTTCTGCTGGCAACGGCGGCAACCGTGATTGCAAGTCAGGCGGTAATAACCGGTGCCTATTCGGTGGCACGCCAGGCTGTTCAGCTCAACATTCTGCCGCGCCTTGAAATTCAGCACACGTCGGAAAAACTGCATGGCCAGATTTATATTCCGCGCGTGAACCTGCTTTTGGGGCTGGCCGTGGTCATTCTGGTGCTCGGGTTCGAGAAGTCCAGCAATCTGGCAGCAGCATATGGCATTGCCGTCACTGGCAACATGCTGGTCACCACGGTTCTTCTTTATATCGTGATGACCCGTATCTGGAACTGGCGCGTGAGCCGCGCCCTGCCGATTATTCTCGGCTTCCTGATCATCGATATTATGTTCTTCAGTGCGAATATCATCAAGGTTCATGAGGGCGGCTGGGCTTCGATCGGTATTGCCGTCGTGCTCGTCCTGATCATGTGGACCTGGGTGCGGGGGACGCGGCACCTCTTTCACAAGACGCGTAAGGCTGAAGTTCCGCTTGATCTCATCGTCCAACAAATGACCAAACGTCCGCCGACTATCGTTCCGGGCACGGCGGTGTTTTTGACGGGTGATCCAAAGAGTGCTCCGACTGCGCTCATGCACAGCCTGAAACATTATAAGGTTCTGCACGAAAACAATGTCATACTGACGGTTGTGACCGCATCGAAACCATGGGTTTCAAGTGCTGATCGTGCGCGCGTGTCCCAATATAACGAGCGCTTCATGCAGGTAACGCTCACTTTCGGCTATATGCAGCAGCCGAACATTCCGCGCGCGCTTGGCATATGCCGCAAGCTTGGCTGGAAATTCGACATCATGACGACGTCGTTCTTCCTGTCGCGCCGGTCACTCAAGGCATCGGCCCATTCCGGCTTGCCGCTCTGGCAGGACAAGCTGTTTATTCTGCTCGCCCGAACCGCGTCTGACGCGACAGAATATTTCCAGATTCCAACCGGTCGTGTGGTGGAAATTGGAACGCAGGTGAATCTGTAAATCCATCGGAATCGATAGTTTTAAAGGGCGCTTTCCCGGTTTCGGGGAGGCGCTTTTTTGCATTTGATGTCGATGAAAAATATTCCCGTATCAGACGGCTGCAATTTTAGAAAACACGCTTGACCACTGACGAAACAATAATTATGAATTGGGAACCGTACCGTACGGTACAAGGTGGAGGAAGAGACCCGTGACTGATACCAGCGACGAATTGCAGGCTCAAAAGCAGCAGGCTCTTTCGCCGCGTCAGAACGATGTTCTGGAGCAGGCGTTGCGCCTTCTAGTGGAAGGCGGGGACCGCGCTTTGACGACGGCAAGCATTGCACGTGCCGCCAACTGCTCGAAAGAAAGCCTCTACAAATGGTTTGGTGATCGCGATGGTCTGCTGACGGCGATGGTTCGCTGGCAGGCATCGAAGGTCCGTGTTGTGCCGCTGACCCGCGAGAAGCTGGATGCGGAATCTCTTTTCTCGAGCCTGGAGCATTTCGCACGCGACTGGCTGCTGGTGCTGTCGGGAAAAACATCGATTGCCTTGAACCGGCTGGCGGTGAGCCATGCGGCGTCTGGAAAATCGACATTGGGCGATATCGTTCTTGCCAACGGTCCTGTGGCCATGGCCAAGCGCCTCAAACCCATTCTCCATATGGGGCAGGAGGCACGCTTACTGGCCTTCGACGATATCGATGAGGCATTTCGCACGTTTTTCGGGCTTGTCGTCCGGGACATGCAAATACGGTTGCTGCTTGGTGACCATCTGGAACTGACTGACGACGTGGTCATCCGGGACGCCCGGCGCGCCACCAAGCAGTTTTTTGCCCTTTATGGGGCCTAATCACATCGGTGGACGCAAGAAAGCCGAAGAACAATCTGAACGAAGGGAATAAGGAAATGCGCGTTTACTACGATCGGGATGCAGACGTTAACCTGATCAAGTCGAAGAAGGTGGTTATCGTCGGTTATGGCAGCCAGGGCCGTGCCCATGCGCTGAACCTCAAGGATTCCGGTGCCGCCAACGTGCGTGTTGCCCTTCGTGAAGGTTCTGCAACCGCGAAGAAGGCACAGGCTGACGGCTTTGAAGTGATGAACGTCGCCGATGCCGCCAAGTGGGCCGATCTCATGATGATGGCAACCCCTGACGAGCTGCAGGCTGACATCTACAAGGAACACATTCACGACAATCTTCGTGATGGCGCGGCAATCGCTTTCGCACACGGCCTCAACGTGCATTTCGGCCTCATCGAGCCGAAGAAGTCGATTGACGTCGTCATGATCGCACCGAAGGGCCCAGGCCATACGGTTCGCGGTGAATACCAGAAGGGCGGCGGCGTTCCTTGCCTCATCGCCATTCATCACGACGCCTCGGGCAATGCTCATGATCTGGCTCTCTCCTACGCTTCGGGCGTTGGCGGCGGTCGTTCGGGCGTTATCGAAACCACCTTCAAGGAAGAGTGCGAAACAGACCTGTTCGGTGAACAGGCCGTTCTTTGCGGCGGCGTGGTCGAACTGATCCGCACCGGTTTTGAAGTTCTGGTTGAAGCTGGCTACGCGCCGGAAATGGCTTACTTCGAGTGCCTGCACGAAATGAAGCTGATCGTGGACCTGATCTACGAAGGCGGCATCGCCAACATGAACTACTCGATCTCGAACACTGCCGAGTGGGGTGAATATGTCACTGGCCCGCGCATCATCACTGCTGAAACCAAGGAAGAAATGAAGCGCGTTCTGAAGGACATTCAGACCGGCAAGTTCACTTCCGATTGGATGCAGGAATATCGTGCAGGCGCAGCGCGCTTCAAGGGCATTCGTCGCAACAACGACAGCCACCAGATCGAAGAAGTCGGCGAAAAGCTCCGCGGCATGATGCCGTGGATCGCCGCGAACAAGCTCGTCGACAAGGCACGTAACTAAAAACAGCGGGTTTCAGGTTTTGGTTGTCTGCATATGACGTAAACGCCAGAGCCGGAATATCATCTGATCTTGAAATTCGATGAAACATGAAAAGAGGGGGCGTTTCTTGCGCCCCCTTCATACATGGTGCGTTGTAACGGGGGTGATCGTGAGCATATGGCGAACGAAAATAACCCAAATTCTGCGCCAGTTTTTTCGTTTCGTGCACTTTGAAGGCCAAAACAATTCCGAATATCTTTATTCCATAGAAGCATGGGAAAAGCTGTTCTCGTCTGCTGAAAAGTGCGCTAGAGCTTCACATCCAATAGCCAAGTTTTGAGGAGACTTAGCTATTACAAGTTCCGTAAAATGTACGGATAGTCTAATTGAGGAGATTTCCCGTGTTGGACTGGGAAAATGTATTTGCAACGCGCTCGAAACGTATGCGCGCATCGGAAATCCGCGAACTGCTGAAGCTTCTGGAACGTCCAGATATTATTTCGTTTGCGGGCGGAATTCCTGAT
The DNA here is from genome assembly GCF_008932295.1 of Brucella tritici. Taxonomy (GTDB): domain Bacteria; phylum Pseudomonadota; class Alphaproteobacteria; order Rhizobiales; family Rhizobiaceae; genus Brucella; species Brucella tritici. Next base: position 115,237 of record NZ_WBWA01000009.1, on the reverse strand, counting down.
CCGGCTCTTTTCCCGCACGAAGAATTCCAGGCAGCCTATAAGGATATTCTTACTGGTCCTGAAGCCAATGCCGCGCTGCAATATTCTGTTTCGGAAGGCTACAAGCCGCTGCGCACCTGGCTGGTAGGTGAGCTTGCCAAGATCAGCATTCCCTGCACGGAAGACAATGTGTTCATCACATCGGGTTCGCAGCAGGCTCTTGATTATCTGGGCAAGCTGTTTTTGTCGCCTGCCGACACAGCACTTGTGACCGCGCCGACTTATCTCGGCGCGCTGCAGGCTTTCAACGCTTATGAGCCGAACTACGATACGCTGGCGATCAACGGCAATCGTACCCCAGCATCCTACGCTGAAGCTGCCAAGAAGGCTGGCGGCCAGGTCAAGTTTGCTTATCTGTCCGCCGATTTCAGCAACCCAACCGGCGAAACTGTCGATCTTGCCGGGCGCGAGAAACTGCTCGCTCAGGCGGATGAACTCGACATTCCGGTGATCGAAGATGCCGCCTATCAGTATCTTCGCTACAATGGTGATGCGATTTCGCCGATCCTGGCGCTCGACATTGCCCGGAACGGTGGTGACATCGAGAAAACCCGCACCATCTATTGCGGTTCTTTCTCCAAGACGCTGGCTCCGGGATTGCGCGTTGGCTATGTGGTTGCGTCGAAGCCGGTTATTCGCAAGCTTGTTCTGATGAAGCAGGCTGCGGACCTTCATTCGTCCACGATCAACCAGATCGCCATTCAGCGCGTTGCGAGCAACGGCTTTGGTGCTCAGGTGGCAAAGCTGCACAAGGTTTATAAGCACCGCCGCGACAAGATGCTTGAAGCGCTGGCGAAATATATGCCGGAAACCACAAGCTGGACGAAGCCTGAAGGCGGCATGTTCATCTGGGTTACGCTGCCGGAAGGTATGGATGGTGCCGCGCTGCTCGCTGCATCCATCGATAGTGAAAAAGTGGCGTTTGTTCCAGGTCGGGCATTTTTTGCCGATGGCTCCGGTGCCAATACGCTGCGTCTCAGCTATTCATGCGCCAATGATGAGATGATTGATGAGGGCATCAAGCGTCTTGGCCGTTTGATACGGACTCATACGAAATCCGCTGCTGCCTGAGTTGGTGGAAATAAAAAAAGCCGGGTTTTGACCCGGCTTTTTTTCTTACTGGAATGGCGAATTGCAGCCTGTTCTCGGACCGGCCAATGGCTGGAACGTATTGTCGGATGTCCGATAGCTGCGATAGCGGTTTGAACACCACTGAATATGGTTGCTGCTCGGCCGCGCACCGGCGGTTGGCGGTTGCATCGTGCGTCGATATTGCAGGGCATCGCCGTTCTTGTAGTTCAATACGCCGTGTTCGGTAACATAAGTTCCACTTTCCCGGCAAAGCGTTGAACCATAGCAGTTGCGAGCGCTGGGATCTGTGCGATTGGCACCGGCCTGACCGCCGATAATCAACGGCCCGCTCGGTTTTAGCGAGGGAAGATACTGGCTATTGCGCAGTTCGACGGCTGAACCCGCACTTGCAATGCCCGCAACGAACAGTCCTGTCAGTATCGTCAGGCACAGAATTTTTCGCATCGTTTCGGCTCGCTTCTATCAACGTTCTCCCGATATATGGATATATTCTATATTCAAGTCACTGCTTCGGCAGAAATTTATTGGTTTCGGAAATCATCCTCTTGCCAATCGCATGGCAAGCAGAGAGATTGCGAAGACATGTTTACCATAGCCACTTTCAATGTCGAAAATCTGATGCGCCGGTTCGATTTTTCCGGCTTTCGCAATGAATTGCATCAGGATCGCACCTTGCAATTGTTCGAAATCAACGATGAGGCGCAATATCGCCTTCTCGAGCAGGCACGCGCTGTGGCGCACGCAGACGATATGCGCCAGATGACGGCGCTCGCTATTGCCGAAACACGGGCTGATATTCTTTGCCTGCAGGAAGTGGACAATCTCGCTGCGCTCAATGCCTTCGAGTATGGCTATCTTTTCAAGATGATAGGCCATGGCTTCCGGCATAAATATCTCATAGATGGCAATGACAGCCGCGGGATCGATGTTGCCGTTATGATGCGCGACACGACACGAGACGGACAGCCTATCGAGGTCGATGAAGTCACGAGCTATGCCTACATAACTTATAATGACTTTGGTCTCTATGAGCCGGTTCTCGCCGAACTGGGGATCCAGGCCCATGATCGCATTTTCAAGCGGGATTGTCTGAATGTGGATTTCCGCATAGCAGGAAAGCCCATATCGCTTTTCGTGACTCATATGAAATCGATGACGGGTGCGCGCAACGGATTTGATGGACGGACAGCATCTCTGCCGGTGCGACGCGCAGAGGCACGCGCCATACGCCGTATCATCGAGGATAAGTTCGGCCCGTCTAATGTTGCAAATCGCCGCTGGCTGATTTGTGGTGATTTCAATGATTACCGTGAGCGGATCATTATCGGCGGCGATGAATGGAACGGCTATCAGTTCACGCCCATGGTTGAAGAAGAAAGCGCGCTCGACGTGCTTTTAGGGGACGGCTTCGCGGTCAATCTGGTCGAGCGCCGCCCCGTTATGGATCGCTGGACGCTTTACCATACGCGCGGGCCGCAAGAGCGCCATCTTTGCCAGCTCGATTACATCATGGCTTCACCTTCATTCGCTGAGAAGAATGAGAAGGCGGTTCCAAATATCATCCGGCGGGGGCAGCCCTGGCGCACTATATTTCCACCCGACCAGCAGGTTGATCGTTATCCCCGAACCGGATGGGATCGCCCGAAGGCAAGCGATCATTGCCCGGTCGCAGTGACATTTAACATGGTTTGAGCGATGAAACAGGTTCGGGAAAACACTGTCCACATAATCGATAGTGCTGAAGTTCGGGTGCTGTCTGGTCCTCTGCCGTATACCGTGGAGAACAGGGAAGCGATTGTTTCGAACTGGACGCATGAGCGGGCTGCGAACCCCACTTTGTTCGATGGCGAGTTCTATCTGGCACCGGAAGCTGAATTGATGGGCAGCGTTTTTCATGCCGGGTTCAAGCGCACCAGTTTTGCAACCCTGATGCACTGGCGACGTGACGTATCGCAAGAACGTCCGTGGCATATTTTCGGTGTCGGCGTGATTGTCTCGAGCGAAGGGCATTTGATTGCCGGGCGTATGAGTGCACAGAACGCGGGTGCGGGAAGGGTCTATTTTCCGGCAGGCTCGGTGGATGATAATGACATTGTTGATGGCTATGTCGATTATGACGCCAATCGGCAACGGGAGGTTCGTGAGGAAACGGGTCTCGATCTTCTCGATGCGCGCGCGGAGCAGCAGATCAGTCTCGTGACCGGAAACCGCAGCATCGCGCTTTTCCGCCGTTACTATTTTGATGTGCCATCACCGGAACTGGTGTCGCGGATTGAACAATATCTTTCTGCTGAGGAAGAACCGGAACTATCAGAGATCATACCAGTGAAGGCAGCGGGTGCGATGGGAGACGCAACACCGTCCTATGTGCGAGCATTTGCCGACTGGCATTTCAATAATCGCTAAACTTGGTCGGACTTGCAGATGACAGCGGCGCGAAATTGGCTATGCTCGCAGATAATGCCAAGCATGAGACATTGGAGTGAAATCGGCCTTGCGGTCGGTTTTGTGAGCAAGTCGAGGGGAGAATGAGGGATGAGTGACGCCGCCGTTTCCGGCAGATTCTATGAGGTTTTCGACGTTTTCGCCGACAAGGCTCTGGCTGGAAATCCGCTGGCGGTCGTCCATGATAGCGAAGGTTTGACCGATACGCGTATGCAGGCCATCGCACGCGAGTTCAATCTTTCCGAAACGGTATTCATTTTTCCTCCGAGCAATCCCGCGCATGAAGCGGCGGTGCGTATCTTCACACCTGATTATGAGCTTCCCTTTGCCGGGCACCCGACAGTGGGCGCCGCCGTGTCGCTGGCCCGCTGTCGCAAAACGGGTGATGAGACTGACAGGCTCGTGGCTCTGGAAGAAAAGGTCGGTATTGTTCGCTGTGGCGTCATACTTGGCGAAAATAGCGCATTTGCAGAATTTGATCTGCCACGCTTGCCAGAGCGAGTTGACGTCAAGGTCGAGAAGGAGGAGGCGGCCGCTGCAATTGGTCTCGGCACGCACGAGATTGGATTTGAGAACCATGTACCTGCCGTCTGGAGCGCAGGTACGCCTTATCTGCTCGTACCGGTTCATAATCTGATTGCTGCAGCAAAAGTGTCCATTGACCCAGTTTACGTGAGCGAAAGCCTGCCGCATGTCGATGGCCGGCCTTTGCCGATATACGTTTATTGTCGCGAAACAATTCTGTTCGACAGTAATTTCCACGCGCGCATGTTTGTAACGGGTGCGAATGTCTATGAAGATCCGGCTACGGGCTCGGCTGCTGCCGCCTTTGCAGGCATGATCCAGAAAAACGACAAGCCTGTTGATGGCAGTTCGCAGTGGTGGATCGAGCAGGGAATGGAGATGGGGCGGCCTTCGCGGATTCGTCTTGAACTGGATGTCGCCAAGCAACAGCTCACAGGAGCGCGGATTGGAGGCACGGCGGTCAAGATCGCAGAAGGGCGTCTGTTCGTTTGAGAATCTGGCACTGCTTGTGTTTTGATTACGGTCAAAGCCATAACGCCGCCCTATGTTAGTTTATCGATAGGTAAGCAAACGGCGGAGGCGAGCCATGATGATCAGGGAAATGTCGGAATACGATATCCGTGACATGATACAGCACACCCATCTGGGGCGACTGGCTTATGTTCTCGATAATCGTCCTTTTATCATACCACTCAGTTTTCGGTTCAGCGGTGGTTCGCTCTATTCTTTTACTACCGACGGGCAGAAGACCGAAGCCCTGCGCAAGAACGATGCGGTTTGTATCCTTTTCGATCATATCGAGTCTCGGACCAACTGGCGTACAGTTGTGCTGAACGGTCGCTATCGGGAGATCGAACGTGAGGATGAGAAGAACTCGATCGTTGCACTTATGGCCGCCGAACCGACATGGTGGGAACCAGCATACATAAAGACGATTGCGAAGGACGGGAAAGAACGCAAACTTGATCCAGTCTTCTTCCGTATCGATATCGACAATGCAACAGGCCACCAGACTGGCTGATAGCGAAAAGGCCCGTTTTTCGGGCCTTTCGATGTTGCTTTATTTTACCACCAGAATTGGTGTGCTACCGCGAGTCAGTACTTCATAAGTCTGACTGCCGAGAAGCATCCCTTTTAATCCGCGACGACCATGGGAAGCCATGACGATAAGATCGTTGCGCAGTTCCTTAGCTGTCTCAATGATGGATGTCGCCGGATGTGGGGCAACCTCATGCAATGTATGGACCTCGACTTCAGCTTCAGCCGCCAGTTCGCGAGCACGGGCGAGGGATTTATCGGCGTATTCGTTCCATTCCTGCTCGAAGCGCTCGATGAAGGCGGGGCTATCCGTCCAACCGCCAGGAAGCCCTGAAACGGAATAGGGAGCGGTCACAGTCAGTACCGTCACCTTCGCGCCGACGGTACGTGCCAGCTTAAATGCGTGGACGAGCCCGCGCTCTGCAAATTCTGACCCATCGGTGGTTACGAGAATATTCTTATACATGCTGCCCTCGCTGTTGCTTTCCTATCTTTAAGCTACAGCATCGATCCAAAAACCGGGATCGATTTTTGGCAACAACGATGCGTAGTGCTAGGAAATTAGAGCGACCTTTGTGGGTTGAAATGGACGCACGGCGCTTTAATGCGTTAAAGAGCCATATCAAATCCCTTGCCTGACGAGTTATTTAGACGGAACGATTGCATGCCCCTCGACTGCGACGCATTTCATGCCAGCTGGATCGCGACAGTTCTCAATCTTGATTGGCCGTCGCGCAGTTCGTCCCGCATGGGAGATGATGTCGAACGCATAAAGCGCCAGAAAGAAGAGCTACTCAGGCTTTTCGATGAAGCATCCGAGCATGGTATCAATGCTGTCATCTTTCAGGTTTCGCCGACTGCCGATGCTTTTTACCAGTCATCCTATTTACCGTGGTCGTCCTATCTGACCGGAACTCTAGGCAAAGATCCGGGCTTTGATCCGCTGAAGTTTGCAATTCAGGAAGCGCATAAGCGTGGCATAGAACTGCATGCATGGCTTAATCCCTATCGTGTTTCAATGGATACGAAGCCATCGACCCGCAAGGAGTTGCGGAATTCGTCAAACGAGTCGCCAGCCAGTGTTTTCAAGTCCCACCCCGACTGGGTCAGCGTTTCGGCCGACCGTTATGTTCTCGATCCTGGTATTCCGGCGGTTCGTGAGTGGGTGACGAATGTGACGGCAGAGGTCGTGCAGAAATATGATGTCGACGGCATTCAGTTCGATGATTATTTCTACTACGAAACAGCATCGTCGAAACTTGACGATGAGAAATCGTATGCACGGTTTGGCACACGCTTTTCGAGCAAATATGAATGGCGTCGCTACAACACTCATACGCTAGTCCGGGAAATTTCGGACAGGATAAAAGCCATCAAACCAAATGTCCGTTTCGGTATCAGCCCGAGCGGCGTTTGGCGCAACGCTGCCGACGATCCGCGCGGTTCTGCAACCCGCGCCGGAAAAACCAATTATGACGGAGATTTTGCCGACACCCGGCGTTGGGTCAAAGAAGGCATGATCGATTATATCGCGCCGCAGATTTACTGGTCCTTTGGCCGCAAGGATGTGTCTTACGGAACGATTGCGAAATGGTGGGCAGATACGGTTCGTGGCACGAAGACAGATCTCTATATCGGTCTCGCACTCTATCGGGCCGGTTCCGGAACCACACTCGAACCCAACTGGCAGGCGGGTGAAGGTGTGACCGAAATTAAGCGCCAGCTAGAACTCAATGAATCTTTGCCAGAGGTGAAGGGGAGCATTCTCTTTCGTCAGGGTTTTCTTTCCGATCCAAAGCTCAAAGCTGCGTCGAACTATCTGAAGAAGACGTGGGGCAAATGCAAACCGCGGAAAGTTGACGGAAAAAAGTGATGATGGACTGCTGAATTGTCGCTTGTTTGATTGAAATCAAAGAGCTTCGTTTGAGCGGGTGCTAACCAACAATCGTTGCCGGTTTCCACCAGAGTCGGTGACCCGGGGTGCCGAGGCCCTACTCGAATGGCACCCCGGCTAAATCAATCTGTCGAGCGCATGAGCGCGATCTTTCCGCAACGTCGCCTATCGACAGCCAGCGGGTGCTGTCGGCGTTGCTCCCCTCTGTTTCATCAAATCAGCACCCGCGTCTCCAACAACCTTGTTTTATATTTTAGCGGTTCTTGATCCTAATCAAGGCGGACGATTGCCACCGTGGTTAGAGCAGATTCAACCGGGAGTTTGCGTTTTTGGATCGCTCCCCCAATTCACCGGTTGCTAAATGAAAAGGTAGTTCCATATCCTTCCAAGAAGGTTCTGGCCGATGCCGGAGGCAGGGCGGGGGATAATGAAACCCCTTGCAGACAGCGACCGCTTGCCGGTGCTTCATCTGAAGACGGTATTGTGACGACGATGGCAATGAGGGTGTTTCATTATGGCTTTCAACCGTAAGCAATGGATACTGGCAGGAGCGATTATCGTCTTTGCCGCAGGCGGGTATTATGCCTGGAAAGCGTTGAACGGCGATGGGTTGCCGGAAGGTATCGCCAAGGGCAACGGTCGCATCGAGGCGGTTGAGATCGATATTTCGACGAAGAGTCCGGGGCGTATTCGCGAAATCCTCGCAGATGAGGGCGATTTCGTGCAGGCAAATGACATTCTCGCACGCATGGATACGGATCAGCTGGAAAGTCAGCGCAAGCAGGCTGAGGCGCAATTGCGCCGGGCAGAGATTGGAATAGAGACGGCGCGCAGTCTTGTCACGCAGCGCGAAGCCGAGCACACGGCTGCAGAGGCGACCGTGGCACAGCGGGAAGCGCAACTGGATGCTGCCCAACGCCGTCTGGTCCGCTCCCAGCAATTGACGCAATCGCGCACGGTTTCCCAGCAAGTTTTGGACGATGATCGCGCGACGGCGCAGGGCGCAGAAGCGGCTGTTGGTGCAGCCAAGGCGCAGCTTGCGGCCACGGAAGCAGCTATTGGTGCCGCCAAGGCGCAGGTGGTGGATGCCGAGGCATCGGTCGAGGCAGCCAAGGCTGCAATCGCAAGCATTGAGGCAGATATCAACGACGCCACTTTGAGAGCGCCCAAGCCGGGACGTGTTCAATACCGCGTTGCCCAACCGGGTGAAGTACTTTCCGCAGGTGGGAGGGTGCTCAATCTTGTCGACGTCAGCGACGTTTATATGACCTTCTTCCTGCCGACGGCGCAGGCCGGGCGGGTGGCCATGGGTGCCGATGCCCGGATCGTTCTCGATGCCGCGCCGCAATATGTCATTCCAGCAAAGATCAGCTTTGTGGCTGACGTGGCTCAATTTACGCCGAAGACCGTTGAAACGGAGGAAGAGCGCCAGAAGCTGATGTTCCGCGTAAAGGCGAAAATCCCGCAAGAATTGCTTCAAAAATATATCCAGCAGGTGAAAACCGGATTGCCGGGCATGGCTTATGTCAAGCTTGACCCTAATGCTGAGTGGCCGAAAAATCTTGCGGAAACCGTGAAATGAACGACGCTCCTGTCGAAGCTGGTGCCAAAGACGACAGCTTTGTCGTCCGCGCGCAAGGCGTAGGATTGTCCTACGGGAAGGCACGGGCTCTGCGCGAGGTGACCCTTGATATTCCCGCTGGCTGCATGGTTGGTTTGATCGGGCCTGACGGGGTTGGGAAATCGAGCCTGTTATCGCTGGTCGCCGGAGCGCGGACGATGCAACAAGGGCGCATCGAGGTTCTCGGCGGTGATATTTCGGATAAGCGGCATCTTCAGTCTGCTTATCCCCGTATCGCCTATATGCCGCAGGGGCTTGGGAAGAACCTCTATCCCACGCTTTCGGTGTTCGAGAATATCGACTTTTTCGGACGGCTGTTCGGACATAATCGAAAAGAGCGTGAGCGTCGCATCGTCGATCTTCTGGCACGCACGGGCATGTCGGCTTTCGCGGATCGCCCGGCTGGCAAGCTATCAGGCGGGATGAAGCAGAAGACCAGCCTGTGCTGTTCGCTCATCCATGATCCTGACCTGCTTATACTCGATGAGCCAACGACGGGCGTTGACCCTCTATCCCGACGCCAGTTCTGGGAGCTGATTGATGACATCCGCGAGGATCGTCCCGGAATGAGTGTCATCGTCGCCACGGCCTATATGGAAGAGGCCGAGCGCTTTGACTGGCTGGTCGCTATGAATGATGGGCAGATTCTGGCGACGGGTACACCGCACGAATTGCTGCAGCGCACCAACACTCCCAATCTCGATGCGGCTTTCATCGCGCTCCTGCCGGAAGAATTGCGGAAAGGCCATCAGGATATCGAAATTCCACATCGTGATTTCGGTGCGGATGCTGAGATCGCGATTGAAGCAGAACACGTCACTGTTCGCTTCGGCAACTTCACTGCCGTGAATGATGTAAGTTTTCGAATTCCGCGTGGTGAAATCTTCGGATTTCTGGGGTCCAACGGTTGCGGCAAGACCACGACCATGAAGGTTTTGACCGGGTTGTTGCCTGCCAGTGAGGGAACGGCGCGGCTGTTCGGGCGAGAGGTCGATCCCAAGGATATCGATATACGCCGCCATGTCGGATACATGTCGCAAGCGTTTTCGCTCTATTCAGAGTTGACCGTTCGTCAGAATCTGGAACTTCATGCCAAATTGTTCGATATGGCACCGGATCTGACCGAGCGCCGTATCAAGGATTTGACCGAACGATTTGATCTTATTGAGGTTATGGATTCCTTACCCGACGCCTTGCCGCTCGGTATCCGCCAGCGCCTGTCACTGGCTGTGGCTTTGATCCATTCACCTGATATTCTCATTCTTGATGAGCCGACATCAGGTGTGGACCCGGTCGCTCGCGATGCTTTCTGGCAAATCCTCGCCGATCTGTCGCGCGAGGACAATGTTACGATCTTCGTTTCTACCCATTTCATGAATGAAGCCGAGCTTTGCGACCGGATTTCGCTGATGCATGCAGGTAAAGTTCTGATTAGCGATACGCCTAAGGCGATTACCGAAAGTCGCCATGCTAAGACTCTGGAAGAAGCTTTCGTCGCATATCTTCAGGACGCCATTGGCGAGACAGAACAAACAGTGGCGTCGCCTGCAATTCTCCCAGAACCGACGACAGAGATAGGCGAGACGCACCCAAAGAAGGCGTCAAGCTGGTTGCCGGACCTGCGGCGAATGCTGGCCTATACGCGGCGCGAGGCGCTTGAACTGAAACGCGATCCGATCCGCGCAACATTGGCTATACTCGGTAGTGTCATCCTGATGTTTGTCATTGGCTATGGCATTAACCTGGATGTCGAGGATCTGAAATTTGCGGTGCTCGACCGTGACGATACGACGATCAGCCGTGATTACACGCAGCAGATTGCAGGTTCGCGCTATTTTTCCGAACAGCCTCCCATAACCGACTACGATGATCTGGACCGGCGAATGCGGGATGGCGAGATCAGTCTGGCTATCGAGATACCGCCGAATTTTGCCGCAGATGTCATGCGTGGGCGCCCGGTGGAAGTTGCCGCCTGGATTGACGGCGCTATGCCCACACGAGCCGAGACAATCAAAGGCTATGTTCAGGGCATGCACGCCAACTGGCTGACGCAGAAAGCCCGCGAGCTTTACGGCAGCGCGGCGAATGCCGGCAGTTTCAATCTGGAGATACGCTACCGCTATAATCCCGATGTGCAAAGCCTCGTAGCTATGGTGCCGGCGGTGATTCCGCTACTGCTTCTCATGATCCCTTCGATGCTGGCAGTGTTGAGCGTGGTTCGCGAAAAAGAATTGGGGTCGATTATCAATTTTTACGTGACGCCCGTGACGAAATTCGAGTTTCTGTTCGGCAAGCAACTGCCCTATATCGGGCTGGCATTTTTGAATTTCCTGATGTTGACAGCCTTTGCGGTGTTTATTTTCAGGGTCCCGTTCACAGGGAGTTTTCCGACTTATGCGCTGGCGGCGCTGCTCTATGTCACGATCGCGACCGGCATGGGGCTGGTGCTGTCCACCTTCATGAACAGCCAGATCGCAGCGATCTTCGGAACGGCGCTTCTGACACTCATTCCGGCTGTGCAGTATTCCGGTATCATTGACCCCGTATCGTCGCTGCAAGGTGCGGGCGCGTTCATCGGTAAAATCTATCCGGCGACCTATTTCGTAACCATTTCGCGCGGGGTTTTCTCCAAGGCCTTGGGGTTTGCCGATCTCGCAGGCTCGTTTTTGCCGCTGCTGATTGCGGTGCCGGTTCTCATGGCGCTCGCTATCGTTCTTCTCAAGAAACAGGCGAGCTAAGATGCGGATATCCAACATATTCCAGCTTGGCGTGAAGGAACTGCGCGGTCTGGCGCGCGATCCAATGCTGCTGATCCTGATCGTCTATGCTTTTACGCTTGCAATTTATACGGCTTCCAAGGCGATGCCTGAGACTCTCAACAATGCGGCGATAGCGATTGTCGATGAAGATCAGTCGCCTGTTTCGAGCCGGATCACGACGGCATTTTATCCGCCATACTTCGTACCGCCGAAGCTGATTTCATCCTACGAAATGGATGCCCGGATGGATGAGGGGCTTGATACATTTGCACTGAACATACCGCCGAATTTCCAGCGTGATCTTCTGGCTGGCCGTTCGCCGACCATTCAGCTCAATGTCGATGCAACCCGAATGAGCCAGGCCTTTACCGGTGGCGGCTATGTGCAGTCGATTGTGTCGAGTGAGGTGAGCGAATTCCTCAATCGCTATCGCGGTAGTGCACAAACGCCCATCGAACTCAATCTCAGGGCGAGGTTCAATCAGGATTTGAACAAGGGGTGGTTCGGGGCGATCAACAATGTGATTTCATCGGTTACGATGCTATCGATCATCCTAACGGGCGCCGCGCTTATTCGGGAACGCGAACACGGAACCATAGAACATCTATTGGTAATGCCAGTGACGCCGGTTGAAATCATGGTCAGCAAGATTTGGTCCATGGGGCTGGTCGTGCTGGTTGCCTCGGCGTTTGCACTGGTTTTCGTGGTGCAGGGGCTGCTTGCCGTTCCGATCTATGGGTCGGTGTCGCTGTTTCTCGTTGGTGCAGCGCTCCAGCTTTTCGCAACGACCAGCCTTGGTATTTTTCTGGCCACTGCGGCTGGGTCGATGCCGCAGTTTGGAATGTTGCTGATGTTGGTGCTTTTGCCTTTGCAGGTGCTTTCGGGAGGGACAACGCCCCGGGAAAGCATGCCTGAAATCATCCAGACAATCATGCTGGCAGCGCCGAATACGCATTTCGTCATATTGGCGCAATCGATCCTGTTTCGCGGAGCAGGGCTGGGCGTTGTCTGGCCGCAATTCCTGGCACTGATCGTCATTGGCTTGGTGTTGTTTTATTTTGCGCTCCAGCGTTTCCGCGCATTCCTGCGATAGGAAAATTCTTTGAAAACAGGAGGCTGAATCCATTCCTTGTGAATGTGATTCAGTTTTCTGTGCCGGATTGCGCTTCAGCGGAGTTGCGAATCCTTAACCATGTTGCTATCGCAATTCTCAGGAAACGGTTCCGCTATCAAGGCGGATGAAAAGGGAACACGGTGAAGCCATTCTGGCTGATGCCGCGACTGCCCCCGCAACTGTAACCGGAGAGCTATCCTCCACAGCCGCGCAAGCGGTGAAAGCCACTGAGAGCAGTCGATGCACTCGGGAAGGCGGAGGGAAAGCGACGACCCGGAAGTCAGGAGACCTGCCGTATCCGGTCACCCATGCATGGATACGGGGTGTGTCCAGGCGCGGCTGTCCGTGGCGGTGACATTGTTGAAATGTTGCCGTCGGGAAGAGGGGCACTTCAGTGCCATGATCACTTCAACCTGCGGTGCGAGGAAAAGCCGGTATCGGTCTCCGGTTCGGCGGGTTGAGGGAAAATGCATCTTTTGAAATCATCTGTTCTATTGGTATCGGCCAGTGTTCTTGCGCTGCCGTCCACGACACTTGCTCAGAGTCTGCCAGACAGCGATGGTAGTGTCGTCCTTGATACAATCGTGATCACGCCATTGCGCCGCGCATCTTCGCTGCAGCGCTCGACCTCGTCCGTGACTGTGATCGATTCAGCGGACATAGAACGCTCGGCAGCTCCGGATCTGCAGTCGCTGCTGAAGTCCTATAGCGGGGTTTCCATCAAGACGAATGGTGGGCAGGGCTCTTCCGCCGGAATTTCCATTCGCGGGATGTCCTCCACGCAGACGGTCGTTCTGGTCAATGGCGTGCGCACCGCGTCGGCAACAAGCGGCTCAACCGCGTTGGCGAATATTCCCCTAAGTTCGATCGACCGCATTGAGATCGCAAAGGGTGCGCATTCAGCGCAATACGGTGCCGATGCCATGGGTGGGGTGATCAATATCATCACCAAGCAGGGTGGCGCTTGCGGTGAGCGCTCCTGGTGCGGCAGTCTTTCTACCGGTGTCAGCCACCCATGGGGTGGGTATGCGTCCGGGTCCATTCAGGGACGGAGTAACGATGGTATCGACTATGCTTTCGGTGCAGCCATAACTGGCACCCAAGGATATGATTTCACCACAGCAGATGCCTATGGGCATGAACCGGATCGCGACGGATTTCTGCAAGGCTCTTTCAACTTTGCCCTGTCGAAGGACTTCGACTGGGGTAGAATTTATGCGGACGGTCTCCTTAGCCGAGGGCGCAATCAATATGATGCCAAGGCACCGTCACCGGACCAGGCCGATAGTACCGCATTTACGGGCAAGATCGGAACGCGCATCGATCATACGGCGGACTGGTCATCCACGCTGGAATTCAGCAGCGGTATCGACAACAGCCGCAACTTCCGGAAAGGCGTGAGCGGTTCGGACCGGTTTGAAACCAAGCGTTATGGGGTCTTTGCGTCGACGGAGAAGAGTTTTGATACCGGCAACGTCAATCATACCGTGACTGGTGGTGTGGAAGCCTATCGTGAGGAGATCAACACCACCGTTGCTTACGATGAAACCAGTCGTGATCTGGCTGCAGTATTTGGTCAGTATTCGCTGGAATATGAGGCGTTGCGCGTTGATGGTGGCGTTCGTTACGACCACAACAGTCAATTTGGCGACGTTGCCACTTATAACCTTGGCGCGAGCTATGAAATTTTGCCCGATCTGGTGCTGAGGTCTTCTTATGCGACAGGTTTCCGCGCGCCGACGTTTAATGATCTTTATTATCCGATGTCGGGAAACCCTGATCTGAAACCCGAAAAATCGGGTTCATATGAACTCGGTTTGAATTGGCGGATCGGTGCTGGCACTACTCTGGATATGGCTTTCTACGACACCCGGTTAAAGCAGGGCATCAGTTGGCGAGAGGATGAGCAAACACATTTCTGGTTGCCCGTAAACGTTGATCGGGCTCACATAACCGGGTTTGAAGCGACGCTCGATCATCGCTTCAACGATCAGTGGGGTGTCAAAGGCATAGTGGACTTCAAACGGCCAATCGATGAAGACACCGGAAACGACCTTCCCTATCGCGAACGTTTCAAGGGGGCGGCAGAGGTCAATTTCACGCCGATTGAAAAGCTCGATCTGACTGCAAGGCTGATTTATGGCGGTTCGCGTTATGCAGATGCTGCAAATAGCAAGAAACTCGGAGATTATGTGACGGCTGATTTCGTGGCGCTCTATTCCATCGACAAGCAGTCGCAGTTGAAGTTCTCGGTCGAGAATATTTTTGACAAGGACTATCAGACCTCCTCTGGCTATATTGCACCGGGACGCACGATCAATCTCGGATTGACCCGGAACTTCTGAGGCTGAACAGAGAATGAAAAGGGCATCCGCAAAATGGATCACCAGCTTCTGCCTCGCGGCGGGGCTGGCCTTATTCGTTCGAAATTCGGCAGACGCGGGGGACATTCCCCATCACGTCGTTTCCATCAACGTATGCACCGATCAGCTGGCATTGCTGCTGGCCAATGAGGGCCAGTTGCAGTCGGTTTCGTACTTGTCGCAGGACCCGGAATTGTCCGTCATGGCGGCAAAAGCCCGGGAGTTTCCGGTCAACCATGCGCAGGCAGAAGAAGTCTTTCTGATGAAACCTGATCTTGTGCTGGCGGGCACATTCTCGTCGAGGGCAACGGTTGGGCTATTGCGCAGGCTCGGTGTTCGTGTGGAAGAGTTCGCGCCAGCACGCTCGTTCGGCGATATAGAAGACCATCTGCATCGTATGGGTGAGTTACTCGGAAGACAGGCGGAAGCCAGTCGGGAAATCGATAGAATGAAAACTGCTTTGGCGGCAATCCAGCTTCCGGTTCGCCGCAAGACGGTCGCGCTTTATTATGCCAACAGTTACACGTCAGGTCGGGGAACACTGGTGGATGAGGCTGTGCGTCTTGCCGGACTTGATAATCTGGCCGACAAGGCGGGGGTCAGCGGTTCAGCTCTGCTGCCGCTGGAAAAGCTGGTGCTCGAGAAGCCGGATATTCTGGTGCGTAGTTCAAGAGATCGTGCGCCTGCGCTGGCTTTCGAGAATTTCGAACATCCGGTGTTGCGGGCGCTTGAAAAACAGGCGAGAGCGGTGACGATAGCGGATAATCTGACGGTTTGCGGTGGGCCATTCAGCGTTGAAGCCGTGGCGGAACTTGCGGAGGCGGCGCGTGACTGAACGTAACCGCTTCTATCTTCTGCTCGGCGGGCTGGCCATGCTTGTGGCTTTGCTCTTCATTGTTTCGTTGCTGACCGGGCCGGCGGCGATCAGTATCCCTGACAGCCTCAAGGCGCTTTTGGGTGATGACAGCGAAATGATCGTGCTGGTCATGCGCGAAATTCGCTTGCCTCGGGCACTGCTCGCGCTTCTTATCGGTGCCTCGCTTGGATTTTCCGGTGCTGCCTTGCAGGGCTACCTGCGCAACCCGCTCGCCGAACCCGGCCTGCTTGGCGTGAGCGCATCCGCGTCATTCGGTGCGGTTATCGCTATTTATAGCGGTCTCTCACTCTTGTTTCCGCTGGCTTTGCCGCTCCTCGCGCTGGCAGGTGCCTTTGTGTCGGTGTTTCTCGTCAAGCTTCTAGCCGGGCGCAATGCCGGTACGCTTGCGGTCATATTGGCCGGTGTCGCGGTAACCAGTCTTGCTGGTGCATTGACGGCGCTGGCGCTCAACCTGTCGCCCAACCCGTTTGCCGCAATGGAAATCGTCTTCTGGATGCTCGGTTCGCTGGCCGACAGATCGATGACGCATGTGGCTCTCGCCGCACCATTTATCCTTATTGGCTGGGCGATGCTCCTGGCACTCGGGCGATCACTCGACAGTCTGACACTGGGGGCCGATGCTGCGGCAACGATGGGCGTCAATCTGGCTCGTGTGCAGCTTTTTGCCGTGCTGGGTACAGCTGCCTGCGTGGGTGCTTCCACCGCTGTTGCCGGTGCCATCGGTTTCGTAGGGCTGGTTGTTCCTCATCTTCTGCGTCCGCTTGTCGGTGCGCGTCCATCACGATTGCTGGTTGCAAGCGGTTTCGGCGGGGCTGCCCTGTTGTTGGCTGCTGACGTATTGGTGCGTGTCGTCATGCCGGGGCGTGAACTGAAACTGGGCGTTCTGACGGCAATCATTGGCGCACCATTCTTTCTGTGGCTTGTGTTCAAGTATCGGAGGCAGCTTGTATGACATCGCTTTCGATAAAAAATCTTTCCGTTACGCTTGGCGGGAAGGCGGCACTCAGCGACGCAAGTTTCGATATTCATGGCGGTGAATTCATCGGGCTGATCGGACCTAACGGCGCCGGGAAAACGACATTGTTGCGCGCCATTTTGGGACTTGTGAGGTCCAGCGGGGATATTTCGCTCGACACGGACGATGTGCGCTACATGAGCGCTTCAACAAAAGCGCAGAACCTCGCTTATCTGCCGCAGGAGCGTGATGTTGCATGGCCGGTATCAGTGGAGATGCTTGTTTCTTTGGGGCGCTCGGCTTTGAAGCCGGTTTTTGCGAGCATGAGTGCGCAGGATAGAATGCTCATCGAGGCTGCAATGCAGCGCATGGACGTTACGCGATTTCGGGAAAGGTCGGCGATCGAGCTTTCCGGTGGAGAGCGGGCGCGCGTGCTGATCGCACGCGTTCTGGCGCAGGATACGCCTGTAATGCTCGCCGATGAGCCGGTGGCCGGGCTCGACCCTTCTCATCAGCTTGGGCTGATGGAAAGCTTCGCTGAACTTGCAAAAGAGGGCAGGACTGTCGTCGCCTCATTGCATGAGTTGAGCCTTGCGGCACAGCATTGCACGCGCCTTATTCTGCTCGACAAGGGACATATCGTTGCGGATGGGGAACCAACGAAAGTTCTCACGCCACAGCTATTGCATGATGTCTACGGTATTCGAGCGAAAATCATGACGGTGGATGGCGAGTTCATCGTCCATCCGACCTCCCGTGTAGGCTAGACATTTTTCCACTGACGCTCGCGGGAGGAGGCGTAGATGATTTCTACCGTCTTCTGGACTTCATATCCTTCGCGAAAATCGGCGTGATTGTTCTTCTGTCCCATTGTGGCAAGCAGGAAGTCGCGCACTTCGATTGTCTTGAGATCATTGAAGCCAATCTGATGGCCGCCAGCTACGCAAAATGCGCCATAGGGTTCGTGTTCAGGTCCGGCGAAAATCTTGCGGAAGCCCTGTTGTCCCTTTTTGTCGGAAAAGAGAAACAGGTCGAGTTCGTTGAAGCGTTCCTGCGAAAAGAACAGGGAGCCTTTCGATCCGGAAATCTCGAAATCGTGCTGCATCTTGCGACCGCTGGTGATCCAGCTTGCTTCGAGTGTACCGGTCGCTCCGTTTTCAAAACGTACGAAAGCGCGGCAAACATCGTCCACTTCCACAGGTTTCATCTGCGAAAGGTTCAAACTATCTGGGCGCTCATTGATGATTGTGACGGCGTCTCCCATTACCGCCGTTATCGGCCCAACAAGATGGCGTGCTGTAGCGATGATATGGCTGCCTATATCGGCTAATGCTCCTCCACCACCTGCCGGATCAAGACGCCAGGTCCATGGAATGTGAGCGTCCGCCATGAAGTCTTCCGCATGAATACCGCGAAAATTGCGAATTTCGCCCAGTTCACCGCTGTCGATGATTTCCTTGGCCAGTTTTATCATCGGATTTTTCAGATAGTTGAACCCAACGGCAGTCTGAACACCTTTCCGTTCCGCGGCGAGCGTCATTTCGAGGCACTCAGCAGCGGTGGGTGCAAGCGGCTTTTCACAATAGACGTGTTTGCCCGCTTCAATGGCGGCGAGCGCCATTTCCCTGTGAAACCGGTTTGGCGTTGTGATGTCGATGAGATTGATATCCGGGTTTGAGATCAGTGTACGCCAATTGTCGGTAGCATTTGCAAATCCCAGTTGTTTTGCGGCTTTTTTTGCCAATTCCACATTCACATCGGCCAATGTGTGAAGCTGCACTTCAATCGGTAAGTCGAACACCCGGTTGACGTTTGCGAGCGCGAGGGCGTGCGTCTTGCCCATGAAACCGGACCCGATCAAACCTGTCACCACAACCTCAGCCCTATCAGCCATTGTCATTCCTCCAGAAACGATGGTCGAAGCGTTTGGTGCTGCGCAACTCCTTTGGGAAATAAGCATATCGTCGGCAGCTTATGCGATTGACATGGGCTACCAGAAATGGAATTATAATTCCACGATAATTTGTTATGAATGTTTCATTCTATTGAAAAGATCCACGAGCTGCGTGTGTTCACGGGTAAAACGCTTGGAGGAGCGCCGGAATACAGCAGGCGAAAGGTAAAGCGTTAACGCAAACCGGCGGGGAGTGCCGGACAAGGGAGGAGTGAACATGCAATCTCTATTGAAGTCGGCCGTAGCCGGGGTGGCCTTGCTGGCTGCGTCTTTCGCAGCTCACGCGGCCGATATTAATATCGTCGTCGTCAGCCATGGTCAGGCTTCGGACCCGTTCTGGTCTGTCGTGAAGAACGGCGTTGCCGAAGCGGCGAAGGATACGGGCGCGAAAGTCGAATATCGTGCACCGGAAACCTTTGACATGGTGCAGATGGCCCAGCTTATCGACGCCGCGATCAATCAGAAGCCGCAGGGTATTGTGGTTTCCATTCCAGATGCGGATGCGCTTGGACCGTCGATCCAGCGTGCTGTAGCAGCCGGTATTCCGGTCATTTCCATGAATTCCGGCTCCGATGCCTCGAAGAAGCTCGGCGCTCTGCTGCATGTCGGTCAGGATGAATTCGATGCCGGTAAGGTCGCAGGCGAAGCATTGAAGAATGCTGGCGGCAAGAAGGGCATTTGCGTCAATCAGGAAGTGGGTAACGTTTCGCTCGATCAGCGCTGCGCAGGCTTCAAGGAAGGCTTTGGCGATGTAACGGTTCTGCCGACATCGACCGATCCTGCTGAAAACGAAGCCAAGGTTCGTGCTGCCTTGGCATCTGACGCTGCCGTCGACACAATCCTGACGCTCAATGCGACATTGGCAGGTGAACCGGCTGTGAAAGCCGCTGCCGAAAGCGGTCGCAGTGGAATCCATGTTGCGACGTTCGATATGTCGGCGGGCTTCCTGGAAGCTGTCGAAAAGGGACAGGCGGATTTCGCCATTGACCAGCAGCAGTTCCTACAAGGCTATCTTCCGGTATCGTTCCTCGCGCTTAACGCGAAGTACGGTTTGATGCCGGGTGGCAATGTCCCATCGGGCCCGAACCTGATCACCAAGGACAAGGCCAAGCAGGTCGTGGAACTTTCGGCCAAAGGCATCCGGTAAGCATCATTTAGACCATCTGATATCGAACCCGCCCATGAAAATGGGCGGGAACGGGTCTCTGTGCCCAGAATGAATCAGGAGAAGATCATGAGTGAGCCACTTCCCCATGAAAAGGCCAGCACGGCGGCGCTATCGAAGGATGAACGACTTCAGTCGGCGAGCCCATTGCAACGGCTCCTGAGCCGGCCGGAATTGGGGGCGGTCTCCGGCCTGATCCTTATTACGATCTTTTTCGTCTCAGTTGCCAATCCGGCTATGTTTACCGCAGCCGGTATTATGAACTTCATGGCTCCAGCTTCGCAGCTCGGTATTCTAGCCGTCGCTGCGGCACTTCTCATGATTGGCGGTGAATTTGATCTCTCTATCGGCTCGATGGTGGCTTTTGCTGGCTTGATCTTCGCCGCAGCTTTGGTTGTATGGCAGGTGCCGCTTGCCATCGCCATCATCGTTACCTTGCTGTTTGCCGCATTTGTGGGTGTGGTGAATGCCCAGATTGTTATCCGGACTGGATTGCCATCCTTTATCGTAACGCTCGCATTCCTGTTCATTCTGCGCGGTCTGTCGCTGGTTGGGCTGAAATGGGCAACAGGCGGCGCTACCCAGTTGCGTGGGGTGAAGGAAGCGGTTGCAGGCAGTTATCTTGCCGGCCTTTTTTCGGGCGATGCCTTTCAGGGATTTTTCCTCTGGATGGCTGAAAACGACCTGATTGACAAATTTCCCAATGGTGAGCCTTCGGTAAAAGGTGTGCCGGTCGAGGTTCTCTGGTTCATCGCCATTGCCCTTATCGCAACCTATGTGCTGGTGCGCACACGTTTCGGCAACTGGATTTTTGCGGCAGGCGGTGATGCTCTGGCTGCGCGCAATTCCGGCGTGCCCGTGCGTCGTGTCAAGACGACGCTATTCATGTGCACAGCGATGGCTGCGGCGCTAGTGGCTATCCTTACCGTTCTGGATGCTGGTTCAACCGATGCGCGCCGTGGCTTCCAGAAGGAATTCGAGGCGATTATCGCTGCGGTTATCGGCGGCTGTCTGCTGACCGGCGGCTATGGTTCTGCAATTGGTGCGTTCTTCGGCGCGATCATCTTCGGCATGGTGCTGATCGGGCTGACCTATACCCAGATCGATCAGGACTGGTATCTGGTGTTCCTCGGCGGAATGCTTCTGATCGCGGTGCTCTTCAACAATTTCATTCGCAAGCGCGCGACCGGCGAGCGCTGAGAGGGAGATTTGCCATGACCACACCCATAATTGAAGTTCGCAATCTTGTTAAACATTTCGGTCCGGTCATTGCGTTGAACGGCGTCTCGCTGAGCGTGGAACCGGGACAGGTGCATTGTCTGCTTGGCGACAATGGTGCAGGCAAATCAACCCTGATCAAGACGCTTTCTGGTGTTCACAAGCCGACCAGCGGCGACTTTCTGGTCGAGGGGAAGCCGGTCATCTTCAAAAGCCCCCGCGATGCGCTGGATCATGGCATTGCAACCGTTTATCAGGATCTTGCGATGATCCCGCTGATGTCGGTCATGCGGAATTTCTTTCTTGGACGCGAGCCGACAAAGGGCGTCGGGCCGTTCCGCTGGTTCGACACACAGCAGGCCGAAGAAGTAACGCGTGAAGAGATGCGCAGGATCGGGATCGATGTCCGTGATCCGCAGCAGGCTGTCGGAACTCTATCCGGCGGTGAGCGCCAATGTGTGGCGATTGCCCGCGCCGTCTATTTTGGCGCAAAGGTGCTGATCCTCGATGAGCCTACCTCTGCCTTGGGCGTGCGGCAAACGGCTATGGTTCTCAAATATATCAATCTTGTGCGCTCACGCGGGCTCGGTGTGATCTTCATCACACATAATGTTCGTCATGCTCATGCAGTCGGTGACAAGTTCACAGTTCTCAATCGCGGGGTAACGCTTGGAACACGCACGAAGAACGATGTGGACATGGACGAATTGCAAAGCCTCATGGCGGGCGGACAGGAACTCGCCGACCTGACTGCTGAACTGGGCGGTCGGGTCTGACCGGGATTTTTGGAGCGTAGAATGAGCGGACAATTCAGCGGCAAAGTTGCCGTCATTACCGGAAGCACGCAAGGGCTTGGCGCAGCAACTGCGAAACTGTTTGCAGAGAGAGGCGCCAAAGGTCTCGTTATATGCGGGCGTTCGGTTGAAAAAGGGCGAGCGCAAGTCGATCAGTTGGCAAATCTTGGAGCCAAAGCGGTCTTCGTGCAGGCTGATCTTGAGAAGGTGGAAGACTGTTGCAAGATCGTTTCGGAAGCCGACCGTGTTTTTGGAAGGCTTGACGTTCTCGTAAACGCTGCGGGTTTGACGGATCGGGGCACCATTCTGGATACGAGCCCGGAATTGTTCGACCGTTTGTTTGCGGTGAATACACGAGCGCCATTCTTCCTCATTCAAGAGGCAATAAAACTGTTCCGACGCGATAAGGCGCAAGGGACAATCGTCAACATTTCTTCGATGTCGTCGATGGGCGGCCAGCCTTTTATTGCAGCTTATTGTGCTTCCAAGGGGGCGCTGGACACACTGACCCGGAATGTGGCCTATTCGGTTCTGCGCAATCGTATCCGCATCAATAGCCTGAATATCGGTTGGATGGCATCGGACGGTGAAGATCGTATCCAACGTGAATTTCATAATGCGCCGGAGAACTGGCTGGATGACGCGGCGAAGAGCCAGCCTTTCGGTAGATTGATCGATCCAAGTGAAGTTGCTCGCGCGATAGCATTTCTGGCTTCGGAAGAATCCGGCTTGATGACGGGTGCCATCGTGAATTTCGATCAATCGATCTGGGGTGCCTATGGTACATCTCCGCATCCCGATCACCCGCTTTGAGTGGCTGACAGTATCTCGATGCTTGATTGAGAGGGGTAGTAACCGCTTCAATAGCTGAAATGGCTCCATAGATATTTCATTCGAACCGATAATGCTTCGCGCGTTGCTTTGTTCGAGTATTGCTTGAGCAAACTGTAAAATATTGTGAGAAACTTTTACGATCCTGCTTGCGCTTGCAATTTCAGGTAGTTAGAGCATCTGTCTGCCTGACCGATTCAGGCTGTGTGTTTCAAGCAGTTGTTTCAGCCGTATTTACGCGATGTCGAAGCCTCCCTTTCGTCTGCGAATTCGTTCTGGCAATGGCTTGCACAGACACCGTTTTAATTTGCGCTGAAAGGACCAGCATCGTGGAGCAGGCAAAGAACGGAACCCGTAAGGGTGGGCGCAAGGCGCTATGGGCGGCAGTTGCGGTAATCGCTATCGCTGCGGCCGGTTTGACCGGATACAAGATCACACTTGAGAAGACGATTACGTCGCAGCTTGAAAAGCGTGGCGGCAAGGCTTCGTCCGTCGAAGCCGACTTTCTCGGACGTATTCATCTGCGCGACGTGACGTTGCCGCTGAAGGATGGCTCCAACGTTCGTATCGCTTCGGTTGACGGACGCCCCAAGTTTCTGTTCCTCACCGGCATGCTGAATGCGTCGGGCATTGATACGGAGATCGGAAACTACAAGATTTCAATTCCAAGCGTGGCAATCGAGGACGCTAATTTCGATACCGCCATGCTGAAAGATACTTTCGGCAATAGCGGTCTGACGCTGCCGGAGCGTGTTGGTCGGTTCTCGGCAAAGCGCCTGACTGCGCAGGAAATCAAGGTTATCCAGACCGTCGCGAATAACGAACAGAACATCGTCTACAAGGACGTTGCACTGGAAGATATCAACCTTGGTAAGGTTGCTCGTTATACGGCGGGTGGCACGGCTTTCGACTTCACGATCCAAGTGCCGGGTGAAGACGGTGAAAAAGTCTCGGACAAGATGACAGGCACTATGGGTGCCGCAGAAGGCAAGGACATCGATGGTGTCTTCCTCGCCCGTCTCTACACCGAAAAGGCAGGCCCGGACGACAAGGAAGCAAAGCCAGTCTATGGTCCGTTCTCGGCGAAGAATATCGTCATGAAGACGAAGGATGCGAATTTCAGCTATGATGAAATTCGCAGCAGCGGGTTCACGGCTCGCATGCCTGCCGTGCCGTTTACCGAAACCTTGAACAAGCTCCAGTCCCTCGAAAATGCGGACGAGCTTTCGCCGGAAGAAACGCGCGAGCTTATTCTTCAGTTGAGCTCTCTGTTTGACATGATCGGCAAGGGCGATGTCGAAATGCTCGGCATGAAAATCGAGCCGACTGATGCGTCGAAAGGCAAAGGCGGTATCGAGCGCGTCGCAGTTTCTTTCGACAATCAGAAGATGGATGCGACGATCAAAGGTTTGGCCTTCTCCGAAGGTCAGGACTACATGAAGATGGAGGAAGCTTCCTTGAAGGGCTTCTCCTGGGCAACTTCGGTTGAAGCCCTGAAAAAGTTTGCCGCGCTGAATGAGGAAGAAGTTGAAAACTTCCCTTTCACGACCATGCTTCCGGAATTCGGCACGCTTAAGGTCGTGGGGATCGACGCCGATCTGCCATATGAAAAGTCTGAAGATGTGGATGCAGGCGAGGAAAACGCGGACGATGGAGATCAGGCTGTAACCGAAGAACCGTCGGTTCCTTCGCTGCCTGAACGCATTCAGTTCGCTATGAAGAGCTACGAAGTCGCTCTCAACAAACCTTACAACGGTATTCCGACCGATGTACGCGTCGCGTACGAAGATATGTCGTTCAAAGTGCCGACACAGGCTGATGACGAGTTTTACCAGCAGCTTCGGGCACTTGGCTATGATAGTCTCACTATGTCTTCAAACTTTGAGGCAAGCTGGGATGAAGCAAACCAGAATCTGATCATCAAGGACATCTCGATCAGCGGCAAGGATATGGGTATTGTATCTATGTCCGGTTTGATGGGCGGTTTGACGAAGGAATTCTTTTCTGGCGACAAGGTGATGATGCAGGTCGCTCTGCTTGGGCTCAAGGCCAAGCAGGTAAACCTGAAAATTGAGGAAAAGGGCATCATCTCCAAGGCTATCAAGACTTATGCCAAAGAAAAAGATATGTCGGAAGATGAAGTGCGCAGCACGATGTCTTTGATGGCTGCAGCCTCTCTGCAGGAGCTGGCAGCAGACCAGCCACAATTGCAGGATGTTGCGACGGCGTTTTCTACTTTCCTCGCAAAGCCAAACATTTTCGAGCTCTCTGTCAAAGCGAAAGCTGAAAAGGGAATTGGCGCTCTCGAAATGGTAGCGGCATCGCAAGATCCGCTCACTCTGCTCGACAAAGTCGATATCGAAGCCAAGGCGGAATAATCGGCTATTCCATCGACATATGTGAAACGCCGACCTTTGGTCGGCGTTTCTGTAATCAGAGCTTCACCAAAACATTACACAAGGGTCATGCCCTTGATATATAAGGGTCCTAGTAAGCCTCGGAAATAACGAGGCCAACATGACCAGAAAAAATGTCCTGCTTATCGTCGTTGATCAATGGCGAGCAGATTTTATCCCTCACCTGATGCGGGCGGAGGGGCGCAAACCCTTCCTCAAAACTCCCAATCTTGATCGCCTTTGCCGGGAAGGCTTGACCTTCCGCAATCACGTCACGACCTGCGTGCCGTGTGGCCCGGCAAGAGCAAGCCTGCTTACGGGGCTCTACCTGATGAACCATCGGGCAGTGCAGAACACCGTTCCGCTTGATCAGCGCCATTTGAATCTCGGCAAAGCCCTCCGCGCCATCGGCTACGATCCCGCGCTCATCGGTTACACGACGACGACACCTGATCCGCGCTCGACGTCCCACAGAGATCCGCGTTTTACGGTTCTTGGCGATATCATGGACGGGTTTCGCTCCGTAGGTGCATTCGAACCCAATATGGACGGGTATTTTGGCTGGGTGGCGCAGAACGGCTTCGAACTGCCGGAGAATCGCGAAGATATCTGGCTGCCGGAAGGGGAGCATTCCGTTCCGGGCGCTACCGACAAGCCGTCGCGTATCCCGAGGGAGTTTTCGGATTCCACATTCTTCACCGAACGCGCGTTGACATACTTGAAGGGGAGGGATGGCAAGCCTTTCTTCCTGCATCTTGGCTATTATCGTCCACATCCACCATTCGTCGCCTCCGCGCCTTATCATGCGATGTACAAGGCCGAAGATATGCCTGCGCCTGTTCGCGCGGATAGTCCGGACGCCGAAGCGGCACAGCATCCCCTTATGAAGCATTATATCGATCACATCAGGCGCGGTTCGTTCTTTCATGGGGCGGAAGGGTCGGGTGCAACGCTTGACGAAGGTGAGATTCGCCAAATGCGCGCCACCTATTGCGGCCTGATTACGGAAATCGACGATTGTCTGGGGCGGGTCTTCGCTTACCTTGATGAAACGGGTCAGTGGGACGATACACTGATCATCTTCACCAGCGATCACGGTGAGCAGCTCGGTGATCATCATCTGCTTGGCAAGATCGGCTACAATGACGAAAGTTTCCGCATTCCTTTGGTTATAAAGGATGCAGGACAGAACCGGCACGCTGGCCAGATCGAAGAAGGCTTTTCCGAAAGCATCGATGTCATGCCAACCATCCTCGAGTGGTTGGGCGGGGAAACGCCACGTGCTTGCGACGGACGTTCGCTACTGCCGTTTCTGGGCGAGGGAAAGCCCGCCGACTGGCGTACAGAACTGCATTACGAGTTCGACTTCCGCGACGTCTTCTACGATCAGCCGCAGAACTCGGTGCAGCTTTCCCAAGATGATTGCAGCCTTTGCGTAATTGAGGACGAAAACTACAAGTACGTGCATTTTGCGGCTTTGCCGCCACTGTTCTTCGATTTGAAGGCAGACCCGCACGAATTCAACAATCTGGCTGAAGACCCCGCTTATGCGGTTCTCGTTCGCGACTACGCCCAGAAGGCTTTGTCGTGGCGGCTGTCTCATGCTGACCGGACACTCACCCATTACAGATCCGGCCCGCAAGGGCTGACAACGCGCAACCATTGATCTCAGGAGCAACCAAATGATCAATCTGACCCGACGCGGAATGCTTGGCCTTTCAGCCGGTGCCGCCGGTTCGCTCGTCCTGCCGCGCTTTGCAATCGCACAGGCTGACAATCGCCCATCGATCACCATTGCTGTCCAGAAGGTGGCAAACAGCAATACGCTCGACGTTCTTCGCGAGCAGTCGAATGTCGGCGAACGCGTTTTCTTCTCCAGTATCTGGGAAGCGTTGATCGACCGTGACTGGCTGGGCGGTCTTTCCGCAGTGCCAGGTCTTGCGACCGAATGGACCCGCATTGACGACAAAACCGTTGAACTGAAACTCCGGCAAGGCGTGAAGTTCCACAATGGCGACGAGATGACCGCCGAGGACGTTGCCTTCACCTTTGGCAAGGAACGTATGTTTGGCGACACGCAGCCCGCCGAAGGCAAGACAATATATGTCTCGGAGAAAAACCCGCTCGGCCGTGAAAGCAAGGAACTGCCGCTTGAAGTGCCAGCAACGGCACGCCGCTCGTGGCCAGCCCTTCTCGGTGTCGAAGTAGTCGACAAATATACCGTACGCTTCAAGAACGGTACGCCGGACGTCACGATGGAAGGCCGCATCTCCCGTTACGGCAGCCAGATCATGAGCCGTCGTGGTTGGGAAGAGTCGCCGAGCTATCTCGATTGGGCGCGCAAGCCGGTTACTACCGGGCCTTACAAGGTTGTCGAGTTCAAGCCTGACAATATGCTGGTGCTCGAAGCTCATGACGAATATTGGGGTGGACGCCCGCCGCTGAAGCAGATCCGCTTCATCGAAGTACCGGAAGTGGCCTCCCGCATCAATGGTCTGCTCTCGGGTGAATATCAGTTCGCCTGTGATATTCCGCCGGATCAGATTGAGGGCATCGAAAAGAACGACGCTTTCGAGGTTCAGGGCGGCACGATTCTCAACCACCGTCTAACCGTGTTCGACAAGTTCCATCCGCAACTGGAAAATCCGTTGGTGCGTCGCGCATTCACCCATGCGATCGATCGTCAGGCGATCGTAGATTCGCTGTGGGCCGGTCGTACGGTCGTTCCGGCTGGTCTCCAGTGGGATTATTATGGCGATATGTTCGTTCAGGGCTGGAATGTTCCGGAGTATAACCCGGATCTCGCAAAACAGCTTTTGAAAGAAGCCGGTTACAAGGGTGATGCAATCCCTTACCGCCTGCTCAACAATTACTATACCAACCAGACCCCAACTGCGCAGATCCTTGTGGAGATGTGGAATCAGGTGGGCCTGAACGTTGAAATCCAGATGCAGGAAAACTGGCAACAGGTTCTGGAGAAGAGCCCAGGACGTGCCGTGCGCGACTGGTCCAATTCCGCGCCATTCAACGATCCGGTTTCTTCCATCGTCAGTCAGCATGGTCCGAATGGCCAGCAGCAACAGGTCGGCGAGTGGACGAATGAGGAAGCAAACAAGCTTTCCGTCATTCTGGAAACCAGCACCGACCATGCCAAACGCAAGGAAGCGTTCAAGCGGATGCTGGAAATCTGTGAACGGGAAGACCCTGCTTACACAGTCCTTCACCAGAACGCGACGTTTACTGCCAAGCCGAAGTCATTGAAGTGGAAGGCGGCGCCTGCTTTCGCAATGGATTTCCGCAAAAACAACTGGGCATGATCCATTTGTAGAGGCGGGCCCGGTTCGGCCGGGCTCGCTTTTCCTTTGGGGTTTCAAGCCCCGCGACTGTGAATGAACCAGAAGGATTGCATGATGCCGCTGGTCGAAATTTCCAATCTCAAAGTAGCCTTTGATGGCGTGCCGGTTCTGCATGGTATCGACCTCTCGATTGAGCGGGGCGAAGCCGTCGGATTAGTCGGAGAGTCTGGCTGCGGCAAGTCTGTGACCTGGCTGGCGGCGCTCGGCCTCCTGCCGAAGAAGGCGTCGATCTCCGGTAGTGTTCTCCTAGAAGGAACAGAATTGCTGACCGCATCGCGCAGCACGCTCGAAGGTGTTCGGGGTGGTCGTATTGCGATGATCTTTCAGGACCCGTCGAGTTCGTTGAATCCGGTTATCCGGGTTGGGCGACAGATTGAGGAAGCCGTGCGGCTTCATCGTAACCTGAAAGGATCAGCCGCCCGGGCGGAAGCTTTGCGATTGATGGAACTGGTGGGGATACCGGATGCAGGCCGACGCATCGATAATTATCCGCACGAATTTTCCGGTGGTCAAAACCAGCGCTTGATGATTGCCATGGCGCTGGCAGGTAATCCCGATATCCTGATTGCAGATGAGCCTACGACAGCACTTGATGCTACGATTCAGGCTCAAATTCTTGATCTATTGGCTGCATTGCGTGCGGAAACCGGCATGGCTGTGGTCTTTATCAGTCATGATCTTGGAGCTGTATCGCAAATTTGCGAACGGGTCTCCGTCATGTATGCCGGGCGTATCGTCGAACAGGCCCGGACCGAAGCGCTTTTTACTGCTCCGCGTCATCCTTACACGCACGGTCTGTTTGATTCCATTCCCAGCCTTGAGGGCGGGCGCAGCCGGCTCATACCCATCGAGGGCACAGTTCCTGAGCCCGGCAAGCTTCCGCAAGGTTGCTCATTCTCGCCACGCTGCTTGAGCGCAAGTGACCTCTGCGCTCGAAGCCTGCCAAGACTCGGTGTCCCGCAGGACGATGCCGGTGAGGGGCGTATGGTCGCCTGTTTTCATCCCCATCCGGCCGCGTCGCATTTGCTGCCGTCCATCGGCGGCCATATTTCAACCCCGGCGAGCACAAGGGCAATAGCACAATGACAGCCGCTCTCATCGAAGCTCGCGATCTTGTCAAAACATACACGTCGCGCA
Source organism: Brucella tritici (assembly GCF_008932295.1). Taxonomy (GTDB): domain Bacteria; phylum Pseudomonadota; class Alphaproteobacteria; order Rhizobiales; family Rhizobiaceae; genus Brucella; species Brucella tritici. The sequence goes on along the minus strand of NZ_WBWA01000009.1, from coordinate 85,664 downwards.
AAGGCCCTTTTGCAAAACCGGTCGCAGTGCGCGCCGTCGACGGGCTTTCCATATCGGTCGCTCCGGCAACAACGCTGGGCATCGTTGGCGAGTCCGGTTCGGGTAAATCCACGACCGGGCGGCTGCTTCTCGGTCTCGAAGATCCCAGTGAGGGAGAAGTCACGTTCGAAGGTTCGGCCCTGCCTCGCCAGAAGACTGCAGGCTGGCGCGCTTTACGGGCGCGTATGCAGCTCGTCTATCAGGACCCTCTGGCAGCTCTGGATCGACGCCTGCCGATTGGCCGTCAGATTGCCGAGCCGCTGGAAATCCATGGCATTGGAACACCTGCTGAGCAGAAAGCGCGTGTTGCGGAGCTGATGCGAGCGGTCGGTCTCCGTCCCGATCAGGCTTCTCGCTATCCGCATGAGCTTTCGGGCGGGCAGCGCCAGCGTGTCGTCATTGCACGCGCCATCGCATGCAAGCCGCAACTCATCGTTTGCGATGAGCCTGTATCGGCGCTGGATGTTTCCATCCAGGCGCAGGTTGTGAACCTTTTGCGCGATTTGCAGGAACGTGAAGGCATAGCCATGGTTTTCATCAGCCATGATCTGAAGGTGGTGCGTAATATTTCGGATCGCGTTGCGGTTATGTATCTGGGCCGTATCGTCGAAGAAGCATCCTCAGACGAAATTTTTGCCCGACCGCTCCACCCCTATACGCAGGCGCTGGTGTCCAGTGTGCCGGTGGCCGGTGTTCCCCTCAGCGACCGCATCATCCTGCAGGGAGAGCCACCGAACCCTGCCGCGCGACCTGATGGTTGCGCCTTTCATTCACGTTGTCGTTTTGCGGCTGCGCGCTGCAGTAGCGAGACACCTGAACTCCTCGATATGCCAGCGGGACGCAAAGTGGCCTGCCATTTTGCAGGAACCCTGCAGACGGACAATTCTCATGCTTAGATTTCTGATGGTTCGCGGGGTTCGCGCGTTTGTCACCATCCTTCTCGTGGTAACATTTGCTTTCGTCGTCCTGCGCATGTCCGGTGATCCGGCCCAGATCATCATGGGGCCGGATGCTCCACCTGAAGCCATAGCTGCCTTCCGGAAAAACTGGGGGCTTGATGACCCGCTCTGGCAGCAATATTTGCGTTATTTCGGAGCCATCGCGCGCGGCGATCTGGGAATATCGATGCGCGACGGCCAATCTGCAATCACACTGGTGACCGAGCGCATTCCCGCGACGCTTCAGCTTACGATACCGGCATTGCTGATCAAGCTTGGGCTTGGCATTCCGGCCGGAATTTATGCTGCGCTGCATCGCAACAGCTTCATTGACCGGGCTGTCATGGCTACTGCCGTCATCGGCTTCACTTTACCGAGTTTTGTTCTTGGTCTGCTGCTCGTGCTGGTGTTCTCTGTATCGCTTGGCTGGCTGCCCTCGGGCGGACAGGATAGCTGGATGCACGCCATTCTCCCCATCGTCACGATGGGGCTCGGCGGTGCGGCCATTCTGGCGCGGTTCTCCCGCAGCGCGATGATCGAGATTCTGGGGCAACCCTATATTCGTACGGCGAGCGCCAAAGGTGTGTCCTGGCGCAATGTGGTATGGCGGCACGCACTGCCTAATGCGGCTATTCCGATTGTCACTATCGTCGGGTTTATGGTCGGATCGCTGATTGCAGGAGCAGTGGTTGTTGAATCGCTCTTCTCATGGCCGGGCGTGGGCAGGTTGCTCGTGGTTTCTGTTGCCAATCGCGATCTTGCTATCGTGCAATGCATCTTGCTTCTCGTGGCGGCGACGATGGTAATTTCCAATTTCATTGTCGATCTTCTCTATGGTTATCTCGATCCGCGTCTGCGTCAGGCGCAGGGCAAGGCGTGAGGTTGAACCGATGACGGATATGACCGCCAATACTGCCGCCGTTACCGTGCAGCCGAAAAAGAACCGTAAAGGCATTCCGCTGACGGTCATCATCGGCTTTATCTGGATCGCCGCAATGATCCTGATTGCTCTGACTGCGGACTGGATAAAACCATACAACATCACAGCCTTTGACCTGAAAAACCGCCTCGCACTGCCGGGGAACGCACAGCACTGGCTGGGCACCGATGAACTGGGACGTGACGTGCTTTCACGCCTTATCGAATCCATTCGCATTTCGCTGCTCATCGCATTTGGCGCTACGATCATTTCAGCGGTGTTCGGGACGGCGCTTGGCTTTCTTGCAGCTTATTTTCGAGGTGCGGTAGAGCAGGTTGTGGTCATGTTGGCTGATTTTCAGGCGGCGCTACCATTCCTGATTCTGTCGCTTGCCGTGCTGGCATTCTTTGGCAGCTCACTTCTGCTGCTGACCTGCCTGATGGGTTTCTATGGCTGGGAACGTTATGCCCGTATCGCACGTGGACTGGCCGTTTCGGCCAATGCACAAGGCTATGCAGCAGCGGTTACCCAACTCGGCGCTACGCCATCGCGCGTGTATCTCAAGCATATCCTCCCGAACATTGCTTCGACGCTGATTGTCTCGATGACGCTGACATTCCCGGAGATTATTCTTCTCGAAAGCAGCCTTTCGTTTCTGGGATTGGGCGTGCAGCCGCCCATGACCAGTCTTGGCAATATGGTTGGTTATGGTCGCGAATATCTCACTCGTGCACCGTGGATCATGCTCGCGCCGTCATTTGTGATCATGTTCACGACACTATCGATCAGCTTTGTGGGTGATTGGCTACGCGACAAGCTGGACCCTACTACGAGATGAAGCCGATCGCCTTCCAACACTTGGACCTTGCGATTCTGAAAGCGAGTTGTTTAGTGTGAGGCGACAGAATTTTTATGGGAACTGACGTCTTATGTTGAAGAATATCAATCCATTGCTGACCGGCTCGTTGCTCGAGGTTCTCGCCGATATGGGGCACGGAGACGATCTCGTGATCGTCGATGCCAATTATCCGGCACAGTCTTCTGGTGTCCACGTACTGGATTTTCCAGGAATCACTGCGACGGATATGGCGGAAGCCGTTCTGTCGCTGCTGCCTTTGGACGATTTTGTTGACAAGCCAGCCGCTGTCATGCAGGCGCCCAATGAAACGCCAACGATTTTCAAGGAGTTTGAAGCGGTCATAGAAGCGGCCGAGGGACGGAAGATTTCTGTCGATCCGCTTGAAAGATTTGCCTTTTATCACCGCGCTCGCGATGCTTTCGCGATCATTCGTACGGGTGAGAAACGACTTTATGGCAATATCATTTTCAAGAAGGGCGTCATCCGCTCCTGAGCGATGACATTGATATCAACGCATGAAAAACCCGGGCATTGAGCCCGGGTTTTAAATTTCAGCTTTATTCCTGCGGATTCTCGGCTTGATCCTTCATCGGGCCTTTGTGCTCCCCACCCTTGTGGTTGCCCATGTGATGTGGACCCTTGTGGTGAGAGCCCCTGGCCTGGTGATGCATCTTCGCAGCACGCATCTCGCTGCGATCGATTTTGCCATCCTCGTTCCGATCCAGTGCAGCGAATTCCTTCTTGCGCTGGTTTTCCACTTCTGCAAGCGTAACCTTACCGTCGCCATTGATATCGAGACGACGTTCCATGCGGTCGGCTGCACGGCTCACGATACGCTTGAGTGCCAATGCTTCGATTTCGGCTCGAGAAAGTACGCCGTCGCCATCGGTATCGGCGGCCTTGAGATCATCCATGCGAGAGAATTTCTCAAGATCGACGGGGCCATGTTTGCCCTTCATATCTTTGTTTGGTGCAACGGCCGTCTCTGCTGCCGGTTTATCAGTATTTGCACTGTTGTTTTCTTGTGCTAGTGCGGGGACAGCAAGCAAAGATGTTGCAATTACAGTGATAAATGCGGTCTTCGATTTCATGGCTATTTGACTCCATTACTCTTTTACAGGGGCGCCGATAAAAGGCGTGCGAGTAATGTCTGTCTTTTTAGATGAACCGCATATGAATATGCCAATTAATTATCGGTAATGTATTGGGGGTGTGTATGAGAAAACCGGAGCCGAAGCATTCTCTACAGCAGGCAATCATCTGCTTATACGGAGACACATGTCTGTCCGAACGGGAAGATTTTGTCTGATCCTTGAGGATCAGTTATCAGCGGAAGCGTTTGTTTTCAGAAGAGAAAATGGTGGGTGATGTAGGGATCGAACCTACGACCCGCTGATTAAGAGTCAGCTGCTCTACCAACTGAGCTAATCACCCACTCGCTTTGCCGAGGCAGCGGCCCCGGTGAAGTGAGCGGTTCTATAACGGCCTCTTTTCCACCTGTCCAGCCTTCAACTGCAAAATTTCTGAAAAAAATAACAGCTTGTCCAAAAAGCCCGGAAATGTGGGGCTTTCGAAAATCAATTTCTGCGCGTTACCGGTGTCTTTTTACAGGAATGTGTATTCTGGTTGTATTTCCGGAGCGCTCTTTTGAGAATCAGAAATAAGAGATTCTTGATTTGATTCATTTTTTCATGTCTCCGGCGTTGTAAGCCGAACCTTGCGGCTCCATATTCGCGAAGCTGGACTAATACGTTCGGTGGGGAGGTTTCGTTCAGGGAGTAGAACCACGCCGCAAATGTCGCAGTCATGTCATCAATTATTGATGCTTGTCTGAGAAGCTACGGCATATAAAAGACTTGATCGGTTGGTAGTGGTTCTGAAGTCACGGACACCGGCACCGCCCCTGAAATTTGTCAGAGCAAGGCGCTTCATGCACCGGGTTGCCCTTGCCGAAGAAAACAGAAACGGCTCACATCGTTTCAAAATCCGGTTCGCGACATTTGAGGACGGAATGGAAAGCATAATAGGCGATCTCGGACAGTTTATTTCCGATCATCGGGTATGGGCTGGGCCTATCGTGGGCATCATCGCCTTTGGCGAGTCTCTCGCCATTATAGGAATGTTCATTCCAGCCACTCCGATCATGATCGCCATCGGCGGCCTGGTGGGTGCCGGAATCATTGAACCCATTCCCGTCATCATCGGCGCGATCATTGGTGCTGTTATCGGCGATATTATCTCCTATTTCCTGGGCTGGTGGCTTGGCCGCAACATCATCCACAAATGGCCGCTCAACAAGCACCGCAGCGGTGTCGCGCGTGCTCGCCTTCTATTCCGTCGCTATGGCTTTTCGGCGGTGTTCCTGGGCCGCTTCTTCGGTCCTGTGCGCTGCACCGTGCCGATGGTTGCCGGCATGATGTCGATGGATCAGACGCGCTTCCAGACCGCTAATGTCCTGTCTGCCCTGGTATGGGCCCCGCTGATGTTCCTTCCGGGCTGGCTAGCTGGCCGTGGCGCTGGCGTTTTTGCCAGAATGAACGGCGATCACATGTTCTGGTTCGTAATCGGGATCACGATCGTCACAATCATCGTGACGGTCATTGGCGTTCGTTTTTTCAAAGCCCGTCCACGTCGGGAGCGTAAGCGCCGGGTTCATGTCTCACCGGCCGAATAATAATAGTTCTCTTGTGCAGCAGGCTTCAGTCTGCTTAATAACAAAACCATATGTTCCATATGGCAACCGGTGTTGCTGAGGCTTGTAGCCTCGCAAACACCTCATATAAGGTTCATCGCGCTTTATGCCCGACGACAGTTCTGACGATTCGTCTTCTCGAAGTCCGTGTTCCCCGCAGGGGTGTTCGGGTTTCCCGCGCGTTGAACAATTCCCGATAGTCTTTGTCCGCCTGGGGCTGGACCGCACAAAAGCGGCCCGGCCACAAACTGCTTGCGGCGTAGTTTCCAATTTTCATTTCTGCTGATCTTTAAAGGAGCCGACATATCATGGACTGGTCCATGGACTGGATTGCCGACCCCAATGCCTGGATAGGTTTGGTGACATTGGTGGTACTCGAGATTGTTCTCGGTATCGACAATCTCGTCTTCATCGCCATTCTGGCCGACAAACTGCCTCCGCACCAACGCAATCGTGCGCGGCTGATCGGCCTTAGTCTCGCTCTTCTGATGCGTTTGGTACTGCTGGCGTCGATTTCTTGGATCGTCACTCTGCGAGAGCCCTTGGTGTCGCTGATGGGGCTGTCGTTTTCGGGACGCGATATCATCATGCTGATAGGTGGCCTCTTCCTTCTCGCCAAGGGCACGATGGAACTCCACGAGCGGCTAGAGGGCGATCATGGGCCAAAAAGTTCCAAGGTCGTGCATGCTGTGTTCTGGCAAGTGATTGTTCAGATTGTCGTTCTGGATGCGGTATTCTCGCTCGATAGCGTCATTACGGCTGTTGGCATGGTCCAGCACCTGCCGGTCATGATGATTGCTGTGGTTATCGCCATTGGCGTGATGATGCTTGCTTCCAAGCCGTTGATGGACTTTGTCAACAAACACCCCACCGTCGTCATCCTCTGTCTTGGCTTTTTGATGATGATTGGCTTCAGTCTGGTCGTGGAAGGTTTCGGCTTCCATATTCCAAAGGGTTATCTCTATGCGGCGATCGGCTTCTCGGTATTGATCGAAGCGGCCAATCAGATGTCGCGACACAACCGCGAAAAGCTGGTTACCACCAATGATCTGCGAGAACGCACGGCAGGCGCAGTCCTGCGCCTGCTCGGTGGCGGTCGCGGTGAAAATCCGCTCTCTGATACGATTGATGTGATTGCCCAGCAGACAGCCGCCAGTGACGTCTTCCTGCCGGAAGAAAAGGAGATGATCCGCGGCGTTCTCGATCTGGCTGATCGACCTGTGCGTTCCATCATGTCGCCACGCAACGAGATCGAGTGGCTTGACCTCGATGAAGACGAAGCGGAACTGGATGAGGCCATTCGCAAGCTGTCACATTCACGCGTCATCGTCGCACGTCGTCAGGTGGATGAGTTCATCGGCGTGGCGCTTGTGAGGGATCTTCTGCTCGATATCGGCGACAGGAAGCCTATCGACTGGGACAAAATCGTAAAACAACCGCTTGTCGTGCATGAAAATGCAAATGTGTTGCGCGTTATGGAACAGTTGCGCAACTCACCTGTTCAGATCGCGGTGGTGGTGGACGAGCACGGTTCTTTCGAAGGCGTCGTGACACCCACCGACGTTCTGGAAGCCATTGCCGGTGAGTTTCCTGATGAAGATGAAGAGGCGGCTGTCGCGCAGTCGGACGGCCATGGTGGTTATCTTGTGGATGGCTTTACCGATATTCGTCGGCTGAGTGGTCTTCTTGAACGCGACCTTCTCGATGATGGTGATCGCTATACGACGCTGGCCGGTTATGTTCTCTGGCATCTCGGGCACTTGCCGCTGGGTGGGGAAAGCTTCGTTGCCGATGGTCTGGAGTTCAAGATCGAGTCGATGAACGGTCGTCATATCGGCAAGGTACGCATTACGCCCTCAATCGACTATGAGGTTTAACAGGAATGAATTTGCGGGCTGGTTGATCTGGCTCGCAAATTATTTCACACAGTTAACTCCGATAAAATAAGTAGGTTATTGACAAAAGCCGAGAAGCCTTCAAAATTAACCTATCGTTCATTGTTGCGGCGAAAGCGCGACAATATTTGAGCGGAAGGCAATGAGGAGGCTAGGCATGAAGCGAACCGTTCAACTGCTCGCTACGAAAATGAAGAATACGTTTTTGCGTGTTCCGGCCTTTTTGGAGCAGCCTTGGCGCGAAATGAAGTTGAATGCGGAAGAGATTGCAGCCCGCCGCCGTAGTCGGCTGGAGCGTGGCGAGCATAATTTTCTCTGGTGCTGGCAGCATCGCGGTTTCTGGTGAGACCAGAAGTCCAAGAATGGTTTGAAGGCAGGGGGCAGAAGTCTCCTGCCTTTTGCATTTCATTTTATGGTTTTGATCCTGATGAGAATTATTTTCTCATGTCAGCATTTGGTTTGGGCGCAGGTTCCATGAATGACTTGGAAAGTAGTTTATATATTTAAATCAATGATTTAGATTGATTTTGTCTCTTCTCTCGTTAGATTTGTTTTCCGAAAACAATCCAGTTTAGAGCGCTTTTCGCAAACAGCGCGGTGGGGATGGGTCTAATGAGAAAAATTATTCTATATGCGGCGGTAGCCCTCGGTCTCGGCGCCGCTCCGGTTCATGCGCAGGAGCCGAAGGAAATCCTCAACGTTTCCTATGACATCGCGCGAGAACTCTACGAACAGGTCAACAAGGCCTTCATCGCAGACTGGAAGACCAAGACCGGTGAAGATCTGACCGTCAATCAGTCCCATGCGGGCTCCTCGAAGCAGGCGCGTTCGATCCTGGAAGGGCTTGAGGCGGATGTCGTTACCTTCAATCAGGTAACCGACGTGCAGGTCCTGCATGACAAGGGCAATCTCATTCCGGCCGATTGGCAGAAGCGACTCCCGAACAACTCGTCACCCTACTATTCATTCCCTGCTTTCCTTGTTCGTGAGGGCAATCCGAAGAACATCAAGAATTGGGATGATTTGGCGCGTGACGACGTGAAGGTGATCTTCCCGAATCCGAAAACTTCGGGCAATGCGCGCTATACCTATCTTGCTGCGACGGCGTACGCGAACGAAGCATTCAAGGGAGATCAGGCAAAAGTTCACGAGTTTATCGGGAAGATTTTCAAGAATGTGCCCGTGTTCGATACGGGCGGTCGTGGCGCAACGACGACTTTTGCCGAACGTGGCATTGGCGACGTTCTGGTGACTTTCGAGGCTGAAACACGCGGAACCGAAAAGGTTCTTGGACCGGACAAATATGACGTTGTCGTACCCGAAGTCAGTCTGCTGGCAGAGTTCCCCGTTACGGTCGTCGACAAGGTGGTAGACAAGCGCGGATCGCGCAAGATTGCCGAAGCCTATCTCGATTATCTCTATTCGCCGGAAGGCCAGGAGATTCTGGCTCAAAACTTCAACCGCGTGCATGACAAGGACGTCATCGCAAAGCACAAGGATATCTATCCTGATGTGCGTCTCGTGACGGTTGAAGATGCTTTCGGTGGCTGGGAGAAAGTTCAGAAGGAACATTTCGCCGAAGGCGGAGTGCTCGATCAGCTCTTCACCGGTAAGTAAACAGAGCCAATTGGCGATCCCTGAGGGATCGCCTTGCTTTTTGGAAAAATCCAGTGTCGCTTCTAAGCATGAAACGTAATTCTGTGCTGCCGGGGTTCGGACTGACCCTCGGCTGCACTTTGCTTTATCTGGCTGTCATCGTGGCCTTGCCACTGCTGGCTATGATTCTGAAAACGGCAAGTCTCGGCTGGAGCGACTTCTGGAATATCGTGACCTCAGATCGGGCACTGGCGACCTATAAGATCACCTTGAGTGCAGCCGCAGTGGCAACCGTATTTAACGGCTTATTCGGTCTCTTGCTGGCCTGGGTGCTGACCCGATACGAATTCCCCGGCAAACGCCTGATTGATGCTGCAGTCGATCTTCCTTTCGCGCTGCCTACTGCCATAGCAGGTTTGGCATTGGTAACGCTCTTTGCCCAGAACGGCTGGTTCGGACGGTTCCTTGAACCGATTGGAATAAAGATTGCCTATGCACCGCTTGGCATCATGATCGCGATGTTTTTCACCAGCATTCCATTTGTTATCCGCACGGTGCAGCCGGTACTGGAGGATATGAGCGCTGATGTCGAAGAAGCTGCCCGCAGCCTCGGGGCCAGCTCCTGGCAGACATTCTCACACATTATCTGGCCGACCATCTTTCCAGCTTTCCTTGCAGGCTCGTCGCTTTCCTTTGCCCGCAGCCTCGGTGAGTTTGGTTCGATTGTCTTTATCTCAGGCAATCTTCCCTTCGAAACCGAAGTGACATCGCTGCTCGTTTTCATCCGGCTTGATGAATATGATTATCCAGCCGCCGCAGCACTTGCATTCGTGATGCTCATTACGGCGTTCCTGATGCTTCTTGTGACCAATCTTATTCAGGCAAGGCAGCTTCGTTATGCAGAACGTTAGCGCAAGCCTGCAGGCACGTAATTCCGGGCCGATGCGTAACCTGTTGATCTGGCTGGCGGCTGGTTTGTCGCTGATCTGCATCGGGGCACCACTCGCCGTTATCTTCTCTTATGCTTTTAGCAAGGGCGTAGATGTCTTCTTCGGCGAAATATTGAAACCTGACACATTGCATGCGGTCTGGCTGACCATTCTGACGGCCATTGTCGTGGTGCCTATTAATATGGCGTTCGGTGTTTGCGTCGCATGGCTCGTAACCAAGTTCCGTTTCCCCGGACGGCGGCTGCTGATTACATTCGTAGAAATACCGTTCTCAGTCTCGCCTATCGTGGCCGGTGTGACTTATCTCTTCCTCTACGGATCGCAAGGTTTGCTCGGGCCATTGCTGGAAGCCTATGACATCAAGATCATGTTCACGGTTCCGGCGATCTTCCTTGTCAGCCTCTTTGTCACTTCGCCTTTCGTGGCGCGTGAACTGATCCCGCTGATGGAAGTGCAGGGGAGTGAAGAAGAAGAAGCAGCTCTGACGCTTGGAGCCAATGCCTGGCAAACCTTCTTCTACGTGACCTTGCCCAATATCAAATGGGCACTGCTCTATGGAGCTGTACTTTGCAATGCGCGTGTGATGGGAGAGTTTGGAGCAACGTCGGTCGTTTCGGGTGCCATCCGAGGTAAGACCAATACGCTGCCGCTTCAGGTGGAACTACTGTTCAATGACTATAACGTCGCTGGTGCATTCGCTGCGGCTTCGACGCTCGCGTTGATTGCTCTTCTGACGCTTGTCCTGAAGGTTCTGCTTGAACGTAGGCAAGGTGCCTAAGATCGAAGAAGCCGTCCATTCGAGGAATGGACGGCTTGCGGTCACGCTGCTTGGGAAAGCGTGTTGTTCATCGGTTCTCTGTGAAGAGAAGATGCGAGGATAATTCCTTCCGGCCAGCGGCTGAATCCACTTGCTACATTGATGTGTCCGGCATGGCCGAGATCGACAAATCCCGATCCCCACACATGGGACAGAGCTTCTGCCTTGGCAAAGCTCATATATTCATCGTTGCGGCTTGCGACGATGATGGATGGAAAACCCAGCTCCTGGCGCGGGAGCGGAGCAAAGCTCAGGAATCGATCGTCCTTACGAGCCATTGTTTCGGCGTCGGCCGGTGCAACCAGTAGGGCGCCCGCCACATGAGCCGCCGACGGGCGGTTGGCCAGATGTGCGACCAGTGCGCAGCCGAGACTATGGGCGACCAGAACGGCCCCCGGATTTTCGGCGAGTTTTGCTTCGAGCGCGTGCATCCAGTCGGATAGCACCGGATAGTGCCAGTCGTCCTGCTCGACGAGTAATGCTGACGGATCGTCATGCAACCATTGGCGCTGCCAGTGGCCTGCTTCCGATCCCTTGTAGCCGGGGATGATCAATGTCGCAGGCATGTGTTTTTCCTTTTGGATAAGGCCTTGGGAGGGCGTTCAGTTTCGCAATTTGTTCCATTTGCGAAACTGGTTCCAAGATAGGCGGTCAAAGCCGCCATTTTAAGGAAAACAAATTCAAATTAGGACGGTTTTCGTGAAAACTATGCTCCGTCTGTAATCTAATTTTATTTCTGCTGCTTGTCGTTCCATCGCAAGAGGAACTGGGATTTCTCGAAGACCAGCACAACCACAAGCGACATTGCGAACGGGATAAGCAGGTAGAGCAGACGGAAGACGATCAGCGCTGCCAGAACGTCAGCCTGATTCATATCCGGCAAGCCGGTGAGGAACACGAGTTCCAGAACACCGAGGCCGCCTGGAGCATGCGAGATCAGGGCCGCGGAGAACGAGACCAGGAAAATGCCCAGAATGATGAGGAAACCGGGATTGCCGGCCTCTGGCAAGGCAAAATAGATGATGCCAGCGGCGCCTATCAGCTCCAGCGGTGCGACGATGAGCTGCTGCACCACAACCGACATTCGCGGATATTCCAGACGGAAACTGCCGATCTGAAGTGGACGCAGGCGCAGCCAGCTACCGAAGACATAAAGCAGCACGAATGCTAGCATCAAAAGTGCGATGATAATGGAGACGGTCGGCGTCAGTTCCTCGTTGAAACGCATCAGAATATGCGGTTCCAGCAAGAGAACGACGCTGGAGGTCATTATGACTCCGAGAATGAATGTGAAGGAGCAGAAGGCGATGAGGACGGCGATTTCACTGCCGGGCATGCCTTGAGAGGAATAGGCCCTGTAGCGCACGACAGCGCCTGAAACGACCGAAGCGCCGATATTGTGCGACAAGGCATATGTGGTGAAGGAGCAAAGCGCGATGAAGAGCCAGGAAATCTTGCGCTTGAGGTGCAAGAGCGCAATGCGATCATAACCGGCGAGCGAACTGTAGGCCAGAAGCGCCGATGCTGTAGCCAGGACCCAATGATGGGTGCGGATGGCATAAAGACTGTCCAGAACATCATCGAGCGAAATGCTGCGAAGCTCGCGATAGAGAAGCCAAGCCGAAATACCGACTGCGCAAATGCCTACGACCGGCCAGATGTAATCCTTTGCTCTCATTAACCGGTCACCATGCCTTCATGCTTCATATCATCCCCTTTATTGCCCATGATATCGGTCGATCCTTCTCCCGATACTATCCCTAATATGTCAGTCTGAGATTCGTTTTCTTCGGAAACAATTCCGGCATTTTTCTTTCTGATCTCAGTTCCGATTGCCTTTGCCATGGCTGTTGCGATCTCTTCTTCGCCCAGAATGACAAAATCTGCGCCAAGATCCTTTAGATATTGTGCTTCCGCCTTCGAGCAGGCGCGTACGACGATGCTGATTTCCGGATTTGCGGCTCGGGCTAATGCTGTGACCCGTCCAGCCTCGAAGGCATTGGGGATTGCAATAACCAGATTTCGCGCCATTGCCGGATTGGCCGCCTTCAGTATCTCTGAATCCGAGGCGTTGCCGGCAATGGCTTCGACGCCTTTGTCCTTGAGCGAGGCGCTGACCTTCGACGAAACCTCGATGACGAGAAAAGGCGTCGTCTCTGCCTGTAATCCTGCTGCAATCCTTTCGCCGATCTGGCCATAGCCAACAACAATCGTGTGTCCGGTCAGCAAAGTTTGGGGTAACGGCTCAGGTTCGGAAATACTCAGTTCGACACCGGGGGCTTCACCGGCTGGTGTTCCGTGTTTGCTTCGCTTTTCGATCCAAGGCCGCATTCGTTCCGCTACGATGAACATAACCGGATTGAGGAAGATCGACAGGATTGCACCAGCGAGAATAAGGTCGCGTCCAGCCGGTGGGAGAAGATTGAGGCTGACGCCCAACCCCGCCAGAATGAAGGAGAATTCACCGATCTGCGCAAGACTTGCCGAAATGGTGAGCGCCGTGCTGACAGGGCGACGGAAAGCGCGCACGATGAAGAATGCCGCGACTGATTTGCCGATGAGGATAATGGCAAGTGTTCCGAGCAGGGGCAGCGGATCGCGGAGAAGGCTCATCGGGTCGAACAACATTCCGACCGAGATAAAGAACAGCACCGCGAAGGCATCGCGCAAGGGCAGGGACTCTTCCGCTGCCCGATGGCTGAGTTCGGATTCGCTCATCACCATGCCAGCGAAGAAGGCGCCCAACGCAAAGGAAACGCCAAACAGATGGGCAGCGCCGAAAGCCACGCCCAGTGCAATGGCAAGCACACCGAGACGAAATAGTTCGCGGGAGCCGGTCTGAGCCACGACATTCAGAAGCCACGGTATGACCTTGCGCCCGACCATAAGCATCAGGGCGACGAACAGAACAACCTTGGCGATGGTGAGAAGGATGATGCCGCCAATACCGAGGCCGAGCCACGAAGCGATGGGATCGCTTGCTGCCGAGCCTTCGGCACGACCGGTTACGCTGGCGACTGCTGGAAGCAGAACCAGCGCCATGACCATTGCGAGGTCTTCGACGATCAGCCAGCCGACTGCAATACGTCCGCGCTCCGTATCGATCAGGCGGCGCTCCTGCATGGCGCGCAGCAGGACGACCGTACTTGCGGTCGAAAGAGCCAAGCCGAAAACGAGACCCGCCTGCACATCCCAGCCAAGGGCGAGGCCAAGGCCGGTGCCAAGTGCTGCGGCGGCTGCGATTTGTGCGAGTGCGCCGGGAACCGCGATGGCTTTGACGGAAAGAAGATCCTTAAGGGAAAAATGCAGACCAACGCCGAACATCAGCAGGATGACGCCAATCTCGGCAAGCTGAAGAATGAGGTCCTGATCTGCAACGAAACCGGGTGTGTGGGGACCGGCAATAACACCGGCCAGAAGATAGCCGACGAGAGGGGAGATTTTCAGACGGGTGGCTATCGCACCGAAGATGAAGGCCAGGCATAACCCGATGACGATTGTCGCAATCAAAGGCGTGTCATGGGGCATCAGGTGCCTTCCCCCTCTGGCTTCTCAATTCTGTATGTGGGAGCCGGGCAAGGCCTGAGCCTTGCCCGGCAAACGGGTTATTTCTGTGCGGCGGCGCTGTCTTCAATAGCCTGATGCGCTTCCTTGCGGTGCTGCCACCAGTTGCCCAGCAGAAGCAGAATCGGAGCGGCGATGAAGATCGACGACGATGTTGCGATAACGATACCGAACAGCATCGGCACGGCAAAATTATGAACCGCGCTACCGCCCCAGATAGCCATCGGGAGCATACACAGGAACGTCGTCATCGATGTATAAATACAACGGACGAGCACCTGATTGATACTCATGTCGACGATCTCGCGCAGCGGTTTCGATTTATAAAGACGCATGTTTTCACGCATGCGGTCATAAACCACGACCTTATCGTTTACCGAGTAACCGATAGCGGTCAGAAGTGCTGCAATGGCGGTCAGGTTGAAATCGAGCTGGAACAGCGCAAAGAAGCCAACCATCTTCGTGGTGTCGAGGATGAGCGTGATGATCGCGCCCATCGCAAAGAACCATTCGAAACGCCACCAGAGATAGATGAGCATGCCGAGTGCCGAGAGGACGACCGCGATGAAGCCTGAACGGGCCAATTCGCCGGAAACCTTGGGACCGACCACTTCCGTACGCTCGATCTTCACGCCGGGATCAAGCTCGGTTACGGCTTCGCGCATCTTGTTGACGGCAACTGTCTGCGCTTCCTCGCCACCATCCTGACGCTGAACGCGGATCAGAACATCGTTCGGGCTACCGGCAGACTGAAGTGCTACTTCACCAAGCCCCAGCGCGCCGAGTTTTTCGCGCAGTTGTGCCAGATCGGCTGGTTGTGACGTGACGATTTCCGCCTGGATACCGCCCTTAAAGTCGATGCCGTAATTCAGCCCCGGCTTGAAGAACAGGCCAATCGACAGGATCGACAGCACGATCGAGACGCCGATGCCGACGAAGCGGGCGTTCATGAAACTGATATTCGTCTTTTCTGGAACAAACTTCAGGAACGGCTCGATGACGAGCACCTTCAGCTTACGCTTGCGGACGTACCAGGCCATCGCCATGCGAACCAGCGTCACATCCGTGAACATCGAGATCGCAATACCGAGCATCATGGTGATAGCAAAGCCACGAACCGGACCGGTGCCGAAGGTGAACAGCAGCAAGGTCGAGATCAAGGACGTAACGTTCGCATCCACAATAGTGGAGAAGGCGCTATGGAAGCCCTTATCCAGCGCGGCCATGGCCCCGAGGCCTCGCCGCGTTTCTTCGCGAATACGTTCGTTGATGAGAATATTGGCGTCAACCGCGATACCGATACCGAGAATGATACCGGCGATACCGGGCAAGGTCAGCGTTGCACCGATAAGGCTCAATGCGGAGAAGGTGAGCAAGGTGTGGAGCAGGAGCGCCACATTGGCGATGGTACCCCAAACGCCATAAAGGAGCTGGATGAAGACCGCGACAAGCACGAAGCCGACGATACCGGTAATGAGGCCCATCTTGATGGCATCGCCGCCAAGGTCCGGACCAACCGTACGTTCTTCGATGACGGTCAGCGGAGCGGGCAGGGCGCCAGCGCGCAGGAGGGCCGAGAGGACGACGGTATCCTGAACTGTAAAGCTGCCGGAAATCTGGCCCGAGCCGCCGGTGATCGGTTCACGGATGACGGGTGCGCTCAGCACCTTGCCATCAAGCACAATTGCAAACGGACGATTGACGTTCTTTGTCGTGATGTCGGCGAACTGACGTGCGCCGAGACTATCGAAACGGAAGGACACGATCGGCTCATTGGTGCGCTGGTCGAAACCTGCACGCGCATCGGTAAGACGCTCGCCGGAAAGGGCAACCTGATCCTCGATCGGGTACTTGATGTTTGGGTCCTTGGAATCCGGCATGATGGTCACGCCAGGAGGCGGTGCATCGTTCGGATTGGCATCGGCGACCATATGGAAGCTCATCTTCGCGGTGCTTCCGAGAAGTTGACGAAGCTGAGCCGGGTCCTGAAGGCCAGGAAGCTGAACCACGATACGATCCGAGCCTACACGCTGGATGGAGGGTTCAGCGACACCGACCTGGTCAACGCGCTGACGGATGATTTCAAGGCTCTGCTGGAGAGCGGCATCAAGACGGTAGTTGAAGCCTGCCTCTGTCAGCGTCAGGCGCACCTGATTGTCAGTCGAGGCAACATCGATGTCATTGATTGCCGTACCGAAACCGCTGGTATTGACCTGCGATATCAAGGTACGCAATGCCGTTTCCGCCTTCGAACGCTGGTCGGCATCAGGGATGGTCACGACAACGGCATCGCCGACAGCACGGATCGACTGTGGCTGGATACGTTCGGCGCGCAGCTTGCTGCGGGCATCGTCAAGCAGAGAACGCAAACGGTCCTTTTTCAGGCCGGCTGCATCGACTTCAAGCACGAGATAGGAGCCGCCGCGCAGATCGAGGCCGAGCGTGACCTGACGCTTCGGGAACCAGGACGGCATCGCGTCAAGGTGCTTTTGGGTGAAGAAGTTGGGCAAGGCAATGATGATGCCGATCGCAACGATCAGGCTATACAGCACGACCACCCATTTCGAAGTACGCATGGATTAAGGTTCCGGTTGGTACGCCCCAATTGCCACTTAATATCAAGTGGCGGTACGGGCATTGTTTGTAATGGCGTTAGGATTGGTAAGGGCCAATCATCAAGATTGGCACATTATGCGCTTTTCGGAGGCGCACGGGCAGAGCCAAAATGTCCCTGCAAAACTGCGAGGCGCCGGAAATTCTGCGCCGCTTCGGCTGATCTCGTCTTTGGAGGAAGAATCGCTGCCGTTGCAACAGGGAGTGCTGCTCCAGTACGATCGAGATAAGCGGTTTTGATCTTCGCTGCGATAGCTTCGATCAGGATTGCCCGCATGGGCTGTGGTGAAGGGGTAGACTGCTGGCGAACAGGTGTTGCTGGACTGCCTTCGACCTGCCTTGCGACAATGCCGCCGGAGTGACCGCGAGCCGCATCGTCATCGAGCGTTGAAAAATCCACGGCGAACAGAAAAGCTGTAAACGACAGGACGCACGTAACGAACAGCATGAAACCATGCCGTTTGTGCTGCTCCGTGTTTTTCATGCCCTTCATCAAATCGCCAAGACTTTCTTTAGAGTCTATCCGTGGAGTTGAGCCAGCTTTTCACACTCATTGCGAATCCTCATTAATCATTTGTGTTCGCACGAACAAGGAAATACTGGCATCAAGGCTTGTCTAATACGGTATGGGTCCGCTTCCTACACGCTACAATATCTTGTAAGCAGCCACGCCTTGCATCCGTTTTAGGGCGCTTTATGTTGAAACCATGTCTTGTTTAACGGCAGAATTGAATTGGCATATTCATCGACGTTTCGTGTTCTTGCATTTTCTCTTCTGATCAGCGCTCTGCCGCTGGGCAGCTTTGCGCCGGCTTTCGCGCAGGACAACAAACAGCCAGCCCCGCAGGCAACACAAGCTGCACCAGCCGCTGCTTCCCAAAGCGATTCAACCAAGCAAGCGCCCGCTACCACTGATCAGCAACAGGCTCCTGCGCCCGTTTCTGGTGTCGTTCAACAGCAAAAGCCGGTTATCAATGACCTGAAGCAGCAGACAAAGCGGATCAGCGACCAGCTTCCAAAGGCTGCTTCGAACGATGAATCACTGGCCAACCTCAAGCTTCAACTGGACTCCCTTTCAAAGAAGCTTCTGGAGGCTGGCGTTGCATTTCGCCCGCGCCTCAGTGAGATCAATACGCGACTGGAGCAGCTAGGGTCTGCGCCATCCGGCGATCAGCCGCCGGAACCGGCAATCGTCAGTGAAGAGCGCGCCCGGCTGACCGCTGAGAAGGCTGAAATAAATGCCGTTGTCGGCGAGACGGAAGATACGTCGCTTTCCGTCAATCAGATGTCCGCAAAAATCGGCGATATGCGCCGGGATCTGTTTACAAGGACACTTTCCCAGCGTGTGAACATCGATACAACGCTCGGCACGGAGGTCGCATCAGCCGCCAGCAACCAGATGGTTTCGCTCTGGCGTATCGTTCAGTCCTGGTGGCGTTTTGTTAGCACGTTCAAGCTTAAATCATTTCTTGCCGCCGCCTTTTTCGCGTTCGTGGCCGCTCTGGTCATCCAGATCGGGGCAAGACGCGTTCTAGGCGCGATTTATCAACGCGATCCGACGATTGAATCCCCATCGTATCTAAGCCGCCTTTCAGTGGCGTTCTGGTCTACGGTGATACCGTCGGCGGCTGTTGGTGTTTTCCTAGCGACAACGTACTTTTTTCTCAATTATTTCAATGTTTTGAGAACGGATATTGCTGCTCTTTTCCGGTCGTTGTTCATCGTGCTGGGGCTTGTTTTCTTCATTCATCGGTTGGCATCCGCCTGTATCAGTTCGGATATGCCGCAGTGGCGACTAGTTCCGGTCGCACCCCGACCGGGGCGTGTTTTGGGCTGGCTGATAACGGGAACGGCGCTGACAAGCGGGCTCGATTCCTTCTTCGGGACGGTCAACCAGATACTCTCGTCGCCGCTGTCCCTGACGATGGCGAAGAGCTTGCTGGCCACCGTGATGGTCGGTGTCCTTATTCTGGCAATTGCCTTCCTGAAGCCCGTAGAGCGGGAAAAGGATGGCGCCGTCCGGTCATGGCCGCGTGCATTCCGAACATTCCTCATCATATTGGGGCTTTTGCCAATTCTTGCTGCCGTGTTCGGCTATATCGGCATGGCGCGCTTCATATCGCAGCAAATTGTGGTGACAGGCGCTTTCCTTGTTACCATGTATATGGGCTTCCTGACCGGTCGTGCGATTTCCGAGGAGCAGGCTTTCGCGTCCAGCCAGATCGGCAAGGCAATGCGGGAGCGTTTTCATTTCGATGACGCAACCCTTGATCAGCTTGGTCTTCTGGCGGGCATTCTGATCAATCTCGTCGTTGCCTTGATCGGTATTCCGCTGGTTCTGATGCAGCTCGGCTTCCAGTGGGCGGAACTGAAAAGCACCTTCTATCAGTTGATGACCGGGTTCCAGATCGGCAATATTTCGATCTCGCTCATGGGACTTTTGACGGGCGTTCTGCTGTTCGTGATCGGTTATCTGCTGACGCGCTGGTTCCAGAACTGGCTCGATAACAGCGTCATGGCACGCGGGCGTGTCGATTCCGGTGTTCGCAATTCTATCCGCACAGTCATAGGCTATGTAGGGCTTTGTCTTGCGGCTCTGATGGGCGTATCGGCGGCAGGGTTCAATATGTCGAACCTTGCACTTATTGCCGGTGGTCTGTCTCTTGGTATCGGTTTCGGTCTCCAGAATATCGTCCAGAATTTCGTTTCCGGTCTTATTCTTCTCGCAGAACGTCCGTTCAAGGTTGGCGACTGGGTGGAAGCCGGTACAGTCAGCGGTATCGTCAAGAAGATCAGCGTGCGCGCAACGGAGGTGGAAACCTTCCAGAAGCAATCGATCATCGTGCCGAATTCGACGCTTATCAACGGTAATGTCGGCAATTGGACGCATCGCAACAAACTTGGACGCATCGATATTAATGTGCAGGCTTCCTATACGGCAGAGCCTCGCCGGGTTCATGCATTGCTTCTCGAAATCGTTCGAGGCCACCCTTCGATCCTGAAGAACCCGGAACCTTTTGTTTCGTTTCAAAGTATGAACGATTCACTGATGGTCTTTGATGTTTACGCCCATGTGGCCGACATAACGTCGACAGGCGGCATCAAGAACGAACTGCGGTTCCAGATCGTCGAACGCTTCCATGAGGAAGGCTTGCATCTGTCCTCGTCCTCGACTGATCTTGTTCTCAAGGGGCCGGAAATCGAGAAGCTTTCGGAGCTGATGCAGAAGGAAAAGGAGCTTTCCTCTGCGGCCGGGAAGAAAAAGGCGAACGCAGTGAAGCCCGAAGCGAAGGAAGATACCGACGACCGCGCTTGATGAACATTTCGTTCAGTTGCAGTTCAGTTTTGTCCGCTTATAAAGAAGATGACAGAGGGCAATAGGGCTCATGCGACATCGGACATATCGCGGCGGGAGCGATGGAAAGGTCGGGACGGTATGAACAGAAATCAGGTCAACAGCTTGGGTAAGCTTGTTCTTGGTGCAGCAGTCGGCTTTGTAGTCTTGGCAGGCAACGCATATGCGGCCCAGATTTCCAACAATGATAGTGGGCCTCAGACGATTGTGGTCACCGAAGGTGCTTCCAAGCGCGAAATGATCGTCGCGCCCGGTGAAACTGTCGAATTTTGCGCCTCGGGCTGTTTCGTGACCTTTCCGAACGGAGATCGCGAAGCTCTGACTGGCGGCGAAACGATTACGCTCAGCGGCGGCAAGGCTACCTTGAAATAGTCTTTCCATTTCAGGATGCAAAAAAGCCGAGGCACTGCCTCGGCTTTTTATGTAGAAGATGTCTCGGTTAGCTGCGAGGCTTGAGGTTTTCCGGGTCGTAGAGAGGCTTGTAGCCAATCGAGGCGACTTCAACCGGATAAGTCTCGCCGAAATATTCCACGCTCAGTTTGCGGCCCTCCTGACAATAGGCCCACGGCAGATAAGCGAGAGCAATGTTTTTGCCAATGGTTGGACCATACGCGACCGAGCTTGTGAAGGATCGACGTCCAAGTTCGTCGACGAGTGTCTCTCCTGTTTCCGGATTCTGTACCGGCATGATGCCGACAGGATAACGCGCGACGCCCCTGGAATCCACATTGTCGGTCATGACGAGTGTGCAGAGCATCGCAGGTTGGTGTTCGCGGGAGCGGTACTCCACATGCTTTTCCCTGCCGCGGAAATCCGCTTCCTTGACCTTCGGACGAGCAAGGTCGGCTTCGAGAAGATTATACTCCGTCAGCAGATCGGCGTTCTGCAGCCGCAGGCTCTTTTCCATGCGACGCGTGTTGGCATAGGTCTCGACGCCCACCGCAATCACGCCGGTCGAGCGAAGCGCATCCCAGACGGCAAGGCCGTCTTCGTAACGCATATGCAGTTCCCAGCCTTGTTCACCGACATAGGAAATGCGGAACGCGGTAACATCCTTGCCCGCAATCCGGATTGGCTTGATAGCAGCGAAGGGGAAATTTTCCGCATCAAGACCTTCCGGGTTCTCAACGACCTTCTTCAGGTTCTCGCGCGCATTCGGACCCCAGATGCCGATGGTGACGTATTTTTCCGTCACATCGGTGATTGTTACGTCAAAGCCCTTATCTTCGGCCACACGGCGCATATAGTGGAAGTCGCGAGGCCCTGCATCGGCGCCATTGATCATGCGGATGCGGTCTGCCATGCGGATTGCCGTGAAGTCGGCGCGCACCATGCCTTCGTCATCAAGGAAGTGGGTATAGATACCCTTGCCGATATTTGCATCGCCGCCAATCTTGGCAGCGCACAGCCATTCCATCAGCTCTACATGGTCAGGACCTTCGATATCGTACATCGCAAAGTGCGAGAGATTGATAATGCCGCAATTTTCAGTCAGTTCCAGATGTTCGGCATTGGAGACGCGCCAGAAATGGCGGTTGTCCCATTCGTTCTCACGTACTGGTACGCGATCACTATATTTTTGGAGAAGGTGCTCATTGGCGGCATAGCCATGCGCACGCTCCCAGCCGCCAAGCTCCATAAAATGACCGCCAAGTTCCACTTCGCGCTCATAGAATGGCGAACGGCGGATATTGCGACCCTTTGAGAAGGGTTCACGCGGGTGGACTGCCGGATTGTACACCTTCATCGCCGTTTCTGTGCAGCGATCCCAGATGAACTGCTCGGTCATCTGATGCGGATAGAAACGGGAATAGTCGATGGCGTGATGGTCGATTGATGTGCGGCCATCCGTCATCCAGTCCGCGATGAGCTTGCCCATGCCGGGACCGTCCTTGACCCAGATGGCGACTGCATACCACAGACCGCGCACCTTCTGGCTTTCACCCATGGATGGACCGCCATCGGTCGTGACCTGCAGGAAGCCGTTGAAGGAGTGGCTTTCGTTGTAGCCGAGTTCGCCCAGAATAGGTGTCAGTTCGATTGCGCGCTCAAGCGGTTCCAGAATCTGGTCCATCTCAAGATCGCGCTGCGATGGCGAGAGACGTGCTTCGTGCTTTTCCAGAAGGTCGCGCGGATGACACAGGCGCGGGTTCTTTTCTTCGTAATAGCCCCATTCGATCTGGCCGCCTTCGGCAGTCTTCGGGTCGCCAGTGTCGCGCATATAGGCAGAATTGCCCTGATCGCGCATGAGTGGCCAGCCGATTTCCTTGCCGGTGCCTTCAAACTCGTTATAGGGGCCGAAGAATGTCAGCGGATGGTCGATCGGCATGACGGGCAGGTCTTCCCCCACCATTTCGGCGATGAGGCGTCCCCAAAGGCCAGCGCAGATAATGACATAATCAGCTTCGATGGTGCCGCGATGGGTGACGACACCCTTGATGCGACCGTTTTCGACCAGCAGTGACTGGGCAGGCGTGTTGGCAAAGCTCTGCAACTTGCCAGCAGCTTCCGCCTGATCGATCAGCTTGCCAGCGACAGTCTGCGAACGTGGGATAACCAGACCGGCATCCGGGTCCCACAGGCCGCCTTGAACCAGACTTTCCTCGATAAGCGGGAATTTCTCCTTGATCTCTGCCGGTTCCATCAGCCGGGCGCGGGTGCCGAAAGCTTTACCCGATGCGACCTTACGCTTGATTTCATCCATGCGGGCATCGTCGCCAACGCGCGCCACCTCGATGCCGCCAACGCGAGCGTAATGCCCCATCTTTTCATAAAAATCGATGGAGTAGAGCGTTGTCCAGCAGGAGAGGAAGTCATGGCTCGTCGCATAGCAGAAATCTGACGCATGGGCGGTCGAGCCGATATCAGTCGGAATGCCGGACTTGTCGATGCCGACGATATCGTCCCAGCCGCGCTCGATCAGATGGTGTGCCACCGAGGCTCCAACGATGCCGCCAAGCCCGACAATCACAACTTTCGCCTTTTTTCGAAACTCTGCCATTTTATGCGTCCCTAGAGCATTTCCAGCAAAAGTGCGAAGCGGTTTTGCGTCGGATAATGCGTGAAAAAGATGGATAGAGCGATTTCAACGACTCCGTAATAACTGGAACCGCTCTAGTTGGTATTTGACAAAACCATAGTCGTTGGCTGGGCGCGACATTTGCCTTTATACGACATATTCGCAGCGTCAGACGACTGCATCGCAGCTTCTGGAAATCCCGGAAGGTTGAGTATCGGCTGTCCTGTTCGCGACATATCCAACAATCCTGCATCCACAGATGGTTCGATCTGTGAAACTGATTCCGGAAAAGCCTGTATGGTTTTGATTTTATTTTGAAAGCTGACAGAAGGGGAGCTGCTCCATTCAAGATGCAGCTCTATCTTTCTTTGATGTCGTGCTTAAGCGGCGATGAGCATTTTGCGCTCTGCCCGTTCCTGTTGTGGCGAGCGTCCGTATAATTCCCGATAGCATTTGGAAAAATGCGACGCCGAAACAAAGCCACAGGCGACTGCGACCTCGACCACAGGCATGGACGACTGCAACAATAGATGCCGTGCGCGATCGAGTCGAATTTCCAGATAATAACGTGCCGGAGATCGGCCCATCTCCTGTCGGAAAAGACGCTCCACCTGACGCCGCGAAAGACCAATCGTATGGGCTACATTGATCAATGCCTGCGGCTCTGAAAGATTGGCTTCCATCATCTCGATGATGGTCAATACCTTGGAGTTCTGAATGCCGAGCCGGGCACGCAGCGGCAGGCGCTGGCGATCCTGCGGGCTGCGGACACGATCAGTCAGCGCCTGTTCACAAATCTTGTTAACCAGATTGGCGTCGAAATCATCTCCGATCAGTTTCAGCATCATATCGAGAGAGGCCGTCCCGCCTGCGCAGGTGTAAAGATTGCCGTCGACCTCAAAGAGATCGGCATAGACCTCGGCCTTAGGGAAGGCTTCCGAGAAGCCCGGCAGGTTTTCCCAGTGAATTGCACAGCGCTTGCCAGATAAAAGTCCGGCAGCGGCCAGTATATGGGCGCCGGTACAAAGCCCACCGACTGCCACGCCGCGATTATATTCTTCGCGCAACCACGCAAAGACCGACTTGTTCCTGAATTCTTCCACATAAACGCCGGAACAGACGAATACCATCGAGGGGCGCTGCTCGCGCTGGAGGAAGCGTCGCTCGTCTTCCAGCGATGCGTTGACTGCGCATTCCACACCATTGGATGCGGTCACCGGCTTTCCGTCAACCGATGTCAATCGCCATCGATAGGCATCATAGCCCAGCATCCGATTTGCGATGCGCAGCGGCTCGATGGCCGTTGCGAACGCAATCATCGAAAAGTTTGGAACAAGAAAAAAGACAATAGACCGCTTAACCGATGAAGCCTGGATCATGCCCGATCGTTCCCATTCTCGAAGGCTCTGACTGCGGTTCCCGACGCAGCTGAAGCCTTGTGTCTCCGTCACGACTCCGGGTGGTTTTGGGCCCGGTTTTTCCCGGTCGCTTTCAGACCGGTGTTCCTGTCGCGTCAACCCGGATTCACAGGGGGACGGTGATGGCGCAAACAAGACAGTGTTCTATTGAGACACAGAACGGGTAGGTTGCAAAGTGCGGCTAAATGCCTGCCGCGAAAAGGTAATTCAATGTCGGGAAATTGAGGGCGGGTCGTATGATCGCCCTCAACTGGCTTTACTTCCCACGCTTGAACTCTTCCGTGTTTTTGGCGATGCCTGGCAGACGATCATCCACGTTCGGCCAGCCGATATCGTGCAATATGTGCTCAGGCAGCGCTTCCAGAACACGACGGCTCCGTCTCACGCGACGCTCGAAAGACCAGATTTCCACCTGCTTTTGCACTTTGGCGTAAAATTCGAGCAACCAGGATGGTGCGTTCGCAGCGGATGATGTTGCCGTAAAGCGCATGGCAGTTGTCCGTCCGTTGGGAGCGGATTGGCACTGAATGGTCATTTTCTCTCTCCTCATTCAGAAGGTTCGGTTGATACGCTCGCTGCAGCTCTGCTTGTTCGTGTCTTGAATGTGCATTCGGCTTGACGTTCAATCAAACGAAATATAGAAAGGTTTAAGATCAGAAAATTTGAACAATGTACTGAAAACGGAATCCGTGATGACAGCGCCCGTTCAACACCCCCTTCCAATGCTCGATATTGATGTGCTGCGCACATTCGTGGCGATTGCCGATACGGGAAGTTTTTCCTCTGCGGCGAACGCGGTGTTTCGCACCCCGTCTGCGGTTTCGATGCAGATCAAGAAGCTGGAAGAACAGATTGGCGTTGCAGTTTTCGATCGGGATGCACGCTCGGTGACGCTGACAAGCGATGGCGAGATTCTGCTTGGATATGCGCGTCGTCTTCTGGCGCTCAATCGAGAAGCAGTTTCGAAATTTGTAGCGCCCACGGTGACTGGCGTTGTTCGATTGGGCTCGCCGGACGATATCGGCGAATGCGTGCTGCCGCTGGTGTTGAAGCGTTTTGCTGAAAGCCATCCCGGCGTAACGGTCGATGTGGTGATCGACCAGAGCAGCAACCTGCGCAAGCGGCTCGATGAACGCCGACTGGATGTGACGCTGATCAATGTATCTCATACGATATTGAACAAGGGCGATGTGGAAGTTCTGCTGGACGAGGAGCTGGTTTGGGCTGGTGCCAAATGCGGTACGGCCTATCGTCGGGAGCCTCTGCCGCTTTCCATTTGGGAAGAGGGCTGTGCCTGGCGTGGCAGTGCGCTGGAGGCGCTTGAAAGCAGCGGCCGTCCTTACCGTATTGCCTATATGAGTTCGCATTCGACGGGACAGCGTGCTGCGATCATGGCTGATCTCGCGATTGCACCGTTCGGTAAAACCTTATTGAGTGACGGGATCGTTGCCCTGGGGCCGGAGCATGGTCTGCCTGCTCTGGGCCGCTATCAGCTTGGCATGGTTGTGAAGCCCGAAGCTGGCCCGCACATTCAGGTTGTTGCCGACCATCTGCGAAGTGTTTTCGAAGGCTACCGCCGTTCCGGGCGCTTCGAGACGTTTCGTTCCTGCTGATGGCGGTTCACAGTTTATTGGGATGGTTACTAATGCATTCTCTTGCCAGTGAAAAACGCTGCGCTAGATTTATTTTGTGACAGCCGAGTGAATCGGCTTCACCGCCAGATGCCGGGCAGGGGCTTCGTATGTGGCGGGAGGCATAACTGGTTTGAATAGACTTGGAACTCTATGCATCTGCTCCTTCAAAAGAGCAGAAAAGCGCATCCCATTGGAGAGACTGTCATGAAGCTGACCCGACTTGTCCCTGTTGCTATCGTTCTCTGCGCATTTACGCTTGCGTCCTGCGCAAATACTGTTCGCGGCGTTGGTCGCGACGTAAAGGGCACCGCCCATGCGGTTCAGGAAACTGTAGAGTAAAGAGAACAGAAGGGCCCGGGTATACCGGGCCTTTTCTTTATGGAGCCAGAAAATAGCTGACTGTTATGTGCTTGTCCGGTCGGGTTTTGTATTGAATATTGGTGGTGGCGATGCTGTTTTGAGGCACGGGAATGTTCGCATTCTGCAATAATGCTGCAATGCGGTCATTCGGTACAGCACTACCAAACCACATGACGAGCACGGGTGGTGTCAAATGCGCTCTGGCGTCTGGCGTTTCGGGATGCACCACACGCAAGGACGAGTCAAACAATCTGAAATTGCCCGGTATCTGCGCATTGTCCGTCAGGATCGTCTTGAACGGACCTTTCGCC
Organism: Brucella tritici; assembly: GCF_008932295.1. Lineage (GTDB taxonomy): Bacteria > Pseudomonadota > Alphaproteobacteria > Rhizobiales > Rhizobiaceae > Brucella > Brucella tritici. The sequence goes on along the minus strand of NZ_WBWA01000009.1, from coordinate 58,685 downwards.
TGCACTTCTTCGTAAAGGTGCCGATAGTCGAGTTGGCCATAGGGCGGCGAACTTGAACCGTAAGTCAGATAATAGCTTAGGACCGGCGGAACGATGAGTGCAACGACCGCACTGACGACGGCATAGTCGATCAACGCCCTGTTTCCGATCCGGTATCGGGCAAAAAGGCTGGCCATTAGTGCCGGAGTGAGGAACAATACCGGCTGCAGCCAACGATCTTTTACGTTATTTGCGCCGGTGGCGACAACGCCGACCAGAACGATAACCAGCCCGACGAGAATCAGGAGGCGTATGAACTTCTCGCCGACAGCGAGCGGTGTAGACGGTGCCGTTCTCTTTTTCCAGTGAATGAGCGCGATAATGCCCGCGATTGCCAGTGCAAGGATCGAGAACAGAAACGCTGCTTCAACGAGGCTCTCGACCCCCATCAGTCGATCGAACACAACATTGCCCGAAGCGCCGATCTCGAATTTGTTGGCGCGCGCCAGGACGCTTGATTTGTGGGCCAGCATCCAGAATGCAGTGGGCCCAAAGCAGATTGCAAATGCCAGGATTGTAACGAAGCTCAACTTGGAAAGCAGTATGCGGCGATATTCTGGAATAAGAAGTCCCGTCACGATCAACATGAGCAGGAAGAATGAGGCATTGAACTTGCCGAGAAGCGCGGCCGCCATGGCGGCGCCAAGCGCGGCAGCGGAGCCTGCATGACGCGCGCGCATATGCCAGGCAAAGGCCAGAAAGGCCCAGCCACAACCCGCTGTTCCTGCAACCGAATGCGTCAGGGCGCGCTGCGATTCCCATCCGATCTGCGGGATGAGAAACAGGCCAAGCATGCTGGCTGAAGCGACGATGCGCGAAAAGCCGAGCAGTCTCATGGCACCGTAAACGCTCAGGAAAAGGCTGGCGAGAATGCTGAACTTGACGATCTGGAGCGTGAGCATCGATGTGCCTAGCACTGACGCTACCAGATTGGTGATCCATGTATAAAGAGGGGGCTGCGACCCGCCATACCCCCAATCCAGATAACCGATATTGGCGAGTTGTTCGGCGTCATCGAGACCGGCGCCGTTGGAAACGACGGTGACAAGAATGGTCTGGAACGCGAAATAGCACAGCACGAAAACTACAGCCAAAGGCAGGCCGAAAAGCCTCCTGTCGGCAGTGGAAACAGCGGTGGCTGATCGTTGTGCAGTCAAACTCATTGCCCTGAATAAAAAATAATCTGTGCAGGCTTCACCGGAAGCGTTCTGCATTTCACAGGATTATGTCCGGATTTCAATCGGACGGCTCAAAAAGCTTTGTAACAAAGGCGTGTAATTGTGCAATTTTGCGGGATCAAGAGCAACGGGCCAGATTTAGGCAACTATTCGTAGGCCTAAATGGCAAAAACCGCGCTGCCAGAGGTGCACGGTTTTGCCAATTACGCATGGCATCTCCGCCGAACAATACACTGGCGGGATATACTGAGCTCCGGTACGCAGTACCAGATCCGGAGCGTCGAGCCGGGGTGAACCCGTCTCTTGCTCCTTTCTAGCCCAACATCGTTACCGTACGGTTATCAGAGACTTAAGCAAATCTAAACAATGCAAGTTTTTTGCATTGGCAATTGTTTACTTGGTTCCGGATTTGGCGCGCAGGTAATTGATGATGCCCGAAAAGTCTTCGCCGCCGTGACCTTCACCGTCAAAAAGGCTGTAAAGTTCCTGTGCATGTGCGCCAAGCGGCGTTTCCGCGCCAGCGCTTTGGGCGGCTTCCTGTGAAAGTTTGAGGTCCTTCAGCATCAAAGCTGCCGCAAAGCCGGGCTTATAGTCGCGGTTCGCCGGTGATGTCGGAACGGGCCCCGGAACAGGGCAGTAGGTTGTCAGTGACCAGCATTGCCCCGATGACGTTGACGCCACATCGAAGAGCGCCTGATGGGACAGGCCCAGTTTTTCAGCCAGGACAAAGGCCTCGCTGACACCGATCATCGATATGCCGAGGATCATATTGTTGCATATCTTTGCAGCCTGTCCTGCACCGTCGCCGCCGCAATGAACGATCTTTCCGGCCATGGGCTGCAGGATCGGTTCTCCGCGTTTGAACGCCTCGTCGCTGCCACCAGCCATGAAAGTCAGCGTACCCGCCGAAGCGCCGCCAGTGCCGCCGGAAACAGGCGCATCAATGGAAAGATGTCCGTGGCTCGCGGCCAGTTCATGTGCTTTGCGTGCCGAATCCACGTCGATTGTGGAGCAGTCGATGAAAAGTGAGTCTTTTCGAGCTTTTGGTGCAATATCTTCATAGACAGAGAGAACGTGCTTTCCTGCTGGCAGCATGGTAATGACCACGTCGACGTCAGCAACTGCATCCTGCGCGCTCGAAGCTATCGAGAGACCATTGGCCTTCGCTTCATCAAGATGTTGCGGCAAGAGGTCGAAGCCGCGGACGGTGTGACCGGCTTTCACAAGGTTGGCGGCCATCGGGCCACCCATATTGCCAAGGCCGATAAATGCTATTGTGGCCATAATGAATTCCTCCCTTGGCGGTTGTTAACTGGAAGTACGTGTATCTTATCCGAAAGCCGTTCCACACTTTTCGGGATGCACTTTAAAATCAACGTCCGATCATCTGGCGCGCAATGATCACACGCATGATCTCGTTTGTACCTTCGAGAATCTGGTGCACGCGCAGATCACGGACAAGCTTTTCGATCCCGTACTCATGCAGATAGCCGTAGCCACCGAAAAGCTGCAGCGCTTCGTTCGCCACATTGAAACCCGTGTCGGTAACGAAGCGCTTCGCCATGGCTGACCATTTGCCTGCATCATGTGTTTTGCGATCGAGCTTGCTTGCAGCGGTGTAAAGAAGCAGGCGCGACGCGGAGAGTTCGGTTTCCATATCCGCCAGGCGGAATTGCAACGCTTGAAAGCGATCGATTGTCTGGCCGAAAGCCTTACGCTGGCTACAATATTCAAGCGACTTGTCGAGTGCCGATTGCGCGCCGCCGAGCGAGCAGGCGGCAATATTGAGCCGGCCGCCGTCAAGTCCTGCCATCGCTATGCGAAAGCCGGTACCTTCTTCGCCGAGAAGGTTTTCAGCGGGGACGCGACAATTATCGAAAATGACGGTTCTCGTCGGTTGCGCATTCCAGCCCATCTTGAATTCATTCGCACCAAACGAAAGGCCGGGTGCATCTTTTGGCACAACGATGGTGGAAATTCCCTTGGGACCGTCCTCACCGGTACGCACCATCGTCACATAGACATCTGTGGCGCCTGCACCGGAAATGAACTGCTTGGAACCGTTGAGAATATAATGGTCGCCATCGCGTGTGGCGCGTGTTCTAAGCGCGGCGGCATCCGAACCAGATCCGGGCTCAGTCAGGCAATAGCTGGCAAGCGATTCCATCGATGTGAGCTTCGGCAGAAAGCGCTGGCGCTGTTCGTCGTTACCGTAGGTGTCGATCATCCACGCGGCCATGTTGTGGATGGAGACAAAAGCTGAGAATGAAGGGCATGCGGTTGCCAGCGCTTCAAAAATAAGCACTGCGTCGAGCCGTTTGAGTGCCGAGCCGCCTACATCTTCACGCACATAAATGCCGCCCATGCCAAGCGGCCCGGTCTCTTGCAATATATCGACCGGGAAATGTTTTTCGCGATCCCATTGCAATGCATACGGGGCAACGCGATCACTGGCGAAGGCTCGCGCCATATCCTGAATGGCAAGCTGATCTTCGTTCAGTTCGAACTGGTTCTGGTCGGCAGCATCCATGGTTTCCTCTCTGTAGCACCGTACCTCTTCCCCTGGACTAGATCATAACCGTGGAGGGCTGCCAACGCTCCACTGGAATAATGTTGCTCACATTTGTAATAAACTGATGCGCATTTTTGCATAGATGCTCGCCGATCAAGGTCCCGTTGCCAGCGAGTTCAGTTTAAGCTACGCAGCAGTTTATGGCACGCGCAATTATGTTTCAGGGAACGGGTTCGGATGTCGGCAAAAGTGTTCTTGTTGCCGGACTATGCCGCGTTGCGCGCAATCGCGGTCTCAATGTTCGTCCTTTCAAGCCGCAAAACATGTCCAACAATGCAGCGGTCAGCGACGATGGCGGTGAAATCGGCCGGGCTCAATGGTTACAGGCATTGGCTTGCGGTGTACCGTCGTCTGTCCATATGAACCCGGTACTCCTCAAGCCGCAGACCGACATGGGTAGCCAAGTCGTCGTGCAGGGAAGGGTGCGGGGCGAAGCGCGCGGGCGTTACTATCAGGAATTGAAACCGCAACTCATGGCGGCTGTCATGGAATCCTTCGCCAGGGTCAGTGAAGGCGCGGACCTTGTGCTGGTGGAAGGGGCAGGGTCGCCGGCTGAAATCAATCTGCGGGCTGGCGATATCGCCAATATGGGATTTGCCACGCAGGCCGATGTCCCGGTTGTTCTCGTCGGCGACATAGACAGAGGCGGCGTTATCGCTTCTCTCGTCGGCACGCACACTATTCTTTCCGAACAGGACCGCGCCATGGTTCGCGGTTTTCTGATCAACAAGTTCCGGGGCGATATCTCGCTTTTTGATGACGGGCTGGCTGCCATTACCCGGTTTACCGGCTGGCGCTCTTTCGGCGTTGTCCCGTGGCTGAAAGCGGTATCGAGACTGCCAGCCGAAGATTCTGTCGTTCTTGAGCGCGCCGTTCGCGGAGACAAGAAGTCACTTGTGGTTGCTGTGCCGATGTTGCCGCGCATCGCCAATTTCGATGATCTTGATCCGCTAAAAGCTGAACCGGATGTAGAAGTGGTCATGGTGCCGCCCGGTTCGAGCATTCCCGGTGATGCGGGTCTTGTCGTTCTGCCGGGGACGAAGTCCACGATAGCCGATATGCAGGCGGTTCGTGACAATGGCTGGGATCGCCAATTGTCTGTCCATGTGAAACGAGGCGGTCATGTGCTCGGTATCTGCGGCGGGTTCCAGATGCTTGGTCGCCATATCAGCGACCCGTCCGGTCTCGAGGGTCATGTACGCGACATTGACGGTCTTGGGCTTCTCGATATCGAAACTGTGATGGAGCCTGAAAAGGTGGTCCGCAATGTGCAGGCGATCTCGCTTCTCCATGATGTGCCGCTGCAAGGTTATGAAATTCATATCGGCCGAACGACCGGACCGGATATGGGGCGTCCCTTCGCCCGCATTGGCGAGCATGACGATGGAGCCATATCGCCAGACGGGCGCATCACGGGGACTTATCTCCATGGTGTTTTCAATGCGGATGAATTTCGCCGGAGATTTCTGGAAAATCTTGGTGTGCGGAGCAGTTCGGTGAACTATCGCGCTGGCGTTGAAGCTGCATTGGATGAGCTGGCCGAAGGGTTGGAGGCGTGTCTTGATATCGATGCACTGTTTAACTTGAAATGAGGTCGTCAATCATCGGTCGCGATTGACGCCGATGGGGCGAAAGCCTAGTGTCAAAACCATGCAACAGGTCTTTGCCGGGACGAATCCCGGCGATACCAAAAAGGGAATGCGACGGACGGACCCAATCCGGGCGTCTTTATCGCAGCCGACCCCGCGACTGTAGAGCGGTGAGGGATGAGGCAAGCCGGGCAGCCGGTAACCACTGGAAGCATTAACGGCTTCTGGGAAGGTAGCTTCAATCCCCGCGACCCGTGAGCCAGGAGACCTGCCTGTTGCGTGAGGGCATAGAGCCTGAACCCCATGGGAGGTCTTTCCCTGCTGCCTGCACGGAGGTTGTCATGGCTGCACGTACTCAAGATTCTGTTTCCAGCACACTCGCAATGCCGCTCGCTGCTCGTCTGGGCACGGCTGTGGTTTCACTGCTTCTCGGTGCGTTCCTGATCTACGGCGTAGGGCTTGCCCATTCCGATACGCTGCACGATTCAGCGCACGATACGCGCCATTCTTATGGTTTTCCCTGCCACTGAGCAGCCTAATCCTTTTGAGAATTGAAGCTGAGCAAGGCTCGATGGCGGACGGCCATCGGCGCGAAATTGCTATTGAGGGACAGAAATGTTGATCCGTTATTTGTTGGCGACACTTGCTGCCGGTCTTCTGGCCGGGCTGCTGGTTACCCCCGCCATGTATTTGAAGACAGTGCCTTTGATCCTGCAAGCCGAAGTCTATGAAGATGCTGGTGGGGGCCACAGCCATGGCGAGGCGGAAGCCACGCCGCATGATCACGGTGCCGCTGCCGCAGATGCTGAAGAAGAAGGCGCCGAACTGCCTTTTGGGCGATTGGGCAATACGATCCTTGCCAATCTCGTAGCGGGAGCGGGGTTTGCCTTGCTGCTTGGTGGCGTGGCCTTGCTTCTAGGGCGCCGCATTACGGTACAGAATGGCATTTATTGGGGCGTCGCGGGCTTTTTTGCTGTCGCTTTTCTGCCCGCGTTGGGTTTGTCACCGGAATTGCCGGCAATGCCTGCGGCTGATCTGGCCGAACGTCAGCTCTGGTGGATTGCAACCGTGGTGCTGAGCGGTCTGGGGCTCTATCTCATCGTGTTGCGCCAGGAAATCTGGGCAAAAATCCTCGGTCTGGTGTTGATCGTGGCTCCACATCTCTATGGTGCACCGCATCCGGAAGACATCTCGTCGCCGATTCCATCACTGCTTGCTTCGCAATATGCAGTCGCATCGCTGGCGACGAACCTGTTCATGTGGGCGGTGATCGGCCTCGCACTCGGCTGGTTCATCCAGCACTATGCATCGTCCGAGATTGAGGGCTGATGAAAATGGCTTCGCCGGGAAAATCGGTTCTGGTCCTTGGCGGAGCCCGTTCGGGCAAGTCGTCCTATGCCGAGAAGATGGTTGCGTCCTCGGGGCTTCAACCGCTCTATCTGGCAACAGGACGCGCCTTCGACAAGGAAATGGAAAGCCGCATAACCATTCACCGCGACCGCCGTGGTTCAGAATGGCAGACGGTAGAGGAGCCGCTCGATCTCATTGGCACACTAACATTGCATGTTGCTGCGGATCGGTTCGTGCTGGTCGATTGTTTGACCCTGTGGCTGACCAATCTGATGATGGCCGAGCGCGATATAGCAACAGAGACGGCAAGTCTTGTTGCTATGCTGCCGGATCTTGCCGGGCCTGTTGTTTTTGTTTCGAACGAAGTTGGACTAGGGATCGTGCCGGAAAATCGCATGGCACGGGAATTTCGCGATCATGCAGGCTTTCTGCACCAGGCAGTGGCCGCGGTTGCGGATGAAGTTTATTTCATGGCGGCAGGGCTGCCGCTCAAGATGAAGGGATAAATCGATGCAGGGACAGAAAATTCCCGCAACAGTCATCACGGGTTTTCTCGGATCGGGCAAAACGACGATGATCCGCAACCTGCTGGAAAACGCTGACGGAAAACGCATCGCGTTGATTATCAATGAGTTCGGCGATCTCGGTGTCGATGGCGGTATTCTGAAAGGTTGCGGTATCGAAGCATGCCGTGAAGAAGATGTGATTGAACTCAATAATGGTTGCATCTGCTGCACCGTTGCCGATGATTTCATCCCGACCATGACCAAGCTTCTGGATCGCGCTGATCGTCCAGATCATATTGTGATCGAGACCTCCGGCCTGGCATTGCCGCAGCCACTCGTCGCCGCATTCAACTGGCCGGAAATCAAGACGCAGGTAACCGTCGACGGTGTGGTAACCGTGATTGATGCGGCAGCCGTTGCCGAAGGTCGTTTTGCCGATGACCTCGACAAGGTGGATGCACAGCGCGCAGCGGATGAATCTCTTGACCATGAAAGCCCCTTAGAGGAACTTTTTGAGGATCAGATTCATGCTGCCGATCTGATTGTTCTCAACAAAGCCGATCTGATTGACGCCTCGATGCTTGACGGCGTTAAGGCCGATGTGGCCGAGCGTTCGTCGCGCAGGGTGAATATGGTTCCTGCGAGCTTTGGCAAACTTGGAGCTGACGTTTTGCTCGGCCTTGGCGTTGGCACTGAAGACGACATCGCCAACCGCAAATCCCACCATGAAATCCATCATGCAGATGGACATGAGCACGATCATGACGAGTTCGAGAGCTTCGTAGTCGAAGCGGACTCTGTGGGCGATCCCAAGCTGTTCACGGAAAAGCTGAAAGCGGTCATTGCGGAACACGATATTCTTCGCCTGAAAGGCTTTGTCGATGTGCCGGGCAAGCCGATGCGTCTGGTCGTGCAGGCGGTCGGCCCACGCATCGAGCATTATTTCGACCGTCCATGGGGCAAGGATGAAGCGCGCTCCACGCGACTGGTCGTGATCGGGCTGCATGACATCGATGAAGCAGCCATCGCCAAGGCCGTGAAAGACGCTGTCTGACCGATGCATCTTCTTCTTGCCCAGAAAGGAACAATCAGCGACGGCAATGAAGCCGTCGATCTCGGCCAGACGCCGGGAGAAATATTGTTCCTTTCCGCAGCCGATACCGAACTGGCCAGTCTGGCGCAGGCACATAGACTTGCGCCGGATTTGCCAAGCTTGCGGCTGGCCAATTTCCTGAGCCTCACCCATCCCATGTCGGTGGACGCTTATGTGGAGCGTACTGCCAGATATGCGAGCCTTATCGTGGTGCGCATCATTGGCGGCGAGACATACTGGCCCTACGGGCTGGAAGCGCTGCATGCCTGTGCCGTCAGTCACGGTATCAAGATTGCCGTATTGCCGGGAGACGACAAGCCGGATCATGGGCTGGACCGGTTTTCGACGATCTCTGTCCACGAGCGAAATGAACTCTGGCAGTATCTGATCGAGGGCGGGGCTGCGAATACCGGTGCATTCCTTCGCTATTGCGCTGCGCTGATCGCAGGTTCCGAGAAGCCGGAAAGTGCAGCACCTCTGCTTAAGGCTGGTCTGTGGTGGCCGGGAGAGCATGTCTCCTCGCCAGACAGCATTCGCACGCATTGGAATGATGCAAAGGCACCTGTCGCGGGTATTATTTTTTATCGGGCGCTGGTGCAAAGCGGACAGACGCAGCCCGTCGATGCGCTGATTGCCGCTTTGCAGGCAAAAGGCCTCAATCCGCTTCCGATATTCGTTTCGAGCCTCAAGGATCGATTGTCTGCGGCGGTCGTCGACGGCCTGTTCGAGGATTGTCCGCCGGATATCGTTTTGAACGCCACGGGATTTGCAATTTCTTCGCCGGGGGCGGAGCGCAAGCCGACTGTCCTCGATAAGCGCGGCAATATGGTGTTGCAGGTGATTTTCTCCGGCACGCCGAAGGCGGTTTGGGAAAGCTCGCAGCAAGGGCTTCTGGCGCGCGATCTGGCGATGAATGTCGCTTTGCCCGAAGTGGACGGGCGTGTGCTTTCGCGTGCCGTGTCCTTCAAGTCTGCAAAGCAGTTTGATGCGGCAGTGGAAGCGAATATCGTGACACACGAGCCGCATGAAAACCGCGTGGGCTTTGTGGCGCAACTTGCTGCAAACTGGGTGTGTTTGAAGCGGAAATCACCTGATGAAAGACGTGTTGCGCTTATCCTCGCGAATTATCCGAACCGTGACGGACGGCTTGGAAACGGGGTAGGGCTCGATACGCCCGCCGGAACGGTCGAGGTACTCCACGCCATGGCGAAGGACGGTTATCCGGTCGCTGACCTGCCCGTGGACGGTGATGCATTGATGCGTGCCTTGACGGCAGGTCCGACCAACGCTGCGCGTGACGGGCGCGAGATACGCGAAACGATTTCACTGAATCAATACAAGGCTTTCTTCGAAAGACTTCCCATAGCGATTCAGAAGGAAATCGAAGGCCACTGGGGGGCGCCGGAAAATGACCCTTATTTTGCGCAGGAGCTTGTCGCTTTCGCATTGCCGTTGATGCGGCTGGGTGAAACCTTCGTGGGTATTCAGCCCGCACGCGGTTACAACATCGATCCGAAAGAGACTTATCACTCGCCTGATCTGGTGCCGCCGCACGGCTACATTGCATTCTACGCTTTTCTGCGTGAGGTCGCAGGTATCGATGCCATTGTGCATATGGGCAAGCATGGAAATCTGGAATGGCTGCCAGGGAAGGCGCTTGCGCTGTCCGAAAACTGCTATCCCGAAGCCGTGTTCGGTCCTACACCGCACATCTATCCTTTCATCGTGAATGATCCGGGCGAAGGCACGCAAGCCAAGCGTCGCGCCAGCGCGGTTATTATCGACCACCTGACGCCGCCGCTGACGCGCGCTGAAAGTTATGGGCCGCTGAAAGACCTTGAAGCGCTGGTGGACGAATATTACGAGGCCTCCGGCGTCGATCCGCGCCGCCTGCTGAGGCTGAAAGGGCAGATACTCGATCTCGTGCGCGACATCGGGCTTGATCGCGATGCAGGTATTCACGACCACGACGATGAAGACATGGCGCTGCAAAAGCTCGACGCCTATCTGTGCGATCTCAAGGAAATGCAAATCCGCGACGGTTTGCATATTTTCGGGCTGGCGCCTGAAGGCAGGCTGCTGACCGATCTTCTGGTTGCGTTGGCACGTGTGCCGCGTGGCGTGCCGGTGTCGCTTGGCGGTGCGCCGGGCGATCAAAGTCTCCAGCGTGCAATCGCCGCGGATTGCGGGCTTGGCGAAACATTCGATCCCCTTGACTGCAATATGGCAGAGGCGTGGACGGGTAATAAACCTGATCTCTTGCGGGCTGCGAGCCCTGCAACATGGCGTATTGCGGGCGATACGGTGGAGCGTATCGAATTGCTGGCAGCCAGCTTCGTTGCAGGCGCGATAGAGTGCCCCGCAGACTGGCCGCAGACGCAGGCGGTTCTCCAATCCATCGAGGGGCATCTGCGTCCCATGGTGGTTTCCTGCGGGCCTTCGGAGATAGATGGTTTTCTTGCGGCACTTGGCGGGCGGTTTGTGCCGCCGGGACCATCCGGTGCGCCAACGCGTGGCCGTCCCGATGTACTGCCAACCGGTCGGAATTTTTTCTCCACCGATAGTCGCGCCGTTCCCACTCCCGCAGCATGGGAACTTGGACGCAAATCTGCGGAACTCCTGATTACCCGTTACACGCAGGATCATGGTGAATGGCCGACATCGTTCGGCCTGACCGCATGGGGTACGTCGAATATGCGCACCGGCGGCGACGATATTGCGCAGGCCCTGGCGCTGATCGGTGTCAAGCCTGTCTGGGATATGGCGTCACGCCGGGTAACGGGATACGAAATTGTTCCGATTGCAAAGCTTGGCCGTCCACGGGTCGATGTGACATTGCGCATTTCCGGCTTTTTCCGCGACGCATTTCCAGAGCAGATTGCACTGTTCGACAAGGCCGTGCGCGCAGTCGGCGCTCTTGATGAGGATGCCGAAGACAATCCAATCGCAGCACGCATGCGGATTGAGCAGGCGCGCCTTGTTGCAGACGGAGCAGACGAAAAGACAGCAGAGCGCCGTGCGGGTTATCGTGTCTTCGGGTCCAAACCCGGCGCTTATGGCGCAGGCCTGCAGGCCCTGATCGATGAGAACGGCTGGGCCGGACGCAACGATCTGGCGGAAGCGTGGCTTGTCTGGGGCGGTTACGCCTATGGTGCAGGCGAGGAAGGGCAGGCAGAACGCGGTCTTCTTGAGGAGCGTCTGCGTTCGGTTCAGGCTGTTGTGCAAAATCAGGACAATCGTGAGCACGACCTTCTCGATAGCGATGACTACTACCAGTTCGAAGGTGGGATGGCTGCGACCGTTGAAAGCTTGAGCGGCGCAATGCCTTCGGTCTATCACAACGATCATTCCCGCCCGGAAAAGCCGGTGATCCGGGCACTGGAGGAAGAGCTTTCGCGCGTCGTACGTGGGCGCGCAGCCAATCCGAAGTGGATCGCAGGCGTCATGCGCCACGGCTATAAGGGGGCGGCAGAAATTGCGGCCACTGTCGACTATCTGTTTGCCTTTGCGGCGACCACCGGCAAGGTTGGAAACCATCATTTCGAGGCGGTCTATCAGGCTTATATCGCTGACAAGTCGGTGCATGATTTCATGGCCGAGAAAAACCCGGCAGCACTTGCCGAGACGGCAGCGAAACTCAACGATGCCATCGTGCGTGGTTTCTGGACGCCTCGCTCCAACTCTGCGCGGTTCGAGCTGGAAACATTGAGTTCAAATCTTCAAAAATTGAATCCGGAAAGGGCGGTAAATGGCTGAGAAATCGGAAAAACTTCTTTCGATGACGGAAGAGGAGCTGAATGCACGCCATGCGGACAAGATGCGCAAGAAAAAAGCTGCCCGCGATAAGATTCAGGCAACAAAGACTGAAGAGAAAGGGCTGGTGATCGTCCATACTGGCAAGGGCAAGGGCAAGTCGACCGCCGGTTTCGGGATGGTTTTCCGCGCGCTGGGCCATGGAATGAAGATCGGCGTGGTGCAGTTCGTCAAGGGCTCGTGGGACACGGGCGAGCGCTGGGTGCTCGAAAAATTCCCTGAACAGGTGACGATTTCAGCGCTGGGCGAAGGCTTTACGTGGGAAACACAGGATCGCACGCGAGACATCGCCATGGCACGTGGCGCATGGGAGCAAGCCAAGGCCATGATATTGGATGAAAGCTACGATATGGTGCTCTGCGACGAGCTTAATATCGTGCTTCGTTATGATTATCTGCCGGTCGAGGAAGTGATCGAAGTTCTCAGGGCCAAGCCGGAGATGAAGCATGTCATCATCACTGGCCGCAATGCCAAGGACGAGTTGATTGAAGCGGCTGACCTCGTGACCGAAATGGAGATGATAAAGCATCCATTCCGCTCCGGTGTGAAGGCACAGAAGGGCATTGAGTTCTAGTTTTTCTTTTGCGCATTATCCTGCGCAAACCGTTTCACACTTTTGCTGGAAATGCTTCAATGATAGCTAGTTGGCAATTCTGGGCACTGATGTCGGCAGTGTTTGCTGCACTGACGGCAATCTTCGCCAAGATAGGTATTCAAGGCATCAATTCGGATTTCGCCACGCTTGTGCGCACGCTGGTCATTATTGGTGCGCTGTGCCTGTTCTTGACTGTTACCGGCCAATGGCAGAAACCCGGCGAGATTTCCGGAAGATCGTGGCTGTTTCTGGTGCTTTCAGGTCTGGCGACCGGCGCGTCGTGGCTTGCCTATTTTCGGGCCTTGCAGATCGGGGATGCATCGCGCGTCGCGCCGATAGATAAATTGTCGGTTGTGCTGGTGGCACTGTTCGGCGCGGCATTCCTTGGCGAGCGCATGTCCACCATCAACTGGTTCGGTATTGTGTTGATCGGCTGTGGCGTGGTGCTGGTCGCGCTTCGGGTTTAGAGCGCATCCCGAAAAGTGTGAAACGGTTTTCGGAAAAGATGCGCGGCCCAAAACAAATATTTAGAGCGCTGATCTGATACAATCAGATCGAAACGCGCTCTAGAAGCCGACCCACTGGCGAAGTGGATTGGTTCCGTCCATCAGAAGGCGAACTGCCAGCGCCAGGCTGACAACGATCAAAAGCGGTTTGATGATGCGCGAGCCAACCTTCATGGCGAGGCTTGCGCCGATCTGTGCGCCAATGAACTGGGCGATGCCCATGCAGATGCCGATCTTCCAGTTGATGACTCCGACAGCGGCGAAGGTTGCAAAGCCGCCGATATTGGATGCGCAGTTGAGGAGCTTCGTGTGTGCGGTGGCTTTCAGCACGCCGAAACCGGCCAGTGCCACGAAAGCAAGCATGAAGAACGAACCAGTCCCGGGGCCGAAGAGACCGTCATAGAAACCGATCAGCGGAACAAGGGTGATACCGAATAGAAACGGGCCGATACGTCGCGCGCGGTCGACATCACCGAGGCTCGGCTTGACGGCAAAATAGACCGCAATCGCGATGAGCAGGATAGGCAGGGCTGCGCGCATGATGTCGACAGGGAGAACCGTTGCCAGCAAAGCGCCGAATACCGAGCCGATGAGGGAGGCAAGCGCTTCCGGCCAGTGTTGTTTGATGTCCACGTGCCCTTTGCGGGCATAGGCGATGGTTGCCGATGACGAACCGAATAGCCCCTGCAGCTTGTTCGTGCCCAGCGCTTCGACGGGTGGAATTCCGGCCAGCAGCAAGGCGGGGATTGTAATCATTCCGCCGCCGCCAGCGATGGAATCGATGATCCCGGCAATAAATGCCGCAGCCGTCAGGAGCAGGGTAAGCGTGTCAAAGAATTCAAGCATCGGGGGAGCCTAAAGGAGAGGTTGGCGCAACATAGAGCAGCCGTTCCGCGAATGCCAGTCGAACAAGGATAATCTGCGAAGAAAGCCAGTTCGTTGAGCGAGATTGTTTTCCGGCTCATCCGGCGTTATTCATTATACACTGACCGATAGCTTCGAGGGGTTCCATGAGCGAGAGCATTTTTGAGCGGATTACCGCTTTTCTCAGCAAGAAGAGCGCCGTGCAGCGTGTGGCCGACGATCCGGCGCTCGCTTCTGAATTACTTTTGCTATTGCATGTAGTGTTTGCCGATGGCGACCAGCATCCGGCTGAAATAGCCGCGTTCAAGGAAATTGCCGAAAAGAATTTCGGCATTCCGCCGGAAGAGCTTCCGGAAGTGGCCGAATATCTCAAGGATTTTGCCTACGAGACGACAACCAAGCAAGCAGCCAACATGTTGGCGGAGATGGCGCCCGAACGTCGTCTGGCACTGCTTAGTGACCTCGTAAAGATTGCATGTTCCGATAATCGGCTGGATCGTTCCGAGGCGACGATGATCCAGCGCATTGCCGATACGCTCGGCGTGAAGCCGGAAGAGTTGCACAAAGCGCGTCAGTCGTCGCCCTGTGGGTTCTAGAAACTTCAATACGGTCCTTGGTGTGGGCGGTTCGTTGGGCGTGACACTTGATGAGCTGGTGGTTTTGGCCAGCCAAGTGCTGTCACAAGGTTCCTGTTTACAGCCTGATGCCATAGCGACCCTGAGCACCAAGCGCGGCGAGCCGGTCTGGACCGAGCTTGCGGCGCATTTTGAGTGTGCACTTTGTTTCTTCGATGCTGAGCGGCTGGAAAAGGAAACTCCGCGTCTTAACAATCCATCTGAAGCTGTTTTTCGTTCTGTGGGATGTCATGGTGTAGCCGAAGCGGCGGCGCTAGCGGCGACCGGAGCGAATGGTTTTCTTGCAGTCGGAAAAACCGTATCAGGCCGGGCAACCGCTGCTTTGGCTGTCGCCCGGAGCTGACTTCGGATTATGCGGTATTGGTCTTACGTCGCTGAACAATGTAGGCCACGAGCGTAGCGACCGAGAGCAGAGCTGCGGTCGCTACAATCACGGCAACATAAGCATTTTCAAAAGCTGTCGATGCCAATGCTGTCAGGAGTTGTGCGTCGGCTGGCGGTAGCGATTGAGCCGCCAGAAGTGCTTCGTCCAGACTGTCGCGTACGATTGCCGGAATGCCTGCACCTTCGGGAATTACAAGGCTTGCCGTATAGAAGACTGACAAGATGCTTCCGAAAACCGTGACCCCAAGGGCGTTGCCGAGTTCATAGGAAACTTCCTCAACCGAAGCCGCCATGCCTGCCTTTTCAGCAGGGGCATTGGTCATGATCGCGGACGACGCACCTGTCATCGCTGCACCGACGCCGAAACCCAGAATTGCAAGCCCGGCCAGATAGAATGACGCTGAAGTTTTATAGGTCAGGATATAGATAATCACGCCAAGCGCCGTGATCCCCAGCGACGACCACAGGAGTTTGCCCGCACCAAGTCGCGGCAGCATGATGCCAGCGAGCGGACCTGCAACGAAGGCAGCCAGAGGAATAGGCAAGATCGACAATCCGGCATGCAAGGGTGTCATGCCTTCAATCAGTTGCATGCGCTGGCTGAAGACGAGTTCCATCCCCGTCATTGAACCGGACGCCACGAGAGCTGCGAAAACCCCCGTCGAAAACAACCTGTTGCTGAACAGGGAGAAGTCGATCAACGGGGCTTTGCTTGTGAGCTGCCTGCGCACAAAGACGAATGACGCAACCAATCCGACAGCCAGGGCGGTCGCGAATATGGTCATTGATGCATCGCGCTTTGCAAGCTCCTTCGCGGCATAGGTGAGTGCAATCAATCCGATCATGATCTGGATCGAGCCAATCAGGTCCCATTTGCGTTTTGAACCAAGCGGACGGTTTTCGAGTGTGAAGACGGAGAGTGCCAGCGCGACCAGCACGACGGGCACATTGATGAGAAACACCGATCCCCACCAGAAGTATTCGAGCAGAATGCCGCCCGCCACCGGGCCGATAGCGGCACCGCCTGATGCAATAGCCGCCCATATGCCGATCGCCAGCGAGCGTTCCTTGTCATCGGTGAATGTCAGCCGGATGATGGAGAGCGTCGCGGGCATCATCATGGCTGCACCGCAAGCGAGAAATGCGCGGGCGGCAATAAGGAATTCGGGGTTGGGCGAGTAAGCCGCGCAGAAGGAGGCAAGCCCGAAGACTGCCAGTCCAGACATGAACATGCGCTTGTGGCCGACCTTGTCGCCGAGCGTGCCGAGGCCGGGCAGGAGACCTGCGACGACGAGCGGATAGATGTTCATGATCCAGAGCTTTTCCGAAGCGCTGGCTGCCAGATCGTGAGTAAGGCGGGGCAGCGCCGTGTAAAGCACCGTCATGTCCACGACGATCAGGAACAACGCGCTGGAAACTATAGTCAGAACCAGCCAGCGATTTTTCGGCAACATTGGATAGCACCTTTTCAATACGCCTGTATTCAAACTTGCGAGGAGGGCTCACTTAATATAAATCCGTCTGTATGGAAAGTAATAATTTGTACAAAATGGGCAGGCCGCGTTCAATCGACCGCGACCATGTGCTCGATATGGCTGAAAAGCTCGTCGCTGAAGGTGGGCTGGCGGCCCTGACGATGGACGCCGTCGCACAGGCTTCCGGTGTGACCAAGGGAGGCGTTCAGTATTGCTTCGGCAATAAGGACGGACTTTTGAAAGCGATGATCGGGCGGTGGGGTGACCGTTTCGACGCACAGGTCGACAAGAAAAAGCAGGGCCGGATGGACGCGCTTTCTCATATCGCGGCCCATATTCGTGTGACCCGCGAAAGCGATGCCGAAGATGACTCGCGCTTTGCGGCCATGATGACCAGTCTCATTCCCAATACCGAGTATCTGGATGAAACCCGTCTCTGGTATCGCAAGCAATGGGATGGACTTGATGTCTCTACGCCGGAAGGATGCAAGGCTCGGCTGGCCTTTATAGCCAACGAAGGCGCCTTCCTGCTGCGCAGTTTCAATTTCTTCGAACTGACGGACGAAGAATGGCAGTCGATCTTCAACGATATCGAAGAGCTTTTGCCGGAAACGGATTGACTTTCCACGTCATGGAAAGTCAAGTCCGCGGTTCAGGAAGGGAAAATCGTGACTGTTCATTTCATTGGAGCCGGTCCCGGCGCGGCGGACCTTATCACCGTGCGCGGTCTGCGCCTGATCGAGCAATGTCCTGTCTGTATCTATGCAGGATCGCTGGTACCGAAAGAGATTGTTGCCGGAGCGCCGAAGGATGCGCGTCTAGTCGACAGTTCATCGCTGACCCTTGATGAGATCATTGCTGAAATGGAAGCCGCACATGCGCAAGGTTTCGACGTTGCGCGAGTGCATTCCGGCGATCCGTCGATCTATGGCGCGATGGCCGAACAGATGCGCCGTCTGGACAGCCTCGGCATCCCTTATGACGTGACGCCAGGTGTGCCTGCTTTTGCGGCGGCTGCCGCTGCCATGAAACAGGAACTGACCATTCCGGAGATCAATCAGACCATCATCCTGACCCGCACCTCGATGAAATCGTCTGCCATGCCTGAAGGCGAAGACCTTTCCACGCTCGGGCGGTCGGGGGCGACGCTGGTGATTCATCTTTCCATCCGAAACCTCAGCAAAATCGAGGCCGATCTGACACCTCTTTACGGTGCTGATTGTCCGGTGGTTATCGCCTATCGCGTTGGATGGCCTGACGAACAGATTCTACGCGGTACGTTGTCGGATATAGCGGAGAAGGTGGCCGCATCCGGGTTGAAACGCACAGCAATGATTTTTGTCGGGCGCGGACTGGACACTAAAAACTTTCGCGATTCAGCGCTTTATCATGAAGCGCATAGCCACGTGGCGCGTTCAAAAGCCTAGCGCCGCGCGGGCGAATATGATTGCATCTTCTGGCGAGGCGACGATATTTTTGGCCACAACCGGTGGACGGGAAATCATCATGACCGGGAGTCCAAGCGTGCGGGCAGCTTCGATTTTTGCATAGGAAATGGTGCCGCCTGAATTGCGGCTGACGATCAGCCCGATCCGGCGGCTTTCCAGGAAATGCTTTTCCGCAGTGTAGTCGCCGGGTCTTGCCAGAACGATCTCGCAATCCTGTGGCAACGCCACGTCCGGCGGATCGATCATGCGAATGATGAAATGAACATCGGCACGCTTCGCAAAAGGGGCGATATGCTGGCGACCGAGGGCCAGAAACACGCGCTCGCCGGATGGGATGGCGCTCGCCGCTTCTGCTTCATCGGAAATATAGATCCAATGATCTCCCGGCTTTTCCTCCCAGGCGGGGCGCTCCAGCCTCACCAATGGTATGCCGCGCTTGCTTGCCGCCTGAGCCGCATTTTGCGAGATGCGTGCAGCATAGGGATGGGTCGCATCGATAATGAGATTGATCCCTTCGCTATCGAGATAGGCGGCAAGGCCGTCAATGCCTCCGAAGCCGCCGCTTCGAACTGTTCCGGTCAGTTCGGCCGGATTGCTGGTGCGTCCGGCAAGCGAGGTAATGGCATTGACGGGCAGCTCCGCAAAGGCTGTTGCAAGTGCGGCTGCCTCGGTCGTTCCACCGAGAATGAGTATCCTGGGGTCAGACGCGCGCAAGGATATTTCCACTGCGGTCGGTCACGATAATCTCGACTTCCACAGGCGCGCCGCGAAGGGTTTCGAGCGCTGTTTCCTTTGCCTTGAGCGCGATTGGCGTGGCTATGTCGACGCCAATTGATCGAGTCAGTTCAAGCACTTCCAGGGCAGTGTTCGCAAAGAGAATCTGATCCTTCATGCTTTCCGGCGCACCAGCCTTTTCGGCGATGGCCCAGAGGAAGCTTTTATCCACTTGCGACCGTGAAGAATGAAGATCGAGCGCACCTTGCGCAAGCTTTGTCAGCTTGGCAAAGCCGCCTGCAATCGTGAGTTTGTCGATGGGGTGGTCACGCAGATATTTGAGCACACCGCCTGCGAAATCGCCCATGTCGAGAATGGCAAAATCCGGCAGATCATAGAGCGCCTGCGCGGCATCCTCGGACGTCGAACCGGTCGCCCCGAGGACGTGTTTTTGACCGGCAGCGCGCGCAACATCGATGCCGCGATGGATCGAATGAATCCAGGCCGAGCAGGAAAACGGATGAACCACACCCGTGGTGCCGAGAATGGAAATGCCGCCGACGATACCGAGGCGCGGGTTCCAGGTCTTCTTGGCAATCTCTTCGCCGCCAGGCACCGATATCGTAATGACGAGATCGGCGGGCAGGCCATATTCCGCGCAAATCTGCTCGCAGATTTCTGTCATCATGCGGCGCGGAACCGGATTGATGGCAGCTTCGCCCGGAGGAATTTGCAAGCCGGGCCGCGTAACTGTTCCAACCCCTTCGCCGGCGCGAAAGACGATGCCGGTTCCAGGCGGGGCGGGGAATACCGTTGAGATGATCGTGGCGCCATGGGTCACGTCGGGATCGTCGCCAGCATCCTTGACGATGCCTGCCATCGCATAGCCTTCGCCCAGTCCCTCATAGGCGAGCTGGAAATAAGGCACTTCGCCTTTGGGCAGAATTATGCCGACAGGGTCGGGAAATTCTCCGGTAATGAGCGCTGTCAATGCGGCCTTGGTGGCAGCGGTTGCGCAGGCGCCAGTGGTCCAGCCGCGGCGAAGCTCGGCTTTATCCTGACTTTTATTCGTTGGAGCGGTTTCGTCATTCATGGACGCCTTATAATGTATCTGATAGCTGTGCCGCTAGTGGATCAATGTGGTTGACGAGAATGAACAAGGCTGAAGAAACGGCAGCATGTGTCATTGCGAGGAGCAAAGTGACCTTGCCTGCGATGGAATCCGGCCATGTCTGGCTCGTTGGGGCCGGGCCGGGAGATCCCGGCCTTTTGACGCTTCATGCCGTCAATGCTCTGCAGCAGGCGGAAGTCATCGTTTATGACGCGCTGGTGGATGATTCCTGTCTTTCTCTCAAGAATGCGGATGCTGTTCTGGAATATGCAGGCAAACGCGGCGGTAAGCCGTCGCCGAAACAGCGCGATATATCCCTGCGGCTTGTTGAACTTGCGAAACAGGGCAAGAAGGTGCTTCGCCTGAAAGGCGGCGATCCGTTTGTTTTCGGACGGGGAGCAGAAGAGGCGCTGACCTTGGTGGAACATGGTGTTCCGTTCCGCATCGTTCCCGGAGTGACCGCAGGAATCGGCGGCCTTGCCTATGCAGGCATTGCAGCCACCCATCGCGATATCAATCAATCGGTGACGTTTTTGACCGGTCACGATGCCAGCGGGTCGATGCCCGACGGGATCAACTGGACCGGCATTGCCAGTTCCGCGCCGGTTATCGTCATGTATATGGCGATGAAACACATAGACCTCATCGCCAGGCGGCTGATCGAGGCTGGGCGTTCGCCGGATGAGCCTGTCGCCTTCGTGTGTAATGCAAGCCTCCCCAACCAGACGGTGCTTGAAACGACATTGGCGCGGGCTGCGAAAGATGTTGAAGCGGCGGGGCTGAACCCGCCTGCAATTGTGGTCGTAGGTGAAGTGGTTCGTCTGCGCGCCGGGCTCGATTGGATGGGTGCGTTGAACGGTAAAATCCTGTCCAGCGATCCGCTTGCCAGACGAAATCAAAGTGAGGGAGCGCGAAGCGCATGAAGGGGTTCATGATAGCAGCGCCAGCTTCCGGGTCTGGCAAGACAACGGTAACGCTGGGTTTGCTGCGCGCCTTGAAGCGGCAGGGAGAAGCGCTTGCGCCGGTGAAGGTCGGTCCCGACTATATCGACCCTGCCTACCACAAGGCTGCAAGCGGGGTGGATTGCTTCAATCTGGACCCTTGGGCGATGCGCCCTGAACTTATCAGTGCACTGTCCTCCCGCATGACGGAAAGTGGTGCCAAGCTATTGGTTGCCGAGGGCATGATGGGGCTCTTTGACGGAGCGATGGACGGCAAGGGTTCATCTGCCGATCTTGCCCGGCTTCTCGATCTGCCGGTGGTGCTGGTGGTGGATTGTGCGCGGCAATCACATTCCATTGCCGCTCTTGTCTGGGGTTTCAGCCAGTTTCGCAAGGATGTGCTGATTGCGGGAATCATCCTCAATCGCGTTGGCAGCTCCCGGCATGAGGCTATGTTGCGCGGCGCATTGGAGCCGCTCCGTATTCCGGTTCTTGGTGCATTGCCCCGCGATACTGCTCTTTCCTTGCCGGAAAGGCACCTGGGGCTGGTGCAGGCGGGCGAGCACTCTGATCTTGAGAGCTTTCTCGAACACGCTGCAGATGCAATGGAAACGCATATCGATCTGGTCGCGCTGCAGACGATCTGGTCGCGACCGAAGCGCTTCGATGCGATGGCCAATGTGCCGCGCCTGAAGCCGCTGGGCAACCACATTGCCGTTGCCCGCGATGACGCATTTGCCTTTGCCTATGCGCATTTGTTTGAAGGCTGGCGCAGGCGAGGGGCGGAGATTTCATTCTTCTCACCGCTCGGCGATGAGTCTCCGAGACAGGATGCCGACGCGATCTATCTGCCGGGCGGTTATCCTGAATTGCACGCAGGGCGTTTGGCGCAGGCCGGACGTTTTCAGGCGGGCATACGCGAAGCTGCAGCCCGTGGGATAACAGTTTACGGCGAATGCGGCGGCTACATGGTTCTCGGCGAGAGCTTGCAGGATGCAGAGGGGGTTGCCCACCCTATGCTGGGTCTTCTGCCGCTTGAGACGAGCTTTGCGAAAAGAAAATTGCATCTCGGCTACCGCGTGCTGGAACCGCTTGCAGGCTCTCCCTGGACGGAGCCACTGAAAGCGCATGAGTTCCACTATGCCAGCATCGTGCGTGAGGGAAAGGCTGATCGTCTTTTCCGTGCACGTGATGCCGTCGGCGATGATGTTGGTGAGGTGGGCCTGCGGGTCGGTTCTGTTTCAGGCTCGTTCATGCATGTCATCGATTTTTGCGGAGAGAAAGCTTGAGTGCAGAAATCGAGCATGGAGGTGCTCTCGACAAGGCCGTCGCGCGTTTTGGCGGCAGGCTGCAAGATTGGCTCGACCTTTCGACGGGCATCAATCCCGAGCATTTTCCACTTCCCGAACTGACACCGGCAATCTGGAACCGCCTGCCGGATGAAGGGTTGCTGCAAGAAACGCTGCGACTGGCTCGCATCTATTATCGGCTGAACGAGAAAGCATCAATTGTTGCAGCGCCCGGCACGCAGGCTCTGATTCAGCTCGTTCCGACGCTGGCTGCCCCGTCGACGGTTGCAGTCCTCGGGCCTACTTATCAGGAGCACGCGGCCTCATTTTCCGCTTCCGGCTGGAAGGTTGTGCAATGCGCGACGATTGACGATATTCCAGACGAGGCGACTGCGGCAGTCATCGTTAACCCGAACAATCCCGACGGTCGTGTGATTTCGAAAGAGGCTCTCCTGCATCTTTCGCAAAAGCTCGGTGCTCGCGGCGGGTTTCTGGTTGTTGACGAGGCTTTCGCCGATGCACATGAGGCCGTCAGCGTCGCGGCAAATGCGGAAGATGCATCGATGATCGTGCTGAAATCCTTCGGCAAGTTCTTCGGTCTTGCTGGCATTCGGTTGGGCTTTGCAATTGCAGGCGCTCGTTTCGTTGAGACATTGGAGCGGCGGCTAGGACCATGGGCGGTTTCCGGCCCGGCGCTGGCAATCGCCAATCACGCTTTCAGCAATGCCGGAACGCTTGCGGATTATCGCGCCCGCATCGACCTGCGGCGGCTGGAATTGTCGGCTGTTCTGGGAAAAAACGGTCTGAAGGAAATTGGCGGAACGGCGCTGTTTTCTCTCGTTGAACACGCGGATTCGCTGGGGATTTATACCAGATTGTGCGAGAGACATATTCTGGTCCGGAAGTTCGATTACGCCCCGCGCTGGTTGCGCATTGGTTTGCCTTTGGATGATGTGGCGCTTGCGCGGTTTGAAAAGGCGTTGAAATTTTGATTCAGTTTTTCTGGTCAAGCTCATGGAAATAAAGCTGATTATCCTTTCGCTGGCGCTTCTTCTGGATCGCTTTGTCGGCGACCCGCCACAGCTATGGCACAGGGTGCCGCATCCGGTCGTCCTGTTCGGGAAAGCAATTTCGTGGGGCGAAAAGCGCTGGAATAATCGCAATCTTCCTGCCTCGGTGCTTCGCCGAAACGGCATGTGGCTGACGATTGGGCTGGTGATGGCCTGTGTGGTTCTCGGGCTTGTGCTTGAACTCTCTTTGCCTTTCGCCGGGACTGCCGGTGCAATTGCCGAAATCCTGATCGTGACGGTGCTGCTTGCACAGAAAAGCCTTGCCGATCATGTGCAGGCGGTCGCACTGGCATTGAAGGAGGAGGGTAT
This sequence comes from Brucella tritici, assembly GCF_008932295.1. Lineage (GTDB taxonomy): Bacteria > Pseudomonadota > Alphaproteobacteria > Rhizobiales > Rhizobiaceae > Brucella > Brucella tritici. Next base: position 35,204 of record NZ_WBWA01000009.1, on the reverse strand, counting down.
CGAGGGCGGTCGCCGGGCTGTGTCGATGATCGTCGGGCGCAATCCCGAACATCTCGATGAAAGCGGTGTCAGCCGTGCAGCGATAGAAAGTCTTGCCGAGAACGCTTCGGATGGCATCGTTGCGCCTGCGTTCTGGTTTCTGGTCGGTGGTTTGCCCGGTTTGTTTGCCTACAAGCTGATCAATACCGCTGATTCCATGATCGGCCATCTGAATGATCGCTATCGTGACTTTGGTCGTTTTGCCGCAAAGCTGGACGATGTCGCTAATTATATCCCAGCCAGACTGACCGGACTGCTCGCCTCCCTCGCCACTGCGATCACGAAAGACAGGCTTTCGGGAAAAGAGGCGTTCTCGGTCATGCGCCGTGATGCGCGACTGCATCGCTCGCCCAATGCGGGCTGGCCGGAATCGGCCTTTGCAGGCGGGCTGGGATTGGCGCTTGCCGGTCCGCGTCAATATGGTGCCGAAAAAGTCGAAGGGCCGATGCTGAATGCATCCGGCAAACGCGATGCCAACGCGGATGATATCGATGCTGCGCTCCACCTTTTCTGGTCGACGATGAGCCTGATGACCGGACTGGTGATTGCTGCAAGCCTGATTGGGCTACTTGTCGGCTAGCACGAACCGCTTGCCATCGAAACGCTGCAGACGGTTCGGGTTGTCGGTACGGATACCGTTGCCGTCGAACTTGATGGTGCCAAGAACGGTTTCAAAGGAATTATTGCGGAGTGTGTCGATAATCGGCTGCTTCTGCTCGTCGGCTCGCTTGATTACATCGGCAGGGATTTCCGCGCTGGCATAGCCAATGATTGCATAGGCGTCTGCAAGTTTCCCGGCCTGACGCAATGCATCGATTGCAGGCTTTGCTGTCGAAAGATCCTGCGGGGGGAGCGGCGCAATCATCAATGTGCCCGGACTTAAAGGCTGTGCGCCTGAGGCGGCGTCAAGAAGACTGCCGCCAGCGATCGTCAGCGGATAGTTCAGCGCGGCAGCACTTGCGCCTATAGATGCTATATCGTCACGTTCGCCGCCGACATAAACATGGGTAGCGCCTGCACGTCGCAGCCGGGCGACCAGCGCATTCTGATTGTCGAGACCCGGACGATAGGTGTCTGTGAAAACCGGCTGTAATTGCTGCTCTTTAAGGCTGGCCAGAACACGGGCGGCGCGTTCGCGCCCTTCAATGGTGCCGTCATCGATGATTGCGAAGGGTTGCGCGCGCCAAAGGCTGCCAAGGAAGCTCCCGGTCGCCTGCGTTTCCTTCTCAAGACCAGTTGCAAGACGGAACACCGCCATAGGTGCTGGCGCACGCCTTTCGGTCAGCGTTGGTTCGCTGACCCCTGATGTCACAATGGGTATATTGCTGGCTGCGAGGATGGGAAGTGCTGCCTCAAGCGCTTCGGGGCATAGGAAACCGGTCGCTATACGGACGTTTTCCTTCACAAATTGCTCTGCGGCCTCCTTGCCGCCTTCGGCATCGCAACGGTCATCGAAAATAACGAGTTCTGCGCCCTTCGCCGTGGCCGCGACGCGAGCGCCTTCGGCGAGCTGATTGCCCAATGGAGCGAAGGTCCCGGACAGCGGCGCTGCAAGCCCAACGCGCATATCCTCCGCCTGTGCCAGTACTGAACTGGCCAGCAGTGCAAGGATGATACTTGTCAGCGCTGCGGTCGGACGTTTCCCAAACTCGATCACGTGATCCGTCTTCATTAAACAATTCGTGGCATTTTCAACGAAAAGTGGGTAGCTGTTTCCTCGCCTTTGTGCAATGCCCGTTTAGTGGGCCCGTTATTAAGGTAGCTGGCTTCAGGTGATATGCCCTTGGCAAGACGGATTCTGTTCGACGTGCAAACGATTAACAACTTCATTTCAAGTGCAGCTTCGGTGGAATCCAAGTCCTATCGGGATGCGATGAGTCATTACGCTGGCGCAGTGCAGATCGTCACGACGGCCGGTAGTGCGGGAAGGCGCGGCCTTACGCTGACCGCCGCCTGTTCGGTGTCGGACAATCCGCCGACGATCCTGATCTGCCTGCAGAAGATTCATGAAGAAAATCGGCTGTTCATCGAAAACGGTGTTTTTGCTGTGAACACGCTCGCAGGGTCGCATCAGCAGCTTGCGGATGCATTTTCCGGCCGTATCGGACTGACGCAGGACGAGCGTTTCGAACTGGCGCGCTGGGATGTGCAGGTGACCGGAGCGCCCCTATTGCAGGGTGCGCTTGCCGCTTTCGACTGCCGGGTTGTCAGCGTACAGGATCATTCCACGCATCACGTGCTCTTCGGGGAAGTCGTGGGCCTGCGGTCCAAATCCGAGGACGAGGCGCTGGTCTATCTCAACAGGCGTTACCATACGCTGGAGCTGTAATCCGATGAGCTGCAGAATGTCGAAGCATGGAATTGGTGGCCTGTTTGGGGCATTGTTTCTGTTCTCGACTGTGATGGCATCGGGGGCAGCATCGTTGCCACCGTACAAGGACGATTATTTCGCCTATCCCGGCATTATCAGCAGCGCCGACAACGGCGACTACAAGATCATCGATTACAACGAGATGCGTGATATCAACGGGCGCGATGCGGTGCCCGAAAAGCGTGTAAAAGACGCCTATGTCTCGCTGAAGGCACGTGCCTACCAGAAGGATGTCACCTTTCAAACTGCCGCCGGGCCGGTGAAGGCCATGATAGCGGGCAAGCGCGAAGGCGCGTCCTTCATCGTCATCTACCTGCATGGTCGGGGCGGCAATCGCCTGCAGGGCATGAATGATTTTACCTTCGGGGGCAATTTCAACCGTGTGAAGAATCTCGCGGCCCTGAATGGCGGTCTCTATATTACGCCGGATTTCAAGGATTTCGCCGATACGGGCGAGGCACAGATTGCCGGGCTGATCGAAGCAGCCAAGGCATCGTCGCCAAATGCTCCGTTGATCCTGTCCTGTGGTTCGCAGGGCGGAACACTATGCTGGCGCATAGCCTCCAATGAAAAGACGGGAAACCAGCTTGCTGGTCTCATTCTGCTCGGCTCACTTTGGGATGACGGGTTTTTCAAGTCACCGGCATTCAAAAAACGCGTACCGGTTTTCTTTGGACATGGAAGCCGTGATCCGGTTTTTGCAATCGATAAGCAGGAGGCTTTCTATCGCGAGATCCGAAAGCGTGCGCCGGGCTATCCGGTTCAGTTCCGGCGTTTCGAGAGCGGCAACCATGGTACGCCGATCCGGATGTCGGACTGGCGCGAGATGTTGAACTGGATTCTCGCAAAACAGTGACGCCAGACTGTGGATGCGAATCGAAATTCTGGCAATGTGACCTTCCTGCCACTCGACAATCGAGCAAAACCGAATAGTTATCGAACTTAAAATTTTACCTACTCAGCAGATCCTATGAGGTAGATCATGTACGGACGCGCCCGCACCGGAGCCCGTTTTCTAGCCATTGCCATGTTGGCCCCGCTTGCCGCTGCCTGCACGACGACTGTTCCGACCACAACGGCGACGCCGGGCAAAACCGATGCCCCGATCAGCGCGCCGACGATTTCGATGCCTCGCTTCACGCCGACGGCTTATGTCGATCCGGCGCTCGCGCAGCCATGCATCACTGCCGCTGCCAACAAGTATTTCCTGCCGGAGCACGCTATTTCCGCCGTCAACTCCCGTCCGGGCGCTGCAGGCGGCACCGATGTTGATCTCAAGGTCGACCTGCGTACCGCAGTTTGCCAGCTAACCGCCAAGGGCGGTGTGCGCGCCGTTATCGATACGTCACCGAAGAGCGCGGATCAGGTTGCAGCCGAAGCCGCAGCAGCCAAGGCAGACGCAGCCGCCGCTACCCAGCCGAAAAAGGCCAAGGCGAAGAAGAACTGATTCAACAATTAGGGCTAACATATGAAAAAGGCAGGGATTTCCCTGCCTTTTTGTTTGTCATTTCTCTGGCTTTTTGCCGTACCAGCGCGGCGTATATACCCACTCCCTGCCATCAGTCTTGGCAAAAACTTGCGTGTGGGACGAGCCGACGATCACCACGGTTCGCATGTCGACATCATCCGGTGTGAGTGTGCCGAGCGTGGTTGTTCGTGTCGTCTCCGCCGGTCTGCCGATGTCGCGCCCAAGAACAACGGGTGTTTCGGGAGACCGATGTTGCCGCAGGATTTCAAGCGCGCGACCAAGCTGATGCGGGCGTGCTCTGGAGATGGGATTGTAGAACGCCATGGCGAGATCGCCTTCGGCGGCGAGTGCAAGGCGCTTCTCTATAATTTCCCAGGGCTTCAGATTATCCGATAGCGAAATAATGCAGAAGTCGTGCCCGAGCGGCGCCCCGATGCGTGATGCAGCAGCCATCGCCGCGGAGATACCGGGCTGGATGACAAGCTCCACCCCATGCCATGCGGTGTTATCCGTCTCGTGGAGCGCTTCGACGACCGCCGCAGCCATGGCGAAAACACCAGGATCTCCCGAGGAAACCATGGCGACATGCCGCCCGGAAGCCGCGAGTTCGAATGCATGGCGTGCGCGCTGCATCTCTTCCCGATTGTCGGTCATATGAACGGTCTGGTCGGCGCGGAAAGGACGAAGATTCTCCTCGGCCATCCGCACATAGGTCTCATAGCCGAGAATGTCTTCTGCCTGTTCCAGTTCGTGCTGAACGGCAGGCGTCATCAGCTCTCGTGATCCCGGCCCAAGGCCGATAACGACCAGCTTGCCGCGTTTTCGACCGACAAACAGAACATCTGCCGGGCTGGCAGCCACCGCAATGGCAAGCCCCTCGCGCTCTGTCAGCTCGACCGGCTGTTCTACCGAGCGAAGGACGACTTCACGAGCATCCTTTGCATCTGCAACATAGCGCAGCGGAACGCCGAGGCTCTTTGCCGCGTGCTGAAGCTGTGGCGAGGTGCAGTCTTTTTCGCGGGCGAGAAGCAGTGCCAGAGAGGCCGGGGCAATGCCTGCATTGGCGAGAGCATCTTCAATATCGTTCCGAATGTTCTCGCTGACCCTATCGACGGCAATCACCACGCTGCGAGGATGATAAATCAGGTCGTCTGGCCGGGGCGTGCGAATATGAGGCGTTATGCTGATCGTCAGCGAGCCGTCGTCGCCGAAAGGCAGTTTGGAACCTGCAAGCCAGCGTGATGTTCCGTCAAGCCGCACCTTCTGTCCCGCAAGAAGGTTCGACGTGAAATTTTTCGCGTCGTCAGGATTGGCAAGGGCCAGTTCGGCAGGCGGGTGCAACAGATTGATCCCGAACCGCAGTTCGCCGGATGTGGTTATGGCGGGCGCAACCTCAAGTGCTGCTGCGATCTGCCGGGCCATGTCGTTGACCCCGGAGAGACCACCTAATAGCGGCACAACCGCGCTTCCATCTTCGGCCACGGCAAGAACCGGCGGTTCGACACGCTTGTTCTGCAGAAGTGGTGCCAGAGCCCGGATCACAATACCGGCTGCGCAAAGCGCAATGATGGGGCGGCCTTCCTCATAAAGCGACCGGACCGCATCGCCGAAATGCACGAAAGTGTTGTCCAGCGACGCAACACGGTTCTGGAGGCCGCGCATCTCGGCATGTTGCAAAGCTGCCGCGATGCGTTGCGCGGCAGGCACTGCGGCTTCTCCGAGAACCAGAATCGCAGGGATCATGCGCCGTTCCATTTTTGCCCCGGAACGAGAATGATCGAGAAATAGGGGCAGTCGCTGCCATCGACTTCCGCCAGCGGCACAATGCGCTGATTGGCCATGGTGGCGCGCTCGACATAGAGCGCACGGTCCATGAGACCGAGATCGCCCAGTACTGCGCGAACCTTGTCGAGGTTTTTGCCAAGCTTCATGATAGCCGCAGCGCCTGTATCCGCGAGCCGCCGCGTCAGTTCTTCCACGCTCATGACGCCGGACAGAACGGACAATGTCTGATTGCGATAGACCAGTGGCGCGCCCAGCACAGCCGAAGCGCCAAGGACGGAGCAGACGCCGGGCACGACTTCCGTTTCATACTGGTCTGCAAGCCGGTCGTGAATATACATGAACGAGCCATAGAAAAATGGATCACCTTCCGCGATCACGGCCACATCCTGACCGCGATCAAGGTGGTTCGCTATCGTGCTCGTTATCTCGCCGTAGAAATCGCTGACGATCTGTTCGTAGTCCATATGTGCGGGGAGCTTTTCCGTGGTCACCGGATAGATCAGCGGCACCAGAACCTGTTCCGGTGAGAGATATTCCTCGACGATAGTGAGGGCATTGCCCTTCTTCCCCTTGGCGGCGTGATAAGCCACAACCGGTACGCTTTTGAGAAGGCGCAGGGCTTTCAGCGTTATCAGTTCGGGATCACCAGGGCCGACGCCCAGGCCAAACAGTCTGCCCTTTACCGTCATTATTCGCGCTCCGAAGCGAGCGCATTGACTGCCGCCGCCGTCATGGCGCTGCCACCGCGTCTTCCGCGTACAATCACATAAGGTACACCGCGGCTGTTGGCGGCGAGTTCGTCCTTGGATTCTGCCGCGCCGACAAAGCCGACCGGCATGCCGATGATGAGCGCAGGTTTTGGCGCGCCAGCATCCAGCAATTCGAACAGGCGGAAGAGGGCGGTCGGCGCATTGCCGATTGCAACAATACTGTTGCGAAGATGCGGGAGCCAGAGGTCGAGCGCTGCGGCCGAGCGGGTATTGCCGATCTTCGTCGCAAGTTCAGGAACCGATGGGTCGCCAAGTGTGCAGATGACTTCGTTATTGGCGGGCAGACGAGAACGGGTGATGCCCTCTGCCACCATGCGCGCATCACAGAGAATGGGCGCACCGGCGAGCAGGGCGTCGCGCCCGGCCTTGCCAGCGCCTTCCGAGAAAGCGAGGTCATTGACCACATCCACCATGCCGCAGGCGTGAATGACACGGACTGCAAGCTTTTCCAGATCGGCTGGTATCCGGCTTAGATCTGCCTCGGCGCGAATGATGGCGAAGGACCGGTCGTAAATGGCCTGTCCGTCGCGAATATAGTCTGTCATGATGACCACTCTAATCAGTGTCGGGCGTTCAGAAGTCGCGCCGCTTCGTCAATGGTAATATCAGTCGCCAATAGCCGTCCAAAGCGTGATGGTCCAGCCCCGTCTTGCGGAAACGGCTCTTGCGCATAAAGATCGTAGCGACCCGTCGCGCGCGCCAGAAGCGTGTGCGGTAAAGGTGAAAGTGCGGCGCATGACTTGGTGCATCCCGTGATGTGCACGGATGATTTTCCTGAGGTCAAATACGTTGCCAGTCTTTTACCGTCCGTCTGTGTGTCGGCGAGTGCGGAGACGCAGCCATTTGATCCCGAACAGGCACGAAGCCGCGCATGTGGGGCTTCGGCTGTCGTTTCGATGTCAAGCAAACGAAATTTCTCGGTTACTTCACCAATCTGGGTTTCGCCTACATAAGGCAGGATAACACCTTGCCATGGCGTAAGGCGCAGTTCACGCTTTCCGCTGTCGGCGAGGTCTGCCAGACCTGCGAGTTGCTGCGGTGTCAGCCGTCCCAGGAGTGGTATGGCGCCAACATAAAATGAACCGTCAGATTGCTGCCTGTTGCCGAGATGCGAGAATGGCACCGGTGCCTTGCGCTTCCAGCCGGTTGCCGGGTGGACGGGAAATGACAACTCCCGGTCCAGTTCGGCCAGAAACTTTGATGGAGGGGTGGCCTCGAACAGATGCTTCATCCGTGCAAAACTGCCTTGGCTTAAAAAATGGTGGAGCATCGCTTCGATGAAGGGCAGGGCATGTTGCGCATCTAAAGCCCCCATCGCTTCCCTGTCGGGAGACGAAGCAAGGCCAAAAGCAAAGGTCTTGCCGTCTATTGCCGAAAGCCAGATGTCGCCGGGATGAGAAATCATCGCGCAGTTTTCGCCACCGTCGATTTGCAACGAGAATTTCGGCGACAGGGCATAGAAAGCCTCATTGGCCTGCAGCATGTCCAGCACAGACGATGCCAGTCCGGTGACGTCGCATATCTGGCCCCGGTCAATGCCAGCGGTGGGGCTGACCATCACATTGCGAATATCATCCGCGCCGGGATTGTCGGTGCCAAGGCCGACCTCCTGAAGTGCCGCGACAACATCGTCCCAATGTCTGGGCTCAATGCCGCGCAACTGGATATTGGAGCGAATCGACAGCTCTATTGCGCCTGCATCGAAACGTTCAGCTATTGCTGCAATCGAACGCGCCTGATCGGCTGACAGGCGACCGAGCCGCAGTTTGATACGGGCAATAGCCCCATCCCTGGCCATGACCATACGTGAAAGTCCGGGGCAGGCGTTGCGCCTGTCAGGTCTTATTGCGTCGGTCTGGCGGTTTTGCTGGCTCAACATATTGGCCTTATACGCCTTGCCGCTTGCACTTGCTACTGCCCCGCCATACGAACAGGGAAAAGGAGCATCGCGCATGGCACGCTGGCTGACAGTGATCGGGATCGGTGAAGACGGGTTGGACGGGCTTGGAAAGACCGCACTCACGGCGCTCAGCTCCGCTGCGGTCATTTTTGGCGGCAAGCGTCATCTGGATTTTCTGAGTGGCAATATCAAAGCCGAGCGCGTGGCCTGGCCATCTCCCTTCGATGAAGCTTTCGCGATGATTGAGGCATATCGCGGCCAGCCGGTAGTTGTGCTGGCAAGCGGCGATCCGATGTTTTTTGGTGTGGGTGCGACTTTGTCCCGGCATTTTCCACCGGAAGAAATGCATGTTCTTTCCTATCCGTCTTCGCTTTCGCTCGCCGCTGCGCGCATGGGCTGGCCGCTTCAGGATGTACGAACGGTCAGTGTGCATGGTCGCCCGTTCGAGTTTTTGCTCCCGCATGTTCTGCCGGGCGAGAGACTTCTCGTGCTCAGCAATGACGGTTCGACGCCTGCAAAAACGGCGGCAATGTTCAAGAAGAAGGGTTTTGGCTACAGCCGGATGACTGTGCTTGAGCACATTGGTGGGCCGAAGGAACGCCGGGTTCAAGGTATTGCCGAAAACTGGTCGCACGAGCGATGCGCCGATCTTAATGTGCTGGCAATTGAATGCGTAGCTGCGCCGGAAGCGAACCTGCTTTCTCCCGTCGCTGGTCTGCCCGATGAAGCTTTTGAGAATGACGGCCAACTGACCAAGCGCGACGTGCGCGCTGTTACTCTGTCGCGATTGCAGCCATTGCCGGGGCAACTGCTCTGGGATGTTGGCGCCGGTTGTGGATCGATCGGCATTGAGTGGATGCGCGTTCATCCTTCATGTCGCGCGATTGCCATCGAAGCGGACGAACAGCGGCAGGGGATGATCGAGCGAAATCGTGCGGCTTTGGGGGCCCCCGGATTGCAGCTGGTTAGGGGTGAAGCACCGTTCGCGCTGGAAGGGCTGGATGAGCCGGATGCGATTTTCATCGGCGGCGGCGTAACGGATGAAGGCGTGCTACAAGCCTGCTGGAACGCCCTGAAACCGGGCGGCAGGCTTGTCGCAAATACCGTTACCCTGCAAAGTGAGATGCTGCTTTTTAACTGGCGTGAGACGTTCGGCGGAGAATTGACGCGCCTTGGCGTCGCGCAAGCTGGCGCACTCGGCTCTTTCGATGTCTGGCGGCAGGCGCTCCCTGTCACAATTTATTGCGGGTCCAAAGCTAAAAGATGACTTGAACAGTCATGTTATATTCGGGTAAGGCTGGGAAAATTGTTTCCCAAAGGAGGACGGGGCATGTCCGAACTCAACGCCAATACCCGCTTTGCACTCACAAATGCCGGTCATGTGGTCAATCAGCTTCTCGATCATTTTGTGGAGCATGCCGACGTGCATCGGCAGGGCAGCACGGCCAAGCTGGTGTTGAGCTTCGGTAAGGCTGATGTGCAATGGGATGATGAAACGGTTAGCGTCGACGTCACGAGCGGGGACGAAACCGGTCTTGCCTATATGAAATATTCCATCGCCGAACATGTGCTGGAATTTCTCGACAAGGGCAGCGCCAAGCCGAAGATTATCTGGGAAGGTGATGGGGCCGCTGGACTGCCGCTGCCCTATTTCCGCGAGATGCAGGTCGTCGCAGTGTCGAATGTGACGCCGCATATGCGTCGTATTCGTCTGAAAGGCGAAAACCTGTTCCGCTTCTCGCAGTTGGGTCTTCATATACGCCTGCTGTTTCCACCGGAAGGTCTTGCCAAGCCGCAATGGCCCACAACCGGCGAAGATGGCCGTCCGGTCTGGCCGGATGGCGACGCCAAGCTTGCCACGCGTGTCTATACGATCCGCAACATCGATCCCGCAGCCGGATGGGTGGATATTGATATGGTCGTTCATGGCGATGATTGCGATGCGCCGGGTTCGGGTTGGGCTGTCAGCGCCAAGCCGGGCGATATTGTCGGGATGACCGGTCCGGGCGGCGGTGATGCAGGCGATGCGAAGTGGTATCTGCTGGCGGGCGATGAAACCGCGCTGCCCGCCATCGGGCGCATTCTGGAACGGTTGCCGGAAGGCACCAAGGCGGTTGTGCGCGTCGAGATCGGCAGTACTTCAGAACAGCAGGAACTTGTCTCGCGAGCTGATGTCGATCTGCAGTGGCTGAACCGCGATGGCGCGGAAGCTGGAACGACGACATTGCTGCAGGATGCGGTGCGTGCGGTCGAACTACCGGAAGACGAGGAAGACATTTACGTCTGGGCCGGTTGCGAGTTCAACGCATTCCGGTCGATCCGCACCTATATGCGCAAGGAACGTAATGTTGCGAAGGATCGCCAGCTTATTGTCGCCTATTGGCGGCGCGGGCAGGATGGCGACACACCGCGCAAGGCATCCGACGATTGATGCAATGAAAAAGGGGACCGGAAGGTCCCCTTTTTTTGCATGTCTTTATCCCAAAACTGGTTACCACTTCTGGGAGACAAGCTTTTGCATTACCTGCGGAAGCCTTCGCTGGCCCGCATCAGGTTCTTCGTATAGTCGGCATGGATATTGCCGCTGACAAGATCGTCTGCCTGCAACTGTTCCAAGACCTCCCCATTGCGCATGACGGCAAGCCGGTCGCACATATGGGTTACAACGCCAAGATCGTGACTGACCATGACGAAGGTCAGGTTGCGGTCGCGCCGAACCTGTTCGAGCAGGTTCAACACTTCCGCCTGAACCGATGCGTCGAGCGCTGAGGTCGGTTCGTCAAGCAGCAATATGCTGGGCTCAACGATCAGGGCGCGGGCAATGGCTATACGCTGGCGCTGGCCGCCTGAAAGCTGGTGCGGATAGCGAAAGCGGAAGCCGGAACCAAGGCCGACTTCATCGAGCGCCTTCACGATGCGCTGTTCCGTGTCGCCGACGCCATGGATGGCAAGCGGCTCCAGCAACAGCCGATCCACGGTCTGCCGGGGATGCAGCGAGCCGTAAGGGTCCTGAAACACCATCTGGACATTGCGATAGAATGCCTTGTCGCGCGGTGTTTTCAGCAATTGCCCATCTATACGGATTTCGCCATCTTCGACGGGTGCCAGTCCTGCAACAGCGCGCAGCAGGGTCGACTTGCCGGAACCGGATTCGCCCACGAGGCCGTAGGATTCACCGCGTGCTACGTCGATGCTGACCGATTTCAGCGCATGGAAATGGTCGAAATAGACGTCGATATTGTCGACGCTCAGTGCAGATGCCGTGCTCATAGCTTTCTCGGTCATAGCTTCCAAGCCTCCTCGCGCTGCAAGGTGGGCAGGGGATGGCGATCGGCTCCGATTTTCGGCATGCAGTTCAGCAATCCTTGCGTATAGGGATGTTTCGCATTGGCGAGGTCCTTCGCCGCAATTTCCTCTACGATCTTGCCCGCATACATCACGATGACGCGGTCGCAGAAGGAAGAAACGAGGCGCAGGTCGTGGCTGACAAAGATCAGTCCCATGCCGCGCTCGGCAACCAGCTTGTCCAGAATGCCGAGCACTTCGAGCTGAACCGTCACGTCGAGGGCCGAAGTCGGTTCGTCGGCGATCAGCATTTCCGGCTCGGCCACCAGCATCATGGCGATCATGACGCGCTGGCCCATACCGCCCGAAACTTCGTGCGGATAGAGCTTCATCACACGTTCGGCATCACGGATCTGCACGGCTTCGAGCATGGCGATGGAACGCTTGCGAATCTCATCGCCGCTGAACTTGCCGTGAGCCTTCAGCGTTTCGGCAATCTGCTTGCCTATGGTCATGACAGGATTGAGCGAATATTTCGGGTCCTGCAACACCATGGCGATGCGGCCACCGCGCAGGGCGCGGCGCTCACGAGCCGACACATTAAGAAGATCGATGCCATCGAACTCAAGTTTCCTGGCGGTGATCTGCGCATGGAGCGGGGTAAGGCCCATGATGGCGCGACCGGTCTGCGATTTGCCAGAGCCGGATTCGCCAACAATACCGAGACGCTCGCGGCCAAGCTCGAAGCTGACACCGCGCACCGCCTCGATTGCGCCTGTGCGCGTCGGGAAGGTGACGCGCAGGTCTTCAACAGTCAGAAGAGGCTTCATTGGTTGTTACCCCGCGGATCGAGCGCATCGCGCAGGCCATCGCCCAGCAGATTGAAGCCAAGGCTGACGATCAGGATCGCGATACCCGGCATGGCGGCAACCCACCACTGGTCGAGAATGAAGCGGCGACCGGAAGCGATCATCGCACCCCATTCAGGCAGTGGCGGTTGTGCGCCGAGGCCGAGGAAGCCAAGACCGGCGGCGGTAAGGATGATACCTGCCATGTCGAGCGTCACACGCACGATCAGCGAAGATGTGCAGAGCGGCATGATATGACGCACGACGATGCGGATCGGTGAAGCGCCCATCAGGCGAACGGCGGAGATATAATCCGAGTTGCGCACGGTCAGCGTTTCTGCACGCGCAATACGCGCATAGGGCGGCCATGAGGTGATCGCGATGGCGATGATGGCATTTTCGATGCCGGGTCCGAGAGCCGCAACGAAGGCCAGCGCCAGAATGAGCTTCGGGAAGGCAAGGAAGATGTCGGTGATGCGCATCAGCACGGCATCGACCCAGCCACCGGCATAGCCGGCCACAGTGCCGACCAGAAGGCCGATAGGCGCGGCGATGATGGCGACCAGAAGCACGACATAGAGGGTGAGGCGGGAGCCATAGATCAGACGCGAAAGAATATCGCGGCCCTGATCATCGGTGCCGAGCAGATAGCCGGGTGTTCCCGGCGGCAGAAGACGTGCATTGGCGAGATCGCCAACAACGGGCGAATGCGGCGCCAGCACATCGGCCAGCGCTGCAACGACGAGCAGCCCGATGATGATTAGCAAGCCAAGGACGGCGAGCTTGTTGGCAGTGAAACGCCGCCAGACCATATAGGCGCGGCCGAGGCGGGCTTGCGTACGCGACTGTGGCCGCTCGGTAAGCAGCCATTCGCGCCATGAGAGGTTGGAAGTATCTGTCATTTGGCTCATCGTACGCGCGTCCTTGGATCGAGAACCCGATAGAGAAGATCGGACACGAGGTTGAGCGCGATAAAGACCGACCCGATGACGATTGTGCCACCGAGAACGGCATTCATATCAGCGTTTTGGAGTGAATTGGTGATGTAGAGTCCGAGACCGGGCCAGGAGAAGATGGTCTCGGTCAGGACCGAACCTTCCAGAAGTCCGGCATAGGAAAGCGCAATCACGGTAACGAGCGGGACAGCGGCATTGCGCAGCGCGTGACCCCAGATGATTCGGGTTTCCGAAATGCCCTTGGCGCGAGCAGCAACGATATATTCCTGTTCCAGCTCATTGAGCATGAAGGAACGGGTCATGCGGCTGATATAGGCCAGGGAGAAGTAGCCGAGCAAAGCCGACGGCAGGATAAGATGGGAGATAATATCCTTGAGGGCAGGCCAGTCGCGCTGGAGAATCGCGTCGATCAGGTAGAAACCGGTGATCGGCGTGAAAGTATATTCGAATGTGATGTCGATACGTCCGGGACCGGAAGTCCAGCCGAGCCGCGCATAGAAAATCAGAAGTGCCAGCATGCCGAGCCAGAAGATCGGCACCGAATAGCCGACGAGGCCGATCACGCGCACAATCTGGTCGACAAGGCTGCCGCGCTTGACAGCAGCGAGAACGCCGAGCGGAATGCCGAAGAGGGCGCCGATGATGGTGCCTACGGTGGCAAGTTCCATCGTCGCCGGGAAGACGCGGCGAATATCGGTCATGACCGGATTGGTCGTGAGCACAGAAGTGCCGAAATCGCCTTGCAGCACGCCCTTAACGTAAAGATAGAACTGCTGGTAATAGGGCAGGTTGAAGCCCATTTCTTCCCGCACGCGCGCCACGACATGCGCGGGAGCGCGGTCGCCGACGATGGCAAGCACGGGGTCGATCGGCACCACACGGCCAATAAAGAATGTGACAGCCAGAAGGCCCAGATAGGTCGTGATGACGATAACCAGAAAGCTGGCTAACGACGCGGCAAGGACCGTTGAACGCCGGGGCGCTCGCCTTACCTTTTTTGTGGTTACAGTGTTACTCAATGTTTTGACCGCTTCCGACAATGAGAACATTTCAGAACAGGGGTGATCTGAAGTCCCAGTCATCTTTGCTTGAAAAGCCCTAGAACGGTTTTGATGAGCCGTTCCATTTCCTGTTGTGACGCATTTCCGGACACGAAAAAGGTTCGCTGGAAACGCTCTGGAGCGGCTTTCCTTTTTGATTCAGAAAACCGCTCCATCTTCTTGTTTTTAAGCCGATTCAGCGCATGAAAAATTTTCATGCGCCAAGGCGCGACCGACTATTCCTTGCTGACGTTCGCCAGGAAGTTGGAGTCGAATGTCGGGCCGAGCTTGTAGCCCTTCACGTTGCCGCCAATGCCGGCAACTTCAACCTGCTGGAACAGCATGACGAACGGGCTCTGGTCGAGAGCTTCCTGCTGAAGCTTCTTGTACTGTTCGGCACGCTTGTCGTTGTCGCGTTCCAGAAGAGCTGCCTGCGTCTGCTTGGTCAGTTCCGGGATGTCCCAGGCGTTGCGCCATGCAAGCGTCTTGGTCGATGCGTCGTCGCTATTATCCGGGTTGCTGGTGAAAGCTTCGGCGTTGGAATTCGGATCCCAATAGTCCATGCCCCACTGGCCGATATACATATCGTGGTTACGGGCACGATACTTGGTCAGCGTCTGCTTGCCGTCGCCGGGGATGATTTCGATCTTCACGCCAGCCTGAGCAGCAGTCTGCTGGAAGGATTCGGCAATGCCGGTAACCGGCTGGCCGTTACGGACGTCGAACGTGACCGAGAGACCATCCTTCAGACCCGCCTTGGCGAGAAGTTCCTTCGCCTTGGCTACGTCGAGCTTGTACGGCGCAGCATCGAGAGCACCAAGGACGCCCTTGGCCTGATAGGTCTGGCGGATTTCACCAATGCCCTTGATGAGGGTCGAGCCGATTGCATCATAATCGACCAGATATTTGAACGCTTCGCGAACTTCCGGCTTGGCCAGATTTGCGTTCTTCTGGTTGAGGCTGATGTAATAGACCGTGCCCTTGGCGGCGCTGGCGGTCGTCAGCTTGTCGTTCTTCAGAACGGCTTCATAGTCGCCCGGCTCCAGATTGCGTGCCACATCGACGTCGCCGGATTCAAGCATCAGGCGCTGCGTCGCGCTTTCCTTGACGTGACGATAGAAGACGCGCTTGAGCTTGGCCTTTTCGCCATAGAAATTGTCATTGCGTTCCAGAATGACGACTTCATTGGCGCGCCATTCGCGGATCGTGAACGGTCCCGAACCCGCCGACTTGGTCTTCAGCCATGCATTGGCATAGTCGGTGTCGTATTTGTAGTCGTCGGTCGGCGCAACCTTCTCGGCATGTTCTTCGAGAAGCTTCTTGTCGACGACAGCAGCGACGGTTGCGGTCAGGCAGTTCAGCACGAAGCTTGGTGCATATGGCTTGTCGACGGTGAAAACGAAGGTCTCGTCATCTACGGCCTTTGCCTTTTCGTTGACATTATCCTTGGTCAGGCCGAACTGGGTCAGGATGAAGGCCGGGCTCTTGTCGAGACGCACAGCGCGCTCGAAGGAATAGGCCACGTCGGCAGAGGTTACCGGGTTGCCGGAAGCGAACTTGATGTCCTTCTTCAGCTTGAACGTATAGGTGAGGCCGTCGTCGGAAACGGTCCAGCTTTCTGCAACGCCCGGCACGACTTTCGACGTGTCGTTGATGTCGAGGCGAACGAGCATGTCATAGGCGTTGCCGATGAATTCGGCCGGGCTCAGTTCGAAGGATTCTGCCGGGTCCAGCGTGATCGTGTCATCGATGGCCCATGCCTGAACCAGCGTGTCGGCTGGCGTGGCCGACCAAGCCGGATTTGCGGCCAGCACGGCGGCAAGCGCTGCACCGGCAGCCAGAATACGAAAACGTCCGAAATGCATCATGTTGAGAGTTCCCTTCCTGTGATCTTGTTTGGGATTTGTCTTTGTTTTTTCGCGCATCTTGTTCCGAAAACCGTTTAACACTTTTCGGGATGCCCTCCAGATCAGTCTGCTTCGTGCCAGGCCTGTTTCAAAACCCTTACCCAATTGTCCCGGCAAAGTTTTTCCAGCTCTTTTTCACCATAGCCTGCTTTTCGCAGTGCATCGACAAGGTTTTGCGTGCCGGCTGCATCGCCGATTTCGGCTGGAATTGTAGCGCCGTCATAATCCGATCCCAGCGCCACGCAGTCGATGCCCATGCGTTCAACCATGTAATCCACATGGCGAACCACATCGGTAAGCGGCGTGTTGGCGTCTTCCTTGCCGTCGGCGCGCAGCATCGTTGTGGCGTAGTTCAGCCCGGCAAGGCCCTTGCTTTCGCGGATCGCATCAAGCTGACGGTCGGTCAGGTTGCGGGCGACAGGGGTCAGGGCGTGCGCATTGGAATGGCTGGCGACCAGCGGCTGATCGCTGAGTTCGGCCACATCCCAGAAACCCTTTTCCGTGATATGCGCCAGGTCGATCAGAATGCCCTTGGTGTTGCACGCCTTGACCAGACGTTTGCCTGCATCGGTCAGGCCGGGGCCTGTATCGGGGCTCATCGGATAGGCGAAAGGGACACCATGGGCGAAAACGTTATTTCGGCTCCAGACCGGTCCGAGCGAACGCAAACCGGCAGCATAAAAGACTTCAAGCGCTACCAGATCGGCATCGATGGCTTCGCAGCCTTCCATGTGGAGCACGGCGGCGAATGTGTCGCTGTTCAGCGTTTCGTCGAGTTCACGACCGTTACGGCAGAGCTTCCAGCCGCCCGTAGCTTCCAGCCTCAGCGCAATGGCAGCCATTTCGAGAGCGATGTCGAGGGAGGGACTGCGTTCCAGCGGCGATGAAAGCGGTGTTTCGTAGTGGCCGTTGGCATCGGGCTTGCCCAGTTCGATATGCTCGCCCGAAGGTATGTAGATGGCGCATACGCCACCGGCGAGACCGCCTTTGCGCGAACGGGGCAGGTCGATATGGCCGATATCCGTTCCGTCGATAAATTCCTTGATCGGGTCCTGGCCCTTACGGGCATTTTCCCAAAGCCGCAGAAGGACATCGTTATGTCCGTCAAAAACGCGCTGCATTCTTTCATTCCTGACTGCATGGCCTGCGACAGCAGAGCCACATATCCAAGTGTTCAGGCGCGAGGAGACAACACGGCAAGGTAAGATAACCTCCCGATATGGTGGTTGAGCTTTTCGCTCTTATTGTTCCCCGCACTTCCACTACCAATTTATAATCGGTTAGTGCCTGTCGGAGTCAAGCCATCGAATGACGTAGTCAGACTGCGAAATGAAGATAAATTTATGCAAAACGAAAGGGCTGCGCTATGAAACGCAGCCCTTTGTGCAAATGCAGAATTGCTTGATGCTAAAACAGAATGAAGTCTCGCTTCGGATCGCGAGGTCTTAGGCATTTCCTGTTTCGCTTGCATCGTCGGAAATGCTCTAGCTGCTTGTTTTTAAGCATGTCTTTATCCCGAAACCGGTTCCCACTTTCGGGAGACATGCTCTAGAACTTGTAGTTCAGGCCAGCCTTGATCGAATGGTTCTTCAGATTGTTGCGCTGTTCAACGCCGTTGACGCGGGACTTCACGTCATTGAAGCGCTGGAAATCATACTCGGCCTTGACGGAAAGCGGGCCGGTCAGTGCCTGTTCGACACCGGCGCCGATCAGTGCGCCACCTTCCCAGCCCGGAGCCGAGGTGGTGTTGTCCTTGGCCTTGAAGCGGGTCACACCGTAACCGGCCGTGCCGTAAACGAGCGTCTTGTCGAAAGCATAGCCGACCTTGCCCTTGGCATTGCCGTTCCATGACTGCTGAAGGCTGCCGCCATGACCGATGCGATGTTCGGCTTCGGCGAAGTTTCCTTCGAGTTCTCCGCCAAACACGACATTGCCGCTCTGCATGTTCTTGCCCACGACAACGCCGCCCAGAGCGCCGGTGCGGTTGGTGAAAGGACCGGGGACCCTCGATGAAGAAGCGCCGATCTGTGCGCCGACATAATTGCCGGACCAGTCATGCGGGCCGCTGGCAACCGGATCATTATAGGAATAGTCCGTTGCTCCCATCATGTCGGCAGCGAAAGCCGAGCCTGCAAAAGCAACGATTGCGGCGCCAAGCGCCACTGCGGTGATAGAACGCTTCAACATTTTTTACTCCGATTTTCCCGTCCGGAAACGCTGGCGGGAAACATGCCTGAATTCATTATTGCCATCGAAAGGCCGTGCCTTCGAACTGGCTTTCGTCTCACCTCTGATTGTGTCCAAATTTAAGAAAATTCGAGCGATTTCCATGCATTGCGCAACCATTCTTCGCGCTATGCTTAACAATCGGTAACTGCTTGATCGCGAAATTTTTGTTAGATCAATCCTAGTCCGCGGAAGCTGGCATGGCCGTGCTTTCCGACAATGACATGGTCATGCACCGTGATGTTAAGTGCTTTGGCAGCATTGACGAGCTGCTTGGTCATGTCGATGTCGGCGCGTGATGGTGTCGGATCGCCGGAAGGATGGTTGTGCACCAGAATAATGGCCGTGGCGGAAAGCTCCAGCGCCCGTTTGACGACCTCTCGCGGATAGACAGGTGTGTGGTCTACCGTACCGGTCTGCTGAACTTCATCGGCAATCAGCTTGTTCTTCTTGTCGAGGAAGAGAATGCGGAACTGCTCGCGGGTCTCGTAAGCCATGGCCGCGGTGCAATATTCAATCACCTTGTTCCATGAGCCGAGTACTTCGCGCTCCATGACTGTGCTGCGCGCGCTTCGCTTGGCGACCGCTTCCACAAGCTTGAGTTCATGCGCGACAGTGGGGCCGGCGCCGGGAACTTCAGCGATCAGTTTTTCGGGCGCGGCCAGCACTTCGGCAATCGAGCCGAACCGCATCAGCAGAGCCTTGGCGAGCGGCTTGGTGTCGGCGCGGCGAATGGCGCGAAACAACAGCATTTCAAGCAGCTCATAATCTGCCAGCGCATCAGGGGCATCCCTGAAACGCAGTTTGAGACGATCACGATGCCCGGCATAATGCGGCGTGTCGATCTTCGGCGTTAATTGCAGCGTGTCACTGAAGCCGGGCAACTCGTTGCTACCCGGTTCATTCCTGTGCTTTGCCATCCTGTTTAAACCCCCGCAAAAACAGACCAGACAATTACCGAGGCGATATTCCTTCGCCGTTATCTCATGGAAGGCGGGCCGAAGACATTGGCCGGAGATAGGGTGAATATCTCGCAGCCGTCCTTCGTAACACCCACCGTATGCTCATATTGTGCCGTCAGCGAACGGTCTCTGGTAACCGCCGTCCAGCCGTCGGCAAGAACTTTCACATGCGGCTTGCCGAGATTGATCATCGGCTCGATCGTAAAGATCATGCCTTCCTTGATCTCGACGCCTTCATTTGGCGTGCCGTAATGGAGGATATTCGGCGCATCATGGAACAATTGCCCTACACCGTGGCCGCAGAAGTCGCGTACGACAGAGCAGCGCTCGCCTTCGGCATAAGTCTGGATCGCAGCACCGATAGCCCCGGTCTTCGCACCGGGTTTGACAGCCGCAATCCCGCGCAGCAGACTTTCATAGGTGACTTCAAGCAGGCGCTCGGAAGCGCGTTTGATTTCGCCTACTGCATACATGCGGCTTGAATCGCCGTGCCAGCCATCGAGGAGATAGGTCACGTCGATATTGACAATATCACCCTCGCGCAACGGCTTCTCGTTCGGGATGCCATGGCAGACGACGTGATTGATCGACGTGCAGGTTGATTTCGTATAGCCGCGATAGTTCAGCGTTGCCGGAAACGCGCCGTGATCCATGCCGAACTCGAACACGAAACGGTCGATTTCGTTGGTGGTCACACCCGGCTTGACGATATCGTTGAGTGCGTCGAGACAGCGTGCCGTCAGATTGCAAACCGTGCGCATACCCTCGAAGGCCTCAGGGCCATAGAGCCTGATCTGGCCCGTATATTTCATGGGTGCGTTTGTTGCTTCGATATAGGTTACCATCATTCGATCCGTCTTAATCTACTCAATTGGCACCAGCTCACTGGCATCAATGCTTTTATCCGTTATGTGGCACCGAACGGCCCAAGCCTCAACCCCGTTTGCACGCGCACGTTCAAAAGCGCGTGCGTAAGTCGGATCAAGATCGCCGGAAATGCTGAATCTGCTGCAATCGTTTCGCTGGATAATAAACAGCATCACGCCCCGATGACCAGCGGCAACGACGTCGACCAGTTCATCAAGATGTTTTGCGCCTCGCGCCGTCACCGTATCGGGGAATTCCGCCAGTCCGAGCGTGCGGATAAAGTGGACATTCTTGACCTCGACATAGGCTCGCGGGCGCGGACCGTCATCCAGCAACAGGTCGATGCGCGAGTTGCGGCCATATTTCTGCTCACGCTTGAGGCTGGCATATCCTGCGAGGTCTGGAATGAGGCCCTTGAGGATTGCTTCTTCGGCGATCCGGTTCGGCAGGCCGGTATTTACGCCGACCAGCGTGTTATCCGCTTCGACGATCTGTAGCGTATGGGCATATTTGCGGTGAGGGGCATCCGAAACACTCAGCCAGACGCGGGAACCCGGAGCAGTCAATCCGAGCATGGAGCCGGTGTTGGGCACGGAAGCCGTGATGAAGCGCCCATCGTCAAGCGTGACGTCGGCAAGAAATCTTTTATAGCGGCGTTCCAGCCTGCCGGTAACCAAAGGTGTTTGAAAAATCATGCGCCGATTTAGAGCGGTTCGGCGATTGTGCGAAAGGCTTTTCTGTTAGCTTCGCAAAAATAGTCGGTAAACGAGAGCGGTTGGCCTAGAACAGCGCCTTAACGACATCGGCCCAGCTCATATCCGCGCCAAGAACCATCGCTGCTGCAACAAGGCCAGCGCCGAGAAAGGTGAGGGTGGTTCTTGTTTCGCTTGTCATTATTCTTCCCCGTCAAATCAGGTGTTCGAACTTGGGAAGAATTTCGCGGGAGAATTTGCCCGGATTGTGATGCGATAATGGCTATTCCGGGCAATTTGCAGGCTTTTTACAGATAGGGTAAACGCGCCTGCTTCTGTTACTGTTTTACCCAGTTGAAGATGAGTTCCTCGCGAAAAGCGAAGCGGACGACATGGCTTGCCACGACCTCTTCGAGGCGAGCGAGGTTTTCTTCCGAAGTTTCAACAGTGGTGGTCAGTTTTTCCGCGTCGGCATCAAGAATCACGAGACGATTCTCGCCAAGATCGATGGTGCCGTGTTCCGGCGTGAATTCGACCGCGAATTTGTGCGCCCAATGTTTGCAGAGCTGTTGAAGGTAACGGCTGGCATGGGCGGTGGTAACGATTGCTGTTGCTTTCGACATTATGCTGTCCTTTCGAAAAGGTTGCAGCCCGGCGCGTAGCAACATCCTGGCAATTCAGCCAGTAATATTTGCGTCAATTCTAAAGGGAAAGAAAACCAGCAATGGTACGCCCAAGGGGAATCGAACCCCTGTCTGCGCCGTGAAAGGGCGCTGTCCTAACCGCTAGACGATGGGCGCCTGCTGGTGTGGGGCGCTTATAGTCAGGAAATTTCTGACATGCAAGCCCCTTTTTTCACCTGTCTGTGAATAAGTTCAGACAGCATAAATTAGTGCCTATCAGGCGCTAACGGATTGAATTGTAAGGGAAAAAGAAACGCCAGCAATGGTACGCCCAAGGGGAATCGAACCCCTGTCTGCGCCGTGAAAGGGCGCTGTCCTAACCGCTAGACGATGGGCGCCTGCTGGTGTGAGTGGGCTTATATTCAGGAAGGTTCTGACTCGCAAGCCCCAAAAAACACTTTTCTGAAAAAAAACGAATGTACTGCAAAAATGGGGAAAACTTCGGCGGGCGGATTCCTTATTTCCTTGAATATAAAGGCAAAAGAAAAAGCCGGATCATGTGATCCGGCTTTTGTGTATCCCTGATACGCCTCTTTTATTAGCCCTTGCAGCGCCAGTTCCAGTCGCGTTCCGGTCCGACATCGACGTGAACCGATGTCGTATGGCAATAGGTGCCGACGCCGCCACGCCCGGA
The DNA here is from genome assembly GCF_008932295.1 of Brucella tritici. Taxonomy (GTDB): domain Bacteria; phylum Pseudomonadota; class Alphaproteobacteria; order Rhizobiales; family Rhizobiaceae; genus Brucella; species Brucella tritici. The sequence continues at coordinate 12,771 of NZ_WBWA01000009.1, read as the reverse complement.
CATGGAGCGGGCGAAACGGGCGACTTCCCACTTGGAAACGCCGTCGATTTGAATATCTGCGGCTGCACAGATCATATGGAGTGATTTGCGGGCGCCGTTGACCTTGCGATTGTAGGATGGGCTGCGATAGCCGGAAGTTACCATCACCGGGCGACGGAAATGCCGCTCCATGGTTTTCAGCATGGATACGAGCTGTGGCTTGAGGCAGGCAACATCCACGGTCTGTCTTTGAACTTTCAGGCCATTGGGTGCGAGCCGGGCGAGGCCCGGAGCCGAAGCAAGCGTTACGTTTGCGAATTCATCGTCTTCGTTCGCGTCAATATCGCTATCGTCATAAAGGCTGTTGCGATGCTTGATTTCCACGCCGCCATTGGGGCGCACACCGGGCAGTGAATAATTATAGTCGTGCTTCGCAGATGGTGAAACCGGCTTGGCGACCGCAAGCTTCTTGTTTTCGGTTCGGTCGGAGCGCGTGCCAGCCGATTCGTCGGAGAAAAGCCTGGCTATGCTGCCTTGCGAGGCCGTTGGGCGTTGCGGCGAGGCGTAAGCGCTCTTCGTTGACCCGAACAATGAAGCGACCTGAACAGGCTTTTCAGCTTCGGCAGGTTTGGCCGCTGCGGTCTGTTCTGGTTCTGCTGCTTCGGCGGGCTTTTCTTCTTTTGCCGGTTCCGGCTGCTTTTTTGCGGTTTCGGCTGGAGCGGCTGCCGCTGGTTGCTCTGCGGCTTGCGCAGGTGCTGGTTCGGCGCTCTTGCTGCCACCAAACATGCCGAAAAGCGATGAGCTCTTGGGCTGCTGCGGGGCGAGGGCTGCGACCTGAGTCGGTTGCTGTTCAGCGGCTGCCGCAGCTTCGGTCGGTTTTGCCTGCTCTTTATTATTGGTCTTTGTCGCTTCAGCCACAGTTGCGGGCTTTGTTTCACCCGGTTTGGCTTCCACCTTTTTCTCTTCCGACGAAGGGGGCGTCGTTGTCTCGGCGGCGGCTGTCTGATCAGCGGCACTTTGCAATGTATCGGCAATCACGGAGCCATCGGAAGCGGAGGTCATCTGGAGCGGCTTGCCGTCTAGGCCCGTACCGGTCGACGTGCAGGAGGTGACAAGAAGCGCAAGCAAAGCGACGCTACCTGAAAGAAACCTGCCGGTGGTCCGGTGTGTAGAATGCGCAAATTTCAACAGTCTGCTCCAGCTCGATTTCCCTGACCAGTTTGGCGACCCGATTTCATTCGAGCCTACCTGGTTTCGGGAGATCGGCTCTCCCGTGCGAGGCTGACATCATCCCTGATGGCTATCGTCCCCACAGCTCCCGACTGTTCGTGCCGGGAAAGAAATTCAGAAATATCAGCGTGTTATGATGGTCACTTCAGAGTTATGACTGTCATTTCGCTGTATCGGACAAATCACCTGATTGGCAATTGATTACCAATTTTTAAGTTTTTTAATCGCTGAACGCAACTATTGATGCGCATTTAGCGTTAAAAGACTTCGCGTTCAGTGCGGAGTATTCGATAATAACGAAATATTACTTTATGTAACCATCGGTTACATTGACTATTCGTGTTTGTCAGCCGGGATAGTCTGCGAGGGGCGATCCGGCCTTCACCGTAAGGCGAATTTCCGATTTACATCACTCACTTGTTGACAGGACGCCTCGACTTGGTGCTATCCCTTGGCAATTGCTTTATCCTTGTCTGGTGTTGTGGCCAACAGCACCTTATGCGGCATTAACCGGGAACAGAAACATGACCAAGCGCACGCGGCAGATCGCCAATCTTTTGCTGGCAGCAACAGCGGCGGCGATGCTCACGGCATGCGCGGGCGGAAAAGAGTTTCAGGGCACCCCGCAGGAAGGTGCTTCGCGCACTGGTGTTTTCCCCACATTTGGCCATATGCCGAAGGCTGCGACCACGCAGATCACTGCAGAGGAAAAGCAGCAGCTTACGACCAAGCTTGATACCGACCGCACGCGTCTGGCGGCATCCAGAGGCACCGGCGCCGGCTTCACGCCCGCCGAGGCTGCGAGTCTGCGTCAGCAGGCACAGCAGGAAACGGACGCTACCCTGAAACAGATCGAAAGCGGGGAAGAGTAAACCCTCTTCCTCGGTTTTAGGCGCGCATCTTATCCGAAAACCGTTTCACACTTTTCGGGATGTGCTCTAAAGACGAAATCCGCGTTCTTTGACGCGGCAACACGTCTCGACCCGATTCGAGAACAGGTGTATAGCTCCATTGCGGCGCATACGCGCCATTACGTTTAACCCTCCACCGGAACAGGATCATGTCGGAAGAATTCCATAAAGTCCGTCGTCTGCCCCCTTATGTCTTTGAACAGGTCAACCGTCTGAAGGCATCGGCGCGAGCGGCGGGCGCCGACATCATCGATCTGGGCATGGGCAACCCCGATCTGCCGACCCCGCAGAATATTGTCGACAAGCTGTGCGAGGCCGTGCAGGACCCGCGCGCCCATCGTTATTCTGCATCCAAGGGCATTCCGGGGCTGCGCCGCGCACAGGCACAATATTATGCGCGCCGTTTCGGCGTGAAGCTCAATCCCGATACGCAGGTCGTCGCCACACTCGGTTCCAAGGAAGGTTTCGCCAATATGGCGCAGGCCATCACCGCGCCGGGCGATGTGGTTCTGTGCCCGGACCCGACCTATCCGATTCACTCCTTCGGCTTCATCATGTCGGGTGGTGTGATCCGTTCGATTCAGGCCAAGCCGGATGACAGTTTCATTCCGGCTCTGGAACGCGGCGTGAAGCATTCGATCCCGAAGCCGATCGCGCTGATCCTGAACTTCCCGTCCAACCCGACGGCCTATGTGGCAACGCTTGATTTCTACAAGGATGTCGTCGCATTTGCCCGCAAGCATGACATCGTCATCCTGTCGGATCTTGCCTATTCGGAAATCTACTTCGACGACAATCCGCCGCCGTCGGTGCTGGAAGTGCCGGGCGCAATGGATGTGGCCGTGGAGTTCACCTCCATGTCGAAGACATTTTCCATGCCGGGCTGGCGCATGGGGTTTGCGGTTGGCAATGAGCGCCTGATCGCGGCTCTGACCCGCGTGAAGTCTTATCTCGATTATGGCGCGTTCACGCCTATTCAGGTTGCCGCGACGGCAGCACTGAATGGCGATGGAAGCGACATTTCCTATGTCCGCAATGTCTATAAGCAGCGCCGCGACGTGCTGGTTGAAAGCTTTGGCCGCGCGGGCTGGGATGTTCCGCCGCCAGCCGCAACCATGTTCGCCTGGGTTCCGATTCCGGAACGCTTCCGTCCGTTGGGTTCGCTCGAATTCTCCAAGCTTCTGGTGGAGCAGGCCGATGTGGCCGTTGCACCGGGCATCGGTTTTGGCGAACACGGCGATGATTATGTGCGTATCGCGCTGGTCGAGAATGAACATCGTATTCGTCAGGCTGCGCGCAACATCAAGCGGTTCCTCTCCGCCAAGGACGAGAACCTGCAGAATGTAATTCCGCTCGAAGGTCGTCGCGGATAATATTTTCAAGATGGTCACGGGCGGCCTCATGCAGTCCGTGGCTTCCCACCCGATTAAGCCACTCCATACAGAAGGTCGATATAATGAGTGATGCATTACGGATCGGCGTTGCCGGCCTCGGCACCGTTGGTGCTTCGGTGTTGCGTATCCTGCGTGACAAGTCCGAAATGCTCACGCGCCAGTGCGGTAAGCCTGTAACGGTTACGGCGGTCAGCGCCCGCGACCGCACGCGGGACCGTGGTATTGATCTTTCCGGTATTGCCTGGTTCGACGATCCGGTCGAACTGGCCAAATCTGCCGATATCGACGTTTTCGTTGAGCTGATCGGCGGCGAGGACGGTCCGGCCAAGGCTTCCGTGGAAGCCGCGCTGCGCGCCGGTCGCCATGTCGTCACGGCCAACAAGGCCCTGCTTGCGCGCCATGGCGTTGCGCTTGCGAAGATCGCTGAGGACAAGGGCGTTCTGCTCAATTTCGAAGCGGCCGTTGCAGGTGGCATTCCGGTCATCAAGGCGATGCGTGAATCGCTGACCGGCAATACGGTTTCGCGCGTCTATGGCATCATGAACGGCACCTGCAACTACATCCTGACCCGGATGTGGGAAGAAGGCATTTCGTTCGAAGCATGTCTCAAGGATGCCCAGCGCCTCGGCTATGCCGAAGCCGATCCGACCTTCGACATCGAAGGCAACGATACGGCACACAAGCTGGCGCTGCTGACCAGCCTTGCCTTCGGCACGCAGATCGCTGCCGATGACATCTATCTCGAAGGCATCAGCAATATTTCACTGGCCGATATTCGCGCTGCCGATGAACTCGGCTACCGCATCAAGCTTCTGGGCGTGGCGCAGAAAACCGATACAGGCATTGAACAGCGCGTGCATCCGACTATGGTGCCGACCTCGTCGGTCATCGCGCAGGTTCATGGCGTGACCAATGCCGTGGCAATCGAAACCGATCTTTTGGGTGAGCTTCTGCTTTCTGGTCCCGGTGCGGGTGGCAATGCGACGGCATCTGCCGTAATCGGCGATGTCGCGGATATCGCCAAGAGCCGTCCGGGCTTCCAGCATGGTCCGGTGTTTGGTACGCCTGCCAAGGCATTGCAGCCTTACAAGCGGGCCAAGATGCGCAAGCACGCAGGCGGTTACTTCATCCGCCTGACCGTCCTTGATCGCATTGGCGCTTTTGCGGCCATTGCCAAACGCATGGCTGAAAATGACATCTCGCTGGAATCCATTGTTCAGCGCCCGCCGATGGACGATGCCGCCAGGGAAGGCATCAAGACGGTCATCCTCGTCACGCATGAGACGACTGAATCCGCCGTCAAGAAGGCGCTGGAAGCGATCCTCAAGGACGATCATCTGGTCGACAAGCCGCAGATGATCCGCATCGAACGCGCCGGATAAAGCATGTCTCCCAAAAGTGGGAACCGGTTTTGGGAACAAAGACATGCGTGAGATAAAAAATAAAGCGCGCTAGCTTTGGGTGTTTTTTCCTACAAACGGCATCTCTTGCAGGTTCGATTTACCTTTGTTATGAAAGCCGGGTCGGATTTGATCCGGCTTCATTTGTTTCGAGAGACAAGAACAGGAAAAGGAGGGCTGTATGATGTATGTGACGCGTCATGATCATCACCGTCAGCACGGCCCCGATTTTGCCCTGCATAAGTAACTTGTGCAGGGCGGAAAAAGACTAGAACCACTGTCTTATTCTGCCTTTTCCTGAAGGCGCGGTCGTTGAACCGTTGCCGGACATTCGCCAGCACATCTATTCGTGTCACGGTTTGGAAACCGGGCATTCGTGCGTGGCAGAATTGGGCTGATTGCCATGTCTCTTGTTTCTATCCAGAACCTTTCTCTGACCCTTCATGAATCTCTGTTTGCCAATCTCGATCTCGTTATAGGCGAGGGCGAGCGGCTTGGCATCGTCGCTGCCAACGGGCGCGGCAAGACCAGTCTTCTGCGCCTTCTTGTCGGTGAGGGGGAGCCAACGCTTGGCACCATCACGCGGTCGCGCGGGCTGAAGATCGGCTATGTCAGCCAGTATGTGCCTGAAAGCCTGTTCAGTCGCAGCTTTTACGAGGTTGTGCTGGATGGGCTTGACGAAGAAGCGCGTGATTATGAAAGCTGGCGCGCCGATATCGTGCTGGATGATCTCGATGTCACCGAAGAGCTGCGGCAGCGCCCCATAGGGCAGTTGAGTGGCGGCTGGCAGCGGCTCGCACTTCTGGCGCGGGCATGGGTTTCGGAACCCGATGTTCTTCTGCTCGACGAACCGACCAATCATCTGGACCTTGAAAAAGTGCGGTTGCTGGAAGACTGGCTGAATGCGCTGCCGCGTTCGGTGGCGGTGATTGCCAGCAGTCACGACCGCGCTTTCCTTGATGCGGTTACGAAGCGAACATTGTTTCTGCGGGCCGAAAAATCACCGATTTTCGCTTTGCCATACAGTCAGGCGCGTGTAGCACTCGATGAAATCGACGCGGCCGATGCGCGGCAATTTGAAAAGGACATGAAAACAGTCCAGCAATTGCGCAGGCAGGCGGCGAAGCTCAACAATATTGGCATCAATTCGGGCAGTGATCTGCTTGTAGTCAAAACCAAGCAATTAAAGGCGCGGGCCGACAAGATCGAGGAAAGCGCCAAGGCGGCGCATGTGGAGCGCTCTGCTGGCAAGATCATCTTGAACAGCCGTGGCAGCCACGCCAAGGCTCTGGTTGTTCTCGATCAGGCCGAAATTGCCACGCCCGATGGAAGACTTCTCTTCAAGACGGGACAGCTATGGATCAATCCGGGTGACCGAATTGTCCTGCTGGGCGCCAACGGCATGGGCAAGACCCGGCTGCTGACACTGGTGCGTGCGGCCATACTTGCACCGGATCAGGCACAGGCCGGGATCAAGGCAACCCCGTCACTGGTGCTTGGATATAGCGATCAGGCTTTGTCGGAACTTCGCTCTGACTGGACACCATTCGAGACGATCGCGAGAAGTTTCGATATTGGCGACCAGCGGACGCGATCCTTGCTGGCCGGTGCGGGCATGACGCTTGAAATGCAGGCCAAGCCGCTGGTGCGCTTGTCTGGCGGGCAGAAGGCGCGACTTGCCATGCTGGTTCTGCGACTGACCAATCCGAACTTCTATATTCTTGATGAACCCACCAATCATCTCGATATCGAAGGTCAGGAAGCGCTGGAAGTGGAACTGCTTCGCAATGAAGCGGCGAGCCTGATCGTCTCGCATGACCGCAGTTTTGTTCGCAATGTCGGCAACCGTTTCTGGATGATCGAAAGAAAAAGGCTGGTTGAAGTGGAAAGTCCGGAGTTTTTCTTTGATGGAATCGGAAGCTGATTGCCTGCAACATCTTTTGGTTGTTTAACGATTTCTGCAACTTCTGGCCGGGTGTGAGCGTTCACATCCGGCCCGAACATGAAACCAAGCGTGTATAGCTTAAATCGATTAAGAGTTTGAGCGTACAATGTTTTTAACTCTCCCGCCCTTGCAGGGGGCGAGGGACTTTGACAAAAGGTTTGCACAGTGTCGCTATAAGAGGCGGCAATCGCGGGCTTCTAGCGCCGCGTCCACGCAATTCGAATTCAGGACTTTGTTCAAATGGCCAAGACCGCAGAGCAGCACCCGCATGGATTAGTCCAGGGACTGGATCGCATTCTTACACTCGAATTGGTCCGCGTGGCCGAGCGTGCAGCGGTCGCCGCGGCGAGGCTGCGTGGCCGTGGCGACGAAATGGCTGCTGATCAGGCTGCTGTCGATGCCATGCGCCAGGAATTGAACCGTCTTCCGATCGCCGGAACGGTTGTTATCGGTGAAGGCGAGCGTGACGAAGCGCCGATGCTCTATATCGGCGAAGAAGTTGGCACCAAGCAGGGACCGGATGTCGATATCGCACTCGATCCGCTGGAAGGCACCACGATTTGCGCCAAGAATCTGCCGAACTCGCTCGCTGTCATTGCGATCGCCGAGAAGGGCAATCTGCTTTATGCGCCTGATGTCTACATGGAAAAGATCGCCGTTGGTCCGGGCTACTCGAAGGGCGTCGTGGACCTTGATGCCAGCCCGACGGATAACATCATGTCCGTCGCCAAGGCGAAGGGTGTGAAGCCGAACGAAATCACGGCCTGCATCATGGACCGTCCGCGCCATGCGCGTCTGATTGAGGAAGTCCGGGCAACCGGCGCTGCGATCCGCCTCATTGGCGACGGTGACGTGGCCGGTGTGATGCACACGACCAACCCGGACGAAACCGGCATCGACATCTATATCGGTATTGGCGGCGCGCCTGAAGGCGTTCTGGCTGCAGCAGCTCTGCGTTGCATTGGTGGCCAGATGCAGGGCCGCCTTCAGCTCAATACCGATGAAAAGATCGCTCGTGCCGCGAAGATGGGCATTGCGGACCCGAAGAAGGTCTATTCGCTGGAAGAAATGGCCAAGGGCGACGTGCTTTTTGCCGCTACCGGCGTGACGGATGGCAACATGCTTTCCGGCGTGAAATTCGCCCGTGACTATATCCAGACGCACACCATCGTCATGCGTTCAAGCTCGCAGACAGTGCGCGAGATCAAGGCGCGGCATCAGGATCTGTCGAAGTTCTAGGAGATTGCGCTAGAACGGTTCAGCCTAAACCTTGGCAGGATTGAACGTAGAATAGTCAAAGGCGGCATTGCAAAAATGCCGCCTTTTGTGTCTTTAGAAAATTATGACGACAGAGCGCTTTTTCCTCGGAATAAAACAATCCGCAACCGGACAGAAATGGGTAGACCGGCTTGGCCTGCGTGAGGCCAATACGGCGCTTGCCATTGCGCAGCATCACGGCATTTCCGATCTGGTTGCACGCGTGCTTGCCGGGCGGGGGGTGTCGGTGGAAGGCGCACTGGAATTTGTCGATCCGACGCTGCGCAATCTCATGCCCGATCCCGCGACGCTTACCGATATGGAGAATGCCGCAGGGCGGATTGCCGATGCCATTCTGCGCCGCGAGACCGTGGCCATTTTCGGCGACTACGATGTCGATGGGGCGTGTTCTTCCGCCTTGATGGCACGTTTTCTCAAACATTACGGCATTCAGCACTCCATCTATATTCCCGACCGGATTTTTGAGGGTTACGGTCCCAATCCCGATGCCATGCGCGATCTGGTCGCCAAGGGTGCGACACTTATCGTCACAGTCGATTGTGGCACCAACAGCGCGCCGTCCATCACCGCTGCCAGGCAGGCAGGCGCGGATGTCGTCGTGCTCGATCACCATCAGGTCGGCGGCGATCTGCCGGAGGATGCGGTGGCTATCGTCAATCCCAACCGGGAAGACGATATTTCGCAGCAGGGGCATCTTTGCGCCGCAGGCGTGGTCTTTCTGACATTGGTGCAGGTAACCAAAATCCTGCGTGAGCGCGGTAAGGGACCGGGCCCTGATCTTCTTTCCCTGCTCGATCTGGTGGCACTGGCGACGGTCTGCGACGTGGTGCCGTTGACAGGTGTCAACCGCGCTTTCGTCGTCAAAGGACTGGTCGTTGCGCGGTCGCAGAGCAATGTCGGCCTTGCGGCCTTGGCGCGCGTCGCCCGCATTGGCGAGCCGCTCAATGTCTTTCACCTCGGTTATCTTATCGGGCCGCGCATCAATGCTGGCGGGCGCATCGGCGATGCGGGGCTTGGCGCACGACTGCTGACATTGGACGATCCCGCAACCGCGGATCGGATTGCAGTCGAGCTTGACCGTCTCAATCAGGAGCGTCAGGCCATGGAAGCCGAGATGCTTATGGAGGCGGAAGCGGAAGCTTCGCTGGAAATTTCTGGCGGCGCAGGCGCATCGGTGATCGTGACTGCAAGTGACCGCTGGCATCCCGGTATCGTCGGGCTGCTGGCCTCACGGCTCAAGGAAAAGGCCCGGCGGCCAGCTTTTGCCATCGCTTTCAACGCCAATGGCGTTGGATCGGGTTCAGGGCGTTCGATCACGGGGCTTGATCTTGGCAAGCTGGTGCGTGGTGCGATGGAGCGCGGGTTGCTCGTCAAGGGTGGCGGCCATGCCATGGCGGCGGGCATTACCATCGAGCGCGCAAATCTTGGCGCGTTGCGGGCCTATCTTGAAGAAGAATCGGCGCATATCGTTTCGCGCCTGCGCGAAAACCAGAGCCTGTCCATCGATGGCGCACTGGCCGCATCGGGCGCAACGGTATCGCTCTATGAAGCCTTGCAGAAGGCTGGGCCATACGGTTCGGCGCATCCGCAACCCATATTGGCGCTGCCGCACCATATACTGGCCGATGTGCGTGGTGTTGGGCGCGATCACGTGCGTGTCGCGTTGCGTGGTGCGGATGGAAAGCGCGTCAATGCCATAGCCTTCCGGGCGGCTGAGGGCGATCTTGGGCGCTTCCTGTTCAACAACATCGGACAGAGTGTCCATGTTGCAGGCAATCTGTCGCTAAATCATTGGAATGGCTCGGTCACGCCTCAAATACAGATTCTGGATGCGGCTTTGCCTATTTGAAATTCCGGGCCCATTTGAAATTTCTGGATTTTTTTGCCTTCACGCTCTTGTGAGGTGTGGGGGCGAATTCCCATATGAGCACTGATTTAAACATTCAGACATGACTCTAAGTGGGAGAAACCGATGCCGGGTTCCGGAAGCCGCCTGACCAAACTGACAGCTGCAATGGTATTGGGGCTGATTGCCTCTTTTGCAGCGGTCGATTTCGCCGAGGCTCGCCGTGCGGGCGGTGGCGGTTTCGGCAGCCGTGGCGCGCGCACCTATCAGGCGCCAGCGCCGACGCGTACTGCACCTAACAATGCTGCGCCGATGGAACGTTCTATGACGCCGAATACCGGCGCGACGCAGACCAACCGCCCGGGAGCAACAGGGGCGCAGAATGCTGCGCAGGCACAGCGTTCCGGCGGTATGTTCGGTAACTTTGGCCGTTCCATGCTGGGCGGTCTTCTCGTCGGTGGCCTGATCGGCATGCTGCTCGGCAACGGCCTTGGCGGTCTTGCCGGCATGTTCGGCCTGTTATTGCAGGTTGCGGTGATCGCGCTCATTGCCATGTTTGTCATGCGCATGTTCGCAAATCGTCGCCAGCCGGCTGCGGCAGGCGCCGGTAACGCAGGCGCGCAGCCTTTCGGCGCGGCAAAGACCGCAGCCCCGCAAGCTGGTCCACAGGCCGGTTTCGGTGGCCGTACGCCTTCGGTGAACCCGTTTGAGGCCAAGCAGGCAGCCGCTCCGGTTACTCCCGCCGCTCCGGCGGTTGAAGATGAACCGATGGATGTCGGTCAGGAGGATCTGGATCGTTTTGAACAGATGCTCTCTGAAATCCAGACCGCCTATGGCCGTGAGGATTATGCAGCGCTGCGCAAGCTCGCGACCCCGGAAGCCATGTCCTATCTGGCCGAAGAACTGGGCGAGATCGCTTCCAGCGGCATGCGTAACGAAGTGAAGGACGTCAAGCTTCTGCAGGGTGACGTTTCCGAAGCCTGGCGCGAAGGCAATGTCGAATATGCAACCGTTGCGATCCGCTATTCGGCGATCGACGTGATGCTGGATCGCAATACAGGCGCTGTCGTCGAAGGTAATCCGGATGAGCCGGTGGAAAGCGTCGAACTCTGGACGTTCACCCGCACGGATGGCGGTGAATGGCTTCTCGCAGCCATTCAGGGAACGGAATAACCGTTCAGGATTGAAAAAAAGCCCTGCCAACTGGCAGGGCTTTTTATTATACGCATGTCTTTCTCCCGAAACCGGTTTCCACTTTCGGGAGACACGCTCTGTTACCAGCTACCGATGTTTTCGGCTGAAGCCCATGGTTCCTGTGGCGCCAGACGGTCGCCCTTCTGGATCAGCTCGATGGAAATGCCATCGGGCGATTTGATGAACGCCATGTGCCCGTCACGCGGTGGGCGATTGATGGTAACGCCTGCATTCTGCAGCTTCTGGCAGGTGGCATAGATGTCATCGACCAGATAGGCGAGATGACCGAAATTGCGGCCGCCCGTATAGGTTTCCGGGTCCCAGTTGAAGGTGAGTTCCAGCTCTGGCGCCCGCTCTGCCTTCGCCCGGTCCGTATCGGATGGCGCAGCGAGAAAGATCAGCGTGAAGCGGCCTTTTTCATTTTCGGTGCGGCGGATTTCTTCGAGGCCGAGTTTGTTTACATAAAAATCGAGAGATTCGTCGATGTCGCGAATTCGGACCATCGTGTGCAGATAGCGCATAGTCTTTTCCTCGGCTGTTGTAATTCAGGCGTGCTGACGTTCGGAAACGCAAGGACATCGAATCCGATGTTGGAGGCCGGACGTCAAGTTATCACGGACAGAGTGACGTTCAAAAATTTTGAGCAGCAGCCGTGACCGGAAATGTCCCGGAAACATCATTGCCAAATTGACGACCGGCCATATTTCAGGTGGTGGGTCAGTCTCAAAGGCTGCTGTGCTGGGAAAAGTAACCATGAAGTTGTGAAGTCTGTGGTCTTCATGGGGACGGATGCAAGTTTGGGCTTGCCGCCTCCGGTTAAGGAAGTGTTATTCTTTGGACAAGAATCAGGTTGGAATCGCAACGCAAGAACAGAGGAGGGGCGAACGCATGGCGGACAAGTCTGTGTCTAATGACCAGTTTCACAGCCAGCACGCCTCGGAAGAGCTGGGCGATATCATTGAAGTATCGGGCCATATCAAATGGTTCGACGTAGCCAAGGGTTACGGCTTCATTGTTCCAGACCAGCCGGGCCTTAATGACATTCTTCTCCACGTGACGTCACTGCGTCGCGACGGCTTCCAGACTGCACTGGAAGGTGCGCGCATCGTTTGTGAAGTTCGCAATGGTGATCGCGGCCTGCAATGTTTCCGCGTCCTGTCGATGGATACGTCTACCGCCATTCATCCGGCGCAGATGCCACCGCAGCGCACCCATGTGACTGTTACGCCGTCGAGCGGCCTTGAGCGCGTGATCGTCAAGTGGTTCAACCGCACCAAGGGCTTCGGCTTCCTGACGCGCGGCGAGGGGACGGAAGATATTTTCATTCATATGGAAACGCTGCGTCGTTTCGGCATGATGGAACTGCGTCCCGGTCAGGTCGTGCTCATTCGCTTCGGCGAAGGCGACAAGGGCCTGATGGCTGCTGAAATCCATCCGGATATCGGCACGGCAATTCCAGTTTCGCATTAGGGTCCAGACTCAATTGATCCACCATGTGACGATGGCGGCGATGTAGCAGGTTGCTGCGAAGTTAATCATGAGCTTGTCATATCGTGTCGCGACACGCCTCCAGTCCTTGAGGCGGCAGAAGGTG
>NZ_WBWA01000093.1 GCF_008932295.1 Brucella tritici | reverse complement strand
GGTTGGAACGGGTTGCCTCTGTGCGATCAGCGCGAAGCTTCGCTTTCACGCGCCGTTTGGGAACCTTGTTCCGCAGCTGAAGTCCCATCTCCTTGTAAAGACGATAGATTCGCTTCGGATTTACGGGCCAGCCGTCGCGCTTGAGAAGCACATGCACGCGCCGATACCCGTAACGAACCCGCGTCTGACAAATGTCCTTGATCCTGAGCTTCAGTTCAGCCTGCTCGCCGCGCTTTGACTTGTAGACATAAAGTGACCGGTCAATCTTGAGCACCGAACAGGCGCGTCGTACCGAGACTTTCCAATCCGACTTAATAGTGTCGACAAGCGCTCGCCTGCGTGCAGGCTTCAGAGCTTTTTTGCCAAAACATCCTGAAGCATGGCCTTGTCCAGAGACAGATCGGCAACGATCCGCTTCAGCTTGGCATTCTCCTCCTCGAGCTGCCGTAACCGCTTCATCTCGGATGGCATCAGACCCGCATATTTCTTGCGCCAGTTATAGAACGTGGCGTCTGAAATACCTGCCTTCCGACAGACCTCACCAATCGGCGTGCCATCCTCTGCCTGCTTCAAAACGAATGCGATCTGCGCTTCCGAAAACTTCGATGCTTTCATGGAAATCTCCTTCTCCCAGATAAGGGATCATAAGTGGAAAATTCCAGTTCTGAATGGCCTAATTTAACGGGGGCACGTCA
>NZ_WBWA01000092.1 GCF_008932295.1 Brucella tritici | reverse complement strand
TTGACTGGAGGTCAGAAATGAACATCAAGAGCCTTCTCCTTGGCTCCGCTGCAGCTCTGGTTGCAGCTTCCGGCGCTCAGGCTGCCGACGCAATCGTCGCGCCAGAGCCAGAAGCCGTTGAATATGTCCGCGTCTGCGATGCTTACGGCGCTGGCTACTTCTACATCCCGGGCACCGAAACCTGCCTGCGTATCCATGGTTATGTTCGTTACGACGCAACCGGTGGTGACGATGTGTACGCTCGCGGCGGCCGTCTTTCTTATGACGCTGAAAACGGTTACTCGCTCGCTCGCGGCGGCAAGGATCGTGACACCTGGGCCAAGACTGCTCGTGCAACGCTTCGCTTCTCGACCGCTTCGGAAACCGAACTCGGTACTCTGAAGACCTTCACCGAACTGCGTTACAACTGGAACGGCGGCGGCGACGGCGAAGAAGACGCATACGGCTCGAGCGAAAACAGCTCGCTGCGTTATGCTTACATCCAGCTCGGCGGCCTGCGCGTTGGTCTTGACGAATCGGCCTTCGTAACCTTCACCGGTTACCTCGGCAACGTCATCAACGACGACGTGATCCTCGCTGGCGGCTACCGCACCAACCTGATCAGCTACACCTTCACCGGTGGCAACGGCTTCTCGGCTATCCTGTCGCTCGAAGAAGGCGGCAACGGCGACTCCGACGTTGACGTAACGCTGAACGACTACACGCCGCACATCGTTGGCGGTCT
>NZ_WBWA01000091.1 GCF_008932295.1 Brucella tritici | reverse complement strand
CCCGCATTACCCAGGCGCCAAGCGTGCCGCGATCGATGATGACACCGCAGGAGGCCAGCATTTGCGCCTGACGATTGAGCGGGAGATGCCAGGCAAACTTCGAAACAGCGACATGCGCGGCAAACGCAGTGGTCACCATGCCACCGTCCATCACGCGCGCCGGTGCAGGTGCTTGCACGACGGCACTCTCACAGGCCCGGCATGCATAGCGCGGCCGGATCGTCCGTTTGACCCGGACAACAGCAGGTACGATGTCGAGCGCCTCGCTGACGTCCGTGCCGATGCAATGCAGTTCGAACGAACAGCAAGGGCAAATCTTGCTCTCCGGCTCAATGATCTCTTCATAGCGCGGAAGATGCTTGGGCAAACGGCCGATATTGCGGGCAGGCGATCGCCGTGCCTGTGTTTTGTCTTCATCGGCCGGTGCGGCATCGTCATTGGCTGCAACGGGAATATCGCCTGGATCGCCCAGGTCGAGTGTTGCCTGGGCCGGATCGATGATCGTCATCTTCTCCGATTTCGTCCCGAAGAGCTGGCGCTCAAGGAAGACAATACGCGCTTTGAGGTCGGCATTCTCTTCGTCGAGCGAGAGAATGATCCGGGTCAATTGTGCAGCATCCTGAGGCAAGGGATCGGGTCGAAGCAGCATGACTGACCCTACCATATGAGCCTGAATCTTCAAGCAAAACCAATAGGATCAGCCTACTTTTGAGGGTCGTCTCACCGCGTTTCGCTTGA
>NZ_WBWA01000090.1 GCF_008932295.1 Brucella tritici | reverse complement strand
TGATCGACCGCCAGAGCCGCTCGACGAAGACATTGTCCCGCCACGCGCCCTTGCCATCCATCGAGATGGCGACTTCCGCCTTCTTCAGCACGGTGGTGAAGTCAATGGACGTGAACTGCGATCCCTGATCTGTGTTGAAGATATCCGGCTTTCCATAGCGGGCCAGCGCTTCCTCGACTGCTTCGATGCAGAAGGCCGCTTCCATCGTGATCGACAGCCGCCACGATAAAACCTTGCGGCTGAACCAGTCCACGACGGCGCAGAGATAGACAAAACCACGCGCCATGGGGATATAGGTCAGATCCATTGCCCACACCTGGTTGGGCCGGGTGACCGCCAGCTTGCGCAGGAGATAGGGATAGATTTTGTGCCCTGGCGCTGGCTTCGAGGTGTTCGGGCGGCGATAGATTGCCTCAATGCCCATCTTTTTCATCAGCGTTGCGATATGAAGCCGCCCAGTTGGCTGTGTCGCAAAATTTTCACTTCTGCTGAGCTATGTGAGCGTCAGTGCGCATAATTGAGTGAGGCGAATGCGAATGACGGTCGCTTGCAAAGGTACCCATTTTCCAAAAAGTATCATCCTGCATGCAGTCTTCTTTTACGTGCGTTACCCGGTTTCCTATCGTGACCTTCAGGAAATTCTGGCAGAACGCGGCATTGCTGTGGATCATGCGACCTTGAACCGATGGGTTGTCCGGTACTCACCGCTGATCGCTGCCCAGGCGCAATCGCGCAAGCGACCCACGGCCCGTTCCTGGCGTGTTGACGAGACCTAT
>NZ_WBWA01000089.1 GCF_008932295.1 Brucella tritici | reverse complement strand
GTCTGCGCGTTGGTCTTGATGAATCGGCCTTCGTAACCTTCCCAGGCTACCTCGGCAATGTCATGAACGATGACGTGATCCTTGCTGGCGGCTATCGCACTGGCTTGATCAGCTACACCTTCACCGGCGGCAACGGTTTCTCGGCAGTTCTGTCGCTTGAACAGGGCAATAATGTTGACGTTGATTACAACGGCACCATCGATGACTACATGCCGCACGTTGTTGGCGGTCTGAAGTATGCCGGCGGCTGGGGTTCGCTTGCCGCTGTTGCTGCCTACGACGCAACAAATGAAGAATGGGCCGGTAAGATTCGCGCCGACATCAACGTTACGGATCGCTTCTCGGTCTGGGCTATGGGTGGCTATAAGTCTAACGACGATACCTACTACGGCTATACCGATGGTGACGGCCGTTTCCATGGCATCCGCGCAATCGACAGCTTCTACGGCACGTGGGGCGGCGATTGGGCTGTCTGGGGTGGCGCTGCATTCAAGGCAACCGAAAAGGCTACCTTCAACGTACAGCTCGCTTACGAAGATGCTGGCACCTTCGCTGCAACCGCAAACGTTGCTTACGAACTGGTTCCTGGTTTCACGATCACCCCGGAAGTTTCGTACACCAAGTGGGACGACAAGCGTTCCGTTCTTGATGGCCAGGATGCTTTCCAGGGCATGGTTCGTTTCCAGCGCTCGTTCTAATCCCTCTGGGATTGTTCAAAAAGAACCCGGCAGCATCGCTGTCGGGTTTTTTGTTTGCGGATTTTCACGGTAGCGATCTTGCT
>NZ_WBWA01000088.1 GCF_008932295.1 Brucella tritici | reverse complement strand
CCTTTTTTGGGTGTTGCCTTGATGAGCTTTCGACGACCATGTGCCCAGCAAAATGCCAGTCGCAACGGATCGCCGCCCGCGCGCTTCGGCGTGGCGAGGTGGGAATATCCACCATAGGCATCGACCTGGATTGTGCCATTGAAGCCATCGAGGATTTCAGCGGCATATTCGCCGCTACGTCCAGGTCGATAATGGAACACCACACCCGGCGGCGCAGACCCGCCCCAGCCCCGGTCATCGCGTAGAACCGCCCAAAGATAACCGGTCTTCGTCTTGCCGCGCCCCGGATCCAATATCGGGGCCGTTGTTTCATCGACATAAAGCTGCGAACAGTCCTGCTTCAGCATCATCGCCATGTGGTCCACGACCGGCGCGATCAGAGCGCCTGTGCGCCCCATCCAGTCGGCTAGAACAGAACGGTCAATCGGAACCCCGTGTCGGGCCATGACCACCGCCTGTCGGTTCAGCGGCATATGTTCGGAATGCTTGGAGACAGCGATCTGCGCCAATAGCGCTTCTGTAGGCCAACTGCCTTCCAGCAAATGCGCCGGCGCTTTGGCCTGAACCACTCCTGTGCGTCCTTTGGGGCAGGCATATTTCGGGCGGATCGTGACGATTACCCGATAGCTGGCCGGAATGTAATCAAGCCGTTCCGTCGTGTCTTCGCCGATGCGAACCATATCGCCACAGCCACAGGGACAGGCAATGCTTAAAGGCTCAATCACACGCTCGACACGCGGCAGGTTCGCCGGCAGCACACGGGCTTTTCGTTCCTTGCGTGGAGA
>NZ_WBWA01000087.1 GCF_008932295.1 Brucella tritici | reverse complement strand
ACCGGAAGATCACCGTGATCCCGGAATGCGGATCGAGTTTCAGTTCAGTCTGCACTATCAAGGCCAGAGCCTGATGACCGCAACGAAAGTCCACCGGTTGCGTGGCGATCAGGATGGGCAAGCGTTGGCCCGCGACGATCATGCCAAACCTCGTATCGCACCAACCAAAGCCGCGACCCGACTGACAGACACATCGCCCGGCACCTTCACCACGAGGTCGGCACCTATCTCTATCGTCACAATCCCGGCAGTCGCCGCCATCGTCTCTGGCGTCAATGAGGTAACGCCAGGTATCTTCGGCTCATCCGCAATCGACAACGGCACAAACGCAGTTTCACAACATTCCGCATCCGGCACCGGCAGCATCAACTCTGCTGGCAAGATCAGAAGGCCATCACGCGCCTGCTTGCGCCAGTAAGAAAGCTGGTTCGCACTCAGATCATAGCGTTGTGCAACTTCCACAACCCGAGCCCCAGGATGAAGACTTTCAGCGACAATCCGTGCTTTCATCTCCGTCGTCCAGCGTCGGTAGCCGCCCCGAGGATCGACAATGTCTAAACGCCCGGCAAACCCATCGCCATCTACCATCCAAAATCTCCAGCTGTTGCCAAAGACCTTCTGGCAGAAACGTCACTCAATAAAAACACGCCAAATCAATGGGACAGAGACGGCGCATACGGTTGGAACGGGTTGCCTCTGTGCGATCAGCGCGAAGCTTCGCTTTCACGCGCCGTTTGGGAACCTTGTTCCGCAGCTGAAGTCCCATCTCCTTGTAAAGACGATAGATTCGCTTCGGATTTACGGG
>NZ_WBWA01000086.1 GCF_008932295.1 Brucella tritici | reverse complement strand
AGCCTGAATCTTCAAGCAAAACCAATAGGATCAGCCTACTTTTGAGGGTCGTCTCACCGCGTTTCGCTTGACCGGCGTCCAGTCAATGCCAGCTAGCAAAAGCGAGAACTCCTGGGCACTCATCTGCATCGCACCATCGCGGATCGGGGGCCAAACAAACTTTCCGCTCTCCAACCACTTTGTCGCCAGGATCATGCCTGACCCATCCCAGTAAATGCAGCGAAGTCGATCCAGACGCTTGGCGCGGAAAACGAACACGTCGCCACAATAGGGATCGGCCGCGAGCGCTGACGCCACCAAAGCCACAAGGCCATTCATGCCGCGCCGGAAGTCGACCGGTTGCGTAGCCACCATGATCTTCACGCCACTCGGCGAAACTCCGATCACCGGCGACCTCGCAAGGCCGCCACCATCGCTTGCGCCAGTTCAGGTGCTACCGGGCCGATAACCGTCATGCGCGCGCCAGCAATCTCGATCTCAATTCGACCCGCGGCAAAGTGGGCGACATCTGACGGCGAGCCTGGAGCCGGCGTTCGATCGCCAACTACCGTCACCGGCACGAACATCGCCTGCTGCGCACTGGACCTCGCAGATCGTTGGGAGGTCAGCCCAGCGTCCCGGCGCCAGACGTTCAGCAAGCCGCGATTGACGCCCCAGCGCCGGGCAACGGCCGAGATGTTAACATCAGGTTCCGCGCTTTCCGCAAGGATCCGCGCCTTCTCCTCGTCAGTCCAATTCCGCCGCTGCCGCCGGCCGGTAATCACCTCGATCCGACGATACTTTCCCTCATGCCTGGCTTCATCCATGTCTTCA
>NZ_WBWA01000085.1 GCF_008932295.1 Brucella tritici | reverse complement strand
GGGTGTTGTCACGTTAACTGGGCTGCAGTTGCCTGCCTGACGGTTTGGGCGTAAATTTTGGCGATGCAGACATCAGATATCATCTTCAAGCGTCACCGTTTTCCGCCACAGATCGTTGCTCATGCGGTGTGGCTTTATCTGCGGTTCAACCTTAGTCTGCGTGAAGTTGAAGAAATGCTGCTTGAGCGTGGAATCGACGTATCATACGAGACAGTTCGTCGTTGGATCGCCAAGTTCGGCCCCCAGATCACACGCAACTTGCGGCGGCGTCAGGCGCGCCCCGGCGATATTTGGTATTTGGACGAAGTGGTCGTCAAATGCGCTGGAGAAAAATTCTGGCTTTGGCGTGCGGTGGATCAACATGGCTCCGTTCTCGAAGAAATCTTGCAGAAGCGGCGTGATAAAAGGGCGGCAAAGCGATTGCTTGTGGCGTTAATGAAGCGCTATGGCTTTGCTCCCAAACGGATCATCACCGATAAGCTCCGCTCCTACGGTGCAGCAAAGGCAGAAGTGGCACCCGGCCTTGACCATTGGTCGCACAAGGGCCTCAATAATCGGGCCGAAAATAGCCATCTGCCGTTTAGGAAACGGGAGCGAACCATGCAAGGTCATCGGTCACCTGGAGCGTTGCAACGGTTCGTCTCCATGCACTCAGCGACCCGCAATTGTTTCTCTGTTCCATCTCGTCGCCGAGCCGCACACACAATTCGCTACCATCGCCTCGAAGCTTTCGATGCATGGAAAATTGCGGCCTGTTTCGCCTGAATATCTACGAGCCCCTGGCCTTTCCGGCCAGAGAAACTTAACGTGACAACACC
>NZ_WBWA01000084.1 GCF_008932295.1 Brucella tritici | reverse complement strand
GGCAGCGTAACGTTAACCTGAGAGCAAGTTTCACCGGCGATAAGTGGGGATGACTGAACTACGCGCTTCGCTTTACCACCGCCATCGTTTTCCAGCTGAGATCATCGCTGAAGCTGTGTGGCTCTATTATCGGTTTCCGCTGAGCTTTCGCATGGTTGAAGATATGCTGGCCTATCGTGGGATCACCGTCACCCACAAAACGATACGCGAGTGGGCTGAAAAGTTCGGTCGGCAATACGCCAATTCAATTCGCCGTCGCACACCACGCCTTGGTGATAGGTGGCATCTTGATGAAGCGGTTGTCACGATCAACGGCAAACGCCACTTTCTTTGGCGCGCTGTTGATCAGGATGGCTTTGTGCTGGATGTTCTTGTCCAGAGACGGCGTGATGCCAAGGCTGCCAAGCGTTTCATGCGCAAACTTCTGTCGGGTCAAGGCACTTCTCCACGTATCATGATCACCGACAAATTGCGTTCTTATGGTGCAGCAAAGCGAGAGATTGGCCTCACCGTTTGCGATCATCGTCAACACAAGGGTTTGAACAATCGGGCTGAGAATTCCCATCAACCGGTTCGGCGAAGAGAGCGGATCATGAAGCGCTTTAAGTCAGCACGACATGTACAACGGTTCACTTCAATCCACGATCCCATTTACAATCTTCACTACTTCCCACGCAACAAATTCAGTTCTGCAGACCACCGTGAATTACGACAGGCCGCAACATCCATGTGGCGCGAAATCGCTTACCTAAAAGCCGCTTAATACCTGCCTTGAATATCCAATCATGTCTCGCAGTTGGTTAAGGTTACTGCACCAT
>NZ_WBWA01000008.1 GCF_008932295.1 Brucella tritici | reverse complement strand
AGCGTGCACTGGAAACACTCGAACTGGTCGGTCTTGATCGCGGCGCCATGGAACGATTTCCGCACGAGTTCTCAGGCGGGCAGAGACAACGCGTCGGCATTGCACGCGCCCTTATGCTCGACCCCGATGTGGTAATCATAAAGTGCAGTCACGTTTTGCTCTCCTTCATTGAAGCGTTTCAAACCCCAATAAGGTAAGCCAAACGGCACAAAACGTGACTGTCCCAAAATCATCTGCATCTCAGCGATCCGTTCTTCCAGTGAGCGCGACCTCTTTCATGCCACCTCCTTTGTTGTCCGCAACATATCGGGGGCGAACTGAATGGGGGATGAACATAGTTCGAGGCAAAAAATAAATAAAATCAGTGTTATATTTGTAAATCATTAACCAAAACACTAACGGTCAACCGCTCGAAGAGAGACCATGTCTAAAGAAGTTAAAGGTCAAGCCCCGCGAACCGAAAATAGCTTCATCGATTGACGGATAGGGTGTGTCCGAAAACTTTGACCGCGGCTTCCTTCTGCAAAATCTTCCGACCATGGCAGCACGAGTTAACGCCATCGCTAACAATGCCGGTTTTGACAGGAGAGGGTAGGCCAGCATCTGACTTAGTGAAGTCCTGGAATCGCAGCAACCAGACTGCGAGTGTAGGTATTGGCCGGATTGCCGAAAATTCGGCTCGGCGGACCAGATTCCACGACTGTACCACGATGCATGACTAAAACATCATCGCAAATTTGGCTGGCAACCCGCAAGTCGTGCGTGATGAAGATAATCGCAAGGTCACGGTCCTTCTGCACTTTTTGCAATAATTCAAGTATCTGGGCCTGTATCGAGACGTCGAGGGCAGAAACCGCTTCGTCGGCAATCAGAATTTCGGGGTCGAGCATAAGGGCGCGTGCAATGCCGACGCGTTGTCTCTGCCCGCCTGAGAACTCGTGCGGAAATCGTTCCATGGCGCCGCGATCAAGACCGACCAGTTCGAGTGTTTCCAGTGCACGCTTGCGAACCCCTTTGGGTTCTTGCCCATGGGCGATAGGACCCACCATCAGGGACATACCGATTGTATGACGCGGATTGAGGGAAGCGAAGGGGTCTTGAAATACCATTTGGATGCGGGGGCGAAGCGGACGAAACTCCGCTTCCGATAGTGGAGCAATATCTTTCTCCTCGAAGAAAATGTTTCCAGAATCGAGGTCCGTCAGTTTCATGAGAACCCGTCCGAGAGAGCTTTTTCCTGAGCCGCTTTCGCCAACGACACCCAGAGTTTGTCCCCGCTTTAAAGTGAAACTTACTTCTTGAAGTGCCGGTACGACACGCTTTCGGCCAAACATGCCTGAACCAACGTGATAGGTCTTCGTCAGTTTGGATGCTTCAAGTATAATATCTGATTGTCCGGCGACTGTTCTATCGTCCTCGCGCATATGAGGAACGGCTGCGATGAGGCGCTGGGTGTAAGGGTGCTTCGGGTTCACGAGCACGTCTGCGGCAGAACCTTGTTCAACCAGATTGCCCTTTTCCATCACGATCACGCTGTCGGCGATTTCAGAAACCACGCCGAAGTCGTGCGTGATAAACATGACACTCATGCCTTTACGTTTTTGAATCTTGCGTATGAGGTCCAAAATCTGCGCTTGCGTCGTAACATCGAGTGCTGTCGTGGGTTCGTCAGCGATCAGGACATCGGGGTCGAGCGCCAAAGCCATAGCGATCATGACACGCTGACGCTGTCCACCCGACAGTCGGAACGGATATTGGTGTTGAATGACTTCCGGGTCAGGCAGTCCAACTTCGGTCAGAAGTTCCACAATTTTGGCCTTGCGTTTCGCAGCGTCACCATAATCATGGGCGACAAGAACCTCCTCGATCTGGTCGCGAATAGTCATCAATGGGTTGAGGGACGACAAAGGATCTTGAAATATGATCGATACAGATCTTCCACGCAAAAGCCTGCGCTGACGCTCAGGCATTTTGAGGAGGTCCGACCCCCTGAAGTCGATTTCGCCTCCTGATATTTGCATGGTGGATGGTAGCAGCCCCATGATCGTATTTGCGGTGACTGATTTTCCAGAACCGGATTCGCCGATGATGCACAGGATTTCACCCGCCCGGAGCTCGAAGGAAATATCGCGAACAGCGAATTGCCTGTCCATGCCCTTGGGCAGCCCAATGCTTAAATTACGCACTGATAAAATAGCATTGACCGACTTGCTGTTGTCCGTAGCTGAAACTGTGCTCTGCATCATCGTTGTTCCCGAAAATCAATTGTAGTGTGAGGGGCTTGGAAGCCTCTTTTTGTTGGGATGCTTTGCATCCTGGAGAGAGCCGCAAAATCTGCGGCCCTCGCTCGAATGCTGTTAGCCCTGAATATAGACCACATGCGTTTCGGTGAATTCATACAGCCCATGCTTGCCGTCGGCGCCACCAATGCCGGATTTGCGGCGACCCGCGTGAAAGCCCTGCATCGCTTCGAAGTTTTCGCGATTGATATAAGTTTCACCGAATTTGAGTTCACGGCTGGCCTTCATCGCGGCATTGAGATTGGATGTGTAGATGGACGAAGTCAGGCCATAGTCGGAGTCATTGGCAAGCTCGATTGCTTCATCGAGACTATCGACGATCTGGATTGGCAACACGGGGCCAAACGTCTCTTTTCGCATGATGTCCATGTGGGACTGTGCGTTGACGATCAGTGTCGGTTCGTAGTGGAAGCCCGACGGTCGGTCTGCAATCTTCCCGCCAGTGACAATTTTTGCGCCATCAGCTACCGCTGTTTCAACGGCCCGGGAAACCTTGTCGAGACCGGCCTGATTGATCAGTGGACCCATCTCTAGGTCGGTTTCTTGCGATGGGTCGCCATATCGGGTTGCTTCAAAGAGAGCTTTGAGCTTTTCCACCAGCGAGTCGTGAACCGGACGCTCCACATAGACCCGCTCGGCACAGTTGCAAACCTGTCCGGTATTGATGACACGTGAATCGTAGATGGCTTTGGCGGCAAGATCGAGATTGGCATCGGCCAAAACAATCGCCGGTGCTTTGCCACCCAGTTCGAGATTAACGCGTGTCAGATTTTTTCCTGCGGCCTGCATGATGTGCGAACCAGTCGCAACGCTGCCGGTAAAGGTGATCAGATCCACGTCCGGATGATTGACGAGCGCTTCGCCCGAGGATGCGCCGCGACCGCCTACCAAGTTGAACACACCTGCGGGCAGATCGGTTTCGGCCACGAGCTGCGCAAAGATGAAGGCGTTGATGGACGTTTCTTCGCTGGGCTTGATGACAATCGTATTTCCCGTAATGAGTGCGGGGGCCAGTTTGCGCGCGATGAGGAAGAACGGAAAGTTCCAGGGCAAGATACCCGCGACCACGCCGATTGGCTTGCGTAGCAATAGCATTGTCTCGTTCGGGCGATCACTGGTCAGGATTTCGCCTTCGAGACGGCGTGCCCATTCTGCCATATAGTCGATATAGTCGGCGGTAAAGTCAACTTCAACCTGGGCGAGGCCAGCCGTCTTGCCTTGTTCCTTGATGATGACATCGGCAAGCTCAATGCGGTGTTCCCGAATCTTCGCCGAAATCTGGCGCAGGTATTGAGCGCGTTCGATAGCGGGACGTTTCTCCCAGGAGGAAAGCGCCTTTCGGGCCGCTTTGACAGCGTGATCGATATCAGCTTCCGATGCGTCCGGAACGCGCCCCAGCAGGTCGCCCGTCGCGGGATTGAACACATCGACGTAATTGTCGGCGATGCCAGTAAAGGCACCATCGACATAGTTTTGATAATCGAGAGGCTGCGAGGAAAAATTTGCGGAAACAGATCGTTTGGATGCCATGATTGAACTCCTCCAGAGAATTAGTCTTCTGCCTGGTCGTTTTAAGCGACACTGCTTTAAGTCCCGGTAGACCTTTGCATGTCTGCCGGGACTTAAAACTCACAGGTCAGGGCTTGGGAACGACGGTTGCCACCTTGCGCAGAGGGGTGAGTACGTCGAGCGTTATGGCCACACCTTTGGCGATACGCACGATTGAGCCTTTTGAGACCTTGACCGGTTTAGAACCATCAAGGCTGCACATGGCTTCGCCTTCGATGATAACGAAAGTTTCATCAAGATCACGCGCCGGATAGGCGTAAAGGCCGGGTTCCGCCTTCCATACAGCGACCTTGGTGCCGTTTTCGATGTCGTCTTCCCAAATCATACGCGCATCGGAACCGCTATCGCGACCTTCCGCAGGGCGGCTCGGTTTGAAATCGATATCATCGGCGGTGTGGTAGATTGTAAGGCTCATGAATCCAGTCCTTTGGTTGATTGGTGGTTTAAAGTGTCTCAGCCCTGGTCGGAACGCGCATCCAGTGCGTCTCGCAGTCCGTCGCCGACAAAGTTGAAACCGGCAACGGCGACAGTGATGGCCACACCTGGTACGATTGCGAGCCATGGCGCCGAGGTGAGGTATTGCTGTGCGCCATTGAGCATGTTGCCCCAGCTTGGAAGGGGAGGCTGAATGCCATAACCCAAGAAACTGATATAGGCTTCCAGAAGGATTGCCCGCGCAATGGTAAGCGTTGCGGCTACGATGATTGGCCCGACGATATTGGGCAGAATTTCCCGAAACATGATCCAGCGTCCACGCAGCCCCAGCATTTTCGCCGCGAGGATGAAGTCGCGATCACGCAGAGAGCGCGTTTCTGCTTCCACGATACGCGCAACTTCCATCCAGCTGGTTACTGCGATGATGACGGTGATCATCAGTGGGCTCGGTTTGACGAACGCAGCGAGAGCCAGCAGCAGAAATATGGAAGGGAAGGACAGGAAGGCATCGACGACGCGCATTAATGCCGTTCCCAAAAACCGCCCATAATAGCCCGAAACGACGCCGACCACGGCTCCGATACAGGTTGAGAGTACCATTGCCGAAAAGCCGACGAGCAATGATATTCTTCCCGCCTGGAATAGTCGTGCAGCTATATCTCGCCCCAGAGGGTCTGTTCCGAAAATATGCGCACCTGTACCAGGAGGAGCGAAGCGCGCTCTCAAGTCAATGTAAAGTTCGTCGAACGGTAACAGATAAGGTCCGATGATACAGGCAAGCGTGAGCAGTAAGATCATGCCTAGGCCCACGAGTGCCAATCTGTTCTTCATAAAGCGCCGAACCACGCGGCTTTTCCACCAGCGAGGATGATCGAGGTTGGGAATGGCTTGTACTGACGTGTTCATTGTGTTCCCTCAATCCAGTCTGACGCGCGGGTCGACAAAGGCCACGAGCAGATCGGCGACGAAGTTGCCGATCAGAACGAGAACGGCTGAAAACATCAGCAAGCCCATCACGACCGGGTAGTCGTTGTATCCAAGGCTATCGAGGAAAAGACGCCCCATGCCCGGCCATGTGAACACGGTTTCGGTGACTAGTGCGCCACCCAGAATGGTCGGCAACTGAACACCAGCAAGGGTGATCATGGGAACCATGGCATTGCCGAGTACATGTTTGATCAGGATGCGTCGGGACGTCAGGCCCTTGGCTTTCGCGGTACGAATGAAGTCCTGGTGGATGACATCCAACGTGGCGCTGCGCATATAGCGGCTCCAAATCGCGACATTGACGAGCGCCAATACCAAACTGGGCAAGATCAGATGCTTGACGTAGTCGAGAAACGATCCGTCACCGATAGTGAACATGTTGCCGGCCGGCAGCCATTGCAGTTTCAGCGAGAAAATATAAATCGCCACAAGACCAAACCAGAAAGTCGGTATCGACAGAGCAATCATCGCCGCAATAGTTGCGACGTAGTCGAAGACCGAGCCGCGTTTGAGTGCCGTGTGAACGCCCAGCCATGTTCCAATCAGAATAGAGAGAAGAGTCGACCCACCCATCAGCAGCAAGGTTGCCCAAAGGTGTTCGGTTATGATCTGAAGCACGGGTCGGCCATCGCGATAAGAACTGCCCCAATCACCCTGCAAAAGTCTCCACAGCCAGTCTAGGTACTGAACGGGAAGAGGGCGGTTTAGTCCCATCTGTTCTGCAATTCTGTCCAGAGCTTCCTTGGTCATCCCGGGTGTCAGTGTGTATTGTGACAGGGGACCACCGGGTGCGAGATTAAGCACCATAAAGCCGATGACGGAAACGATGACGAGCAGTATCAAGCTCTGCCAGAGTCGTCGTAGAGTGTAAAAAAACATAGATACCTCCGCCGGAAGCGGGCGAATTATCCGGCACGTCGACTAATAGGTCGGGGGGCGGGCCGGGTCGCTTGGTGTTATTCTTGCCGGAGCATGAACAAACGGTGTGTTCATGCTCCGAAGCAATGAAGGCGCGGTGAGAAGGATCAGGCCCAGCGCCAGCTGCGGATGTTCCAGGTGTCAATGCGATTATTGATGTTGCCCTGGAAACCTTCCATGCCAGCTTTACGTCCGCGAACTGTTGCATATTGGAACATCGGCAGCATCGGTAGGTCCTTGCGGATCAGTTCCTGGATATTGAGATAGACCGCACGGCGCTCTTCCGGGACAAACAGTTGCCCGCCCTTATCGAGTAAGGCGTCAACTTCGCTGTTGGAATAGACCCAGGTGTTCTGACCCGTACCGCCTTTTGCTGGCGAGGCTGTGGATCGGAAAAAGTCGGAGCAGTCCGGATCTGGCCCGGTTAGTGGTGTTAGTCCCACCAGCACGGAATCGAATTTCGACATCATCCAGTACTCGCCCCACATGACAGCTGGGGGCAGATTGCTGATGCTCATATCAATGCCGATTTCCCGGAACGATTGCTGAATGAACTGCTGAGCCTGCTCACGGAGATGATTGCCGGATGTGGTCGAATTGCTGAATGCCAAGCGTACTCCGTCTTTTTCGCGGATACCGTCCGCACCCGGCTTCCAACCGGCCTGGTCGAGCAATTCCTTGGCTTTGTCTACATTGTATTCATGCGCCGGGAGATCGCTATTGTAGTAATAGGATTCCTTAGGCATGTAGGACTCGGTGACCTGCGGCAAACCGTAATAAAGCGCATCGATGATGGATGCCTTGTCGAGCGCGAAATACATGGCCTCGCGAACGGCGGCATCTTTGAAGAATGGCCGATCCATGTTGAGGGTCAGCGACTCGATGACAGCTGTTCCGAATATTTCGACATTTTTACCCGGCAGATCTTTTGCTTCTGCATAATGATCGGGTGTGATCCACTGTAGTCCTGCAACGTCGATATCACCGGTCTTGAACTGAGTATACAGAACGGTCAGGTCGGGAATGTACTTGATGATGACACGTTCCAAATATGGACCATCACCAAAATAGTCGGCATTGGCTTCCAGTTCGATATTGTCGCCAGCAACGCGGTTTTTCCATTTGAATGCGCCCGTGCCGATGGGCGCGTTGTTAAATGGAGCGGTGTTCTTGTCCGCGACCCCGTCAAACGCATGCTTGGGAACGATGAAGGTCGATGCCAGAATTGCTGCATAGGGCGCGAGAGGCTTTTCCATGCGCCAGGTAATTTCGGTTGGCGATACAACGGTAAGATCACGGATCAGTTCGTGTCCGGTACGGCGCCAACTGCGGAAATCCTTATCTGTCAAAAGTTCGAGGGTGAACTTCACATCTTCTGCAGTAAAAGGCTTGCCATCGTGCCATTTGACATCATCACGAAGCGTGACTTTCCAGTTCAGGCCATCAGCTGAAATGCCGCCGTTTTCAACGGTCGGAACTTCCTTCGCCAAAAGCGGATAAAATTTGCCCTCCGCGTCCACGTCGAAGAGTGCGTCAAAGACTGCAAAATGCACACCTTCATCTACTTCCACATGAAGAAGATGTGGATTGAAGACCGTTGGCTCTTGAGAAAACCCGACGACTACCTGTCCTTTTCGGGCTTCTTGCGCCAGCGCTTTGCTACCAAAGAGACCGGGGGTCGCAACTGTCGCCAGTCCCGCTGCACCCAGCATCATCAGTGCTTGGCGACGGGTCGGCCGGGTAAAACTGTTATTGTTTTCTGACATTTAATTTCCCCTTGTTTCGCCGTTCTGCCTTTATTTTTGGCGGTTTCGGCATGGTTTTCACTTGACCGCCCCTGCCCAACGGTCGGCATTCACACTCAAAATCCGCTGATGAGTTCGATCTTCGAACCGTCCGAGAACCGGTTGAAGCGGAAGTCTTTGGCATCGACCAGATGAGGACGACCGAGCACCATGTCGGCCATCAGTTTTCCTGCCGCGGGTCCAATCCCAAAGCCGTGACCCGAAAATCCGGTTGCGATGAAGAAGCCCGGAATCTGTTCCAGCGGAGAAATGACAGGCACAGCGTCGGGCGTGACGTCCATATATCCGGCCCAGCGTTGGGCGATCTCAGCCTTTTCGAATGCCGGAAATGCCTTTTTGACGTGAGACAGCGCATTGTCTGAAAGGCGCTGATTGGGTTTTGGATCGAGCACGCGATTGTATTCGAACGGACTTGGCTCATCCAAAGCCCATTTATTGGAGAGCCGCGCCTCGTCGAGGAACCGGTAACCGAGGCGAAGATTGAGCGAGCGCCATTCCTTCTTGAGTGCCGGAAGAAAATCCAAAGCGTATCGAAAGGATTTTGGCACGATGGGAACGACGTTTTCATGGCCCGAAGCAATGGTGTAGCCTCCGTCCTGGCGTTTGCGTAACGCAAAGTGGCTGGACCAGATGGCTTGCTCGGGTCCACCTTCGATCGGCTTGGTGCGCAGGACCGAATTCATGACTTTGAGCTGCGGCAGGCTGATGCCTTTGTTGCCAAGGAAAAGATTGGACCAAGCGCCGCCGGCAAGAACAACGGCCTGACACTTGATGTAGCCGCGTTCAGTAACAACGCCGCAGATTTTGCCACCGGCGGTGTCGATGCCTCGCACAGCGCATTCGGTCATGACGTGGGCACCGCGATCACGTGCAGCCTCCGCTATCGCGGGCGCTGCCCTTTGCGGTTCAGCTCGGCCATCGGCTGCCGTATAGAGCGCACCTTTGATGGAAAGCTTCGAGCCGGGGAACATCCGGTCGAATTCCTGGCGTGAGATCATGCGCGATTCAAGTTGATAGCCCTGCAGATTCTCATTCCAGCGTTCGTGCTGGGCGTAATCCTGGTCGGTTGCACAAGTAAAAATGATACCGGAGCGCTTGTAACCGGTATCACGCTGGATACGTTTATCGAGCGTTTGCCAGATGCGGATCGCCTCTGCCATTAGTGGCACTTCACGCGGATCACGGCGCGATATGCGCACCCACCCCCAGTTACGGCTTGATTGTTCGTGACCGATGCCGCCCTTTTCACAAAGTGCGACGCGTAGTCCACTGTCGACAAGTTCGAGCGCGGTGGAAGTACCTATTATTCCACCGCCGATGACAACGACATCGACCTCCGAAGGAAGTTCGGTATCTCCATGAAATGGAACAACAAAGGGTCCCGGCATCTGAAAACTCTCTTATGTGGGCTGTCAAATAGAACGTGGCCAATGTGCTTCTTTCTATGCACGGGCGCCGGTTCGTCGTTCGAGTGCGTTAAAGTGCTGTCATTTCCAATTCTCGCGCAGTCGAATGTAGGCGCGCTTGAGGATGTCCATTAGGATCCTCTGCTCGTTTTCGGGAATGATCTTGAAGAAATCTTCCGACTGCTGTGTAACGATGGTGCGCACTTTTTGCGCAAGCGCGGCACCTTTTTCAGTCGCGTAAAGTTCTTGTGCACGGCTGTCTTCTTGCGATGTTCTTCGCTCGATCAAACCCTGCTTTTCGAAATGATCAAGAATGCGCCCCATAGCGGACCGATCTTTCATCGCAAGTTCGGCTACGACAGAGGGGCGAATGCCGGGATGACTGTCTATAAGAAAAAGGGCCGTTATTTTCCCTTTTCCTTTTGCAACCTCTAGCTTTTCAAGGCGTTCGTCAAGATCACGTGAAACAGAAGAATCTATAACGCGAATATAGAAGCTCAGAGTATTCTCCAAAACATCGATATCAACGTGGTCTATTTCGGTTGGAGGTGTGATATATCCTTTTGAGATAGCCTTTTTTGCCACTCAATTCCCCAATTCTATTAGTTTTTCTATAGATGTTCCATTCAGTTTCCATCAGCTAATTACATTTAGTGGATAAATGCAACTATTATAATGGACAAACACAACTATTTTTTTAAGAGTGGAGCGAGCACCTAAGTTCGGAAGTGCCGTTGCGGGCCAGGCTATGTCGGTCTTGCGGCGGAATGTAAGGCTAAAAATCGCGACGAGGGGTCGCTGGAAATAACCAATAATCATCGGATCTGCCGAAGCAGGTTCTTGAAGGGCCGGTGCAGGCCGGATGGGAAACGCAATGGGTAAATTCTCGCCATTTGATACCACACTTTGGTTCGCTACAGCGGCAAGCGCTCCAACAACACAACGCTTACAAGAGCAGATTCAAGCCGATGTTTGTATTGTCGGTGCCGGCTTCACAGGTTTAACAACAGCGCTGGAGCTAGCGCGCGAAGGTATGAGCGTTGTTTTACTTGAGGCGCAAGAGGCTGGCTTTGGTGGATCGGGGCGAAATGCAGGTCACTGTACACCGACCTTCAGTTACTACAGTCTTCCCAAGCTTCGTAAGATGCTCGGTGAACCTTGGGCTGAGCGTTTGATAGAACGGCAAACCCGTGCCAATGATCGGGTTAAAGATATGATATCGCGCTATAACATCGATTGTGAGTGGGTTCAGAATGGTTACGTCATGGGGGCGTTGCGGCCCGTTGCAATGGCGGGAATAGAATATAAAAATCAAATCTATTCTGAAGTCGGCGCCCAGTGCCGAGTGCTGGGCAAAGATGAGATCGAGGCTATGACGGGCAGCCCACGATTTTATGGTGGCTGGTACCACGCAGAGGGCGGGCACATGAATCCGCTATCTTATGCGAGGGGGTTGGCGAGGGCGGTGCTACAGGAGGGCGGTCGCATTTATACAAGTTCCGCTGTCGAAAATGTCAGTCCAAAGAATGGCAAGTGGGAGGTCAAAACTGGTAGTGGGTCCGTGATGGCCGATAAGGTCATTTTCGCAACCGGTGCCTATACTGTGGGCGGATGGAAAAACCTAGACCGCAGTTTTCGGATCATGAAGGTCTTTGTGGCAGCCACGCAGCCACTTGAGCCCGAAACACGCAGACAGGTTCTGCCGAACAACACGACCATGCACGATGGGCGCGGCGATATTTATGTTTACAAATACAACCGAGAAGGGCGCATAGTTGCTTCGATGTTTCCGATGGGGAAGCGCGGTGTCGATCCGGTCTATACCCGTCAGGTCATTACCGACCGCCTCAAGTTTCTGCATCCGCAAATCAAAGAACCAATTCGCTGGGAATATTTCTGGTTCGGTGAGCTTGATATGCAGCAGCGAACCGTTCCGCGTCTCTATGACCTTGCGCCTGGCATTGTCGCCTGCACCGGGCTGTCAGGACGCGGCGTGCCGACTGGCTCAATGCTTGGCGGTATTCTGTCCGCATGGGCCTTGGGGAAGCCGGATCGCGAATTGTCATTAAAGCTTGAGCCGCTGCATCGGGCACCGTTTTATATGTCCTTCGCGCCCCAGATGCAGTTGCGCTATTTCCGGTTTAGCGACACGCGTGCCGCCCGCAAGGAAGGCGCGGTTCTTCCCCCTCATGCTTGAGATCAAGGAAAGTACGACATGCAAAAGAAACGAACGGTTTTGATTTCTGGAGCCAATCGCGGCATCGGCGCAGCGACGGCAAAGGCGTTTCTGGCGGCTGGCTGGAATGTGTCACTTGGTATGAGAAATCCTGAGATGCCCCACTGGGCTGATGAGCCCGCAACGCACATTCACACCTATGATGCCAGTGATCCGGAAATTGCAGATTTATGGGCCAAGGCCGTAGTTGAGCGCTTTGGACGGATAGATGCGGTCGTAGCAAATGCCGGAATTATGATACGGACATCCGTCGTTGAGGCGAGCGATGAGGATTTCTCTGCTCTGATAGACGTGAATGTCAGTGCGCCGCGACGGCTCGTTAAAGCTTGCTGGAGTGAATTGGTTAAAACAGGAACGGGAAGAGTTATTATCATTTCTTCCCTGTCGGGCAAGCGTGTGAAGTCGGCTGCTTCCGGTGCATACTCGGTTTCTAAATTTGCCGCACTTGGCTTGTCCCATGCGATACGCCATGCAGGTTTTGAACACGGGGTACGTTCGACTGCAATTTGTCCGGGACTGGTGGCGACCGACATGGGGAATGCCCTTGCAGTGAAGTCCGATGAACTAACCCGCCCGGAAGATATCGCAACTTCCATAGTGCACATCGTTGGTCTACCAAACAGCGCAAGCGTCTCGGAGTTCTGGGTTAATTGTCTTCTTGATGAGTCTTACTGAAGATCGAATTTCAAAAAAAGGAATCTATATTCGCGTTCAGATAAGCTTGCTGATCTGTCCCAGTCTCACATATGGCAAAAGGGCCTTAACGCCATGAGTTTTCAGCATTCGGCCAGCTCGAAAAGGGCTAGCAGCTTTCGAGAGGTGCCCAAGCTTGTCATGAACGGCCGAACTTAAGCGCGAAGCCGACATGAAAACGGTCGATCAGAAAACATATGGCAAAAGCTGACTTTTGCCATATGCCTTCTATTAATCAGTCCACGAAATGTCGTGGAGGGGCACCGTAACTGAGCCAGAATTCGGACCCTCTGACAGCTATGAGAATTGTCATGAGGCTTTTCACGTTTTCAGGGATGTTGTATCGTGCCAAAAAATTAAGTTAAAATCCGAAACGGTCAGACAATTTCTAGGCGGTCGCAACGGCATTTACTGGGAGATCGTTCACTTCCGACGGGATCACTTGCCTGGGTTATTCTCCGGAAAAATTAGGTTCGAATAGGCCGTTTCAAGCGCCAGAGACAACTCATAAATTGTTATGATTGTCGGGTTGCGCTGTCTATCTAATCCAATCTGAGAGAAAATACTTACGGCAGGTCAGTTTTGGAGCTGTCTAGCTTCAGTAGCGCTTCGGCTGCATCACCGTCTATGATGAGGCCGTTGACTATACCGCTCTTCAAAAGAGCTCTGGTAGCGATAGCCTTTTCCTGGCCCGCGATGAGCAGGACGACCTGAACCTTCTGCAATTCGGCAAATCCGAGAGCGATAGTGCGTTGGTTCATTTCATGGTCGACCTGACGGCCCTCCTTATCAAAAAAAATGCCGTTGGTGTCACCGATTGCGCCTGCGGCCCGGAGGCTTTCAAGCTCCGGTTTGCTCAACATGTTTTGGCGGCGCAACAATGAATCTTCTGTCAACTCACCAGCACTGATGAAACAGACCGAAGCCGTGCGGGCAATTTCCATCGCGCGCGCTACAGATCGTTGGGAAATCAGAACTTTTCTGTCCTCGGCAGAATCGGCAATGAACGGCACGAGGAGGAAAAAGCCCTGTCCGCCCGTGCGGCGTGCCAACATATGCACAACTTCGAATGGGTTATAGGCAGAGTTGGCGGTCAGCGATCCCATGACGGAAATGAAGCGCGCTTGCGGTGCTCGCACACCGGCAAGTTGTAGCGTCATCTGCTCTATCGTGCGTCCCCAGCCGGTGCCAATGGTCGCTTCCTGGTTGTCCGCAAGAAAATTCTTGAGGTAGGTCGCAGCAGCGACGCCAACTGCGCGAAACGAAACTTGCTTACGGATTTCAGACGCTGTGTCATCTGTATCGAAGTCGAATGGTGGCGTTGAAATGCAGAAATCCAGCCCATAGCGACGCATAAGCTCATTTTCGAGCGGCAGCGTACCAGCATTCTGATGGTCGATGGAGATGCTGACAAGGCCACTTTCGCGGGCTTCTCCGAGAATTTTATTAACGCGTGCTCGGGTCAGGCCCAGCCGAGCGGCAGTCGCCTCCTGGTTGAATCCACCGATGTAATATAGCCACGCGACACGCACCATAAGGCTGTCTTCAGATTCGTTCATCGGTTCCTCTTGTCGTTTTCCTGCGTTGATACAAATGTAATTTAGTTTGACATTTGTAACAAACCGTTGCTTAATTCGAACTGTTCCGGTGGACAAGAGCGCGATTGAGCAGGTGGGTCAACCGGAATGGAAAGCCGAGGTTAAAGCACAAAAGCCGCGTCTGGTTCGTGAGGATCTGAACCTGACAGGCGCCGAAGCGACAGGCTTGGAGGAGGGCGGAAAGCCGACATCATAGAAATGTCGCCGGAGACGCCCAGAGCCGGGGTTCAACAATGTGAGGCGGGTAGTGGGCTCAACCACGCCGCTACGGGGAGGAATAAATGAATACGGGATTTTTCAAGAAGTCCATCGCGGCGGTCGCTTTAACCATGCTTATGGGTACTGCCAGCGCATCCGCGACCAATGTAGCCTGGGTGCATTCCAACGCTGCTGCGCAATCTGAACAACGTGCCAAGGCTGGATTTGACGCCTGGCTCAAGGAAACCGCCAAGGATTGGAACGTCAGCGTTCTCGATAGCGGCGGCTCGGGCGAACGCACTGCTTCGAACATTCAGGATGCCGCATCGCGCGGAGTAGATGCCATTATCGTAAGCATGTCTGATCTCCGAGCATCGCGTGCAGCGATTGACGCTGCGGTTGCTGCGAAAATTCCAGTCTTCGCCATCGATAGTGGTCAGGTAGACGGTGTGCTCGTTGACGTTACAACCAACAACTGGGCAATGTCTGCTTCTGTGTCCCCTTACCTGCTCAATGAGATGGGTGGCAAAGGAAATATGATTTTCCTGCGCATGGCAGAGCATCATGGCACCCGCAAGCGCGGTGACGTTATGGCCGCCGTGGTGAAGGAATATCCTGAAGTGAAGGTCATCGCCGAACATAATATCGACTACACTGCCTTCTTCGAAGACACGACCAGCACGGTGCAGGATTATGCATCGCGCTTTGGAGAAGAAATCAATGCCGTGTGGGCACCTTGGGATGAACCGGCACAGGCAGCCATCAATGCACTCACCGCAGCAGGTCTGAAAAATGTGAAGGTTATTGGTATCGATGGCCACCCACAGGCAATTGAAGAAGTCTGCAAGCCGGACAGCCTGATGATCGCGACTGTTTCGCAGCCGTTTGAAAAGATGGGCGCGCAGACCGGCGAGTGGATCGAAAGCATCGTCGTGAAGAAGGAAGATGCCGACACCGTCATTCCTTCCAAGACTGTCTATCTTGATGCGCCGCTTGTCACGAAGCAGAACTGCAAGGATTTCCTCCCGAAGAAGTAGGCACCCCATTGCCTGCCACTGGCCGGGGCGTGGACGTTCCACGTTCCGGCCTTTTTTCAGGATTTAGAGCTGTCTCGGCTAAAACGGAGTCGTTGCAACCGCTCTACCTTCTTGTTTTTCCGCATGTCGTTACCCCAAAACTGGATCCCTATTTTGGAGGCATGCTCTAGCAATTCAATTCATGGAGTTCTTCGATGGCTGTAAGCCTTTCGCAGATCGTGATGTCTTATCCCGGTACTTTGGCGCTTGATCAGGTCAGCGCTGAATTCCGGTTCGATGAGGTGCACGGACTGATCGGAGAAAACGGCGCGGGAAAAACCACGCTGGTCAGCATTCTCGGCGGTAGCAAAAGCCCGACATCCGGCACGATAACGATTGATGGAGCTGAGGTGAAACTGAGCAGCGCCGGCGATGCCTTGCGCAAGGGGATCGCACATGTTTCGCAGGAAGGCAGCCTCGTTCCCGGTCTGACGGGTGCGCAGAATATTCTGTTGGGCGACGAGCCACGCATGGGGGTTGGCATCATCGATAGCCGGAAGCTCCTGGCCCGTGCGAACGAGCTGTTGGGCCGCTGGTTTCCCCAGGTTTCTATCGACCTTAATCAGCAGGTCGATATGCTGCCCATGGCCGACCAGAAGATTATCGAAATTGTCCGCGCACTGCGCGGTAATGTGAGGCTACTGATCCTTGACGAGCCGACGGCCACCTTGCCTGCTCGCGAAAAAGAGAGCCTTTGGGAAATCATCAAGACCCTGCCCAAACAGGGTGTCGGCATTGTGCTGATCAGCCACTTTCTTTCTGAAATCAAGGCGCTAAGCGATCGTATTACTGTTTTGCGTGATGGTCGTCACATCGCAACGCTTCAGGCTGGAGATTCGAGCGAGGCGCAACTGATTGACCTCATGCTCCAGCGGACCGGTGGTGTGGATGCAAGCGAACAGGAAATTCAGCCTGTACGTGCGTTTGGCAACGTTGTTCTGGACGTTAGCGACTGGAAAGCAGGCGGTGTAGAGGTCGAGCATTTTGCCATTCACGCGGGTGAGATTATCGGGCTTATCGGCCTGACAGGGGCAGGACATTTCGGATTTGCGCGCTCGCTTTATGCCGCAAGCGGTGTGACCGACGGAACGTACCTGTTTCAGGGTGAGGTGCAGACGAAAATTGATGCGCGGACGATGCAGAAAAAAGGCGTGGCACTGGTGCCAGACCATCGCATGGAAAACGCGCTTGTTGGCGATTGGGACGTACGTGAAAACCTTGCAATGGTGCACCCGTCTTACGCGACTTTTGCTGGTACCGGCATATTGTTCATGCGACGCGAAGCCCGCGAGGCAGACCGGATGATGGAGCTTATGAACGTCAAGGCGCATTCGCGCAGTCAGTTTGTTAAAGATCTGAGTGGCGGTAACAAGCAGAAGGTTTCGATCGGTAAGTGGCTTTACGGAGCCGACGATCACTATCGCCTGATGATCTTCATCGAACCGACGGAAGGCGTCGATATCGGTGCCAAGCGCGAAATTCACGCGCAGATGCGCCGTTTGGCAGAGAAGGGCGTTGCCGTTCTTGTCACCTCGTCAGACCTCATGGAAGTCGCGGATGTGGCTGACCGTGTCATCCCCTTTGTGAACGGACGTCCCGGGCCAGAAATTGGACGCGATGCGTTTTCTGAAGCGAAATTTATTGCTGCAATGGCAGGAGTTACCCAATGAACGCCCGATCCTCAGCGGTCACACCGCAATCTGCTCGCCATGCGCAGAGTTTCAGCAAAAAACTCAAAGGCGAGTGGCTGCTCAAATACAGTACGCTTTTTGTGCTTTTCCTCCTGTTCGCCGGCTTTTCACTCACGGTTGACCGCTTTCTGACAGCGAATAATCTTCTCAACATCATCCAGCAGATTTCCATGCTGACCATTGTCGGAGCAGGATTGACTTTCGGCTTTGCTGCCCGTGAGATGGATTTGTCGGTCGGGTATATGGTCGGAATGGCGGGTATTATCGTCCCCCTTCTGCTGGTTGCCGGCACACCTTTGCCGCTGGCATTGCTTGCCGGTCTCGGTGCTGGTCTGGTGGTGGGGTCCGTCAATGCAGCGCTTGTAACGCTGGTGGGGGTGCCTTCGTTGATTGCCACACTCGCAACAGGGTCCATTCTTTACGGCATCAACTTTTTGATGACTGGCGGGCGCGCCATCTATGGTGGTCTTCCGGCCAGCTATCTCTGGCTTGGACAAGGCCAGCTGTTTGGTATCCCGGTTCTTGCTTATGCTATGGTGATCGTTGTTTTTGTGGCCTGGTTTCTGATGGAACGGACCGTATTCGGCCGGTACATTTATGCGGTCGGCGGCAATCTCAAAGCAGCGGAACTTTCCGGCGTTAACGGTCGTTTTTATCGCGCTGCCGCTCTTGTGGTCTGTTCAATTTTCGCAGCCGTTGCCGGCGCGCTTCTTGCAGCACGTCTGGGCTCTGGCCAACCTAACGCGGGTGAACGCTATCTGCTCGACGGCCTCGCCACGGTGTTTATCGGAATGACCATGTTCCGTCCGGGTACTGCAACAATTGCAGGAACTTTCTTCGGTGCACTTTTCATCGGCGTCATCAATAACGGCCTCAACCTCATCGGGATGGACACATACATCCAGAGCATTGTGAAGGGTCTTATCATTCTCGTCGCGGTCGCGGTCGTTTCGCGTACCACCAAACTGAAGCTCCTTTGAGGAACTGCGTTAGGCATTGAACCAAACATCATGAAACATTTGCAACAGACAGGTCTGTCGGAGGCGCACGTGCAAAATCCGAGTAACTCTAATCTCCTCGAACTATACAGAACGATGCGGCGCATCCGCACTTTTGAAGAACGCGTGGGCGAATTGTTCGTGCGCGGCCAGACGGCAGGTTCGATGCTTCACCTGTCCATCGGTGAAGAAGCCGCTGCCGCCGGTGTTTGTGCAGCGATGCAGCCGCAGGATACATTCACGACCCACCATCGCGGACACGGAATATTTCTGGCGCGCGGGGCCGATCCCAAACAGATGATGGCGGAAATCGGCGGTAAGGAAACCGGGTATTGCCGTGGCAAGGGCGGTTCCATGCATATTGCCGATATGGCGCTTGGCCACCTTGGCGCGAACGCAATTGTCGGCGGCGGTATTCCTTCTGTTGTGGGGGCTGGTCTTTCCAGCAATTATCTCAAGAAGAACTCTGTCTCGCTCGCATTTTTTGGCGATGGCGCGATGCAGCAGGGCATTTTGTATGAAAGCATGAACATGGCGGCGCTTTGGGGCCTGCCGGTGGTTTTTGTTTGCATCAATAATCAATACGGCATGGGAACTCGTGTCGATCAGGCAACTGCCAACACGGCGTTTGAACAGCGCGCGCATGCTTTCGGGCTTAACGGTGCCGTGGTCGATGGCCTTGATGTGGAAGAAGTGAAGGCCACAGCACAAGGGCTCATCGATGATGCGCGTCTGGGCAAACCGGGCTTTCTTTCCGTCACCTGCTATCGTTTCTTCGGCCATGCGCGCATGGACAAGAGCCCATACCGTGCAGAAGCGGAAGAGACGGAAGGGCGCAAGAAAGATCCGGTGAAGTTCACGCGCGATCAGCTGATCTCGACAGGTCTTGCGCAGGAAGGAGCCCTCGACACGATGGACAGCGCAGTTGCTGCGGAGATGGACGCGACGATCGATTTCGCAGTCGAATCCAAAGCTCCGGCACTCACCTCTATGTTCAAAGATGTTTACGCCGTGGGTGAACCTGAACCGGAGCCGGTTCGTGCCCGTATCGACCGCGTACTTTCCAGGGATGAAGCATAATGGTTGCCATGACTTACCGCGATGCGCTGCGTAAAGCGCTGGATGATGCCATGGCTGAAGACAACACTATCGTTGTGATCGGCGAAGAGGTGGGCCGTTATGGGGGTGCCTACGGTGTTACCAAAGATCTGATCGGCAAATACGGCCCTGACCGCCTGATCGATACACCGATTTCAGAACCTGCAATTATTGGTGCTGCCGTGGGTGCAGCAATGACCGGGCTGCGCCCGGTCGCTGAACTCATGTATATCGACTTTCTCGGAATGACTATGGATCAACTGGCCAATCAGGCGGCAAAGATCCGCTACATGTTCGGTGGGCAGACCGGAGTGCCGATGGTGTTGCGAACGCAGGGCGGCACAGGACGCTCCGCTGGCGCGCAACACTCGCAGAGCTTAGAGGCATGGATCATGCACACGCCAGGTTTGCGGCTCGCCATGCCTGCTACGGTTCAGGATGCCTATCACATGCTGCGTCAGAGCCTCACAAAACCCGATCCGGTCGTCTTTATCGAGCACAAGGCACTCTACACACGCAAGGAAGAGGTTGATCTCGATGCGGAGCCCTTGGCATGGGGCAAGGCTGCGGTTCGTCGTACAGGCAAGGATCTGGTTATCGTCACCTATTCGCGCCAGCTCTTTTACGCGCTTGATGCAGCTGAAAAACTTTCGGCCAAGGGAATTGAAGCAACCATTATCGATCTTCGCACGCTCAATCCGCTCGATTTTGATACGGTGCGTGAACATGTCGAGCGTGTAGGCAAGGCCATGGTTGTTTCCGAAGGCGTCTTGACCGCAGGTGTTGCCGCAGAACTTGCGGCCCGCATCACGGAAGAATGTTTCGATTATCTGGAACAACCGGTTGTGCGTGTTGCGGGCGAAGACATCCCGATCTCCGTTTCGCAGGAGCTTGAAGCTGGCAGCGTGCCGACCGCAGAACTTATCCGGTCTGTCGCGGAAAGAATGCTGTCATGACAGAACGTATTCTCAAAATGCCGCGTCTTGGCGAAACGATGGATGAAGGCAAGATTGTCGGCTTCCTCGTCAAGCCGGGCGACAGTTTCAGGCGCGGGGATTCAATTATCGAGATCGAAACCGATAAGACGGTTGCGGAATTCCCGGCGCTTGGCGACGGCACGCTCAATGAATGGATCGGCGCTATAGGGGATCATGTCGTGGTCGGCGCGCCTCTGGCGCGCATCGACATTGGCAGTGGTCCGGACTGGACGGATGATGGCGGCGAAAGCGCGTCTTCTCCTGAGGAGCCGGCTGCGTTGCATCCCGCACGCACAGCCGGTTCCAGCAATGCGCTCATTATAGCCGATCTGGATATGCCGCGTCTTGGTGAGACGATGGAAGAGGGGCGTATCGTACGCTGGCTGAAGGCTGCGGGCGATCAATTCGAGCGTGGCGAAGCTGTACTCGAAATTGAAACCGATAAAACGGTTGCAGAATTTCCAGCTCTTGTGAGCGGCAAGCTGATCGAGGTTCTGCGTCTTGAAGGCGATATGGTGACGGTTGGTGAGGCTATCGCCCGTATTGAGGTCGCGACAGATGCAGTTGTGCAGAAGGGCGAAGTGGTAGACCCTGAAGCGGTTGCACCAGCAGATGTACCGGCGCGCGTTGCGCAAAAGCCCGGGGCTTCCGGCAATGCTGGTCGCACGCGTGCTACGCCGTTGGCTCGCCGGCTGGCCCGCCAGAAAGGCCTTGATATCAACAGTCTTTCAGGATCTGGCCGCAGAGGACGTGTCGAAAAAGAGGATGTGCTGGCAGCTGCAAGCGGAACGCAGGCCGACACTGACGTAAAATTCGTGGCGCTGGCAAAAGGCCGTGTGGCCTATACGGATATCGGTCCCAAAAATGCGCGGACCCTGCTGCTGCTTCATGGCTTTTCAGGCGATCGAACGACATGGAGCGGCATAGCCTCCGGCCTGCGTCGTGCGGGTTTCCGCGTTATCGTTCCCGATCTTCCAGCCCATGGCCTGACGACGATCGATGCTTCACACCCGGAAGAATTGAGCGAATTCCTGCCCGCTTTCCTTGATGCCCTTTCCATTCGTCAGGTGGATATCGTGGCCCATTCGCTGGGAGCAGTTGTGGCAACAGCCTTTGCCTCGGCTCACCCTGCCAGCGTTTCAAGCCTGACACTTGTTGCGCCTGCCGGCCTTGGTTCGGAGATTGACGCAGGCTTTGTATCGGGCATGGCGCAGGCAACGAGTGCCGGTGAGATTGCACATCTGCTGCGCCGCATTGCGGCCAAGCCCGTAGAGTTGACGGCTGCTCTTGCAGGAGAGATTGCCGCAACCATGGCAAAGGGGCGTCTTAAGGAACTTGCGAAGGCCATCATAGGGCCTTCAGGCCAGCGCGCAGATATTGTTGCTTCGCTCGACAGGCAGTCACGTTCAAAACCTGTCCGCGTTCTGTTCGGCCTTCAGGACCGTATCATACCGTGGCAGCAAGTAACCGTATTGTCACCTTTTATTGGTGTTCACTTCTTCGCTCAGTCGGGGCATATGCCGCAATGGGATGAGACAAAGGATGTTCTCGCCCTGATTTTGGGTGTCATGGGAGAAGACAATGAGTGACGTGAGGGTTCGGCTCAAGGAAGCACAATCGCGGCTTGGTGCTTTCGCCAAAGCAACACCAGATCTGATGACGGGCTTTGCCAAAGTCAGCAAAACTGCAACGACTGCGGGAGCGTTTTCGTCGGCATAGCGCGAACTGATCGCCGTTAGTATTGCGGTTGCCAAGGGATGCGAGGATTGCATTCTTTATCACGTCGATGCCGCCATCCGCCATGGCGCAACCGAGCCGGAGTTGGTCGAGGTGCTTGAGGTTGCGGTCGAAATGGGCGGCGGCCCGGCTGTAATGTATGCAGGTAAGGCGTTGGAAGTGTTCCGTGGACTGACGTGAAATGTTGTACGATGAGACTTTCCGAAAACAGGGAGTGTCTCCGGGATCCATTCGGGAGGATTTGAATGGCTTATTTTCTGACCGCAGATGGCGGCACGGAAAGCATTCGCGCGCGGGTCTATGACCTTTCTGGCACGTGTCTGGCAAGTGCCGCCGTGCCCTACGAAACGAAATTTTCGAGCGGAGCGCGTGCGGAGCAGAACCCGGAAGACTGGTGGTCTTCTTTCGTTCAGGCTGCGCGCAAAGCGATTTCAGAATCCGCAATTGATCCGACAGCAATTGAAGCCATTACGCTTGCAACGACGAGTTGTACCATCGTTGCTCTCGATGGTGAGGGCAACCCCTTGCGTCCCTCGATTATTTGGATGGATGTTCGCGCAAGTGCTGAGGCCGAAGCAGTCCTCGCCACGGGCGACGACGCGCTGCTCGCCAATGGCGGCGGGCGCGGTCCTGTTTCGGCAGAATGGATGATCCCCAAGGCGCTTTGGCTCGCTCGCAATGAGCCAGAGATATTCAATAAAGCAGAAACTGTCTGCGAGTATCAGGATTTCATGACATTGCGTTTGACGGGTGAAAAAGCCGCAAGCCTCAACAATGTGTCGTTGCGTTGGCATTATTCCACGGATCGCGGTGGGTTTCCCAAGACGCTTCTGGAAAAGCTCGGCCTTGAAGCCCTGCTGCAGAAATGGCCATCTCGTGTTGTCGCGCCGGGTGAGGTCATTAGCAATCTGTGCGCGGCGGCAGCGACTGAACTTGGTCTTTCGCAGAAAGTGAAAGTAGTTCAGGGGGGTGCCGATGCGCTGAT
The DNA here is from genome assembly GCF_008932295.1 of Brucella tritici. Taxonomy (GTDB): domain Bacteria; phylum Pseudomonadota; class Alphaproteobacteria; order Rhizobiales; family Rhizobiaceae; genus Brucella; species Brucella tritici. Next base: position 185,176 of record NZ_WBWA01000008.1, on the reverse strand, counting down.
CGGCATGATCGGTCTCGGCGTTGCCAAACCTGGACAGCTGGCACTGATCACCGGCTCGTCGCATCTGCAATTTGGCGTTTCCGACAAGCCTTTGCACGCGCCTGGGATCTGGGGCAGCTATCCGGATATGGTTTATCCAAAGCGCTATATTATCGAAGGGGGCCAAACCTCGACGGGTTCGATCATCGCCTGGCTTGGTCGGATGATGAACGGCACCATGGATATGGAAGAACTGAACCGCAAGGCGGCGGCACTGGAACCGGGTGCGGATGGCTTACTTGTGCAGGATCATTTTCAGGGCAATCGCACGCCTTATACCGATCCGGTATCGCGAGGCGCAATCGTCGGGCTGACGCTTGCGCATGAGCCACATCACGTATTCCGCGCGATCATGGAAGGCATCAGTTTCGGCACCCGCGCCATTCTCGATGCTATGGCAGATGCTGGCTATCGCGGACGTGAAATCACGGTCGGGGGTGGTGCCAGTGCTTCGCCGCTTTGGCTCCAGATACATGCGGATACAGCTGGTTTGCCTGTCTGCGTGCCACAGTCGCGCGATGCGCCTTCGGTAGGCGCCGCCGTTCTGGCAGCACACGGCGCCGGACATTTTGCGAGTATCGATGATGGTATTGCCGCCATGGTCAAACCGGGCACATGCATTGAGCCTCGCCCGCGCGAAACAGAGATCTATAACGAGATTTATCAGCAATATCGGGCGCTTTATCCGGCTTTGAAGTCCGTTCGCTCCGCTTGATAAAGACTGTTGAGGTGGACTGATGCTCAAAGATTTTCAGCTGACTGGTAAAAACGCCGTTATCACGGGCGGCGCAAAAGGGATCGGACGGGCTATCGCCGAACTCTTCGTCGAGGCGGGTGCAACTGTTATCATTATCGACCGCGATGTGGTCGCGGGTGAAGCGGCTGTTGCCGAGCTAAACACCAATCGAGCAGCTTCGGCGCAATTCTATGCGCTGGATGTGACAGACCGGGATGCCAGCGAACAGGTGGCCGAAGCTATAACGCGTAATATCGGCGCGCCCGACATCCTCATCAATAATGCAGGTATCGTCAGGAATGGGCCTGCAAGCGATGTCACGGAAGCGGACTGGCGTGTAGTGATTGACGTCAATCTCAATGGCGTTTTCTACTGCGCGCAAGCGTTTGGAAAGCGCATGGCCTCGGTCGGGCGTGGGGCGATCGTTAACATCTCTTCCATGTGCGGAGCAATCGTTGTCCACCCTCAACCGCAGATCGCCTATAACGCCGCCAAGGCGGGTGTAAATCTTATCACGAAGTCACTGGCGGTTGAGTGGGCGAAGCAGGGCGTACGGGTGAATGCTGTCGCCCCCGGTTACACCGCGACGGAACTGACACTGGCCGGACGCAGCAATAAAGAATGGTTTTCTACCTGGCTTGCCATGACGCCGCAGGGGCGGTTGGGTGAGCCGCGAGAAGTTGCCAATGCGGTTTTGTTTCTCGCGTCCGATGCTGCAAGCTTCGTAACCGGCACTGTGTTGGCGGTTGATGGCGGCTATACGGCTCTTTGAATTTCTGGAGGAGTTAAAAATGGAACATCCGGCAAAGATCGCGCTTGTTACCGGCGCCAGTCGGGGTATTGGGCGCGCAATTGCTGTGGGTATGGCCCAACGCGGCTTCGATGTGGTGATCAATGACATTGAACGCCAGAAAGATGCGCTCGAAGAGGTCGCGAAAGAAGTCACGGCTATCGGTCGTCGCGCTCTGGCGGTTCATGCCGATGTAAGCAACAAGGGCGATGTCGAGGGGATGGTACAGAAGGCTGTCGGCACTTTTGGCCGCATTGATGCCGTTGTCAACAATGCGGGCATTTTGATTGCCAGCGACGTCGAACATCTCAAGGAAGAGCACTGGGACAGCGTTCTCGACGTAAATGCCAAGGGCACATTCCTCGTCGTGCAGGCCGTTTTACCTTACATGAAGAAACAGAAATACGGTCGCATCGTGAATATCGCCTCTATCGGCGGCAAGCATGGCGCACCGGAACAGGCGCATTATTCTGCATCGAAGGCCGCTGTGATGGGCTTTACGCGGGTGCTCGCGCAGGAGGTGGGCACTTTTGGCATCACGGCAAACTGCATCTGCCCCGGTATCATTTTGACCGATATGGGCCGCGTCAATCTTGATGACGTTGCAATACGTGAAGCCTGGCAGGAAAAGACCGCCATGCGACGGATCGGTGATCCCGAAGATGTAGTGGGACCAGTTGCATTTTTTGCGTCCGATGATGCCGCTTTCATAACGGGGCAGAGTCTCAATGTCGATGGGGGTATCGTATTAAGTTAAAGTCACTGCTTAAAAGTTATTCATGAAATACATCATATGGCAAAAGGTGAATTTTGCCATATGTGTTGCATTAATCAGTCCTGAGCCTAATCGCGCCAAGCCGACCTCCACAGCGTTCAACGCTATGCGCTATCCAATGTCGATTGAAGGATAGCGCAGCGGCACTATCAGAAATTACTCGCCTTGGATGATCAGTTGCGCATGATCGATCCACGCTTTGCATCCATAGGTTTTGATGACGTTTGGATCGAGAATCTAACCGAAACGTTCAATGGTTCTGTTTATCGGGTGAGTTGGCAGGATTGTTGAGGTTCTGGATTACCAGTGTTGATAACGTGGGGCGATTTCTTCTTGTATTTGTTTTAAATCAATGAACTCTTTGCCTGATCCGATAATTTCCAACCGAAAGACATGCTCGCAACTAATAGCAGAGCAAACGCAGGTTGGACGTGAAAATAGTATTATCGGGCCGTATGGTCGCTGCGGGCTTCCGATTTCCGGAGCAGGGTTTTCCAAACGTCAGTCAGTCATTTTCATTTTTACTGGAAGCTGTCAGATCCATCGTATTGGCTGCGATTGTTCTGGCGCTCTGCTGGCAGACGACGGCGTCTGCCGCTGATCTGGAAAAATACATTCCCAAGGTTGAAGCAAGCACGCTCTTCAAAGAGGCTGATGCGATAGGCAAGCCACAAGGCGAGCCGCCAATCGCACCACTGATGAAGCGGGGCGAGGTGATTGGCTATGCCTATCTGAATTCAGATTTCACCAGTTCCATCGGCTATTCCGGCAAACCGATCCACATTGTCGTCGGCATCGATACCAAAGGCGTCATACGCGGCATAAAACTGGTAGACCACAAAGAGCCGATCGTGCTGATCGGCATTCCCGAAGCCAAGGTTGTGGCTGCGCTGAACTCGTTGGTCGATAGTGATATGAGTGCTGTTGCCGCTGGCCAGAGCAAGCCGCCACAGGTGGAAATCGTCAGCGGTGCGACAGTTACCGTGCTCGTCATGGGGGACAGCGTCGTTCGCTCGGCAGTCGGCCTTATCCGCAGTGGGAGGCTCGGAAATACTCCCGTGCAGGCTGTCGCAGCCAATGTGCAACGCGCGGTTGATTTGCAGATTCGTGAAGAACACGACTGGCAAACATTGATCGGCGACGGCTCGGTTCGCAGCCTGAAACTGTCGGTTGGTGACGTGACACAGGCGTTTCGTGACGCCAAACATGATCGCGCCGCCGAAAACCCTGAAACAACCAATCCCGACGACGAATTCATTGAGCTTTACGTCGCGCCGGTCTCAGTACCGTCGATTGGCATCAGCCTACTCGGGAAAGATGGCTACGAACGGTTACAAAAGCAGCTGAAGCCGGGGCGTCAGGCGATCCTGGTCGCTGGCGACGGAGCCTATTCCTTCAAAGGCTCCGGATATGTGCGCGGCGGTATCTTTGACCGCATTGAGTTGATGCAGGACGGGCAGGGCGTACGCTTTCGTGACAAGAACCATACCCGTATCGGCGACATCATGGCCGACGGCGCGCCACGTCTGCGCGAGATAGCACTGTTTCAGGTCCCGGACGGCTTCGACTTCGACGTAACAGAACCGTGGGATTTGCAGCTCTTGGTGCAGCGCGGCTTCGGTGCGCGGGACAAGGCCAATGTCAGCTATGATCTCGGCTATAGTTTGCCGGATAAATATCTGGCGAAGCAACCGGAACCGGCTCCTGTCCAGCCTGCTGTATCAATCGCTGATGCGCCGCGTCAGCCGCAGCCGGTCGGCGAAGCAAATGCAGCCGACATTTTGGGCGAGGGCAATCCGCTCTGGGTCCGCATGTGGGAGATGAATCGCATCAATGTGGTCATCACCGCTTTCGCCATTACAGTTCTTGTCGGTATCTTCTTCTTCCAGAATAGTCTGGTCAGGCATCCGCGCTTCTTCACCTGGCTGCGGCGTAGCTATCTCCTGTTCATCCTTGTCTGGCTTGGCTTCTACAACAATGCGCAATTGTCGGTGGTCAATGTCCTGACCTTCACCAACTCCCTGATTACCGGCTTCAACTGGGAATTCTTCCTGACATCGCCGCTGATCTTCATTTTGTGGGCGTCGGTGGCGGCGGGGCTGTTATTCTGGGGTCGCGGACCGTTCTGCGGCTGGCTGTGCCCGTTTGGCGCCCTTCAGGAACTCACCAACAATCTCGCCCAATGGCTGAAAGTGCCGCAAGTCAAGCTGCCATGGGGACTGCACGAGCGCCTCTGGCCCCTCAAATATATGATCTTCCTCGGCCTGTTTGGACTGTCGCTCTATTCGGTCGCGCTGGCTGAAGTGTTTGCGGAAGTCGAGCCGTTCAAGACCTCGATAATTCTAAAATTCGCGCGTGAGTGGCCGTTTGTCATTTATGCACTGACACTTCTGACGGCTGGCCTGTTTATAGAGCGCTTCTACTGCCGCTATATGTGCCCGCTCGGTGCGGCACTCGCCATTCCCGGACGCATCCGCATGTTCGAATGGCTGAAACGCTGGCCGGAATGCGGTTCGCCCTGCCACCGTTGCGCTAAGGAATGTCCGGTTGAGGCGATCCACCCTGAGGGCCAGATCAACGTCAATGAATGCATCTACTGCATGCATTGTCAGGAACTCTATCACGACGACCAGCGCTGCCCGCACATGATCCAGGTGCGTGTGAAGCGTGAAAAATTCGCAGCCCGCAATGCCCCCCTCGCAGCGGCTGCCGAACGTGGCGGTGGACCGGCCAGACCCGTCATCTCAGTCAAAGGAAAACCGGTTGAAGGCGTTGCCGACACCGGTCCTGCTGCCTGACTTTTCTAAAGGAGAGAAGTATGTCTGAAGAAACCAAGAAAACGCAGCTCAGTCGAAGACAGTTGCTCGGTACGTCGGCCTTTGTGGCTGCCGCCGGTGCAAGCGGTCTAGGTGGGGCGCTGTTTGCAGGCTCAACCGAGCCGGCATCGGCTGCTGCTGGCGGCGCTGGTCACAGTGCGGAAGTGAAGCCCGGAGAACTGGACGAATATTACGTCTTCTTTTCCAGCGGCCAGAGCGGTGAGGTCCGTATCGTCGGCCTGCCATCAATGCGCGAATTGATGCGCATTCCAGTGTTCAATCGTGATAGCGCGACCGGCTGGGGCCAGACAAATGAGAGCCTGAAGGTGCTGACCGAGGGCCTTCTGCCGCAAGATCAAGAGTTCCTCAAAGATCGTGGCGGCATATTCCTGAATGGTGACTTGCACCACCCGCATCCGTCCTTCACCGAAGGAACTTATGACGGGCGTTATCTCTATGCCAATGACAAGGCCAATACGCGTGTCTGCCGCATCCGTCTTGATGTGATGAAATGCGACAAGATCATTCAGCTTCCGAACCAGCATACCGTGCATGGCTTGCGCGTGCAGAAATATCCGAAAACCGGCTATGTCTTCTGTAATGGCGAGGATCGCGCACCGATCCCGAACGATGGCAGCAATCTGACCGACACCAAGCAATATCATGCAATCTTCACGGCCGTTGACGGCGAGACCATGAAGGTTGCCTGGCAGATCATGGTTGACGGCAATCTCGACAATGTCGACTGCGATTATCAGGGCAAGTACGCTTTTGCCACCTGCTACAATTCGGAGGAAGGTACGACGCTTGCCGAAATGATGTCGAGCGAGCAGGACTGGATCGTAATCTTCAACCTGAAGCGTATCGAAGAGGCGGTTGCCAAGGGCGATTTCAAGGAAATCAACGGTGTACCGGTCATCGATGGACGTCACGGTTCCAAATATACCCGTTACATTCCCGTGCCGAACAGCCCGCATGGTATCAACACCGCGCCAGACGGTATCCACGTGGTCGCCAACGGTAAGCTGTCGCCGACCGTTACCGTGTTCGACGTTCGCAAGTTCGACGAGCTTTTCGACGACAAGATCAAGCCCCGCGATGCAGTAGTTGCGGAACCGGAACTCGGACTTGGGCCATTGCATACCGCTTATGATGGCAAGGGCAACGCCTATACGACGCTCTTCATCGACAGCCAGATCTGCAAATGGAACATTGAGGACGCCAAGCGAGCCTTCAAGGGCGAGAAGGTTGATCCGATCCGGCAGAAGCTTGATGTGCATTATCAGCCGGGTCACAACCACACTTCCATGGGGCAAACCAAGGAAGCTGATGGTCAGTGGCTGATCTCGCTCAACAAATTCTCCAAGGATCGCTATCTCAATGTTGGGCCGCTCAAGCCCGAAAATGATCAGCTCATCGACATTTCCGGTGAGAAGATGGTGATTGTCCATGACGGGCCGAGCTTTGCCGAGCCGCATGATGCGACCATTGTTCATCGCTCGAAGATCAATCCCGTCAACTTCTGGAGCCGTGAGGACCCATTCTTCGCCGATGCCGTCACTCAGGCAAAAGCCGATGGTCTCGATCTGATGGACGCGAATGAGGTGATCCGGGACGGCAACAAGGTGCGCGTTTATATGACGTCTGCCGCGCCAGCCTTCGGTCTCACCGAGTTCACCGTCCAGCAGGGCGATGAGGTGACGGTTTATGTCACTAACATCGATGAAATCGAAGACCTCACCCACGGCTTCGCCATCATCAACTATGGTGTCAACATGGAGGTGGGTCCGCAGGCAACCGCGTCAGTTACCTTCACAGCCAACAAGCCAGGTGTGTGGTGGTATTATTGCTCGTGGTTCTGCCATGCCATGCACATGGAAATGAAGGGCCGGATGCTCGTGGAACCGAAGAAGGCCTGACTGCCATGAAGTTCCCCCGCCGGTTTCAGTCCTTGAGCGCCGCAATGCTGCTGACCGTCGTTCTGTGCGACGGTTTGCAGGCACGGCAGATCGATGTCGTGGCAGGCGAAGGCGTACAGGCGGCTATCGACAAAGCGGAGCCGGGCGATGTCGTCCGGCTTCTGAAAGGCAAGCACAATGGCGCGCTTACGATCGACCGCGCCATTGAACTGACTGGCGAACCGGGCGCCGTTGTAGACGGACTTGGCTCGGGCAATGCCATAACGGTCAGCGCACCAGACGCTATCGTGCGCGGGCTGGAAGTGCGCGGCTCGGGCGATAATATGCCCGACCTCAATTCCGGGATTTTCGTGGCAAAAACCGCCAAGGGCGCACGCGTCGAGAACAATCGCCTTATCGATAATCTCTACGGGATTTATTTGCACGGCGCTGCAAATTCCATCGCAAGTGGCAATGAGATCATTGGCCGTCGAGGCGTGCGCATGGCGCAAACCGGCAGTGGCGTTTCCATATGGAATGCCCCCGGTGCACAGGTTATCGGCAACGTCATTCGCTACGGGCGCGACGGCATCTATACTAATGCCAGCCGCAAAAACGTCTTCCGCGACAATGTTATGGAGGATGTCAGGTTCGCCGTCCATTACATGTACACGGACGACAGCCAGGTCATCGGCAATGTTTCGCGCAACAATTCTGTCGGTTTCGCGATCATGTACACCAATCGCCTCAAGGTGATGGATAACCTGTCCGACGGCGATCGGGATCACGGCTTGTTGCTCAATTATGCAAACAGCTCGGTCATTTCCGGCAATCGCGTGATCGGGCGAATGCAATCGATAGACCGCTGGCTTGATGCCGGTGTTCAAAAAGCTGAACATGGCCTTCCGGCGGAAGACAAGACGGAGACGCTGGTGGGCGAGGCCTCGCGGCTCGGCCCGGAAAAATGCGTGTTCATTTACAATGCCAACAAGAACAAGTTCACCGAGAACAGTTTCGAGAACTGCAGCATAGGCATTCACTTTACCGCCGGTTCAGAGGGCAATGCCATGAGCGGCAATGCCTTCATCAATAACCGCAATCAGGTGAAATATGTTGGCACGCGCAACCTTGACTGGTCGGTCAATGGACGTGGCAATTACTGGAGCGACAATCCGGCCTTCGATCTCAATGGCGATGGTATCGCTGACAGCCCTTACCGACCCAATGATCTTATCGACAAGGTTTTGTGGACTGCGCCACAGGCAAAAATTCTCATCAATAGTCCGGCAATCGAGACTATCCGCTGGGCGCAGACCCAGTTCCCGGCGCTTCTGCCGGGCGGTGTTGTCGATAGCCATCCCCTAATGAAGCCGCCGAATCCGGCCGATCCGGCGAAAGGAAAACCAAATGACTGAGACTGTCATTCTTGATCAGGTCACGAAGTCCTATGGCGGGTTCAACGCTATAAGCGATGCGAGTTTCAGCCTTCACGCTGGAGAAAGCATCGCGCTAGTTGGCCATAATGGAGCAGGTAAGACCACGATGATAAAGCTCATGCTTGGGCTGATCCGTCCAACCAAGGGTGCGGTTCGTGTGCTGGGTGAGGACCCGGCGACGGGTGCTTTTGCCGCCAGATTGCGCCTTGGTTATCTGCCTGAGCACGTCTCTTTCAATTTGGCGCTGACGGGCGCGGAAACGCTTGGCTTCTATGCGCGGCTCAAGAGAATGCCGGTTGCTCAAAATATTGAGCTGCTCGAGCGCGTTGGCCTCGCCCATGCTGCGAACAGGCGGGTTGGCACCTATTCGAAAGGGATGCGCCAGCGACTGGGGCTTGCTCAGGCATTGCTCGGGCAACCATACGTTCTGCTGCTAGACGAACCGACAACTGGTCTCGATCCCGCCTTGCGCCAGAGCTTCTATGAAGTTCTCGAAGAACTGCGGAGCAAAGGCACGACAATCCTCATGTCGTCCCATGCATTGACCGAACTGGAAACCAAGGTCGGGCGCGTCATCATCGCGAACAAGGGCAAGATCATTGCCGATGGCTCCATCGATACGTTGCGCCGGATTTCACAACTGCCGCTTCGCATACGCGTGCAGACGCCGGACGTCTCCCGGTTGCCTTCGACCACCGCCAATGCAGCATTGCGCTGGCATCGTCTCGGCCCGGATATCTTCGAAACAGAAGCTCCGACGGAAGGCAAGATGGCGCTTGTCCGCGAAATCGTGGCCATGAATGACAATCTGACGGAACTCGATCTTGTTCCGCCGACGCTGGACGAGCTTTACGCCCATTTTCTCAATGCCGGAGAAGCGGCTGGCGCGGAGGCAGCGGAATGAAAAATATTCTCATTATTGCTTCCAAAGAAATACAGGAAGGCCTGCGCAATCGCTGGGTTCTGGCGACCACGTTACTGCTTGCAGCATTGGCTCTGAGCATGACTTTTCTCGGCAGCGCACCCACTGGCAGTTCTGTTGCAGCAAGTAGGTTGGACGTGGTGATCGTCAGCCTCTCCAGCCTGACCATCTTCCTCATTCCTCTCATTGCTCTTCTCATTTCGCATGATGCAATCGTCGGTGAGATGGAACGCGGCACGATGTTGCTGCTTCTAAGCTATCCGATAAGCCGGATTCAGCTGGTTCTGGGCAAGTTCATCGGCCAGCTTGCCATTCTCGCTTTCGCGACATTGTTTGGTTACGGCGTGGCGGCTGTAGCGCTGATCGTGACCGGATCTGGCGTGGATGCGGGGAGTTGGCTCTCGTTATTGAAACTCATCGTCTCGTCGGTCCTGCTGGGAGCGGTGTTCATCGCCATCGGCTTTCTCGCAAGTACGCTGGTGCGGGAGCGGAGCACGGCAGCAGGTATCGCCATCGGCGTCTGGCTGTTTTTCGTGCTGATCTATGACGCAGCACTTCTTGCTCTGCTGGTTTTCGATCAGGGCCGTATTGTTGGCGGTGGCATACTCAACAGTCTGCTTCTTCTCAATCCAGCCGATTCCTACCGGCTTCTCAATTTCGGTCTCGGACAGGCCGGATCTCTGACCGGCATGGGTGGTATAGCCGGTAACGCTACGCTCTCGGCTCCGGCACTGACACTGGCGCTCGGCCTTTGGGTCATGCTGCCGTTGTCCCTTTCCATGTTGGTTTTCTCGAGGAAAGAATTATGAACCGCGCTTTGTTTCTGGCCCCTCTGTTTCTTGCTTTGCTTGCCGGATGTTCTCCAGATGAAAAGAAAGATGCCGTCATTGCTCCTTTCGCCCTGACAGAAAGCGCAATGGGCCGCTATTGCGGGATGAATGTTCTGGAACATCCTGGCCCCAAGGGCCAGATCATTCTCGAACCGGCAAATGAGGCGATATGGTTCTCCTCCGCCCGCGACACACTCGCCTTTACAATGCTGCCCGAAGAGCCGAAGGGGATTGCAGCAATCTACGTTTCGGACATGGCGAAAGCGCCAAGCTGGGAGGAGCCGGGAGCGGAAAACTGGGTCGATGCACATAAGGCATTTTTTGTGATTGAAAGCGCTGCTGTGGGTGGAATGGGGGCACAGGAGTCCGTGCCGTTTTCAACACGGGAAGCAGCCGAGAAGTTCATCGCGGAAAAGGGTGGGCGTATCAGCACTTTCACCGAAATGCCGGAGAGTTACGTTCTCGGTGGACAGTCTGTACAGACCACCGATCTTGGAGCCGAAAGCCATGCGCATTGAAAGTGGACGGCGTGTCAGTCGTCGCCTGGTACTTGCGGGCGGTGCGGCTGGAGTAATGCTCTACGTTATTCCAAAAAGTGCAGCTTCACTTGAGCTTCCCGAGCCCATCGTCTGGCGCGGCCAGGCGATGGGAGCGCCTGCCAAGATCATACTCTATCATCCTGATCGTTCGACCGCCGAACGCCTGCTACGTGCAACTGCTCAAGAGGCGGAAAGGCTGGAGAACATCTTCAGCTTATATCGTGCAGATTCAGAACTCACCAAACTTAATCGCAATGGGGCGCTGGCATCGCCTTCGCCCGATCTGATTGAGGTCTTGCGTATCTGTCATGAATGCTGGCAGGCCAGCGATGGCCTTTTCGATCCGACGGTACAGCCCCTTTGGAACTGTCTGAAGAAGCATTTTTCACAAGAACATCCGTCTGCTGACGGACCATCGCGACAGCTTTGGGATGAAGCGCTGGCAAAGGTCGGGTTCGGTCACGTTCTCTTTGATGAGAACCGGATTGCCTTCTCCAAGCCGTCAATGGCTCTGACCCTGAACGGTATTGTTCAGGGCTACGTCACCGACCGTGTGACAGCTTTGTTGCAAAGGGAAGGGGTCAAACATGCGCTGGTCGATATGGGGGAGTATCGCGCGCTTGGCTCCAGGCCGGACGGCACGGCATGGCGCATTGGCATCGCCGATCTCGAAGCCGGAGCGAGAACCGAAGAACATGTCGATATCCGCGATCAGGCGCTCGCGACGTCCAGCTTCAGCGGGTTTCAATTCGAAGAATCCGGACGCTTCAACCATTTGCTCAACCCAAAGACCGGATTTTCAGTAGCACTTTATCGTTGGTTGACTGTTGTGGCACGCGATGCAGCGAGAGCGGACGCCTGGGCAACCGCATTCAGTTTGATGGATGAGAATCAGATCAAGGCGACCATCCTCGGCCAAACGGAGATGTCCGTCATTGCGCAGAAACGCTCAGGCGAAAGACTAGGTTTCGGCTCGTAGCATACCGCCCGCCTCGATGGGCGGTTCGGTCATGGCTGCGTTTATGGAATACCCGCCGCCGCAGATGCCGAACAAAAAGGACTGCGGCGAAAGCGGTAGACCTATCTGACGGTTTCAAATGCCCCTTAGGCGATTATTGCACTGTCGCCCGCAAGTGCTTTCAACGACGGCTTTGGCTTGATTTCGCTGCGGGTTTGGTTTCGCCCCGCGCTCTTCGCTTCATAAAGCAGCTTGTCAGCTCGGTCGTAAAGTGTTGCGAAATCTTCACCGTCACCAATTTCTGTTATGCCCATGCTGGCGGTTACGGGTCGTTCGATGCCCAAAATAGTATGAGCAACAATCGCAGGAATAGCCTGACGTCGCAGTTCAGCCTGGATATTGGCATCGGCACCGCGCAGGAGAAGCACGAATTCTTCTCCGCCAAGTCGGTAGGCGCGCACTGTCGGACCAGCTTGAAGCGCACTGGCAACGGCCTTCAGCACTTCATCTCCGACACCGTGTCCGTTCAGATCATTGATCGTCTTGAAATAATCAATATCAATGACAGCCATTGCGGCGAAGCCTTCGCTTTGAAGCTGCTCGAACTGCCGTTCGATTGCTCGCCGATTGAGTAATCCCGTCAATGGGTCCGTTTCGGATAAGCGTTCGAGCAGTTCGGCTTCGTCGCGTGCCCGGTCTCGCTCGCGCTTCATAGTCACGAAGCGATCTGCCACGCCAAGCGTTGTGAACAGGACTTCACACACACAGCCGATAAAAAATAGAAGCATAGCATCGGTGCTATGCAAACCGGGAAGCACCCCCGTCACAAGACGGATCAGCCCAACCAGAATGATCGGCGTGTAACCAACTGCCTGGAATCGCGCAGCGCGGCTTCCGCGGCGCAGTGCATCAATCATGGACAGCATGAAAATAGCTAGGATCGGTGCAAAGGCAGCAGTATATGCGCTCGCTTGTATAGGGCGGGCGACATAGGGGAATGCCGCATGAAAGACACTGAGGAATATCGCCCATATGGCACAATAAGGGAGCAGGCGCCGCAGAAGCGGATGCATCATTCCTGGCTCGATGAAGCTATAGGTGAACATCGCTCCCGATGCGACTGTTATCCCGAATATCAAAGTCGTCATCCAGCTCAACGTCATTGCCGGAGGATCGAAAAGTACAACCGACACGCCAGATGAAACCAGAATGGTCATCAATAGCGAGAATGTAAGCGCCGAATGCCAGAGAACGAATGGTTCACGCAAAGCCCTGTAGAATGCTGCATTGAAAATCAGCGGCATGACGAGCATGCCCGCAAGTCCGGCCAGAATGAGAAGGAACCGGGGGTTCCCCATGCCGTCGACTGCATCTGTCGGCGCTAGATAGGCCCTCTCCAGGGTCATCCGATGGCTCGGCATATCAAATGCGACGATGACCGATGCAGTCTCGTGGGTCACATCCGTCAGGGAAGCCTTGAAGTAACCGCCAGCGACTGAACTGGACAAATCGGCGGCGGGAACGACTGTCTGCCGGACAGCACCGTCGCGGTCTGTTGCAAGCAGATGTATTGCTTCAAGCGCACTTCGGCGTGAGAGCAAATAACGGGGAGGGAGTTTGTCAGAGGCAATGTCAAAGCGAAGCAGTACGCGTTCGGCATCGATAGAGAATTTGCGCTCACCGCAAGACCATCGCTCTTCCTCGCGTGCAATCGTGACCACATCCTCCGACAGACTGGCGGATGCCCAACAGGAACTGCGAATGTCGGAAGATGCCGCCGCACCAGCCGATGCGGTGCTGAATTGCGCCAGCATCAACAGGAGCAGAAAGGCGGCAGGAAGTTTTTTTCTAAGTCTACTCCAGATCATGGCTGCCTGGTTACGGCAAAAAGCTTTTGATCCTGTTAATAGTCGCTAAATGAGCGTGTCCTGCTGGAGTATCGGAATCCAGTAAATCCATGCGCTATGAACCATCAATGGCCCATAGCGCATGGCTGCGTTTTCAAGGGGCGCGTATCCCCTTTTCAAGTCAGGCCCGATGGCACTTTCCTTGCCATCAGGGGTATTTAGCCATCATTTCCGAAAGCATCGAAATCAAAGTACTTGTCGTTGACTTCCTTATACTTTCCGTTGAGCCGGATCGCCTTGATCGCTTCGTTGAATTTCGAAACCAGTTCCGGGCGACCCTTCTTGATGGCAGCGCCTACGCCAGCGCCATGATATTGTGCAACCGGCGGATAGGTGCCGATCATCTTGCAGCAAGCGCCTTCCGGGGTCTTGAGCCATTCTGCCAGAGATACGCTGTCGTCATTAACGGCATCAAGCCGTCCGTTCGCAAGATCCAGCTTGAATTCCTGAGAGGTCGGATAAGCCTTTACCGTGCTGTCGGTAAAGTAAGCCTCTGCATAATTTGCATGGGTCGTTGAGCCCTGCACACCGATAGTCTTGCCAGCGAGGTTGTCTTTGGTGACGCCCTTGATGTCTGAATCCTTCAATGCCACCATTCCCGGAGGTGGGTTGAAGTACTTGTCGGAGAAATCAACCTGCTTCTTGCGTTCCTCGGTGATCGACATGGAAGCGATAAACGCATCAAACTTTCCGGATTGAATAGCAGGGATGGCGCCATCCCAATCCTGAGCAACAATTTCACATTGCGCTTTCATCTGGTCGCAAAGCGCCTTGGCGATGTCGACCTCGAAGCCGGCAAGCGTGCCGTCTGCCAATTGATAATTCATCGGTGGATTGGCGCCTTCGGTGCCAATGATGAGCTTCAAAGGCTCTTCGCTATGGGCAATGCCTGCTCCTATAGAAAGCGCCATCGCTATTATTGATGATGTGAGTGTTGCTGTTTTCAAGTATTTCATGGTTTCCTCCCATTTTGTTTGAAACTTAATTAAGCGTTCGAACGAACACTATTCGGTGTGTTTTATTTATTTATCCGATTGAAAGTATTCGATTGCATATTGCGCATACAGGGCTGCACCTCTGAAAAGAACATCTTCATCAATGTTGAATTTCGGATGGTGGTGGGGATAGGCTGCGCCTATCGCTTCGTTCCGCACGCCGATGAAAGCAAAGACGCCTGGATATAGTTTCAGGAAATCGGCGAAGTTTTCCGACGCCATTACCGTATTGAAACTGGTGCAGTCGTTTTCCAGGCCGAGAGACTGAATGGCGCGACGAGCAATATTGCTGCATGCCGGGTCATTGGTGACTGCTGAAACGCCGCCGCTGAACCTGATTTCTGCTCGGGTGCGATAGGCATCGGCTGTGCTTGTTATCGTCCGCTTCAGCGCCTCTTCAAGATAGCTCATTGTCTCGGAACGCGTTGCACGCATCGTGCCTGAGACGCTGACCCTATCCGGAATGACGTTATCTGCATTGCCACCACAGATACTTCCAAAAGTCAGCGCGACAGGTTCCGTAGGATCAAATTCACGACTGACGAGTGCAGCGCAATTCATGATGATCGCCGCAGTCGCGATGATTGGGTCGATGCCTCTGTTAGGGTAGGCGCCGTGCGTACCCACGCCATGGATCGTCAGATCGATGGACTGCCCGGCAGCCATTCGGGGGCCTGATTCAATGGAGATCTTGCCGGTCTCCAACTCCGACCAGAGATGAATGCCCAATATACTTTCAACGGGGTGCCTTGCGAGTTCTTTCAGAATGTCTTCTGTTCCCTCGCCAACCTCTTCGGCTTGTTGAAAGCATAGCTTGACTGTTCCGTGGAGCCGATCGCGAGCTTTCATAAGAACGCGCGCCGCTCCCAGCAGCATGGCGATATGCCCGTCGTGGCCGCAGGCATGCATAACGTGAGCTGTGCCAGACCTATATTCCAGGTGTGGGTTGTTCTCCTCTATCGGCAGAGCATCCATATCAGCGCGCAAGGCGATAACCCGCTCGCTTTGCGATCCGGTTACGGTTGCAATAATTCCAAATTCGCCGACTAAGACATACGGGACGCCGATTGCATCAAGTTCTTCCCTGATACGTGCAGAAGTGCGTCGTTCATTCAGGGAAAGCTCAGGGTGTTTATGAAATTCCCTGCGCAATTCGCGCATATAGTTTTGCTCATTCTGAGCCAATTCCAACGTTTTCAGTTCCGCCCCCACATTGTTTGTCGTCTCCATCACCTTCCGATGATCCGGCCGCTTTTTTCCTCTCTGCTCACGACTGACCGTCGAAGCTGTCATATCTCCCGCCGCACTTCATCCGGTAAAATGCCGACTTGGCAGGCACCCTGCCGAAATCAGCCGTCATATTGTCGGCTATGGGTCGCCTGGCGATTTTTGAGGGCGCAAACACTCAGGCGCGAAGCTGTGGGTGTATCGGCATCGGGCGTGGCCCTTCCGCACAGGGGCTGGAATTGCTCTGGAGATGACGAGACCGGAGCTCGCAAAAGGTGAATTATTATCGGGTACTTGTGGTTTCGAAATTCTGTGGGGAATATGTCTTGTGTCTTCCCGTGATAAAGTTAATCTTCATCAGAAGTCGACTAGTGGATTGAATTTGACGTTTGAATCCCGACTGAATGAGATGCTGTTTCAAATGTCAAATTCGAAAAATCCACTAGATACCGAAGAAGAAATTCGATCATTGCTATGAGGGTGAAAATCCATGGCCTCGGTAAAGCAGCATATGATTCAATTTGCATTGATACTGGGCCTTTTTTCTCTGGGTTTCGTTGATGTTTCCCATGCCCAGTTTCTGGATTCATTCAAAGCCCGCAATACCATAACGGCAGATGCCATAACCCGAACGCCAGTCGGAACCCGTGTGGTGCTGACCGGTTCGATCAAAAGTAATGTCAGAAGAGCCCAGTATGTCTTTCAGGATCATACCGGCAGAACGAGAGTTCGGATCGAAAGAGAAGTCTGGCGCGGCAGAGAAATAAATACAAAGAACAAGATTGAAATCCGGGGGCGCGTCGAGAACGACGTTCGGGGAAGATTTATCGACGTAAACTACTTCAAGATATTCAACTAGTGGCCTGATTCCGACATTTGTATCCCCGGATATTAGCGCTGAGCAAATGCCGGAATCAAAAAGACCGCTAGTAACTTTATGAAACCAGTGGATTTTTCGAATTTGACGTTTGAAGCCGGATTGATATCGGGCGGGTAGCAAACGTCAAATTCAATCCGCTAGCTGTCTTTAGCAATCGCGCAAATTGGGAGTTGCCATGTTTAGACTGGGTGGAAAATATCAGCATTTCATTCATGGCGATGGCTGCGGCTGCTCCAATCCGATATTGCAACAGGTCTCCCGCCGTCTGGATCGTCTGTCACGACGACACTTCCTCGCAGGTGCCGCAGCGACGGCTGCAGCGACGATGATTGCGGATCGCTCTTTCGCGCAGTCTGCCAAAATTCTTCTGACACGGGCGCGGCTTTTCGATGGCAAGGCTGACGCGCTGAAATCCGGCGTTCAGGTTCTCATCGAAGGCAATCGCATCACTGCCGTCGACACGACAAACAGTGCGCCGCCTGAAGGCGCGACGGTCATCGACTGTGGCGACCGCGTATTGATGCCGGGACTGATCGATGCTCACTGGCATGCGGTCTATGCGGCTGTGCCGCTGCCGGTCCTTCTGGAAGGAGATTTGGGTATAATATTTGCGGCGTCCACGGCAGAGGCAGAACGCACGCTTTTGCGCGGCTTTACGACGGTTCGCGATCTGGGTGGACCGACTTTCTCATTCAAGCGCGCCATCGATACGGGCATCATAAGCGGCCCGCGCATCTTTCCCGCAGGCGCGATGATAACAACAACCGGCGGTCATGGCGATCTCAGGCTGCCGACCGAAATACCGCGCGACGGGGGAAAGCTCAGCACCGGCGAATTGATGGGGGCTTCGGCCATCGTCGATGATGCAGGCAGTTTGAAGCTTCGCGTGCGCGAACAATTGTTGCAGGGCGCATCGCAGATCAAGATCGTCGCAGGCGGTGGTGTGTCCTCGCCGCGCAGTCCGCTGGATATGTCTACATTCAGCGAGGAAGAAATCCGCGCGGCGGTCGATGTGGCAAAGGACTGGAACACCTATGTCACAGTTCATGCCTATGCCTCGAATACAGTCCAGCGATCCATCAGGGCGGGTGTTGCATGTGTCGAACATGCGCATCTGATGGATGAGGAAACCGCACGCATGCTCGCAGAAAAGGAGGTCTGGTTGAGCACCCAGCCTTTCCTCACGATGGAGGATGCGGCATCGCAGACAGGCCCCGGTGCCGAGCGAATTCAGCAACTTTTTGCCGGTACGCCAAGGATTTACGAGTTCGCCCGCAAATATGGGATCAAGACTGCCTGGGGTTCTGATGTTCTATTTTCACCGGCATTGACCCCGCGCCAGAACTTCATGCTGACCCATTTGAGCCAGTGGTATTCGAATGCGGGAGTGCTTCGCGCCGCCACATCAGTCAATGCCGAATTGCTTGCACTTTCCAATCTGCGCAATCCCTATCCCGGCAAGCTCGGTCTCATAGAGCCGGGTGCCTTTGCCGATCTTCTGGTTCTGAATGAAAATCCGCTCGACGATATTCACGTGCTTGAAAAGCCGGAACAGACGCTGGCGGTCGTCATGAAAGACGGTCAAATTCACAAGAATACCCTGAAATCATGAGTTGATTTCATGCGTGGGGACGGGGATTTTTCATGCTGAAGGCTGGCAATGCAACACTGATCTTGATCGCGGGATGCGTCCTGATTGCATTGCTCCATTACGGTGGCGCGGTATTTGCACCAGTCGTTTTTGCATTGTTTATCATTATGCTCGTCTGGCCGGTTCAGCACGGGCTTTCGTCGTTCATGTCGCGCTACCTGGCATTGGTGGTCACTTTTCTTCTGGTGGTTTTCCTTCTGCTCGGTTTTGGATGGCTGATCGCATGGACAGTCGGACAGGTTGGCCGCCGCATATTGATCGACGCAGTTCGGTATCAGCTCCTCTATGAGCAGCTCACAACGTGGCTTGACGGGCATGGCATCGCGGCATCAGTTCTGTGGTCGGAGAATTTCAGCGTAAGCTGGACTTTGCGGACGCTCCAATCGATAGGAAGCCGCCTCAACAATACATTCAGTTTCTGGCTCGTGGCGCTGGTCTATGTTCTGTTGGGGCTTGCCGAAACGGACGAGTTTCGCGCGCGGATCAAGCAGTTGAAAAATCAGGAGGCTGCGAATTCATTCCTGCGCGCCAGCCAGTCAGCCGCCGCAAAAATCCGGTTCTACATGCTGCTCAGGGCCCTGATGAGCCTTGCGACCGGCTCACTTGTTTGGCTTCTGACCCGTTTGATCGGCTTGCCATTTGCCGAAACCTGGGGATTTGTCGCGTTCATCCTGAACTTCATTCCTTTCCTCGGGCCGCTGATCGCTACGCTTTTCATTACCGCGTTCGCCTTCACGCACTTTGCCAGCTGGCAATGGGTACTCGCAGTCTTTGTGGGTCTGAACATCATACAGTCCGTCATCGGAAGCGTGATAGAGCCTCGATTGACAGGAAAGACAATTTCCCTGTCGCCGTTTGCGACGCTCTTTTCCGTGTTCGCCTGGGGCTCGCTCTGGGGTGTCTTCGGAGCCTTTATCGGCGTTCCGATCACGATCGTTGCCCTGACTTTCTGCGCGCAATATTCCGCAACAAGCTGGTTCGCTGAGATATTCGGCTTTTCCCGCGAACAATAGAGCTGTTCCAGCGACTGCGCTTTAATTGGAACAGCTCTAGGGCATGTCTCCCGAAAGTGGAAACCGGTTTCGGGATAAAGACATGCGTAAAAACAAACAGATAGAGCATTTGCAATGGTTCAATCAAAACAGGAAATGCTCTAGTTGAATTGCGTGGGTTAAAAGCCCCGGATAGAGCAGCTCCGCCTGCTTCTATGGCTCCGGGATTTCCCCGGGCCGATAATTTGGCAATCGGCTGGCCGGAAGGATCGATACGAGAGCGAGACCCGCCATGATGAGAAAGCCGATTTTAAGGGCGAGCAGGCGAGACTCCGTATTGATCCGCAATGCTTCGGCTTTTTGCTCCGGCGTTGCAGACGTGGCGTTGATGACGCTTTCCAATTGATCGTTGCTGACAAACGTAATGCTGTCGAGATTGACTTTCGATTGTATCTCTATCGGCAAGGTTGGGTTCTGAGCCAGTTGTCGCATGACCGCGCTGCTGAGCAGGCCGACGAGCAAGGCTCCAGCAACGGCAGTACCCACAGCGGCGGCAAGATTGTTGGTGGTTCCGCGCAAGGAGCCGACGTCTCCGGCAAGTTCCTTCGGCGATGCCGTAACCAGCACGTTGAACAAAAGCGTAACCAGTGAACCTTGTCCGATACCGAACAGGATCAGGCCGAAAAGAACCGGAACTGAACTCCAGTCATTGCGGACGACGAAGGCTAGCCAGATAAGAGCCACGGCGCATAGCCCGAACTCGAAACGGCCGATCTGCCGTGGTGTGAGTTTCCCATAGGTCCGTACGATCAGCATGGCGGCGAAAAAGACCGTCAGGTTGAATGGAAGCATGGCGACCGCAGTTGCAAGCGGCGAGCGTCCCTGGACGATCTGGATATAAAGCGGAACCGAGAAATTCAATGCAGCTTCCAGTGCCACGACCGCAAACATGGCAAACACCGCAGCGCGTTCCTGCGGTGAATCCAGAACCTGCAGCGGCAGCAAAGGCGTCTTGTTGTTGGCTTCGCGGCGGCGCGTCCAAAGAAAAAAAGCCTGTCCCAATACAATGCCGAGGACGATGAGGATCGGTGCAGGGGAGAGGCCCAGAACATTGAAGGGAGCTGTCGAGCGCGCAAGCATGAGCCCCCAGCCGTTCAGATTGTTGAACCCGAAGCTGATGGAGATGATGGCTGCCGCAGCAAGCGCAACTCCGACCATATCGATTTTTACGTCCGGTCGTCCCCGATCCGGCTTCAGCCGAAAGCTGAGAACGAGGACCAGCGCGCATACCGCAATGAGGATACCGAAAACGGGCCGCCAGCCAATATAGGTTCCAAGCACGCCACCGATAAGGAACGCCAAAACACCGGCACCAGCCCGCGCGGAGCCCAATGCGCCGAGCGCAGTTGCCTGTTGATTGCCATGGTAATTTTCCGCAATCAGGGCGACGAGTGCAGGAACGATGACGGCACCTGCGGCGCCGCACAGGGCTTGCGCTGTAATCATGGCGGTTGCATTGGGGCTGAATGTCATCAGAATCTGTGCAAGGCCGAACACGATGACGGCCAGTCGGAAGACTTGCAAGGCACCGAAACGTTGCACAAGTTTGGCGCCAAGCATCACGAAGCCTGCGACGATCATCGAATAGGCCACGATGCCCGTAGCCACGACCGTTGGCGCAACGCCGAAACTTTCGACCATGCCGCCCAGTGCGACCGGCAGGGAAGCGACATTGAAAGACATGATGGCCTGACCGAAAGCGATGGCTACCATCGGAATCCACGAACTGCGTTCTTCGGAATGTGAAGCGGGTGTAGAAACTGCCATTGCCGATATCCCTTCTCGCAATGAGTCAGATCAATGTGTTCAGTCCGGTTCTAGTTTGCAGGTGACGACATGAGCAGATCGAGCCCAAGCCGTTGTGACAGAAATTGCGCGGTCAGTTGTCCCCTGACGCTGTTTCCGGCTTCATCGAGCGGCGGGGCGAATGTACCAAGAGCGCCTTTGCCGGGCGACACAGTGACAATGCCGCCGCCGATGCCGCTTTTACCGGGCAGCCCGATCTCGTAGAGCCAGTCTCCGGACGTTTCATAAAGTCCGGCAGTGAGCATCACTGCGAGGGCGTAGTGGCAGACATCAGGCTTGACGACCTGTTCTTTTGTCAGCGGATTGACACCGCCATGCGCCAATGTCGCGCCCATAACTGCGAGATCTCTGGCGCTCACGTTCAGCGAACATTGCCGCGTGTAGAGCTCTACGGCCTCGACGGGATCGCTGTAGATGCGTCCCGTGCTCTCCAGCATCCATGCAATGCTGCGGTTGCGGAAATTCGTTTCCGAAGCTGAAACATAGACCTCTTCATTGACGGAAAGATCGCGCCCGGCAAAACGAGACAAGCCTTCCTGAATGAACCGCCATTTCTCGTCTTCGGTCTTGCCCGGTACCAGACCTGTAGTTGCAATGGCCCCGGCATTGACCATTGGATTGGTGCGCCCATCCTTGTCGCGTTCGATGCCCGCAAGCGAATTGAAGGCATAGCCCGTCGCATTCACGCCCAACCGCTCACGGGCACCCGTTGCGCCGATCAGATCGCAGATGAGCGCAAAAATGAATGGCTTGGAAACGCTCATAATGGTGAATTCATGATCGGCATCGCCTACGGCAAATATATGACCGTCTACGCTGACGACACATATGCCGAACAGGCTTTCGGACACGTTTGCCAGAGCCGGGTATACTTGTGAATTCTTGCCAAGCGCAACACTGCCGAACCGCTCATGCGCTTCAGTTACGAGTTTTATGACGCGATCAGTGGGCGGTAATCTGCCTGTTGAGATGAATGTTGTATCAGGGTCGACAAGGGGATTAAGCAATTCCATGCAGTTCCCTTTCCAGAATTCTGGAAGCATACGTTTGAAAAACAATGCCGTTATCTTTCAATCTGATCGTAGCTGCTGTCGGCTTACAATAAAATTTATTTCCATCGACTGTTGATGATGACGAAGTTAACATATATCAAGTACAGAAAATTCTATTTGTAATTGTAGTTCCGAGTGTTTGGTGAGGGGCGAAATGCCTGTTTCTTGACATCTGAGAGCTTGGAAGAAAACGGTTTTAAAAAGATTCTGCCGCACGCGGGAGTATCTTGACCTTTCAATATGCAGCCTATGTAATGTCGGACAAAGGGCATAAAAAAAATGGGAAGGATATTTCTATGAGAATGATCCTGTACAGTGTCTTGACGATGGCTGTGGTCGGCGCCGCCGCCAGCGGGTGCACGACGGATGAGCGAAGAACAGCCGGTTATGGTGTGGGCGGTGCTGCGATTGGCGGGCTTGCCGGGGCTGCCATTGGTGGCGACACGCGAGGCGCACTCACCGGTGCAGCCATCGGTGCAGCCGCGGGCACGCTCGTTGGCGTTGCCCAGACCCGCAATGGCGTTCAGTATTGCCGTTATCGCGATCAGCATGGTCGCGTTTTTGAAGCGCGTTGCCGCTAGTGGTTTGATTCCGACATTTGCATCCCCTGATATGAGCACTAAGCAAATGGCGGAATCAAAAAGACCACAGGAACGCATTGTGAGAGGCTAAAACACTTGCGAAGCCAGTTTGGCCAGCAGGCCAATTTGCTGCTTCGTAATGATGAGATAGTGATGCTGCGCCAGTTCGGGGCGCGGCATCGATACATTGGTTATCTGGTGCGCCTTTTGACCTGATTGTGTCAAGTGAGGCGCTCTTAAAACGCTTTTTAATGGCATTTCCCGAACTGTTTCGCTTTTGCGCCGTGGTGTCTGCCTGGGTCGCCGCTCGAGCGATTGGTGAACCGGTTCGGCTTGTGGGTTGTGGTTCATTGTGACTTGGAGGGGAACATGAAACTGCATTCGGTCGCCGCTATTCTTGCATTCACTGCCATCTTTACGATTGGAACCGTTGCAGAGACGGTCCCCGCTTTCAGCCAAAGTCATTCGGTTACCGTCGGTGTGCGTATCAACAACGGCCACAGGATACGCTGTTCCGATGGCGCCAGGCTGCTGAGATCGCGCGGCTTTCGCAATGTTCGTGCCCTGGATTGCCGCGGCAGTCACTTTCTTTACCGGGGAGATCGGTCTCGCAGAACCTACGATATTACCGTTCGGGCCCGAGACGGCAGAATTACCAACGTTCGCACGGTGAGATGGCGGCGCTGATCCACAAGCCGTTTTTATTTCGGATTTTTCGAGGAAAGGAGCACCGCTGTGTCGGAGCTGGTTGTTATTGGATTTGATACGGTGGGAGAGGCGGATGCTGTTCTTCTGAAGCTCAACCAGCTTCAGAAGGAATATCTCGTCGATCTGGAGGATGCGGTGATTGTGGTCCGGGATGAACAGGGCAAGGTTCATCTCAAGCAGAAATACAATCTGCCCGCCATGGGCGCCGGATCGGGGCTGCTTTCCGGTGCGATCTGGGGCGGATTGGTAGGGCTTATTTTCCTCAATCCGCTCGCCGGTATGGCGCTTGGCGGCGCGGTCGGGGCAGGCGCCGGGGCGCTGTCAGGTTCGCTCGCCGATTATGGGATTGATGACAAATTCATCGTGTCGCTTGGCGAAACGATTCCTGAAAATTCGTCGGCCTTGTTCGTCCTCCTGCGCAAGATCCAATGGGATAGGGTTATGGCTGATTTCCCTGATCTGCGGGGACGGGTCTTGAAGACATCCTTGTCTCTCGAACAAGAACAGCGTCTCAAGAAGGCGCTCGAAGGAACATTGCCAAAAACCTCATAGTATGGCGTTGCCTGAGAAGCGACATTGCGAGACCATCGCCACAACGTGGCCGCTACGTCTCGATTCTCGAACGAGGGCATGATTTGAAGCAGATTTTCACCATCGCATTTGTGTTGCTTGTTGCAGCAGGATGCGCCGGCAACAGGGCTGTCACCGGCCTGGGAATGGACGTGGCTGATCGCGCCCATTCCGATGCGGTGGTTCCGTTTACGGTTGCGACAGTGCGGGAGAGAGTGGACGATCCAAGTATCGCCTATTCGCGCGACAGGTCTCATGTGCTGAATTTCTCGACAATTGACGTGCATATTCCCGAAATGCACCGTCCCGGAAATGTCGAGACTGCATCGGTGAAGCCTGACCCTCGAAGGAATTTCATGGCCTCAAACTATGTCCCGCTACGGGACCGGCAGGCAATGATCGCAGAGCTGAACCGACGTTTGGCGAGCCGCCCGGCAGCGAAGCACGAAATATTCATTTTCGTCCACGGCTATAACAATAATTTTGCCGAAGGACTTTTCCGTAATGCCCAGATCGTCCACGATTATGACGTCTCTTCGGTGCCGGTTCATTTTTCCTGGGCGTCTGCCGCTGCATTTACACGATATCTCTACGACCGTGACAGCGCGATCATCGCACGCAGGGGACTGGCGGAAACACTTGAACTGGCAGCACAGACGAATGCCAACGGCATCGTTATTGTCGGCCATTCAATGGGCGCCGTCGTCGTCATGGAAGCCTTGCGAACGCTTTCGGGCGATAAACGCACCGACGTTTTGAAACGTATCAAGGGGGTATTGCTCGCGGCGCCTGATCTCGATCCCGATCTTTTCCGCGGGCAGGTCGATGATATCGACTACCTGCCGCAGCCATTCACGATTGTTGTATCCCGGCGCGATCGGGCTCTGGATATTTCGCGCAGGCTGGCCGGAGGAGCGCCGCGGGTAGGCAGCGGATTTGATATCGCCTTCCTGCAGAACAAGAATATTCAGGTTCTTGATATTTCTCAGGTCGACAGCGGCGGTCACAGTCTGTTTGCGAGCTCAAATACGCTGATCAAGTTTCTGGGCTCAGGTCATTTGCTTCGTAGGCTTATTACAGACGAATATGCAGGCATGGACGATACTTTCCTGGCTGCTGGGCAGGGTACGTTCGAGCAGGCGTCACTGGCTCTTCATCTTCCAGCCCGTGTAATCGACCGGTTGAGTTCGCGCTAACTAGTGGTCTGATTCCGACATTTGCATCCTCCGGATATGAGCGCCGAGCAAATGTCGGAAGCAAAAAGACCACTAGCAACTTTATGAATCTAGTGGATTTTTCGAATTTGACGTTAGAAACGGGATTGATATCGGGCGGGTATCAAACGTCAAATTCAATCCGCTAGTCTTTCGCAATGAACCGTCGGGGATAACCGGCATAAGCTTCTTTCCCGGCTTGGCATCGAAACAAGGTGAAGGGAACATTAGCCAAGTCTCTATTTGAACTTGTCTATGTTGATTTGCCGAGTTAGTCTGTCTGAATATTTCATCCTGCCTTGGTTTTATTGTTCGGTATCGATAACGCATCGTAGTTCTCAGAGAACGCAAAGGTGGCAATCGCTAATGAGTGCGGGTTGGCATGCCGAGCTTGAACTGCAGTTCGAGCATAATCGTGAAGTGACGCGGCTCATGCGGCGACGCCACGTAGGGCCGCTTGCAGTGCAACAACCCTTTTATCCTGAAAAAGACGGCAGCGCGCATGTCTATCTTCTTCATCCACCGGGCGGTGTTGCTGGTGAAGATGTTCTTGATATTTCTTGCTTTTTGGGGCGCGGCGCCAAGGCAGTCCTGACGACGCCGGGTGCCACCAAATTCTATCGCAGCGAGCGGGGCCGTAGCAGCCAAACGACCAGGATCGAGGTGGGCGAGGGCGGCATATGCGAATATCTCCCGCAGGAAACAATCGTATTTGATGGCGCAAAGGCTTCCATAAGCACGAAAGTATTCCTGAGTGGAGATGCGGTCTATCTGGGCTGGGACATTATCAGTCTTGGACGGCCGGCCTGCCAGGAAAGTTTCGACAAGGGAGAAGTTCGTCAAAGGGTCGAAATACTCAGGGACGGAAAGCCGATCTGGTTCGAGCAGTTCCGCCTTTATGGCGCCGATCCGGCGATGAATGCCGCTTTTGCCTTCTGCGCAAAACCGATTGTCGCGACGATGGTTTATGCCGGTCCGGCAGATGAAAGCGCGCTTCATGCTATTCGCGAAGCGGTCGGCGATGCAGCCAGAAATCTGTTCTCGGTGTCGCGGCTCGAGCGGGTAATCGTCTGCCGCTACCTCGGCGGGCGCATGTCGGAAGCCAAGACATTGTTTCGAAAAGCCTGGGAAGTTCTGCGCGAAACCGGACTGGGGAAACCGGCTGCTGCGCCACGCATCTGGTCAACATAACTCACTTTGGAGAGGGCCTAAAAATGGAACTATTGCCACGTGAAAAGGACAAGCTTCTGATTTTCACCGCAGCACTGGTTGCGGAGCGACGCAAGGCCCGAGGGCTGAAACTGAACTACCCGGAAGTCGTGGCTTATATCTCCGCCGAAATTCTGGAGGGAGCACGCGACGGCAAGACGGTTGCAGAACTCATGTCTTATGGAGCCACGCTTCTCACCCGTGACGAGGTGATGGAGGGCGTGCCTGAAATGATCCACGACATTCAGGTGGAAGCCACCTTTCCGGACGGCACCAAGCTTGTGACCGTTCACAACCCCATTCCGTAGGGCATTTCCTGAATCATTGGAAACGCTCTGGCTTTGGTTTTTACGCGCATCTTGTCCGAAAACCATTTCACAGTTTTCGGGATGTGCCTCAGGAGACGATCATGATACCGGGTGAATATTTCATCGAAGACGGGTCGATCGACCTCAATAACGGTCGCGAAACGCGCACCATCGCCGTGGAGAACACGGGCGACAGGCCGATACAGGTTGGATCGCATTATCATTTCTATGAAACGAACGAGGCGCTTGCCTTCGACCGCGAACGGACGAGAGGTTTCCGGCTCAATATTCCGGCCGGAACTGCGGTACGGTTCGAGCCGGGGCAGGACCGTGAAGTCGAACTGGTTGCACTGGATGGTGACCGGGAAGTCTATGGCTTCAACGCAAAAATCGACGGAAAACTCTAGGAGGGACAGATGGGAAGGATCTCAAGACAGGCCTATGCCGAACTGTATGGCCCAACCAAGGGTGACCGTCTGCGTCTGGCAGATACCGAGCTCATCATCGAGGTTGAGGAAGACCGCTGTATCTACGGCGAGGAAGTAACCTTCGGCGGCGGCAAGGTCATCCGCGACGGTATGGGGCAGGGGCAACGATCCTCGTCCGAAACCGCCGATCTGGTCATCACCAATGTCATCATTCTGGACTATTGGGGCATCATCAAAGCCGATGTCGGTATCAAGGATGGCCGTATTTCGGGGATCGGCAAGGCCGGTAATCCTGATATTCAGCCCGGCGTCAATATCGTCGTCGGACCTGCGACCGATGTGATCGCGGGTGAGGGCAAGATTCTCACCGCTGGCGGTATCGACACACATATTCACTTCATCGCGCCGCAACAGGCCGAAGAAGCCTTGGCCAGCGGTACAACGACTTTGGTTGGCGGCGGAACGGGGCCGACGGTTGGCACGCTCGCAACCACGGTTACACCGGGGCCTTGGGCCATCCATCGTATGCTTGAGGCTGTCGAAGCACTTCCAATCAATGTGGGACTGCTCGGCAAGGGTAATGCAAGCAAGCCCGAACCGCTCCGTGAGCAGATCAGGGCCGGTGCTGTCGGCCTGAAACTGCATGAAGACTGGGGAACCACACCCGCCGCCATCGATAATTGCCTGAACGTCGCCGATGAGGAAGACATTCAGGTGGCTATCCATACGGATACGCTGAACGAGAGTGGGTTCGTCAAGGACACCTTTGCTGCCATGAAGGGGCGGACCATCCACAGTTTCCACACGGAAGGCGCCGGTGGCGGGCATGCGCCGGATATCATTACGGCGGCGGGCGAAGAAAATATCCTGCCGTCCTCGACCAATCCGACCCGTCCCTACACCATCAACACAGTCGATGAACATCTCGATATGCTGATGGTCTGCCACCATCTCAGCCCGAAAATTCCCGAGGATGTGGCATTCGCGGAATCCCGCATCCGGCGTGAAACCATCGCCGCCGAAGATATTCTCCACGATCTCGGCGTGTTTTCGATGATGTCCTCGGATTCTCAGGCGATGGGCCGCATCGGTGAAACGACGCTGCGGTGCTGGCAAACCGCTCACAAGATGAAGGTGCAGCGTGGTCCGCTGAGTCAGGACAGCAGCCGGAATGACAATTTCCGCGCTAAACGTTATGTTGCCAAATATACGATCAATCCCGCAATTACGCATGGGTTTGCCCATGAGATCGGCTCAGTGGAAGTCGGAAAACGGGCCGATCTGGTGTTGTGGAAGCCGGAATTTTTCGGCGTGAAGCCAAGCCTCGTCATGATCGGCGGCATGATTGCGATTGCACCAATGGGCGACCCGAACGCATCAATTTCAACGCCCCAGCCGGTTCATTATCGGCCAATGTATGGGGTATTGGGACGAGCGCTTGGTTCCACCGGCGTCACCTTCGTCTCGAAAGCGGCGCTGGATGATGGCATCGGCGAGAAGCTGAAACTCAGTAAGCAACTGGTTGCGGTGAAGGGCATCCGGACGATTCGCAAGAAGGACATGATCCATAACGGTCTGACGCCCAAGCTGGAGGTCGATCCGCAGAGCTATCAGGTGCGGGTGGATGGCGAACTGATCACGTGCGAACCGGCTGATGTCCTGCCGATGGCGCAGCGCTATTTTCTGTTCTAGAGCATGTCTCCCGAAAGTGAGAACCGCTTAAACGGCGAAGAAGGGGTAACGTTCATGCAGCTCAATGCCTTGCAGGATCATCCTTCTCTGGGGTTTGTCGACTGGACGCTGCGCGGTATCGGGCAGGTGGTGTTCCAGAACAACCCTCTGTCGGGGCTGGTCATTTTGTTCGCCATTCTGGTCAATTCCTGGATCTATGCCTTTATCTGCGTGCTTGGCGTTGTTGCCAGCACGCTGACGGCAATCGTCCTCAAGGCTGACAAGGGGCTGATCCGGGATGGCCTGTTCGGATTCAACGGCGCTCTGGTTGCCCTTGCGCTGATTGCCTTCACCAGTGCGGATTTCCGCAGCGGCGCCCTGCCGTCGCCTGCCATGACGATCTATCTCATCTGTGGCGCTGGTTTCTCCACCATGGCTTTCGCCAGCATCGCCACGTTGCTGGGGCCGCACAAGGTCGCGCCGCTGACAATGCCATTCGTTCTGGTCGGCTGGCTCTTTCTGTTCGCGATACTCAAGTTCGACGCTATAGATGCCGGTCCGATGGCAAAGCCGGTTTCGCCGGAACAGTTTTCCTATGCTGTCCCTTATGTGCTTCCGACCTGGTATATGGGGATCGGTACTGCCATCGGGCAGATATTCTTTCAGGATAACTGGATCACGGGTTACATCATCCTTGCCGGTATCGCGATCCATTCGCGAATAAGCGCTCTTATGGGCCTTCTGGGAGCGGTAACCGGCGCAGTGGTTGCCGCCGCATTCGGTGGTCCGGAAGGCGCCATTCGCGATGGGCTTTTCGGCTATA
The DNA here is from genome assembly GCF_008932295.1 of Brucella tritici. Classification (GTDB taxonomy): domain Bacteria; phylum Pseudomonadota; class Alphaproteobacteria; order Rhizobiales; family Rhizobiaceae; genus Brucella; species Brucella tritici. Next base: position 155,355 of record NZ_WBWA01000008.1, on the reverse strand, counting down.
ACGCGGCCTTGACGGCGATTGCGCTTGGCGGCTTCTTCCTTGTTTTTAGCTGGAGCAGTTTTCTTTACGCTATCTTCGGCGCTATCGTGGCGACATGGTTGTGGGCTTCGGTCGCCATATTCCTGAAACCGATTGGAATGCCGGTGCTGACCTCGACATTCGTGCTCGTCACCTGGGTCATGCTGATCGGTCAGTATGCTTTCAAGGCGCTGGTGCCAGTCGCTCCGGCCGATGCGACTTCGGCGGAGGACAATCTCAAGCGATACCGTGAATCGCTTCGCTCACGACCGGAATAGGCGGCTATATTGTGTTTCGTGCCAGGCACTGGCCATGGCCAGTGCGGGAGCTGTGTTGCCGATTTCGTCGTCATCCAGCGTCCGGGCCTTTTCGGCGGCCCGCTCGATCTTCGCCGCTCCGGCGATAAGTATCCTCTGGCCTGCTGTGTGGCCGAGGGGGATGAGACGGATTGCAGCCATGATCTGGCTTTCAACCACACTCCACATGAGACCGCGCAGCGCATCGACAGGCTCGATATTCCAATGACATGCTGCAATGGCGAAGGCTGCAGGATAGGTGGCTCGCTGTTCCAACGCGAAGCTGCGTGCCTGCTCGACACCAAGTTCCGACAGTAACGTGAGCAAGGATTCACCCATGCGGCGATCTTCAAGCTCAAGCTCGCTGCTTTCACGGCTTGCTCCAAGCCAGTCATTCAGGCGGCAAAATTCTGCATCGTCATTTCGCCTCAATGCCGCGATCATGCGCCAGAAAATCGCGCCATCTAGCGCGGCGTAGCTGTGTTCCAGAAGGCCGAACACCCATCCGGCACAACTTTCCTCGTTCGTCACCGTTTCCGCATGGACGGCCCATTCGAGGCCGCGCGAATAGGAAAATGCGCCGACTGGCTGGCTGGGGCTGACAAGCCGCATGAGATGCAGCAGGGGAAGTGCCGGAGAATGCATAGGCATTTCCGGCCCCGACCCGTCATTTTCAATATCAGCTTCAGCGTGTCTCTTCGAATGATCCAGCAAGATGATGCTCACATCACCCGGCCATCAGGTAGAGTCCGCTAAGGGCGGCAAATCCGCCAGCTATCCGCATCACTATCTGTCCCGTGCGTCCCTGCAGCATACGGCCCGCTGCAAGACCGACACCGATGCCTGCCGCGTGGAGCAATGCTGTCGCAAGAGCAAAACCGGCACCATAGGAAAGAAACGCAGCGCTGCCGATTTCTCCGCCATGAGCATAGCCATGGAAGAATGCAAAGAACCCAACGATAAGTGCTGCGGTCAGGGTTGATGCGCGGAATGCCATGGCGACGAGGAGGCCAAGCACAATCACCGATGCAAGGATGACCGGTTCGACAAAGGGGAGGGATACGCCGCCAAGCGCTGCCACGAAGCCCAGGAGCATGACACCCACAAAGCTTAGCGGCACGATGACGAGCGCACGTCCGCCAAGCATTGACGCCCAGAGACCGACGGCGACCATTGCAAGTATATGGTCAGCGCCCGAGAGGGGATGCGTAAACCCGGCGGCGAACGAACCATGTTCTGCGGGGTTGAGATGAGCGAATGCAGGGCTTGCCATCAAAGAGAGCAGGACGGCAATCAGGAGAGAAGTCCTTTTCATTTCAACTTCCTTTCAACAACAATGGCCATGCTCAGAAGGAACCAAACATTGATCCCAGCACGAAAACCGCGACGAGCGATATGATCACACCGACAATTACGGTCATGACCATGTCGAAATAGCTCGATGCGTGGGTCTGCTTGCTGATCTGTAGAAGTAGCAGCACCGTTCCATTATGCGGCAGCGCGTCCAGCGTACCGGCGCTGATGACAGTCAAACGGTGCATGAGTTCGGGATTGATCCCGTATTGAATGGCAAGCCGCATATATTCCTCGCCCAGCGCATTGAGCGCGATGGCCATGCCGCCGGATGCCGTTCCGGTAAGGGCTGCGAGCGCGTTCATGGCGACGACCAGCGACACAAGCGGGCCACCCGGTACTTCAAGCACTGCGTCACGAACCACGGCAAAAGCAGGCATCGCCGCCACGACCGCGCCGAAGCCGACGAGGCTTGCTATGGTGAGGATCGGGAGAACTGAGGAATTGGCGCCTGCGTCGAGGCTTTCCCGGATTGCCCGCAGCCTCCCGAAATTGACCGCTATCAGGGTCAGGATAGCCGCTGCCAGTGCGATGAGAACCGCCCATAGGCCAATCGATGAACCGACGTCGATTCCCCATGGCTCCTGTTCCAGAAACGAGAAGTCGATGCGGGGCAGGATGATGAGCGCCATCAGGAAATTGACCACGATGACGACAAGCAGGGGAAGAACCGCAAAGAAAAACGGAGGCTGGTTGTCGGTGCGCGCACCGTGTTCGAATTCAGCCGGGTCGAAGTCACCGGAGAGTGTCGATTGTTCTCTGACTTTTTCCGTAATTTCGAGATCGCCAGTGTCATCGACATAGTTTTCGCCCGCAGTTCGTGCCTTGGCTTCGGCGCGCTGCAGCCACCACATGCCGAAGGCAAGCGTGATGATGGAGGCGATAATCCCAAGCCCCGGTGCCGCGAAAGTCGTGGTTTCGAAATAGGGCATCGGAATGGCGTTGTTTGTCGAGGGTGTGCCCGGCATTGCCGACATGGTGAAGGTGAAAGCGCCAAGCCCTATGGCGGCTGGCATCAGCCGCGCCGGTATGTTGGCAACCTTGAACATCTCACGCGCCATCGGCACCAGAACGAAGAAGGCAACGAAGACGCTCACGCCGCCATAAGTGACGACGGCAGATGCGAGCACGACGGAAAGCATGGTGCGCTTTACGCCCAGTTTCTCCGTCAGATATCGTGCGATGGACGTGATGGAGCCACTATCGTCCATCAGCTTGCCAAAAATACCGCCAAGCAGAAAAAGTGGAAACCATCGGCCTACGAAACTGGCTGTCCCGCCCATGAAGGTCGATGTCCAGTTCGCCAGAAGAGGTTCACCGGAAATAAGCGCGGCGAGCAGTGCTGCGACAGGAGAAAGCAGAAGCACACTCCAGCCGCGATAGGCAAACCACATGAGTAGAGCTAGTCCGAGCAGTATTCCAAGCAAACCCATGCTATCTGACCCCTTAGTCGATGTAGGAAAGAATGCGTACGGAACGTATCGATGAAACTACTTTAGTTGGCATAATTCAAGTACTATAATTAAATATGATGTGGGTGATACAGGAAGACTTCCTAACTCCTTCAAATAATGTCTATAGTGCAATTTGCTCGTTTCAACGGCTTTGGTGGTCGTCATTCAAGTAATTGCTTGCCTAGTGTGGTGGATTTGAAATTCCTGTCATTTGCATGGCATCAACGTTCAGGAACTTCAAATCCGTAAACCACACTAGATTCATTGGGTTCCTGGTGTGGCTTTGAATCCGAAATTCGTTCGCAACCCCGCTCCAGAGTGATACGAATTTCGGATTCGCCACACTAGTTGTCCGAGGCATAAAAGGACCTGCATGCCGGAAGTCGTTGCAATCCCATCCATCATGATCAATCTCGGTCTGGCGCTTTTGCTTGGCTCTGCAATCGGCTTGGAACGTCAGATCAAACAACGTCATTCCGGCCTTGCCACGCATGGTCTCGTGGCGCTTGGCGCGGCAGCCTATGCTTCGCTGCCTTACGCGCTTGGACTTGAAGGCGATCTCAGAATGGGTTCGCAGGTTGTGACTGGGATCGGCTTTCTCGGTGCGGGCCTGATTATCAAGGACGGCGCAAGCATCAAGGGGTTGAGCACGGCTGCTACTGTCTGGAGCACTGGCGCAGTTGGCGTTCTGACAGGCTATGGGCTGTGGCTTCTCGCCGTGGAGACGGCGTTTTTCATCGTTTGCCTCAACGTTTCCCTGCCGAGGATTGCGGTGCTCGTGAACCGCTATTCCTTTGTGGAGCCGGAAATAGAGCAGTTCTACTTGGTCAAGTTCCGATGTCCTGCGGAAAGCGAAATTTCGGTCAGGGCACTGCTGATCCAGACGCTCGATCTGAAGAAATTGCGCTTCCACGCTATACGGAGCCATCACATCGAGGGAAGTAATGAGGTTGAAGTGGAGGCCACGCTGTTTGCCGGCAAGGAAGATGACCGGATGGTCGAGGCGCTGGTAGCACAACTCAGCCTGCGCTCCAGCATCACCTCCACAAGCTGGCTGAAACTGGAAGATGGCGATTGGTCGGCAACCCACTAATTTTACTGTCTTCGGGCTGTACTATTACATCGAAACATGCTCATACTTTCTCATTCGCAGTAACGCAGCCCTTTGAACATAGAGGGGTCCATAATGGACGTTCAGCAACTGCAGCTATTGGAACGTAAGACAGTCGAACAGAGAAAATGGAAAGGTTTTCTCGGTCTCGGCGTTCTTCTGATGGCAGGTGGAATACTCTGCCTGTTCTTGCCCGTATTCTCTGAATTTGCAGCCAGCACGATGTTTGGCCTCGTCCTTGTGGCTATTGGCGTCGTCAAGATAATCCAGTCACTCTGGGTCAAAAGCTGGGCGGGCTTTGTCTGGCAGGAACTGTCCGGAGCTGTGGAGCTCGTTGGCGGGGTCATGATTTATCTGAACCCGCTTAAAGGTGCGCTCGCCATCACGCTGCTGATTGCCATCGTGGTGTTTGTGCATGGTTTCCTTCAACTGGCATTGTCGTGGAAGATCAAACCGGCAAGCGGCTGGTGGTGGTTTACGCTTTCAGGCCTGATCGCCTGGACTGCCAGCGCCATGCTGGTGATGAAATGGCCCTGGACACGTGATTTGCCGTCGGGGTCAATCGCAGGGATTGCACTGCTGATCGCAGGTGTTGCCTATATCGGAATAGCCTTGAGTACCCGAAATGCGTGAGTGATCGGCCGATGTCCGGTCGGAGGGAGGACGCGCAATTGAAGAAGACTCTCGTTCGTCGTTCTGTGAACGCTGCTTTTGTAGCTTTGTTTGCGCCAATGTTTCTGCAGCCAAGTCTGGCTCAACAGGCTCCAACCGGTGCCGCACCTCCTGTAATCGTGCGCAAAGTGGAAATGGCGCTGGCGACCGCACCGCTCCGTTTCAACGGACAGGTCGAGGCGATTGAAGCGGTTGATATTCAGGCACGCATAACCGGCTTCCTGAAGGAAAAGGCCTTTGAGCAGGGAGCAGCGGTCAAGGCTGGCGATCTTCTTTTCGAAATAGAACCGGATCAGATGCAGGCAGCGGTTATGTCTGCGGAGGCACAGGTTGCACGTGCCGAAGCTGCCCAGAATGCCGCCCGGCAATCATTGTCACGCACAAGAACGCTCGCCAACCGTAACACCGCTTCGCAAGCCTCTCTCGATGACGCTCAGGCTGCGTTTGATATTGCTACGGCGGATGTCCGCAATGCGGAAGCCGCGCTGAACAATGCCAGGCTCAATCTCTCCTATACGCAGGTCAGATCACCCATCAACGGGACGATAGGACGCTCGCTCTTTACCGTTGGCAATCTCGTTGGCCCAAGCATGGGACCGCTTGCGCGCATCGTGCAGCTTGATCCTGTGCGTGTTGTGTTTTCGATGACGGACCGCGCTCTGATCGCTATTCGTCAGAAGGAAGCGGAAGGGGGGACGGTCAGTCCCGAAAGCTTCAAGGTGAGCCTGACGCTTGCCAATGGCACGCAATATGGCGAACGCGGGACCATCCAGTTCATTGACAATGAGGTGAGCGCGCAGACCGGCACCGTGGCAGTGCGCGCCGTTTTCGCCAATCCAAGTCATATTCTGGTTCCGGGGCAGGTGGTTGCCGTCAATCTGCTGGATGAGACGGTTGGTGAATTGCCGATAGTTCCCATGTCATCCGTGTTGCAGGATCGTCAGGGGAAATATGTCTACGTTCTCAACGAGGGCAATACGGTTTCCCGGCGTCCGATCACCACAGGCACGCGCATCGACAATGGCTGGTCGGTCACTGATGGCCTCAAGGCTGGTGAAACAATTGTCGTCGAAGGGTTGCAGCGTATTGCCGACGGGCAGGCCGTATCTCCTCGTGACCCGATCCCTGGTACTGCTGGGGTGGGGCAATGATTTCTGAAATCTTCATACGACGAACCCGCCTCGCAATCGTCATCTCGATCATCATTTCCATCGCCGGTGCGATTGCGATCTTTTCATTGCCTATCCAGCAATATCCGCAGATCACGCCTCCGACAGTGAACGTATCGGCTGTTTATCCCGGTGCGAGTGCGGAGGTGATTGCAGATGTTGTCGGCGGTCCGCTGGAAACCGCAATCAACGGCGTCGACGGCATGATGTATATGTCCTCGACCAGTTCCAATGCCGGGCAATATTCGCTGTCGGTAACCTTTGAAGTCGGGACCGATCCCGAACTGGCGCAGATCAATGTTCAAAACCGGGCGCAACTGGCGATCTCGCGTTTGCCCGCCGCTGTAGCGCAGCAAGGTGTGTCTGTCCGCTCGCGTTCCCCCGATTTCGTGTTGGGGATAGCGTTCTATTCGCCGGACGATAGCCTGAACGCGCTTGAGATCACCAATTTCACGACGACTACGATTGTCGATGCGATCTCGCGTGTGCCCGGCGTCGGCGAGGCAAGCGTTGTGGGCGCATCCGAATATTCGATGCGCGTCTGGCTCAACCCGCAAAGAATGGATGCTCTGGGCATAACAGTCGATGAGGTTTCGGCGGCGATCCAGCGTCAGAATATTCAGGCAACGCTCGGTCAGGCAGGCGCGCCACCCATGCGGGTGGGCACCGAGCTTCAATATACGCTGGTCGCGCAGGGGCGCCTTCGCGATACGGATGAATTTGGAGGTATCGTCATCCGCACCGGCGCAGACGGAGCAAAAGTGTTCCTGCGGGATATCGCACGTCTTGAGCTTGGCGCGCGCAATTATGCATCGCGCGCAAGTTTTGCCGGTCATGAATCGGCCATGCTGCAGATCAACCAGTCGCCCGATGCAAATGCGATCCAGACGGCGACTGCCGTGCAGGCGGAGCTTGAGCGTCTGTCGTCCAGATTTCCGCCGGGGCTGCAATATCATGTCGTCTACGATGCGACACGGTTCGTCGAGGCCAGCCTGCAATTGACCGCGCGAACATTGTTCGAAGCCTTCGTGATCGTGCTCGTGGTGACATTCATCTTTCTGCAGGACTGGCGGGCAACGCTTATTTCTGCGCTCGCCATTCCGGCTTCGATGCTGGGTGCGGTCGCAGTGCTGCTGGCCGTCGGTTATTCGCTGAACATGATTTCCCTGCTGGCGCTTGTCCTCGCCATCGGGCTTGTGGTGGACGACGCAATTCTGGTCGTGGAAAACGTCAAGCATGTGCTGGACGATACGCCCGACATCTCGGTCATCGAAGCCACTCGCAAGGCGATGCATCAGATTACCGGGCCGATCATTTCCACAACGCTGGTTCTGCTGGCGGTGGTCACACCCACGGCTTTTCTGGAGGGCATTGGCGGGCAGCTCTACCGGCAATTCGCGGTCACGATCTCGTCGGCGCTGGTCCTTTCGTCATTCGTAGCCCTGACACTTAGTCCGGCGCTTGCAGCACTTCTGCTCAAGCGCGGACAGGGAGGCTACAAGCGGGGTCCTCTGGCGTGGTTTTCAAGCTTCATGGAGAAAACCCGCGAAGGCTACGGCAAGATCGTCGGCTTTATGGTGAAATACTGGATTGTACCGGTTGCGGGCATCATCGCCTGTTTTGCGTTGGCCTATTTCGTCTTCGTCAATCTTCCGGCGACGTTCCTGCCTGATGAGGATCAGGGCGCGCTTTTTGTCGATATACAACTGCCAAGTGCCGCCTCGCTCGACCGCACCAACCTGATTGTCGAGAATGTGCGCAAGGTTCTGAGCGAGACCGAAGGCGTTCAGGATGTCATAACGGTAGCCGGGTTCAGCATCCTGCAATCAACAAGCACACCAAACGGTGCCATGGCGGTCGCTGCTCTTACGCCATGGGAAGACCGCGAGACAGAGGCGCTGCAGCTCAACAATATCATCAACACCCTGCGCGCGCAGTTCTCGCAGGTGCCGGGCGCAAATATCTCGGTATTTGCACCGCCTGCAATTGCGGGCATCGGTGCTGTTGGCGGTCTCGATTTCCGTCTGCAGGCATTGCAGGGCCAGCCCCCGCAGGAAATAGCGCAGGTGACCAGCGCCTTGCTCGGCTACTTCAACCAGCGACCGGAAATCGGCGGTGCGGCAACCACGTTCAACGCGAATGTGCCACAGATCTATGTTGACGTGGATCGCGCTCGCGCGGAAGCCCTCGGCCTTAGTGTGTCGGATATTTATGCCGCTATCGGTGCAAATTTCGGCTCGCGCTACGTCAATGATTTCACGCTGAATGGTCGTGTATTTCAGGTCAATCTTCAGGCCGACGCCGATTTCCGTGCGCATAGCGAGGATATCCTGAAACTCCATGTCAGAAGTCGCAACGGAACCATGGTGCCGTTGCGAAGCGTCGTGTCACTGACCACGGTATTGGCGCCTTTCGTCATCACCCGCTACAACCTCTCGGTCTCGGCGCAGGTGAATGCCGTTCCAGCCCCCGGCTCCAGTAGTGGTCAGGCCATGGCGGCGATGGAGCAGGTTGCTTCGGAAGCCCTCCCGGATGGTTATGGCTATGAGTGGTCGGGCCTGTCTTTCCAGGAAAGCCGAAGCAGCGGTCAGGAGGTAATCGTTTTCGCGCTTGCCTTCCTCTTCGCCTATCTCTTTCTTGTTGCCCAATATGAAAGCTGGGCATTGCCAGCGGTGGTTATCCTGTCGCTCGGTGCTGCTTTGCTGGGGGCCGTTGCCGCTCTCACATTCTTCGGGCTGCAGAACAGTCTCTATGTCCAGATCGCGATGGTATTGCTGATCGGTCTGGCGGCAAAGAATGCAATCCTGATCGTGGAGTTTGCCAAGGAAAAACGCGAGACCGGTCTGACGGCTGCAGAAGCGGCCCGTACCGGAGCCGAACAGCGTTTCCGCGCCGTCATGATGACGGCGGTATCGTTTATCCTCGGTATCCTTCCTCTTATCCTGTCTTCGGGCGCGGGCGCCGGTGCACGCCAGGCCGTCGGCGTGACAATCTTCGGCGGGATGGTTGCTGCAACCACGCTCGGACTGCTTCTCACGCCCGGCCTCTACTTCGTCATCCAGCGTCTGACCGAGCGTTTGGGCAGGCAGGCCGAGGAGAAAAAAGGCACAGCGTCTGAAACTGTGCAGGAGTGAAGGCTGGAGGGCCTTCGATCCATTATTCGATACTGGGGAACCCGATGGTCGAGACAAAATCACAGAGCATAGACCGGCGCGATTTCATGCTCGCATCCATCGCCGCAGCCGGGTCTGTGGCGCTCGCGTCGGGGCAGGCACAGGCACAGACTGGTGATGCAAAGCCGGATACCGGCAGCAACGGGTCGGGGACGGCCTATACTGGCGATGTCATAGACGGCAAGCAGGTAATCTCCTTCCTTGATATTTCCGATCTGGAGGCAGGCAAGCGGCACGATTTCTATTTTCAAGGTGTGCAGATGCCGACGGGCCAGCATTGGCATGTTTCAGTCACCGTGATGAAGGGTAAGTCACCGGGAAAGCGAATTGGATTGATCAGCGGCATCCACGGTGACGAAATGAGCCCCGTGCACACGTTGCATACCATTGTGAACCAGCTCGACCCGCAAAAGATGTCCGGCTCCGTGGTGGCCGTTTTCGACGTGTCTCGCCCGGCGCTTGAAGCGATGGCAAGACGATGGCCGAGTTCGGGGCGCGGGATTGATCTTGTCGATATCAACCGGCTGTTTCCGGGTAACGAGAACGCACCGGAAGCGGCGGCACGTCACGCCTGGCTGGTGTTCAATCGCCTGCTGCAACCCAACCTCGACTACGGAATCGATTTTCATACCGCAGCCACAGGTATGGATATGGCCTCATTTCATCTGGCGCGAATGGACTTGCCGGAAGTTCGGGCGATGGCGGAGCTTTATCCAATAGAGCAGATTTTCGATAATTTCGGCGCCCACGGCCTTCTCGCAAATGCGCTGATCGATGCGGGTATTCCAGCCTTCACGCCGGAAATAGGCCGACCGCGTATCTTTGACCATGCGATGATTGCCCTTTTTGTCGAAGGCACCATGAATGTTCTCAAACACCATAAGGTAATTGAAGGCAATATAGGCAAAACCAGCAAGGATTCCGGTCTCTTCGCTGCGGATGGAATGGCGCCGGTTCTGACGACACATGGCGGGTTTATCGAACATCACGTTGAACTCAATGAACACGTGCAAGCGGGACAAAAAGTGGTTACTCAGAGAAATTCATTCGGGGAAGTCGTCGCTGAATATTCCGCGCCCGTGGCAGGCAAGGTCGGTGCCAGGCGTACCGACGCCTCATGCGAGCCGGGCACGCCGATCGTCTTCCTCTTGTTTGATAGCGCAACCGCCACCGGAACCGGTGGTTTGGCCGAATAGGCGCAATAAACCTGCAACAGATGAGAGCATGAATATGAAAGTCAGACATTTCTTACAGATAGCGCTGGTCGCCGCCAGTTTCGGCGTCCCACACGGCGCGAGCGCTCAGGATAAGACCGAATCTGAAAGGAATCTCGAAGCTTTTCCGGCAGCCCCATCCGGTTCCTACCGTTATGTCATCCATCTTCCCCCGCTTGAGAAGGAACAGGATGCCAAAGTCGAGATTATCGCAGGACGCAACGCAACGGTGGACTGCAATATCAGCTGGTTCGGCGGAAGTTTGACCCCTGGCACCGTCGAGGGGTGGGGATTTGACTATTTCACTTTGACAGCAAGCGATCGCATGTCAGGCACGCTGATGGCTTGTCCGGAGGACAGCAAGCGGACTGATTTCGTTCCGGTTCGCGGCGAAAATTTCATGCTGCGCTACAACAGCCGGCTTCCAATCGTCATCTATGCGAAAGATGGCCTCGAAATCCGCTACAGGATCTGGAAGCCGTCCAACGAAACGCACAACGCGCAACGCGGATAGCCCGCGCCGCAAAGTTACTTTGATTGACGATATAATGCCTGGATGCAGAGAATCCGGGCATTATTTCTATCCAGTTTACTGGCTGAAGTTTCGCCCATCGGCGCGTTTTGCGAAACGCAGAACGGTGAAGCCGGCCAGTCCGGCAATGAGCGAGCCAATCAATATCCCGATCTTCGCTTCGTTCTGCAGCAGCACGTCATCGAAAGCCAGAAGCGAGATGAACAGGCTCATAGTGAAGCCGATGCCGCATAGAAGCGTCGTTCCGAGCATTTGGGGCCAGCTTGCTCCGGCAGGCAGATCAACGATTCCGCTTTTCACCAAAAGCAGCACCGCGCCGAAAATACCGACGAGCTTGCCGATAGCCAGACCGGCAGCTACGCCTAAGGTCACCGGCGCGAAGAGTGCTTCCATGCCAAGGCCGGAAAAGCTGACACCCGCATTGGCGAAGCCGAATATGGGTACGATGATGAACGAAACCGGCTTGATAAGGCTGTGTTCGAGCAGATGCAGCGGGCTTTCGGAGACGGTCGCTTCAGGCTTTGCAGGGGTGCGCTTGATCGGAATGGTCAGCGCAAGCAAAACGCCTGCAATGGTCGCGTGAACGCCGGAGCGATAGGTGAAGAACCACAGTACAAGACCGAGCAGCAGATAAGGCGTCAGGCGCTTCACGCCGCCAAGATTCAAGGCGATCAGGGCAGCGACGACTGCCGCAGCCAACCCCAGATCCATCAGGGAAACACCGGTTGTATAAAACAGGCCGATAACGATCACCGCGCCGAGGTCGTCAATGATGGCAAGGGCAGCGAGAAACACTTTCAGAGAGGTGGGAACTCTTGGCCCCAGCAACGAAATAACGCCAAGCGCAAATGCGATATCGGTTGCAGCCGGGATAGCCCAGCCGTGGGAAGCGCCGCTATTGAGGTTGAAGGAAAGATAGACCAGAGCCGGTACTGCCATACCCGCCGCAGCGGCTACGCCCGGCAGGATGCGGCGGGGCCAGGACGAGAGATGGCCATCAACCATCTCGCGCTTGATCTCCAGTCCGACCATCAGGAAGAATATCGCCATCAGCGCATCATTGACCCAATGCTGGACAGAAAGTGGTCCAAGATAGGCATGAAGAGCGCCGAAATAGGCTTCGGAAAGCTGCGAGTTGGCTACGAGCAATGCTGCTATAGCTGAAGCTATAAGCAGCAAGCCGCCTGAAGACTCGCTATCAAGAAAATTGCGAATAGTATTGTGAATGCGACCAGCCATGGCAGCTCCCTGACAGAAACAGTTAAAAACAGTCTCCGTATTCAGGGTAGTCCCTGGGCGCACGCAGCACACGCCATAAGGCCAAGATAGCGACAAATTCCGCAGTTTCAAGTCGCTTTGTGAAGTTATCATTCGATTGTTGAATAGGATTGCAATTTATTTAATCGTGTCAATTATCATTTCTATTTCGTTGGTTTTAATATGAAATAATTGTCCTGTAACATCTTATCTGAATTAAATATTACAATAGATACTCGGAATTGAGCCTAAAGTAATCTGCATTTTTTATCTACATTATAGATCGTTTCAGAGGGTATACACAGAGTTGGAAGGAATGCTTGACAAGCCGCGCCCGGCTTTCCATGCTCGGCAACACAATTTGAACAAAATCAATCAGGGAACGGAGAGCAGATATGACAATGGGAAAGTTCACCCGGCGTGGTGTGGTTGCTGCATTTGCAGGCATCGTTGCCGTAGGGGCCAGTATTGCCTTTGCGCAGGCTCCGGCCTTCTTTCGCATCGGCACCGGAGGGACAGCGGGCACCTATTACCCGATTGGCGGGTTGATCGCCAACGCGATTTCCGGAGCAGGGGATAAGGGCGTTCCCGGTCTGGTGGCTACGGCGGTTTCGTCGAACGGTTCGGTGGCTAATATCAACGCTATCCAGTCAGGATCGCTCGAATCTGGCTTCACCCAGTCGGACGTGGCTTACTGGGCGCATACCGGCACCGGTCTTTATGACGGCAAGGGCAAGGTCGAGGATCTGCGCCTGATTGCCACCCTTTATCCTGAAACCATTCATCTGGTCGCTCGTAAAGGGGCTGATATCAAATCCGTTGCCGACCTCAAGGGAAAGCGCGTTTCCATCGATGAGCCGGGATCGGGTACGATCGTTGATGCCCGCATCGTGCTGGAAGCATACGGATTGAGCGAAAGTGACATCAAGGCCGAACATCTGAAGCCGGGTCCTGCGGGAGAGCGTCTGAAGGATGGCGCACTCGACGCCTATTTCTTCGTTGGCGGATATCCGACCGGCGCGATCTCGGAGCTGGCCACATCGAACGGCATTTCGCTGGTTCCGATTTCCGGTCCTGAAGCGCAGAAGATTCTCGAAAAATATTCGTTCTTCTCGAAGGATGCCGTGCCAGCCGACACCTATAAGGACGTAGGCGAAACCGAAACGCTGGCGGTTGCAGCACAGTGGGTTACGAACGCCAAGCAGCCGGATGAACTCGTCTACAACATCACCAAGACCCTGTTTAACGAGGACAGCAGAAAGGCACTTGATGCCGGGCACGCAAAAGGCAAGCTCATCAAGCTTGATACGGCGACGACCAGTCTCGGCATTCCGCTGCATCCCGGTGCAGAACGCTTCTACAAGGAAGCTGGCGTTCTGAAATAGGTTGTCCATTCCGGTTCTGATGAAAAATGCACGGGGCTTCAGCAGAACTCCGTGCATTTGCTTCCAGTCCGAATAAAGCATCTTTCAGGTATATAATTTTATTAAAACAAATGGTTAGAGCGATTATTTGATTCAAATGGATCAGCTTGCGCTCTGAGTGGAGAGGGCCCTATGGTGAGCGAGCAAGAGGCGAAAACATCGCCCATGGAACTGGACGAAGCCAAAGCGCGCGAGCTTGAGGAAAAGTTCGACTCCGAGATTCGCTTTCGCCCACTAGGACCGCTCGCGGCACGCATTGTCGGCGCGCTGCTGATCATACTTTCCATCTTCCACTATTACACGGCGGGCTTTGGCCTTCTCTCGGAAATGGTGCATCGCGGCATTCACCTTTCCTTCGTGCTCGGTCTGGTCTTTCTTGTTTTCCCGTTCTCCCGCAAGGGTTACGATCAGCCCACCACATCGTCATGGTTGAGGCCGCTTGGCATTTCCGTCATCGACTGGGCGCTGGCGATCATAGCGGTCGTGTCCGTCGCCCACGTTCCAATGATACCGCTCGATGATCTTGCCTTTCGCGTTGGTAATCCGACGACGACAGATGTTGTCCTCGGCGGTCTTCTCATTCTGGTTCTGCTGGAAGCGACGCGACGGTCGGTCGGCTGGCCACTGCCGATCATATCAATCCTGTTCATGCTCTACGCCATTTTCGGGCAGCATATGCCGGGCATTCTCGTCCATCCCGGCGCGACCGTCAGCCAGCTTGTCGATCATCTTTATCTGACGACACAGGGCATCTACGGTATCGCTCTTGGTGTGGTGGCAACGTATGTTTTCCATTTCGTGCTGTTTGGCGTTTTTGCAACCCGCATCGGTCTCGGTCAGCTATTTCTGGATTGCGCGGCTTGGGTAGCGGGCCGTTTTGCTGGCGGTCCGGCAAAAGTCTCCATTTTCGGCTCCGCATTGTTCGGCATGATTTCAGGCTCGTCGGTCGCCAATACGGTGACCGTCGGTTCGCTGACCATTCCGGCGATGATCCGGCTTGGTTACAAGCGCCACTTTGCCGCCGCCGTGGAGTCAGCATCATCAACAGGCGGGCAGATCACGCCGCCGATCATGGGGGCAGCCGCGTTCCTGATGATCGAATTCCTGAACCTGCCTTACACAACCATTATTCTGGCGGCTATCGTGCCAGCCTTCATGCATTTCTTCGGCGTTCTGATGCAGGTCCATTTCGAAGCCAAGCGCAATGGTTTGCGCGGCATGACGAAGGAAGAGCTGCCTGACCTGAAGGAAGCTTTCAAGCGTGACTGGCCGACTGTCATTCCATTGATTGTGCTGATCGGCGTTCTGCTGTCGGGCTATACGCCTTATCTGGCTGCATTCTGGGGCATTACGCTCTGTATCGCAGTGGGATTGCTCAATCCGCGCAAGCGCATGTCGATAGGCGAGATTTTTGACGGACTGCGCGATGGCGCCAAATATGCGCTCGCCGTGGGCGCTGCTGCGGCGACTGTCGGCATTATCGTCGGCGTGGTGACGCTCACAGGCGTCGGCTTCAAGATTTCCTATATCGTGACCTCGACAGCAGGGCAGCTCGCGACATATTTCGGTACCATTCTGCCCGCTGCATGGTTTGGCCCGCAAACACTGACGCTGCTTTTCACGCTCATAATGACGGGGATAGTCTGTATTCTGATGGGCTGTGGCATTCCAACGACCGCCAACTACATCATCATGGCTACGATTGCCGCGCCCGCGCTGGGGCTGTTGGGGGTTGAGCCGATCGTAGCTCACTTCTTCGTCTTCTATTACGGGGTGCTGGCGGATATCACACCGCCTGTCGCGCTCGCGGCCTATGCGGCGGCGGGTATGGCGGGCGCCGATCCGTTCAAGACCGGCAATACGGCCTTCCGGCTCGGTCTCGGCAAGGTACTTGTGCCATTTGTCTTCGTATTCTCTCCGTCGCTTCTGTTGGTCACATCTGACTTCAATTGGCCGGATTTCTTCGTGGCATTCCTCGGTTGTGCCATCGGCATCACAGCACTGGGTGCTGCACTGTCGGGCTTTTTACTGGTGCGTACGAAAGCCTGGGAAAATATCCTGATGATCGTCGCCGCGGTTTTGCTGGTTGCCCCGGAGATTTATTCGTCGCTTCTGGGACTGGTGTTGCTGGTGCCGGTTGTGGTTCGCCATCTTTCGTCGGTGCGACAACCTCAACCTGCCTGAAGCGCATCCCGAAACGTGTGAAACGGTTTCCGGGATGCGCGAGAAACAATAGCGGCTGCCATGCACTTCGCACTCTTGTCGGACAGGCTTGGTAGCCCGCCCGATTCACCCGGTCATCATTCGATAGATTGCCGGTAGAGCGACGGGCAGTTTCGACAGCTTGGCGACGAGTGCATAGTTTCTCCGGCCGAAAAGTGCTGGAAGATAGGCGCTTGCCTCCCGGTCGACCGTCACGGCAAAGACGTTGACGCCTGTGGCGCGCGCTTCGCTGACTGCCCTGCGGCTGTCCTCAAGCGCGAACCGGCCTTCATAGTGATCGACATCGTTCGGCTTGCCGTCTGTCAGAACCAGCAGAAGCTTCTTTCGGTTCGGCTGTTCGGCAAGCTTTGCCGTTGAGTGGCGAATGGCGGCTCCCATGCGTGTGTAGAAGCCCGGCTTCAGCGCCGCAATCCGGTGTTCTACGGCAGAACCGAAGGTTTCGTCGAAGTCCTTCACGGTTTCAACCCGCACCCATGAGCGGCGGCGTGAGGTGAATGTCTGGATGGAGCAGCGGTCGCCACAGGCGGCGATGCCGTTGGCCAGAACCAGAAGCGCTTCCTTTTCCACATCCAGCACGCGCCGATTGTCGATCCATGCATCGGTGGATAGGGAGACATCGACCAGAATGGTGACCGCAAGGTCGTTTGCCTTGGGCCGGCTCATCAGGTGCACATGGTCGCTGCCCTGTCCTCCGGCGGCAAAGTCGCATCGTGAACGCACCACGGCATCAAGATCGAGATCGTTGCCATCAAGCTGCGCCCGCATCAATTCGCGGCCCGGCCGCAGTATCTCGAACTGGCGGCGCACCCGACGCACAAGGCTTTGCGCTTCGTCATCCAATTCCATAGCTTCTTCACGGCCCTGTGCTGGTCCTGCCAGAACACTGCAATGGTCGGGAAGATAAACACCTTTCCGGTAATCCCATTCCGGATAGGTTAGTTTGGCGGTAAGAGCCGTTCGGTCGACGGCTTCGGGCGGCAGGTCGAGATCGAAACGGAAACGGGCGGCGGGTCTGCCCTTGCGCTCGCCCAATGTCAAATCATCAAGCTCATCGGCGGATTTTGCGTTCTGCTCGTTGCTATCGTCCGTTGGCCTGTCGACGCTCACCATTTCTGCCATGGCAAGGATTTTCTCGAAGCGATTGAGAATGAACGGGCTTCTGTCGGCCAGTTTCGGGTCCTGCTTCTCGCGGTTGGCAATCTGCCGCCCGGTTTCGACACCTTCCGCCTTGCTGTTGAGCACCGGCTGGTCGTCGCTGTCACGTGGTGCAGTTTCCTCGCGCCTTATCAATTCCGGCCAAAGCGGGACGGGCAGGGCGGGCAGATAGCCTGCGGGGGCGCAATGCGGGAAGATTGTAGCGAGACTGTCATCCGGCAGTCCTGCGCCCTGTTTCAGAAGCGCCAGAATGCGCTCTTCCACTTGCTGTTCAAGACCATAGAGCGAGCGTTTGGGACGTACAGCCAGCATCGCTTCGCACAGGCGCGCATAACGTTTCTGAAGGCCGGGAAATACCCGGCAAGTCTTCGCAACCGTATCCGATGCCAGTGCAAGGGCTGCAAGGTTGCGGCGCAAAGGGTCACGGGGAAGCTCATTCACTTCGGTCGGCATGACTGCCATATAACCCGCAAGCCAGACATAGAGATCGTAATTGAGCGTGCGATCGGGGAAAAGCGCGATCTCCGGCGGCAGCATCAATGTCGCTTCATCCCGCAACGGCTGGCTAAGCTTCTCTTCGCCCAAAGCCATGCGCTGCCGCAATCCCAGCCTGTGCCCGGAAGTTCGGGCACGGGCCGGGGCAATCTGTACGGCAACATCGCCACCAAAGCCACGAAAGCAGATGGCGAGTTTCTGGCGAATATCGCCAAGCTGCACGGCGTGCTGGGGATAATGCGGCCACGATCCGGTCTTGCCGATCAGGCGATGCCAGGCCCGGCCAACGGTTTCCTCCAGTTCCAGAAAGTCCAGCATTGTGCGTCCGCCTATTTCAGCATTGCATCGGCAACTTCAATCAAAGCGGCTTTGACATCCGGCTCATCGGTCAGCGGTTCGATCATCGCGGCGCGTGCGGCTTCGCGTTGCGACATGCCTGCGTCGATCAGCGTGGCGCAGTAGACCAGCAGACGGGTTGAAACGCCTTCCTCCAGATCGTGGCCTTTCAGCCCGCGCAGCCGGTGAGCCAGCGCCACCAGTGGCGCAACCTTTGGAGCCGCAAGGCCGCTTTCATCGCTGACCACCGCGATTTCCTGTTCCTTGGGCAGAAAGTCGAACTCGATAGCGACGAAGCGCTGGCGCGTGCTTGGCTTCAGGGATTTCAACAGGTTCTGGTAACCCGGATTATAAGATACGACGAGCATGAAGCCGTCAGGCGCTTCGAGCAGTTCGCCGGTGCGTTCCAATGGCAGAAGGCGGCGGTCGTCGGTCAGCGGATGCAGAACTACGGCCACGTCCTTGCGCGCCTCGACGATCTCGTCGAGATAGCAAATGCCGCCTTCGCGTACGGCGCGGGTCAGGGGGCCATCGACCCATATGGTATCACCGCCTTTCAGCAGGTAGCGCCCGGTCAGATCAGCAGCCGCCAGATCGTCATGGCAGGAAACTGTCGAGAGCGGCAGGCCGAGTTTTGCGGCCATATGGCTTACAAACCGCGTCTTGCCGCAACCGGTCGGTCCTTTGAGAAGCAATGGCAGCTTACGCGTCCAGGCCATTTCGAAGAGCGCGCATTCATTGCCGGACGGGCTGTATGGTGGGATCGAGACATCGGCATTTTCTACATTTCTGAGAATGGGGTTCATGGCCGTTTTCCTTTGTATCGGGCAATGAAGCCCCGCCATGAGGCGGGGCCTGGTGTCGATCATTCAGCGGGTTGAACGAATCCGGAGGTGTTTTCGCGGCGTTCCTTGCCTGGAACCAGGACGGCCCAGATGAACATGAAGGCCGAAATCACCACCACGACGCCGGAGCCGAGGCGTATCCAGTAGAACAGCGCCAACTGGTCCTGCACGACCATGAAGCTCTCACCCAGAACACGTTGCAGATGGGTCTGGACAACACCTGCGAATGTGAGCGCAAAGGTCATCACGGACATGGCCGTGCACATGGCCCAGAAGCTCACCATGGAGAGCATCTGGTTATACGGCGCCCGTCCACGCAGTTCGGGGATCGCATAGGCCATGACTGCGAGATTGAGCATGACATAGGCGCCGAAGAAGGCGAGGTGCCCGTGGGCGGCGGTAAGCTGCGTGCCGTGGGTGTAGTAGTTGACCGACGACAGCGTGTGCAGGAAGCCCCATACGCCCGCCCCGAAAAAGGCCATGACCGAACAACCGATGGACCAGAGAAGAGCCGCACGGTTTGGATGTTTGCGACCGGCTTTCCATGTCATCACGAAGGTAAAGATCACCATGGTGAAGAACGGAGCGACTTCCAGTGTCGAGAACAGCGAACCGATCCACTGCCAGTAGCCCGGTGCGCCGATCCAGTAATAATGGTGACCTGTTCCGAGAATGCCGGAAAACAGCGCCAGACCGACGATGACATAGAGCCACTTTTCGACGACTTCGCGGTCGATGCCGTTCAGCTTTATCATCAGGAAGGCGAGGATCGACGCCATGATGAGTTCCCACACACCTTCAACCCACAGATGGATGACGTACCACCAGTAAAGCTTGTCGAGCGCGAGATTGATCGGATTATAGAAGGCGAACAGGAAGAACAGGGCAAGGCCCCACAGGCCGAACAGAAGAATGTTGGTCACCGTGGTCTTGCGGCCCTTGAGCGCCGTCAGCGTGATGTTGAACAGGAAGATCAGGCAGACGACAACGATGCCGACCTTGATGATGAATGGCTGTTCGAGAAATTCACGCCCCTCGTGAATATGGAACAGATAGCCGACAACGGCGACACCGGCCGCCACGAAGAACAGCCAGAACTGGATGACGGCGAGTTTGGTGCTGTAAAGCTCGGTTTCGGTCTCTTCCGGCAGCAGATAATAAGTCGAACCCATGAAGCCCATCAGCAGCCAGACGACCAGCGCATTGGTGTGGATCATGCGAACGATGTTGAAGGGCAACAGCTCAGAGAGCGTATTGGGCAGAACATAGATCGTACCGGCGAGAACGCCGAATGCGACCTGCGCGATGAACAGCACGAGCGCTCCATAAAAATAGAGCATCGCGACCTTTTGGCTTTCATATTTCATATTGTGTAACTCCGTTCATCCCGCGCTCAGCCTGCCTCGTTGGGCGGCCAGTCCTGCGTCTTGATGCGGCTGGTCCATTCAAGGAAATCAGCCAGATCGTTGAGTTCCTGTTCGCTCAGGTTGAACTGGGGCATCTGGCGACGCCCTTCGATCCCGGTAGGTTGTGCCTGCATCCATGCTTTCATCGTCTCGCGTGCGCCTTCGGGGTCTTCTTCGCCGCCCCAGCGCTTCCAGACATTGCCAAGCTCGGGCGCAAAATAGGCACCCTCGCCAAGCAGCGTGTGGCAGTTGATGCAGGAGTTTTTCTCCCAGATGTGCTTGCCGCGGGCGACCGAGGCCGTCAGCGTGGATTCATCCGTGGAAGTTGTTTTCATGTAGTAGTGACTGTGCGCCGTCAGCCCCACGAAGATCGCGAAAAAGAAAATAGACCCGCCATAGAAGACGTTTCGTGCGCCGGTCTTGGTTAGGCGTTCTGCCATCCCTTCGTCCTTTCATCTGCCGGGGGACAAGGCCCCGGCAACAAATCCCCCCGTCGATAATGCGGCTGGTCGATCCCCTCGCCAGCATCACGGGACAGGACTGTTCTATCGGTCGGGGGAAAGCCTTCTTTGCGATTTGGCAAACACCAACACGGTTGTTCAAAGGAGAACGCGAACAACGATGGAACGTGTCAGGGCAAGCGCCAGCAGAAGGGCAGGCCAGGCCAGCAAAGCCGGCTTCAATGTGCCGCTGGTTCCGCGCATTTCCATAAAATCGAGGATGACGAACCAGCCTTTTGCAAAAGCGAGAATCAACACGATGATTATGGCTGCGAACATTCCGGCGCTGGTGCTTGCGATGAATGCACCGCTTAGAGCGAGGAGAATCAGAATGATGAATGTGTGGATCAGGGAAGAGTGATTGCGATCGGACACTGCGGGCCTCAAGCGAGATAAAGAACAGGGAACATCACCAGCCATACAAGGTCGATGGCGTGCCAGAGTGTCGTAATCAGCAGAATATTCGAGCGTGTCGGTCGCCATGCGACGAGAGCAAGCACGACAGAGCCGAACGCCACATGCATCAGGTGAAAACCTGTCAGGAGAAAATAAAGCTCGAAGAACGAGCCTGCGCTTTCATCGCTCGCAAACTGGATTTCATGCGAATATTCGATGAGCTTGATCACAACAAACACGAGGCCGAAAAAGGCAGCATATAAAAGCGGTCGGCGAGCCTGATTTATATCGTTGCGCCTGCGCACGGCTATTGCTGCCTGCCAGCCGCTCATCAGCAGCACGACGGTGTTGGTTGCAGCGAGACCGGGGCTCAGATGCGCACGCAATTGCGCGACGCCTTCTACATTGACGATCGACATCACCATGAACGCGATCAGCAGGATCGCGAAGGCAACGAGTTCGCTCCAAACGAGAATCCAGAGCAGAAGATCGTCTTCCGCGCGATCCCCTGAATTCATTGCAGCTATGGACAAATCTTCGGTTCCAGACATGGCACATGCCTAGCGCCCGCAGTTCGGGCCTTCTTTGCGTTTTGGCAAAGAAGAAATGCGTCGGGCGCGACATTGTATCCCCGCCAAAGCAAAGGAAATTTCAATGACGGATGCACAGATCGGACTCATGGTCGCGACACCGGCGATCATCGGCTTTTCGCTGGTTCTCTACCGTATGGGAGCGTTGCAGGGCGCGGGCACGCTATCCGCAGTTGCTGCATCCATCGTGATTGCAGCCGTTCTTTTCTTGGGTCAGTAGGTTGGGAAAAGAGCGATGGACACGCCGCCAGTCTTGCATGCCACTGATATCAGCCGCCTTGAGGCCCACCATCACGACCTGCTGGAACTATGCCTGCAGTTGGAAGAAATCGCCGATGACCTCGAAACCGGCGCTTCAATGCAGGAGTATCGGCGAATCGCCATGCTCATTCCCCGCCTTGTGGGTGAAACCCATGCGCTGGAAGAAGAGGTTCTTTTCCCCGATTTCAGCCGACAGGCTCATTCCCATTTTGCCACCGCCATCATCGAACGATTGAAGGCCGAACATCGTTGTGACCGGCTGGCCGCCGAGGAGTTGTCGCAGACATTGATGGCTATTGCAGAAGGTCGTTGCAGCCTCGCTCGTGACACGATCTCATACATGGTGCGCGGCTTTATGGAGAGCGTGCGTCGTCATATTCTGTCGGAAAAGCTGATGATAGAGGCATTGCTGGCAGCGAAATCCGAAGAACGGGAAGTTTTCGGATAGCGCAAAGACGCTATCCGAATCTCTTTGGAAGAAAACCGGATTATCCAGTTGTTTTTATTGTATTTTGATTGTCTTGTGCAGAGCGTTTTCCGCCTGGAAATTCCGGCTTTTTACTGAGTTTATTGCTCGCCGTCGGCAAGTCGCCTCACACCCGACATATTGAGAACGGTCAGTTTCTGGCGACCGCCGCGAACAAACCCCTGCGCTTCCCAGCCGGTGAGAATGCGTGACACTGTATGCAGCGTCGTTCCGGTCATTTCGGCAATATCCTGTTTCGTGATCGGAAAATCGATCCGGATGCCGTCATCTTCTTTCCGTCCGGCCTGACGCGCAAGGCGCAGCACCGTGTGCGCGACACGCCGTTCCACTTCTTCCGTCGACATTTCACGGATACGCGTATGGGCTTCTTCCAGCCTTTTGCCGATTGTCTGGATGGCATTCATTGCCAGACCGGGATTCTGCTCGACAAAATAGTCCCAAAGCTCAGTCGGCCAGGCCAACACGATGCTTTCTGCGACGGCGATCGCTGTTCCGGGGTAGTCGCTTCTTTGCAGGGCTTTGGCAAATCCGAAAAGATCACCTGGATGCACCATGCGGACAATGATCTGCTGCCCGTCCGGCGTCACCTGATTGACCTTCAATCGCCCATGCAGGAGAAGGTAGAATAGAACGGCTTCATCGCCCTGTTCGAAAATCGCCTCTCCCGGAGGAACACGCTTTGTAGTTGCATACGAAACGAGTTTGTCGAGTTCGCCATCACTCATTTTGGCGAACAAGGACAGTTTCCTGACAAGTCCGCGATCTATCATGGACATTGCGTTTCTCACACTCCAAAATCCTGCATCTACTTTAGCACAGCAAAGCAGGCTTGGAATTGTTTTCGGGGCCGGGGATCGGGCATTCACAGTTAATCCCTCATGCGCCGATGTTCTGGATGCGCTTCCACGCCACAACATACCAGCGGTTGTCGCGAACCAGCCGGAAACCGAGATTGTCGGGCGGAACGCCGACGCTGCATCCTCCGGTTTTCGGGTTGCGAATGAACGAACTCATGGCCGCACGGTGCTTGCCATTGACGACGTAAACGCCGCACGAAGGTGTTTCTGCAATCTGTTTGCCATAGGCATCGATATTGACGCGACGATGGCAGGTCTGGGTCCATTCCCACACGTTGCCAGCGATATCGGCCACGCCCAATTCGTTGACCCCGAACGCACCTGCCGGACGCCTGGCAGGGTTTCTGTCCTGCTTGCGGGCGCTTTGTTTTTCATAATCTCTCAGCCAACGCAGCGCGGGATTGGCAGCAGAATCGTCATCGACGCCAAGGGCGTCGTCAGGAAAGCGTGAGCCTGCGGCGAATGCCCACTGTTCGTCTGTTGGCAGATGCCAGATTTCGCCGGTTTTGCGTGAAAGCCAGTCGGCATAGGCCTGCGCATCATCATAGCTGACGCCGACGATGGGGCCATCGGCTGCGGATGCATCATGATTGTGCGGCAAGGTCTCGGCAGGCTGACAGTCGCCATCGGCGACGCAGTGCGCGTATTCGGTCGTACTGACCTGATACTTCATGATCTCGAATGCCCGTTGCAGCTTGCGGGTCATCAACGGGGCATCGACGGGATAATTGTTCTTCTGAAAGTCGCCATCCGCCCGATAAGTCATAGTGCGCGGCGCGATAACAATCATCTCGGGACCGACAGGTGATGCGCCCGATATTGCGTGGTCCGAACGCCCGACGGCGTCAACGACAAACAACCCCGCGACGACTGCCAGCACGACCGCCGGAACGGCTACGGCAAGCTCACGCAGGCGCTTTTTTCCTCTGCCTTCGTTCATCGGATATCAAGGGACCGCAGCCATATGGGAGGCAAATGGATGCAGCCCCGAGCCTTTCTTCGTAAAGCACGATTCAGGGAAGGTTTGCCGAAGGCACCCTGGGAGTTGAGGCGCCTTCAAACATTTGCTTTACGTGCCGGATGGCGCGAGAACCGATGTCATCAGATCGTCGTTCCATTCACCCGTGACCTTGAAATGAGCCGCAGCGCCGAGTTCAAAGGCCTCGATCAGATTATGATTCACATAGGCATAGATGCCGGGCTGCTGGAACGTATAGAAAGCTGCTCCGGCCGCACCGCCCGGAATGAACCAGGTTTCCTGATCAACATCCGGCGGCGTGTTGAACTTGCCGGTTGACCAGACATAATCCCCGTGCCCTCCGATCAGATGCGGTCTCGTATCGCGGTTGGCCTGCGAATGGACGATCAGGACTTTCTCGCCGACCGCTGCCGTCATGGCCTTGTCGCCGGTCAGTGCTCCAACAGCGCCGTTGAACACGACATGGGTTGGGGTGAGGGTGCGCATGACCTTGACCGTGTCTTCATAAGCGTCACCGGGCGCATCATATTTCTTGAACTTCCCGTCCTCGTCACGCGGCACATAGAAATCCTGTTCGCCGACATAATAAATTTTGTCATAGGTCAGGGCTTTTCCCTTGCCGTCATGCAATCCCTCGCGCGGCAGCACCATAATGGCACCATTCATGCCCGATACCACGTGCCATGGAACCATTCCGGGAGGTGCGCAGTGGTAGACGAAGACGCCGGGCTTGGTCGCCTTGAAGCGCAGGATGGTCTTCTCACCCGGATTGATTTCGGTCAGCCCGCCGCCGCCCAATGCACCTGTTGCCGCGTGGAAATCGATATTGTGCATCAGCGTGTTGGTTTCAGGGTTGATGAGGGTCAGTTCGACATAATCGTCTTGATGCACGACCATGAGCGGTCCCGGAACGGTGCCGTTGAATGCCATGGCGTGAACTTCGGTTCCCGCATCATCAATGACGATCTTCTTTTCCTCGATCACCATGGTGAATTCGACCACTTTTGGTCCGCCTTCTGCAACCTGACTGTGGGCATGCACGAAGGGAGGGTCCACCAACTCCACTTTCTGGCGCGGAAGTGCCGCTATTTCTGCCGCACTTGCCTTCCTCACTGCGCCTTGTCCCCAGGCGGATGTGGTTGCCAGAACCGGCGCAAGCGCCCCGGCGAGGGCGGCTCCTGCCAATATGCTGCGGCGGCTGATTTGCATCTGGTCGACCATCGATACTCTCCTTTACGATAGGACCGAGCATTTCCTGCTCTGTCATGCCGACTATAGAAAGAGACACTTTGGTGGTCCTTGACTGCGATCAAGGTGGCGCAGAAAGTTGAGTAATAATTATTATTTGATATCAATCACTTAATGTATTTAATTGATGTATGTTTCTCTTTGTTTGCGCTGGAGCAAAGGGGTTTGGCCAAAAGAGAAACCAGCGAACAGATTGGCACTGTTCGCTGGTTTCCCTGATGCGGATATGTACGGGAGATCAATCTCCAAACCGAGCCTGCACCTCAGGCATCGCCATCTCCGGAATCCACTCCGGTTCATAGGTCAGTTCGACATTCACAGCATGAACACCTTCAACAGATTCGGCGCTCGCACGAACGGCATCGGTCAGATAACCGGCAGCCGGGCAACCGGGTGTTGTCGTCGTCATGCAGATATCGACATTTCCACCTTCACGAATGTCGATACTGTAGATCATGCCAAGGTCAACGAGATTGAACCCAAGTTCGGGGTCGAGCACCAGACGCAGACTTTGGATGATCTGCGTCTCCATCCGGGCATGTGTTTCGTGTTGCATGACGACTACCTCGCGTCTCCGACGCGGATCATGATACGATAGGCAGCACCGGTCTCATCGAAGTTGCCGACCCATTCATGACCGCGGTTTTCCAATTCGGGAAAGAGGAACAACGGCTCGCGGTGCAGCAATGCGAACAGGACCGTACCCGCAGGCATATCTTCCACTTCGGCAAGAATGCGCACCATCGGTTCCGGTGGCTGCATGTCCGAACAATCAAGATAGCGCGATGGTTCAGGCCAGACATCCGGCGATACGACATTGTCCGAGAACCGCAGTTCCGGCGTGGCATCCATCACCGGACTGAACAGGACTTGCCAGTCACCATTATCCAGAGGCTCTGCCTTTGCAGAAAAGCCTTTTCGCTCCATGACACTGAAAAGCGGCGCCGGTTTGAACGGGGCGATCAGCAGGAGGCTTTGTCCCGGCGAAAGACCATCGACTGCTTCCATGATGGCATTGAAGGGTTCCACGCCGCCCTTGATCAGCGGGCGTACGTCCAGCACATGGTGCGTGATGTCCTGAACTGAGAGTGTCATTTCGATCTCCTGAGAATTGGTTCACCGGCATAGATGAGATGCGGCAGGGTTGCCCCTTTTGGCAGGCGTAGGCCGTTCGGTACATCAAGAAGCCGCCGGGCGCGAAAGAAGTGCACGATCAATGCAAGGATCGCCATGAGATTCAGCATAATGGCCAAACGAAATACGGTTGGATATTCGGCAATCAAAGCCAGCGTCGTGACTGCAACGCCAGTATAATAAAGAGCGAACCACTGTCGTGCGCGGCGTTCGCTGACCATATCCTGCACACGTGGTGTCGGTGCACGCCCCATGACGGGGCCATAACATTCGAGCCAGGTCAGAAACGGTACGATCTTGTAGAGCTGGGCAAGGCTGAGGCCGGTCAGCCAACCGAAGGTAAACAGATAGACAAGGGCTGCAATCATCGCATCGGTGGCGCCCGTCCAGAAGAGGGCAATTGCCAGAAGAATTGAAAGCCCAAGCGCGATGAAGGCTGGAATGCTGGCGGCGCTGTTCAATTCTATCGTCTTGCGTTTACGCTGCCGGTAGATCGTCTGGATATCGACGATATAGAGCGCGATGCAGGCGATGCCGGGAATGAGGGCCGCTGTCACGGCTATCTCGATTGACCCCATTTCCAAGGCGACAACGACGATTCCGATTGCGAGGATGGTCAGGGCAGCAGCGCCTTCCCACCAGATAATTCTGGTTGTCTGCCGCGCAGCATCGGGGGACAGCATGAACATTGTCAGCAATCTGTAGCTCACGCCCATAGCCGTGAAAGTCATCCAGCCGCCAAGGCCAAGTGCGGCGTGAACCGGCAATGCCGCACCGGCAATATCGAGCAGAACGGCTTGCTCCGTGAAGCCGGACAGCACGAAGGTGAAAATACTGCCAAGCAGTGCTGTTATCAGAAGACAACAGATGCCTGCCGCAACAAACCGTGCGGGCAGGGTGATCGGGCGAGCAAGCCAGAGCGTCATGCCCAATATTGCGAAAATGATGGAAAATCCGCAGGTCAACAGGATGCCGGAGACCGGGAGCAGCCATGCCGGATTTTCCGTCATCCCGGCCATGCCTGCAAAGCCAACGAGCAGACCGGAAAGTCCTGCTACCAGCAGAAGCAAGGCGGGGAGGCTTGCCCGGCTTCCCCACAGGGATCTGTTGACCAGAACCGGCACGAATTGCAGAAGTGCGCCACTCATGAGTAGTGCAAGCCATCCTATACAGATGGCGTGCACGATTATAAGTGTTTCAGCCGCGCGAATGCCGTGACCGGGATAGCCGAAACCGCCCGCCATCAAGGCAAGTCCAAAGACGAGGAAAGCCAGCGAAGCGGCAAAGTAGGAGAGGGTCCAACGGGAAAGCGTCGCGCCGATCATCTCAGTTCGTCCCGGACGTTGTGCCTATAAGACTTCAGTGATTGCCGCAGGTACACTCATGGTCAGCGCCATGATGGCCTTTCCGGCGACCGATCTCGACCCGCCATAACGGACCAGTTTCCTTGTAGACCCACGAGAATGCGCCCGGATTACGGGTTTCAAGCTGGTGGCGCAGCGGTACGGGATCGTGATCGTTGACGATTTCCAGCGCTTCGCCGGGTTCAAGCGAATCGATCATCGAGAAGATCGTCGCATGCCGCGAAATCGGCGGTATGGTGCGGACATCGATTACGGGGGATAGTGAGACAGGTTCTGCCGACATCATATTGTTCCGTGGCTGTCAGGCTTCGAAGCATGATGATGACAGCCGCATCATCATTCGAGCCATTCTAGAGTGACAGGCGCAAACCGGATTTGTTGTATCTCAAAGAAGATCGGAAATTTCTGGCAGATATTCATTCAATCGACGAAGCGGGGGCGGCATCTTCTGCTGACCAGCCCCGCGCTTCATTGTCGAAACAACATTACTGGTTGATTTCGGGCTCAACGAGCTTCTTCAATTTCTCCAGGGATTCCTGCCAGCCGAGATAGCAGGCTTCAGCGGGAATGATATCAGGCACACCTTGCTGTTCGATGTTGATTTCCGTTCCGACCGAAACGGCTTTCAGGGTTATCGTGACTTTCATTTCGCCGGGCAGGTTCGGGTCGTCGAAACTGTCCGTATAGACCAGCCGTTCCCCCGGAACGAGTTCGACATATGTGCCGCCGAAAGAATGGCTGTGGCCGGTCGTGAAATTACGGAACGACATTTTGTGTTTGCCGCCGACCTTTGCGTCCAGCTCGTGGACGGTGCAGGTGAAGCCATATGGCGGTAGCCAGCTGGCTACGGCATCCGGCTCGATAAATGCGCGATAAACCTTCTCCGGCTTGGTGGCGAAGACACGGTGCAGGCGAATAGTGCTGGGCATGGTTTCCTCCCTTTGTCGGTTTTCAGTTCAGTGGGTGTTGGCAGGCTTTTTGAAAAGCAGGCTTATATATCGCTTGAGATGGTCGACGCTTTCGACCGCATGCAGCGGGTCGCCGCTTGCCTTGGCGATGATAAAAGCGCCCTGAATGACCGCCTGCGTATGAAGAGCAAGGCTTTCAGCGGTGAAATCACCTGCAACCGCATAGCGCTCCATCGCGGCCGCGATATCCGGGACAAGCGTGTCCGCATGGCTTGAAATGCTGTCCCAGCAGGCATTCCGGATCACGGAATTGGTTTCATAGACTTCCTGCGTCATGGTGCCGACGAGACAGGTGAAGTCAGGCAGTTCGCCTTGAACGAGCTGCTTCCGCAACTCGACATAGGCCAGCACGCGCTCAAGCGGGTCTTCAGGAGCATGATAGGCGGCATCGGCAAAGAGCGCGCCTGTCGTTTCCGACCAGTAGTTCGCGGCGGCAACCGCGAGGTCTTCCTTGCTGGAAAAATGATGAAAGAAAGCGCCCTTTGACAGGGATGCCTTCGTGCAGATGTCATCGACCGTCGTTGCGGTGTAACCCTTGGTGCGAATAACGCTCAACGCTGCATCAAGCAGGTTGGAACGGGTCTGCGGGTTCTGTTTGCGTGCCATGATCTTGCTCCTGATTAAAACAATACCAACCGGTTGGTATGAAATCAAGCAACTAATTGGAGTTTGCTAGTTGCCGTAAGGCGCGGCTTTCGGAACGCGCGATGTGGATGATTCTGAAAATTGCTTCGATTCCGGGGGGCTGGCCGG
Organism: Brucella tritici; assembly: GCF_008932295.1. GTDB lineage: Bacteria > Pseudomonadota > Alphaproteobacteria > Rhizobiales > Rhizobiaceae > Brucella > Brucella tritici. The sequence goes on along the minus strand of NZ_WBWA01000008.1, from coordinate 125,685 downwards.
GTTTGTGGATAAGTTTGATGTCATTGAAAAAGCCCGGAAATCGGGCGTTCGACAGCAAAATCGAAAATTCTTATTCTTTCTTCGTGACCCTTGCTTGACACTTGTTCGAGAACCCCTTAAACGACCGCTCACACCGGACGGAAACGCCGGTGCGACGCAGCCGCAAGGTTGCCGAGAAATGCGCGGGTGTAGCTCAGTTGGTTAGAGTGCCGGCCTGTCACGCCGGAGGTCGCGGGTTCGAGCCCCGTCACTCGCGCCACTTTCCTCTCAACAAATCAATAGATTGAACGTTGACACGAAAGTGGCGCCTACCGCCATTTTTACTTTTTCTCAAGCCAGAATTGCTGATCGTGAAAGGGCATTGAAATGCCCTGTGAATGATTTTTACAATATTCCAATTCTTCTCCAAACACGCGCTTGACACTTGTTCGAGAACCCCTTAAACGACCGCTCACACCGGACGGAAACGCCGGTGCGACGCAGCCGCAAGGTTGCCGAGAAATGCGCGGGTGTAGCTCAGTTGGTTAGAGTGCCGGCCTGTCACGCCGGAGGTCGCGGGTTCGAGCCCCGTCACTCGCGCCACTTTCCTTTCAACAAATCGATAGATTGAACGTTGACACGAAAGTGGCGCCCACCGCCTGTTTTACGGTGCCGTCTTCTCTTCAAAAAACTTCATGGGAATTGCCGGGGCGCAGCCGCTTCGCCGAACCGTATGTCTGCTATTTGGAAAATTGCTTCCAGGACAGATAGGCGACCGACAGAATGATCGCTGCAATGACGAGAAGATCGCCGCTGGCGAGCAGGTAATGGCTCATGCGTGACCTCCTTGTGATGCTTCGGCCGACATATGTTTCATGATAGCCGGGGCGAATGCGATCTGAAGGCATGGCTTCGCAAAGCTTTCAGCATTTGGAACGTTTCCATTCCAACTTTACCCGTAAATGAGAACGGAATTTTCACTCGCGGACGGTCGGCCCTCTGGAGTGGTTCGCATTGCAAAAAGCCAATGGCAGCGCCAATGCATTGCCATGGAGCGAATTTCCTGTTTTCAATCGCGTGGATCGGATGACAGGAACGGATCGCTGCGACGATGACCCGACACGCTTATCTTGCTGTGCTTGCAACGTTCTTGATTCTTGCCGGGTGTGGCTCGCCCCGCGCCGTGCTGTGGCACGGGCCGCATTCAAGCCCGCAATCGGTGGCCGCAGCGCAAGCCGCCATCGTCAAGCCTGCGAAGCCGGCGGCGGTGGTTCCCATCTATGTGGCGACGAGCCGCCAGCGCTCGGATAATTTCTCGCAGCCGTATAATTCAAAGCGCTCTGACACGCTGAACTTTGCGCAGGTCGATGTCGGCATTCCGGCGGCTCATGTCAAAGGGCAGGTCGAGTCGACCGGCTACAAGCCTGATCCCGCCAAAAATTTCGCTGCGACCGCATTCCAGCCTTACGACAATGCAGAACAGTTTCTCGCACAATTAAATGCAGCGCTTGCGAAGCAGGGACCGAAGGACAAGGAAATCCTGATCTTCGTGCATGGCTACAACAATAATTTTGCCGACAGCACATTCCGCACTGCGCAGTTTGTCCATGATTACAAGATGAAGTCGGTGGCGGTGGAATATGCCTGGCCGTCGGGCGGCGATCTGGGCCTTTATGTCTATGATCGCGATAGCGCGGACTTCGCACGCGACGGTCTGGCACGATTGCTGGAACTCGTCGCCCGCAGCAAGGCTGAGCGCATCGTTCTTGTCGGTCACTCCATGGGCAGTTTCGTCACCATGGAGGCCTTGAGGACCCTGTCGCTGCGCGGCGAAAAGAATGTGCTGCGCCGCATCAGTGCGCTGTTGCTCGCCGCACCGGACATTGATCTCGACGTCTTCGAAAAGCAGATCAAGGATATCGATCCCATGCCGCATCCGACAGCGGTGATGACATCGCGCAGCGATCGTGCGCTTGGTGTCTCATCCTTCATCACTGGCGGCCATGCGCGGGTAGGGGGCGGCACCAGCATTCCGACGCTTCAGAAATATGGAATCGCGGTGATAGATGCGACCGACTTGGATGGCGGCGAACATAATGTCTTTGCCTCCTCGCCATCGCTCATGGCTTTGGTTAGCGACGGCACTCTGTCGCTGGGCGCTTTGAACGGACAGGAAAACCAGACGACGGGACAGGCGGTGCTGGCAGACGGTGCTTCCGCAATCAAGGGCGCCGCTTCGCTTGTGCTTTATCTGCCGGGCAGGCTGGTTGGGGCAGGGGCTTCGGCTGCTCCATGAGTTCATTTTAAAGCGAGTGCTGAAACCCACAACTTTCATTGCCAGGTTGCAGGCAATTGATTCTCGCTGCAATTGCCAGTGGATTGAATTTGACGTTTGATATCTGCCCGATATCAACCTCGTTTCAAACGTCAAATTCCAAAAAATTCACTGGATATATAGAGTGGCCAGTGGTCGTTTTGATTCCGCCATTTGCTCGACGCTCATATCCGGCGGATGCAAATGTCGGAATCAGACCACTTGGCCGACCAGTCCGTGCGACTTTTCCTCACGAAATTATGATCTTTTCATGTTATAGGGGTTTTCAGTGGGATAAGCGGGCTTGATGCCATAGCTTGTTAAGCATCTTGGCTCGTCTTTGCCCAATAGATCATGCCGGAGGGGTTGCGCTTGCGCACGTGCTGCGATAACCGTCCCGGCGAAAAGCGCTTAGTTCGCACGGCATGCCTTTTGAAGCTGCTTGGGGCGACGAGGTTGCACAGATGCAATGTGTCGCATGGTCGTCAGCTCCAAAAAGCTTATGACAGGCGGCGCAGCCTCGTATTCAAGCCGGATAAAGGACCATGAACGAGCTTTTAAGTTCCTACCTGCCGATCGTCATCTTTCTCGGCATTGCGATGGTAATTGGTGTAGCCCTCCTGGTTGCGCCGTTTCTTGTCGCCTATAGACAGCCCGACCCCGAAAAGCTTTCTGCTTACGAGTGCGGCTTCAATGCCTTCGATGACGCCCGTATGAAGTTCGACATCCGTTTCTATCTGGTGTCGATTCTCTTCATCATCTTCGACCTGGAAGTCGCCTTCCTTTTCCCATGGGCTGTGTCCTTTGGTGAAATCGGCTGGTTCGGCTTTGCGTCGATGATGGTGTTCCTTGGCGTTCTGACCATCGGCTTCATTTATGAATGGAAGAAGGGAGCGCTGGAATGGGATTGACCTCAGCCAACACAACGCTCGTGGCTCCGCAGCCGAAGGGCATTCTTGACCCGCGCACGGGCAAGCCTGTCGGTTCCGACGATGCATTCTTCAACGATCTGAACAGCGAGCTTTCCGACAAGGGGTTCATCGTCACATCTGCTGACGCTCTGATTACCTGGGCGCGTACCGGCTCGTTGATGTGGATGACCTTCGGTCTCGCATGCTGCGCCGTGGAAATGATGCACATTTCCATGCCGCGCTACGATGCCGAACGTTTCGGTATTGCACCGCGCGCATCACCGCGTCAGTCCGACGTGATGATTGTTGCCGGCACGCTGACCAACAAGATGGCGCCCGCTCTGCGTAAGGTCTACGACCAGATGCCGGAGCCGCGTTACGTTATCTCGATGGGTTCCTGCGCCAATGGCGGCGGCTACTACCACTATTCCTATTCGGTGGTGCGTGGCTGCGATCGCGTGGTTCCGGTCGACATTTACGTTCCGGGCTGCCCTCCGACTGCTGAAGCGCTGCTTTACGGCATTCTTATGCTTCAGAAAAAAATCCGTCGCACGGGTACGATTGAGCGCTGAGCCGTTATCGACCGGTTCGCGCAAGACAAGTTTTGTTAGGGTTCGACTGTCTGCCATCCCCTGAAAAGGGGCTCCCAATGGCAAGCGCGGTGTGAGTTCTAAAGAAGGAAGTTAGGAAAATGAGCGAAGAAGCTCTCGGTGAACTTTCCGGCTATATCAAGGAACGCCTCGGCGACGCGATCGAAGAGGCGAAACTTGCTTATGGCGAGTTGACGCTTTCGGTTCCGGCTGCGAGCATTATCAGCGTTCTGACTTTCCTGCGTGACGACGTGCAGTGCCAGTTCGTCAACCTGACGGATATTTCGGGCGTCGACTATCCGCAGCGCGCCAAGCGTTTCGATGTCGTCTACCAGTTGATGTCTCCACGCCAGAACCAGCGCATCCGCGTCAAGGTTCAGGCTGATGAAGATACGCTGGTGCCTTCCGCAGTGCCGGTCTTCGTCGGTGCCGAATGGTTTGAGCGCGAAACCTACGACATGTACGGCGTTCTGTTCTCCGGCCATCCGGACCTGCGCCGTATCCTGACCGACTACGGTTTCGAGGGTCATCCGCTGCGCAAGGACTTCCCGCTCACCGGCTTCGTTGAAGTTCGTTACAACGACGAGCTGAAGCGTGTCGTCTACGAGCCTGTGCAACTGCGCCAGGAATTCCGCAATTTCGATTTTCTCTCGCCATGGGAAGGAACGGATTACGTTCTGCCGGGCGATGAGAAAGCAAAGACGAACTGAGCGACAGGAAGCTGAACATGGCTGAGACTCAGGTCCGCAATTTCAATATCAACTTCGGTCCGCAGCACCCTGCCGCGCACGGCGTGCTGCGTCTGGTGCTTGAACTCGACGGTGAAGTCGTCGAGCGCGTCGATCCGCATATCGGTCTGCTGCATCGCGGCACCGAAAAGCTGATGGAAGCCAAGACCTACCTTCAGGCTGTGCCTTATCTCGACCGCCTCGATTACGTGGCGCCGATGAATCAGGAGCACGCCTATGCGCTTGCCGTCGAACGCCTGCTGGGCATCGATGTGCCGAAGCGCGGTCAGGTTATCCGCGTTCTCTATTCGGAAATCGGCCGTATCCTGAACCATCTTCTCAACGTGACCACGCAGGCCATGGACGTTGGCGCACTGACGCCGCCGCTCTGGGGCTTCGAAGAGCGCGAAAAGCTGATGGTGTTCTACGAACGCGCTTGTGGCGCGCGTATGCACGCAGCCTATTTCCGTCCGGGCGGCGTCCATCAGGACCTGCCGGATCAGCTCGTTGAAGACATCGGCAAATGGATCGATCCGTTCTTCAATACGCTCAACAATCTTGATGACCTCATCACGCCAAACCGTATTTTCAAGCAGCGTAACGTCGATATCGGTGTCGTGAAGCTGGAAGATGCATGGGCATGGGGCTTCTCGGGCGTCATGGTTCGTGGTTCGGGCGCTGCATGGGATCTGCGCAAATCGCAGCCTTACGAGTGCTACAACGAGATGGAATTCGACATTCCGATCGGCAAGAACGGCGACTGCTATGATCGCTACCTGATCCGCATGGAAGAAATGCGTCAGTCGGCGCGCATCATGCGCCAGTGCGTCGATCTTCTGCTCGGCAAGGAGCGCGTCGGTCCGGTTTCCAATGCCGACAACAAGATTGTGCCGCCGAAGCGCGGCGAGATGAAGCGCTCGATGGAAGCGCTCATCCACCACTTCAAGCTTTACACGGAAGGCTACCATGTGCCTGCCGGTGAAGTTTACGCAGCAGTTGAAGCCCCGAAGGGCGAGTTTGGCGTCTTCCTCGTCTCGGACGGCTCCAACAAGCCTTATCGCTGCAAGCTGCGCGCTCCGGGCTTTGCCCATCTTCAAGCCATGGATTTCCTGTGCCGCGGCCATATGCTGGCTGACGTGTCGGCAATTCTTGGCTCGCTCGATATCGTGTTTGGTGAGGTTGACCGCTGATGTCCGTTCGCCGTCTCGCAGATGATGCCGTCCAGCCAGCCGCTTTCGCGTTCAACGCGGAAAATCAGGCCTGGGCGCACAAGACGATCGCAAAATTCCCTGAAGGCCGCCAGCAGTCGGCTGTTATTCCGTTGCTCATGCGTGCGCAGGAGCAGGACGGCTGGGTCACGAAGGCAGCTATCGAACATGTCGCAGGCATGCTCGAAATGCCGCTGATCCGCGTTCTGGAAGTCGCGACTTTCTATACGCAGTTCCAGCTTAAGCCGGTTGGCACGCGCGCGCACATTCAGGTTTGCGGCACCACGCCATGCATGTTGCGTGGTTCGGAAGCGCTGATGGATGTCTGCCGTCACAAGATCAACCACGACCCGTTCGAGCTCAATGCCGACGGAACCCTGTCGTGGGAAGAAGTGGAATGCCAGGGCGCTTGCGCCAATGCACCGATGGTCATGATCTTCAAGGACGCCTATGAAGATCTGACGCCGGAGCGTCTTGCCGAGATCATCGACGCTTTTGAAGCCGGCAAGGGCGACACCATCAAGCCGGGTCCGCAGATCGACCGCGTGACGTCCGAGCCGCTCAGCGGCCTGACCGCTCTGACCGAAGATCTCGACTACAAGAAGGTCGGTCTTGAGACCCGCAAGGCATCCGATGCCGCCGCAGCCAAGGCGAAGGCCGAAGCAGAAGCAAAGGCCAAGGCGGAAGCCGCTGCAAAAGCAGCCGAGGAAGCGAAGAACGTCGCTCCGTCCAATGCTGCAAAGCCTGTGACCAACGCACCTGAAACCGATCCGGCGCTCAAGACGCCTTCGGATGTCAAGGTGTCGAAGGCTGCCGAGAAGGCTGCTTCGGTGGAAGCCAAGCAAAACTTCAAGCTCGACGATGCCAATCGTCCGGTTTCTATCGAGCGTCCGGAAGCGGTTGACGATCTGAAGCTGATCTCCGGCGTTGGCCCGAAGATCGAGGAAACCCTGCATGAGCTGGGTATCTTCACCTTCAAGCAGGTCGCTTCCTGGAAGAAGGCTGAGCGCGAATGGGTCGACGGCTATCTCAGCTTCCACGGTCGCATCGAGCGTGAAGACTGGGTGAAGCAAGCCAAGGCTTTGGCCAAGGGCGGCGTCGAGGAATACATCAAGGTATTCGGAAAGAAGCCGGTATGATGACTTCGATATTGGCAAACACGAACGGAAACAGGTGAGACATGCTGGCTGATAAAGATCGCATCTTCACCAATATTTACGGCTTCAAGGATCAGTCCCTGAAGGGTGCCATGGCGCGCGGCCATTGGGACAACACCAAGGGTCTGATCGAAAAGGGCCGTGACTGGATCATCGACGAGATGAAGGCTTCGGGCCTGCGTGGCCGTGGCGGCGCTGGCTTCCCGACGGGTCTCAAGTGGTCGTTCATGCCGAAGCAGAGCGACGGTCGCCCGCATTATCTGGTCGTCAATGCCGACGAATCCGAGCCGGGCACCTGCAAGGACCGCGAAATTCTGCGCCACGATCCGCATACGCTGATCGAAGGCTGCCTGATCGCCGGTTGCGCCATGGGCGCACACACCGCCTATATTTATATTCGCGGCGAGTTCATGCGTGAGCGTGAAGCCCTTCAGGCTGCAATCGACGAGTGCTACGAAGCCGGTCTGCTCGGCAAGGGCAACAAGTGCGGCTGGGATATGGATGTTCTCGTATCCCACGGCGCTGGCGCTTACATCTGCGGTGAAGAAACGGCTCTGCTCGAAAGCCTTGAAGGCAAGAAGGGCCAGCCGCGTCTGAAGCCTCCATTCCCGGCAAATATGGGCCTTTATGGCTGCCCGACGACCGTGAATAACGTGGAATCGATTGCCGTTGCGCCGACGATCCTGCGTCGTGGTGCAGCATGGTTCTCGTCCATCGGACGCCCGAACAATGTCGGCACCAAGCTGTTCCAGATCTCGGGCCACGTGAACACGCCTTGCGTCGTGGAGGAAGGCCTTGGCATTCCGTTCCGCGATCTGATCGAAAAGCATGGCGGCGGCATTCGCGGCGGCTGGGACAATCTGCTTGCGGTCATTCCCGGCGGTGCATCGTGCCCTGTCATCAAGGCTGAGGACATGATGGATGCGATCATGGACTTCGACGGAATGCGCGACAAGAAATCGTCGTTCGGCACCGGCGGCCTGATCGTCATGGACAAGTCCACTGACATCATCAAGGCGATTGCCCGTCTGGCAGCGTTCTTCAAGCATGAGAGCTGCGGCCAGTGCACGCCGTGCCGTGAAGGCACCGGCTGGATGTGGCGCGTGATGGAACGCATGGTCAAGGGTAACGCGCAGAAGCGTGAAATCGACATGCTGTTCGACGTGACCAAGCAGATTGAAGGTCACACGATCTGCGCGCTCGGCGATGCTGCTGCATGGCCAATTCAGGGCCTGATCCGCAATTTCCGTCCGGAAATTGAAAAGCGCATTGATGATTATACACGCAACGCCGTGCAGAGCCGCAATATCCGTCTGGAAGCAGCGGAATAAGGCTTAACGAGTTGCAAGCGGTTTGAAGAAGACTGCTCGAAAGTTTGAGATCTGGAAGATGCGGCATAAGCCGCAGGTTTGGATAAGCGATGGCAAAGATCAAGGTTGACGGCACAGAGATCGAAGTACCCGATCACTATACGCTCCTTCAGGCTGCCGAAGCCGCGGGCGCGGAAGTGCCACGTTTCTGTTTCCACGAACGGCTTTCCATCGCCGGAAACTGCCGTATGTGTCTGGTTGAAGTAAAGGGCGGACCGCCGAAGCCGGCGGCATCCTGCGCCATGGGCGTGCGCGATCTGCGTCCCGGCCCGAATGGCGAAGCGCCAGAAATCTTCACCAACACGCCGATGGTCAAGAAGGCCCGCGAAGGCGTGATGGAATTTCTGCTCATCAACCACCCGCTGGATTGCCCGATCTGCGATCAGGGCGGCGAGTGCGATCTGCAGGATCAGGCAATGGCCTTCGGCACCGACGGTTCCCGCTATCGCGAGAACAAGCGTGCTGTTGAAAACAAATATATCGGCCCGCTCGTCAAGACGGTGATGACGCGTTGCATTCACTGCACGCGCTGCGTCCGCTTCACGACCGAAGTTGCAGGTATTTCGGAACTCGGCCTCATCGGTCGTGGCGAAGACGCCGAGATCACCACCTATCTCGAACGCGCCATGACGTCGGAACTGCAGGGCAACGTTATCGATCTTTGCCCGGTTGGCGCTCTGACCTCGCGTCCTTATGCGTTCCAGGCCCGTCCGTGGGAACTGAACAAGACCGAAACCATCGACGTGATGGATGCGGTCGGCTCGAACATCCGCGTTGACACCCGTGGCCGCGAAGTGATGCGCGTCATGCCGCGTGTCAATGAAGCGGTGAACGAAGAGTGGATTTCCGACAAGACCCGCTTCATCTGGGATGGCCTGCGCACCCAGCGCCTCGACCGCCCATATGTTCGCAAGGATGGCCGTCTGGTCGCAGCATCGTGGCCGGAAGCTTTCTCCGCTATTGCTGCCAAGGTCTCCGCAATGTCGGCTGAAAAGATCGGCGCAGTCGCTGGCGATCTGGCTTCGGTTGAAGAAATCTATGCGCTGAAGGGCCTGATGGCTTCGCTCGGTACCGCCAATATCGACAGCCGCCAGGATGGCGCTGCTCTCGATCCGGCTCTGGGGCGCGCAACCTATCTCTTCAACTCCACGATCGAAGGCATTGAAAACGCTGATGCTCTGCTCATCATCGGTTCCAATCCGCGCGTTGAAGCTGCCGTTCTGAACGCACGTATTCGCAAGCGCCAGCGCATGGGCCATTTCCCGGTCGCCCTGATCGGCGAACAGGTTGAACTGCGCTACGAATATGAATATCTGGGTGCTGGCGCTGAAACACTCGCCGCCGTTGCTGCTGGCAAGAACGCTTTCCGCGATGTGCTGGCCAAGGCTGAACGTCCGCTGATCATCATCGGTCAGGGCGCGCTCACCGGTGAGAATGGTGCTGCGGTTCTGTCGACCGCCGCCAAGCTCGCTCAGGATGTTGGCGCGATCAAGGATGAGTGGAACGGCTTCTCCGTTCTGCACACTGCCGCTTCGCGCGTTGGTGCTTTGGATCTCGGCTTCGTGCCGGGTGAGGGCGGCAAGGTGGCTGGCGACATGCTGGGCAATCTGGATGTCGTGTTCCTGCTCGGTGCAGACGAACTCGACATGACCAAAAAGGGTTCGAGCTTCGTCGTTTACATCGGCACGCACGGCGATGCCGGCGCACATGCTGCCGACGTTATCCTGCCGGGCGCCGCCTACACGGAAAAGTCGGGCACCTGGCTCAACACCGAAGGTCGCGTGCAGCTTGGCAGCCGCGCCGGTTTCGCACCGGGCGAGGCAAAGGAAGACTGGGCAATCCTGCGCGCTCTTTCCGACAGCCTTGGCAAGCGCCTGCCGTTCGATTCGATGCAGCAGCTTCGCGCCAAGCTCTATGCGGACTATCCGCATATGCTGGCCATCGACACCATCACGCCTGCTTCCGCCGACGATCTCGTCGCGCTGGCAGCGAAAGCATCCAACCTGGGCGGCGGCGCTGCGTTCGTCTCTCCGGTCAAGGACTTCTACCTGACGAACCCAATTGCGCGCGCTTCCGCCGTCATGGCCGAATGCTCGGCGCTCGCGGCTGGCGGCTTCCAGCAGGCTGCCGAGTAAGCGAGAGAGAGACGGAACAATGGAAGGTATTTTTGCAGCTTACGTCTTGCCCGCGCTTATCATAGCGCTGAAGTCGGTCGTTCTGCTCGTCGTATTGCTGATCGTCGTCGCTTACCTGCTTTACGCAGATCGCAAGATCTGGGCAGCAGTACAGCTTCGTCGCGGCCCGAACGTTGTCGGTCCCTGGGGTCTGTTCCAGGCTTTTGCTGACTTGTTGAAGTTCGTCTTCAAGGAACCGATCATTCCGTCTGGCGCAAACAAGGGTGTTTTCCTCCTTGCGCCTTTCGTTTCCGCCGTTCTCGCAATGGCAACCTGGGCGGTCATTCCGGTCAATGAAGGCTGGGCCATCGCCAACATCAATGTCGGCATTCTCTATATCTTCGCCATTTCTTCGCTCGAAGTTTACGGCGTGATCATGGGCGGCTGGGCATCGAACTCGAAATATCCGTTCCTCGGTGCGCTTCGTTCCGCTGCGCAGATGGTTTCCTACGAAGTCTCCATCGGCTTCGTGATCGTCACGGTTCTGCTGACGGTTGGCTCGCTCAACCTCACCGACATTGTGCTTTCGCAGAATACCGGCCTCGGTACCATGCTTGGCCTGCCGGCTTCGTTCCTCGACTGGAACTGGCTCTGCCTGTTCCCGATGTTCGTGATCTTCTTCATTTCGGCACTTGCTGAAACGAACCGTCCGCCATTCGATCTGGTCGAAGCTGAATCCGAACTCGTGGCCGGTCACATGATCGAATATTCGTCCACGCCGTTCCTTCTGTTCTTCCTCGGCGAATATGTGGCGATCACGCTGATGTGCGCCCTGATGACGACCCTCTTCCTTGGCGGCTGGCTGCCTCCGGTGGACGTGTGGTTCCTCAACTGGGTTCCGGGCATCATCTGGTTCATGCTGAAGCTTTGCTTCTGCTTCTTCCTCTTCGCAATGGTGAAGGCTTTCGTTCCGCGTTATCGCTACGACCAGCTGATGCGCCTTGGCTGGAAAGTGTTCCTGCCGATCTCGCTCTTCATGGTTGTCGCAACCGCGACCTTCCTCAAAGTCTTCGGTCTGGCGTAAGGAGTAATAACTATGGCTTCATTCGCTCAAGCAGCCAAATCGCTCCTGCTCAAGGAATTCGTCGGCGCGTTCTTTCTTTCCATGCGCCAGTTCTTCGCGCCCAAGGCGACGTTGAACTACCCGCATGAAAAGGGCCCGGTTTCGCCGCGCTTCCGTGGAGAGCACGCACTGCGCCGTTACCCGAACGGTGAAGAACGCTGCATCGCCTGCAAGCTTTGCGAAGCGATCTGCCCGGCGCAGGCCATCACCATCGAGGCCGGTCCGCGCCGCAATGACGGCACTCGCCGCACGGTGCGTTACGATATCGATATGGTGAAGTGCATCTATTGCGGTTTCTGCCAGGAAGCATGCCCGGTGGATGCCATCGTGGAAGGTCCGAATTTCGAATTCGCGACCGAAACCCGCGAAGAACTCTACTACGACAAGGACAAGCTCCTTGCCAATGGCGACCGTTGGGAACGCGAAATCGCGCGCAATATCGCGATGGATGCGCCATATCGCTGATTGGTTTTGCTGAAACTTCGTTTCGGCATCCGGTTTGAAAAGCGGCAACAGGAAGGGGCGGCCCATCTTGTTGCTGGAATTTAAGTTTCGCGATTATTCGCGGCAAACAAAGACTAAAGCGAGCGAGGCAATAAGGCTTTGCTCACGGAAAGGTGTTGGGGGATCCCCATGCTGACAGGTATTGCGGCAGCGTTCTTCTATCTGTTCGCCTTCATCATGATCGCCAGCGCGTTCATGGTGATTGCGGCACGCAACCCCGTGCATTCGGTGCTGTTTCTGATCCTCACATTCTTCAATGCGGCAGCTCTGTTTCTGCTGACCGGGGCCGAGTTCCTCGCCATGATCCTGCTCGTCGTTTACGTCGGAGCAGTGGCGGTTCTCTTCCTCTTCGTGGTCATGATGCTGGATGTGGATTTCTCCGAGCTGAAGCGCGGCGCATTGCAATATGCACCGGTCGGCGCTCTCGTCGGCCTCATTTTGCTCGGCGAACTGATCTTCGTGTTCGCAAGCAACATGTTTGCGCCGAAGCTGGGGCAGGGCGCTGTGCCAATCCCGAATATCGCCGAGCGGTCCAATACCGCTGCTCTGGGCGACATTCTCTACACCGACTTCGTCTTCTACTTCCAGGTTGCTGGTCTCGTCCTTCTGGTCGCGATGATCGGCGCCATCGTTCTGACGCTGCGGCACAAGCCGAATGTCAAGCGCCAGTCCATCCCGACCCAGGTAGCTCGCACGCCGGAAACGGCGATCGAGATCAAGAAGGTCGAAACGGGCAAAGGCATCTGAGGATAAGCATATGGAAATCGGTATCTCCCATTATCTCACCGTTTCGGCCATCCTGTTTACGCTTGGCGTCTTCGGCATCTTCCTGAACCGCAAGAACGTCATCGTTATCCTGATGTCGATCGAATTGATCCTTCTGTCGGTCAATCTCAATTTCGTGGCGTTCTCCAGCCAGCTCGGCGACATGGTCGGGCAGGTCTTCGCCCTTTTCGTTCTGACTGTTGCGGCTGCTGAAGCGGCCATCGGTCTGGCAATTCTCGTTGTTTTCTTCCGTAATCGCGGTTCCATCGCGGTGGAAGACGTCAATGTTATGAAAGGTTGACGGGCAAATGCTCTACTACGCGATCGTCTTCCTTCCGCTTCTCGGCTTCCTGATTGCCGGTCTCTTCGGCAATCAGATCGGAGCCAAGGCGAGCGAATACATCACTTCCGGTTTCATGGTCATCGTCGCGATCCTGTCCTGGGTCGTGTTCTTCCAGATTCCGCTCGGCCACGACGCGGAAACCGTCCGCATCCCGGTTCTTCACTGGGTGACGTCGGGCACGCTTTCCTTCGACTGGGCATTGCGCATCGATACGCTCACCGGCGTCATGCTGGTGGTGGTGAACTCGGTGTCGGCTCTCGTGCACATCTATTCCATTGGATATATGCACCATGATCCGCACCGTCCGCGCTTCTTCGCCTATCTGTCGCTCTTCACCTTCGCCATGCTCATGCTGGTCACGTCGGACAATCTGGTTCAGATGTTCTTCGGCTGGGAAGGCGTGGGTCTGGCTTCCTACCTCCTGATCGGTTTCTGGTTCCAGAAGCCTTCGGCCAATGCCGCCGCCATGAAGGCGTTCGTCGTCAACCGCGTTGGTGACTTCGGCTTCCTGCTCGGCATCTTCGGTGTGTTCGCGCTGTTCCAGTCTGTCGACTACAACACGATCTTCGCTGCCGCAGCCAATTATCTGCCGGCTGAAGGCGCTGCCGATGCCAATCAGGTCGTTCTGAACTTCCTCGGCTATCAGCTCGACAAGCAGGGCGCGATCACAATCACCTGCCTGCTGCTTTTCATGGGCGCGATGGGCAAGTCGGCGCAGTTCCTGCTGCACACCTGGCTTCCGGACGCCATGGAAGGCCCGACCCCGGTTTCGGCGCTCATTCACGCTGCTACTATGGTTACCGCGGGCGTGTTCATGGTCGCCCGCATGTCGCCGATCTTTGAACTGTCGCAGACCGCACTTCTGGTCGTGACGATCATCGGCGCAACCACTGCCTTCTTTGCAGCAACGGTCGCTCTCGTGCAGAACGACATCAAGCGCGTGATCGCCTATTCGACCTGTTCGCAGCTCGGCTATATGTTCGCAGCTCTTGGTGTGGGTGCCTATGGCGCGGCTGTGTTCCACCTGTTCACGCACGCTTTCTTCAAGGCGCTTCTGTTCCTTTGCGCCGGCTCGGTTATCCATGCCGTTTCGGAAGAGCAGGACATGCGTCGCATGGGCGGCCTGCGCAAGCTGATCCCGATCACCTACTGGATGATGGTCATCGGTACGGTTGCCATTACGGGCCTCGGTATTCCGGGCACGATCATCGGCACCGCCGGTTTCTTCTCCAAGGATGCGATCATCGAATCCGTCTTCGCTTCGCACAGTGCTGCCAGCGGCTACGCTTCGACGCTTCTCATCGTTGCAGCGCTCTTCACGAGCTTCTATTCATGGCGCCTGATTTTCATGACCTTCTACGGCAAGCCGCGCGCTTCCGCCGAAGTCATGCATCACGTCCATGAATCGCCGGCTGTCATGTTCGTTCCGCTGCTGATCCTCGGCGTCGGTGCACTCTTTGCCGGTGTCGTGTTCAAGGAACTCTTCTTCGGCCATGAATATGCCGAATTCTGGAAGGGTGCGCTGTTTACCTCGGCTGCCAACCAGATCCTTGAGGAATACCATCATGTTCCTCTGTGGGTTAAGCTGTCGCCGTTCATTTCGATGGTTCTCGGCTTCATCGTCGCCTGGATCTTCTACATCCGCTCGCCGGAAACGCCGAAGGCGCTGGCTGCCCGTCACCGTGGCCTCTACCAGTTCCTTCTCAACAAGTGGTACTTCGACGAACTGTACGATTTCCTCTTCGTACGTCCGGCTCGTTGGCTTGGCCGCTTGTTCTGGAAGGGTGGCGACGGCTGGCTTATTGACGGCTTCGGCCCGGATGGCATCTCGGCTCGCGTGCTCGATGTCACCAACCGTGTCGTCAAGATGCAGTCCGGATACCTTTATCACTACGCATTCGCGATGCTGATCGGCGTCGCCGCGCTCGTCACTTGGATGATGCTCGGGAGCTCTTTCTGATGACCGACTGGCCAATTCTCTCAACGGTCACGTTTCTGCCGCTCGTCGGCGCGTTACTGATCCTTCTGATCAAGGACGACAGCGAGGCTTCGCGTCGCAATATCCGCAACGTCGCTTTGCTGACGACGATATTCGTCTTCATCCTGTCGCTCGTCGTCTGGGCAGGGTTCGATAATTCGAACTCTGGTTTCCAGATGGTCGAGCAGGTCGACTGGATGGGTGGCGGCATTAGCTATCACATGGGCGTGGACGGTATCTCCGTCCTGTTCGTGGTGCTTTCCGCTTTCCTCATGCCCTTCTGCATTCTCGCAAGCTGGGTGTCGGTGGAAAAGCGCGTCAAGGAATACATGATCGCGTTCCTCATTCTGGAAACGCTGATGATCGGCGTGTTCTGCGCGCTCGACCTGTTCCTGTTCTACGTGTTCTTCGAAGCAAGCCTTATCCCGATGTTCATCATCATCGGCGTGTGGGGCGGCAAGCGTCGCGTCTATGCAAGCTTGAAGTTCTTCCTTTATACGCTTCTGGGCTCCGTGCTGATGCTCATCGCCATCATGGCCATGTACTGGCAGGCTGGTACGATGAATATCGTCGAGTTGCTGAAGTACGACTTCCCTGCGGGGATGCAGACATGGCTATGGCTTGCCTTCTTCGCGTCCTTCGCGGTCAAGATGCCGATGTGGCCGGTCCATACCTGGTTGCCGGACGCGCACGTTGAAGCGCCGACGGCAGGCTCGGTCATTCTGGCCGGTATTCTCCTGAAGCTCGGCGGTTACGGTTTCATCCGTTTCTCGCTGCCGATGTTCCCTCTGGCTTCGGCTGACTTCGCACCCTTCATCTTCGCGCTGTCGGTAATCGCGATCATCTACACCTCGCTCGTCGCGATGGTGCAGGAAGACATGAAGAAGCTGATCGCCTATTCGTCGGTTGCGCACATGGCCTATGTGACCATGGGTATTTTTGCAGCCAATGAGCAGGGTATCCAGGGCGCCATCTTCCAGATGTTGTCGCACGGCATCGTGTCGGCTGCGCTCTTCCTCTGCGTCGGCGTGATCTATGATCGTATGCATACCCGCGAGATCGCGGCGTTTGGCGGTCTGGTGAACAACATGCCGAAATATGCGGTGGCCTTCCTCATCTTCACGATGGCGAATGTCGGCCTGCCGGGTACTTCGGGCTTCATCGGTGAATTCCTGACGCTGTTCGGTGTGTTCCGGGTCAATACCTGGGTGGCACTGTTCGCAACCACGGGGGTCATCCTCTCGGCGGCTTATGCGCTCTGGCTCTACCGTCAGGTAGTGTTCGGCGCATTGACCAAGGAAAGCCTGAAGGCGCTCCTCGACTTGAGCCCGCGTGAGAAGATCATTCTCTACCCGCTTGTGGCGCTCACCATCTTCTTCGGTGTGTATCCGACCCCGGTCTTCAATGTGACCGCCGGTGCCGTGAACGCCCTGGTCCAACATTACGACGCAGCACTCGCGGGCACCGCGAGCGCCGTGCTGGCACAGTAAGAAATAAAGGCGTAGGTCATGCAGACTGATCTGATAGCTCATCTGACCCTTGCAGCACCGGAGGTTCTCCTTGCTGTAGGCGCCTTGGCACTGCTCATGATTGGCGTGTTCTCCGGCGAACGGGCGACCACGCTCGTCAACGGATTATCCGTCGCGGTGCTTATTGCGGCGCTGGCACTGGTTGTCCTTTTCCCGACGAACGGCGCCGCATTCGGCGGTGCCATCGTCATTGACAGCTTCAGCCGCTTCATGAAGGTGCTGACGCTGATCGGCTCCATCGTGACGCTGATCATGTCGGTTGGCTTCGCCAAGGCAGAGAAGTTCGACAAGTTCGAATTCCCGGTCCTGATCGTGATTTCCACGCTCGGCATGCTGCTGATGGTTTCAGCCTCCAACATGCTGTCGCTTTATCTCGGTCTCGAACTGCAATCGCTGGCGCTTTACGTTCTGGCAGCGTTCAACCGCGATAGCGTCCGTTCGACGGAAGCTGGCCTGAAATACTTCGTTCTCGGTTCGCTTTCCTCGGGCATGCTGCTTTACGGTATTTCGCTCGTCTACGGTTACACCGGCCATATCGGCTTTACCGAAATCGCCCAGGCCGTCTCCGGCGGTCAGCGTGAACTCGGTCTGGTGTTCGGTCTCGTCTTCATTCTGGCCGGTCTGGCATTCAAGATTTCTGCCGTTCCGTTCCACATGTGGACGCCGGACGTCTATGAAGGCGCACCGACCCCGGTAACGGCATTCTTTGCCGCCGCTCCGAAGATGGCCGCCATGGCGCTCATCATCCGCGTCGTCTCGGAAGCCTTTGCTCCGGTCACCCATGACTGGCAGCAGGTCGTGATCTTCATCGCGCTTGCTTCGATGATCCTCGGCGCCTTCGCCGCTATCGGCCAGCGCAACATCAAGCGCCTGATGGCTTATTCCTCGATCAGCCATATGGGTTATGCGCTCGTTGGTCTGGCCGCCGGAACGGTGATCGGCGTCAAGGGTGTGATGATCTACATGGCAATCTACCTCGCCATGACGCTCGGCACCTTCGCGTTCATTCTCGCAATGCGCACCAAGGACGGCAATGTGGAGAGCATTGAGGATCTGGCTGGTCTTTCCCGCACCAATCCGGTGCTGGCAACGATCATGACCATCTTCCTGTTCTCGCTCGCCGGTATCCCGCCGCTCGCTGGCTTCTTCGGCAAGTGGTACACCTTCCTTGCTGCCGTTGAAGCGGGTCTCTATCCGCTTGCCATCATCGGTATCGTGGCTTCGGTCGTGGGCGCGTTCTATTACCTGCGCATGATCAAGATCATGTGGTTCGATGAGCCGACGGGTGGTTTCGTTCCGGTCGCAGGCGAGCTTCGTCTCGTTCTCGGCGTAACGGGTGCCTTCGTGCTCTTCTACGTCTTCGTTGCTGGCCCGATCGGCGGATTTGCCGAAGCCGCAGCCAAGACGTTTTTCTAAAGCATGTCTCCCAAAAGTGGGAACCGCCTTCGCGGGGAAATCAGTTCACTGGACTGATTTCTGGTCCCGCTACGATAGGATGAAGACATGCGTAGGAATATAATGAGAG
The DNA here is from genome assembly GCF_008932295.1 of Brucella tritici. Lineage (GTDB taxonomy): Bacteria > Pseudomonadota > Alphaproteobacteria > Rhizobiales > Rhizobiaceae > Brucella > Brucella tritici. The sequence continues at coordinate 107,547 of NZ_WBWA01000008.1, read as the reverse complement.
AGCAAAAGGCGGAAGCATAAATGAGTTTTGCGCTTTCGCCTGTTGCGGCAAATGAGGGCTACCGTCTCGAAGCTTTCGAGACGGTAGGTTCCACCAATGCGGTTGCTCTGGAACGGGCAGCCAGCGGTGATCCGGGCAAGCTCTGGCTTGTTACGAAGAGACAGGAAAGCGGTCGCGGAAGACGCGGCCGTGCCTGGTCTACGCCGGAAGGCAATCTTGCCTCCACGCTGCTTCTTGTTGAATCCTATGAAATGAAAATGGCGGCAACGCTTGGTTTTGTTGCCGGTCTGTCGCTCGCCGATGCACTTGATGCGGTGTTCGCAGCCACAGGGCCTGCCGTGCCGCCGACAATCGGCCTCAAATGGCCGAACGATGTCCTGCTCAATGGCGCCAAACTCACCGGCATCCTGCTGGAGTCTTCTATTCTGGCGAAGAATTTGTTCGCCGTTGCCATCGGTATCGGGACCAATGTGGTCGCCTTTCCCGATGATCTGCCTTATGCAGCAACGTCGTTGCAAGCTCTTGGCAGCAAATGCGACGCCGAGACATTGTTTGCAGCCCTGTCGGATGCATGGTCGGTCAATTATCGCGTCTGGAATGAAGGGCGTGGACTTGATGACATTCGCAAGCGCTGGCTGCAGCGCGCGCATGGCCTTGGCCAGCACGTTACCATGCAGGTTGAAGGCCGCATTGTCGAAGGTCGTTTTGAGACAATCGATGAGGCATGCCGTTTTGTTATTCGTGAAGATGAAGGTTCGCGGGTTGCAGTAACGGCTGGCGATGTCTATTTCGGAACTGCTGCCACAATACGCAGATAATTGCTTTGTTTTGTCTTACTAGTGGATTGAATTTGACGTTTGATACCTGTCCGATATAAATCTCGTTTCAAACGTCAAAATCGAAAAATCCACTAGATTCATAAAGTTACTAGTGGTCTTTTTGCTTCCGACAGTTGCTCAGCGCTCCTATCCGAGGGATGCAAATGTCGGAATCAGATCACTAGGGTTGCAACTGGACAACTTTAGGTCCAGTTGATGCCGCAAGGCGGGATTAATCACAGAGGAAATTTCATGGCCCGATCCAATACTACTGAACTCGTCTTTCTGCCGCTTGGCGGCGTAGGCGAAATCGGCATGAATTTGGCTATGTACGGCTTTGGTCCAGCGGATAACCGTGAATGGCTGGTCGTGGATATGGGCGTGAGCTTTGCGGGGCCTGAACAGCCGGGCGCCGATCTTATCCTGCCGGATATCCGCTATCTTGAAGCTGAAAAGCATAATCTGCGCGGTATCGTCATCACCCATGCGCATGAAGACCATTTCGGTGCTTTGCTCGATCTGTGGCCGCGCCTGAAGGTTCCGGTCTATGCGACGCCGTTCACTGCCGGTCTGCTCGAAGCCAAGCGGCAGTCGGAGGACGGCGCGCCCGAGATTCCGATCACGATCTACAAGGCAGGCGAGAAATTCGAAGTCGGCCCGTTCAAGGTCGAGGCTGTCGCGGTAACGCACTCTATTCCCGAGCCGGTTTCTCTGGCTATCACGACGCCGCTCGGCACGGTCGTGCACACGGGTGACTGGAAGATGGACCCGGAACCGTCGCTTGGACCGGTTATCGACGAGGCTCGTTTCCGTGCTATCGGTGATGCAGGCGTTCTGGCGCTGATCTGCGACTCCACCAATGCTTTGCGCGAAGGCGAGTCTCCTTCCGAACGTCAGGTGGGCGAGAGCCTGCGCGAGTTGATTGAAAATGCGCGTGGCCGCGTGGCCATCACCACTTTCTCTTCCAATGTCGGTCGTATCCGGTCGATTACGGAAGCAGCACGCGATGCAGGCCGTCAGGTGCTGGTGGTCGGTCGTTCGATGAAACGCGCCATCTCGGTTGCAACCGAACTTGGCTATATGGAAGGCTTGCCGGAATATCTCAGCGAAGAGGATTACGGCTATATTCCACGCGAAAACGTGGTGATGATCCTCACCGGAAGCCAGGGCGAACCGCGCGCGGCACTCGCCAAGCTGGCACGTGACGAAATGCGCAGCCTCGCGCTGACGGCGGGCGATACGGTCATCTACTCATCGCGCGCCATTCCGGGCAATGAAAAGTCCATTCTCGACATCAAGAACCGCCTGATCGATCGCGGCATCAAGATCATTGGTGATGAGGATGCACTGGTCCATGTCTCGGGCCATCCACGGCGCAGCGAATTGCGTCGCATGTATTCCTGGGTTCGCCCGCAAATTCTGGTGCCGGTGCACGGCGAAGCCGCCCATCTGGTTGCTCAAGGCTCGCTTGGCGCGATGGAAGGCATCGAGCAGGTCGCGCAGGTGCGTGATGGCGACATGCTGCGTCTGGCGCCCGGCAAGGCCGAGATTATCGATGAAGCGCCGGTTGGCCGCATCTACAAGGACGGCAAGCTGATCGGTGACGAGGAAGAAATCGGCATGGTCGAGCGCCGCAAGCTTGCCTATGTCGGTCATGTCGCCGTTTCGGTGCTGCTGGACCGTGAACACAAGATCATCGATGAGCCCGATCTCGTAACTTTCGGCGTGCCGGAAGAAAACGCGCAGGGCGACCTGTTGGAAGACATTCTGCTGGATGCGGCCATCGAGGCCATCGACAGCATTCCGCGCGTTCGCCGCAAGGATATCGAGATCGTTCGGGAATCCGTTCGCCGTGCAGTTCGCGCTGCGGCAAATGAGGCATGGGGCAAAAAGCCGGTAGTGACCGTATTCGTGAATAGGATACGGTAGTCATACGGATTGCAGAATGACCGGCATGGGAGGTGCTGATGCTCGAACGCTTGAACCACGTGGCGATTGCCGTTCCAGATATTGATGCCGCGGCAGCGCTTTATCGCGGCAAGCTCGGTGCGAATGTCACCGAGCCGCAGGCCTTGCCCGAACATGGCGTAACCGTGGTTTTCATCGACGTCGGCAACACCAAGATCGAATTGCTGGAGCCATTGGGCGAGGGCTCTCCCATTGCGGCATTTCTGGAAAAGAACCCCTCCGGCGGGATGCATCATCTCTGTTACGAGGTTGCGGACATTATTGCCGCTCGTGATCGCCTCAAGGCGGAAGGTGCGCGTATCCTCGGGGATGGCGAGCCGAAGACCGGCGCCCACGGCAAGCCGGTTCTGTTCCTGCATCCCAAGGATTTCAACGGCACGCTGATCGAACTGGAAGAGGTGTAATCATGTCGCTGGTTTCAGGAATCGCGATCTATTTCATCATCTGGTGGACGACGCTGTTTGCTCTCTTGCCTGTCGGCTTGCGCACGCAGGCCGAAGAAAATGAAGTGACTCTGGGCACAGTGGCCAGCGCTCCGGCCAAGCCGCGTATCGGCCGGGCATTTCTGCGGACAACTATCGTCGCAACGCTCATCTTCCTGCTCTATTATTATATGACGCAGATCAGCGGTTTCGGCCTCGACGATATTCCGCATTTCTTCCCGGATCTGACCTGAAATTTCAGGTTCAGTTCAATGTGAATTTTGAGGCTGCCTAAAAAATAGGCAGCCTTTCTTTTGTACAAAGAAAAGTGGACATGCCTATCATGGGTTGTGCCAGATATTGAGCCAATTCGGGTAACGTATTGAATTCCCGACACGGCACAACCCGGCGTCATTTGTGACAGTGATGCCTTTGCGTATGCAATGTTCTTCATATAAATCGATTTATACTTAAACGAAATTTAATACTTGGATGCGCAGAGGGCACTGCGATAAATCCCACAAAATCAATGTGTTATTGCAGCCTATAAAATAGCGGAAATGCGGAAAGCACGAGGGTTCTGCAAGTGCAAAAAAAAAGCAAGGCTTTCGCCTTGCTAATCAAATACGCGTTCGATCCGTTTCCATTTGACTGGCGGCTGCGAAAGTCGCGCCTGGATCCATCCTCCCAAGACTTTGACCGCGTGAAACCAACGGTTTTATTCCGTTGTTGCTCTTATGATGAAAAAAATAGCGAACTGCACAGCTTTTGTCACGAAAAATCTTCTGTGGCGTCATATTTCTTTCGCAAATTTTCCTCAGTGAGAGTGATATATCTGTAATATATTGAAATTGAATGTGAATCTGGAGGCCGTATTTCGCACCTCTGGTTCTTTCGGCGGGCCATTATGGTTGTGGATGGGGAAATCCGCTGCCGTGAAAGCTTTTCCAGGCGGGTTTCCAACCGGTGTATAACCCGGTAAGAAACCGACGAATATGCTTAATTTTTGCCTGATTCTTGAAGCACTCAGGCAGTCCCTCTTGATTGGTGGTTACGATGCGTCTGTCGCGGTATTTTTTGCCTATTCTGAAGGAAAACCCCAAGGAGGCGGAAATCGTCTCCCACAGGCTGATGCTGCGTTCGGGCATGATCCGTCAACAGTCAGCCGGCATCTATGCCTGGCTGCCGCTCGGTCTCAAGGTTCTCAACAAGGTTTGCGATATCATTCGCGAAGAGCAGAACCGCGCGGGCGCCAATGAAATCCTGATGCCGACCATCCAGTCCGCCGATCTGTGGCGCGAAAGCGGTCGCTACGATGCCTATGGCAAGGAAATGTTGCGCATTCAGGACCGTCAGGAGCGCGATATGCTCTTCGGCCCGACCAATGAGGAAATGGTCACCGACATTTTCCGCTCCTATGTGCGCTCCTACAAGGACCTGCCGCTCAATCTCTATCACATCCAGTGGAAGTTCCGCGACGAAGTGCGCCCGCGTTTCGGCGTGATGCGTTCGCGTGAGTTCCTGATGAAGGACGCCTATTCGTTCGACCTCGACTATGAGGGCGCGAAAATGGCTTACTACCGCATGTTCGTGTCTTATCTGCGTACTTTCGCCCGCGTTGGGTTGCAGGCGATCCCGATGCGCGCCGATACGGGACCGATTGGCGGTGACCTCAGCCACGAATTCATCATTCTGGCCGAAACCGGCGAAAGCCAGGTTTTCTGCGACAAGGCCTATCTTGATCTCGCCGTGCCGGGCGCGGACACCGATTTCCGCAACGATGCGCAACTGACCGATATCGTCAATCGCTGGACGACGCCTTATGCGGCGACCGACGAAATGCATGACGAGGCCGACTGGGCCAAGGTGAAGCCGGAAGATCAGGTTTCGGCACGCGGCATCGAAGTGGGCCACATCTTCCATTTCGGCACGAAATATTCCGAACCGATGGGCGCGAAAGTGCAGGGCCCGGATGGCAAGGAACATCTGGTGTCGATGGGTTCCTACGGCATCGGTCCGTCGCGCCTCGTCGCGGCTGCCATCGAAGCCTTCCACGATGACGCAGGCATCATCTGGCCGAAGGCCATCGCGCCGTTCGGTGCCGGTATCGTCAACATGAAGCCGGGCGACGAAGGCTGCGACGCTGTAAGCGAGAAGATCTACGAAGCGCTGACCAATGCAGGCGTCGATCCTCTGCTCGATGACACGGATGACCGTCCGGGTGCAAAGTTTGCCACGATGGACCTGATCGGCCTGCCGACGCAGGTGATCGTTGGCCCGCGTGGCGTCGCTGCCGGTGAAGTCGAAATCAAGGATCGCAAGACCGGCGAACGCCAGAACCTGAGCGTTGAAGCTGCGATCAACCTGTTGACGGCAGAAGCATGAGCAACGCGGCGGCAGCAAAATCCGAGGATCAGGCAAAGGCAGCCCAAAAGGCACCGAAGTCAGGTCCATTCTCGGCTTTCGAACGGATGATCGCATGGCGATATCTGCGAGCGCGCCGCCGCGAGACTTTTATCTCGGTCATTGCCGGGTTTTCTTTCACCGGCATCATGCTGGGCGTGGCGACCCTCATCATCGTCATGGCGGTGATGAACGGCTTCCGTGCCGAGCTTCTTTCGCGAATTCTGGGCATTAACGGCCATCTCATCATGCAGCCGATTGATCGTCCTCTGGATGATTATGCCAGCCTTATCAAGCGGATCGACGGTATTTCCGGCATCAAGTTCGCCATCCCCGTGGTGGAAGGGCAGGCGCTTGTTCAGGGGAATATCGGCGCTGGAACAGGTGCATTGGTGCGCGGTCTTCGTGAAGAGGATCTCGACAAGCTCAAGCTCGTTTCCGGTAATATTCGTCAGGGTACACTGAAGGGCTTCGATCAGGGCGGCGGCGTCGCCATCGGAACCCGTATGGCGGAAAATCTCGGCCTTTCCATTGGCGATACGCTGCGGGTGATTTCGCCGGATGGCGATGTGACCCCGTTTGGCGTCAATCCGCGCGTGAAGGCCTATCCGATTGTCGCGATCTTCGAGATCGGCATGTCGGAATATGACTCATCAATTGTCATGATGCCGCTTTCCGAGGCGCAGCTCTTCTTCAATCAGGAAGGCAAGGTGCAATCGCTGGAAATCTTTGTCGATAATCCCGACAAGGTGGATGCGATGCGCGCGCCCGTGGAAGAGGCAGCGGGACGCCAGCTCTCGCTTGTCGACTGGCGCCAGCGTAACCAGACTTTCTTCTCGGCGCTGGAAGTCGAGCGCAATGTCATGTTCATGATCCTGACGCTGATCGTGCTCGTTGCGGCGCTGAACATCATTTCCGGCCTCATCATGCTGGTGAAGGACAAGGGGCACGATATTGCGATCCTGCGAACCATGGGGGCCACCCGTGGCGCGGTGATGCGCATATTCCTGATGACGGGCGCCGCCATCGGCGTCACCGGCACGGTGGCTGGTGTCGTTCTGGGCGTTGTCGTCTGCCTCAATGTCGAGCGCCTGCGGGAGTTCTTCTCGTGGCTCTCGGGAACCACGCTCTTCAATCCGGAACTTTACTTCCTGAGCCAGTTGCCTGCGAAGATGGACCCCGGTGAAACCATCTCCGTTATCGTCATGGCTCTGGTGCTTTCATTCATCGCCACCATTTTTCCAGCCTGGCGCGCTGCCAAGCTCGATCCGGTTGAAGCATTGAGGTACGAATAAATGGCGGCTGAAATCATCATGCGGCTGGAGCGTGTCGGCCGCGCCTATAAGGAAGCCGACCGCGAACTGGTCATTCTGAAAGATGCCGATTTCACGCTCCGCCGTGGCGAAATGGTTGCGCTTGTTGCGCCATCGGGCGCGGGTAAGTCGACATTGCTGCACACGGCGGGCCTGCTGGAACGCCCCGATAACGGCGAGGTTTTCCTTGACGGACGCGCCTGCAGCAAATTGTCCGATGACGAGCGCACGGCTGTGCGCCGCAACGATGTCGGTTTCGTCTATCAGTTCCACCATCTCCTGCCGGAATTTTCCGCGCTGGAGAATGTGATGATGCCGCAGATGATCCGCGGCCTGCCCAGGAAAGCCGCAGCAGAGCGTGCACAGCAGCTTCTTGAATATATGAAGATCGGCAAGCGCGCTTCGCATCGCCCATCGGAACTTTCCGGCGGCGAGCAACAGCGCGTCGCGATTGCCCGCGCTGTTGCCAACGCGCCGCTTGTTCTTCTGGCGGACGAGCCGACCGGCAACCTCGATCCGACGACATCATCTTATGTCTTCGGCGCTCTGGAAGCGCTCGTGCGTCAGTCGGGGCTTGCGGCCCTGATCGCGACGCACAATCATGAACTTGCCCGCCGGATGGACCGGCGCGTCACGCTGAAGGATGGCAAGGTCGTCGACCTGTAAGCCTTCCAGGTCATAGTAGCACCTTATCCTGAGGAGCCGCCAAAGGCGGCGTCTCGAAGGGCGAGACGCAGTTCCGCTGCCTGCGCGTTCCGGTCTGCTAACAGGACTGGCGCTCCCCCAATTTGTTCTGACGCGCGTTTGATCGGGCGGTATAGTCCTGTGGGACTATATTCCCGTACAAGTGTCTTGGCGTCCGGGGTGGTCTTGTAAGCGCTCCCAGCACCTTATCCTGAGGAGCTGCCAAAGGCGGCGTCTCGAAGGGCAAGGTGCGTCTCTGCCTGAACATGGCGCTTTCGTTCCCCGCTCAAGCAGCCAACCTCTACGGTTGTATATTCACCATTCGTAAACCCTAAAATGAATGCTGCGTCAGAACGGGTGTTGACTTTGGAACAAAAATAGAACAAAAAATAAACATACGTGAACACAGAGGAGTTTCCAACATGACCGATCTCGTCCACGACGTTCTGTCTTTCATTTCGGTAAGCCTGTTCATTGCAACTTTCGCCATCTGGGTGAGTGCGATCTGAAGGAGATAGTGCATGTCTCCCAAAAGTGGGAACCAGTTTTGGGGCAAAGACATGCGTGAAGAGATAGAGCATCTCCGATGATTTCGGAAAAACTGGAGATGCTCTGGCCGGTTCCTGTGAACCCGCTACAAGGTGGCGATAGTCTTACTGGACATCGCCATATCATTCCCCGAAACTGATGCTATCAGGCGACAGAGTCGCCAGCCGCGTTGAACCATGTGTGGTTCATCCTGCAAGCAATGTGCTATCAGGCGGCTACTGCATCGGCCCGAAGATCTGAATCGGTTTTCGGAAAGCGCGATGCGTGGATTTAGAGCGCCGGATGTATGTCCATCCGGGCGGCTCGGCAGATGATCGGGGTCGATGGAATGAGTGATGCAGCAGCAGGCAATGCAGCAAAAGACGGTGCTTTGACGCCACGTTTTGTGCATCTGCGGGTACACTCGGCCTATTCCTTGCTGGAAGGCGCATTGCCGCTCGGCAAGATCATCAAACAGGCGATTGCCGATGAGGCGCCGGCCATCGCGGTTACCGACACCAACAATCTGTTTGGTGCGCTCGAATTTGCGCAGAAGGCATCGAAAGATGGTCTGCAACCTATCATCGGTTGTCAGGTCGATATTGCCTTTGGCGATCACAGTGATAATGGCCGCAGCGTCAATCGCCGGGTCGCGCTGGACCTTGCTCCAATCGTGCTGCTCGCGGCAACGGAAGAGGGCTATGCGAATATTGTGCGGCTCGTCAGCCGCGCCTTTATGGATACGCCCGCGGGCGATCCAGTGCATATCGACGCGAGCTGGCTCCCGCCATTGTCGAAAGACGTCATTATTCTTTCCGGCGGCGCACTGGGGCCAATCGGCCGTGCTTTTGCCGCCGACCGCCCTGATAGGGCAGAGACGCGACTTGCGTTCCTGCGGGAAACCTTTGGTGACCGGCTTTATGTCGAGTTGCAGCGCCAGGCAGGTTACGACCGTGCGCTGGAAGCCAAGACGGTTGCGCTTGCCTATGAGATGGATCTGCCTCTGGTGGCCACCAATGAGGCTTTCTTTCTCAAGGCGGAAGATTTCGAAGCTCACGATGCGCTTCTTGCCATTGCGGAAGGCCAGATTCTTTCAAACGATGACCGCCGCCGTCTGACGCCGGACCATCATCTGAAAAGCCGTGCGGAAATGACGGCACTCTTTGCCGACTTGCCGGAAGCGCTCGACAACACGGTCGAAATTGCGGAGCGCTGCAGTTGGTACACGCAGACCCGTGCGCCGATCCTGCCACGGTTTACTGGTGAATCCGATGATCCGGAAGCCGCCGTTCAGGAAGAAGCTGATGAGCTTGCCCGGCAGGCGCGCGAAGGCCTGAAGATGCGCCTGGAGACCATCGGTCTCGCAGAAGGCTACACGACAGAACAATATGCCGAACGCCTCGAATATGAGATCGGCATCATCACCCGCATGAAATTCCCGGGTTACTTCCTGATCGTTGCCGACTTTATCAAATGGGCCAAAGCCCATGGCATTCCGGTCGGGCCGGGCCGTGGCTCGGGTGCCGGTTCGCTTGTCGCTTATGCGCTGACGATTACCGACGTCGATCCTTTGCGATTCTCACTGCTTTTCGAACGCTTCCTCAACCCGGATCGCGTTTCGATGCCCGACTTTGATATCGATTTCTGTCAGGACCGCCGTGAAGAGGTGATCCGCTATGTGCAGGGAAAGTACGGACGCGATCAGGTAGCCCAGATCATCACGTTCGGAACACTGCAGGCGCGTGCCGTATTGCGCGATGTCGGTCGCGTTCTGGAAATGCCTTACGGGCAGGTTGATCGTCTCTGCAAGCTGGTGCCGCAGAACCCGGCCAATCCGGTATCACTGGCGCAGGCCATCGAAACCGAGCCGAAGATCAATGAGGAGCGCGAGAAGGAGCCGGTGGTCGGACGGCTGCTCGATATGGCGCTCAAGCTCGAAGGGCTTTACCGCCACGCCTCGACCCATGCCGCCGGTATCGTGATCGGTGACCGTCCGCTGTCGGAACTGGTCCCCATGTATCGCGATCCGCGTTCCGACATGCCGGTTACGCAGTTCAACATGAAATGGGTCGAGCAGGCGGGACTGGTCAAGTTCGACTTTCTTGGTCTCAAGACGCTGACCGTTCTTGAAACGGCGGTCAAACTTGTGGCGCGCAAAGGCATTGACATCGATCTGTCCCATGTGCCGCTCGATGATGAACTGACCTATGAAATGCTGTCGCGCGGCGAAACGGTTGGCGTGTTCCAGGTGGAAAGTGCCGGTATGCGCAAGGCGCTGCTCGGCATGCGTCCGGACCGGATCGAAGATATTATTGCGCTTGTCGCGCTCTATCGTCCTGGTCCGATGGAGAACATCCCGACCTATAATGCGCGCAAGAATGGTGAGGAGGAGATCGCCTCCATTCACCCGAAGATCGATCACCTGATCAAGGAAACGCAGGGCGTTATCGTCTATCAGGAACAGGTGATGCAGATCGCGCAGGTGCTTTCCGGCTATTCGCTCGGTGAAGCTGACCTTTTGCGCCGCGCCATGGGCAAGAAGATCCGCGAGGAAATGGACAAGCAGCGTGTCCGCTTCGTGGATGGCGCAATTGAGGGCGGTGTCGACAAGGCACAGGCCAACATGATCTTCGACCTGCTGGCGAAGTTCGCTGACTACGGCTTCAACAAGTCGCACGCTGCCGCTTATGCCATCGTGTCCTATCAGACAGCCTATATGAAGGCGCATTATCCGGTTGAGTTCATCGCCGCGTCGATGACCTACGATATGTCGAACACCGACAAGCTCAACGATTTCCGCCGCGAGGCGAACCGTCTGGGCATTGAGGTCGTGCCGCCTTCGGTGATGACTTCCTTCCGTCCGTTTGAAGTCGGCGAAAAGCAGATTTTCTATTCGCTTGCCGCCATCAAGGGCGTTGGCGAAGCCGCAGTCGATCATATTGTCGATGTGCGTGCCGAGAAACCTTTTGAAAGCCTTGAGGATTTTTGCGAGCGGGTCGATCCGCGTATCGTCAACCGGCGCGTGCTGGAAAGTCTCATCAATGCCGGGGCGATGGATTGTTTCGGTCGTGAGCGCCCAGCCATGAGTGCAGGCATGGACCGCATCATGGGCTTTGCCCAGCGCACGCAGGAAAATGCCGCAAGCGGCCAGTCCGATATTTTCGGCCTGTCAGGCGCGCCGAAGGAAACGCTTATCCTGCCGCAGGCCGCTCCCTGGCTGCCATCGGAAATGCTGCACCGCGAGTTTCAGGCGGTTGGCTTCTATCTGTCGGCCCATCCTCTTGATGAATATCGTGATGTGCTGAACCGCATGCGTGTTCAAAGCTGGGCGGATTTTTCCGCAGCCGTGAAACGTGGCGCCAATGCCGGTCGTCTGGCGGGCACCGTGACTGCCCGTCAGGAGCGCAAGACCCGCACCGGCAACAAGATGGGCATTGTGCAATTGTCCGATGCCAGCGGCCAGTTCGAAGCGGTGCTGTTTTCCGAAGGGCTTGCGCAATATCGCGATCTTCTGGAGAGCGGCAAGTCGGTGGTAATCACGGTTCAGGCGGAAAATCGCCCCGAAGGTATCGGCTTGCGCATCCAGACGGTGCAGTCCCTGGAAGACGAAGCCTGCCGTATGCAGAAGGCGTTGCGACTTTATCTGCGCTCCGCTGATGCGGTTCGTCATATCGCTCCGCATTTCAACACGCGCGGCGATGGGCAGGTGAGTCTCATCGTCATCAAGGATAACGGCCAGCGTGAAGTCGAGATCGAGCTGCCGCATCGCTATCGCGTCAGTCCGCAAATCGCCAGCGCCATGAAAGCCATTCAGGGCGTCGTGGACGTAGAACTGGTTTGAGTGAGAGCGCATCCCGAAAAGTGTGAAACGGTTTTCGGAAAGGATGCGCGTTCTAATTAAGGCAAAGCGGGGGCTGGCCTGTTTCGCGGTCTTTTTGTGCGAAAAGCCGGTGGTGATGCGCGTATTTCACCACCGGTTTTGCGGCGAACGCCTGTCAAAAACATGGCGTTTTTGTGATTGGTATCAATAGGCGGCTGTGAAACGCTTGCGAATATGCCGGCCTTTTTCTGCCTCATCCAGAATTGCGACTGCCAGATCAGCAACTGAAATCTTGCTTTCACCCTTGTCGTCGAAAACCGGTTCGTCGCCGCCAAGGCGATATTTTCCGGTGCGTTCGCCCGGCTGAAGAATGATCGCTGGCGACACGAATGACCATTCCAGCTCATTCTCGCCACGCAGGTCTTCGAGCGCCTGACGGGCACCGAGCGCGCCTTCCTTCCATTCGGCGGGGAATTCCGGTGAATCGACCAACTGATTGCCATTGACCGAAAGGCTGCCGGCGCCGCCAACTGCTATGAGGCGCTTGATCCCAGCCTTTTTGGTCGCTTCGGTGATGGAACGACTGCCATTGATGTGGTTTTCGCGGATATTCTTGTCGCTCCAACCCGGATTATAGGCGGAAATCACGATGTCATGTCCCGCAAGCTGCTTTGCAAGCGCGTCGGTATCGAACACATCGACCTTTACCGCCGTCACATTGGGCAGTTTTTCAACTTTCTCCGGATGGCGAACAAGCGCTGTAACCTGGTCGCCGCGTGCAGCGGCTTCCTTGAGGATTGCAGCGCCGACAAAACCTGTTGCGCCGATCAGTGCGATCTTGGTCATGGCATTCTCCTTTTCGACCTTCTCGTATCAAACGAAATAAGGTATGTTTCATAATCAGGTTATTTCTGATAACCACATATGTGATGCCATCAAGCTTGTGAAGAACGCACTTTTACATGTGCAGGATACGTGGAAGTAACCGCCATAAAGGCAAGTGTTCAGGGCAGCTCTCGCTAATGTGGAACCATCGTATCGTTCTATCTCTTCGTTTTTAAATGCTATTTGACGAGAACTACTTCGCACTTTTGCCGGAGTTGCTCTGGCTGTAACGATGGAGAAGAACGCCGGTCTGCAACTGGCTGTCCTGGAGAAACAAGATGACCATACCGACACGCCCAGATGGCAAGACGCCTTTGCTTTCGTCGACGCCTGCTTTCGAAACCGATGCGGACGGTGGCTGTCCGATCCGCGAAGTGCTGGACCGGGTGGGCGACACATGGAGCATTCTTGTTATTTTCAATCTTCAGGAAGGCTCGATGCGTTTCAATGCTTTACGCCGAACCATTGAAGGTATTTCTCAACGCATGCTGACCGTTACGCTGCGGTCGCTGGAACGGGATGGCCTCGTGTCCCGGCATGTTCGCCCGACATCTCCGCCCGAGGTGGAATATTCGCTGACGGAACTTGGACATTCTCTGGCGGTGCCTATCGACGTGCTGGGGCAATGGGCCGTCAGGAATCGCGATTTGCTTCGCGACGCGCGATCACGTTTTGATGGAGGCGTCGAATAGAAAGGAACCGGCCTCACTCCATTTGCGTTTGGCTTTCAAACAGGAGAAAGTCTGATGCCCGCAAAATCCCAGGCCCAACAGAAGGCCGCCGGTGCTGCACTTGCTGCCAAGCGCGGTGAAATCAAGAAAAGCGAACTCTTCGGTGCGTCGAAGGAAATGTTTGAATCGATGACCGAGAAGGAACTGGAAGAGTTTGCCGAAACCAAGCGCAAAGGCTTGCCGGAACATGTAGACGACAAGAAAAAGCACTGAACAGAATTGGCGAGCGCCACCGGGCACTCGCCGCAAAGGTCAGGTTGTTTACTTGTTCGCTTTGTTCGGAGCCAGTTCGATTGCCTTCAGCTTGCCATCGGTGATACCGCAGCGCAGCATGATGCTGTCCCATTTTGTTGACGCACCCTTGTTGCGCGCTTCGCCGGGAACCGAGATGACAGCGGAAACCTTGCGTGGGTCACTGGTGCTGAATTTCGAAGATTTATCATTGGTTTCAGCCGCGGAAATGTCATCCTTGGTGAAGCCGAGACGGTCATATTTCTTGCTTTTCTTGACGTAATCATAGGCACTGGCAATGCAGTCGGCAACTTGCGGAGCTGCCTGCTGATCCTTCACGAGCGTCTGGTAGTTGCCCGTAAAATCCTTCGTCCTTTTCGGAACGGCATCGGCATGGGCCGCAGCGGAAAAGCCAAGTGCGAAAATTGCGGAAACAATAAATTTGGTCGATTTCATGCCCCATGTCCTTCTGGAAACCCATCATTCACCAGCGAGTGACGGGATTGAATCGATAATGAAATTGAGATTACTGCTGCGATTCTGATTTTTTTATGAATTTCCAACGCTTACGACGATATCCTACTGGCAGATACGTGCAAGACAGGATTTGCCGTGACACCCCTGATCGAGGTGCATGTTGGTGCGATGGGCGGCATCGCCTTCCGGGCCGATGACAGTCATGAAAAGCTTGCAGCTTGCGCTATGTACCGCGCGCCAGAAAGCCTTCTCCTTGTCGGAGCCGTTCCATCCGCTTTCCAGTTCCGTCTTGCTGCCGTCCGAAAATTTGAACGACATGATGTCGAGCGCATTGGCAAAAGCATGTTCGGAAACCCGTCCTGTGGAAGCGCCGTTGACCTTCCGGCACTGGTAATCCGAGCCGGTGCCGATTTCCAAGATTTTCAAATCCGGACCGTAAACATCCTTGGCGGCTTTGGTTACCTCGCTGCTCCACTGAGCCAGCGTGACGGCCATAGCGCAATTTGTAGTGACGGCATTGGCGAATTTCAAAGGATTGTCCTTGCCAATGGCGGATAGGGACAATGGAGAGTGGGCGCCGCATTGCTCGCCATCCTCGATTGGAGGTAACAGCTTGCCCTCAACATTGCCGGAGATCAGTGCCGGGCAGGATACCTGATAGACACGCTCGTCCTTTTCCGGCTTTGGCTGCTGTTCAGGGCCAGGTTTCGATTCTTGCGGTTTCTCATCCGTCGGCTTTGGATTACCAGCCGGTTTTAGCGGCTCTGCCTGTGTCGGAGTGGAAGGAGCAGGCTTGTCCAGCGGTTGCTTTTCGGGCTCTGCTTCCGGCTTTTCCGTTGGAACGGGTGGAGTTTCCGGTTGCGGAGCCTTGTTTGCGGCATCCTCCGGGCGCGGAGCAGGCGTCGGAACGGGGATTATGAGGCCGGGAACGGGTTTGCTCTCGGTTTTTGCCGGGGCACTTTCCCGCTGTTTGGTTGTCTGCTGTTTCGGAGCAGATTTCTTCTGGCTGCGCTTTGCCGCCGGGCGTTGGCGATGTTGTTTTGCCTTTTGGGCGTCCTGCTTCAGGATGCGTTCGATGAAAGTTTGCGCCTGTGCCTCATCGGAACCGATGCCGGAAAAACACGGCGTCGCAACAAGGCTGAGCGCAATCAGAGTGGTGAATGCACCCTTGCCGGGCAGGAAAAAAGACAAAGCCATTGATGCCTCATGAATAGCAGTTCCGTCATGCCTAATGTTGAAACAGGCTGTGGCGTTCCTTCACGCTTGATGGCAGGTCGTAGCAAATGGTAGGGAACAGGCGTTGCAGACCGGTTTTTCAGGCTTTTTCGGCTGCTTGAGCTTGACAAGATAACGGCTGCATGACTAAAAGCCGCCCATCGCTGGCGCGTTTCGTGCCGGCGTTTCATTTGACGTGTCCCGTGGATGAAGATTGCGCTCGCGCGCTTCATCCTGTCAGTCCTCTAAAACGGAGGGCAGAGGAGGGCGCGTTTCCTCCAGCGCCTCCGGGCGCTATAACCTTTTGAAGGAAATGCGATGAGCAAGCGCGAATCCGCTAAGTACAAAATTGATCGCCGTCTTGGCGAAAACATCTGGGGCCGTCCGAAGTCCCCTGTAAACCGTCGTGAATATGGTCCGGGCCAGCACGGCCAGCGCCGCAAGGGCAAGCTGTCGGACTTCGGTGTACAGCTCCGCGCAAAGCAGAAGCTCAAGGGCTTCTACGGCGACATCTCCGAAAAGCAGTTCCGCAAGACCTACGAAGAAGCCGCTCGCCGCAAGGGCGACACCGGTGAAAACCTGATCGGTCTGCTGGAATCGCGTCTGGATGCAGTTGTGTACCGCGCCAAGTTCGTTCCGACGATCTTCGCTGCCCGCCAGTTCATCAACCACGGCCACGTGAATGTGAACGGTCGCCGCGTCAACGTTCAGTCCTACCGCCTGAAGGTTGGTGACGTTGTTGAAGTTCGCGAAAAGTCGAAGCAGCTGGTTATCGTTCTCGAAGCTGTTCAGCTCGCAGAACGTGATGTTCCGGATTACATCGAAGTCGACCACAACAAGCTGGTTGCGACGTACTCCCGCGTTCCGACCCTGACGGACGTGCCTTACGCCGTTCAGATGGAACCGAACCTCGTCGTCGAATTCTATTCGCGTTAATTCCAGGCGCGCTCTGGCGCGCTGGATATATGCCGAAATCGAAAAGCCGCGCTGTACATGCAGCGCGGCTTTTTCTTTTCCAGCAAAAGTGCGAAGCGGTTTTGCGTCTTTCGCAAACAAATGTTGTTTCGCGGTTTTCCCCGCCGCCAGTTTTCGCTATTAAGCCTTCAACATCTTCAATCGTTTTTTCGGGAAGCATTATGAACGCTTTCGATCCAGATATCGCAGAAGACGCAGGCAGCGACGGCTGTCACCCGCTTTTTCGCGATGTGCCGACCACGGTCGAGTTCAACAAGCTGCGCAAACGTCTTTTGCGCCTGACGCGGCAGGCTATCGAGGATTTCTCGATGGTGAAGCCCGGCGAGCGCTGGATGGTTTGCCTTTCAGGCGGCAAGGATTCCTATGGCCTGCTCGCGCTGCTGCTCGATCTCAAATGGCGCGGCCTGCTGCCGGTCGAGTTGCTGGCGGTCAATCTGGATCAGGGACAGCCGAACTTTCCCAAGCACATTCTGCCGGATTTCCTGAACCGGTATGAAATCGAGCATCGTATCGAATATCAGGATACCTATTCGATCGTCACCGACAAGCTGCCTGAAACCAGCACCTATTGCTCGCTCTGCTCGCGTTTGCGCCGGGGGAATCTCTATCGCATCGCGCGTGAAGAGGGCTGTTCGGCAATCGTTCTTGGCCATCACCGCGAAGATATTCTCGAAACCTTCTTCATGAACCTGTTTCACGGCGGGCGTCTGGCTGCAATGCCGCCGAAGCTGCTGAACGACGAAGGAGACCTGATGGTGTTCCGCCCGCTGGCCTATGCCGCGGAAGACGACCTTGAGAAGTTTGCGACCGCAATGCAGTTTCCGATCATCCCATGCGATCTGTGCGGTAGTCAGGAAGGGCTGCAGCGCAACGCGATGAAAGCCATGTTGACCGACATCGAAAAGCGTATGCCGGGGCGCAAGGACACGATGATCCGCGCCATGACGAATGTGCGTCCAAGCCATCTGCTGGATCGCAAACTGTTCGATTTTGCAGGACTGATGCTGAATGGCGAGGGAGAGGATGACCATGCGGTTTGATGAAGGACAGATGGACTGGCTGGCCGATTTGCTGGCAGATGCGGCGCGTCAGGAAATCATGCCCCGTTTTCGCAGGCTGGATGTCGGCGATATCCGGCAGAAGACGTCACCCGCCGATCTGGTAACGGAAGCGGATGTGAATGCTGAACGGTTCATCACCGCCAAGCTCAAGGAACGCTTTGCCGATGCGGTGATCGTCGGTGAGGAAGCCTGCTCGGACAATCCGGCTTTGCTGACCGGCCTTGATGATGCCGAGCTTGCCTTCACCATCGATCCGGTCGATGGCACTTTCAATTTTGCATCCGGCGTTCCGCTCTTTGGTGTCATGCTTGCGGTCGTGTCGAAAGGTGAAACCGTTGCCGGTATCATTCACGACCCCGTCGGCAATGACTGGATCATGGCTTCAAAAGGCGGCGGAAGCTACATCCGTCACGCCAATGGAGATCTGAACAAGGTCAACGTTGCCGAACCGACCTCAATTGACCAGATGACCGGCGCGATTTCGTGGCAATATACGGCTGAGCCGGTGCGGTCGCGTCTGGCGCGCAATCATACGAAGTTTCTGTCGCAGATCGGCTATCGCTGTGCAGCGCACGAATATCGCATCCTCGCCACCGGCGGCGCGCATTTTGTGGTCTACAACAAGCTGATGCCGTGGGACCATCTGCCGGGCGCACTGATCCATCAGGAAGCTGGCGGTTACCTCGCCCGATGGGATGGAAGCGATTATCTGCCGTCTCACACTGGCGGGGGCATTTTGGCCGCGCCTAGCAAGGATAGCTGGCAGTCCATTCAGGCGGCGCTCTGGGAAGAATAACGCCGTTGGAGTAATGTCCGATATGAAAAGGCCCGCTACATCGGCGGGCCTTTCCTGTTTTGCATGGCAAAATTGATCAGATCACATGTTCTGCGGGTGGGTTTTGAACCCTGAACAACCGGCCGCGTTCGGCTATCAGAACGCAGCCGAGGGCGACAAATCCGAGCACGCAATAGCCGGTTGCAACTGGCGTGGTCGTGCCGTCAAAGGCCTGACCGATAATTGCGCCCAATGCCGCGCCGATCACCGTTTGTGCAAAGCCAAGAACGGAGGAGGCCGTTCCGGCAACCTCGCCGAGCGGCTCCATCGCCAGAGCATTGAAATTGGCGGTCACGAGGCTGAACGAGAACATGATTATCATGTAAATCGCCATCAGGAACGGGAAGGGAACAGGGTTTTCCAGCGTGACGGAAAGCACCATCCACAAAAGGCTGAAGCTGGTGAAGACAAGCAACATGGTTTGGGAAATTCGCCGCATGCCGTAGCGACCGACCAGGCGCGAGTTCAAAAACGAGGCAAGCGCCAGTGTCATGGCGACAGCAGCGAAAGCCAGCGGGAACAACGCTCCGAGCTTGTAAATATCGACGAAAATCTGCTGCGCCGAGTTGATATATCCGAACAACGCGCCGAGGATGAACGATGTGCCCAGCATGTAGAACAGGGCGACGCGGTTCGAAAGCACGATACCGAAGCCACCGATCACGCTCTTGACCGTCAGCGGGCGCCGGTTGGTGGCGGGCAGGGTTTCGGGCAGGCGAAGGAAAGCCCAGATACCGACGATAAGCGCCATCAGGGCCATCGACAGGAAAATCAGGTGCCATTCGCCGAAAAGCATGATGAGCTGGCCGGTTGCAGGTGCAACGACCGGCAGGATCATGAAAACCATCATGACGAGTGACATGACTTCGGCCATCTGGCGACCGGCGAACTTGTCGCGCACGACAGAGACGGCGATTACGCGCGTTCCCGCAGCGCCCAGTCCCTGCAACACGCGCAGGATGATAAGCGTCGTGAAATCGGTGACGATGGCTGATCCCAAAGCCGCCAGAATGTAAATGACGAGTCCGCCGAACAGCGGCAGCCTGCGGCCGAAGCGATCGCTCAACGGGCCGTAGAAAAGTTGTGAAACGCCAAAACCGAGCAGATAGGCAGTGATGACGAACTGGACGTGGTTTTCCGACTGCACACCGAGGCTTGCGCCGATCTGCGGCAGGCCGGGCAGCATGATATCGACCGCCAGCGCGTTGATGGCCATGATCGCTGCGATGAGCGCAATGAATTCGCCGCGTCCACGCATGGAGGTCTTCTGGTCCGACGAACCGTTCTTGATGTCGAGCGGCATGACTGGCATTCCCTGGCAAAGTGGCGCATCGCGTCTGAAAGACACGATACGAAAGACAAAATTTAGAAAGCAGAAGCAGACAGATGGAATTCTGTCTTTGTAGCATCTAGAGCATTTCCGGCAAAAGTGCGAAGCGGTTTTGCGTAGGATAATGCGACGAAAAAATACTTAGAGCGGTTCCAGCGACTCCGTTTTAACCGGAGCCGCTCTAGCAAATGCAAAAGGCGCCGCAGAACGGCGCCTTTGGAAAAAGGTGAGGCTAAAAGCCGTATAACCGGCAATTAATCCTCAAGCAGCCTTGGTGGCAATACCCTTATCGGTAAAAAGTGCCTGCAATTCGCTCGATTGGAACATTTCGCGCACGATATCGCAGCCGCCGACGAATTCGCCCTTTACGTAAAGCTGAGGAATGGTTGGCCAGCTCGAATATTCCTTGATGCCCTGGCGCAGCTCGTCCGAGGACAGAACGTTGACGCCCTTATATTCCACACCGAGATAGTCGAGGATCTGGACGACCTGACCGGAGAAACCGCACTGCGGGAAACCCGGCGTGCCCTTCATGAAAAGCACGACGTCGTTGGTCTTCACTTCATTCGCGATGAAATCGTTGATGCCGGTCATTTGCGGTCCTTTCCAAGCATAATCCCGAAAAGTCGCCTGACTTTTCGGACAGGATTATGCGCTAAACAAATACGTCGAGGCAAATTTCGACGCAAACAGGGAGGTCTTCCCCAATATAGTCATTTGAATGCTGGTAACCACCCCGTTGGGGTGAATGCAAGTCAAATGCTCAAGAAATCCGTATAAAGGGGAGCAGCATCTTGCCGCAGCGGGGTTCGCTGCTCGAATGGGGCTCCCCTGGAACGGGCTTCCGTTATTCCGGTACGCTTGTCTGCAGGGCAAGCGCGTGAAGCACACCGCCCATATTACCCTTCAGCGCATCATAGACCATCTGGTGCTGCTGTACGCGGGACTTGCCACGGAAACTTTCCGCGACAACCTCGGCGGCATAATGGTCTCCGTCTCCGGCAAGGTCGCGGATCGTCACCTTTGCGTCGGGAATCCCCTCGCGTATCAGCTTTTCGATCTCATGTGCGTCCATAGCCATGCAAAATCTCCCGCCGTTTCCGGCTTCTTCTTATCATTTTGTCGAATCGTAACGCACCATCGTGGAACGTCAACTAACATCTGTCTAACGCTTAAATAGCCGACAAGCAAACCGCCCGGACAGGCTTTCCATCCGGGCGGTAAAAGATATCAACGATGCAAAACCAGGTCAGTTATCACTGGCCGGTTCGCCACTCATAAAGCCGGGGAACCAGCCTTCAAAGGTGCCGGTCAGATCGGCAACGCCGACATTGACCAGATCGCCAATCTTCAGGCGGTCGCCGCCAACCGTGCCGAGCACGCGGAACGGAACGCCTGCGCCTTCTGCATTGAGGGCAATGAGTTTTGCCATTTCCGCCGTAGCCGCGACGACATAACGCGCCTGATCTTCACCGAAAAGGACCGCGTGCGGTAGACCATCACCGGCATCAAGTTCTGCGCCCTTGCCGGACTTGATCGCCATTTCCGCGACGGTAATCGCCAAACCGCCATCGGAAAGGTCATGGCAGGCCGTAACCTGGCCGTTGCGGATGGCCGAACGAACAAATTCGCCGTTACGCTTTTCAAGTGCCAGATCGACTGTCGGGGCAGGGCCATCGGCACGGTCGAACAGATCGCGCAGGTAAACCGACTGGCCGAGATGTGTGCCGTCGCCGCCAAGCAGAACCAGCGTGTCACCGTCCTGCATGCCGCCGATCTTGGCGGTCTGTGTCCAGTCAGGGATGAGGCCAACGCCTGCAATGGTCGGCGTTGGCAGGATGGCCTGACCGTTGGTTTCGTTATAGAGCGAGACATTGCCCGAAACGATCGGGAAATCGAGCGCGCGGCAGGCTTCACCGATACCTTCAATGGCCTTGACGAGCTGGCCCATTATTTCCGGCTTTTCAGGGTTGCCGAAGTTCAGGTTGTCGGTCGATGCCAACGGTTCTGCGCCAGTCGCCGTGATGTTGCGCCAGCATTCGGCCACGGCCTGCTTGCCACCCTCGAATGGATCGGCTTCGCAATAGCGCGGGGTCACGTCGGATGAGAAGGCGAGCGCCTTGGTTTCATGACCCTCGACGCGGATTACACCGGCGTCGCCGCCCGGAACCTGCAGCGAATTGCCCTGAATGAGCGTATCATACTGTTCATAGACCCAGCGACGCGACGAAAGATCGGGCGAACCGATGAGCTTGAGAAGGGCTGCCGAATAGTCTTCCACCTGCGGCACATTGCTGGCCGGGAGCGGCGCGTGCTTGCCCGGCTCCATCCATGGACGATCATATTCCGGCGCTTCGTCGCCCAGATCCTTGATCGGCAGGTTGGCGACTTCCTCGCCCTGATGAATAACGCGGAAACGCAGATCGTCGGTCGTCTTGCCGACGATGGCGAAGTCGAGACCCCATTTGCGGAAAATGGCCTGCGCTTGCGTCTCCTTCTCGGGCTTCAGAACCATGAGCATGCGCTCCTGGCTTTCCGACAGCATCATCTCATAGGCCGTCATGTTCTCTTCGCGGACGGGAACATGGTCGAGAATGAGTTCAATGCCAAGGTCACCCTTTGCGCCCATTTCGACAGCCGAACAGGTGAGGCCAGCCGCACCCATATCCTGAATGGCGATAACCGCGCCGGAGGCCATCAGCTCAAGGCAGGCTTCAAGCAGGCACTTTTCGGTAAATGGATCGCCGACCTGAACGGTAGGGCGCTTTTCTTCAATCGACTCGTCGAATTCAGCGGATGCCATGGTCGCGCCGCCGACACCGTCGCGGCCCGTCTTGGCACCCAGATAGACAACCGGCAGGCCTACGCCCTTGGCTTCCGACAGGAAGATGCCATCATGCTTGGCAAGACCGGCAGCAAAGGCATTGACGAGGATATTGCCGTTATAGCGCTTGTCGAAGTTCACTTCGCCACCAACGGTCGGCACGCCGAAGGCATTGCCATAGCCGCCGACGCCCGACACGACGCCGGATACCAGGTGACGGGTCTTCGGATGATCGGGTTCGCCAAAGCGGAGCGCATTCATCGCCGCAACGGGACGCGCGCCCATGGTGAACACGTCGCGCAAAATGCCGCCGACACCGGTCGCTGCACCCTGATAGGGCTCGATGTAGGATGGGTGGTTGTGACTTTCCATCTTGAAGACGACGCAATCGCCATCGCCGATGTCCACCACGCCTGCGTTTTCACCGGGACCCTGAATAACGCGCGGTCCGGTTGTCGGAAGCGTGCGAAGCCATTTCTTGGAGGACTTGTAGGAGCAATGCTCGTTCCACATGGCCGAGAAAATTCCGAGCTCTGTGAAGGTGGGCTCGCGTCCGATCAGTTCAAGAATGCGCTGATACTCGTCCGGCTTAAGACCATGCGCTTCGATCAATTCCGGCGTGATGTCTCGCGTATTGGAAATAGTCATGGAAATGGGGAACCCCGTCGCAGGCTGCGGCGTCCGACGCCCTGTGCCTAAGGGACGGTCGCCTAAGGTTTCAAGGCGCCTCTTTAACCTATGTTTTCACGAAGTGCGACAGGAAAATACCGCTTTTCCAGCCCTTCATCGAATATCCATAATAATCGCACGCAAGCGCACGCGGTCAGACACTCCCTTCATATCCTGCCTGTTCGTTTTCAAGCAGGCGACGGAGCGTCAGAAAACAGTTTTCGACGACACTGCGATCAGCCGGAGACGAGAAGGCAACGCGGACCCTGTGATAAATCTGATCGACACGTCCGGCCTTGAACTCATCTTCATCGTCGATCAGGATTCCGCTTTCATAGGCGGCCGCCTTGAACGTGCCTGAAAGCCACGGCTCGGGCAGTCCCATCCACAGAAACGGAACTGTCGGGCGGGATACGAAATCGAAACCGTCGAAGATTTCTCTCGCCATTTTTTCGCGAATGACCGTTTCTTCGCGACATTTGCTGTGAATGGCGTCTGCTTCACCTGACAACACAAGCTGAGCGCCGGTTTCGGCGAGCAAAAACGCTGCGCCGCCCGTGACCATTTTGTGCGTTACCTTCACACGTTGGGCGCAATGCGCAGGGCAGGCGACCCAGCCGCTGCGTATCCCTGCGGCAACGGCCTTCGACAGACCAGAGACGACAAAGGTGCGTTCAGGCGCAAAACTTGCCAAGGGTGGATTCTGGTTGTCGCACATGACGCCATAGATATCGTCTTCGATAAGCCAGACATTGTAACGCCTTGCGATGTCGGCGATTGCGCGACGCCGTTCTTCAGGCATGACGGATAATGTCGGATTGTGCAGCGTCGGCATCAGAAACGCGAGGGTGGGATGTTGCTGGCGGCAGGCCCGTTCGAATTCTTCCGGGATCAGACCATATTCATCCAGACCGGCCTGAATGGTACGGCGCCCGAGAAGGCGCACGGAGCGGCTGATCTGCGCATAAGTCAGATTTTCGAACAGGATGCGATCACCCGGATTCGTGAAGGCTGTGATGATTGCGATGCTCGCAGCCTGCGCGCCATTGGTAACGACAATATTGTCGAGGTCTGGCTGCCAGTCAGCCCGCGAAAGCCATTTCTGCCCGGCTTCCAGCCAGTGCTGCGGGAAGTAGCGCGAATAGCTCGCAATATCCTGCGGGAAAT
Organism: Brucella tritici; assembly: GCF_008932295.1. GTDB lineage: Bacteria > Pseudomonadota > Alphaproteobacteria > Rhizobiales > Rhizobiaceae > Brucella > Brucella tritici. The sequence continues at coordinate 83,191 of NZ_WBWA01000008.1, read as the reverse complement.
CCCGGTGAATTTCGGCATTGATTTTGGCCAGAATTTCGTGCTGGCCGACATCAGGAGCGGCAGTCGTGTCGAAACGTATTTTCCCGGATGGGACGTCAGCAGGCTTTGTGCCAGCGATGCCAGAGGCGGCGAGCGCATTGTCTGCCGGTTCTTCACCCAGGACATAGGTTCCTCGCCCGACTTCACCCGTCACGAGACCGCGTTCATGGGCCAAGGCATAAGCACGACCGATTGTACCGATTGTCACCTTCAAGTCGAAAGCGAGATTGCGTTGCGGGGGAAGTTTGGCACCCGCAGGCAAACCGCCGTTGCCGATAGCCTCTTCGATGGCATCGGCAAGCTGCAGATAGAACGGGCCGGATTTACCGGCAAGGTCTGGAATCCAATTTGTCATGGTGACAACTTATAAATTGTACCTATTACCAAGTCAATTATAGAGTCAATTCGTCGCTACTTGGTGACAATGCAGACATCGAGCTAAACATAAGGTTTGCCTCCACTGCTGCCCAGCTCCCAACTGGCCCAACTGGCCCAACTGGCAATGAAATGGACCGAGCCAATGTTCTACTTTAGACCGCAGACCGAGACAATAGATACAATTCTTCCTGTGCCCATTGCAGATAGCATCACGGATTTGCCGAAAGGATTACAGGTTAATCTGACAACGGCCTCCCAGCCACAAATCGGATATGTAAACCGTTTTTTAGACTGGGTATCTTATCGAATGATGCTGCGACGCAGTCGGATCGCATTGGGCGAACTGACCGATGATCAGTTGCGCGACATTGGACTACAGCGCGACGAAGCGGAGCGCGAAGCGCGCAAGGTGCGTTTTCACTTGCGTTGAGATGCGTCGCGGAAAGCTGCTTTCCGCGACGGCTTGATTACTGGCAGCCGCTCTGGCCTGAAGCCCAGCGGTTGACGTCGGCGGCGATCCTGCCGCCGTGGCCTTCCTGCATCATCGGGCCGAAGGCTTCGACGCGAGCCGGATTGCCTTGCGCCTGCACGACGAGCAGCGGGCGTAAGGCCGGATTACGGGCAGGAACGACCAGAATGCGCGGGCGTCCGGTGAAGGAGTTCAGTTCCGGTGCGAGTGAGTAACCGCGGAAATCCTTGTCCTTGGATTTGAACCAGCAGCTATTTGCTGCCAGCGCAATGCGCTCCATGGTAGGGAGTGCCGCCTTGCTGGCGTCGACGGCGATGGGCCCCGTGGGCTTGCTGGAAGTGCAGGCTGCAAGCAATGCAATGGCCGGGAGGGCCAGAAGAGCGAAAGTCTTGGTCTTCAAGGAGGGGCTCCGATAGTGCGTGCCTTCAAAAAGGCACGCATGAGAGGTGGGGGAAATAGGCAGGTTCAAGCTAGTGGTCTGATTCCGACATTTGCGTCTCTTTGATACAGGCGCCGAGCAAATGTCGGAATCGCAAAGATCACTAGCAACTTTATGTATCTAGTGGATTTTTCGAATTTGACGTTTGAAACAGCATCTCATTCGGTCGGCATTCAAACGTCAAATTCAATCCACTAGTTGCGGCATGAAAGCCTTCAGGCCGTCGCTCATCTCGTTCCAGATGCGCTCAAAAACCGGATGCTGTTTTGCCTTGGCGGCATATGCATCAAACTTCGGGAACTCGTCCAGCAAATCCGCTTTGCCCGAGAGCTTCTTCAACGGTTCCATCAGAAAACGTACCGGCAAGATCCAGCAATCCGCAAGTGTCGGTTCGTCTCCGGCGGCATAGGCTTTGTCTGAAAGACGGCCTTCGACCACCTTCAGGCCGGTATGCATCTTTTCGAACAGGCGTTCGATGCTTGCATCGTCGCGTTCGGGTTTGCTCAAAAGGATGAAAAGCTTCATCGCTGGTCCAAGCACGTCCAGTTCCGTCACGCGGGCAAGGAGACGAATAAGCGCGCGCTCGCGCGGCGTGCCGGGCAGCACGGACGTTTCTGGAAAGTGATCTTCGAGATATTCGGCGATCACCGCTCCCTCGAACAGTGTTTCACCGGAACTGGTAATCAGCACGGGTACGCGGCGAAGCGGCGTTACATTGCCGAAATCGGCCGGAAAAGGGTAGGGTAGGCTCACTGGCTTGAAAGGCAGGTCCTTCAGGTAAAGAACTCCGCGGACAAAGGCCGAGTAAGGGGAAAGAGGTCTGGAATAAAGCTGCATGAATTAAGTTCCCCTGATTCGTTATCGCTAAAATGTGCGAGGCATTTCCAGCAAAAATGTGAACACTCTTGCTTGGATAGCGCATGAAACAAATATGGGGCGATCCCGACGTTTTCTCTTCCGTTGGAACCCTCCCGAAGCCAAGCTGCCACGAAAATAGATGCTTTGCCAGTGCAGTTTTGCGGCGAAACAAGCGCAACAAAAAAGGCGGCTCGATTGAAGCCGCCTTTTCCGTTTATCTGTCTGCAAGCTTACGCAGCAATGCCCAATGCGCCTGCGAAGAGCGCCCGACCGTCATCGCCGCCATGCGCGGCTTCGATCAGGTTTTCCGGATGCGGCATCATGCCGAGCACATTGCCGCGTGCATTGACGATACCGGCGATGTCGTTGACCGATCCGTTCGGATTGGTGCCTTCGGCATAGCGGAACACAACCTGGCCTTCACCTTCGATACGCTTCAGCGTTTCGGCATCGGCGAAATAATTGCCGTCATGATGCGCGACCGGGCAGCGGATGATCTGGCCCGGCTTGTAGCCGCGCGTGAACGACGTGTTGGCGTTGGTTACTTCGAGCTTCACTTCGCGGCAGACGAACTTCAGCGAAGCATTGCGCATCAATGCGCCCGGTAGAAGTCCGGCTTCGACGAGAATCTGGAAACCGTTGCACACGCCCATGACCATGACGCCTTTTTCGGCCTTCTCGCGAACGGCCTGCATCACCGGCATACGGGCTGCAATTGCGCCGCAACGCAGATAGTCACCATAGGAGAAGCCGCCCGGAATCAGGATAAGGTCCACATCGTCGGGAATGCTCGTATCGGTCTGCCAGACGGTCACCGGCGCCTGACCGGTGATCTTGGTGAGCGCTGCGATCATGTCGCGATCGCGATTGAGACCGGGAAGAAGAATGACTGCGGATTTCATGGCGTCTGCTTCCTTTGTTAGGCTCAGGCGATGGCGATGGAATAGTCTTCGATCACCGTGTTGGCGAGCAGCTTTTCGCACATGGCCTTCAGGTCGGCTTCGGCCTTGCTCTTGTCGGAGCCATTCAGTTCGAGGTCGAAAACCTTGCCCTGACGAGCCGAGTTGACGCCATCAAAACCGAGGCTGCCGAGCGCGCCGACGATTGCCTTGCCCTGCGGGTCGAGAACGCCGTTTTTCAGTGTAACGGTGACGCGTGCCTTGATCACTCTGTAGTTCCTGCAATTCTAGAACGAATGAAACAGCCCGGAAGGCTTGATTTGGCATGATCCCGAAAACCGTGTCGACTGTTCAGGATCATGCCCTTCCGGGCTGGGCGGATCATTTTACTTTACAAGCGTGGGGCCAGCCGGGCGCGGCGTGTCGTTCTCGTTCATGATGCCGAGACGGCGAGCCACTTCCTGATAGGCCTCGACCAGTCCGCCCATGTCGCGGCGGAAACGGTCCTTGTCGAGCTTGTCATTGGTGGTGATATCCCAAAGACGTGCAGAGTCCGGAGAAATTTCGTCGGCGACGACGATGCGCATCATGTCGCCTTCCCAGAGACGTCCGCATTCCATCTTGAAATCGACAAGCTGGATGCCGATGCCGAGGAACAGACCGGTCAGGAAGTCGTTGACGCGAATGGCGAGCGCCATGATGTCGTCGATTTCCGGCGGGCTTGCCCAGCCGAAAGCCGTAATATGCTCTTCGGTGACCATTGGGTCGTCGAGCGCGTCAGCCTTGTAATAGAACTCGATGATCGAGCGCGGCAGCACGGTGCCTTCTTCAAGGCCAAGACGCTTGGCAAGCGAACCGGCAGCGACATTGCGCACAACCACTTCAAGCGGAATGATTTCCACTTCCTTGATCAGCTGCTCACGCATGTTGAGGCGACGGATAAAGTGCGTTGGAATGCCAATGCGGTTGAGCTGGGTAAAAATATGCTCGGAAATGCGGTTGTTCAGCACGCCTTTTCCGTCGATGACTTCATGCTTCTTTGCATTGAAAGCGGTTGCATCATCTTTGAAAAATTGGACGAGCGTACCGGGTTCAGGGCCTTCATAAAGAATCTTGGCCTTGCCCTCGTAAATACGGCGGCGACGGTTCATGGCTTTTCTCGGATTTCCATATTTATGGTGATCGGCTCTAAGCCGCTATTCTCGCGGGCTACGTATAGCAATTGTGGGCTTTTAACAATCCTGCTTTGTGCCCGTTCCCCCGTTTTCGCTGTTTCTGATGCAAGTTTATGCATGAGTCGCAAGAAAGTAGTCTTTAGCTCTTGTATAATCTTGCGCCCCTTGCCAGCTTTAGGCAAGAGAACGGATGACGATCTCTTCTAACTTGTAAGTCTGGGAGCTTTATGAATGACCACTGGCATGGATGATCGCCGCGACGCTTTTGAAAAGAAATTCGCGCTTGATGCGGAACTGCGCTTCAAGGCAGAGGCACGCCGCAACAAGCTTCTGGGACTCTGGGCTGCTGACCAGCTTGGCAAGAAGGATGCGGATGCCGAAGCCTATGCCAAGGAAGTCGTTGCCGCTGACTTCGAGGAAGCTGGCGATGAGGATGTTTTCCGCAAAATTCGCGCCGACTTCGATGCGGCGAGCGTTAGCGTAAACGATGAAGCAATCCGCGAAAAGATGTTCGCTTTCCTTGAGGAAGCCGTTCGTCAGGTGAAGCAGGATTGATTATGGTTCGGGGCGGAAGGCCAGCTCGTGGTCTGATTCCGACATTTGCATCTAGCAATTCCGCCCCGATCCTTTTGAAATGAAGGAAATTCGAATGTCGTTGTCGTCGCGCCTTCGCGCCGGGGAAACAGTGCTTTCCGCATGGTCCTCCCTTCCTGAACCCCTGACGGTCGAAATTCTCGCCCATAGCGCCTTCGATGCCGTAACGCTCGACATGCAACATGGCGGCCATGACGAGGCGAGTGTTCTTCGCTCTCTCGGCCTCATCCTGAACGCAGGTAAGCCGCCGGTCGTGCGCGTTCCTGTCGGACGTTTCGACATGGCGAGCCGTGCGCTGGATTTTGGCGCGCAGGCGGTCATCGCTCCGATGATTAATTCGGTCGAGGATGCCCGCAGGTTTGCAGCCGCCATGAAATATCCGCCGGTGGGCGAGCGCTCATGGGGCGTGTTCCGGGCCAATGCGGATTACGGTGCGCCGGGTTCCAACGATTATCTGACGACCGCAAATCACGACACACTTGCCTTCGCGATGATCGAAACGCGCGATGCCTATGATGCGCTGGATGCCATTCTGGATGTTCGCGGCATCGACGGTGTTTTCGTGGGACCGGCTGATTTCTCCATTGCGTGGAGCAACGGGCGTGAGGCAAATCCGAATTCGGATGCGATTGTGGAACCTATCGGTAATATTGCCCGCAAGGCCGCTGCGGCAGGAAAGATCGCCGGTATTTATTCACCGTCACCGGAGTTTGCGCGTCGCTACATTCCGCTTGGTTTCCGCTTCCTGACGCTCAGCAACGATGGCGGTTATATCCGGCTCGCAGCAGAAACGCTGACCAAAGCGGTTCGCGACTAATTTCGTTGCAAGATATTGAACAAGAAAAGGCGGGCTAATGACCCGCCTTTTTCATGCAGTATGAGTAAACATCAGTGATGCTTGGGCGCTTGTAGCTGCGTCATGAACTCGGCGAACACCATCGAGCCTTCCGGCCACGGTCCATGCCCGGATTCCGAGTTGATATGCCCGGATTCGCCAGCGTCGATCAGCATTGCACCCCAGTCCTTCACGACATCTTCGGCAGCTTCAAAGCTGGAGAAGGGATCGTTGCGGCTGACCACGGTGATCGTGGGGAATGGCAGGCGTTCACGCGGGTAGGGGCCGAACGTCATCAGATGTTTGGGGCGGATTTTGTCGTTTGAAACGTCCGGAGGCGCCACGAAAAAGGCTCCGGCCACCTTGTGCTGAAAATGCGGCAAGGCATGAACCGCAGTTGCAACACCGAGCGAATGCGCGACGAGAACAATCGGCCTGGTTGCTGCATTGGCAGCCTTGACGACTTCACCGATCCAGTCTTCGCGAACAGGCTTGGTCCACTCGGCCTGCTCGACACGCCGCGCCGTCGAGAGTTTACTCTCCCAACGGGTCTGCCAGTGGTCGGGGCCGGAATTGGTATAGCCGGGGATGATGAGGATATCTGCGTCTTTGACTTTCATGGCTTCCCATTTAGAGAGGCTTGGTAACTTCTTCAAGCCGTGCGTGTTGTATGCTTTGCAAAGAAGGCATGCGAATGATGAACAGCCTGTTCGCTGATCGCGATCTTGTGAAACACGCTCCAAATGGCGATGTTTAGGCAAGATTTGAAATGCGACGGAGATAATGAGATGGCAATCAGCAGACGTAAGATCCTCGGCGCTGCCGGGACTGCTGTCATGGCCAACATTCTTCCTGTTCGTGCAGAAATGCCGTCGAAGGAGGGCGACATGACACAGCATTTGAGAGCAACCGCAGTCGAAACGGAACGTCCGGTTGCTCCGCTTCCATTCGCAATGACCACGCCTATGCGTGTGGCACGTGTTGGCCTGAGGGCGCGCGATGCCGAAACATTGGCTGAATATTATCGTGATGTCGTGGGCTTGCGCGAGATGACCCGCCGTGGCGCGTCGATTGTGCTCGGCGCCGGCGACCGCGAACTGATGGAAATCGAGCAGTTCTCGGCTGCCAAACCGGACGATCCGCGCAGCGCCGGTTTGTATCACACCGCATTTCTGCTGCCGACCCGTGGCGATCTCGCGCGCTGGTCGCGCCGCGCCATCGATAAGCAATTGCCGGTCAGCGGTGCATCGGATCATAAGGTGAGCGAAGCCATCTATCTGACCGACCCCGAGGGTAACGGCATCGAAATCTATTCAGACCGTCCGAACAATGAGTGGCAATGGAATGGCAACCGCGTTGCCATGAGCACTGATCCGCTCGATGTCGGAAATCTGCTCGATGTCATCAAGCGCGAGGGCGGAGAATGGGACGGCGCACCGCAGAACACCGTGGTTGGTCACGTTCATCTGCGCGTCGGCAATGCCCATGAAGCTGAAACCTTCTGGCACAATGAACTCGGCCTCGAAACAGTTCAAACCTATGGTGACCGGGCTGTGTTCATGTCCACCGGGCGCTACCATCACCATATCGCTGCCAATGCCTGGCAGAGTGCCGGTGCTGGCAAGCGTGACGGGGATCGGACCGGCCTCGGCTGGGTTGAGCTGGAAGACACGCGTGGCGGCAATAATAGCACCTTCGTGGACCCATGGGGCAACGTGGTCAATACGATCAAGACCAAGGCGTAACAGCCGATCTTCAGAATATAAAAAGCCCCATGTTTTCATAAGTATGGGGCTTTTTCGGATTCAAATTATGAACCAATTAAAAGGGGGGGGCGCAGATTTTGGTTACGACGTGCCGAAAATCGTGGCTTGCGAGAACCGGAGCGCAGCGTACCTGAGGTACGTGAGCACCGGAAGCGCAGTAAGACGCGATTTGCAGGCCGTCAGAGCCGAAATCTCAACCGAAGACGCGCTTGAAAATCGTGTCTACATGCTTGGTGTGGTAGCCAAGATCGAACTTTTCGCGGATCTGGTCTTCGGAAAGAGCCGCGCGCACTTCTGTGTCGGCCAGCAGTTCCTCAAGGAAGTCGGCACCCTGTTCCCAGACCTTCATGGCATTGCGCTGCACCAGACGATAAGCGTCTTCACGCGACACGCCTGCCTGCGTGAGTGCAAGAAGCACACGCTGGGAGTGCACCAGACCGCGGAACTTGTTCATGTTTTTCAGCATGTTGTCCGGGTAGATGACCAGCTTTTCGACCACGCCAGCCAGACGGTTGAGCGCGAAGTCGAGGGTGATGGTGGTGTCCGGTCCGATGGCGCGTTCGACACTCGAATGCGAAATATCGCGTTCGTGCCAGAGAGCCACGTTTTCCATCGCAGGCGTTACCGACATGCGCACCAGACGGGCGAGGCCAGTCAGGTTTTCGGTCAGAACCGGATTGCGCTTGTGCGGCATGGCGGACGAACCCTTCTGGCCCGGCGAGAAGAATTCTTCTGCTTCCAGAACTTCCGTACGCTGCATGTGGCGGATTTCGATGGCGATATTTTCCATCGAAGAGGCAATAACGCCGAGCGTTGCAAAGAACATTGCATGGCGGTCACGCGGGATCACCTGCGTCGAAACCGGCTCTGCTTCGAGGCCGAGCTTGGCGCAGACATATTCTTCCACACGCGGGTCGATATTGGCGAACGTGCCGACGGCACCGGAAATAGCGCCGGTCGCGATTTCCTCGCGCGCCGCAACGAGGCGGGCGCGGCCACGCGCCATCTCGGCATAGAAGCGCGCAAAGGTGAGACCCATCGTCGTCGGTTCGGCATGGATGCCATGGCTGCGGCCGATGCGGACCGTATCCTTGTGTTCAAAAGCACGCTTCTTCAGGGCTTCCAGAACGCGGTCCATGTCGGCAAGCAACAGATCGGCAGCGCGTACGAGCTGGACGTTGAGCGTGGTGTCGAGTACGTCCGACGACGTCATGCCCTGATGCACGAAGCGGCTGTCCGGGCCGATGAATTCAGCCAGATGCGTCAGGAAGGCAATGACGTCATGCTTCGTGACGGCCTCGATTTCGTCGATACGGGCGACGTCAAACTGCGCCACGCTACCCTTTTCCCAGATGGTCTTTGCCGCTTCCTTCGGGATGACGCCGAGTTGCGCCAGCGCCTCGCAGGCATAGGCTTCGATCTCGAACCAGATGCGGAACTTCGTTTCGGGCGACCAGATGGCGACCATTTCAGGCCGGGAGTAGCGCGGGATCATGGGTGCATCCTGTAGAAAGTGAAAGTTTAACGATTGCGGGCAGCTTCAGCCGCGGCACGAATGGCGTCGATATTGGCGCGGTAGCTCTCGACCGAATTGCCCTTGTAAACCGCAGAACCGGCCACGAGAATGTTGGCGCCAGCGGCAACGACCGAGCCTGCGGTTTCCGGCGTGATGCCGCCATCGACTTCGATATCGATAGGGCGGTCGCCAACCATTTCGCGGACGCGCTTGATCTTGTCGAGCATCGGCGCGATGAACTTCTGACCGCCAAAACCGGGATTGACGGTCATGACGAGGACGAGATCGACATCTTCGATAACGTTGGTCAGCGCCTCGACGGGCGTTGCCGGGTTAAGCGCCAGACCGGCCTTTTTGCCGAGAGCGCGGATCGACTGCAGCGAACGGTGCGTGTGCGGGCCGGCTTCGGCGTGAATTGTGATGAGATCGCAACCGGCATCGGCAAAGGGTGCCAGATAGGGATCACACGGCGCAATCATCAGATGCGCGTCGAAGAATGCCTTGGTGCGCGGGCGGATCGCCTTCACCACTTGCGGGCCGAAAGTGATGTTCGGCACAAAATGCCCATCCATGACGTCGATATGCACCCAGTCGGCACCGGCTTCCAGCACGGCATCGACTTCTTCGCCAAGACGAGCGAAGTCGGCGGAAAGGATGGACGGGGCGATGGCGATGGGGCGCATATGTGATCTCCGTAACTTTGGCCAGCCCCTAACACATGAGGGGCAAGAATCCTATCCCCAGCGCTTGTGGAACCACATCCACTGACCGGGATATTCGCGTACCCATGTTTCGACGGTATCGTTCAGAAGCTGCGCTGTTGCAGCCACATCGATCTCGCCCTTGTCGTCGCGCGGCAGCTCCATGCGTTCATAAAGCTCAAGACGATAGCGTCCGCCGGGCAGGCGGATACAGCGTGCCGGATAGACGTCGCAATCATATTGCCGCGCAAGCTTGGCCAATAGCGGATTGGTCTTCACCGGGCGATTGAAGAAAGAGGAAGGCACGCCGCGGCGGAACTTCTGATCCACCAGCATGCCGACATTGCCGCCTTCATCGAGGATATGCGCAAGCGACCATGCCGCACCGGCTTTCGACGGCACCAGATGACCCATATTGGTGCGACGGGCCTTCAGAACCTTGTCGGCGATATAGGGATTGTTCGGCGGACGGAAGAGGGCTGTGACGTTCAGGCCGAAGGTTGCGGCGCAGATCGGCAAAAGCTCGAAATTGCCGGTATGGGCGGTGAAGAAGATATGCGGCTTCTTCTCGTCGCGCAGGCGTTCGAAAATCGGAATGCCTTCCACTTCGACCAGTCCCGGTTTCGTGGAATAGGGATCGAAATCGAAAACAGCATCGAGGAAGATATATTCCGCGAAGAGGCGCGCCATCGAATCCCACATTTCGCGGGCGATGTCTTCGATTTCCGCGTCGGTTTTCTCAGGATAGGCCTGACGCAGATTATCAGTGGCAACCTTGTGGCGCGGCGTCAGCGGCCCGACCAGACGGGCCACTTTGGCGGAAAAGCTGATCGCTGCCTTTGCCGGGAAAAGGCGCAGCAGGCCAAGCAGCAGAAAGACGGCCTGCGCCCAGAGCCAGTAGTTGAACTGCTTCAGCTTGCGGGTCCAGCGGAAGAGCAGAAGTTTCAGCTTGAACATCATGGACGTGGGCGACTCAGTCGATCTCGAGAATGATCTTGCCGAAGACGTCGCGGCCTTCCATGCGCTTCAGCGCCGTGTCGATATCGTTGAAGCCGACCACAGTGTCGATGACCGGATGCACGATGCCGCGCGCCATTTTCTGCATGGCGTCGGCCATATTCTCCATACGGCAGCCGAAGGAACCCAGAATCTTGAGCTGCTGCTGGAAGAGCTGCATCAGGTTCATGCTCGTGGAAACGCCGGAGGTCGAGCCACAGGTGACGAGACGTGCGCCGCGCTTCATGCTGAGCATCGAACCCGCCCAGGTATCTGCGCCAACATGCTCGAACACCACGTCCACACCCTTCTTCTTGGTGAGCTTGCGCACCACGCCCTCGAAGCGGTCTTCACGGTAATTGATGACATGATCGGCACCGAGGGCCTTGGCCTTCTCGATCTTGTCGTCGGAACCGACTGTGGTGATGACGGTGCAGCCCATCTTCTTGGCAAGCTGGATGGCAGCCGAACCGATGCCGGAACCGCCAGCCTGTACGAGTACGGTTTCACCGGGCTCCAGCTTGGCATTGTCGAACAGCATATGCTCGACCGTACCGAAGGTTACAGGCGCGACGGCGGCGCCGATGGCGTCCACACTGGGAGGTGCCGGAACGAGCAGGCGGGCAGGCAGGTTCACAGCCTCGCAGGCAAAGCCGTCGAGATGGAAACCATGTACACCGCCGACATGCTCGCACAGATTGTCACGGCCTTCGCGGCAGGCGCGGCAAAGCCCGCAGGTGCGCGCGCCATAGATTGAGACGAGCTGGCCGGGCAAGAGATTGGAAACGCCCGGACCGACGGCATCCACAACGCCTGAAGCTTCCGCACCGATAACCAGCGGCATCTTGCGCTTGGCAAACGCCATGCCGCGCCAGCCCCACACATCGATGTGGTTGAGCGCGACGGCCTTGATCCGCACTGTCACTTCGCCAATGCCGGGGGCTGGCGGCGGTGCGATATCTGTAATTTCAAGGCGGCGATCATCGAGAAGCTGCAAGGCGCGCATGAAGTAATCCTTTTCAAGACATAATCCCGGAAACGGCGAACCGTCCGGGATCATGGGAAAATTCGTATTTGCCGGACCGATTAATTCGGATTTGCCGCCAAAACAAGGCTCGTATTCTGTCCGCCGAAACCGAACGAGTTGGAAAGCACGGCAGAAACCTCGGCCTGACGCTTCACATTCGGCACGACATCAAGCGGAATAGCCGGGTCCGGATTGTCGTAATTGATGGTCGGCGGCAGCGTGCCTGTCTGGATCGTCAGAAGCGAGAAGACGGCTTCAATGGCACCCGCAGCGGTCAGCGTATGGCCGATCATCGACTTGTTGGACGAAACCGGAATGGAGGCAAGCCTGTCGCCGAATACGGTCGAAAGCGCCAGATATTCCATCTTGTCGTTTTCGGGCGTCGAGGTGCCGTGGGCGTTGATATAGGAAATCTGCTCTTCGGTCAGACCGGCATCGGCCAGCGCAGCGCGCACCGTGCCGATGGCAGGCGAGGCATCCGGCTTGGAGCGTGTGCGATGGAAATCATCAGCCTTTTCGCCACAACCGGCGAGAATGCCCAGAACCTTGGCGCCGCGTGCTACGGCGCTTTCGAGTGATTCCATCACCAGCGCACCGGAACCTTCCGACATGGCAAAGCCGTCGCGGTCCTTGGAGAATGGCTTGGAAGCCTTTTCCGGCTTGTCGTTCTGCGTGGAAAGGGCCGATAGCAGCGAGAAGCGGATCAGGGCTTCGGCAGAGACGGAACCGTCAGTTCCGATGGAAAGAACGCGATCACTTTCGCCGCGACGGATGGCTTCGACACCAAGCTGGATCGCCGTCGCACCCGAAGCACAAGCGGTTGAAAGCGTGATCGGCAGGCCGCGTGTGCCGAAAGCTTCCGACAGGCGTTCTGCGATATAGCCGAACTGGGTCGTGTTGAAGAGGTCATCCTGACGCGCACGACGGCAGGTTTCCAGCAGAAGCTGATAGCTTGCCGGGCCTTCATTCTTCACGGTTGCATCAAGCGCAAACCGGCTTTTCCAGTCCAGTTCGACCGGAGGAGCTGCCAGAAAAAGCGGACCGCCGAAATCGGTAGACGAAAGGCCGGATTGTGCGAGGGCTTCTTCACCGGCGAGCCGGGCCAGCGCTTCCGAGAGTGCCGATGCACCTACATCGCTTTCGGCCAGGAAATCGACTGTTCCAGAAAAGCGCGTATTGAGATTGTCGGTTGGAAAGCGGGTGATGGCATGGATACCCGATTTCCCGCCGGTCAACGCAGCCCAGTTGTCTTCCTTGCCCTGACCGAGCGAGGAAACCACGCCAGCGCCGGTAATGGCGACAATGGGACGGCCGAGATGGTCTGTATATTTCGTCATCTTATACTCTCACCAGCTTTGCTGCGCCTTCGGCACGTGTAGCGCCAACTACGGTGACAATTGCTTCGCTGATCGGGCCTACGGCATCCTTTTCGGATGCATCCAGCGGTGCAAAAGCCTCGCCCTTCCAGACAGATATGGCTGCAAGTGCCACTGCCAGCGGGAACTGCGCTTCGCGCATATGACCGGTCAGGCCGGAAATGCCGCGATAGGTTGCCGACAGACCGTCCAGTGCTGTTTTCTCCGCATCGGTCGCTTCATGGGCGCCGGAAGCACCCGAAACAACGTAGGACGGGTCCTTGCCGCCATTGGCTGCAAGGATGAGTTCGCGGATCGTGTTGGCGAGGTCGGCACTTTCGCGTCGAATCTGCGCACTTTCGATGCCGGTCACTTCCGCATAGGCGCGCGCGCCGCGCTTGGCCGCGTGGTCAGCGCTTTCCAGAACAAGGAATACGCCGCCGGAACCGGAAACCATGCCGCCGCCTGCAGAACCATCACGCTGCCAGAGCGAAGCCCAGCCATCATGCTTGAGCAATCCGCCAAGCTCGTGACCGAGAATCATGTCGAAATGTTCGGCATTGTAGGAGCCACCGACCAGCGCATGGGTGCTCTGACCGGTGCGGATGCGCGCGGCTGCGGTCTCGATGGCCGAAAGGCCGGAACCTTCTTCGCCCATGAAGGTGCGCGAAGAACCGGTCACCTTGTGGACGATCGAAATATTGCCTGCGAGCAGGTTGGAGAGCTGGGCCAGAAACAGCGTCGGGCGCAATTCGGTCGAGAGTTTCTCGTTCAGCATGACGCCGCGATCGTTACGGGTGCGGCCTTCATCCAGAATCTGCATATCGACGGTGATATCGCGTTCGCCGCCACCGGCACCCACGACCATATCCATGGTCGCGCAAAGCGCCTCGTCGTCCTTCATGCCTGCATCTTGCAGAGCAAGCCCCGCGGCATAGGTGCCAAGGCGCTGCCAGGTTTCCATCTGGCGCTGATCGCCACGCTTTGGAATCTGCAGGCTCCAGTCCACTTCACCCAATGGATGAACAGTGTAGGGTGCAAAGGCTTCCTTTTCGAGGCGCGGTTCAGTGCCAGCCTTAGAGAAAGCGTTCCAATGCACATCGACCCCTTCGCCAAGCGAGGAGATGATGCCGATACCTGTGATGACGACTTTATTGTTCTGCATGGGTCCCGTTTGTCCGTCGATGCTGAGACTGCTCTGACAAGCGAAAAATTCGCACTACCAGAAACGGAATCAGGGCGAACATTTCTGTCCACCCCTCAATACCGCCATATTATGTGCCGGGTCAGCCTTTTTTGGCTGCAACCAGCTCGTCGATTTTCGCGCAGAGATTCTTGAGCACGAAATATTCTTCGGTTGGAACCTTGCCTTCGTTGACTTCCTGGGTCCACTGCTCAAGCGGAATCTTGATGCCGAAAGCCTTGTCGATAGCGAAGACGATGTCGAGGAAGTCGAGGCTGTCGATGCCCAGATCGTCGATGGTGTGGCTATCTGGCGTGATGGTGTCACGGTCGATTTCACTGGTTTCGGCGATGATGTCGGCGACTTTGTCAAAAGTAGAGGACAAGTTTCGATTCCTTTATTCATGGCGGTGCCACAGTTGGCACGCATCTGACTGTTTGCGCGTATCTAGCGTTTTTCCGGTGATAGGGAAAGTCATATTACTTTCATAAGCACCGAGCTTTCAAAAGCGCATATAAGGCGCGCAACGCGCGAAGCGCAACATAAAGACAAACTCTAGTGGTCTGATTCCGACATTTGCATCCCTCGGATATGAGCGCTGAGCAAATGTCGGAAGCAAAAAGACCACTAGTAACTTTATGAATCTAGTGGATTTTTCGATTTTGACGTTTGAAACGGGATTCATATCGGATGGGTATCAAACGTAAAATTCAATCCACTAGTTTTGGAAATATTCTCAAAACTGAGTTGTTGCGGCAGGCTCAAGGTTCGTTTCTGACCCGCCTGACAAAGTACCAAAGACCAACCACAGCACAAGCAATCATCACAATTGCCAGAGCGTATTGCACTGGGCTATTCCCCGATGCAATTGCCACCACACCCGATGCCACGCTCCCCATTGTCCCCAAAGCTTCTGGATGCTTCAAAACAGATGTGACGGCAATGTCGCTCTGACGGGCCTTGGGTGCGATATCCTTCACCGGTTCTGCCATGTGGGTGACTGGCGACTTTGCGGCGAGCGCCAGAGCACGAGAACGCACGCGCTCGACGCGGGCAAGCCAGCCTTTTCCAAAGGTCGATGCTGTGGACAAGCCTTGCAGCCAGGATGCGCGTGCGTCGCACAATGCATCGATGACCTCTTCAGCGGACCGCATATTGGCGGCTTCAACCGTCTGTGCGCCAATTATCCCGTCTTCGGGCATATCCAGAATGCCTTGCAGCATCCTTGCCGCGCGTGCTGGACCTGAATTGACCGAAAAATCGAACAGGGCGTAGTCAATGCCGGAGGGCAGATTATCTCCGTCGATCTTGTTCCAGAATTGCGCCTGATAGATTTCAGTCGCAGTTGCCTGTGTCATTTCCCGTATATCTTCAGGCGACGCCTGATGTCCGTCCCACGCAGACAGGGTTGCGATGGTGATACCCATATTGGTCGCACCGCCGGGATCGGCAGGATTGTCTGCGTATCCGCCTTCTTCACTAAAAATATAAGGCATGACTTTCTGGAAATTCGATTTCATTGAAAAGCCTCTAATTTAGTATTTCGTGATAATAATCAGCAATTTATGACCCAGAATATCATTGGTTCTTGCAAAGAAAATAGTGTGAAAACTACTTGTTCGTGGGCTCGATCAGGATTGGCTAAAAATCATTATTTGATCACGATGTATCTTGCGTCCCGCACAATGATACGGCTTCATGAGCATCTCATCGCTGCATCATGTACAGGCAGGCAAAAGTGAATTCGGAAATCTTTGGATATGCACCGGACGGGCAGGCGGTTCACCGGCTCACGATCTCCAACGGCCCGCTGACGGCCAGGATCATAAATTGGGGCGCGGCCATTCAGGATCTGCGCATGGAGGGCCATGCGGCTCCATTGGTGATCGGCTATCGCGACTTTGCCGACTATCCGGCCCATTCACCGCATCTGGGCGCGATTGCAGGTCGTTCGGCCAATCGCATCCGCAACGCCCGGTTTGATCTGGACGGAACGACCTACGAGGTGGAGCCGAATTTTCAGGGGATTCATAACCTGCACGGCGGCAGCAAGGGGCTTGGCAACCGTGTCTGGAAGATCACCGGAAACGGTCCGGATTTCGTGACGCTTGCGACAGTGGCGCCTGACGGAGAGATGGGCTTTCCCGGCAACCTGAATGTAAGCTGCACCTATATGCTCACAGGCGATGGGACGCTCATCGTGCGGCTGGAGGCAGTGACCGACAAGCCAACGGTCTGTAATTTGCTACATCACAGCTACTTCAATCTGGATGATGGCGGCGAGGGCGATATCCTCGATCATCAGCTCAAGATCGAAGCCGATGCCTATATGCCCGTCGACGACGCTCTCATTCCGGACGGACGCGTTCTGCCGGTCAAAGAAACGCCATATGATTTCCGGGAATTCCGTCCGATTCGCTTCGAGGAAAACGGCAGTCAGGTCGAATATGACAGCAATTTCTGCATGACCGCAGCGCGGGGACCATTACGCCCATGCGCGTCGGTCAAGGGCGCTCGTTCCGGTATTCGCCTCGACGTTTCCACGACGGAGCCGGGTGTTCAGTTCTATGCAGGCAATACCATGGCCAATGACTGTATTGGCCTGATGGGCAAGCCCTACGGAAAACATGCAGGATTCTGCCTTGAGCCGCAGGTCTGGCCGGGATCGCTGGAATATTCCTATTTCCCGCAGGCAATATTACGTCCGGGCGAGATTTACGCCCAGACCAGCCATTTCAGCTTTTCACGCGAAAAATAATCAATCAGCAAAAGCGGCGCGTGCGGTTTCCATCGGAGCGAGCGCGCCGCGTATCTCGACCACACGCGCTGCAACCAGATGCGCCTTGCGGGCGGCTTCCACCGGAGAAAGCCCGTTCAGACGTGCAGCAAGATAGGCACCGTTAAAACTGTCGCCAGCGCCGGTAGTGTCCACGGCTTGCGCCACGACGGACGGTACAAGCGTCCTTTCATCGCCAGAGACGACCAGAGCTGGTTCCGTGCCGTCCTTGACGACGATTTCTTTCACGCCGAGTGCGGCAAGGCGATCTGCACAGGTGCTGGCATCCTTGTCGCCAAAGAGCGCCTGTTCGTCGGGGAATGTAGGCAGGGCGATATCCGCGATGCGCATGGCTTCGCTGATGATCTCCTGCGCAACTTTCCGGTCTGGCCAGAGCTGGTGGCGGAAATTCGGGTCGAATGCGATTCGCGAACCGGCTGCACGGCATTCCCGCAGGACGTCGAAAAACGTCTCGCGATGCTCAGGCAGGATGATGGCGATCGAAATGCCCGAAAAATAGATGATGTCACGGCCGGTCAGGCTTTTTTCCAGGGCTGCGCGGTCGCTGGCCAGACGCCGTGCCGCGGCGTCGCTCCGCCAATAGGTGAAGGAGCGCTCCGCACCGTTAAGCGTGATTGCGTAAAGGCCGGGGTGAAGTCCGTCGATGATGGGGCTGTGCGCGATGCCGATACCGTTCGACGTCAAGAACACGCGCTGCTTCTGCGAAAAGCTGTCTTCGCCGAAAGCGGTAACGTACTCGACAGGGTAGGATTTTTCCGTCAGCGCCCGCATGTACCAGGCAGTGTTCAGCGTATCGCCCGCAAAACCCATGCGCCATTGATCGCCTTCATTGCCAGAAAGCTCGATCATGCATTCGCCGATAGACGCAAATCCGCCCATGTCAGTCTCCTCACTTCCAATGGGGCTAACGCCTATACTAATTTGCCGCTATGTAAAATTGGTTTGTGGGTACTGTCATGTGGCCTTTATCGACTTGCCACATTCATTGTGTAAGCATCCGCCGACCGCATCGCCCTCAAAATCGGGATAGCTTTTTAAAAGCACGATGCATTACCTGATATTTTGGAGTTCTGCTGACGTTGTGTAGCGAACCTCGCCTAAGGATTTGACATGCGTTATGCGATTTATTTCACGCCGCCATCCAGTGATGCGCTTCTTAAGGTTGCCGCAAACTGGCTCGGACGCAATGCGTTCAGCGGCGGGCCGGTCAAGATGCCAGCGATTCGCTCGCTCGCGACCGACGAAATCTCCAAGCTGACGGAAGAGCCGCGCCGTTATGGCTTTCATGCGACGATGAAGGCTCCCTTCCGGCTGGATGAAGAACACACCGAAAACGACCTGCTTTCCGCATTGATGCATTTTGCATCGTCGGCATCGCCGGTCGTTATTCCCCGTCTGAAACTGCACGCAATTGGCCCGTTCTTCGCTCTCGTGCCGGAAGAGCCGGTTGCCGAGCTGAACCAGCTTGCCAATGATGTTGTGGTTGCCTTCGACCGGTTTCGCGCACCGCTCACCGAGGCGGAAATTGCAAAGCGGCGACCGGAGCGTCTCAGCGAGACACAGCGCCACAATATCGAACGCTGGGGCTATCCTTATGTTTTCGACGAGTTCCGCTTTCATATGACTCTGACCGGCCCGGTGGAGGAGAAGGACCGCGCTCGCGTGGAGCGGACGCTGGACGAATTTTTCACGCCGCTGCTGGATGACGCCGTAGAGGTTGCGAATCTCGCTCTGTTCGTGGAACCTGAGAAAGGGGCTCCTTTCGAGATTCATTCGCTGCATCCTCTGACAGGCGGCAAGATAGCGTCTGCTCGGGCCTCACGAGCGGTTGGGAGGCCGTAAGCAATGGGAAATGAAACGGTTCTGCGCAATGCCCGCATCGTGCTCTCCGACGATGTCGTTCTCGGTTCCCTGAAGCTTGTTGACGGCAGGATCGCCGATATCTCCGCTGGCGCATCCAGTGTCGGCGAGGATATGGAAGGCGACTTCCTGACACCCGGACTGGTGGAACTGCACACAGATCACCTCGAAGGACACTATGCGCCGCGCCCGAAGGTGCGCTGGAACCCGATTGCCGCCGTGCAGGCGCATGACGCACAGATTGCCGCTTCCGGGATAACGACCGTTTTCGATGCGTTGCGCATTGGCTTTGATGACGACGCCGAGACGGGCATTGACGATATGCGCAAGCTATCGTCGGCAATTGCAGAAGGCCGCGATGCGGGCCGTCTGCGCGCCGACCATTTCCTGCATTTGCGTTGCGAGGTTTCGGCGCCGGACTGCCTTCCGGCCTTCGAACAGTTTGGCAATCAGGCGCTGGTCAGGCTGGTGTCGCTGATGGATCACGCGCCGGGGCAGCGGCAGTTTACGGATATCGAAACCTACAAGACCTATTTCATCCGCAAGCTGAAATTCTCGGAAGAAGAATTCCGGCTCTATTGCGAGCGGCGTATCGGGCAGTCCCAGCAATATTCCGCGCCGACACGCAAGGCGATTGCCGAATTGTGCCACCAGCGCGGCGTTATTCTGGCAAGCCACGATGATGCGACGCCAGAGCATGTCGCGGAAGCAAAGGCGCAGGGAATAAGGGTCGCGGAATTTCCCACGACACACACGGCAGCGAAGGCATCAAAAGAATCCGGGATGTCGGTGCTTATGGGAGCGCCGAACGTCGTACGCGGCGGTTCACATTCGGGAAATGTGTCCGCGCGCGAACTGGCGGAGGCCGGAAATCTCGACATCATATCGTCGGACTATATTCCGGCCAGCATGATGCAATCGGCGTTCTTTCTCGCTGATGTCGCCGAAAACATCTCGCTGCCGCAAGCCATTCGTCTGGTTTCCGCCAACCCTGCCAAAGCGGTAGGGCTGGATGATCGCGGAGAGATCGTTGCCGGCAAGCGGGCTGATCTGGTCCGGGTGCAGATTGCTGATCACGTTCCGATCATCCGCACCGTCTGGCGAGAGGGACGGCGGGTTATTTAGCGCATAATCTTGATCGTCCTCGTTTGGCACCGGTCGGATTATGCTCTAAACTACCGAGATTGGCGTGGTCGGTTCCAGCGCCAGTCTGCCATCATCCAGAATGTCGAGCTGCAGTGAGCGATAACTGTCAATGCTCAGATGGGATGTCTTTGGGGAATGCGGGTGCGTTGCGGTGACTACGACAACGCTCGCACCGGCAGTTTCTCCTGCAACGATACCGGCTGGCGCATCCTCGAACACAAGGCAATTATGCGGATCGAAACCAAGTCGTTTCGCGCCAAGCTGGAAACATTCGGGGCTTGGCTTGCCACGCTCCACATCTTCGGCAGAAACGATGGTCTTCGGCATCGGCAGTCCTGCTGCGGCGACGCGACGGGTAGCAAGTTCAAGTGGTGCCGAGGTCACGATTGCCCAACGGTCTTGCGGCAATGAACTGAGGAAGTCATATGCGCCGTCAATAGGTGCAATGCCGTCCAGATCCGCCATTTCGGCCTGAAGCAATATCTCCGCCTCGCGGATCGGGTCCACGCCCGGCAGAGCAAGACGGCGGACGGTTTCAACTGCCCGGACACCATGGATCGTCGGCAGGAATGTGACTGGATCAATGCCATGGCGTATGGCCCATTCGCTCCACACACGTTCGGTCGCTTCGATGGAACTCAATATCGTGCCGTCCATGTCGAACAGAAACGCATCGAATGATTTGCCGAAAGGGGAAAAGGAGGTCACGTCGAATTTCCTTTAACTACGCAGATGAGAATCGGGAGCATGCTTCTGTGATCGATCATAATGTTTATTGGGTGAGAAGACAGTCTTTGGAGCAGATACTGTTCCCGCATCGGGTATGAAAATTAGCTTCGGCTCACTATATTGAGGGGCGACTGCAATATTGGCGAAACTTGATCATTTCGATCAATTGTGGCTTTTGGCACCCTTCCGAATTTAAATAAATGCCGAAAGCGCCGATTGCGACTGAATCGCATTCTCAGGATTGTTGTATAAATGACTGAAATAAAATCAAAAAAACGCAACTATCCGGATGTGCGCTTTGCCGTTGCGCCCATGATCGATTGGATTGATTGGGGTAAGATTATCTATTTAAAGCAATTAGTTAAGAGAATTTTCTTGAAGGATGTTGTACTGAAAGCGGTACAACATTCGGTGCAGCAGTCCTCCACTCTGGCTGAATCATCGGGTGGAGTTCCATTAAATCGTATCGTGTTTGGGCTTTGGGGATGAGTGAACCGGTTTTAGTTGCTGTCAAGGTGTTGGCCGGGTTGGCGAAAATTGCGAAGTCTACCCTTTCGTTAAATGAACGTCGACTTATGGAGGACGCCTTAGAAAAGCTCTCTCATGTGTATTTTTTTGATGATCGGTCTGCCGCTCTGCTGAAGCGCGTTTCTACAGGTGAAGCGATCTCATCAGAATCCGTTGAGCGGGCAATCGGTGGCTTCGCAATGTCAGAGAATCCTGTACGTGAGGCATTGGAACTGCTGATCGAGTTCGAGTCTGTACGGGGTTCAAAATTAGGGATCGATACTCGTAATGGCCTACGAAAGCTTTCAAACCATAAAATGGATGTTCGTATAGCGGTCTGGGATTTTCTTCACAGGTTGGCGGCTAAGAACGGCGACGAGCAGTTCAGGCAAGCTCATAGGGAAGAAGCGGGACGATTGCTGGATATGATCCAAATGTTGAACGCGCAAATTAGCCTCATTGACAAGGGCCTGCGCGGCCAACGTTAAGAGTCCTACCGGTGAAATTGATGGTATTCTCTTAATGCTGCAGCGCGGCGATCATCCAAGTATTCGGCCAGGTCGTTAATATGAACACCTTTTGCGGCTTTCTGGCTTTCTTCGACGCGTACAAGTGGAATTTTTATATCTCCAGATGTCACCTTTCGGACGAACTTTTCTGGCGTCAGGTGAGGGAAATAATCCCGGCACAGATCGTCCACCGGAATAATCGCCTTTCCGTTATATTGTGCCATCAGCAGAAATGACGTGTTCATAGCAAATCTGCCTTGTTAGCGTTTGATCTCAAAATATAGCCGACGCCCGCTTCGCCAAGAATTGGATAGCCTGCGCCTCGCAGAGCGGATATGTCGCGATAGATCGTTCGATCGGTTGTATTGAAGTGTGCCGAAAGCTCGCCAGCTGTGATCTTGTACCGGGTTTGCAAGACAGCGATAATCATGCGCCTGCGGTTTCCAACGCGCTCGACAATCTCATGATACGGATTTTCAGGGCCTGGCATCATGGCAGTCGCCTCCCGGCATTGCGTTGTGTTCACTTCCGTCGAGCAATCGACCTGCGTTACGTTTGCCAACGCGTGAAACGGTGTCGTCCTCGACGTCGTCACACCATGCCGGACGATATGGCTCACCCCAGTGATCGTTTTCCCAGTCTCGATGATCGAACCGGCTCACTTCCGGATCGTCACCAAGCGCCCATCCGTCAACGGCTCCGACCTGTGGTGCCCATTCGCCCCATTGCTTGAAAAAGAACGGAACGTCCGCCGCTGTGCATTGATCACGAAGGGATCGTGCCCAGTCAGGATGCATGGGGCGAGCACCAACACCGCTTTCACCGCCAGCGACAACCCAGTCGATAGTGGTTAATTCCCACGACGTCTGACCGTGCAATTTATGGCTCGATAATGCGCCCTTTATATCTACTGGGCCGAGCAAGGGCTCAGCGCTAATCCAGCGAACAGTTGCTGGGGTTGCAAGTAGCAGGGGAATACGTTCGTCTGCACGAGGCTGATCCTCGACCGAGACGCCAAGCCAGACATTGGCCAGCGGCAAGTACGGCCAGTTACCCGGTGATCGCAACGGGAAATCAAACTGCGCTTGGGCTGTAGCAAGGCGATGCTCCAGCATTTTTGTTGTCAGATAGTCTCGCATACGCTTCGGACGCTTCGTGAGTACCTGAAAAATGTGCTGCGGACTCGCGGCCATAACTCCGAAAATCTGATCAAGCCATGCTTCCTCAACGCCTTCGGCGAACAGATCGCCATGTGCGCATACGAAAATCCGGCGTGAACGTTTCCAGCGAAGCGGCTGAAACAGCCATTCAGTATTGAAGCGCAGCTTCCCGTTCCAGACAGGACCGGCTTTGGTGTCGACAGTCAGCCCCGCCCGTGAAGGATGTTGAGCTAGGCGTGTGCCGGCAAGTTTCATCGCGTAGCAGTTGGTGCATCCGGGGGAGACGACTTTGCATCCCGTTATCGGATTCCAGGTGGCGTCGGTCCATTCGATCTTGGTGTTGTCTGCCATATCAATGCACCTCGCCGACATTAACGAAATGGGCCGTGCCATCTGGCTTAACTGTAAATCGGAAGGCCTCGTCATTGCCCCACCAATAAACATCAACGCTGTAGCTGCCCGGTTCGAGCGGGCCATTGATGCCGTCACCGATCTCTATAACCTCTGCGAGCGAGCTGCCCAGTGAGTCGAGATCATTGTGGTAAAAACAGTTGGCTTTACTCGGATAGTCTCCATCGATCCAAAATGACCGATCTTCGGCCAAGTGAAGCGTATATGTCCCGTACTGTTCGGTTGGTTGAAAGCGGACGATATCTCCCGTTGCTATATTGAACAGAAGGTGCTCCTGATCTTCGACACCGCCGTCTGGACGAAGATCGTCCTTACTTTCCTTGGGGATGACGATGTATGAGCCGTCGTCGCACTGATGGATGAAGTCAGTCGGATGCCGGAGCGGAGTTGGGACGAGTTCATCCATCCAGTCTGCGGGTAGCCATGTTTGCTCGTAGGGTTTCTCGCTCATTTCAGTTCGCTCCCTTCGATGTCGCAAGTTCCTCATCTTCGTCCGCCATGGCTTCGTCTATCGCGGTAAGAAGGTTGAGCCTGATGCTTTCACGCTTGCTGATCCGGGGAAGGCCGTTGCCAATCCTGCGCTTGTTCTCGGCTTCCACACCATCGATCGCATCCCAGATCTCATAGAGATCGAGAAATGACACAAAGTCCGCTCGATCGAGATACTGAGAACGGTCCGTCATGGCGATGATGACGGGGCCAAGAATACTAATGTCCCATAGATCCGCATTCTCGCGGAAACCTTCGGTCTGTAAAATTATCTGCAGCGACTTGATAATGCTGTCGCGATCGATGGTGTCCACCATCTTCTTGAAAACCTTGATGGCATAGATCTCGCCGGGTTTTTTGGTCAGGCTCGACCCGTTGCTAAGCATCAATTTGCAGCCAGCAGCGTCCGCGACAGATTTGCATTCCAGCGCCCACTGTTCCCCAGCTGCTAGAGCAGCTTTCAGAAGATTGACGGTAGTTATCTTCGTGACATTGCCGTTCACGGCAGCGAACGACGCCGCTTGTTCTTTCTTGTCGATTTGTACGATCTGACATGGAACAGCTTCGACGCCACACATTGCTGCAGCGTGTACGCGATGCTGTCCGTCTATGATGGAGTAACGTCCACCTTCGATAGGTGCGCAAAGCACGGGGGCAAATCGTGACCAACGGAACGTAGTTGCGATCTGTCGAATTGCTTTCCAGTTGTGCGGAGACAACGGTCGTTGGAAATCGTCATCAATGACCAGGCGTTCGATGGCTATCCAATCCAGCATGGGTGCTGGACCGGGTTCAACACCTCTTAAAGACTGGTCCGTGGGGGCGGTGATTTTTCTCATGCTCGCCCCGCAATCTGCAGGGCAAGCGCTACGGCACCGGCAACACTGCACGCAAAGACGGCCAACATGACGCGATAAGTCGTCATACCATCGTTGGTTCTGTAGTCTGCAGGGAAAGAAAACCCTGCCTCTTTCTCAATTTTTGGGTGGTTCTGCATAAGGATCTCCACGAACAAACATTCGGGAAACCGCCCTTCGAGGCGGAAACCGGAAGGCTTAAAGGGCAGGGGGTCTAAAGAGGATGATTGTGTTTGGCTGGCCTTCGAGGCTATCAGCCAGCGCGCGCACGGGTTCGATCGGGGCAGTGTCCAAGATCTCGATCGATACCTGGGAAGATCGGTTTCCGGACATGAGGCCGTGTAACGCCTCACGCTCTTCGCGATTAAGATTGCGCCACTTCTGGATATCGATGTCGCCGTGCATTATTCCGCGAGGCTCCGGCTTTTGCATCGCTCCCACTGAAAATCCGTGTTTTTTCAGCAGACGTTCCGCGCGATTAACGGCAACGAAGTCGCCTTCGTCCGTTAGTCTCGCCATGAATAAGATATCTGACATTGGTCTCTCCGCTGTAGCTCGGAGACCAGCTGCGCCTCTACGCCGTACAATTCCGGCGCAGCTGGCGTCCGGTGGGGGCGTCTCATGTTTCTCTAATGGAAACCTAAAAGTCAACACAAAAGTTTCCATTACAGAAACTGTACTTGCGGCAAGGTTTCTCATATCGATATAAAGCTGATTGGGAAAGCTATGTTAACCGACTCACAAACCTGCTGTCAGGGTCCGCTAAATGTGTCGGGCACTGTGATCGGGCGGACGGCGGGAAATCAGGATGGTTGCAGCGCAAGCAACGGAGAAAACTAATGAATACAACGAGACGGGGAGTGCTAGTTGGATTTACGCTTGGAGGTGCGACGCTAGCTGCATCTCGCGCTGCGGTGCCACAGGTCAAAGATGAATGTGCTGCGTTGGCTGGGGCCTTAGCCGATGCGATGGCAGCTAAGCATGGTGGGAGATGGCGGCACACCGTGGATCATGAAACTAAGTTTGTTCTGATCGCGCCGGAACCGTAGCTCGCAATTACGTTAGGGCCTTCAATACTTTGAGGGCTCTTTCGCGTGCGTCCTTGTCAAGTTTGTTCAGAATTTCGTCCGCTGATTCGCAGTTTGGATCTCGCAAAAGCGCAATGGGATCGCATGCGAAGACAAAAGAGATCCGTTCGAGCCAGTCCTGAGTGTATTGTTGGCGACCATTGGCGAGCTTGGAGATCACGCTTTTGCTCGTGTTTAATTTTTCTGCCAGCCCTTCGGCGGTCAGCTGTTTTTTCTTAAGCCATTCATGAAGATAGAGCTTCGATGTGTGGCGATCTGGTGCGCTCGTGTGCTTTTCAGACATGTTTCTACAATCGCAATTTTCACCGTAAATTGCGTTATCCGAAACGGAAACATTATTAACCAGGTGCTTGACATATAGGTTTCTATAATAGAAACATCCACACATGACGCACCCTTTGACCAAGTTCCGTTCTGATAACGAGATGTCCATGGAAGTCTTTGCAGACGCCATCGGGGCATCAAAAGGCATGGTTTCGAAGTGGGAGCGTTGGCTGTCACGTCCCAACGAGCGCTATATGCAGCTCATCTTTGACATTACTAACGGTTCGATATGTCCGAACGATTTTTACCGTATTATTTCGCCCGCAGGTTGTTCTTCGGGCATGGCTGGGGCTACGCCCCGAGCGCCCGAAACTGCTCCAGCCACTTTTTGTCAGGGTAGAGAAGAGGTATCTCGCCGGGTTCATACCCCGGAGATCGCGGGTTCGACTCCCGCCCCTGCAACCAGTTTCCAATCGCCCGAACTCCTCCCCACGGGCGAGGCCGGGGTGTCGTTGTCCCCAAACCCAGACACTCCGGCCACTGAATACCAAGCGAACGCGCATGTTGAAACTGTAGCTGTTGAAGGTTCCGAAACTGCAGCGGAGTGCGTTAGTAGGCTCGCAGATCGGCGTAGATCTGCTGCAACGTCTGAGAGAATGGACGTGACAGCCGGAGAGACGGCAACATGAGTTCATTTTCTACATCCTCGTTTCAGCGTTTGGCCTGCGGGCCACCGGATTGAGTACAGAGTCCAGACCTAACGGCTGGGCCTGACTATTTCACCGAATCCTTTGACCGATTTTTTTCCTTGAAGTTTCAGGGAGGTTTTCTTGCGCACAATTTCTGAGCCGGAACGCCGGACACTCAAGGCCGCAACAGACGGCGCGTATGTCCTGGCGGATGGTATTTCCCG
The DNA here is from genome assembly GCF_008932295.1 of Brucella tritici. Lineage (GTDB taxonomy): Bacteria > Pseudomonadota > Alphaproteobacteria > Rhizobiales > Rhizobiaceae > Brucella > Brucella tritici. The sequence goes on along the minus strand of NZ_WBWA01000008.1, from coordinate 56,231 downwards.
CATTCTGGACTTCACGCGGGTCTCGACATCGCAGCTGTCGAAATATGCTTCCTTCGGGGAGGATAATATCGAGAGCTTTGCGCCGATCGACGTTGTTATCGAAATAGACCGGGCGGCGAAGTCGCCGGTCATCGTGAAGGAAATGGCGGCATTGCTTGGCTTCGGGTTAGCCCCGCTTAGTTCGGGTGGGCGCGCCGATGCGCAGCAGTCAGTTACGGAAGCCGACGGTTACCGGGTCTTGAAAGAGACCATGGATGTTGTCCAAGCCATTAACGATGGTCTTTCAGACAACAAGATTGACGCCGCCGACCGCAAGAGGATCGGCAAAGAACTCCTGGAAGCGATCCGCGAGCTTGAGGCCCTGCAACGGGCATTGGCGGTCGATCAATGATCTCCGGCAAGCGCTTAAAGTTCATGATCATTGATGAGGTCGGGCAGGCGCATCCTCCGCGCTGGAGCCATCCATTCTCCCGCTTCGGCTGCGCTCGTTCGCGTCGTGTACTGGAGAGATTCCCTGAAAAAGCAGGCGAAATTGCGCGAGCTACCATCGAAGGCGGCTCGCGTATTCGTGGTGGAAAGGCGGTTCTTCATGCCTAAGAAAAAGGGCGAATACGATCCTTGGAATGCTGATCCGGTAACGTCCGTTGAGGAGCCGGAAGTAGATCATGATGCGGAGACGGGCGAGATCCTAGATGGAACCCGCGCCGGAGACGACATCACATCATCGGCGAACACCATCGCCGTCGCGCAGCTGCGCGCCTTCATCGAACGTATTGAGCATGAGGAGGAGGAGAAAGAGACGATTTGCGACGGCATCAAGGAAATTTATGCGGAGGCGAAGGGGTCGGGATTCGATCCTAAAACACTCCGGCGCATCATCAAACTGCGGAAGATGGACGACACGACGCGCCATGAAGCCGAAACCATGCTGCAGCTTTATATGGATGCACTTGGGATGGATGGGGGAACGATCGTATGACCTCCATTGCATCGCTTGTTGACGCATTTATCGCAAAGCAGGGCGCTCCGACGAAGTTTGAACCCGGTGTTGGTTCAAATTTCGATTTTTACGCTTCCTATCTTTCCACGTTCGGAATCCAGCTTCGCCAATTTGGTTGGCGTTATCAGCTTTCGCAAAGTGGCGGCCCGTGGCGGGACGTATCGCGGGGGGCAATTCTAAAATTGGTCAACACGTTCCGCGCGATGGAAGGGTTGCCCATGCTCCAGGTGGGCCGCCGATGACTGCCCGCCGTCAAATCCGAAATCTCGATCTCATTCTTGCCGTCGCCAGTGCTCTGCTCGCGGCGGCACCGTTCTTTATCGTCGTTTTTTCTGCGGGGTGGTGACATGACTTATCCAGCGCATCCACTTGCTGATATTTTCCCGATGATCGCGGAAGCCGATTTGAAGGTTCTCGCTGCTGACATCGCCGCAAACGGTCAGGTCGAGCCGATCTTGTTGCTGGAAGGGCAGGTTCTGGACGGCAGAAACCGCCAAGCGGCTTGCGGATTGGCCGGTGTTGAACCGATTTACAGCGATTTTTCTGGGGTCGATCCCCTCAGTTTCGTGCTGTCAAAGAATCTGCATCGTCGCCACTTGAACGAAAGTCAGCGCGCCATGGCGGCGGCGCTAATAGTCGATTGGGAGCGCGGCGTTAATCAGACCACTGCCGGGTCTGCAAATTTGCAGACCCGCCGCGCGGCGGAAAAGTTGTCTGTCTCGGAGAGGTCGGTTTTCTCGGCGAAGCGGATCCGGGAGCACGGCGCTCCAGAGCTGATCGAGGCGATCAGGGCCGGGGCGGTAAAAGTCCATACCGGTGCGGCGTTATCTGAGCTGCAGCATACCGAGCAGGCCAGAGTGGTCCGTGAGGGAAAGAAAGCCGTCATGGCTATGGCCAAGGAGATCCGGGCCGAACAACAGGAAGTCAAACGCGCGGTCAGAACAGCTCGAATGATCCATATCGCCGAGCGCGGGAAGGCGACCGCTCCCGCGGAGTTGGGCCAACGATACTCGATCTATTACGCGGATCCACCGTGGAAATATGACGTATGGTCCGAAGAAAGTGGCAGGGACCGCAGCGCGGAAAACCATTATCCGACAATGGAAACAGATGCGATTGTTGCGCTGTTTCACCAGCTCGGCATCGCTGATCCTGAATTTCCCGGCATCATGTTTCTATGGTGCACAAATGCGGGACTCAGATCGCAGGGTATTCGAGTTCTGGAAGAATGCGGTTTCGAATATGTCCATCACTGGGTCTGGGACAAGGTACATCAGGGCAACGGCCACTGGGGCTTTGACCGCCATGAGCTTTTGCTGATTGGCCGGCGCGGCGATGTTGTTCCGCCGCCACGCGGCATGCAGCCACAAACAGTCCACCGGGAGCCGAAGGGCAGGCACTCTGCCAAGCCTGCATTTTTCGCGGAAACGATAGAGCGGCTTTGGCCAGATCTGCCGAAGCTGGAGCTTTTCTGTCGTTCGCCGCGTCCCGGCTGGGATGCATGGGGCTACGAAGCTGCGGGGACCGAGCAATGACGGGCTGTCCGCCAGTGCGCGCGGGCGAGCGCGGAAAAACCATCTATTTGTCCGGACCTATGACCGGTCTACCGGAATACAACTATCCCGCATTTCATCGTGTTGCACGTGAGCTGAGGGCGGGTGGTCATTACGTCTATAACCCGGCTGAATTTCTGTTTGATGGCCCTATGGATGCTTATCCCATTCGGGACGCCATGGCGGCACATTGCGCCTTCCTGTGCCAATGCGCGGATACCATTGTGCTGCTGTCAGGCTGGAAGGCCTCTAAGGGCGCCGGAATTGAGCTTTCGCTTGCTCACTATCTCGGTCTGCACGTTGTCGAGTGGCGAGGTGCAGAATGAGCGCCGAGGCTGTGGAACTGCGCAGAATCAGGGATCGTATGGCGGCACTGGCGGAGACGAAATGGTTTCGGTCTGCTGATGCGCGCGGCGAGTTTTTGGAAGCCAGCACGCCAAAAGGCGAACTCAACGAAATAGTCCGTTTTCATCCGGGCGCGTTGCCCGACGAAATAGACTTCCTCGTTAACGCGCCGGATATGGTCGCGTTTCTGTTGCACCTTGTAGACCGGGCAATCGCGAAGGCGCGCAACGAAACGCCGCGACAGCAATATCGGAGCAAGCGCAAGGATTTCGCGGCGGAAGCGGCGATGAAGTGCGACGACGCTGCTTTCAAGGTGTTTCTCGAAAAAAGCACGGGCTTGAGCGGCCTTTAACTGCCGATCGGGCGGCGCAGAAGTTGCGCACGATCCTCGGCATCTCATCCAGAAGCGAACTGAATAAGGATGATGCGGCGGCGGATCGATGGCGATCCCTGCGCGCATCTTTCGAGGCATGGAGAAAGGTGGGGCGATGAGGGAAGAGGCCACAATTCGCCGTGGCGTGCGCAATGCACGCTATGCGGCGATCCCTAACCACGTATTTGAGGATGTACGGCTTTCCATGGAGGCCAGATGGCTCCTGGGATATCTGCTGTCCAAGCCGGACAATTGGACTGTAGTGCTGCGCGACATCATCAACAAGGGCAATTGCGGTCGCGACAAGGCGCGCCGCATGGTCGCCGAGTTGGTCGAGTTTGGCTATGCAGAAAAGGAGCAAGCGCGTGATGGCGGTCGTTTTAGCGCACTCTCGCTTGTGATCTACGATGAGCCGTCTTCAAGTCATGTCGTTGAAAGTGTTGCATCTTTACCGCAGACTGAAAAACCGTCGACGGTGAATCCGTCAACGGTTTTACCGTCGACGGTAAATCCCCCCCTAGTAATAACTGATAATCTAGAAAATACTGATTGTAGATCTGAGAGAGCGCGCGAAAGCGATGAAGATGGAAGGGAAAACCGGAAATCTGTCGAGCGAGCCTTCAAGCGAGCTTTCCATCGGTGGCCTACAGCGATCAGCGACAGTGAACCTGATGCGTATCGAGCCTGGTGTGATCTGACGCCGGATGAACGACAGTCGGCTTTCGAAGAGGCGCAGCGATACATCGATGCGGCGAAGGCGACGGGACGAAAGCACGTCTGTTCACACGCCATCTATCTCCGGGAAAAACGCTGGGAAAAGCTGCCTGCTAAGGCTGAAGTTGCGGACAACGGACCGGCTCAAGCCGCGCCTTTTGGCAAGTTGTGGGGTGCGCGGGTCTATTCCCTTTTGCTGGATGGTCCCACCCATCAACCGGGCCTGACCCCGATTGAGCTTGGAATGATCGAGTCCGGTCGCTTCACGGCTGACCATATCCTCCGGGACAAGCGGGCGAAAATGGGCTTCCCGACGGTCAATGAGATACTTGAACGTGCAGAAGGTCGGCGCGGTGTGCTGGTTCCCCCAGCACTGGCAGCGGTCAAGGATAAGCTCGTGCTGGTGAAAGTGGGCGGCGACGTATGGCAAGCATGGGAGCAATATCACCGCGACGTGGGCTGGCCTTGGTTCCGGAATGTAGAACGTTTGGAATGGGCGTATCTGCCCGAGGGTGGTCCGGAAGGGCTGGAGGAGTTCAAGGCTGCTTTGAGGGGATTGGGTGAACATGATGGCAATTGATAAATCTCAGATCGAGAACGCGATTGCCAGAACACCGACTGCGGTGCAAGCGTCCGCCATAGATAAGGTCATCGGGGAGCGGCGTCGGATCGCACGTATGAGATCGGCAGCAGCGAATCGTGTCAGCGATGATTCGCCGTGGCTTGTGCTTCAGGTTGTGTCTGGACGTGAATTGTCTGTCCGCGATGCATTGGAAAAAGAGAACATTGAAGTGCTTGTCCCCATTAAATTGGGACCGGCAGTAAAGCGTCAGCATCGTGTGATCCCGCCCAAAAAGCAGCCGGTTATAAATGGCTATGTACTCGCCAGATGCGCTGTTACCAACCAATGCATGGCTGGTCTTCTGAGCTTCGATGACGTTATCGCCATTCTTGGTGGTTATGAAAAACCCTTCCTAGTCAGCGATGAAAAGATAAGTGTTTTCAAAAGCAAAGCCGAGGATGGTAAATATGATTATGAGCACTTCCATCGTAAGTTTAATGGCGTCCGGTGGGTGCGTATGGCTGACGGACCGTTCGCCGGATCGAGGGCGGAACTGGTCGCCGGGGGAAGAAAGGGCAATGGCCTCGCTGTGATTGAGGCCATGGTTCTGGGACGGCCAGTTGCCATGACTGTGCCTATTGCAATTCTCGAACCATTGTGAGCGTAATCTGCTCACGGGATGATCCGGTAAGAATAGTGAACCTCGATACACGGTAAAACGTGGGGACATTGCTCCTGAGGTCGTCGCGCTCGGACCCCGCCCTGACTGCCAGAATGGCAGATATCGATTCAGGGCCAGTGCGTAAGCTATGTCCAGATTTAACTATTTCAATGAGCGCCCATGTGGCGCTCTTTGCGTATGGGTATGAAGCGAGCAAAGCTGTTTCGACCAGTAGGTGCACCAACTCGCCATGAGCAAAAGCGACAGGCAGATCGATGGCGTGGCAGCGCAAGCGAGCGCGGCTATAATCATCGGTGGGCCAAGGCGAGACAGACCCACCTTGCGCGGTCACCTATCTGTATCGGTTGTGAGGCAGTTGGGCGGATCGAACCGGCAACAATCGTTGACCACGTGGACCCGCACCACGGCGACCCGGAAAAGTTCTGGGATTCCAGCATGTGGCAATCGTGCTGCAAGTGGCATCACGACAGTATCAAGCAGGCATTGGAGCGGATGTATCAGGCAGGTCGCCTGCCTCTCTCTGAACTCTGGCTGACCAGTGAAACCGCGAAGCGATTGACGCGAGGCTGGGTCGACAAAGCGTAAGGATTGCTAACATGCGCAAGGGCACAGCAGCGATTGATGTTTCGACGGACGTTCTACACGCGGTGCTTTTCCTCATTCCTTCAACGTACAAGGTCATAGGTTCATCGTGCAGCTTCGCGCCGGATACGGTTCGTCTGATAGTGGAGAGCGATGATATTGCGGGTCATGATCTGCTGATGACTTGCACAGTTGAAGATGCAGGTAGCACCCGTAAGGTTATTATGAGCGCGGTTGGCAAAACCCGACGGCCTTGACCCCTTTAGGGCGGGACCTGAGGGGGGAGGGTGAAAAACTTTCGGCGATCGATTCCCGACCGGCGGCCTCACACCCAAAAAATCGGCGCGATATTTTCGGCGATATCTTTTTTTTTGTGCACCTTGATGGGCACTGAAACAGGCGGTCGGACATATGGGACGGCGTAAAGATGATCCATTGCTACAGGCTGCGAAGGGATTTCCCGGCAGGCGTCGAAGCAAGGTCGAAAAAGAAATAGAAAATGCTGCCGACGCGGCAGCTGAAATGCAGACAACTCCTGACGATCCATTCCCGATCCCCGATGTTTTCAAAAAATCTCCGGCCTACTGGGCGGAGGCGATACGGGTCTGGAAGGAAAAATCAGAAGTTCTCCTGAAGGCGGGTCGCAGGCGTCCGGGTTATCGCCGGACGCTTGCCCGTTACTGCATGTGGACCCAGTTCTACGTTTCCGCTGCCGAGCAGCTGCGCCGCGATCTGCCAAAGGGTGGTTCGGCGATCAAGGTCAAGAAGGGTGACGGCGAGACCGTCATCCGCACTCACCCGAATGTGGATTTCATGGCGAAAGCGGAAACGGCGCTTCGCCTCTTGGACGCCGAGTTCGGCTTTACGCCGGTTCGCGATCAGGATCTGGTCAGGGTGGAATCCTTCAACGCTGGACAGGGTCGTTTGCCTCTCGGTGGAACACATCCGCAATCGGGAGGGCACCGGCCATCGCAAGATGATGAACCGGACGCCGATCCGATGGGGTTGATGAATGGGGCAGACAGCCCACCACCCGGAACAATGCCAAACTGACGGATGGGCTGCATATGCGTTGCCGGTCTGGCTCGCGGAAGTGGCGGAAGATCCTGCTTATGCCTGGGCGATTTCTGGCTGGAAGCGGGCGGCGGGTGTTCCGGGCGCGTGGTTCGATCACGGCAAGGCTGACAAGATTGTTGCGGCATGGCCGACGATCTTCCGTCTCACCAATGACCGCTTCAAGGGCATTCCATTCCGGCTTGTCAAATGGCAGGAAATCACGGTTCGCCTGCTTGTCGGCTGGAAAAAGCCGATTGAGGTCATCGACCCGGCTACGCATAAGCCGAGTTTTGAGCAAGTTAGGGTATTCAAGCGGCTTGATCTGTGGATCCCGCGCAAGAACGGAAAATCGGAATTTCTCGCGGCGCTTGGCGTCCTGTTCTTTGTTCTGGAGAAGGTCAATGGCGCGGAAGCGTATGTTTTCGGGCGCAATGAAGAACAGGGCCGTGTCCCTTTTGGCAAGATGCAGGACATTATCCGCGAAGCCAACGGTCTTCTGGAAGATGCGCAAGGCAATGAACGTATCTCTCTTCACGACAAGTCGATCTTTCTTCGTGAAACCACGTCGCTTTGTCAGCTTCTAACCGGGTCACCAGACGGAAAACACGGTAGGTCCCCGACCGTCATCGTCGGCGATGAGATCCACGAATGGAAAACCCGTGAAGTGGCAGACACACTGCGACAGGGAACGGGCGCAAGACTGCAGCCAATTGAGCTATATGCCTCGACCGCTGGCCGTAAGCAGAACCGCACTGGTTTCGAATGGTTTGAAGAATCCATGGAAATCATGCGGGGAACCAAGGATGACCCAACGACCCTCGTTGTATTCTTCGGTGTCGAGGAAGATGACGACTGGACAGACGAAGAAAACTGGCGGAAAGCAAACCCCAGTCTGGGTCTAACGCCGACGCTTGATTATCTCCGTACCGAATTCCGCAAGGCGAAGGGCCGGCCAGCGCAGGAAGCAGTTTTCCAGTGCTACCACCTTAATCGCTGGGTTGATCAGCTGTCTGGCTGGATACCGCGTGCGAAATGGGCAGCCTGCACCAAGGATGCGACATCATGGCCGAAGCTTTGGGAAAAGCATAAAGGCCGCAAGGGGTATCTCGCCTGTGACGTGTCATCGACGCGGGATTTGACTGCTCTTGTGGTGATTTTCCCACCTGATGATGAACACGATAAATGGGTGATTATCCCGATTTTCTGGGTGCCAGAAGCAACGCTTGACGAGCGCGCCGAACAGGACAAGCGAGTTAATTGGCAAAAGTGGGTGCAGGAAGGCGCGTTGCGCACCACACCGGGCGATTCCGTTGATCAAACGTTTGTCCAGAAAGCCATCACGGAAGCCTTTGCCCAGTTCGACATTCAGGCGTTCGGCTTCGATCCGTGGAACGCGCGCAAGCTTGCTGGCGATCTGCAGAATGATGGAATGGACGCTGAGCTGCAGATTGAAATGCGGCAAGGCCACCAAACCTTGTCAGGTCCGACAAAGGAACTGGAACGTCTGATCTTCGCACTCAAGATCGAACACGGCGGACACCCTGTTCTTGCATGGATGTTCGGACACTCAACCGTCCGCTTCGACGCGAACCTCAATTACGTGCCTGACAAAAAGAACTCTCTCGACAAGATCGACGGCGTGGTTGCCACCGTTATGGGGCTTGGTCTCGCCATAGATGTTGATGAGATCGCCACTTCACCATGGGACGATCCCGCTTTCAGTTTGGGGAAAAAATGAAGTTCTTTGGCTTCGGAGGGAACGCGGAAAAGCGATCCTCCATTGAAAACCCGACCGTTCCAGTGAGCCAGACGACAGAATTCATGTCTTTCTTTGGCATGGATTCCGTCAATCTCCCACGCGTCACGGTTGACAATGCGCTGACGGTGCCGGCTGTTGCTGCAGCCGTTCTTTTCCTTTCGCGAACGATGGCTTCGCTTCCTCTCCATGCTTACAAGTTGGAAGGGGAAACCAAGAAAAAGATGGACGGCGACACCGCTGATGTCATCCACGATGCCTGGAATGACGAAACCAGTGCGGTCGATGGACGGCGATATTTCTGGCAGCAGGTTTTTACCGTCGGTCGCGGGCTTGCATGGATCGAGCGTCGGAACGGGGAACCGATCAACTTCTGGCCGATGGCCCCATCCAAGGTGACAATCAAGCGGGTCAATAACCGGAAAACCTATACCTATCTGGGAAAGGTTTACCCTGCTGCAGACGTCATCGATGTCCCGTTCATGCTGAAAGCCGATCAGCTTGCGCATTATGGGCCGATCACATTGGCATCGAAAGCAATCCAGCTTGCGCTTGCCATGAATGACTACGGGTCCACATTCTTTGCCGGTGGCGGCGTTCCTCCTCTGGCGCTCAAAGGACCGTTGCCAGCAGGCAGAGACGCTGTTGTTCGTGCCGTATCTGATGTTTCTCGCGCGATAGATGACGCAAAGAAAACGGGCAAGCCGATCACGCCCATCCCCGGTGGTTATGAGCTGGTCCCCGTCGGTATTGACCCGGCCAAAGGGCAGATGACTGATGCGCGCCTGTTTCAGGTGCGGGAAATTGCGAGGGTCTGGCAGCTCCCGCCAATGTTCCTGCAGGATCTGAGCGGGGGCACCTTTGCCAATGTCGAGCAGCAGGATCTGCACCTGATCAAGCATCTGATTGGTCAGTGGGCTGAGGTTTTCGAAGGTGAATTCACCTTGAAGTGTTTCGGTCGCGGCAAAAAGCGCGAAGGTCGCAGTGTCGAACATAATCTCGATGGCCTGATGCGGGGTGACTTCAAGAGCCGCATCGAAGGCATAGCCCGCGCAATCCAAACTGCGCAGATGACGCCAAATGAAGCCCGCGCTCTGGAAAATCGACCCCATCACAAAAACCCAGCCGCTAATGACCTGCTTGTGCAGGGCGCGACGGTACCGCTTGGAACCCAGCCAACCCTAACCGCGCCACAAAATGGAGACCGCAATGCAGAACAAGGTGCCTGATTCCGAAATCCGCTCACTGGTCATGCCAGTAGAGCGGCGCGCCGATGGCGACAAGTTCACCTTGGTGGGCTATGCGGCGGTATTTGGCGAAGTTGCTGACATCGGTGGTTATTTCGGAGAGGTCATTGCTCGCGGCGCTTTCACCGAAACACTGAAGACAGCAGATGTGCGGGCCTATTTCGATCACGACAGCGGGCGTATTCTTGGCCGGTCATCGGCTGGAACCCTGCGGTTGCGAGAAGATGATAAGGGCCTGGCAGTGGAAATCGACCTTCCGGATACGTCGGACGGTCGCGACGTGCGCACCCTTGTCGAACGTGGCGATGTTTCCGGCATGTCATTCAGCTTTTCCGCTGTAAAACAGACGTGGGACGAAGCTACGGATCCGCCGACCCGTACTATTCAGGAATTAAAGCTCTACGAGGTTTCTGTCGTTTCCGACCCTGCATATGAGGGAACATCGGTGGCGCTTCGTTCGCGCGATGAAGCTCGAAAAGACAAGCGCGAGCACAATTTCCGTTCTGCGAGTAGCCGGATCTCGGCACGTAACGCCGAAGCTGAACAACGTTTTCGCAACATTAAGTGAATTTACCCGGCACTGCCGGAGGTAGGTAAGGAAGCATTCCGCTTCCTGCCGATCGTAGCCGTGTTCACGGCCTTTCTTTTATCCCATCAGGAGAACGTCAATGACCCTTCGTGAACTGCAGGAAAAGCGGGAAAAGCTCGTTGCGCAGGCCCGCGCCGCTCTGGATGAAATCCGCAAGAATACCGATGAATCGCGTGCCGCCGAACTCGAAAAGCGTCACGACGATATCATGGCCGAGTTCGACAATGTCGAGGCAGATATCAAGCGCGAAGAGCGTATGGCTGCAGCCGAGATCCGCGCGGAAGAAACACGCGCTCGCAATCGTCCAAACCTTGGCGATAGCGAAACCCGTGGCGCCGATGACCCCGATAAGCCGGTTGAATACCGCCAGGCCTTTCAGAAATGGGTTATCGTCGGCGGTGACATGTCGATGCTGGAACCGGAAGAGCGGGCGGCGTTGCGTAACGGTGTGGCCCCGAAGGAAGCCCGTGCGCAAACCACTGGTGTTCCAGCGGGCGGCGGTTATACCGTGCCGACTGAGCTTTCCAACCAGATCATCATATCAATGAAGGCGTGGGGACCGATGTATGACGAGAATGTCTGCACCGTCATGACCACCGCGAGTGGTAACCCCATCGACCTCCCAACGGTCGATGACACCGCCGTGCCCGTCGCAAAGCATACCGAAGCGGGTGCGGTGACCGACGACGGTGGCAGTGATGCAACCTTCGGGAAGAAGACCCTCAGCGCATATGCCTATGATACTGAATGGGTGAAGTTCTCGTGGGAACTGGCGCAAGATTCGATCTTCAATTTTGAAACGCTGCTTGGCGATCTTCTGGGTCAGCGCCTGGGACGCCGCGCCAATACCGAACTCACGGTTGGTGATGGCAATGGTGATCCGAATGGGATTGTCACGGCTTCGTCTCTTGGCAAAACGGCAGCAGCGCAGGCCGCGATCACCTATGATGAGATCATCGATCTCGTTCATTCGGTCGATCCGGCCTATCGCCAGTCTCCAAAAACACGCTTCATGTTCAACGATACCACTCTTGGTGCGCTGCGTAAGCTGAAGGATGGTGAAGGTCGCTATATTTGGAGCGCCGGGGACGTGCAGAAGGGCGTACCGGGTTCGCTGCTGGGCTACAACTATTCGATCAATCAGGCCATGGCCAGCCTTGGAGCGGCTGCAAAGCCCATGATCTTCGGCGATTTTGGCAAATATTTCGTTCGCAAGGTCGGCGGCATCGTCATGTTCGTTGCTCGCGAACGTTTCGCTCCAGATGTCGGTTTGCTGGGTCTGGTCCGTCTCGACGGACAGCTTGGTGACACCGCTGCTGTGAAGCACCTCATCACAGCAGCGGCCTAACATCTTCCTTTCAACGTGGCGGACGCTCCTTGGCGTCCGTCGTCTCTATGGAGCAAGCAACATGCGACTGAAAATGTTGATTGGAATGTCAGGTCCCGACTTCACAGTTGATCCCGGCGATGTGACTGAGCATTTTTCAAAAAAGGAAGCAGCCCGCCTGATCCGAGCTGGTTACGCCGAGGAAGCGCCGCCAGTCGAGCGCAAAAAGCCGGAAACCAAGCAGGAATGGGACGAAGAGCGAGCTATGCTTTTGGCCGAAAACGAACAGTTGAAGGCAGATGCGCTGGCGTTTGCGGAGCGGGAGACTGCGCTTCTCTCACAGGTCGAAACCCTGACCAGCTTTAAGGATTCGGTCACGGCAGCGGTGCATGTCATTCATCCTCCTGTCGAGACAATTGTGACTGAAGATAATCGCGAGACGCGTGGCTGATGTGGTACCAACCTGAAATCGTCACGCCGGTTTCAGCGGAACCAGTCACGCTCGGCATGGCAAAACAGCAATGCCGAGCTGAGGTCTATGACGACGACGGCAATATCGCTGCGTCGGTAGATGATCCGCTGTTCCAACTGTTGATCTCGTCTGCACGCGATCATGTCGAGAAGATCTGCGGCCAGTTCTTCGCACCCTGTCAGGTTGAAGCATATTGCGATGGATTTGCAGACCTTGCCCGGTTCGACGTTGCACAGGTCACCGAAATTGTTGCCATTAGCTATGTTTCGGTTGCAGGTAATGACGAAATTCTGCCGCCATCGACCTACGAACTGCGCAAGGATGGGCTGGACGCGGGCGCCGTTCTCAAGCCGGGTCATACCTGGCCGAACAAGCAGGCGGGATCGCGGATCAAGGTGCACATGAAAGTGGGTACAGCTTCTCCACCGCCGACGGTGCTCCGGGCAATGCTTCTGCTGATCGGCGCATGGTACGAAAACCGCGAGGAAACCGTTATTGGCGTCAGCATTGGGCAGCTGCCGACCTACGTTTCCGTTGATGCGCTTCTCTGCAACAATCGAAGGTTCCTTTGATATGCGCGCGGGAAAACTCGACAGGCGACTGACAATCCGTCGATTTGCCGAAATTGGGCGAACACCGCTGAATGAGCCGATCCTCGACTGGGTTGATGTCGCTGAAGTCTGGGCGCAACAGCGCCCGGATCGCGGCAGCGAGCGATTTGCGGCTGCCCAGATCAACGGTACGGCGGTGATGACGTTTCATATCCGGCATCGCAGCGACGTGACGATCAAGGATCGGCTTCAGTATGAGGGGCGCGACTATGAGATCGTTGCGCCGCCGCGAGAGGTCGGGCGCAGGGTGGTTCTGGAAATTGACGCTATTGCAAGGGCGGATGAACCATGAAGGTCAGCAAGACAGTAAGCATAGATGGATTTAGCGAGTTGGATGCGGCTCTTGGGGCGCTTCCGAAGTCCACCGGCAAGGCAGTTTTGCGCCGCACTCTTCGAAAAGCTGCGAATCCAATTGAGGAAAGTGGCCGGAACAATGCTCCGCTTGGTCCTACGGGAAATCTGAAAAACTCATACGGCACCGGAACGAAACTCACACGCCGTCAGGCCCGTATGCACCGCAAGATGTTCAAGAACGATAAGGCGTCAGCCGAAATGTTCGTCGGGCCGAATGACCCCGCCGACATCCAGACCGAATTCGGTAATGAGCATCAACAAGCTGAACCGCATCTGCGTCCCGCATGGGACGCCAATAAGGATCGGGCCTTGAATATCATCAAGGAAGAACTCGGTTCGGAAATCATCAAAGCCGCCAAACGGTTCGCCAAAAAGGCAGTAAAGGGCAGGTAGTCCCCATGGAAGAACAGTTGACGGCCTTGCTGCTGAATGCGGCGGGACTGACGGCGCATGTCCCTGCAGCGAATATGCACTGGGTACGCGCACCGCAGGGAACAAAGCCAACCTATCTTGTCATGCAGGTGATTTCGGGAGATCCCGATTATCATATGCAGGGGCCTTCCGGATATGCCGTGCACCGGCTGCAGATCGATATCTACGGCCTGACCTATACTGCAGTCAAAGGAGCGAAGGACGCGCTTGTCCAACTACTGTCCGGTTACAAGGGCGGCATTTTCCAAGGCATTTTCGTCGATTCAGAACGCGATCTCCCGGCGATGGATGCGGGAGAAGTATCGGCGCTTTTCCGCAAATCCATCGACTTCATTGTTCATCATCTGGAGAACTGACATGGCTGAGACGCAAGCCGCTATTGGCTACGGCACAAAATTCGAGATCAGCCGCGATGCTGGGGCGTCGTGGATTGAAATAGGGGAAGTTTTCGATATCACCCCACCGAACGACACGGTTGATGAGGTCGATGCGACCCATATGCAGTCGCCGAACCGCACCCGTGAATTCATTCCGGGTCTGATCGATCCGGGCGAGGCGTCGTTTGAGCAGAACTTCATTCCCGGCTCGCCTTCCGATCTCCTGATCTCGGAAATCAAGACCGCTGGCGAGCGTGTTCGCTGCCGCATCACCTTTCCGAATGCGGTAACATGGCAATTCTCCGGTTGGGTCTCGGGTTATGAGCCTGCCGTGCCCACCGACGACAAGATGACGTCCACGGTAACGTGGCGGGTGACCGGCCCGACGATATCGACGCCCGCTGCAGCGCCGGTTAATATTTTTGTTCCTGCTATCGCCGGTTTTGCCAAGGTTGGCGACCCTCTGGCGGCTTGGTCTGGACAGTGGAGTGGGTCTCCGACGGTTTCCTATCAGTGGAAGGCGGATGGCACAAATATCGCCGGTGCAACGGAACTGGTCTATACGCCGGTTGCCGGGGATGTCGGCAAGGAACTCACGGTCACCGTGACCGGATCTAATGCAATGGGAACAGCTTCGGCGACAAGTGCGCCGACGGCAGCTGTCGTTGCGGCATAGGTGGCAGAACATGGCTAATCAGAACCGTGGCGAGGTCACCCTCCCGGTGGGTGACAAGGCGTTTAAGCTCGCATTTTCCGTGAATGCACTTTGCGAGCTTGAGGATGCGCTCGACATGCCGGTCGCGAGAATTGGTGAATTGCTCAATGACTCGGCAAATCTTCGCATGGATACCGTGCGCAAGGTTATCTGGGCGGCACTTCGCGATCATCATGAGGAAATCGATCTGAAAGAAGCCGGGAAGCTGGCGACCGATATTCCTCTTGTTATGACCAAGATTGGCGAAGCGTTCCGACTTGCGTTCCCGTCCGGGGGAGGGAACGACGCGCGCCCTCCGAAGGCGAAAGCGGGCTAGATCCGCTTTCGCTTCTGAAATCATGGGTCGAGGTAGGACAGGATCCGGCACTGTTCTGGCGTCTCACGCTGCGAGAGATTTCGGTCATCCTCGACGCTTCGACCCACCGTCTCCGACGCGAACAGAATGACAGGGCTTGGCTCGCGTGGCACATCGAGGCGCTGGCCCGCTCGAAAAAACTCCCAAAACTGAAAGACTTTTTGTCAGACGCTCCAAAAAAACCAAAGCGTCGGCAGTCTGTCGAAGAGCAGATCGCCATCGCGCACCGGTGGACGGCGGCACTTACAAGGTGAGAACCAATGACCAATGCGGTTATCGGCGCGCTTCGCGTCAATCTGGGCATCGACACTGCAGAGTTTCGGGAAGGGTTGAAGTCGGCGCAAACAAGCGCTGACAAGTTCGCTGCCGTTCTGAAAACCACCTTTATCGGTGTAGCGACAGCGGCGGTTGGCGCATTGGGTAGTCTCAGCCTCATCGTCAACCAGCTCGCAGGCGATATGGATGGCTTGAAAAAGTCGGCAGATCTTTCAGGCGTCGGGATTGAGGAATTCCAGCGCCTGGCCTTCGCTGCCAAATCTGTCCAGATCGAGAGCGAAAAGCTCTCGGACATTTTCAAGGATGTGAACGACAAGGTAGGCGATTTTGCGCAAACCGGCGGCGGCGCGCTGAAGGACTTCTTTGAAAATATCGCGCCGAAGGTCGGGTTGACCGCTGACGCCTTTAAAAACCTGTCAGGCCCGGAAGCATTGCAGGCATATTATAACGCGCTGGAAAAGGCCGGTGTCAGCCAGTCCGACATGACATTCTATATGGAAGCTCTTGCCAGCGATGCGACTGCATTGATCCCGCTGTTGCGGGATAATGGAAAAGCGTTCGATGAACTGGGTGCAAAGGCTGCTGTTATCACGGAAGAGAAGGCGGCATCGCTGCGCGGATATAATGACGCCATGCGGAACCTGAGTGAATCCGTCAAGGCGGTCGGCATAGCGTTCATTAGCGTTGGCTTTGTCGATATCCTTACCACGATCATAAACAAATTTGCCGAATGGACGCGGTCAATGACTGCAGTCGTCGACTTTCTGCCGACGCTGACGGAATATGCGATGGTTGCAGGTTCGACACTGGCGCTCATGTTTTCGCCTGTCCTGATTGCCTCGGCTGTTAATCTCGCTTCGGTGATCGCAACCGGGTTGGTTGGTGCCATCCGCCTGCTCACGGCAGCAATTGCAGCCAATCCGCTTGGCGCTCTGGCCATCGGCATTACCATCGCCGTAACGGCGATTTATCATTTTCGGGACGAAATCCAGAAAGCCATTGGTGTTGATGTCGTCCAGATCGTCAAGGATGCGGTGAATGGCATCATCGGCACGTTTGTGGGCGGCTTTGAGGGCATCAAGAAGACTTGGAGCATACTTCCTGCTGCGATTGGCGATGTGGCTGCGACCGCTGCCAATGCCGTGATCGAATCCGTTGAAGGCATGGTTCGCAAGTCTGCCCAGACCATAGAAACCTACGTCAACAAGATTGTCGGCTGGCTCAATTCGCTCGATCAGATGTTCGGTGTCGCGCCGTCGCTCACCACAATCGATATTTCATCGAATATCAGCTTCGGTCGCGTTGACAACAAGTGGGCAGGGAAGGCGGCAGAGGTTGCAGGGACAATAGGCGGTGAGATATCTGCAGCGCGACAGACGGACTATATTGGCGCCATCGGCACGGCTTTCTCTGGGGCAACGCCAGCCGTACAAAACTTTGCCTCTGCAATGGGCGACGTGAACAGCCAGTTGAACGATGTTGGCGGCGGCGGCGGTGGAAGCGGCGGGAAAGGCGGCAAGGGCAAGGGTGCTGGCACTGCCAAAAAAGCCAAAGAGGGCATCGATCAGGTCGCCAAATCCATGGAAAGCGCGAAACAATCCTTGGGGCAGGGCTTTGGATCGATATTTGAAGGCCTGATCAATAAAACGATGACTTGGCGCGATGCCATCATGCAGGCCGGTCAAACGATCCTGAAATATCTCAACCAGATTAACGTTGCTCAAGGCGGCAGCGGCTTATTCGGCGGTGGAATTATACAGGGCTTGTTCGGATCGTTGCTCGGCTTTGCCAACGGCGGTTCTTTTCAGGTTGGTGGATCTGGCGGCATCGACAGTCAGCTGGTGGCGTTCAAGGCGTCACCGAATGAACGTGTTTCAATCACCAAGCCGGGGCAGGATGCTGGGGGAGGTCGCGGTACATATGCGCCGACCTACAATATTGATGCGCGTGGTGCTGATCAGGCAGCAGTGATGCGGCTTGAGCGCGGGCTTTCTGAGCGCGATAAGGCATTCGGAAACCGTGTGGATAATCGTCTCTACAATCGCGATGTGCGGCGAACGAGGGCATAATGGCACGTCTGCTATCTGTTCCTAACGGGTTGGGCGTCGTCTCGATGGAGCCGCTGTCTGGTCCGCGTGCCGTCGGGGCGGGCGGCTCGCAGTCTGTCTCTGGCTACGTACAAACCTCGGCTGCTGCCTTCGGTCTGTGGCGTTGGCAGTTCAGTTTCCACGCCATGCGGGAAAGTGAATTCCGCCGCTATCGTGGCTGGGTGACAGCCTTGCACGGCGGTGCCAATGCGACACGGTGGGATTTCTTCGATCCAGATCAGATGCGACCGGCTGAAACGGGATATGACATCCCGGATTTTGTCCGCTGGGATAATATCGGCGGTCGGGATTGGTCGAATGGTGAGCCGTGGGCAAGTGGTGAGCCGTGGAAGCCCACACCGCCCTTGGTGCCTATGGCTGCGATAGCAGCGGCAGGAAGCACTGTTATAAGGCTTGGATCGCAATTCTGGGGCCGAATTCTCGATATAGGTGACTATATCGGTTTCGCCCCGTTTCATCTTGGCCTCTACACTGTCACTGAGGTCATATCGCCCGGAAATTACCGGATCTGGCCACCGCTTCGTAAATCAGTCGCCGCCGGTGATTTCGCAACGTTGCGTCCTGTGCTTGCTATGCGACTGGAAAGCGAGGATTCGGCGTCTGCTGGTCGCGGTCTAGTTACAGCTGACAGCGTGTCCGTCACACTTGTCGAGTGCCTGGATTATGACGTGCGCGAATATTGGACGGAATAATCATGGCTGTTTTTACCGAAAGCGAACTGGCAAAACTGCGCCGACCGCATGTGGCGCGGGCATGGTTCCTCGAAATGGATTTGCCGACCGGGGTTTCCCGGCTGCACAACGGTACAGGGCGTGTCACTATCAACGGGCAGGAATGGCGCGGGGTCACAGATCCACTCGGATCGCAGATGGTTTCTCTCAATAATATTGAGGAGCCACGTTTTGGGCAGGCGGTCGCAGTCGAGGTAACGCTATCCGGTGCAAACCGGGAATTCTTCAAATCCGTTCATGCCAGTGCGCGTGAAATCGAAGGACGGCGAGCAGATCTCTTCTGGGCCGCATTCGATGGCGAGACGGAAGAACTAATTATTCCGCTGAAGAAACTCTTTCCCGGCAAGCTTAGCGCGCCGTCGCTGAAATGGAGCGGTGTCGGACTTCGAACCGTTACCGTGACAATAGAAAGCATCTGGTCATCGCAGAATTATCCCTTCGGAGGGCAGTGGAACCCTGCAGATCAGCGCAGGCGCTATCCCGGCGACAAGGGGCTGGATTTTGTTGGAGTGAAGGTCTCGGAGCAATGGAACTAACGGAAAGGGCGGGGCAACTCGCCGAATTTGTTGCCCATTGGAAGGACAAGCCCGTTATCTGGGGCGAAAGCGATTGCACCGCCTTTGCCGCCGAATGGGTGAAGACCTTACGGGGCGAGCGCGTTCCATTTCTTTCCGATTATGATTCCCGCGAGGAAGCTCATCGCTTGATTTCGTATTACGGCGGTTTGTCTGCGATCTGGTCGCAAGCCTTGGCGCGCATCGGCGTTTTCGAAACATCTTCGCCGCAACTTGGTGATGTCGCGATAGTGGATCTCGCCGATTACGGCGAGGTCGGCGTCATCATGGGGAATGACAGGGTATCAATTCTTAGAACTGACGACGGTACGCGCTTCTTGAGGCCCCGTTCCTTCGTGAAGGTTTGGTCGATCTGACATGAAAAAGCGACTTGTTCTTGCCGCCTGCTCATTCTTTCTGATGAGCGGAACGGCGCTGGCTGACCCGATCTCTATTGGCAGCGCCATTATTTCCGGCCTTTTGTCTGTCGGCGCTGCCGGAATCCTGCCTGCAATGAGCGCCGGCTTGCTTGGTTCGATTGTGCTTGGTGCGGGCGTCCTCGGCGCGCAGTTCCTAGCCGGTGCATTTTTCGGACCCCGCGCACCGAAGATGGACCCCGGCGAGTTCAAAAGCACATTCGAAACCGGCAATAGCTCGGAGATCCGCGCTATTGGCCGTGTGCGAGTGGGCGGACTGAAGGCATTCGGCAATACCAAAGATCTCGATCGTTGGCGCGTCATCTGCCACACCAAAGGCCCAATAGCCGCAGTTGAAGAACACTATGTGGGCGGACGTGAGGTCACAGTGGACGCCGACGGTATGGTGACTTCGCCGCCGTGGGCGCGAAAAGGTGGTGCCTGGCTCTATATCAGGAGTAAGATAGGCGATGGTTCCGAAACGGCTTGGCCGGATTTGAAGACCGCATTCCCGGATCTTTGGACGGATGGCCACCGCGCTCGTGGCATTGCGCAATCCCTGCTGCGCTATATCTCACCCGGTATTGAGGACGAAAAGTTCTTGAAACTCTACCAAGGTGGCGAGCCTCCTTATGAGCGGGTACAGCGCTCCGAACTCATTTTCGACCCGCGCGACTCCTCGCAAAATGCTGATAACCCCGTCACTTGGAAATATTCCGACAACGGTATTTTAGGCGCGACGCACATCCTTCGCAGTTATCCCAGCCTCAAATCATCCGATATCGACTGGGCTTTCACTGCGCAGGAAGCGACAAGAGCTGATCATATCGGGGCTGTCGTCGCTGGTAACGAAGTTCGGGCGCGCGCCTGGGGCTTATGGCCCTCCGAACGCGAGCGCGGCGATGTAATGGACCAGGTACTTAAATCCATCGGTGCCGAGATTATCTCGACGGATAATAACAAGTTTGCAGTTCGGTTGATTGATGATCAGCGCACTCCGGAACTTGCACTCACTGAACGAGATATTGTTGATCTCCAGTGGAAGTCTGGACCCGACAGCGTCGAGCGTCCGAATGTTTGCCGCATCAAGTACTATTCGCCAGAGCGCAATTACGAAATGGCGGAAATCCCGCTATCGAAAACGCCGAACGAACCGGGCGCGCAGCCATTGCCGTGGTCTCGATATCAAAATGAGATCGACCGCGTCGGCGAGCAGTATTTTGATGTCGAATTGCCATTCTGCCCATCAGCTGCGCAGGCGCAGCGGATCGGACGTCGCTTATTTGCCCTTGCTCGTGCGGATGTTGGTGTGGTTACCACGAATTTTGCAGGGCTCGCGGCGTGGGGAAAATCTTTCATCTCGCTGGAGCTTCCCGATCTCGACGAAAGCGTCAACGCTGCAATCGGTACGCCTCGTATTAACGACGGCGATGGGACGGTGGAGATCCCGTTCGTTGTCTGGCCGACATTGACGCCATGGGATGTGGATCTTGACGAAGCTCCGCCGCCCGATCCGATTCCAGACATGCAGTATGAAGCAGTGCTGGACACCCCGGCTAAGCCCAGTGGATATGCGCAGGTTCAATATTCCGACGGTTCATATGAGCTTCGTGTATTGTTCAATGGTGTTTCGGGCGCTGACAGTAGCGAAGCGGTTTTCCGTCCTTATACTTCTGGCGAGCCGGAAGCGTGGTCAACCATGAGCATTTCAGGGGCACCCACCGGACTACAATGTGGGTATGTGACTGGTAACTACTCCGGCAGGCAGGTCGATTTCCGGGCGCGGTTTTTCAACGAAGACGATGAGGGGTCCTATTGGTCACCAACTCTATTGGTTGCTTCTGTTGCAATTGAGAACCCTTCTCTGACTGCGCCGACGCTTAATGTAACGCGAACGAGCAACGGCAGCGGATCTTATACATTCGTGGTGAACGTCTCATCGACGGATGTTCATGCGCGTTCTGTGTCGTGGATCGCCACGGTTGGCGGGAGTCAGGTTGCGAGTGGCGGCGGGAACAGTCGACCCGGGCAGATCTTTTCAGGCCAATTCTCAGCCTCAACCGGCACCTTTGATCGCACGGTTGTTGTGACGGCCACAGCACAGAATTCGGCCGGGATGAACAGTCCCGCCGCGACCTATTCCTACACAATTCCCGGAAATGGCGGCGGTAGCGGCTAACTTTGGAATTATTCCCACGGCATATTGGAGAGAATTCATGACTGTCTTTACGAAAAAGGCGGAAGGCATATTTGCACCTGTCACGGCAAGCGGTGTGGTGCGACCTGTTTCTAATTCGGACGTGCAGGTGTGGGGTACCGAGCTGGAGAGGGGGCTTGCGGCAATCGAAAATCTTGTTGATGACCTTGAAGTTTCAGGGGACACTGTGACAAAGGCAACGTGGGCGCAGCTCTCTGCAATAGCCGGGACGCGCAACGGGCAACGCGGATATGTCGAGGCTGACAGCGGCACTCATACTGACCCTGTAGTTGGCGGCGCTGTCCCTAATGTCGGCATCTATACATGGTCCACGTCGCCCGCCGGGTGGCGCTGGCTGCGCGACGATGACACAACGGAAATCAAGAACAATCTGGACGTGATATCCGCCGAACAATCGGGTAGTGCACTGCTGACCACCTCAGATCTTTTGAAAGAGGATAGTGCTGAGCTTCTCCAGTCCAAGCGTCTCAGGGCAGTGAACACGTGGCCTGTCTCATCTGGCTTGACTGGATGGTTCTTCGCATTCCTCCCAGATAAGGTCTTCCGACTGGGCCATATCTCGGCGATGGCGAGCTTTGCCGCTACGGCGAACAATGTGGACATTAAGCTGTGGCGTCGCCAGCTTTCCGACATCGCGGCGGCAACCGCCCCCGGCTCGGCGGCTGGTGATCGTTTGATCCTTAGCAAGAATGCGCTCCTGTCCGATATCCCCGGTGCGGGAACTGCATGGGCATATGCCAATTTCGATCTAAGCGAGGCCGGGGCAGTTTCACCTGACTATCTATATATCGCTGACGTATCGGCGCGTTCGAGCGGAGGCGCGCTTGTAGCAGTGGGTATTGGTTCGGCGAACGCCTTGGCTGGTGACCCGACTTGGATGCGAGGCTGGTACCGAAACGCGGCCAACGGAATAGGCGCTATCACTGGAACGGGAGCGATTTCGTTTCGCGTCTACAAGGCATCAGCTTCTGGTCCCGATAAAAGCGCTGCGGTCGTCTATTCTATTGCCGAGGATCGGACCAAAAGTGTTCAAATTGCTGCCGTTGAACGCGTTTTTAGCGGCAGCGTTTGGTCTGCCACAGATGCATTCTATGGCTTCCAGTCAGGATGGAGGCCAGAGGGGTACACCGATGTTTCAGCCGTCAGGGTGAGATTGGAGGTTCCCGCTGCTAATGCCAAAGTTGGACTGCGAATTTACCGCCGATCAGTGCTTACGAACGATGTCGCATTCGGAACTGTGGCGGGCGACGATGTGTGTTTCGAGCGTCTTTATGAGAAGTCTGAAATCGGGCTTTCCACCGCGCTTGCCGAGGCCACCTTCGCAGTTGACGAAAATCTTATCATGTCGCCGGACTATATTTATGGCATCGAAGTTTTTGCACTGACTGCAGATATGGTGGCCTATACAGCCATTGGAGCAGGACAGTCTGCTTTGCCTGTCTTTGATTTTCAGTGGCAGAAGGGCTTCTACACCCGTAACAATGCAATTACATCGTGGAGCAACACGTCCAGCCAAACGATGGCAATCCGCATCGATAAGGTTGGTTATCTGGGAACGGCTGACGTATCAGCCTCCATAAAAGATCGAGTGAAATCGGCGGTTAGGGAAATCCAGTCGTTTGCCACCTTTTCCGTGGCGCTTCAGCCTTTTGTATTAGAAAAACCATCCGGTTCGGTTTCTATTCCCGAAGCATCCATCACCTTCGATGCTCCGGCCACACAGGCGCTGTCTGGATCAATCACGCTGACTTATTTCGCCTCGGTAGCCAAAGCGCCCAGCCTGCCGAGCTTGCATCGGTATCTGAGTGGCGTCACGGTCACGAGAACTTCAGATAATGCTGTACTCGTTCCGGGTACCGATTACCTTTTGCTTGCTGATCGAGGGTATGTCGGCCTTTTGAGCGAAGGAAGTGGTGTGCCATGCACTTACACCGCCACAGGGCATTCTATGCGATACGATCTGGTCTCGCTCAATCCGGACACTGGTGCTGTCGTCATCACCAAGGGTACTGATCGCGCGCGTGACCCGGAGTTCTATCAGCCCGCCTTACCTTCTGGCCATATCGCGCTCTACAAGGCGTTCGTGACGCGCTATGGTGTTGATCTTATCCCGATGCATCAGTTTGACGGCCTCGTGCGCAATGATCGTGTGGCTGATCATGCTGCATGGAAGCAATACTGCCGCTCTTGTCTGTCAAAAACCTTGAAACGCCTCGAAACCGGCCAAGCGCTGAAACTCGTTGGGTATGGCGATAGCATCACGGCGATGGGAGGCGGTGACGTCAGTCCAAACGGCCCGATGCGAGACCTTAAATCCTATCTAAATGGTCTGCCAGCTGACACACTTGCAACCATTCCGACATTCGATGGAGACGCGGGCGTCGGAATGCATGTTCGGCTCGGTTGGAATTGGTTGCTCAAGGCCGCATTGGAAGAGCGTTACAGTTCCCCGATCACTTACCTCAATTATGGGTGGGGCGGCACCACTTCTGCCACAGGCGCGAACAACGGCTTAGACCCGAGCAGGTTCGGTCCTGTCTTGGCAGAAGGGCCTGCGCTGATGGTGCTGGCGTTCGGTATGAACGAGATAGGTAGCATAGGAACCTACGCCAACATTCGGTCGATAATCGAGCAATGCCAGGCTGTGGGAACGGAGGTTATTGTCGTCACTACGCCGCGCGTCAACAGTGACGGCAACCCGGTCAGTATGGTGAATTGGCTCAAGACGCATGATTATCTGGTGCGAGCCGCTCGTGATACCGGTTCCGCTTACGTATCGCTCTACGAACTGACTGGTGTGGGATATGAAGGTGCGATGGGCTTTTCGCCTCGAAACCTTTGCTCACAAAACCTTTATAATCACCCGTGGCCGAAGGAATTCGAGCGCATTGGAGCGTTGATCAGCTCGATCTTTAAATGACGCTATCGGTACGGCCCTACGGGGCCGTCATTCGATCTATTAAAAGGTCGTTTTCTTCGTCCAGGGAATAGGGCTTCTTGTAATCCCACTCACCCGTTTCCGCATTTTTACGCCTCAGAACGAATTCCAACCACGACGTTTCTTCAACGTAGCCGGGAGTTGGTACACGTTTCCATGCAAAAACGCGCTCCCATTGCTCATTATCAAAGTCTGAATGGGAAATCGCGTCAATCGACGGTTTTCCTTGAGAAATAACCATATTCACGCCCCCCCGGATTAAATGCCCAAAAGCTGGATAACACGCGCTTTTGCAGAAATAAATATCTCAGTCACCGACAGGTGACATTCCCGTCCTGAAAGGAAAACCAATGGATAAAACCGTGCCAGCCGGTGCGGCGCTTTTGCTCGACTTCATTTACCGAACCGATGCAGGGAAAGCGCCTCCTGATTGTTATCAGGTCATTTTCGGAAACCGTCAGAACCGGCTCGCAAAGCCGATCACTCAGATGACGCTTGGCGATCTGGTTGATGCGCAGAAAAACTGGTCGAGCAAAGCATGGGTGAAAAGAAACTGGGGTTATTCTACGGCTTCGTCAGCAGCTGGTGCCGCCCAGTTCATGCTTGCCACTTTGCAGGGTCTGTCCAAAGAGCTTGGCCTTCGTGGAACGCAGGTCTTTGACGCAAACCTTCAGGATCGTCTCGCCTTCCATCTTCTGAAGCGGCGGGGTTATGAGGAATATGTTGCGGGCAAGATCAGCCGCACTGAATTCGGCAAACGTCTCGCGCAGGAATGGGCCTCTTTGCCTGTCCTTGCCGCAACGAAGGGCGCTCACCGCGATCTGAAGCGGGGCGAGAGCTTTTACTCAGGTGATGGCCTCAACAAGCAGCTTGTCACTCCGGCCAAGGTCGAGGCCGTTTTGAATAAGGTCAAAACCGCTGGCGACGTTCAGCCGGCTATCGTCATTCCGGAAGTCGTCACCGTCGAAAAGCCTGTCATGGCTGATCCGGGCGAACTGGGTAAGAAGCCGTCGAAGAGCAAGACTGTCTGGACGTGGGCAGGTGCTGGCATCATGTCAGCGATCAGTGGCGCAGGTTCGTTCCTTGGTGGCCTAGACTGGCGTGTCCAGCTGCTGTTCAGCGCAGCAATTATCGGATTCGCGATCTACGGGATCAAGCGGCGTGCTGATCTGTTCAAGGCGGTCAAAGACCTTAAGGCGGATATCGGATGATGGCCACAATCTGGGGGCGCATACCGTCATGGTTAAAAATGGCACTAGCCGCCCTTTTGGTGGCGGCATTGCTTTTGGCTGGAGGCTATTTCGTCGGGAAGCGGGAAGGTCGTCAGGAAGCCGTTTCCGAGCAATTGCGTGAAGATGTCAAAGCCGAAAGGGAAAGGGGCGAGGACGATGAAAAACTACGCGGGCTTACGGATTATGATTTTTGTGCTCTTGCCCTTCGTCGTCGCGGGTTGCCCATCCACAGGTGCGACGAGTTGCGCGGGGTGGAGACAGAATAACCTATCGCCTGCAGGTCTGGTGGCTCTGACAAAGGTGGATCGGCCTGCAGCTGAACGGGTCGAAGGTAACGATGAAACCGGGAAACGGCGGGGCTGCTGGAAGTGATGAGCGAGGACACAATGACAGGTGAACGCATCCAAAAAATAGCAGATAGTGTCATTCTCCGGGCCGTCGCCCGTGTGTCGATGGCGGTCGCGCTGCCGTTATTGAGTTTGGTCGTTTATTTCGGTCTCAACTGGCTGGACGGTCGATTTGAGAAGCAGGAAACAGCAAGCCAGAATGCCATTGCATTTCAGGTGTCACGCATTGACCGGATCGAGAAAACCGCCGTTACGGCAATAGACCAATCTGCAAAAGTCAATGACCGGCTGACGGTTGTGGAAACGAAACAGGCGACTGCAGATGCTACTGCCGCAAAATTCCAGAATGACGCCTTGACGCGATTGGATCGGATGCAGGATAGCATTATCGGTTTATCGAACGCGGTCGCAGCGCTCACAGCGACCATGCAGGCGCGCGAAGACTACGAGCGAAGACGGTCCAATTCGCCTCCATAATTGAATCGCAACGCCCGCACGTCACCCGACGCGGCGGGCTTTTTCTTTTCCATCAGTCGGGATGGTGTCTTACCTTCGTTATCGTTTATTCGTTCGGATCTGTGCCGGTTGCTCCGTGGTATAATCCTTCGGATACAACGCGGATGGCTGTTGCCGCTTCTTCTTCTGACCAGCCGGCATCGACTGCATCTTGAATAAGCTCTCGGACACCCACGACGTTTGCGCCCGAAAGCGCCGCAGTTGCTTCCGCTTCCGTCGCGCCAGCCGCTACCTGTTGCTCAACAAGGTCAGTGAGGCCCTGCGAAATGGCCTCCTGACAATCGATTTCTCTATCCGGATAGTCGACGGGCTGCTTTGGTCCGAACATTCGATCCTCCTTCGATGTTGCGGAATTAGGTAGGGCACTTATTTTCGGCGTCCAGCCAAGGCGTCTTCGCCTTCCTGTTTGTGCTCACGGCAGAACCAGAGCTGGACTGTGGCGGTCTTGTAGCCGAACGATCCCCACGCTTTGCAAGCCTTCGCATCACAATAGTGCTCGAATAGCTTACCGCCTTTGGCTGCGACGGCTTTGTCGCTTTTATATCCACTCATGCTAACCCTCCTACGAAGCCGCTCATCTCCTGAAGTCTGACCATGGCCATACGCATATGGCCGTTGCAGCCGCGCGCCTTGCAGCGGACCTTCGCTTCAATCTCGTCCAGATATTTTTGCGAACGATCGGTTCCCTCGCAAAGCAGATGCTTTGTTGCGTAGGTCACGCGTCCGCATTTTTTACAGGTCAGTTCAAGCCGCTGCTCATCGTCCAGATCGCGGACCTTAATTGTCGATTTCCAATTGCCCATCACCAGAAATCCTCAGCCGACGGGATGCGAGTGTAACTGATCTTGCCACCGACATGACCGCCTGCGGGTGGCTTCCACTCGCCCATACTGACGATGGTGCCGGAATATTTGGTATTCAGCGTATCGACGGCGCTGTTCGCCTTTTCCCATTTTTGGCGCACGGCATCGTCATTATTCAGCATGTCCATCTGCCGTTCGCCAGCTGGTGACAAATCATAGAGCGTCACGCCGACGCGGAAGATGGTTACACCTCGCGGATGATCGTCGCGCACGCGCTTCCAGAGCAAGCGCAGGGCCGACAGAATAGCCTGGTCATCGTTCACGACCGGCAGATAGTGTTTGCCGAACCATGAACCGTCGCGCACCGACAGCCAAAGCCAGAGGCCAGCTGCATAGAAGTTTTCCCGGCGAAGGCGACGGGCGGCTTTGGTCAGCAGAAGGCGGGAAATTTCATAGGCACCGCTGATCGACCGGGCTTCTGGTGGCAGAACGCGACCATGGCCGAACATGCCGCGCTGCTGCGCTGGCGCCTGGATATCGTAGCCGTGCAAGGCATACCAAAGTCGCTCACCATTGACGCTGTTCCAGATCTTGCGCATGTGTTTCGGCTGCAAGCTGTACAGCTGGGTCGTTGTGAACACGCCATTGCGATAAAGCCGCTTTGCCATATTCGAGCCTACGCCGGGTATGTCCTCCAGTTCGACACGCAAAAGCGGGTCCGGCATGATCGCCGGCCACCATATGGCGAGGCCGTTTCCGTAAGCGCTTCGGCGCTTTGTCTCTTCCTTCCCTGCCTTGCAGGCGATCTTTGCCAGCTGGCGGTTTGCGGCGAACCCGATGGAGCAGGTGATGTATGGGCCGATATTCTCCGATATCGCCGACTTGATCCTTGCTGCCAGTAGTTCCGGATCTCGCTTTCCGCTGTCGTCCAGCACGCATGTCAGCTCATCAATGCTCTTGGCGGTGTCGATGGCGATAACAGTCTCGATCTCGCAGAGCAGGGCATTGTGAGCGCGCCGGTAAAGGTCAGGTTTCTGGGGGACCAGGATCAGGTCAGGGCAAAGCCGCTTTGCTTCCTTGATCGGCATGACGTTTTTAACGCCATAGTTCTTCGCCTCTTTTGAGCAGGCAATGACGGCGGTGCGGTCCGTCCCTTCGAAGGGGACAACGCCTATGGGCCGACCACGCAAGCGGCGGTCGCATTGCTGTTCGACACTCGCAAAGAAGCCGTCGAAGTCGAGGTACAGACGCTCGATAGTCTCAGGAAGGCGCAAGACACGCTCCAAAATCAGAATGCGCGGAACCGCGCCCGAGTACAGGGGCACTCAGGAACATATTCCTCTCGGTGGGAGTATGTTCCTAAAATGTTCTCATTTTAAAGATTAGTCAATCGGCATTTGTCGGTTGTGGAAAATCCGCTCCGACCGGGGCGGCCATCGGTGCGTCAACACCGAAAAGCGGCGGGCTTGATTCGCGTCAGATCCGCCCGGCATGACGGTAGGTCAAATGCCACACCCCGACCCTTGCGGGCGGGCGGATACTGGCCTCAACAGGTTAAGAAAAATGCAAGAAGGATTTTCATTCTCTACGGTACGCCCAGTGTCGCCGGCTGCTGGCTATATTGGCGGAAAGAAACAGCTCGCGCAGCGGGTTGCGGCGATTATCGAACAGGTACCCCATACAGTCTATGCGGAACCATTTGTCGGGATGGGTGGCGTCTTTTTCCGCCGACAACTCGTGCCGAGGTGTGAAGTCATCAACGATGTGTCAGGCGATGTCATCACGCTGTTTCGGATCCTGCAGCGCCACTATCCCCAGTTCATGGAAACCCTGAAATTCCAAGTTACGTCCAGGCGCGAATTTGAACGGCTCAAGGCTTGCGATCCATCGACCTTGACGGATCTCGAACGCGCAGCGCGTTTTCTTTATCTGCAGCGCCTGGCGTTCGGCGGAAAGGTCGTAGGCCGAAACTACGGTGTCGACACTGGTGGATCTGCTCGCTTCAATGTCACAAGACTTGGACCGCTGTTGGAAGAGATCCACGAACGGCTGTCGGGGGTGCAAATCGAGAATTTGAACTGGTCGAGCTTCATTGATCGTTACGATTCGCCCGGAACGCTATTCTATATGGATCCGCCTTATTTCGGCTGTGAAACAGACTATGGCAAGGATGTATTCAGCCGGCAGGATTTTGAGCGGATGGCTGAGCGGATGGCTGACATCAAGGGCCGCTTCATGATCTCTCTGAACGACACGCCAGAAGTGCGCTCCATCTTTGCGGCGTTCAAGATCTGCGACGTTGCACTCACATACACTATTGGCGGCGGTCAGGCTAAGCCAGTCGGTGAAGTGATTATTATGGATCGCAAGCTTCCGTCCGTCTTGAACCTGCCCGACTAAACGACGGCCAAGGTGTTCCAACTTTCGCATTTTATAGGGCTGCAATAGCTCGGCGAAAGTTGGAACTCTTGCTGTTATTGTGGGGAATGTTACCGCCTTCTAAGCCGGTGCTTCTTCGTCAACCTGCGGCTCTTTCGGCATTAAGTCCGTTATCCATTTCCAGGCGGCGTATTTGTCACCTTGCTGGCGAATGTGGGAATAGCGCTTCAAAGAACTCCATGATCGGTGGCCGGATACCATTGCCACCTGGGGGATGGTCCAGCCCATTTCAAATAGGCGGGATATCCCTTCGTGGCGTAAATCGTGAAAATTCAGATCC
The DNA here is from genome assembly GCF_008932295.1 of Brucella tritici. GTDB lineage: Bacteria > Pseudomonadota > Alphaproteobacteria > Rhizobiales > Rhizobiaceae > Brucella > Brucella tritici. The sequence goes on along the minus strand of NZ_WBWA01000008.1, from coordinate 26,271 downwards.
TCGATCTCCAGTAGCGGACAAGTCCGCATAAATCGGGAACTTACCGTTTTCGAAACAAAGGGAAATATCCGGCCCTTGTCTTGTTTTGGGAGCGATTGAAGGACGGCGACAGCTTCATCTGTCAGGTTGCACCACACGTTGTTGCCGATCTTTTCGCCCGGATTTTTCATGTCGCGAATCAATATGCGCTTATGTTCCGGCTCGAAATCTTGCCATTCCATGCGGCAAATCTCGTCCTGTCGTCGCGTCGAGAACAGAGCGAACAACACTATCTTGACCATCGGCATATGATTGCGGATGCGGATCTCCCGGTCTGTATAGTGGTCGAGCAGTTTGTTTAATTCTTCGATACTCGGACGGCGCTCGCGCTGATTAGATTTGGATATGATGCCCAGACGCTTCAGAACTATCTGAGCGTCTTTCATGGCATCTGTGTCGAGCGGTATTCCCCAGGCGGGACGGGCGAGCGTGAAAATTGCCGATAGATGAGAAATCCAGTTTCCTACCGTCTGCGGTGTGCGTTCCTCAGCCAGCTCCTGCGCGAACTTCACAATGTCCTGACTGCGGATGGATGAACACTCCTTCTTGGCAAACGAGAAGCGCTTGATAGCCTTCAACGTCTGCGCTTTGGTTCGTCCTATATCCTTCAGGCTCTCGCGCACATATGTATCAATGGCATCACTGAGCTTCGTGGATGGGCGAACGGTCACGCCTAGTTGTGCCGGATCCTTTTTGAGTTCGCTCTCCCGTTTCTTGACCCACGCCGCCGCCATCGACTTCCGGTCAAATGTGCGGGATTCCCGGTGAACGACTTTGCCATCCCTTTTCAACAGGATTTGTGCTAGATACGCAACTGAACCATTCGCCCTTGGGCGCTCAATGATCGTTCCCATTGGTACAACATTCTCCCCGAGTACAACATCCGTGTTATACTTCGCGTCAAAACGAGCGTAAAGGGGCGGCAATAGACTTAAATGAGCAGTTAGAAAATGGCGATAAGCTACGGAAAAATAACGAACCCATTGATTTCGCATAGGCCGCGTTTTGCCGTAGCCCCTATGATTGACTGGTCGGACAGACATTGCCGGTATTTTCACCGGCTCTTTTCCAGGCATGCATTGCTCTACACTGAAATGGTCGTGGCGGATGCCATCATTCACGGCCCACGCGACCGGTTGCTGGGTTTCGACACCGCTGAACATCCTGTGGCGCTGCAGTTAGGCGGTTCCGATCCGGTGAAGCTGAAAGAAGCTGCGAACATCGGCGCCGATTACGGCTATGACGAAATCAATCTCAATGTCGGTTGCCCGTCGGATCGCGTGCAGTCAGGTACATTCGGAGCCTGCCTCATGCAGACCCCGGATGTGGTGGCGCGTTGCGTCTCTGCAATGAAAGAGGCCGTTTCCGTGCCCGTTACCGTCAAATGCCGTATTGGCGTTGACGATCAGGATGTGGAAGTTGCACTCGATACTTTGGCCGATCTGACACTTGACGCTGGTGCTGATGCGCTTTGGGTCCACGCTCGTAAGGCCTGGCTGAAAGGATTGTCGCCCAAGGAGAACCGCGAGATTCCACCGCTCGACTATGATCGCGTCTATCGCCTCAAGGCGCGGCTTGGCGATATTTTCGTCGGCATAAACGGCGGGATCAATACGCTTGATGAAGCAGAGCAGCACTTGCAGGCCACCGATGCGGTGATGCTCGGTCGTGCCGCTTATCATAATCCCGAGATTCTGGCAGAGGTGGATGCGCGCCTTTATGGAGGCGGACAGGCAGTTACCTCGATCGCTGATATCATCGGTGAAATGTGCGCCTATACTGATCGTCATATCGCAGCAGGCGGCAGGCTTTCGCATGTGAGCCGACATATGGTCGGGCTTTTTACCGGGCAGCCGGGTGCACGGCGCTGGCGGCAAATCCTTTCGACGGATGCCACCAAGCCGGGCGCAAACAGTGATGTGCTGCGTCAGGCCTATGCCGTCGTGACTGAAGCGGCAGCAGAAGCTGCTTAGAACACGTTTCGATCTGATTAGATCAGATTGATGCTCTAAGCATTTGTTTTGACAGGAATCTTATCCGAAAACCGTTTCACACTTTTCGGGCTGCGCTCTAATCAATCAGAATAAGCTGGTCCCCGCGGACAGTGAATCCGCCGAGTGTTTGCAGGAAGTTCATACCGAGCAGGCTGCCGGTCATCAGGCCTTCCTTGGTCACCATGGCGCGCACATTCTGGCGCTCGATATCGCCAATCTGCAATGTGGCAATGTTGATGACTGCTGCACTTGCCGTACCATTGGCCGTCATGATCGGAACGGAATAGTTGAGCGAAGCCGTGTCTATGCCTGCGCGCTCTGCATCTTGCTGGGACAGGACGACTGAAGATGCGCCGGTATCGACCAGAAAGTGAACACGTTCACCGTTCACGCGCCCATTGACCTCGAAATGACCATTCGCAGCCTTTGCAAGCGTGACGGTTAAAGTGCCATCGGCATTACGGCCTGAAATAGGGCTTCCGGGGATCAGCCCGGCCGTGACCCGGCTCGCGACGTCCTGCAGCTCATAACGATACTGATAACCTGCAACGAGGCCGAGAATAATCACGGCCCACATGGCCATATTGCGCGCAAAGTCAGTCAGCTTGATCCCGGAGCCTAGCAGACCGGCAGCAAGCACGACGCCCCATATGCCCAGATAGGCTGCGCGGGCAAACACGTCATTGTCCATGCCAAGCGTTGAGCCGCTGTCATTGTTGGACATCAGCAGCAGGACAACAATCGCGACAGCAGCAATAATGAGCCAGAAAAAGCGCCCCATCAGCCAATTCTCTTTTCTACAATAATCTCGTGCCTGTCGGCGAGAAGCGACCAGACGGCCATTCGCTCTTCCGCACTCATGCTGGACCAGCGTGCGATCTCATCCAGCGTCCGGGCACAGCCGAGGCAGAAGCCGGTTTCCGTATCTATCGTGCAAACCAATATGCACGGGGATTCAATGGTTGTCGTGTCCATGAAATGCAATGTGGTTGCATCAAAGGGCCATGACAAGCCCGGCGAGAACGGCAACTGCACCGATCTGCTGTGCTGCGCCCAATGTGTCACCGGTTTGTCCGCCGATTTTTGCGATGCAAAGTCTGGCAAAGCCGACAAGCAGAACAGTCGCCAGCACAAGCGCATTGATGAGCGAGAGAAATCCGCCCGCTGGTATGAGCGTGAAGACAAGAAAGAGCAGTCCGATCCCGACACCGCAAACAACGGTCTCCCATTGCGGCTGGCCAACGCTGTCGGACAGCCCGCCGGGACGCGCGGAGGGCAGAGCGTGCCAGAATGCCAGCATGGCTGCGCGGCTTGCCGCTTCGCCGCCGATCAGCGCAAGAGCTGCATAGCCTGCACCTGCACGGTCGATGATCGCCATCAATAGAGCCGCCTTCAAACCCACGAAGACAATCAGCGTCAGCGCCGCGAAAGTTCCGATGCGGGAATCTTTCATGATATCCAGCCGGCGATCCACGGAAGATGCGCCGAAGAAGCCGTCAGCAGTATCACCCAGGCCGTCTTCATGGAGTGCGCCGGTCATCGCCGCCAGGGTGCCAATTGCGAGCAGCGCGCAGGCAAGGGGCGAGAGGTTCATTTTATAGGCCACGAAAAGCACAGCGCCTGCCAGCAGGCCCAGCACCGCTCCTGCGAGCGGAAAGGCACGGGCATTGCGCGGCAACGAATCATCACCATCCTCGAACCATCTCTGCGGAAGCGGCAGGCGGCTTAGAAAGCCCAGACTCCGGATCGTGTCGCCAATGAGACTATTTCGCTGCAAGTGACTGTTCCACTTTGTTTCCCGAAACGGATTTCCGCGATAATTCGCCTCAATGTTGCTTCAACTCAAAGAGGTGATTTGAAAATTCGCGTCAGTGCTTATAGGACGAGCCCAACGAATTTACACCTCCCATCATCGATTGGACTAAACTTATGAGCGCCAGCGGCCTACCTTTTGACGATTTCCGAGAATTGATCCGAAATCTGCCGGGTCCCGACCTGGGAGCGGAAAGGGCCGTTCGCGAGCGTGAGGCTACACTGACCAAGCCCGCCGGTTCGCTCGGACGCATGGAAGAGATCGTGGCATGGCTCGCTGCATGGACCGGCAAGCGCACACCGCAGATCAATCGCCCGCTGGTGGCGGTGTTTGCTGGCAATCACGGGGTTACGGCCAAGAACATCACCCCGTTTCCGCCAAGCGTCACGGCGCAGATGGTCGAGAATTTTGCTGCCGGTGGCGCAGCCATCAACCAGATCTGCATTGCCAATGATCTCGGGCTGAAGGTTTTTGATCTGGCGCTGGAACACCCGACCGGGGACATTACCGAAGAACCTGCCATGGATGAGCGCACTTGCGCCGCGACCATGGCTTTCGGCATGGAAGCGATTGCCGGTGGAACCGATCTCTTGTGCATCGGCGAAATGGGTATCGGTAACACCACGATTGCCGCAGCAATTGCGCTGGCGCTCTTCGGTGGTACAGCGGAAGACTGGGTCGGGCCGGGCACGGGTTCAACGGGTGAGTTGCTTGAGCGCAAGCTTGCCGCCGTTCGTCAGGCCGTCGCTCTCCATCAGGCGCATCTCCAGGACCCGCTGGAAGTGTTGAGCCGTCTCGGCGGTCGCGAAATCGCAGCCATGGCTGGCGCAATTCTGGCCGCGCGCATGGAGAAAATCCCGGTCATCGTCGACGGTTTTGTGGCAAGTGCTGCCGCAGCGGTTCTCTATGCCGCCAACCCGGAAGCAATAGATCATTGCCTGTTCGGCCATGTTTCCGCCGAACCAGGCCATCGCAAGCTTCTTGAGAAGATGGGCAAGGAACCGCTTCTTGATATGGGAATGCGCCTTGGCGAAGGCACAGGTGCGGCGCTCGCAGCCGGTATCGTCAAGGCGGCGGCACTGTGCCATAGTGGCATGGCGACGTTCGAACAGGCTGGAATATCCGGCTCGAAATAATGGTCGCGAGATCATCGAAAAGCCCGCCATTTGGCGGGCTTTTCTTTTAAATCAAAGCTTTAAAAGCGTTAGTTGTTATCTTTGTCGAGCACCATGTAGTCGAGCGGCAGTTCGGTGGTGTACTTGATCTGCTCCATGGCGAAGGACGAAGACACGTCGCGAATTTCGATCTTGCTGATGAGGCGCTTATAGAAGGCGTCATAAGCGCCGATGTCCGGCACAGCCACGCGAAGCAAATAATCCACGTCACCGCTCATGCGGTAGAATTCGATGACTTCAGGGAATTCCTGAACCACTTCGGAGAAGCGCTTGAGCCATTCATGGCTGTGGGAGCTTGTGCGCACCGACACGAACACCGTCACCCGCGCATTGACGCGGATCGGATCGAGAATGGCGACACGGCGCTTGATGACGCCATCTTCTTCGAGTTTCTGGATGCGGCGCCAGCATGGCGTCGTGGAAAGGCCAACTTTCTTGGCAACGTCTGCCACTGCAAGTGTCGCGTCTTCCTGCAATAAGCGCAGTATCTTCCTGTCGAGCCTGTCCATGCGTTTCCGTTCCCGGTTTTAGAAATCGTTTCCCGAACTGTGCGAATAGGTGAAACGTCATACCTTATGGTTCGCAATGATCCGAAGTTACAGGAAAAATATTCTGATGAAAACGAATGGAATAAAAATTATTTATCGTCTTGGATGAGGTCTCGCACTTTTGCCTGAAGAACAGGCACAACTTCAGCATCAAACCATGGATTTCGCTTGAGCCACCCACTGTTGCGCCAGGATGGGTGCGGCAAGGGCAGGGCGATTCGACCCGCCTGATTGGGTGTTTCGATGAAATGCCGCCAGTTCCTGACGGTTTCAGTGAGATTACGGCCCCGATAGCCGGGCAGGTGATAGGCCAGGGCGTATTGTCCGACCACCAGCACGAATTCCAGTTGCGGCATTGCCGCGAAAACACGGTCATGCCAGGTCTGCCGACATTCGCGGCGCGGCGGAAGATCACCACCATGCTTGTCATAGCCGGGAAAGCAGAAGCCCATCGGGACGATGGCAAAGCGTGATGGATCATAAAATTCCTCGCGCGACACGCCGAGCCATTGCCGCAGGCGATCCCCGGACGGATCGTTGAACGGCAGGGAAGTGTTGTGCACGCGAATGCCGGGAGCCTGACCGCAAATGGCAATTCTCGCTGTATCCGAGACGATGCAGACGGGATTGGGCTCATGCGGCAAGGGCGGCAGAAATTCTGGTGTGTCGCGACAGATACGACAGGCCCGGATCGAGCGGCTGAGTTCGTCCAGCTTTTCCATGAATTGTATCAGCGAATTCCATCAGTTTCGGGGCAGGATCATTTCAATAAAAGTCCGAATATGCTCCCTTATATAGGTAATGGCATCGCTGATTACAGCCAACAGCGATTTGCTGTCCGATTGCTGTACAGTTTCCTCATTGCGATGTTCCTTGCGCCATCGGGATGGCTGCTCGAACTGCCCGGCCCATATGCCGCGCCGGTTGCTGCGGGCGTCTCTTTCCTCGCGCTGATAATCGCCATAGGAAACGGCCCAGCCCTGCTCAACCATCCAGCGGTTGAGATCGGTTTCACCGAGATAACAGCGCGCCAGATCACGGCTATACTGATCTCGTCCTTCCGTCTCGCACCGAATCGAGGACCTGCCGATTCTGCCTCGCAATATGTTGCGAGCTTCTCTGCCGCAATCGTAAGTGCTTCCGGCTCGCACACATTGCTGTTGCATCTCCGGCGCATCGATACCCTTGAGACGTATATGTTTCTTGCCAAGGACCACGGTGTCGCCGTCGATCACATAGACCGAACCGTTCAATGCTTCTTTTGGAGCGGATGGCATCGGCAGGTAGACGATGAGTGTAACGAGAATTGAAAAAAGCAATAGAGTCAATAAGATGCCGCGAAAACTTATACTATTGCTTTTGCGGGCAGACCGGTAGGGACGTCTGTAAGGACGACGGTATTTGCTCATAGGTGGCTTCCCGATTCCCTAGCGTCTCTGATTTTGCGGCAGACTGCGAACTCTTATCCTTTGCGTCAACAAGAGCAGATTGTTGATCGGAACAACAGTCAGTTTGTTGTCAATTAGCAACAGTCTTTACCGTTGCTTTAGGTTAGAAAGAGCTCAGGCACATTTTGCCCATTTCCCGCCACAAACAGGCGTCACCGATCATGGAAAGGCAGAAGCCACCAAAGTATTGAGAGCTATCAAGCTCCAGCAGGATAGGCAGGAATGACGAAGGGCGCGTTGTTGCACGGCAAACGGATTGGGAACAGGATCAACCCTGTTCGTACGCCCTTTATTCTTTCCAATGATGGTAAGGCTTTTTTCGGCCAAGATCGGGTCTCAGTCTTGACGAAAACAGCGTGCATTCTGTCCCCTATGAATGTTTCCTCCACTGAGTGTGAAAGACCAGCGTTGTGATGCGTATCCGCAGTTTTTCATATAGCGCCCTTGCTATGGCTCTCGGTTTGGCCATTGCCTGTAATAGCGCCTTTGCTTTCGACCTTAATGACGATTCCGAAAAGTCGAGAAGCCCGTTTGAACTCTTCAAGTTCGGCTTCTCCGCATACAAGAACGGTCACAAGGACGAGGCGATCAAGGCGCTGCGCTATGCTGCGGATCGCGGCCATCAGGGCGCAAAGTGGAAACTGGCCCGCATGTATGCCGATGGCGATGGCGTGCCGGAAAACGATTACGAAGCCTACAAGATTTTCGAAAAGATCGTTCGCGAGGGCTCGGAACCGGGGTCGGAAAACGACTCTTATGTGGCTGACGCTCTCGTGGCGCTTGCAGGTTATGTGAAGCGCGGCATTCCGGGCTCGCCGGTCAATGCAAATCCGGGCATGGCGCGCAATCTCTATGTGCAGGCCGCATCCAATTTCGGTGATTCAGCGGCCCAGTTCGAGCTTGGCAAGATGCTGCTCGATGGCGACGGCGGAGAACGCAATTCCGTGCAGGCCGCACGCTGGTTCCAGCTTGCCGCCAAGAAAGGCAATGCCGGTGCACAGGCCATGCTTGGCAATATGCTGTTTCAGGCAGGCAAGACCGTTCGCGGCCTTGCCATGATGACGGCGGCATTCGAGCGCTGCCCGACCGAGGATTGCCCATGGATACGCGATATGCAGGAACAGGCATTCTCGATTGCCGGTGAAGCAGATCGTCGTAATGCGATCGCACTCTCCAGTGACTATGCCACCAAAGGCGATTTCTGATCTTCGCCTAGAATTAGCCTCAGACTGAAAGCGTTATCGTCACCGGTACATGGTCGGACGGCTTTTCCCAGGCACGGACGTGCTTTTCCACATCACTTGATATGAAACGATTGGCCGCCTCTGGCGACAGCATCATATGGTCGATGCGGATGCCGTTGTTTTTCTGCCAGGCACCGGCCTGATAATCCCAGAACGAGTAAATCCCGGTGTCGTCGGTTGACGCACGGATTGCATCGGTAAAGCCCAGATTTTCAAGCCTGCGGAATGCCTGGCGCGATTGTGGCTTGAAGAGCGCGTCGCCAACCCACTGCTCGGGATTTTTGGCGTCGTACGGCTCGGGGATGACGTTGTAGTCACCGGCAAGCACCAGAGGTTCTTCCAGGGCAAGGCGGTCTTTCGCCCACAGTTCAAGCCGCTGCATCCACGAAAGCTTGTAGGGAAACTTTTCGGTATCTACCGGATTGCCGTTCGGCAGATAAAGCGAAACGACGCGGACAACGCCCTTGTCCGTCGAGTAGACGCCTTCGATGAAACGTGCCTGCTCATCACCATCGTCGCCGGGAAGGCCGCGATTGACCTCATCCGGTGATTTCCTGGACAGAAGCGCGACGCCGTTGAAGCCTTTCTGGCCATGTGTTTCCACATGATAGCCGAGCGCTTCAATCTCCAGACGCGGAAACTGGTCATCGACCGACTTGATTTCCTGCAGGCAGGCGATGTCGGGCGAGGACTCCTTCAGCCAATGCTGGAGGTTTTCGATACGGGCTTTGACGCCGTTGATGTTCCAGGTCGCGATTTTCATAACCCTATGATTATGCGCTTGGGGAGGTGAGGGCAAGCAGGGCGCAATCGCGCGTCACAGCTTTTCATCGCCCACAATTTCGATATCCGAGAAAAATTCGGCCCAAGACTATTTGTATTGGCGGTTTTGCATTCCTATTTGCTCTGGACAGGAGCCAAACAGGAGATATTCGAATGTTCGACGCCAAGAAACTTCTCGAACAGTTTCTGGGATCACAAGTACCCGGTACGTCGGGAAGTGTCCGCGACAAGGCCGGGCAGGTGACAGACCTGGCAAAGAAGAACCCGCTTGCAACGGGTGCCATCGCCGCAGCCATTCTTGGCACGAAGACCGGACGCAAGCTCGCGGGCAATGTGGCGACAGTGGGTGGCATTGCTGCCATCGCCGGATTGGGATATCTCGCCTACAAGAATTATAAGTCCGGTCAGGCACCGCAGGAAGCTGAACAGCCGGTTGCGAAAGAGCCTGAACTGCTTCCGCCGCCTCCGGCCGATTCTCCGTTCCACCCGCAATCTCCAGCCATGAGCAACAGTTTTGCGCTGACACTTGTGCAGGCGATGATTGCTGCCGCCAAAGCCGATGGCCATATTGATGATGCGGAGCGGGCTCGCATCATGGAGAAGGTGAAGATTTCTGGTCTCGACGATGAAGCGGAAGCCTTCCTTGAGAAGGAGCTTGCCGATCCCGTCGATCTCAATGTTCTGGTTTCAGCCGCACAGACGGAAGAGCAGAAGGTCGAGCTTTATACGGCGTCGCGCCTTGCGATAGACCCCGATAACAGGGCTGAACGCGGATATCTGGATATGCTGGCTGGTCGTCTCGGCCTGCCGGATGCCCTGGTGGACCATATCGAAGCGACGGTCGCTTCGGTAAAGGTTTAAGGCTGGTTGTTTCCCGGCAGCCATAAAAAAAACCGGCCGCCACATGGCAGCCGGTTTTAATTTTTTTCGTGCGTGCCAGTCAGATGGCGAAGCTGGTTCCGCAGCCGCAGGCCGAAGTGGCGTTCGGATTGCGGATCTGGAACGACTGTCCCATCAGATCATCGACGAAATCGATTTCCGAGCCATCCATATAGGGAACTGAAATGGAATCGATCAGCACCTTGGCGCCGAGCTTCTCGATGACGATGTCGTCGTCGGTCTGCTCATCAACCAGATCGTATTTATAGGAGAAGCCGGAACACCCGCCGCCTTCGACCGAAACGCGAAGGGCAGTCTTTCCCGGTTCCGATCCGAGAATCTTGGCGATCCGCTTTGCTGCGGAATCTGAAACGGTAATGCCTGTCATCTGCCTTGTTCCGTTTGCAATTACGAATATCGAACCGGACGATTTTTCCAGATTTCCGATAGCCGCATACTTGCCTTCATGATTAGCTGATAGCTATGAACGCGAACTGCGGAAGTCAATGTCTGTACCCGGTCCGCACCAGTTTTGTGTAATCATATTACAGTGAAGGATGCATCGCAATGTCGCTGGAAGGAATAGGCTTTGGTTATCGCGAACGCGCGCCCTATGCCTGTGATCCTGCACGAAGCCGTGGACGTCTGGTACCAGAGCCGGAAAGCCCAACCCGTACACCGTTTCAGCGCGACCGCGACCGTATCATCCATTCCACGGCGTTCCGTCGTCTGAAACATAAGACGCAGGTTTTCATCGCTCATGAAGGCGATCATCACCGCACACGTCTTACGCACACGATAGAAGTTGCCCAGATTGCGCGTGCCTTGGCTCGCGCATTACGGCTCGATGAAGATCTGGCCGAGGCGGTGGCGCTTGTCCACGATTTTGGCCACACACCCTTCGGTCATACCGGGGAGGAAGCGCTCAACGAGCGCATGAAGCCATTTGGTGGGTTCGATCACAATGCGCAGTCGCTCAGGATCGTGACCAAGCTCGAACATCGATATGCAGATTTCGACGGGCTTAATCTCTCGTGGGAAACGCTGGAGGGGTTGGTCAAGCACAACGGGCCTCTGTTGGGCGCGTTTGCGACGCATCCGGATGTTGCTGTTCCATTGCCGATTCTCGATTTCAATGAACGCTATGATCTGGAGCTCACGCGGTTCGCCAGTCTGGAAGCGCAATGTGCGGCCATTGCCGACGATATTGCCTATAATGCCCATGATATTGATGACGGTCTGCGGGCAGGGCTTTTGAGCCTTGAAGCTCTTGACGAAGTACCGTTGACGAAGCGCCTGCTCGATCTCGTGCGGACACGTTATCCGGATCTTGATCCCGTGCGAACCGGACATGAACTGGTGCGCAGGCAGATCACCATCATGGTGGAAGATGTGATCGAAGAGGCCCAACGTCGTCTGGCAGCGGCAAAGCCGCAGAGCGTGGAAGATGTGCACGGCCAGTCGCATGCACTGGTGGCGTTTTCCGATGCCATGCGCATCGACGAAAAGGTGTTGAAGCGGTTTCTGTTCAAGAACCTCTATTTCCACGACAGCGTCGTGGTGCGCAGGCATGCTGCCGACAAGATATTGCAGGACCTCTTTGATACCTGTTTCGCCAACTCCTCGATCTTGCCGCCAGAGTGGCAATCGGGCTGCGAGACGCTGGATGAGGCGGCTCGGGCGCGGCGGGTTGCCGACTATCTGGCGGGGATGACTGACAATTATGCCGTGCGAGAACACCGACGATTGTTTGACCACACACCCGATTTAGCTTAATCGGGGCCAAACGAAGCGGCATCTATCGGAAAATTGACTGGATTCCGCACTTTTTTGAACGAGCCGACACCGGAAAAGCAGGACTAAAAGCCCGGCGTAAGCCTGACAGGACAGACCATGAATATCTTTGCAGATTTCGACGCACGTATCAAAAAGACGTTGCAAGATATTGATCTGAAACCGAAAGACGGTGGCGAACTTGATCTTTCGCGCATCGGTGTCGAGCCGCCGCGAGATGCTTCCCATGGTGATATTGCCACCAATGCTGCGATGGTGCTTTCCAAGGCTGTCGGCCAGAACCCACGTGAGCTCGCCGGTCGTATCGCCGAGGCCCTTGCCGCAGACGAAGATGTCGAAACTGTCGATGTCGCCGGTCCGGGCTTCATCAATCTGCGTCTGAAGGCTACCTACTGGCAGCGCGAACTTTCCGCGATGCTGAACGAAGGCACGGATTTCGGTCGCTCGAAGCTTGGCACAGGATCGAAGGTCAATGTCGAATATGTTTCGGCAAACCCCACCGGCCCGATGCATGTCGGTCATTGCCGTGGCGCAGTCGTCGGCGATGTGTTGGCCAATCTGCTGAAATTCGCTGGCTATGATGTGGTCAAGGAATATTACATCAACGACGCCGGTGCGCAGATCGATGTGCTGGCACGATCCGTCATGCTGCGCTACCGCGAAGCACTCGGCGAAAATATCGGCGAAATTCCGTCTGGTCTTTATCCCGGAGACTATCTCGTTCCGGTCGGGCAGGAACTTGCCAAGGAGTTTGGCACGAAGCTTCTGGAAATGCCGGAAGCCGAAGCACTTGCTCTCGTAAAGGATCGCACGATCGATGCCATGATGGCGATGATCCGCGCCGATCTGGATGCGCTCAATGTGCACCATGATGTGTTCTTCTCCGAGCGCAAGCTGCATGTCGATCACGCACGGGCGATTCGCAATGCAATCAACGATCTGACGCTCAAGGGCCATGTCTATAAGGGCAAGCTGCCGCCGCCAAAGGGGCAGTTGCCGGAAGACTGGGAAGATCGCGAGCAGACCTTGTTCCGTTCGACGGAAGTGGGTGACGATATCGATCGTCCTTTGATGAAGTCTGACGGGGCTTTCACTTATTTTGCGGGCGACGTGGCATACTTCAAGGACAAGTACGACCGCGGCTTCAACGAGATGATCTATGTACTGGGCGCCGACCATGGCGGTTACGTCAAGCGTCTGGAAGCGGTCGCAAGAGCTGTTTCCGACGGCAAGGCCAAGCTGACGGTGCTGCTCTGCCAGTTGGTCAAGCTCTTCCGCGATGGCGAACCTGTGCGCATGTCGAAGCGGTCAGGTGAGTTTATCACGCTGCGCGATGTGGTGGACGAAGTCGGTCGTGACCCGGTTCGCTTCATGATGCTTTACCGGAAGAACGATGCGCCGCTGGACTTTGATTTTGCCAAGGTGACGGAGCAGTCCAAGGATAATCCCGTCTTCTACGTGCAATATGCTTCCGCACGTTGCCATTCGGTTTTCCGTCAGGCTGCGGACCAGCTTGGTCTCGCTGGTCTCGACCGAGTCGGCATGGCTGCGCATTTCGACAAGCTGACCGACGAAAGCGAAATTGCACTCGTTCGCAAGCTGGCCGAATATCCGCGTCTGATCGAGGCTGCAGCCGTTCATCAGGAGCCGCATCGGCTTGCTTTCTACCTTTATGACCTCGCCAGCGCGTTCCATTCGCAGTGGAATAGAGGCACAGAGAACCCGGACTTACGTTTTATTAAGGTTAACGATCCAGACTTGTCATTAGCCAGGCTAGGGCTGGTACAGGTTGTTTCCGATGTGCTGACTTCCGGATTGACGATAATCGGTGCGGATGCTCCAACGGAAATGCGCTAGAGTATAGTTCGAAGGTGAATGCCGTTTGAGACGGATTATACTCGAAGAATGGTCTCCGCAGTGTGCGGGCCGCGCTATGCGGTTCGAGATGAGTTCGGAGATCAGGCGGCTGTCACAAAGCTTTTCAGGTCGAAAGACTGATTGAAGGCAAAAGTTGGCAAGTCGAACAGGTGGAAGGCCATAATGAACGCAAGTCATTGGTCTTCCTTCTGGCGCAGGAAACTTCCGTCAACTTTTGCCCACATTGCCTCGCTAAAAAGCAATGTATGGAGACGTCTTGCGACGTCCAGGGTTTGAGTTAGGAACACGCCATGACGGACAGCAGTGCAAATCCCCGTAATTACGGCGAGCGTCCGTTGCACGAAGACGATCCACTGATGGAACTGTCACGGATCATGGACTTCGGCACGCCTGCTGATGACAACGTCGCTTGGAATGAGCGCCGACCTAGTTACTTTGAAGACAACCGGACAGAGCCGGGCTTCGATCCATCACTGGATCTGGAGCGCGAATTGCTCGGTGACTTCAATGATTATTCTCAGCCTACGGACCAGTCACAGTTCGCAGCGACGCCCACGCACGATGATTCTCATCTGTTGGATGAACCTCTGATTCATGAGGAAGAACTTGCTTCGGCTCTGGAAGACGAGCTTGATCTTCAAATGGATGAAGATGAGCAGGCGCCGGAATTGGAAGCGCCCTCATTCGAAGCACTTGAGTTTGAAGAAGCTGATCGTAGCGAACCGGTGCCGCAATTCGACTACAGCGATTATTCGGCTGCGCGCGATTCGAACGATGAGAGCTATGCCGCATCATCATCGGTCTATGTTCGCCGGGAGACTGTCGAACCGCTTCATATCGATCAGACCGATTACGATCCGACGATCTATCAGCCAGCCATTGAGCCGCATGAAGAGGCTTATCAGCCTGCGCGCGATCATGACTGGAACGTTCAGGCTGTCGAGCCAGCAGAGCAGTCCTATGCTGCCGTCACAGCGCCGGTCTCGCTTGAGGACGAACTGGAAAATCTCCTGTTCGGTGACGAGCCGCAGCCGGTGTCTCACGACGAAACCCACTTTTCCCAAGTCGCGTCCCATATCGCGCCTGCAGAGGAACCCTACGTCCACCACGACGTGGTGCCCGTGCAGAATATCGGATATCAGGACGAGCAGGAGCTGGAAGACCTGCATTTCGACGATTTGCGACTTGATGAGCCAGCTTATGATGCCGCGCCACAGGCGGCTGCGGCTGTCGAAACCTACGCCGCTCAGCCTCAGACTGTGCCTGCGGGGTATCCGTACTATACGCGGAGCAATTTCTCCTCAGGCGTTGCAGGGCAGGACACGGTAGCAACCGCGCCGCAGGCTGATTTTGCACCTGTTGCGGTTTCAGCGCCTTCGCTTGATGACGAGGACGATTTCTCTTTCGAAGACGACTTTTCCTTCGATGTCGAGGAAACAGCCGCCGCAATCGCTGCCGAAGGCACGGAAGACGATCTTTCGGAGCTGGATGAAATCAGCCTTTCGGAAGATGATTTTGGTTTTGAAACGTCTGGCGATGTTTCCAGCATTCAGGACGAGAATGTTTTCAGCGAAGATGATTTCTTCACGGAAGACGATCTCGATCTGAGCTCGGAACCTGTAGAAGAAGCCACCGCCTATGCACATGCGGTACGCTCCGACGACGATTACCGCTCGTCTCCGGCTTCATTCTCGCAGTTCGGCAGTACTCATGCGGCTGCGGTCAGCGCGCCTGCGCCCGAAGTCGAAACCTTGAGCGTGGCCGAAGAAAAAGTCGAGCAGACGCATTCCCTCGATTTGCCGGAAATCAATTACGGCGAAGAAGAAACCAATGCCGGACTGACTGATCTCGAAGCGGAATTCGCCGAGGTCTTCAATACGGTCGGTGTGGATGAAACGGCTAAAACCGACGCGCAGAGCGAAGCTGACAGGGCTTTTGAGGACATATTCCGCGAAAGCGCTTCGAGCTATCTGCCAAACTCCGGTGCCAGCCTCGGTGCTGCCGTGGGCGCTGCCGCAATGGGCGTTGGTGCTGCCGCTGCTGCGGGGGCATATGGCCGCTCGCAGGCAACGGCCCAGGCGCCAGCGCAGTCAAAAGCCTCCAATCCATTGGGCAATGAAGACGACTTCTACAATCATTGGGCAGCCCAGGGCGCACAGACCCTTGAAGGCGGCGACTATGGCGAACGCGCTGCGATGCAGGCGGAAGACGATCTTGGCAGCGCCGCCGAGGCCTATCGCAATCGTCCGGTTCGTGGCCGTCGCGGCCTCATTCTGGCCAGCGTGGCCGGTGTGGCGGTGCTTCTTGGCGGGATCGGCTATCATTTCCTCGGAGGAAGCGGCTCCGGTGAACCGGTTGTGATTCGCGCCGACAATCAGCCGATCAAGATGCAGCCGGAAAATCCGGGCGGTGCCACAGTGCCGAACCAGGACAAGGCGGTTTATGATCGCGTTGCGGGTACGCTGCCGAATAATCCGGAACAAAAGTCCCTGATTACTTCCGGTGAAGAGCCGGTGGATATTTCCGGTACTGATGACAGCGAGAACATGGCGGACAATACGCCAGACGAGCAGCCCGTAGCGAACAATGCCCCGGTCGAGAATCAGAACGCGAACCACAATGCGCCGTTGGTCCAGCCGCGCGAAGTGGAAACCATGATCGTTCGCCCGGATGGTTCTATCGTCCAGCCTTCTTCGGCACCGGAGGAAACCGCTTCGCAACTGCCTCCGGCAAACAATACTGCTCAGCCGGTGGCTCCTGCCGGTGGCGATGAAATCGCTGCGCTGGCCGCTGGCAATGCACCTGCAGAACCGGCTGCGCAAACACCTGCACCGGCTCCGCAGGCACAACAGCCTCAGCCGGCTGCGGAAGCGCCGCGTCTTCCTGTCCGTGCTCCGGTGGTGCCATCACGGCCTGCTGAACAGCCGGTCAACATCGTCGGCAATGTTCCGCAGCGCACGCAGGCCCCGGCTGCTGCCAATCCTGCTCCAGCTCTGGCAGCGCCGCAGGTTGCGTCGGCAGCAGGTGCAGGCGGTTATTTCATCCAGATTGCGTCGCAGCCATCAGCCGAGCTGGCACAGAAGTCCTATGCCAACATGGCCCAGAAGTATGGCAGCGTGATCGGTGGCCGCAGCGTCGACATCAAGCGTGCCGACATTCCGGGCAAGGGCACCTACTATCGTGTCCGCGTTCAGGGCGGCTCCAAGGAAGATGCATCGGCACTTTGCGGACGCCTCAAGTCCGCTGGCGGCAGCTGCTTTGTGACGCAGTGATTTGTCAGACATTGATTATTGAAAGGGCGGCCTCGGTCGCCCTTTTTCTTGGTTCACTATCTCGTGGATTGAATTTGACGTTTGATACCCGTCCGATATAAATCACGTTTCAAACGTCAAATTTGAAAAATCCACTAGATTCATAAAGTTACTAGTGGTCTTTTTGATTTCGACATTTGCCCGGCGCTCATATCCGAGGGACGCAAATGTCAAAATCAGGCCACTAGCCCTGATTTTTTCGGTTAAACCGGGGCAGGGTTGTTTGAGTACAGCATTTCCAGACAATTTTGGGGAAGAGCGCATGAAAGAGTGCAAGGCATGGATTGCCGGTGTGTCGGGAACGAAACTGACCGAGGACGAAATCGCGTTTTTCCGCGATGAAAGACCATGGGGCTTTATTCTTTTTGCGCGCAATGTCGAAAGTCTGGAACAGGTTTCCGAGCTGACGGCGCATATGCGCGACCTGACGGGCCGGCACCAGACGCCGGTTTTCATCGATCAGGAAGGTGGACGCGTGCAGCGCCTTCGCCCGCCGCTCGTTCCAAACTATCCTTCGGCCTCGGAAGTCGGTGCGATCTATGCGCGTGATCGCGAAGCTGGCCTGCGCGCTGCATGGCTTCATGCCCGCCTGCACGCATTCGATTTGCTGAAGGTTGGCGTCAATGTGGACTGCCTGCCGGTTCTGGACGTACCCGTAGAAGGCGCACATGATGTTATCGGTGCCCGGGCCTATTCCAAGAATCCGCACGCGGTTGCCGAGATGGGGCGAGCTGCTGCTGAAGGTCTGCTTGCCGGCGGTTTGCTGCCTGTGGTCAAGCATATGCCGGGGCACGGTCGTGCGTTTGCAGACACCCACAAGGAACTGGCGCGTGTCACCGTTCCCCTGAATGAACTGGTTGCGCGTGATTTTGTGCCGTTCAAGGCGCTCAATGACCTGCCAATGGCAATGACGGCGCATGTCGTGTTCGATTGCATTGATCCGCAGCGCCCGTCGACATTGTCGCCGACCGTCATCAATACGATCATTCGCGATGTCATTCAGTTTGACGGTCTCGTTATGAGCGACGACATTTCCATGAAGGCGCTCTCGGGCGGGCTTGGCGATATTGCGGACGGCATCATCGGTGCCGGTTGCGATATGGTTCTCTATTGCGCAGGTGTGATGGAAGAACTGAAGCAGGTTGCAGCGCGTGTGCCGGTTCTTGAAGGCAAGGCGAAGCGTCGTGCCGATCTGGCGGAAGTCTATGCGGGCGACCCCGATCTTTCCGATGAGGACGAACTGCGCGCAGAATTCAACGCCATGTTCGAACTGATAGCGTAATCGTCAAAACTTGGTAAACTGACGTCATCGGCGGATTGATCCGCCGGTGAACCTTATCAGCAGGGAAACGGGTTTGGCGGCATCGGGAGCAGACACAGACGGCAAAGACGGCACGCTCGTGCCGATGGATGCGCTGTGGCAGGGCGATTCCGAGCGCAGTGAAAGCGAGCCGTCGCTTCTCATCGATGTGCAGGGATTTGAAGGTCCGCTTGATCTGCTGCTCCACCTTGCGCGGAGCCAGCGCGTGGATCTTGCCCGTATCTCCGTTCTGGCGCTCGCAGAGCAGTATCTGGTATTCGTGGAACAGGCACGCGCCTTGCGCCTTGAACTTGCCGCCGACTATCTCGTCATGGCGGCGTGGCTTGCCTATCTCAAGTCGAAACTGCTGATCCCGAAGCAACAGGGCGATGATGGAGCCACCGGTGAAGAACTGGCTGCTTCGTTGCATTACCGTTTGAAGAGACTTGAAGCCATGCGCGATGCGGCGGCAAAACTCGTCAATCGCAACCGGCTGGGGCGGGATGTCTTTGCGCGCGGCATGCCGGAAATGGTTATGGTGGACAGGACCAGCCAGTTTTCGGCGACATTATACGACCTTCTCACCGCCTATGCTTCGCAGCGGCAGCGACAGTCCGTTTCGCAGGTGCAGATTGCCAGGCGGGCAGTCTGGTCATTGAAGGAAGCGCGGGTGGCGCTTGTGCGTTTGATGGGGTCAGTGGGGGACTGGATTTCTCTCGACCGTTTCCTGATCGATTATGCGCTTTCGCCGCGCGAGAGGGCTTCGGCGCTTGCGAGTTCCTTCGCCGCCAGTCTTGAACTTGTGCGCGAAGGCAAGCTGGAAGTCAGGCAAAACGCTCCTTTCGAGCCGATCTACATACGGGCGACAGGAGATATCAGCGAATTGGATGAGGACGAGGATGTCTGAAGCGGAACGTCGAAATCTGGCTGAAATCGATAGTGACGATGATCAGATCGAAACAGAGGTTTCTGTCTCGACACAGGGACTTGCTGACCTCGCGCGCATTGTCGAGGCCATTGTCTTTGCCTCTTCCGAACCGGTTTCCGAACGCGCATTGGCAGAACGCCTGCCAGCCAATGTGGACGTCGCACCAGTTTTGAAGCATTTGCAGAAAATATATGAAACGCGCGGCGTGCATCTCGTTCAGGTCGGTAGCGCATGGGCGTTCCGTACCGCTCCCGATCTCGCCTTTCTCATGAGCCGCGAAGCTGTGCAGCAGCGCAAGCTGTCCCGCGCTGCGATGGAAGTGCTGGCCATCATCGCCTATCACCAGCCGGTCACGCGTGCGGAGCTGGAAGACATTCGCGGTGTGGAGACCTCAAAGGGTACGCTGGATGTTCTGATGGAGACCGGCTGGATAAAATTGCGCGGTCGCCGCCGGACACCCGGTCGTCCGGTTACCTACGGTACAACGGACACATTTCTTGACCATTTCGGCCTGCCTGAAATCCGTGATCTGCCCGGATTGGAAGAGCTGCGGGGGGCAGGGCTGCTTTCTGCACGTATGCCGTCGAGCTTTGCCGTTCCGGTGCCGAATATCGACCCGGATGAGCTGACGGAAGACGAAGAGCCGCTCGAAGATATCGATCTGGAGAGCCTTGGCCTGCTCGCCCCACGTGGTGAATAGTCTCAGTCCGCCCTTTCAAGTGAATTTTATTTGCTGCAGAGCCGTTCACCGTCACACTTCTGTTTGAAAGATTTGTTGAAAGCGCTTAAATCGTAACTGGCATTGCAGGAACATGCCGCGCGTTCGCGGCAATGAGAGGAATAAAATGGGTAGCTTTTCCATCTGGCACTGGCTGATCGTCCTGGCGGTTGTCCTTCTTCTGTTTGGCCGCGGCAAGATTCCCGAGCTGATGGGTGATGTTGCCAAGGGCATCAAGAACTTCAAGCAGGGCATGTCCGACGAAGACGCCAAGGATGAAGCCAGGGATGCGGGTCGTACGATCGACGCCAAGGCTGACGAAACCGTCAACGACGTCAAGAAAACCACCAAGTCCTGATCTAACGGATAAAGCATGCTGCGCACGTGCAAGCGCGCGCAGCATATTTTGCCATTTACAAGTGCGGTTTTCCGCCGAAAGACGGGACGCGCGCGCGAATTGCGCGGGGTATCAAGAATATGTTCGACATCGGTTGGTCTGAACTTCTGATTATTGCGATCGTGATGATCGTGGTGGTCGGTCCCAAGGATTTGCCGAAAATGCTGCGTGCATTCGGCAAGGCTACAGCGCGCATGCGTGCGACCGCCAACGAGTTCAAGCAGCAGTTCGACGAAGCCTTGAAAGAGGCCGAGCTTGACGACGTCAAAACCATCATCGATGAGACCCGCAAGCTCGATCCGCGCTCAAAAATCACGCAAGTGTTCGATCCGATTCGAAGTGCAGGCGAGGATTTGCGTGCCGGCCTCCAGTCCACATCGTCCATGTCGCCGGCGACACCCGAAAAAGTTGCTGAAGTGACGACGCCGGTTGATGCCGGTGGCGCACCGGTTCCGCCTGCTGTGGAAAAAGCCGCAGCGCCCAAGAAGGCGACCCGAAAGACTGCACCGAAGGCCGAAACCAAAGTGACCGAAGCCAAGACAGCCAAAGCGAAAGCTGCTCCGAAGGCGGTTTCCGTCGCAAAGCCTGCTGCCAAAAAGCCCGCAGCGGCGAAACCGGAAACAGCCAAGGCTGCTGCCGCACCTGCCAAGAAGACCACGAAG
Source organism: Brucella tritici (assembly GCF_008932295.1). GTDB lineage: Bacteria > Pseudomonadota > Alphaproteobacteria > Rhizobiales > Rhizobiaceae > Brucella > Brucella tritici. Next base: position 5,360 of record NZ_WBWA01000008.1, on the reverse strand, counting down.
AAGACAGGAACCAAAGCGTGAAACGCGACGAGGACGAAATCGAACAGAGCGCAGCGCCTCTGCTTGAGCACCTGATCGAGCTGCGCCGCCGCTTGATCTGGGCAATTCTGGCATTTTTCGTGGCATTTATTTTCTGTTTCGCGTTCGCAAAACAGCTCTTCAACCTGCTCGTCGTGCCTTATCAGTGGGCGCTCGACTGGGCGGGCATGGATCGTTCGAAAGCAGAACTGATCTATACTGCGCCGCAGGAATTCTTCTTCACGCAGGTGAAGGTCGCCATGTTCGGCGGCATCGTGCTGGCATTTCCGATCATTGCCGCGCAGATCTACAAGTTCGTGGCACCCGGCCTCTATAAGCATGAGCGCATGGCGTTCCTGCCGTTCCTGATCGCATCGCCGATCCTGTTCTTGACGGGGGGCGCGCTCGTCTACTTCTTCTTTACGCCAATGGTGATGTGGTTCTTCCTCGCAATGCAGCAAACTGGCGGCAGCGGCGAAGTGCAGATTTCGCTCCTTCCGAAAGTATCGGAATATCTGAGCCTCATCATGACGCTCATCTTCGCTTTCGGCCTGGTTTTTCAGCTACCGGTCGTGACGAGCCTGATGGCTCGCGTCGGTTTGGTGACCTCGGCTGGCCTGAAGGACAAGCGCAAATACGCAATTGTCATCGCTTTCATCGTCGCGGCGGTGCTTACGCCGCCCGATCCGGCGAGCCAGATCGGCCTTGCCTTGCCGACAATCCTTCTCTACGAGGTTTCAATCATCGTGGCTCGCATGATCGAGAAGAAGCGGGATGAGGCGCAGGAAGCTTCCGACGCTGAAAACAACGCTTCATCGTCCTGATTTGTCACTATGATTCTGTGAGGTCGCAGGTTGTGCGGCCTCGCTTCTGTTCAATTTCACGAAACGGCTTTTCCCATGCTCGACATCAAATGGATTCGCGAAAACCCTGAAACCCTCGACAAAGCGCTCGCCAAGCGTGGGGCTCAGTCGCTGTCGTCCGAATTGATGGCGCTGGATGAAAAACGCCGCGAATATGTCGGCAAGGTTCAGGCTGCGCAGGAGCGCCGCAATGCCGCTTCGAAGGAAATCGGCAAGGCCATGGCTGCGAAGGACGCGGCGACGGCTGACAAGCTGAAGGCTGAAGTTGCCGAGTTGAAGGATTTTCTTGCGCAGGCTGAGGACGAAGAGCGTCGCCTGACCAAGGAACTGAACGACGCTCTGTCGACCATTCCCAATATTCCGCTTGAAGACGTACCGCTCGGCAAGGACGAAAGCGACAATGTCGAAGTTCGTCGAATCGGCAACCAGCGAAACTTTGCCTTCCAGCCGAAGGAACATTTCGAGCTGGGTGAGGCGCTCGGCTACATGGATTTCGAGCGCGCTGCAAAGCTCGCAGGTTCGCGCTTTACCGTGTTGAAGGGGCCGCTTGCGCGTCTTGAACGTGCGCTTGGCCAGTTCATGCTCGACCTGCACACCATGGAACACGGCTATACCGAAACGATGCCGCCGCTGATGGTGCGCGACGAAGCTGTCTACGGCACCGGCCAGCTGCCGAAATTCTCGGAAGACCTGTTCCGCACCACGGACGGCCGCTGGCTGATTCCAACCGCCGAAGTTCCGCTGACCAATCTGGTTGCAGATGAAATCGTCGATACTAAGTCGCTTCCCCAGCGCTACACGGCGCTGACCCCATGCTTCCGTTCAGAAGCGGGTTCCGCCGGTCGCGACACGCGCGGCATGCTGCGCCAGCACCAGTTCCTGAAAGTGGAAATGGTGTCGATCACCGATGCCGACAGCTCGGTTGAAGAGCATGAGCGAATGACCGCCTGTGCAGAAGAAGTGCTGAAACGCCTTGGTCTGCCGTTCCGTACCGTCGTGCTCTGCACCGGCGATATGGGCTTCGGCGCACAGAAGACCTACGATATTGAAGTATGGCTGCCCGGCCAGAACACCTATCGCGAAATCTCAAGCTGTTCGGTCTGCGGTGATTTCCAGGGACGCCGCATGAATGCCCGCTATCGCCCTGAAGGCGAGAAATCGACCCGTTTCGTGCATACGCTGAACGGTTCGGGCGTTGCCGTCGGTCGTGCGCTGATCGCTGTTATGGAAAATTATCAGGAAGAAGATGGCAGCATTCATATTCCTGAAGCATTGCAGCCATACATGGGCGGCCTCACGCGGATAGAGAAAGCTGCGTGAATCACATTTATTGATAGCCATAATGAAGGAGTGACGACGTGCGAATTCTGCTGACGAACGATGATGGTATCCACGCTGAAGGCCTCGCAGTTCTGGAGCGGATCGCACGCAAGCTCTCCGACGATGTCTGGGTTGTCGCACCGGAAACCGACCAGAGCGGCCTCGCGCATTCGCTGACGCTGTCGGAACCGCTCCGCCTTCGCCAGATCGATGACCGCCATTTCGCATTGCGCGGTACGCCGACCGATTGCGTCATCATGGGTGTGCGCCACGTTCTGCCGGGTGCGCCCGATCTCATTCTTTCGGGCGTGAACTCCGGTGCGAATATTGCCGACGATGTCACCTATTCGGGCACTGTGGCCGGCGCTATGGAAGGCACGCTGCTCGGCGTCCGGTCCATCGCACTGTCGCAGGAATATGAATATGAAGGCGACCGCCGCATCGTGCCTTGGGAAACGGCAGAAACCCACGCCCCTGACCTTATCCGCAAGCTGATGGAAGCAGGATGGCCGGAAGGCGTCCTGCTGAACCTCAACTTCCCGAATTGCGGTGCGGATGAAGTCAAGGGAACGCGCGTTACGGCTCAAGGCAAGCTCAGCCATGACGCACGCCTCGATGAGCGTCGCGACGGACGCGGCTTCCCGTATTTCTGGCTGCATTTTGGTCGGGGCAAAGCGCCGGTCGCGGACGACAGCGATATCGCAGCCATTCGTTCCGATTGCATTTCGGTAACCCCGTTGCACCTTGATCTGACCGCGCATAAGGTGCGGGCAGAATTGAGCGCAGCACTTGGGGTTGAAGCATGAGGCAGGCAGCGTCTGAGCGCCCACGGCTTTCGGACAGAGAAGGATTTATATCCTTCGTTATGCGAATGCGCGGATACGGGATTGACGATCCGCGCCTCTTTGCAGCCATCGAGTCCACGCCACGCCAGAGCTTTCTCGCGTCATCGTGGTCTCATCTTTCCTATAGTCCCCGTACCGCGCCACTTGACTGCGGCGAGTACATGGAGGGGATTGATGAGCAGGCCCGCGCCATTGCCGCGCTCAAGCTGGAGCCAGGTCATCGGGTGCTGGAGATCGGAACCGGGTCGGGTTTCACGGCGGCTGTCATGTCGTCGTTGGCCGGTCGCGTCACGACCGTTGAGCGTTATCGCAAGCTTTGTGACCATGCCTTGCAGCAGTTCGTATCGCTGAAGCGTGAGAACATCATGGTCAAACATGCCGACGGTCGCCATGGAATGCCGGGTGGCCCCTTTGACCGTATCCTGATCTGGCTCGCCTTCGAGGAAGTGCCACGCCATTTCGTCGATTTGCTGGCAACGCACGGCGTGCTGATCGCCCCGATCGGCCCAGGCGATGGTCGGCAGGTCATGACCCGCATCGCCAAGGTCGGCAGCCGATTCGAGCAGGAGGACCTGATGGCGGTCCGCTACCAGCCTTTCATCGAGGGTGTCTCGTCCGTTCTGTGATCGGCGCGCGTATCGATTCGTCAAAATGATGGCTATCAGGCTCTCTCCGTCCGCACCGGGGAGGGCTTTCGGTCGCTTTGTGCGCTTATGGTATTTAATTGGTGAATCTTTTTTCGAAGATTTACCGTTCTTAACCAGAGAGTAACATTAACGCGTTTTAATCACCTTACTGAGTTTCGAGTATGGGCGAGTTGAACATGCGTTTACAAATTTTGCAGCACACGTCTGAACGTCTCCTGCGGAATGTCGCGATCGTTCTGATTGCCGGTTTTGGTGCCGGGTGCAGTGCCGATACGATGCGCTTCACTGATGGTATCAGTACGGGCTCTACGTCCAGTCAGCGTGTCGCACAGCAGCCGGCTGGCGATCTTTATGCATCTGCGGCTCCCGTAGCTCCCGCATCGAGCGGTTCCGTTCAGCGCAATTCACTGCCTCCGGTGTCTTCTGCGCCGATGGCAGCGCCTGTGGCGGCAGCACGACAGTCGGTTCAGGCTCCGGTCGCAGCGGCATCCAATAACATTCAGAATCACGTCGGGCAGGCGCAGGATATGGCCGCAAACCGTGTGAACAACACGGTCAATGCCGCTGAAACCAAAGTTGCCAGCGCGGCAACATCTACGCGCAACACCGTAAATGGCGCGCAGGAAAAGGTTCTCGGACAGCTTCCGACGAACCCGGCCATGCCACGGCCAACGGATAACAATATCGCGGTTGTTCCGCAGGCACCTGCCGTCAACGGCAAGAAGCCTTCGGCAAACGATATGGCTTCGGCAGGCGCAAACGCTACGACGCCGCCAGCGCCGAACGGTACCTACACGGTTAAGAGTGGCGATTCGCTCTTCTCCATTGCGCAGAAGCACAATGTTCCTGTCGAGCAGTTGAAGAAGGCAAACGGTCTGTCGAACGGCGCTATCCGCGTCGGCCAGGCACTCGTCATTCCTTCTGCCGCAGCAGGCAATGCAACGCAGGTTGCAGCGGTTTCGCAGCCGCCGGAAAATCCGGCCAAAGCAGCCGCGGCACCGACCGCCAATGCAGATGTGAAGCCCTACACGCCGCCACAGGCGAGCAACAAGGTGATCGAGGATGCCGAGAAGGATCAGGCAGCAGCGCCTTCCTCAACCGGCATTTCCCAGATGCGCTGGCCGGTACGTGGCCGTATTCTCGCAAGCTTCGGCCAGCGTGACGGTACATCGGTGAGCGACGGCATCGACATCATGGTTCCGGAAGGTACGTCGGTGAAGGCTGCTGAAAACGGCGTCGTCATTTATGCCGGTGACGGTCTCAAGGAATTCGGACAGACGGTTCTGATCCGTCATGATAACGGCCTTGTCACTGTTTACGGTCACAACAGCCAGATTCTGGTTCAACGCGGGCAGAAGGTTCGTCGCGGCGAAGAAGTTGCAAAGTCGGGCATGAGCGGCAACGCGAAGTCTCCGAAGCTGCATTTCGAAGTGCGCAAGAATTCGTCTCCGGTCAATCCTAACAAGTATCTGGAATCCTGATAAAAAATGTTCAACTAAAGAAAGAAAGGCGGGCTAGAAGCCCGCCTTTCTTTTTATGGGTGCGCCGAGCATGGCGCGTGGTGCGCAATCACCGTTTGACCGGGATGGTATCCGGTCGATGACTTGGAGGTGAAAGTCCTCTACGGGCCCTGGTGATGGGAACCGTTAGCCGAACAGCAAGGGCGT
>NZ_WBWA01000083.1 GCF_008932295.1 Brucella tritici | reverse complement strand
GCCAAAACCCAATCAGACTCTTGATCATACTGGCACTCCGTGATTCACTCGCTTCTGCAGCGGGAGTTTTGGACCATGGCAGGAGAATTCTGGCTTGATGACCAGCAGTGGGCAATGATTGCGCCATTGCTTCCGACCAACCAGCCTGGCGCTCATCGCACCGACGATCGCCGGGTCATCAGCGGGATCATCCACGTCCTGCGATCTGGTTGCCGATGGCAGGATTGTCCAGCCTGCTATGGGCCTCCAACAACCGTCTACAATCGTTTCCATCGCTGGTCTGCCAAAGGAATATGGCGGCGGCTGTTTGAAGCTCTGGTGCAATCGACAGATCGGGACATCCATATGATCGACAGCACCACCGCAAAAGCACATCGCTCTGCGGCTGGCGGAAAAGGGGGGCCGATGCCGAGGCAATCGGTCGCTCGCGCGGCGGCAGATCGACAAAAATCCATGCTGTTGTCGATGGTTGTGGCCGTCCAGTCGCATTGCGAATAACACCGGGGCAACGCGGCGATGCCCCCATTGCCATTCCACTGCTCGAGCCTTTGCCTCCGACACGCCTGTGTGCAGCAGACACTGCCTACGACAGCGATGCTTTGCGAGACTTCCTTGCAACGCGTGGCACCCAGCCAGTGATTCCCAACAATCCAACCCGAAAGCAAATCAGGCCGTTCGATCCGATCGCCTACCGACGGCGAAATATCATCGAACGCACCTTCTGCCGCCTCAAGGACTGGAGGCGTGTCGCGACACGATATGACAAGCTCATGATTAACTTCGCAGCAACCTGCTACATCGCCGCCATCGTCACATGGTGGATCAATTGAGTCTGGACCCTA
>NZ_WBWA01000082.1 GCF_008932295.1 Brucella tritici | reverse complement strand
TGTCTTCGCCGATGCGAACCATATCGCCACAGCCACAGGGACAGGCAATGCTTAAAGGCTCAATCACACGCTCGACACGCGGCAGGTTCGCCGGCAGCACACGGGCTTTTCGTTCCTTGCGTGGAGATGCCGCCTTGCAGGGACTGAGAGTGCTGGACGCCATCTTCTCTTCAACAGCCGCAATCCGGGCCTGCGTTTCGGCAATCGCCGTCTCCAAATCTTCCAGCGCCAGTTCCATCTGCGCAGGATCGAGCTTTTCCGATTTCGGCCCGAACTTCGTGCGCCGGTACTCCTGAACCTGACCTTCCAGCTTCTCGATCAGTTCTTTCAGGTCGGTGATGAATACGTCCTTTTCGGCCACCACCGCCTGCTCATGCTGACGCGCCGCCCGCTCGACTGACAGCTCAAATTGCATGTCCGCAAACGCCTTCACCACCTCTGGCGGAAGCTCCGGGAACTGGCTGAGATCAATGGGTTGCAACATGCGTTTTCATAGCATGTCGCAGCATAAAATCCAAATGAAACAATGACAAACCGGAAGGAAGATCACCCCGCAGCAGAGGGCGGCGCCACGCGCTGCGCCATCACGCGACGCCAGTCGAGGCCTTCAAATAAAGCCGCATATTGAGCCCTTGAAAGGCGCATCGTTCCATCCCGTACTTTGGGCCAGGCAAAACTGCCGTTCTCAAGAATTTTATATGTCAGAACCAGTCCGGTGCCATCCCACACCAAAATCTTCAGCCTGTCTCCGCGTTTCGACCGGAAGATCACCGTGATCCCGGAATGCGGATCGAGTTTCAGTTCAGTCTGCACTATCAAGGCCAGAGCCTGATGACCGCAACGAAAGTCCACCGGTTGCGTGGCGATCAGGATGGGCAAGCGTTG
>NZ_WBWA01000081.1 GCF_008932295.1 Brucella tritici | reverse complement strand
CCGGCTCGAGCCGCGGCAACGGCGTCTCGTCACAGAACACTCTCGGCTGCGAGCGGATAAAGGCGGTAAGCGCGTCATAGAGAAGCTCCAGCCACCAGGCGACCCGCATCACCCAGGCGCCAAGCGTACCGCGATCGATGATGACACCGCAGGAGGCCAGCATTTGCGCCTGTCGATTGAGCGGGAGATGCCAGGCAAACTTCGAAACAGCGACATGCGCGGCAAACGCCGTGGTCACCATGCCACCGTCCATCACGCGCGCCGGTGCAGGTGCTTGCACGATGGCACTCTCACAGGCCCGGCATGCATAGCGCGGCCGGATCGTCCGTTTGACCCGGACAACAGCAGGTACGATGTCGAGCGCCTCGCTGACGTCCGTGCCGATGCAATGCAGTTCGAACGAACAGCAGGGGCAAATCTTGCTCTCCGGCTCAATGATCTCTTCATAGCGCGGAAGATGCTTGGGCAAGCGGCCGATATTGCGGGCAGACGATCGCCGTGCCTGTGTTTTGTCTTCACCGGCCGGTGCGGCATCGTCATTGGCTGCAACGGGAATATCGCTTAGATCGCCCAGGTCGAGCGTTGCCTGGGCTGGATCGATGATCGTCATCTTCTCCGATTTCGTCCCGAAGAGCTGGCGCTCAAGGAAGGCAATACGCGCTTTGAGATCGGCATTCTCTTCGTCGAGTAAGAGAATGATCCGGGTCAATTGCGCAGCATCCTGGGGCAAGGGATCGGGTCGAAGCAGCATGACCGACCCTATCATATTAGCCTGAATCTTCAAGCAAAACCAATAGGATCAGCCTACTTTTGAGGGTCGTCTCACCGCGTTTCGCTTGACCGGCGTCCAGTCAATGCCAGCTAGCAAAAGCGAGAACTCCTGGGCACTCATCTGC
>NZ_WBWA01000080.1 GCF_008932295.1 Brucella tritici | reverse complement strand
ATATAATCTCCATGCGAGCCATGCCAACCTCTAAGTTCTGATATTAATGCCAGCACTAATGCTGGTTCTAATGCCAGAACATCGCCCAAAAGCCTCCATCAGCAAAATCCACTCACCGGACGCTCACGGTCCTGTTACTTTAAAAGGAGTACTGCTAGATGAAAATACAGTTGATTTATTGTAATAGTCAACTAATTTAAAATATCCTGTTGCGGGGGTAGTCTTAGGCTTTATATTGGCTCCAGTCTGGTCACAAAATGCACAAGTTAAAACAATGGTAGCTCCAGTGGAGTTTGTCGGTAGCTGACACTGACGACCACTTGAAAAACCTTGAACAGCAAAATCGTATACGATGATGTTTGTACTTGTCATAATTTTATCCTGTTTTAATAAATTAACATTTACTCTATGGGTTGATTGTCTCCCGGCCGGTTAGAAGCTTTGCTTCCATCTGGAACGACGCTTTGGAGCGGGAGATTGTAGTGCAAATTGCTATGGAGTGCATCCTCAACGGCTCTTTGTCCAGCAATCATGGCGATATGTTTTTCGAGACGTCGCCTTGTATTGCCGCCAACTAGAGTGCCGGGCGACCTATCGGGCGCAAAGGTCGCTCTAGCACTATAAGCCAGCTTTAGAGCGCATCCCGAAAAGTGTGAAACGGTTTTCGGAAAAGATGTGCGTTAAAACAAAAGATTAGAACGCCGATCTGATCCAATCAGATTGAAGCGCGCTCTAGCCGGAACGCTGCAAGGATTTCTAGAGCGGTTCCAGTTAAAGCGAAGTCGCTGGAACCGTTCTAACGATTTGTTTCGTGGCATTATCCGACGCAAAACCGCTTCGCACTTTTGCTGGAAATGCTCTAGGTGTTTGGTCCCAGCATGTGATGGTGTAGAATTGTCACCGACACAGCGGAGGGAGCTATGGGCCAAATTCTCCACGGCAGCGCCAAGACCACGCACGCCATTCGAGCAGAACTACAGCGATCGA
>NZ_WBWA01000079.1 GCF_008932295.1 Brucella tritici | reverse complement strand
TGTTTGGTCCCAGCATGTGATGGTGCGGTTTGACGATAAAGGCTTCTGGCTTTGATTTCCAGAGTTCCTGAATTGCTTCATAGGGTGTTTTGAACTTCAAGGCTTTGAGTTGTTTGGCAAAGTTGTATGCAGTCAGCCAATCCCGCACATGCCGGCGCATTTCGTTGATCGAGCTATAGTGAAAGGATTTGACGGTCGCTTCCTTGATCGTCCGCACCATCCGCTCCGCCTGACCGTTGGTCCACGGATGATATGGTTTTGTCAGCCGGTGCTCAATGTCGTTTTCAAGAGCGACCCGCCCGAAGATGTGCGGGAAAGTGAGGCTTGTACCTTGCTCCCGCTGAACAAATTGCACGCCATTATCCGTCAGGATTGTATGGATCCTGTAGGGCACGGTTCTAATCAATGACTTGAGGAACCCAGCCGCCGCCAATTTTGTGGCCTTACGATATATCCGGGCAAACACCAGCTTGCTGGTCCGATCAACCGCGACAAAGAGAAAGCCTTTGCCGCCTTCATAGCGCAGCTCAGCAATGTCAATGTGGAAGTAGCCAATCTCGTAGTCTTTAAACTTCTTGGGCTTTTCCCGGTCGCCTTTCGGCAGACGAGAGATGCCGTGGCGTTGCAGGCACCGGTGCAGCGAAGAACGGGTCAAATGCGGAATGACATACTTGAGCGCGATATAGACATCGTCCAAGGGTAACCGTGCCTGGACCCGCAGCGCTACGATCGCGGCCTCTTCAACAGGCGTCAAAACCGTACTGCGGCGCGCTTTCGGACCCATTGGCAAATCTTCGACGGAACGCCTCTTGCGCCACTTCAGGACCGTTTTCTCATTGATCCCGAACCGCGCGGCGAGCTGCGCGGCCGAAGCTTTCGATCGCTGTAGTTCTGCTCGAATGGCGTGCGTGGTCTTGGCGCTGCCGTGGAGAATTTGGCCCATAGCTCCCTCCGCTGTGTCGGTGACAATTCTACACCATCACATGCTGGGACCAAACACCTA
>NZ_WBWA01000078.1 GCF_008932295.1 Brucella tritici | reverse complement strand
CTGGAACTGGACACAGCCTGATTGGCCGCATTTTCGCTATGACGCGTCTGCACTCGCGGCACTGGAACAGCGATTTCTGCTCACCTCCGGCGAAGTCATCGGCGCTGTGCGTCACATCGATCATGACGACCGCGACCGGTTGCGCATCGAACTCCTGAGCGACGAAGCGATCAAGACGAGCGCGATCGAAGGCGAAACATTGGACCGCTTGAGCGTCCAGTCATCACTGCGACGGCAGCTTGGCCTGGATGCGGACCGGCGTTCGGTGCAACCACGTGAACACGGCATCGCGGAAATGACGGTCGACGTTTATGGCACCTATGCCCTGCCGCTTGATGACGCGACACTCTTTCGGTGGCATACCATGTTGATGGCAGGCAGTCGGCATCTGGAAAGCATCGGTGCTTATCGCAGCCACTCCGACGCTATGCAGATCGTCTCTGGCCAGTTGGACCGCCCGACGATTCATTTCGAGGCGCCGCCATCAGCGCAAGTACCGGAAGAAATGCATCGGTTCATATCGTGGTTCAACGCAAGCGCTCTGACCGGCGGTACGCCCCTCCCCGCGCTTACTCGCGCCGGCCTTAGCCATTTGTGGTTCGAAAGCATTCATCCATTCGAGGACGGCAATGGACGGCTTGGTCGCGCACTCGCCGAAAAAGCACTGGCACAGTCGCTAGGGCAGCCGAGCCTGATCATGCTGAGTTTTACCATCGAACGACAACGGAAGGCCTATTACGATCAGCTGGAAACCTATCAGCGGACCCTCGACGTCACCGAATGGTTGGTATGGTTTTCCCAAACCGTGCTGACGGCTCAACAAACAACACTGGATCGTGTCGCCTTTTACATCGCCAAGGCACATTTCTACGACCGGTACAGGGGAGCGTTCAATCCTCGTCAGGAGAAAGTCATTGCGCGTCTGTTCGAGGCGGGACCGGATGGCTTTATCGGTGGCCTCAGCGCGGACAACTATCTCGCCATCACCCGCACGTCGCGCGCCACCGCCACCCGCGAT
>NZ_WBWA01000077.1 GCF_008932295.1 Brucella tritici | reverse complement strand
GAATCGGAGAATTCAGAAATAGAATAATAATTTCAATCTGTTATATGTTCTCTGAGTTCAAGACTGAAAAAGCCAGAAAATTGGAGGCCAGTCCGATACACGCCGAACACGACGCGAAAAGGCGCAGAATCACAGGTCGCGAGACAAATTGGATCTGAATTTTATGGCTGGATTTGCTTGAAGCAGCTGGCGGAGAGGATGGGATTCGAACCCACGAGACCCTTATGAGGTCTACTCCCTTAGCAGGGGAGCGCCTTCGACCACTCGGCCACCTCTCCGGTAAGGGCGAGATAGCCGGTACGCTTTGTCATTTCAAGCGAATTGCGCGCGAACTGGTAAAATTTCCTGCGAATTATCGCACTTTATATATGCGCGATCAGGAATGTGCCTGAAATCAGTCGCTTTCACGAAGGGGCGCAAGCGTCATTTCGCAGATATATGCAGATATATAAGGACGGAAGATTCGCGCTGATTTCGATCAATGTGGCGGCTCGTGGCGGTAGTCTGACATATTCTGCGCCTGGAGCACGAGAAGTCACAGATTCGCTTGCCGGAAACAGTGTCGATGACAAATATCGCGTGTTTTCAAGCGTTAAGACCCGTTAATTCGCGTTTACTCATGTTAATAAACCCTAAACGGACCACCCGGAAACGGGCAATTTCGTGTCTTTTCTGCAACAACCCTCCCTCATAGAAGCACGAGAATGGTTGGGAGAGTGCATTCGATGTTGAAACGAGAAAGCGGGCGAGTATCTTCACATCCAGAAGAAGGAGCGCTTCGGGGCGACTTTTTCAAAAGGGGATGGGGACAGGTTGTCCTTCAGCCAAATCAGAATGCCCAGACCCATTTTTAACT
>NZ_WBWA01000076.1 GCF_008932295.1 Brucella tritici | reverse complement strand
GCGTCTCGCATTCTAGCATTTAGGATGATGATCATTTTACGCATGACGGCGACAAGTGCGACCTTTCCGGGCTTTCCTTGCTGCTTGAGACGCGTGAAGAATGCCTTCATGTCGGGATCGAAACGAATGGCAGGCAGCGCTGCGACGTAAAGCGCGTCGCGCAGATGTCTTCTACCACCTGCAATCATGCGCTTGCCGCGCATCAGACCACTATCGCGATTAAGCGGCGCAACGCCAACCAGCTTGGCAATTTGTCCTTTGTCAGTATGCCCCAGTTCCGGCAGGTCGGCCAGGATGAAGCATGCCGTTCGTAGGCCGATCCCCTTGAGCGACATCAAAACCTCGGCCTTCCGGCCCAACTCTGCATCCGCTTTCAGGCAAGCCGTCATTTCATCCACGATAGCCTGACGCTGATCGAGCAGGAAACGCAGGCTTTCCTCGATCCAGACTTTCGTTCGCCCGGTCAACTTCTCCCGGCGATTTTTCTCCTGCACGATCATGTGCGACAATTGTCTGTAACGACTGACAAAATCCGCCAGAGCCCGCTCCTGAGAAGAGCGTTGTGGCAGAATTCTTGTTTCCATGCGCCTTGCATAATCGGCAAGAATGAAGGCGTCGATCCTGTCGGTCTTGGAGAGTTGGCCACAGGCACGTGCAAACTGCCTGATCTGCTTCGCATTGACCTTGGCGACAGGCAATCGCGCGGCCTGCAAGGCGGCAACGACAAGGCGCTCGTAACCGCCGGTCGGTTCGAGAACCAGACGTTCAATATCGTCCACAGTTGCGAGAAAGGCGAGAAAACTGGCAATGCCTGCTGCCGTATTTTGATAGGTTACTGTCTGGCCATCCGGCAGAACGCAGGCATCCAAAGACGATTTTGATATGTCGATGCCGACAAAACGGCTAGTATAAGACATGAGGCTGGTCTCCCTTATACACGAGCGCGAAGCTCCCTCAACGGTGCGACAAGACCTCAAAAGCTGCAAAGGGTTCTGCTTTTTTACGAACGAAAGTTCACGCCCCGATGGGCTCAACCGCTTTGCAGCAGCCATTGCGGTGTTGCATTCACCACAATGACATAGAGGCCGGAACGAAGTTTAACGTTCCGGCCTCAAATGTATAAGCCCCG
>NZ_WBWA01000075.1 GCF_008932295.1 Brucella tritici | reverse complement strand
ATCAAAATCGCGCGTAGATCATTAACATTCGTGCCGGTAGGCCCCGGTACGAACAGATCGTTGATGGCGTCGAATGCCGTCCATGCATCATTGGCATTGAGCCGCGCCGCGCCATCCTCGCCCGCTTTTTGCAGACGCGAAACAGTGGAACCATCGGCGAAAGCACCGGCATTGTTCTCCGAACCGTCGATGCCATCGGTGTCTGCGGCCAGCGCATGGATGTTTTCATAGCCATCAATATCGAGAGCAAAAGACAGCAGAAACTCGCTGTTACGCCCACCCTTGCCGCCCTTGCCGCGAATGGTGACGGTCGTTTCACCGCCTGACAGAATGACCACCGGCTTTTTGAACGGGCGGTCACGGTCAGCCACTTCGCGGGCAATCGCTGCATGAACATGCGCCACTTCCCGCGCCTCGCCTTCCATCGCATCGGAGAGTATCACTGCTTCGACGCCATGACGCGCTGCTTCCTTCACCGCCGCTTCCAGCGAAACGGCAGCGGACGCAATGACGCGCACTTCATTGCCCGCAAAAACCTTGTCGTCCGGCTTTGGCGCATGGGCGGATTCGCTCTTGATGTGCGCAAGCACCGCTTCTGGCAGGTCGAGCCGATAGCGTTCGATGATCTTCAAAGCTTCATCGCGGTTTGTCTCGTCCGGCACAGTCGGGCCGGAAGCCACGAAGGCCGGATTGTCGCCCGGAATATCCGAGACAACGAGCGAAAAGACCTTTGCCGGATGCGCGGCTGCTGCCAGCCTGCCGCCCTTGATCGTCGACAGATGTTTGCGAACCGCATTCATGGCCGAAATCGGCGCACCGGATGCGAGCAGCACCTTGTTGACGGCGATTTCGTCCTCAAGCGTCAGCCCTTCCGGCGGCGACGGCAGCAAGGCAGACCCACCACCGGAAACAAGCGCCACCACGAGGTCATCTTCCGTCAGGTTCGACACTGCATCGAACAGCCGCTTCGAGGCTTGAAGTCCTGCTTCATCAGGAACCGGATGCGCGGCCTCTATGATCTCGATACGCTCGCAGGGCGCGCCATAGCCGTAACGTGTGACCACCACACCCTCCAGCGGAGCATCGTTTTTTTCGGCCCAGGCGCGCTCGAAAGCCGCCGCCATCTGCGCCGATCCCTTACCCGCACCGATGACAATCGTGCGTCCCTTCGGCTTGGCCGGAAGATTGGCGCGGATCACAAGTTCAGGATCGGCAGCCGCGACAGCGGCATC
>NZ_WBWA01000007.1 GCF_008932295.1 Brucella tritici | reverse complement strand
TACAACTTTGCCAAACAACTCAAAGCCTTGAAGTTCAAAACACCCTATGAAGCAATTCAGGAACTCTGGAAATCAAAGCCAGAAGCCTTTATCGTCAAACCGCACCATCACATGCTGGGACCAAACAGGTTGGGTGAATCTCATCCCAGAAGACATAAGAATTCTGCAAGTCGGAACCCGTTGGAGCATTAAGGCATTCATCGGTTTTTATGCATGCACCGGTTACATTCTTGTAGCCAAATACATCCGGATTACGAACAACGGTATCAAGCAGGCCTGCCATATCCGGATCATAGACTTTGACATCTTGATGTTTGGATTGAAACTCTGTGATGGTCTCTCTGATCGTATTGTTGAAAATTTTCGTAACATCATGCGGCAAAGGGGAACCGGAACTGCGGAAGCGCGGAACATCGGAAAAATCCGGCAGATTAGGGAGAAGAAACTGACGCCCCCCTGCCTGATATATGCGCTCTAGTTCCGTCAATAATTTTTCTTTTACGGCAGCGGCTTTATCAGCCGGGGATACATGCTCGGTGAACACTGCGAGCGCGTCATTTGCACTTCCCCACAGACCAACGAGGCTATTGGGTGAGATAGTGTTTGGTGTACCTTTTTTGCTATTGATAAATGTATCAATCTGCTCGGATATTGAAGGAATATACTCACTGCCAGTAGGAAGATAGGTCGCTCCGCCTACACTATAATTGACGTTGACATCCCGATTGTCTGTCTGATCTCCAAAATCCCCATCTTTTGACCAGGTTGGAAACAACTTGCCTGTTTTAAATCCCCGTTTTTGATTGGCAAAAAGATATTCATCCCAGACAGCCCCATTACTGAACCGTCCATTCGTTGTTGTATGGCCTTCAATTTTAGTTTGAAAATCAGAGAAATGGCCATTGTCGCTCAAACTATCGCCAAATATGATCGCTCTGTTAAAGGGGGATTGATTATGTGTTATCTCTGCTTGAGAAAATGAAATTGTTGGAAAAATTAATGCAAACGAAATCGTAGAAACAAATATACCTTCGTACTTAATCATAATGTCCCCAATGCTAATAATTGAATACAATTATGATGGTACCATTGTAGATGCAGGATTATAATGCATCTAATATCCAGCTCATTTATATTCGCGTGAGTTGGCTAGCTATTTTAAAACTTATTGGTGATTTCGACCAATTCACAGAACACACATAGAATCCGCTCAACTTCAGGCGACCTCACCTGTCGCACTTTAGGGTACACCCACGAGGGACAATCACATGTGACGCGCAACCTGTGTAACAAAAGGGTATATTTTCGATAGAACTGACGTTACGCAATCGAAGTCACCCTAAAGTGACAGATTTGCCATGGCTCGCATCGGATAGGCCCGCGTCAGCACCACAGATCAGGACCTCGACATTCAAAATGAGCGCTTGAAAGCCGCCGGTTGCGAAATCATTCGCGCGGAAACCGGATCAGGCGCATCTCGAAAAGGTCGTTCCGAGCTGGAAACCATCATGCAGTTTTTGCACGCGGGCGACGAACTGGTGGTTCTGCGGCTTGATCGGCTCGGCCGTTCCACACGCGACGTTCTCAATCTCGTTCATGAGCTTGACGAAAAGGGTGCGTCACTTCGGGTTCTTGAGCCCGAAGTCACGACAGCCGGAAGCATGGGCCGAATGGTCATCACCATCCTCGGAATGGTCGCCGACATGGAACTCAAGTTCATCAAAGACAGACAACGAGCGGGTATCGACGCGGCAAAACCTTACGGCATCTACAGGGGCAGGAAAAAGAATGTCGATGACGCCGAAATCCGGATTTGTTGCAAATTTTTCGTCAAGGATGCGGATTATAGTATCATGGCTTTTAAGAGTTGAGAATTATTTGATGTTTAAGGGCCGCCATTTCGATAAATCCGTTATCCTTTTATGTGTGCAATGGTATCAGGCTGATAATCTGAACCTGCGCGATCTGAAGGAGAAGATGGCCGAGCGCGGCATCTCGCTGGATCATTCCACTGTGCATCGCTGGGTTTTGCATTTCAGCCCCAAGCTGCTTGACCGCTTCAATGGGAGAAAACGCGATGTCACGCGGAAATGGAACCTCGACGAGACTTATGTAAAGGTCAAAGGCGCGTGGTTTTATCTGTATCGCGCCATCGACGACTATGGCGATACGGTCGAGTTCTACTTCACCGCAAACCGCGATCTCCAGGCTGCGAAGCGCTTTCTGCGCAAGGCCTTGGCTCGCCATGGCAAGCCGGAGCGGATCACCATTGACGGCAGCCAGACCAACCGCATGGCCATCATGCAGTGCGATGCGGAGAACCGGTTGCGGCGGGCCGGAGGGCCCATCGCTATCCGATCCAGCAAATACATGAACAATGCCATCGAGCAGGATCACCGCCGTGTCAAGCGCCGGATCCGGTCGATGCTCGGCTTCAAGTCCGAAGCAGCAGCCCGGACCACGCTTGCCGGTATCGAACTGGTTCACATGATGCGCAAGCAGCAGGGCGTCTTTGCAACAGAACCGGAATTATTTGGTTATCCGCATCATGAAAAAGACGATATCGAGCGGCAAAGCAATTACCAGCGGCTTTTTCTGCAGGAATTATCGCGGTTGCCTCAAAGGGCGGGGTACGGAGTATGCAGGGTTTCGACACTAACCTGTTTTTATATCTGAATGCGGGTGCGACTCCCAACGCGGTTGTGGCCGGATTTGCGATCTTAATCACCAGATATCTACAATTTTTGATCCCGGTCTATCTGATAGCGCTGTGGCTGGGCAACACGAACAAATCCCGTCAGACCGTGATCACCATCGCGCTGGCACTGCTTATTGCTGTCACACTGAGCTATTTGATTGGGCTGGTCTGGTTCCGACCGCGTCCTTTCATGGTCGGTCTGGGCCATGCTCTGGTTGCCCACCGTCCCAACTCGTCCTTTCCAAGCAATCATGGTATTGTTTTCGTCTGCTGCGCGGCCGTTCTGTTCATGGTCGGGCGCAGGGCTGCGGCCTGGGTGGCCGTGGGGTGCGGCATTATCATCGCATGGTCACGGATCTATATTGGCGTCCACTATCCGCTCGACATGGTCGGCTCGGTTATCGTGGCGGTCGTGTCCGCCAGGATATCGCTTTTATGTGTGAACCGAGGTTGTGAAATGCTTCATATATTGCCGAAGAACGCTGAGCATCGGTAACTAAAGCGGCTCCGGCGCTATGAAACCGCATCTATCTGAACCGGACGGATACAGACGGGTGCCGCGCCTCACTTTACTCCAGCGGTAATCGGCACCGGGACGAATAACAGGTATTTGCGATCCTCGGATATTGGTTTGATCGTGTCCCCGAATTGTCTGACAAAGGCGTCATACTGATCCTTGCCTACTAGAACCCCGTCGCCCGGTTTGAGCCAGGTTGCCAGGTCCGTCGGCGTCTTCAGTCGTGCTATTTTGCCTTGCGTATAGAATTCAGCAGAAAAGCTGCGTGCATCCAGAATGGCAAGACGGCCAGGCCCCGGATAGTCAGCTATCAGTTGCGCTTCCGTAGGCATGAACGAACGATCCAGTCCAAGGAATGAGGCAACTGTTAAGCTTGCAAAGATCAGAAGCACTTCGGCGAGACCAAGCTTGAGCCACCCCGCACCAGAAGAGCTTGTCCGGGTCCACGCGATAACGGCAAGCAGCGCTGCAGCAGGTATGCCCGGCAGCACATAGGCAAGAAGGATGTTCGCGGCCAGGGTAAAGAATACCAACGGTGTCAGGGCGAACAAAAGCAGATAGAGATGAATGCCGTTGCCATCCGGCGTATAGGTCTTTCGCAGCCGCCACAAAAGAATGGGCAGCAGGGGGCTCCATGGCAGTGCTGCGACGACCCAGAACAGCCAGATTGATCCTCTGGCGTGTTCACGGCCTGCACCATAGAGATCGCCTGTCCAGCCGGGTTGCAGGAAACGCTGGATATGCTCACCGATCAGGAAATAGTGAAGAAACCCGGGTGTGGCTATTTCTGCTGCGACATACCACGGTATGACCAGTACTGCGCATAACAGGACGCCACCAATCCACGGCAGACGCGCAATATCCTTCCAGTTGCCGCGCCAAAACATCCAGACTGTGATCGGTGTCATGGACAGAACGACTGCGACGGGGCCCTTGGCGAGCAGCCCGATGGCCAGTCCCAGAAAGAAAAGCCAGCCCCAGCGACGACTTCCTGCCAGACCGTTGTAAAATCCGGCCATGCAGGCGGTGACGCCGAGCGTCAGAACCATATCGGTCTGGACAAACGCAGCAGAGACAAAGAACAGGCCGGAACTTGCTGCAACCAATACGGCAATTGCGGCTGTGCTGCGATCGGTGAGAGTGCAAGCCCATCGCCAAAGGATGAGCAATGTTGCCATGGTTGCCAGTAATATTCCCAATCGCGCAGCAAAAGGAGTTGCACCAAAGACGGCGATCCCTGCCGCCGACAACCATGTGTGCAGTGGCGGTTTGGCCCAGAAGGGCACACCGTAATCAAATTGCGGCGTAATCCAGTTGCCAGTCTCGACCATCTTGCGTGCGATTTCGGCATATCGTGCTTCGGTTGGGTCTGTTAGAGGAACCCAGATCATGGCCAGAAGCCGTATAAAAAGCAGCAGAAACAGGGCCCAGAGAATAGAACGGCTCTTTGTCATTTTATCTGACTTTCCATCAGGATTCGGGCTTCGATGGTACGGCTGCGGGAAGCGTGTCCGGCACATTGTACCTGATCTGTATCGTCACCGGGATGAAGCATGATCAGACAGTCGGGTTTCGCTTGGAAGAGGAGGCGGGGCAGCCATCGTTGCACGCTGGAAGGATCATTGAGGCGGAGAAAGCCCGAGAAATCGCGATTGGTTTTCAGTCCTGCTTTGGTAAAGGCGGATCGTGCTCTTGCCGCAAGCGCCATGATGACCACTACCTTGACGCCACCTGCACGAACATTGAGCCATCGCCCGGACCATGTGGCAGGTAAAGGCGCGCGGATCCATGTTTCTGCCTTGTAGGGGAGGCGCGTCACAAGGGGTACTATTGCCGGAAAGCAATGACAGTGCTGATGACCGTCGTAATAGTCGGGCAGACTGCCGAAGAGGTCGACGAATGCACCAACCTGCCGCGACAGGGATGTGTCGATTTCGTCCAGCGTCCGCTCGTTCAGCCAGGGTCGCATGAGATTAGCCAGTGACCAGATGGGGCCGCTTCCCGGAATTGCCTGGGTGAGATTCAGGTGCAGCCCAACTTTTGCACCGCCAGTCCGCAGTGTTCGCAAAAGAGCGATATCTTCAGGTTTCATTGCATCGCCTGTCATGACTGACGTGCCGTCCAGCTTTCCGGCTTCGAGGAGCGACAGGATCACTCGGTCATGTCCGCATCCCAGACCGAAATCATCAGCGATCCGCATTGCCGTTTTCCTTGCGGCTGATGTCTTCAGCCAGAATGTAAGTCGGACGTTTCTTGGCTTCCAATACGGATTTACCGATATATTCGCCAAGGAGCCCTAGAAACATCAGCTGCACGCCGCCAAAGAAAGTGATCAGGACCAGGATCGAAACGACGCCGACTGGAACCGTTGGGAACAGGAAATGCTGGGCAACGATATAGCTGCCGTATATTAGACTGATCGCGGCAATGACTGTACCGCCCAGAGCCATCAGGCGCAGAGGTGTCGTTGAGAAACTGGTAATTGCGCCAAGCGACATCAACAACAACCGGAGGGGGTTGTAGTTGCTTGCACCTCTTACTCGCGGGGGCGGGTCAAGAGGGATTCCGGTCTGACGAAACCCCACCCAGCCGTAGAGACCTTTCATGAAGCGGTCAGTTTCGGGCAAACTGCGCAGGGCGTTCATAAAGGGCCGATTGATCAGCCGGAAATCTCCAGCGCCTGGCGGTATCTTATATGGAAGGTCTCGATTGATGACCCAAAAGAACATACGCGACAGCGCAGCCTTCATAGGTCCTTCCGAAGCGCGACGATTGGCCTTGTAGGCATAGACGCTGTCGACGCCTTCCGTTTGCCAGATGCGCACGAAATCGGCGATCATTTCAGGAGGGTGCTGCAGGTCGGCATCCATTAATACTGCTGCGTCCGCGTCAAGTGCTGCATCTATCCCGGCAGAAAGTGCTGCTTCCTTACCAAAATTACGCGAGAAGCGGAGCAACCGTGCTGTACGGCCTCCAAAGTTGTGTGCTTTCAACAGAGTAAAACTGTCATCGCTGCTACCGTCGTCGATAAAAATGAATTCGATGGTGAGTCCAAACTCGGTAGCCATTCTGTCAGCAATTACGTCAAGTCTGGCGAGCAAATCCGCTAAACCTTCCGCCTCATTATAGACGGGAATGATAATGCAGAGGGCCTTGGCGCTCATGACGACTTCTTTGCGAAAATGATAACAGTTGAAATCATAAAATTAATAATTGAGACAAAAGCAAGCGCAATGAATAACGCAGCCGCGAGCGGCAAGCCAGTGTACAGGCACCCCTGCAAGACAATCGCTCGCAAGAAGAAGATCAGGCAGGTCCAGCCCATAAAGAGAATGTAGCGCCGAAACAGGTTTCCGGTTGTGCCTCGGTACGTGATGCGGACGTGGAAGAAAAACACCGTCGATCCGCTGATAATCATGGCAATTGCCAACGCGACAGCTGGATGTAAATCCAGATAATGGCTTGAAAAAAGGGTCACGATATAATCGATGATAGCCCCAATTGCGGAGCCACCGGCAAAAAGAGGAAAGCGTTTCAGCATCTTGCAAGCCGATTTTATCTTCAATGCCGTTGTTCTTACCGAAAAGCCATTAAAGTTTTCTGTGCATGATTGAAAGAAATCTGGATAGCAGGCCCAACATTTGTCAACCGATCTGCATCGCATCTCGGATGAGTAGAACGAAATGGGGGGCGGGCCGGAGGGCCCATCGCTATCCGATCCAGCAAATACATGAACAATGCCATCGAGCAGGATCACCGCCGTGTCAAGCGCCGGATCCGGTCGATGCTCGGCTTCAAGTCCGAAGCAGCAGCCCGGACCACGCTTGCCGGTATCGAACTGGTCCACATGATGCGCAAGCAGCAGGGCGTCTTTGCAACTGCGAAAGCGCCCTCGCTCAAACGGCAATTCGCCGAACTCGTAGCATAACTGCGTCCAGCGATAAGCCGGTCTCCGTCACAACCGAATTTTGCAACAGAACCCTATTAGTCATTTTGTTTTGACGGGTATTTTTGCGGTTCCATTGCCAAAATTGGTTTGACCCGAACCCCGGCTTCACTTTGGACCATGCCACCATCGTCGGCATCCCTTTTTTCCTGTGGCTCCGTGCTGTCGATCATCGCGATGTCGCCATCATAGGCCTCAGAGACAGCCTCGTGGAACGCCACGAGGTTTGCTCGGCAAAGTGGTGCGATAATCGACAATTCCCGTTCTGTGAGTTCATAGCGGCGACGTGACATCAAGCCTCCCAAATCCGAGGCCTTTGAATCACCAATCTATTCAAATAGTGAGCCTATTTATGAGTGCACGGCCTAAGGCAGAAACCACGATGGATCGTTTCCAAGGAAGTATTGGCAACCGGCTTCGCACGCGCATAGCCGACAACCAGAAGGTGGAAGCCGCGGCGAAATCCGCGACTTTTTTCTCTCTGTGCATGGTAACAAGCCCGGCGTGGAAGTTTTGCTTCGACGCAGCTATGGTGCGGCAGCAAAGCAATGGAGAAAACCGTTGAAGATTTTTATTTTCGGCAGTGTGAATGTGGATGTTAGCGCCCGGATGGCCGCGCTGCCGCGTCCGGGGCAGACCGTGAATGCATCGGGCTACGGGATTGGCCTCGGCGGCAAGGGTGCCAATCAGGCGGTTGCGGTCGCCAAGCTGGGCGGTGACATTCGCTTCATCGGAGCCGTCGGCAATGATGCCTTCGGTGAACTGGCCTTGAAGCAGATGCAGGAATTTGGCCTCAACACCGGAAGCGTGCGCATGATTGACGGCGTCGATACGGGGATCGCGATCATTCAGGTTGAGGAAGCGGGGCAGAACACGATTGCGGTCTGTGCTGGCGCCAATGCGCGCTGGTCGGCAGCCGACATCGATGCCTATGCCGCCGATATTGCCAGGGCGAAGATTACGCTGTTGCAGCGCGAAGTTCCCCATGAAGCCAATCTGGCCGTGGCAAAAGCAGCGCGTGCGGCAGGTGGCAGTGTTTTGCTTGATCCGGCGCCGGTCGGCGATGCAAGCCGCATGGCGGACCTGATTGCGCTCAGCGACATCATCTCTCCCAACGAGACTGAGGCTGCTGAAATTACCGGTATCGAGCCGACCGATCTTGCTTCGGCGGAAGCCGCCGCGCGCAATCTTCTGGAGCGCGGGCCGAAGACGGTCATCGTCAAGCTTGGGAGCCGTGGTGCATTGCTGGTGACGGCAGACGAGGTGAAACACTTCGCGCCGTTCAAGGTTCAAGTGGTGGATACGGTTGCCGCCGGTGACAGTTTCAACGGTGGTTTCGCGGTCGCTTTCTCGCAGGGCCAACCCTTGCATGATTGCGTGCGGTATGGTTCGGCAGCGGGCGCGATCGCGGTCACAAGAGCGGGCGCGGGGGCGGCTGCACCGACCGCCGAAGAAGTGGCGGCACTTCTGCAAATTAAGGCAGAATGAAAATCCGGGGCATTTTGCGCCAGTTTCGCTCATTTTGAGCAGAAAACTGCGCAAAAACCTCTTGTCAAACATGGCGAAGAAGCCGCGAGAATATGGTACTCGCGGCTTTTTTGTGGCTATTTTGTGATTTAGAGCGTTGCGAGACGTTCGGTCAGCAGGCTGAAGAAGCCGTCTGCATCCACATCCTTGATGAAGAGCGCGTTCTTCGGACGGTCGGTCACTTCCCACCAGTCGACGACTGTTTCGCCGATCGTCAGTTCCGAATTGATCTCGATTTCCACATTGCATTCGCGTCCGGAATAGAGTTCCGGCTTGATAAGATAGGCGATGACGTTCGGGTCGTGCAGCGGGCCGCCATCGGTGCCGTACTTGGCTTCGTCGTAGCGCTCGAAGAATTCCAGCCATGCGGCGACTACTTCGCCAACATGGGTGCCGATGCCGCGAATGGCGGCGATGCGCTTTTCGGTGGTCAGCACCTTGTGCGTTACGTCGAGCGGCATCATGGTGATCCTGATGCCGGATTTGAACACGACCGCAGCGGCGTGCGGATCGACATAGATGTTAAATTCCGCCGACGGCGTGATGTTGCCGCCCTCGAAATAGCCGCCGCCCATCAGCACGATTTCCTTGACGCGCTCGGCAATCTTCGGCTCGCGGATCAGTGCGGATGCGATGTTGGTCAGCGGTCCGAGCGGGCAGAGCGTGACGGTGCCGGGCTCTTCCTTCATCAGCGTTTCGATGATGAAATCAACGCCATGCTGCGTCTGAAGCGGCATGGTCGGGGCGGGCAGGTCGTAACCATCGAGACCGGTCTTGCCATGGACGTTTTCGGCCGTCACGAGCGGGCGCACCAGAGGACGAATGGAACCGGCGAATACTTTTGTGCCGGGCTTTTTCGCTACTTCGCAGACCGTGCGCGCGTTGATTTCGGTGCGCGCCAGCGGGCCGTTGCCAGCCACTGCGGTAATGCCGAGAATGTCGAGCTCCGGGCTTGCCAGGGCCAGAAGAATGGCGACGGCATCGTCCTGACCGGGATCGGTATCGATAATGATTTTACGGGCCATAATGGGGTCTTTCTGCAAATTAAACTGCGTTGCGCGCTGCACTGACCGTCTGGTCGACAAGCGCGTCGAAGGAGATTTTCGCCGGGCGGCGCATATAGGTGACGATGTCGTCGGCCAGCAGCGGCTTCGACCACCGTTCGGCGATGATGCCGGAGCCGCGCTGGATGGCGATCATGCTGAGAATCTGCGCGGCATTGCAGTCGACGTCGTGGCCGATGCCGCAGACGATTTCGAGCGTGCGGTCGAAATCGCCTTCGCCGAACCACAGCGCAATCACCTGTGCGGCTGCGTTCGGATAGACGTGAATCCAGTTATATTCGGCATATTCCGCATCGCATTTCGCCCATGCGTCCTGCCAGTTGCCGGCAGAACGGCAGGCATCGAGTGCGAAGGCCAGAACCGCACCATATTCGGTTTCGGCCGAAAAAAGTGCTGCCGTCGAGACCAGCAATTCGCGTGTGTCGCTGACAGCAAAGGCGCGCGCTGCCATGACAGCATTGAAGACTTCGCCCAAAATGCCGTTTCCGGCATGGGAGATTTCCGCGTCCATCCATGCGAGGCGGGCAGCTTCGCGGGCGCGCCCCGGCACGACCATGCCGCAGATTGTGCCGCGCATCTGCGCGCCAATCCATTCATCGAAGGGATTGTCGGACGTGCCGGTTTCGGGCGCGGTGAGGCCGCGCCGCATATTGGAAAGCGCGATTGCCTCTGCCGACCAGCCAAGCGGGATCAGCGAGGTCCAGCGCTCCGCAATGTCGGCGCTGGTCATAGCAGAACCCTTGTCGCCGAAGGCTTCGAGAAATGCGATCTCGAAGGTGATGTCGTCATTATAGGTGTTGGGCTCGCGCACATAATCGCGGATCGGTCCGAAGACCTCGGCGATGTTTTCCGCCGTATAGCCTTCGAGCGCCGTACCAGCCGCAGCGCCCACGAGCTGCGCCATCCAGGCGGCAGCGGTGCGGTCGCGGAAATCATCGGACTGGACGGCAAAGAGCACATCGTCAGGCCATTGAACGGCGGCGTCGAATTCGTCCCACGATCCGTAACGCACAGTTTTTTGCGACAGATGGTTCGGATCGGGTTGTGCCGCGCGCATCAGGACACGCAGGCGCATGTCGATGCGATACAGTGTTTCAAAGTCACCGCGCTCAAGTGCGGTCAGCCCGTCGCGAAGAAGTTCCTCATAAGGGGCAAGAACGAAGCCCTTGTTTTCCAGCGATTGCAGCGCACCGGCCATCAGGCATTCGGGTGCTGCCGATCCCGGCACATTGCTTTTCCAGAACATGGCCATGAGATCGTCCTGCGCCTTCATGACGGCGCTTGCATCCCAGGTCTGTTCTTCCGCTGTGCGCACCACCGGTTTCGTGTCGCGCAGCAGATCGCGGGTCAATTCCCAAGCTTTCATTTCATGCTCATTTCAAGATTCTGGTCAAGATTCTGGTCAAATTTCGGATATGCATTTCAGGAGTTTTTCAGTTGCTTTGCGCGCCGCTGACGGCGCGCCGCGTGGATCGTCAGTACGACGACCGGGACGAGATAAGGGATCATCTGCATCAGTTCGAACGGCAATCCGAGGCTCTGAAGCGTGATGGCGAAAGACTCCGCCGCCGCAAGAACCAGGCTCGCCACAAGCGTGCCCCATGCTGTGCCCTGTCCCATGACTTCCGCCGCAATGGCGATGAAACCGCGACCTGCAGTCATGTTCTGGGCGAACCAGGTAACATAGCCGAGCGACAGATAGGCACCGGCAGCACCGCCGAAGAGACCGGACAGGACAAGCGCCATCATCTGCACCCGGCCCGTATGGATACCGGCAGCACGCGCCGATTTGGGATCAACGCCGGTGGCGCGCAGATGCAGGCCGAAGCGCGTACGCATCATCAGAAGGCTGACTGCCGGGACGGCGAGAAGGGCTGCAAAGGTCAATATGTGAATATTGCCGATAAAGGGGACGGGAAGGCTTGGCAGAGCGCCGCTTTTCAACGCGCCCGACATCCCCTTGTCGCCCGTTGCAAGGAAAAGCCCGAGCGTCGTTGCTGCCGCAGCGGCGATGTTGAGCGCAATGCCGGTCATGATGAGATCAGTGCCCAGCCGGTTGACCGAAAGCGACATCAGCCAGCCGAGAGCTGCACCTGTGATGAGCGCGGCCAGCAGCCCGACAGCCGGACTTCCGGTGGCGGCGCTCGCCAGAACGGCAATAAGTGCTGCCGACAGCATCATGCCTTCCATGCCGATGTTGAGGACGCCTGCGCGGTCGGAAATCATCACGCCGAGTGCTGCCAGCAACAATGGCGTTGCCACGCGCAGGATGGTGCCGATGAAGGATGGATCTAGGATTTGTGCGAGAACCATGCTCATGGTTGTACTCCGGCCTGCACTACCGCTTGTTCTCCTTCGCGATTGCGAAGGTTGCGGATCAGCCGCAATACGGTCGGATGATTGTGAATGACGCTTGCCGTCGCACCCACCATGATGGCGGCGGTCACAAGCCCCACCACTTCGGTCGGGATGTTCATGTTGCGGGCCAGAAGATCGCCGCCGATCTGCACGAAGCCAAGGAAGAGAGCCGAGGGAATAAGCAGGAACGGATTTTCGCGCGCCAGGATGGCGACGACGAGGCCGGTCCAGCCATAGCCGGGCAGATCGAGCCAGGCAAAGCGGGCATGAAGGCCGAGCACTTCCAGCGCACCGGCCATGCCTGCCACCAGTCCACCGACAATCTGCGCACGCATGATGATGCGTTTCAGCGGCAGGCCGAGATGATTGGCAAAGCCCGGACTGGAACCTGCGATACGGATATTGAGACCAGACCGCGTCCAGTAAAGCCAGATGCCGCCAGCGATACAGGCCAGAATGGCGATGATCGAACCGCTGTTGAGACGCGTGCCGGCCAACAGCCGGTCAAGCTTCGCATCTGGCGGAATCTTGAGCGACATCATCCCGCCCGCAGCCGGGTCACGGATGACATAGTTGAGGACGAACAGGCCGAGAAACAGGAAGGCATAGTTCAGGACGAGCGACGTCACCATTTCCGATGCGCCGAAACGCAGCCGCAGCGCTGCCGGGATGGTGCAGGCGAAACTGCCCGCAACCGCGCCGCAGAGGATCGCTACCGGCAGCGAAAACCAACCGAGCGAAGGGAGCAGGACAGCACCTGCCACAGCGCCGAGCGCGCCGAGGAAGAAGCCGCTTTCCGCGCCCAGATTGAACAGGCCGGAGCGGAACATGATGGTGATCGCAAGGCCGGTCAGCATGATGGGCGTTGCCGCTTCCACCACATTGCCCATATGGCGAATGCTGCCGAATGGTCCGAGGAAAAACGTCTTGAGAACCCCGGCGGGATTGTCCTGCATCAGCGCCAGCGGCACCAGAAGCACGGCCATGATGACGGCGATGACAAGCACGGTCAGGAAGAATGGAATGAGATAGGAAATCAGTCTGCGCATTACGCTGCAACTCTCTGCTTGAGCATGATCTCATCCAAAAACCGCGTTACACTTTTTGGGATCATGCTCGTGTCCCCAGCATATAAGGTCCAAGGACAGCCGGTGTGATGTCTGGTCCGTTTTCCAGAACGGCGACGATGCGTCCGTTGAAGAGAACGACGATGCGGTCGCTGAGGCGCAGCAATTCATCGAGATCGGCGCTGACCAGCAGTACGGCGCAGCCGCCCTGCGCCACTTCATCGATGCGGCGGTGCAGGAAGGCTGCCGCCGAAACGTCGATGCCGCGTGTTGGCTGGTCGGCGATCAGGAATTTCGGATTGGTGGCAAGTTCGCGCGCCGCGATGAGCTTTTGCGCATTGCCGCCGGAAAGGGAATCGAGCCGTTCGGTGATTGCGCCTGCGCGCACCGAATATTGCTTTATCATTCCGCTGACACGGGCCTTGATCGCGCTCCAGCGCAGGAATGGTCCCCAGAAAATCTGCTTGTCGGCGGTAATAGATCCAGTTCCGGCTATCGCGTTTTCGGCGAGAGACAGGCCGGGTGCGCCACCTTGCGAAAAGCGGTCGGCTGGCAGATAGCCAAGACCTTGTCTGCGCCAGCTTGCCGTGTCAGCGCGCAGCATATCCTCACCGTTGAGGCTGATCGTGCCGCTGGCCGCTTCAGCAAGACCGGAAAGCACCGATACGAGGCCGCGCTGGCCGCTGCCATCGACACCGGCGACGCCGACGATTTCGCCTGCGCCAACGGTCAGGTTCACATCCTTGATGCGGTCTGCCGGATCGGCTGCTTTCGTCGTGACACCCTTCATGTCGAGAACGGTTTTCATCGCGTCATGCTTGTGGGCGCGTTGCGGAATGTCGACCGCATGACCCATAACCATCTGCATGATGGCATCGTCCGGCACGTCGGCAAGCTTTTCCGTGCCAGCAACAGCACCGGCGCGCAATATGGTCACGCTTTCGGCCAGTTCGCGCACTTCGTTCAGCTTGTGGGAAATGAAGAGGATGGTAATGCCTTCATCGCGCAGCGACTTCAGCTTGCGCATGAGTTCCTCGATCTCCGGCGGAGAGAGAACGGCGGTCGGCTCGTCGAGGATCAGGAGCCTCGTGCGGCGCGCCAGCGCTTTGAGAATTTCAACTTTCTGCTGGGCGGCGACGGAAAGCGCGCCCGTGATCGCTTCGGGGTCGGCGTGCAGATCATATTGCTGCATCAGCGCTTCGACCATTTTGCGCGCGCTCACACGGTCGATCAGCCCGGCCTTCACCGGTTCATGACCAAGAATGATATTTTCAGTGACCGTCAGGGTCGGCACGAGCGAGAAATGCTGGTGTACCATGCCGATGCCTTGTGCCGCGGCATCTTCCGGCGACCAGGATGCAATATGCTGTCCATCGACGATGATTTCGCCTGCCGTGGCATTTTCGATGCCGAACAGGATTTTCATGAGCGTTGATTTGCCCGCACCGTTTTCGCCGCAAATGGCGTGGATGGAGCCTGCGCGGATCGAAAACGACACGTCGCGAAGCGCCTGCGTGCCGTTCGGATAGACCTTGCTCACATCGCGGAAGGCGACGATTGGGCGAAAGGCGACGATAGCATCGCCGCCTTCGATATTTTCAGCTTGTTTTTCCACGATCAGGGACGAACCTTATTGCGGATCGCATTGAGATCCTCGGTGCTCATGCCGAATGCGGTCGGAACCGTGATCTTGCCTTCGGAAATCTCGTCGGAAGCCTTCTTGATGGCGTCCTTCATTTCCTGGGTGGCCATAGAAGCCATGTTGCCGTCCTGCACGATGCCGACAGCGCCTTCCTTAAGGCCGAGTGCTTCCGCCTTGCCGAACGGCAGGTCGCCTGCCTTGAAACGTTCATAGGCTTGCAGAAGGCTGACATCGACATTCTTCAGAACGGAGCTGACAACCTGCTTGGCAATGGCCGGATCGCTGTCCTTGAAGATCGCTTCCTGATCGGAATCGACGCCCAGAACATATTTGCCGGTTTCCTTGGCAGCCGAAAGCTGGCCGAGGCCGGTCTGCGAGGCGACGACGAAGCCGAGCGACACGTCGGAACGATATTGCGCGAGGCCAAGCTCCTTGCCCTTTGCAGCATCCATGAAGGAACCGGCATAGGAAATCGCGATCTTGGCATCAGGCATGACCGACTGCGCACCGGCAATATAGCCGACGAGGAAGTCGTTGATGACCGGAATATCCATGCCGCCGAGGAAGCCGAGATTCTTGCCGGTATCGCCGAGCTTGCCTTCCTTCAGGAGCGAAGCCGCCAGCATGCCGCCGAGATAGGAACCTTCGTTCTGCTTGTACTGGATGGAATAGACATTGTCGTAGCCGCCTTCTTCATAAGGCACGCTCGCATCGTAGAGGACGTATTTCTTGTCGGGATATTGCTGGGCAACCGAACCGACGGTTTCCGACATCTGGTAGGTGCCGCCGATGATGAGGTCCCAGTCCTGTTCGGACGCATCGAGGAACACCGGCTCCCATTTGGTCGGATCGTCGCCGATTTCGAGAATCTTGGTCTCGACGTCGTCGCCATACTTGTCCTTGATCATCTTCATGCCCTTGGCGGCGCTGTCGAAGAACGACTTGTCGCCGAGCGCGCCATTGATAATGAGCAGGATCTTGTCCTGGGCCTGTGCCGCCGTGGTGGCGAATGTGCCCATCGCCGTCGATGCGGCAAGGGCAAAGGCCAGGTGGATTATTCCCCGTCTGGTGGATTTGATCACAACAGAACTCCAATACTGTAGCGTTATAGAGATGGATTTTCTGCTTTGGATAATTTGCCTCCACCCACAGAACCCCCACACCTGAAGAGCGATCAAACGCTGACGGCGTGTGTGTGTCAATCGCCAAACTTTTTGCCCGCTGTGGACAAAGCAAGTCTGTTGCGTGGAATGCGGCTGGAGCGGTTCCTGTTTTACAGAAACGTGGGATCTGCGCCAACTATTTGTTTCATCGCATTATCCGACGCATCGAAGCGGGAGCGGGAATCAGTCCGGCGAATTGGCTTTTCACGCTTTTGCCGGAAAGCCGCTTACGCATCGCCTGCCGATATTGTAGCTTGCCCGCAAATCATCCGGGCAAATCGATGGATCGGGGCAAGCGTGAAAAAAGCGGCAGCATTCGCATTCCTTGGAATTCTGGTGGCGGCACCTGCACTTGCAGAAGATAATTGGAAACCCGTCGAGGAAATCAAGACCTACGCCATTACCGGGAAAACCGGTCCCGAACTTTATGAATCCATCGGAGAGCGCGGCCCGAAGATCGGCGGCGGCAAAACCCGCGTCATCGCCCATACCAGCTATGTGCTGACCTGGGACCGGCAGTTTGACCGCTCTAACAATGCCTGCACGATCCTGTCGGCCACGCCGAAGCTGAAGATCACCTATACGCTGCCGAAGCCTTCGCAGAAACTTGCCTCCCCGGTGAAAGAGCATTGGGAGACCTTCTCCGAAGGCATCCGCAAGCACGAGCTTGTGCATGGCGACCATGCCAAGGACATGACACGCGAGATCGTGCGCCGGACCGTTGGCCTGTCGGTTCCAAACGACCCGAAATGCCAGAAAATCCGCAAGGTGCTCATCAAGGAAATCACCGATTTGGTGGACGTCCAGCGTGCTCAGGGCCGTGCCTTCGACAAGGTCGAGATGGGCAATGGCGGCAATGTCCAGCAGCTTGTTCTGGCACTGGTGAACGGCGGCTGATTTTCTCCAATAGCCTGCGCTCCGCACAGAAATCTGCTATTTTGAACCAGATGGAACATTCCTGATATTGATAGAATGAAAGCCTTTCATACGCCTGTTTGAACAGAAGCGATTGACTTCCTAACCAGTTAGTACATTTTAGGAGAATGGCGCAGCCGACCGATGCGATTCAGTTCTGAAGTGGGATGGACTGAGGAGGAACGGATTGCAGCTCGCGATGAGGCACTGCGGGGAGCCGGAATGGTTTTCTGACGCGCCTTTCATTGCGATGGTCGGCCCGGAAACGGTCAAGGACTGTGGGGAAAGCGAAGTTTCACCTCGGATGCACGGCGCATCCTGCCGGTGATGCGGCGTTGCTTTCACCCGAAACCCGAAAAAGGGGCAGCAGTCTGCAAGCGATGCGCCGAGGAGGCCGGGAGGAGGAACCGTGAAAGCTCTAGTCGATTTCTATTTTACCGCGGCGCGGTTCGCCATTGCCTGTCTTCTGGGCTGCATGGTGGTGCTCGTGTTCGGCAATGTGCTGCTGCGCTATGCCTTCAATCAGGGCATAACCGTTTCGGAAGAGCTGTCGCGCATCTTCTTCATCTGGCTCACCTTTCTTGGCGCAGTGGTTGCCATGCGCGACCATGCGCATCTTGGCGTGGATTCTCTGGTGCGCCGCCTGTCACCTGCGGGCGCGCGCATTGCGCTGGTCGCTGGCCATATCATGATGTTTGGCGCGACATGGCTCGTTCTTTCGGGAAGCTGGACGCAGACGCTTATCAATATTCCGACTCTGGCCCCGGCGACGGGTATGTCTATGGGCTGGTTTTACGGCGCAGG
Source organism: Brucella tritici (assembly GCF_008932295.1). GTDB lineage: Bacteria > Pseudomonadota > Alphaproteobacteria > Rhizobiales > Rhizobiaceae > Brucella > Brucella tritici. The sequence goes on along the minus strand of NZ_WBWA01000007.1, from coordinate 190,815 downwards.
ACTGGCCTTTGCCGTCCCTGCACTCCTGATCATTGCGTGGAACGGCTTCGGCATCGCAACCGGGCGGATCGACGTTGCCAAAACGCATTTCGTGACGGACAGCGAGGAGCATGTCACGCCCGTCCCGACCGATGAAGATCGTAAATAGGGCGCGCCGACCATGACCTTGCTCATCTTTCTCGCCGCCCTTCTGGTTCCAATGGCGCTCGGCGTCCCGGTTGCTTTTGCGCTCATCATCAGCGGTGCGGCGCTGATGATGTATATGGATCTGTTCGACGCCCAGATCGTGGCGCAGAACGTGCTGAACGGCGCCGACAGTTTTCCGCTGATGGCCGTTCCCTTTTTCCTGCTTGCCGGGGAAATCATGAATGCGGGCGGCCTGTCGCGTCGCATCGTCAATCTGGCGCTGGTCATGGTGGGGCATGTGCGCGGCGGTCTCGGTTTCGTCGCCATCTTTGCGGCCTGTGTGATTGCAAGCCTTTCGGGTTCGGCGGTCGCCGATGCGGCAGCGCTCGGCGCATTGCTGTTTCCGATGATGCGCAATGCCGGACACGAGCCGGGCCGCGCTGCCGGGCTGATCGCCTCGGCATCGATCATCGCACCGATCATCCCGCCATCCATCGGTTTCATCCTGTTTGGCGTGGTCGGCGGCGTTTCGATCACCAAGCTGTTTCTGGCGGGGATTTTCCCCGGCCTGATGATTGCCGTCGCGCTGTGCGTGACCTGGTTCATCCTTGCGCGTCGCGAACAGTTCGAACTGCCGAAGAAGGCCGAACCCGGTGCAAAGATGCGGGCTTTCCTCGACAGTATCTGGGCCCTGATGCTGCCGGTCATCATCATTGTCGGCCTTCGCTTCGGTGTTTTCACGCCGACGGAAGCGGGCGTGGTTGCCGCTGTCTATTCGCTGTTTGTCGCAACCGTGATCTATCGGGAATTGCCGCTTTCAAGGCTCTATCCGGCCATGGTGGATGCGGCCAAGACGACCGCCGTGGTGATGTTCCTCGTTGCCAGCGCCAGCGTTTCGGCCTGGATGATTACGGTCGCCGATGTGCCGGGTGAACTGGCCGAACTGGTGCGGCCTTTGATGGATAACCAGACGCTGCTGCTGCTTGCCATCATGCTCATGGTTGTGCTCGTCGGCATGGCCATGGACATGACCCCGACGATCCTGATCCTGACGCCGGTGCTGATGCCGATCATCAAGGAAGCGGGCATCGATCCGGTCTATCTCGGCGTGCTGTTCATCATCAACAATTCCATCGGCCTCATCACCCCGCCTGTCGGCACGGTGCTGAATGTGGTGTGCGGCGTCGCGCGCCTGCCGTTCGAAAAAGTGATGACGGGCGTGCTGCCGTTTCTGATCGCGCAGCTGGTGGTGCTTTTCCTTATGGTGCTGTTCCCGCAACTGGTGACGGTGCCGATGAACTGGTTCCATTAAATTGGAGCATGTCTCCCGAAAGTGGAAACCGGTTTCGGGATCGAGACATGCGTAAAACAAAGACAGAATTTTTGAGTGGGAGGAAGACATGAAGAAATTATTGAAGACGATGGCGCTGGGAATAGTGCTGCCGCTGGCCTTGATGACCACCACGGCCATGGCTGAAATCCGTTCGCAGACGATCAAGTTTGCTGCGGCCAACAGCAAGGGCCATCCGCAGGTCACGGGCATGGAGAAATTTGCCGAGCTGGTGAAGGAAAAGAGCGGCGGGCAGATCAATGTGAAACTGTTCCCCGGCGGTGTTCTGGGCAGTGATCCGCAGACGCTTTCCGGCTTGCAGGGCGGCGTCGTGGAAATGACGGTGATGAATGCGGGCATCCTGTCCAGCACCGTCAAGGCATTCGAAGCGGTCGATCTGCCATTCCTGTTCACTAGCGGCGAGGAAGCCGACAAGGTCATGGATGGTCCTTTCGGCACCAATCTGATGAAGCGCCTGCCCGATACGGGGCTGGTCGGGCTTGCCTATTGGGAGCTGGGTTTCCGCAACCTGACCAATAATCGCCATCCGGTTGCGAAACTGGAGGATATTGCCGGACTGAAGATCCGCACCCTGCAATCGCCGGTTCCCGTTGCCCTGTTCAATGCGCTTGGCGCCAATGCGGTGCCGCTGCCCTATACCGAACTTTATACGGCGCTTGAAACCGGCACGGTCGACGGGCAGGAGAATCCCAACGCCAACATTATCAATGCCAAATTCTATGAAGTGCAGAAGTATCTGACGCTGACCCGCCACCAGTACAATCCGCAGATCGTCATGATCAGCAAGAAGTTCTGGGACCGCCTCAACGATGAGGAAAAGGCGGTGATCGAACAGGCAGCGGTCGAGGCGCGGGACTATCAGCGCAAGGTTTCGCGTGAGCAGGACGCGACGGCGCTCGATGAGATCAAGAAGACCGGAATGCAGGTTACCGAACTGACGCCGGAAGAAACCGCGCGCCTGCGCGATGCGGTAAAGCCGATCATCGAAAAGTTTACCGCCGAAATCGGTGCGGAAACGGTTGATGAACTCTTTGCCGAATTGAAGAAGGTGCGCGGCGGGAATTAAGCCGGTATGGCTCTATATCCGGGCCGAGACCAAAGAAGATGGTTCCGGGCAGGTCTGCCCGGTTCTGAGCGGAAAACTCCGGCCCGGCCGGAGGAAGGAGCGTGACATGAAGACTTCGATAGCAACCGTCTCTATCAGCGGCGATCTCCAGCAGAAACTGGGGGCCATCGCCAAAGCCGGTTTCGACGGGGTGGAGATTTTCGAGAACGATTTTCTCACCTTTGACGAAAGCCCGCGTCAGGTGGGCCAGATGGCGCGCGACCTTGGTCTGGAGATCACGCTTTTCCAGCCATTCCGTGATTTTGAAGGCATGCCGGAACCGTTGCGCAGCCGCACTTTCGACCGGGCGGAACGCAAGTTCGACCTGATGCAGGAACTGGGCACCGATCTCGTTCTGGTCTGCTCCAACGTGTCGCCAGCCGCCATTGGCGGCATCGACCGCGCGGCGGATGATTTTCGTGAGCTTGGCGAAAGGGCGGCGCGGCGCAATCTGCGTGTTGGTTATGAGGCGCTCGCCTGGGGTCGCCATATCAGCGACCATCGCGATGCATGGGAGATCGTGCGCCGCGCCGATCATCCCAATGTGGGCCTTATCCTCGACAGTTTTCATACGCTGGCGCGCAAGATCGACGTGAATTCGATCCGTTCCATTCCGAAGGACAAGCTCTTCATCATCCAGATGGCCGATGCGCCGCTGATCGACATGGATCTGCTTTACTGGAGCCGCCATTATCGCAACATGCCGGGCGAGGGCGACCTGCCAGTGCTGGATTTCATGCGTGCGGTGGCTGCGACCGGTTATGACGGCTATTTCTCGCTCGAAATCTTCAACGATCAGTTCCGTGGCGGATCACCAGCCACAATCGCTGCCGACGGACGCCGTTCGCTGGTCTATCTTGGCGATCAGGTTCGCCGGGTCGAGCCGGACAACAAGCTGACGGTTGCTGCCATGCCGCCCCGCGCAAAGGTGCACCGTGTGGGCTTTGTCGAGTTCGCCACCCATGCCGATGATGCCGAACGGCTGGTTTCCGCTGTCGGCGCGCTGGGCTTCAAGCTCGCTGGCAGGCATCGCACGAAAGACGTGGCGCTCTACCGGCAGGGCGACATCAACCTTGTCATCAATACGGATACGCGCGGCTTTGCCAGCTCGGCCTATGCCGTTCATGGCACTGCTGCCTATGCCATGGGGCTTGTCGTGGACGATGCGGCTGAAGCCCATGCCCGCGCGCTTGCCATGGGCGCGGAAAGTTTTGAGCAACCGCTCGATCCGGGTGAAATCGGTATGCCTGCCATTCGTGGCGTTGGCGGCGGGCTGGTCTATTTCCTCGATGAGAAGACCGATCTCGGCCGTATCTTTGATATCGAGTTCGAGCCGGTTGCAGGCAATGAAACGGGTGCCAGTGTCGGCCTCACCCATATCGATCACGTTGCCCAGACGATGAAGTTCGATGAACTTCTGACCTGGCTGCTCTTCTATACCTCGCTCACGGAATCGCGGAAGTCGCCCATGGTCGACATCGTTGATCCGGGCGGCGTCGTGCGCAGTCAGGTGGTGGAAAACGACGAGGGAACGCTGCGCATCACGCTCAACGGCGCGGAAAATCGCCGGACGCTGGCGGGTCGCTTCATTGCTGAAACCTTCGGGTCGGGCATCCAGCATCTGGCCTTTGCCACGGACGATATCTTTGCGACGGCTGCGGCCTTGCGCGACAACGGCTTCCATACGCTGGAAATCTCGCCGAATTATTATGACGATCTGGAAGCGCGACTTGGTCTCGATCCGGAATTCACCGACCGGCTCAAGGCCGCGAACGTGCTTTATGATCGCGACGAGAGCGGAGAATATTTCCAGCTCTACAGCCCGACCGACGATCAGGGCTTCTTTTTCGAAGTCGTGCAAAGGCGAGGCTACAGGGGATATGGGGCAGCCAATGCGATCTTCCGCATTGCGGCGCTGCGACGCTACATGCGTCCGGCGGGCATGCCAAAAAGTGCCGCAGCACTCTGAACGCTGAAGGGGGAGGACTATGGCAAAGGCACTCGCCAAGGCGCAGCCGCGCAAGAACGATCCTGACGCAACGCGCGAGAACATTCTCGACATTGCGGCGCGGGAGTTCGTGGCATCGGGGTTTTCCGGCGCGCGCGTGGATGAAATCGCGGCGCAGACCCGCACGTCCAAGCGCATGATCTACTACTATTTTGGCAGCAAGGACGGGCTTTATCTTGCCGTGCTGGAACGGGCCTACGGCAAGATACGCACGCTTGAAAGCTCGCTGTCTCTTGACGATCAGGACCCGGAATCCGCCATGCGCAGTCTGGTGGAAAGCACTTTCGACCATGACGATGCCAATCCGGATTTCGTGCGGCTCGTTGCGGTGGAAAATATTCACCGCGCCGAACATATGGAGCGCTCCGATGTTCTGTCGCGCCAGAATGTAACCATTCTGGAAACGATCGAGAAAATCCTTGAGCGCGGCCGTGAACAGGGTGTTTTTCAACGCCGCATTTCCGCGCTGGACCTCCATATGCTGATTAGCGCGCAGTGCTTTTTTCGTGTGTCCAACAGACATACGTTCGGCGCGATCTTCGGCACCGACCTGATGGCGTCCGACGTGAAGGCGCGGCATCGCCGCCTGATCAGCGACACGATCATAGCCCTTTTGAAAAGCCCGGAATAACGAGGACCGGCGTGTCGTCCGATCCTGCGGAGATGAGAATTGATAAGTGAAGTGACCAAACGTCGTGTGCATGTGGGTCTGATCGGCGCAAATATTCAACGTTCGCTTTCGCCGGCAATGCATATGCGGGAAGGCGAGGCCGCCGGGCTGGCCTATCGCTACGACATTATCGATATTGCCGAGAACGGGCGTTCAGCCAGCGATCTGCCGGCTCTTGTCGCAGAGGCCGAAGCTGCAGGATTTGCCGGGCTCAATATCACCCACCCATGCAAGCAGGCTGCGGTGGCGCTGGTCGATGAACTTTCGCCCCATGCTTTGGCCCTGCAATCGATCAACACGGTGGTGTTCTCCGATGGGAGACGCACTGGTCACAACACCGACTGGTGGGGCTATGCGGAAGGATTTCGCCGCGGCCTGCCGGATGCATCGTTGGAGCGTGTCGTGCTGCTCGGTGCAGGCGGGGCAGGTGTTGCCGTTGCCTATGCGCTGGCGGAAATGGGCGCGCGCGAGGTCCACATCTTCGACCTCGATGCCGCAAAGGTCGATGCGGTAATCGGCAAGCTTGTCGCGGTGCAGCCACAATGCAGTTTCATTGCCGGGGCTGATCTGGCGGAAACACTGGCAGGCGCGTCCGGGCTGGTCCACGCAACGCCGACGGGAATGGATGCGCATCCGGGTCTGCCGCTTACGCCTCAATTGGTTCAGCCGCACCTCTGGGTTTCGGATATCGTCTATTTTCCCTTGCAGACGGCGCTCGTACAGCTTGCCAGGGAACGCGGCTGTCGCGTGCTCGACGGGGGCGGTATGGCCGTGTTTCAGGCGGTCGGCGCGTTCGAACTCTTCAGTGGCATCAAGGCCGATCCAGACCGGATGCTCGCCCATTTTGCGCAATTGCAGGCGCGAAACTAGGCTTTTCTCAGTTTGTCGGCTCAAAAGGCGCGTCGGTTTCCGGCGCGCTTTTTTCTATTCAGAAGCGCCCCGGAATTGATGACGCATCGTTTCAGGATCGTTTATTAAAAATATTCAGATTGTTGACAATATTTCAGTTGCGTGTTTAGCTTAATATATTCTTTCCCCGCCAAATGAGGGAAAGGTAAAGCTAAGTAAGGGGAACTAAAATGATCAATAGACGCGCAGTTGTTAAGACTGCGGCGCTAGGCGCCGTTTCTATATTTGCGCTCATGTCTGCGTCGGCCTCCCAGGCTGCGGACAAGGAGCTGAAGATCGGTTTCGTCGGTGTCACCAGCGGCCCTGCTGCATCCTGGGGCACATCCAATGTTCGTTCGATGCAGGTTCGCGCCGATTGGCTCAACGAGCAGGGCGGCGTAAAGATCGGCGACGATACCTACAGGATCAAAGTCGTCACCTTTGACGACCAGAAAGACCCGAAGCGCGCCATCGCCGGTATGGAAAAGATGGCCCAGGAAGGCGTCCATTACGTGGTCGGCCCGAATGTCGATGACGGCGCCGCCGCCGTCCGCCCGGTCGCGGAAGCCAAGGGCATCATCTATTTCCCCTATTCCTTCCCGAAGGAACTTTATACGCCGCCAGCATCCAACGCTGTTCTTGGCATGATCGCCAATTATCAGTCCGGTCCGGCGATCTATAAATATCTGAAAGAAAACAAGGGGATCAAGACGGTTGCCTTCGTGGCTGCCAATGAATCCGATCCCCTCAGCCAGCGCGATAGCGGCATCGAGGCGGCCAAGGCGCTTGGTCTTGAAGTCGTATCGACCAACGATGCCTATCAGAACGACACGCGTGACTTCACGCCGGTCCTGACGCCGATCGTCATGCAGAAGCCGGACCTGCTGGTTCTCTCGGGCGTTGCACCGGGCAATGCGCCACTTTTGATCCGCGCCGCGCGCGAGCTTGGCTATCAGGGCTTCATTTCCACCGAAACTGCACAGGACGCCAAGGTTCTGGAAGAAGGCGCGGGCGAACTCGCCAACGGTTTCATCTCGGTGGGTGGTGCATCCACGCCGGAAATCGCATCCGACGCGATGAAGGAATTCGTCGACCGCTATACCAAGGCTTACGGCGAATATAACGACGAGTCCAACACCAAGGTCTATGCACTTGAATATATCGTGGAAACGCTGAAGGCCAATCCGGCGGCGGTCGATAATGTCGAGGAATTCAAGAAGACGATGGACACGTTCTCTGCGCCCAATCCTTTCGTCAAGGGCGATGGCGACGGTTCCAAGCTGACCTACGTTGGCACTTCGTCCTTCACGCAGAAGCGGCAGATCGGCATTCCGATGGTTGTGACGGAATATAAAGACGGCAAGTTTGAAACGCTTTTCGTCGGCCAGGTCGATTAATTTCCAGACCATTAATCAGCCCGAAGCGGAGGAGGGGTACTTCTGCTTCGGGCCTCCCAATTGTCAGGAACGTCACGATGTCCTGGGCCTGCCTTGCAGCATGCCCGGTGCTTCGCACGAGGGAGTCTGCTTTCATGGAACAAGTGATAGCCAATGGGCTATATCTGGGTGCGCAATATGCACTGATCGCGTTGGGACTGACGCTGATCTTCGCGCTCATGAACGTCCTCAACTTTGCGCACGGCCAGATGTATGTGCTGGGCGGTTTCGTCACCTATACGGTTTACGGGCAGCTCGGCCTGCCGTTTGTTGTCGCTCTTCTGGCCTCCGCCGTCACATTGATGATCGTTGGTGCGCTGATCGAAAAATTTCTCTTCAGACCCGTCATCAAGCGAAGTCTGCGCGACGAAAGCACAATGCTTCTTGCTGCCGCAGTCGCGTTTTTCCTCGATGCGGTGATCCTGCTTCTGTTCGGTGAAAAGCAGCGCGGCGTGCCGAAGATCGTCAATGGGGTCTTCGTGTCCGACTGGTTGATAATGCCATATGACCGCATCCTGATCGGTGTGCTCGCCGTGGTTTTCATCGCAGCCTTCGTTCTTTTTATGCAGTACACAAAACCCGGTCGCGCGATGCGCGCGCTCGCCCAGGACCGCGTGGCCGCGCAGTTGATGGGCGTGAATGTCGACCGTTATTCCATGATAGGCTTCGCGCTGGGGGCAATGCTTGCTGGGCTGGTCGGTGGATTGCTGGTCGCCATTACCGGTGTCAATTCCGGTATCGGCGGTGCCATATCCATCAAGGCTTTCATGATGGTGATGATCGGCGGTGCAGGCGTCGTCAGCGGCGCCATTGCCGGTGGCTTCATCCTCGGCATGATGGAATCCGTCGGCCTGACGGTGCTGCGCTCCTATGGCGACATCACTTATCTCGTCATCTTCGCTGCATTGATGGTGTTCCTGAGCATCCGTCCGAACGGGCTCATGGGCAAGCCGTGGGGTTGAGGGGGCAATCATGACAAAGACAACAAAGCTTATCGGCGTCGCTGCCTTTCTGGCCCTGATCTTCATCGGTATTCCGGTCCTGATCGAAACCACCGGACGGCACGACCTCTATTACACGCTGACTTCTGTGGCGCTTCTCTCCATCGTCAGCGGCGGCGTGTGGCTCACCTTCTATATCGGTCGCATCAATATCGGTCAGGGCGCCTATGCCCTCATGGGTGGGTATGTCTCGGCAATTCTGATGGTGAAATATGGCGTCTCCTTCTGGCTGACGCTGCCCATTGCCGGGCTGTTCTGCGCCTTTGCCAGTATCCTGATCGGCATTCCGATCCTGCGGCTTCGCGGCGTTTATTTCGCCATGGTCACGCTGGTTCTGACCGAAGTTGCCCGCCTTCTGGCAATGGCGCTGCCCATCACCAATGGCGCCAAGGGCATGGTCAGCATTCCGATGCCGGGCGGCATATCGCTGTTCGGCCTGACCATCCTGCCGGATTTCGCAACATTGCAGAACCCGCGCGCGGCCTTCTATTTCGTGTCCATCGTGCTGATGGTGCTGTGCTTTGCCGGGCTCTACCGCCTTATCAATTCGCGCATCGGCGGTCTTTGCCAGTCGCTGCAGCAAAATGAGGAACTTGCTTCGTCAATTGGCGTCAACATCACCAATCTGCGTGTGCTGGCCTATGCGATCTCGTCATTTCTCGGCGGGCTTGGCGGTGCGATGTTCATTGCGATCTCGCAGTCGATCTATCCGTCGAGCTTCACGGTCACGGATTCGGTCAATTTCATGCTCAACTGCTTCCTGGGCGGGCTTGGCTATGTGTTTGGCCCGATCGTTGGAACCTTCGTTCTCTATTTCGGCTGGGACTTCCTGTTCCAGACCGGCAAGTTCCAGCTTCTGATCTTCTCCAGCGTTCTCATTATCCTGATGCTGTTTCTGCCTAACGGACTTCTCAGCCTCAGACTGACCGGAAAGAAGGGAGCAGGATCATGAGCGATCTTCTGGAAGTCAAGAACCTGACCAAACGCTTCGGTGGTCTTGTTGCGGTCAACGATGTCTCTTTTTCAGTGCGCGAAAAGGAAATCCTGTCGGTTATCGGGCCGAACGGCGCGGGCAAGTCCACGCTGTTCAAGCTGATTGCCTCATTCCTCAATCCCACGACCGGCGAGGTCCGGTTCAAGGGCGAACGCATATCGGGGCTGGCGCCGCATATCGTGGCGCGAAAGGGTGTGGTGCGCACCTTTCAGGAAACCACCATCTTCAAGGGCATGACGGTGCGCGACAATGTGATTGTCGGTCACCACCTGCGCGCCAAGGCAAGTTTCCTTGGTTGCTATGTGGGTTCAAGCCTTGCCCGTCGGGATCAGGAGGAATTCGGGCGTTCCGCCGATGAAATCCTACAGTTTCTGGGCCTGTGGAAGCAGCGGGATGAAGTTGCGCAGAACCTGCCGCATGGCCATCTGCGTGCGCTCGGCATTGCCATCGGTCTCGCCACGGAACCGAAGATCCTGCTTCTGGATGAACCGTTTGCCGGGATGAACCACGACGAAACCGTCAAGGCGGTGGAAATGGTGCGCGCGGTCCGCGACCGGGGTGTCACGGTGCTGTTGGTGGAGCACGACATGCCGGCGGTGATGAATATTTCCGACCGGATCGTCGTCATCAATTTCGGGCAGAAGATTGCCGAAGGCACGCCAAAGCAGATCCAGGAAAACGAGAAGGTGATTGAAGCCTATCTCGGTGCAGAAGACGAAACGATTGGATATTGACCATGGCAGAGCTTCTCAAAGTTTCGGATGCCGAACTCTATTACGATCACGTCTATGCGCTGAAAGGCGTTTCGCTGAGCGTTCAGGAGGGGGAAACGGTCGCGCTGATCGGTGCCAATGGTGCGGGCAAGTCCTCGATCCTGCGGGCGATCACGGGGCTGAAAAAAATCCGCAAGGGTGAAATCCATTATGAGGGTCGCCGCATCGACGGCACGCGGTCGGATGAGATCGTCAAGATGGGGATTGCCATGGTGCCGGAAGGCCGCCGTGTCTTTCCCTATATGAGCGTGCGCGACAATCTTATGATGGGAGCGTTCACCCGCTCCAGCAAGGCGGATATCGCCAATACGCTGGAGATGGTTCTGGGGCGGTTTCCGCGCCTGAAGGAGCGCTATTCACAGGCCGCAGGCACGATGAGCGGCGGCGAGCAGCAGATGCTGGTCATCGGGCGTGCGCTCATGGCCAAGCCGAAGCTTCTGCTGCTGGACGAACCCTCTCTCGGGGTCGCGCCAAAGCTGGTGCAGGATATCGCCCGCTCCATCGTCGCGATCAATCGCGATGAAAAGGTAAGTGTTCTTCTGGTCGAGCAGAATTCGCGCATGGCGCTCCGCATTTCGCAGCGCGCCTATGCATTGACGACCGGCAAGATCGTCCTGTCCGGCAATTCGGAAGAACTGGCGACAGACGACCGGGTCAAGAAACTCTATCTGGGCGGGGAGATTTGACACCAGTGTCTTGTGAATGATTAGGCAGAGCGTTTGAAAAGACGCTCTGGACCATCCAGAACGAAAACAAATATTTCGATGGTTCGAGGAAAATGGAAATACTTGTCATCAACCCCAATACGACTGCATCGATGACGCATAAGATCGGTGAAGCCGCGCGCAGCGTGGCTGGTGCCGGTACGACAATCATCGCGACCAATCCGCTTGACGGTCCGCCAAGCATCGAAGGATATTTCGATGAGGTCTTTGCCATTCCCGGCATGATCGGGGAAATGCAGAAGCGCCCGACCGCCGATGCCTGCGTCATCGCCTGTTTCGATGATACTGGCCTTGATGCTGCACGCTGCGCCGGAACCATGCCGGTGATCGGTATCGGTGAGGCGGCCTTTCACATGGCAAGCCTGATTGCCGGAAAGTTCAGCGTCGTCACCACATTGTCGCGTTCGGTTCCTGCCATCGAACACAATCTTTCGCGCTATGGTCTCATATCGCGCTGCGCCCGTGTGCGGGCCAGCGACGTGGCCGTGCTCGACCTCGAAATTCCGGGATCGGATGCACGCAACAAGGTGTCAAGCGAGATCGCAAAAGCCATCCGGGAAGACCATGCCGAAGCCATCGTGCTTGGTTGCGCGGGCATGGCCGACCTTGCCGCTTCCCTTTCAAGGGAGCATGGATTGCCGGTCATCGACGGCGTAACCTGTGCGGTGAAGCTGTGCGAAAGCCTTGTGGGGCTCGGCTTGCGGACCTCCAAACTGGGAGGCTATCAGTCACCGCGAGTGAAGGGCTTTCAAGGTATTTTTGAACCTTTTTCGCCCCGAAACTGACTATTCACGCAGGAGTTGGGCGGGAAAACTGATGTCCGGGTGATTTCAATCGGGTTTGTGTATCAGAACTCGCGACATTGTTGACACTCGCCGGACCTATGTTCGATATGTAAGAGAATAAATAGCGGATTTGCGGATGCTGTATCGCCTGATCGCATTCACCCTTTGAACAGCTTCTATTGGATGACGATGAACCTGGCTGCGACCAACACGACAGACCAAAACGGCGGAAATGCGCGCTGGCTTCCGGTCTATAACGGCTTGCGCGAAGCGGTTGTAAGCCATCGTCTGCTTCCGGGCACCAAGCTGCCGGAGGACGAACTGGCGACAATCTATTCCGTCAGCCGCGCCTTCGTGCGCTCTGCCCTGCAGGCGCTGGCCCATGACAGGCTCGTGCGGCTGGAACCCAATCGCGGTGCCTTCGTGGCTGAGCCGTCACGCGAGGAAGCGCGCGAAGTGTTCGAGGCACGCTTGCTGATCGAGCCGCAGGTGGCGGCTCTCGCAGCAAAGGTCGTCGAGCCCCAGCAGGTCAAGCAGTTGCGGCAGCATCTCCACGACGAGCATGAGGCCCTTCATGCCGGGCGCGACAGCGAGGCGATCATGCTGTCAGCGCTTTTTCACACGCATCTGGCCGAGATTTCGGGACACTCGATCCTGGCGGGTTTCGTCGACGATCTCCTGCCGCGTTCCTCGCTCATCATTTCTCTCTATTGGGAGCGGCGCGAGACGACCTGCCAGAGCGACGCGCATCACGCGCTGGTCGATGCCATCGAACAGCACAGAAGCGACGATGCCGCAGCCTTGATGAAGACCCATATTCTCGACCTTCTGGCGGGCCTCAATCTCGAGCGCGTCGAAAAAGAACAGAAGCGTCTTTCAGATATTCTGCGTTAGAGCGCGTTTCGATCTGATTGAATCAGATCTGCACTCTAACTCTTCTATTTCAGGCATAATCTATCGATCCTCGTTTCACTCCGGTCGGATTATGCTCTGGAACATGGCGCGAAACGGCGCATTCACGACAGCGCAAAAGCTCCGGATAAAAGAAACCGTCCAGACTTCAAAAATGGACGCAAGGATAAGTTTCCGGATTCTACGCTAACGACTCATGACTTCAGCCCGGCTATCTTCAATCATCTAGTAAAGCAATCGGAAAACGCCGCCCGGCGCGCCTCTATTCGAGCGCGTTGAAGGAATTTGTTTGATTTTTTACCAGATGGCGCAAGCGAAATAGTAGCGTTGGAGGTTCTCGTGAGTATAAACTTCAGATCATCGGGTATATCTGCAGAGCGCATGTCAACACGGCGCATTCTGGTAGCGGGCGGTGCCGGATTTCTTGGCTCTCATCTTTGCGAACGTCTTTTGAACGAAGGAAACTTCGTCATTTGCGTCGATAATTTTTCGACGGGGCGGCTTGAGAACCTGCGCAATCTCCTGCGTTACGACACGTTCAGCTTCGTGCGCCATGATATCGTTAACCCGATTGATCTGCCGGTAGACGAGATTTATAATCTCGCATGTCCCGCATCGCCGCCGCATTATCAGGCTGATCCGGTGCATACGATGAAGACGAGCGTTATTGGCTCGCTCAATCTGCTCGAGCTTGCAGCGCATTATCAGGCACGGATATTTCAGGCTTCGACATCGGAAGTGTATGGCGACCCGCAAACACATCCGCAGCCGGAAGCCTATTGGGGCAATGTGAACTCGTTCGGCCCCCGGTCCTGCTATGATGAAGGCAAGCGCTCCGCCGAAACGCTGTTCTACGATTTTCACAAGCAGTATGGCGTCGATATCCGTATCGTGCGCATCTTCAATACCTATGGCCCGCGCATGCGGCCCGACGATGGCCGTGTCGTGTCGAACTTCATCGTTCAGGCGCTCAAGCGTGAAGACATCACCATCTATGGCGATGGTTCCCAGACCCGTTCTTTCTGCTATGTCGATGACCTGATCGAAGGCTTCAGCCGGCTGATGAACAGCCAGGTTCAGAAGCCTGTCAATATCGGCAATCCGGGCGAGTTCACCGTGCGTGAACTGGCCGAGCAGATCATTGCACTGACAAATTCATCCTCGCGCATCGTCTATCGTCCTCTGCCCACCGATGATCCGCGCCAGCGGCGCCCGGACATCATGCTCGCCAAGCGCGAGCTTGGCTGGGAGCCGCAAATTGCGCTGGCCGAAGGACTGAAGCAGACGATTGCCTATTTCGAACGCCAGTTGGTCAGGCCATCGGGCGAACTCTTCGAGGTGGCGAGATGACACGGCGGACCATACTCGTCACCGGTGGCGCCGGCTTCATTGGCAGCCATACGGCCAAGCTTTTGCACGGAAGTGGATTTTCGCCGGTCGTCTATGACAACCTGTCGACGGGTCACCGGTCTTCCGTGCGCTGGGGCGAGTTTGTCGAGGGCGACACGCTTTCGCAGGAGCAGCTTATCGCTGCCATCCGGATATTTGATCCGGCAGCCATCATCCACTTTGCGGCCTCGGCCTATGTGGGGGAATCCGTCACGGATCCCGCAAAATATTATCGCAACAATGTCGGCGGCATCCAGTCTGTTCTGGAGGCCAGCCGCCTGACAGGCGGACGCCCGATCATTTTCTCATCGAGCTGCGCCACTTACGGCATTCCGGATGTGCTGCCAATCCGCGAAGGCGAAACGCAGAATCCGATCAATCCTTATGGCCGCACAAAGCTGATCGCGGAACATATGCTGGCCGACTATTCGTCAGCCTATGGCATGCCCTATGCGGCGCTGCGCTACTTCAATGCCTGCGGTGCCGATCTGGATGGCGAACTGGGCGAAAAGCACGATCCCGAAACCCATCTGATACCGCGCGCTATGCTGGCTGCGGCGGGCATGGCGGATTATCTGGAAGTCTACGGCGACGACTACGAAACGCCGGATGGCACCTGCATCCGCGACTATATTCATGTGGTCGATCTGGCGCGGGCACATGTGCTTGCAGTCGAGCATCTTCTGAATGGCGGCGGCAATCTGGTCCTTAATCTGGGAACCGGGCGCGGAACATCCATCAAGGAAATCGTGGATGCGATAGACCGGCTGACCGGACGCACGGTGCCTGTCGAAATGCGTGCGCGCCGGGCAGGCGATCCGCCGGTGCTTTATGCCGATCCGGCTGAAGCGGCTGCAAAGCTTGGCTTTCGCACGCTCCATTCCGATCTCGACACGATCATTCGCACGGCTGCGCCCTTCTTTGGTCTGGAGATGCGGACATGACACGGCGCGAACTTCATCCAGCCATTGATGGCGATACAGGCGAAATGGTACCATTGCTGGCGCCCATCTTCACTGGCCGCAAGCGGGTGGAATATGTGGTGGGCATCGTCCTGTGGGCCCTCGCCCTCGCCTATTTCTGGCAATGGTGGTTCATCAGCGCAAAGCACAATCATCTGCTCGGCTCCATTCTGGTGACGGCACTCCTGGCATGGATCACGATCCTGCCGCTTTACTTCATCACGGTTTTCTTCCACGCAGCGCGCCCGACCGGCCCGCTTCGCATTCCTGCCGGAAGCCGCGTCGCCATGGTCGTCACCAAGGCTCCGTCAGAGCCCTTCGAGGTGGTGGCTGAAACATTGCGCGCCATGCTGGCGCAGGATGTGCCGCACGATACCTGGCTTGCCGATGAGGACCCTTCGCCCTCGACGCTTGCCTGGTGTCGTGAGAATGGTGTGTTCGTTTCCACGCGCAAGGGCCGCGCCGACTATCATCGGCAGACCTGGCCGCGCCGTACCCGGTGCAAGGAAGGCAATCTTGCTTTCTTCTACGATCACTATGGCTATGAGCGCTATGATTTCGTCTCGCAGCTCGACGCCGACCATGTGCCTGAACCGGGCTATCTCTTCAATATCCTGCGGCCTTTTGCCGATCCGGCTATCGGCTATGTTTCCGCACCGAGCATTTGTGATCGCAATGCGCATGAAAGCTGGTCGGCGCGCGGACGTCTCTATGTGGAAGCCAGCATGCATGGCTCGCTGCAGGCCGGTTACAATGGCGGCTTTGCCCCGCTCTGCATCGGCTCCCATTATGCGGTGCGCACGGCAGCGTTGAAGGAAATCGGCGGTCTCGGGCCAGAACTGGCCGAAGATCATTCCACGACCCTGTTCATGAACGCGCATGGCTGGCGTGGTGTCCATGCGCTGGACGCCATCGCCCATGGCGACGGCCCGCGCACCTTCGCCGATCTCGTGACGCAGGAATTCCAGTGGTCGCGCAGCCTTGTGATGATCCTGCTGCAATATACGCCGAAGCTGATTGGGCGGCTGCCGCTGCGCCTGAAGCTCCAGTTCCTCTTCTCGCAGCTCTGGTATCCGCTCTATGCATTCTTTCTGGCGCTGGCATTCGTTCTGCCGATAGTCATTTTGGCTTATGGCGATAATTTCGTCAGCGTTACCTATCCTGCCTTCCTGATGCACTTCCTGCCGCTCTCGCTCGTGACCCTGGTGCTGGCATTCTGGTGGCGGTCCAGCAAGACGTTCCGTCCGGTCGACGGCAGGATTTTCAGCTGGGAAGCGATACTGTTCCTGCTGGCGCGGTGGCCCTGGGCTCTGGCTGGCACCTTCGCAGCCTTCCGCGACTGGCTGACCGGTTCCTTTGTCGATTTTCGTGTCACGCCGAAGGGCTCATCCGAAGTCGATCCGGTCCCGTTGCGGGTGATCGCTCCCTATGCGCTGATCTCCGGTCTCTCCATCCTGCCGGTGCTCGTCGTCAGGGATGCTCATGAAACGCGGGGCTTCTTCATTTTCGCCATCGTCAATGCGTGTTCCTACCTGTTCCTGATGGCGATGATCGTGATCCAGCACACCCGCGAAAATCGGGTGCGGATGACGAGCCGCCTCTATCGACCGGTGTTGGCATGCAGTTTTACGGCGCTGGTCGCGCTGACCGGCTTCACGACTGTTGAACGCGGACGCGACGGCATCGAGGCACTGAGCTGGGGCACGAAAAGCTTCACGATATTTGACGATCGCTTCTCGGTCGCCGGTGCCGGTGTAGGCGGACGCGATCTCCACCGGACAATTTTCAATCCACGCTGGCGCACGGATGCTGCCAGCACAGAGAACTAGGCGAAAGAGGCGCGACGATTATGAAGATCGCTGTTATCGGTACGGGATATGTCGGATTGGTCAGTGGCACGTGTTTCGCAGCATGGGGACACGAGGTCGTCTGTGTCGACAAGGACGCCCAGAAGATCGCCCGGCTGGAGCGCGGCATTGTGCCGATATACGAGCCGGGGCTGGATGAGTTGGTGGAACGCAACTTCGCCTTTGGCCGGCTTAGCTTCACGACCAATCTGGCGGAAGCGGTCAGGGGCGCGGAGCTTGTCTTCATCGCAGTCGGTACACCAGCGCGTGCCGGACACGGCGATGCGGACCTGTCCTTTGTCTACATGGCCGCCCGCGAGCTTGCGCCATTGATCGACGACTATAGCGTCGTCGTGGTCAAGTCCACCGTTCCGGTCGGCACTGGCGATGTGGTGCAAAAGATCATCGGCTCGGTTCGCCGACCCGGCACATTCTCCGTTGCGTCTAATCCGGAATTCCTGCGCGAGGGTGTGGCTATCCGCGATTTTCTTGAGCCCGATCGCGTCGTCATCGGGGTGGAGGACGAGCGCGCGCGTTCCGTGCTTGTCGCCCTTTATGCTCCGCCGCTTGAAGCTGGAAAGACGCCGATCGTGATTACGCAGCGCCGGACATCGGAGCTGATAAAATATGCGGCCAACGCTTTTCTCGCCACCAAGATCACCTTCATCAATGAACTGGCGGATCTGTGCGAGGAAGTCGGCAGCGATGTCACCGAGCTGGCGCTTGGCATGGGGCTGGACAAGCGCATCGGCACCAGCTTTCTCAATGCGGGGCCGGGCTATGGTGGTTCCTGCTTCCCAAAGGATACGATAGCGCTGTTGCGCACTGCCCAGGATCACGGGGTCGCCCTGCGGCTGGTCGAGGAAACGGTTACCGTCAATGAAGCGCGCAAGCGTCGCATGGCGCTGAAGGTTCTGGATGCGCTCTGCGGTAGTGTCGAAGGCCGGACGATTGCCGTTCTCGGTCTGACATTCAAACCCGATACGGACGATATGCGTGACGCACCGTCCGTTCCGCTTATCGAAACCTTGCAGCGTTTCGGCGCCAGAATTCGGGCCTTTGATCCGGCAGGAATGGAGAATGCGCGCGGTCTTCTCAGCGATGTCGAGTTTTGTGACGACCCCTATGAATGTCTGAACACAGCCGATGCGGCGGTGGTCGTGACCGAATGGGACAGCATTCGCAAGCTTGATCTCGTTCGGATGAAACAGGTCATGCAGGACGCGGTGCTCGTCGATCTGCGCAATGTCTTTTCACCGGCGATTGCCGAGAATCAGGGCTTCCGGATTTCGACAATCGGTCGTCCCGTTCAACAGCGGCAGGAAACAAGACCAACAAACGTTCTGCCGCACGCGCGCATCCGTCAATCGCAAGAACCCTTGGCGGGTGCGCGCAACCTGAAGGTCGTGGGAGGTTCAAATGAAACATTCGATGTTTGAAGGCCAACGGTCCCGGTATGGCTGGCGCACGGACAGGAGCAGAGGCGTTCTCACACTCTTTGTCCTGCTGGCCGGGCTCGGCACGCCAGCCGGTGCAGCAACGGCTACAGCGGATGGTTTGCCCGAGGGCGCCCGTGTGATGACACCCGCAGAGCTTTACGTGCTCTATCGCGACAAGAACTGGCAGTGGGCCGATGGCGCTGGCCGGATGGAAAGCCAGAACCGCCGTTTCACAGCCCGCGTCGATGGCGACAAGGGTAAGGCCTGGGCTGAAGGCCGCTGGCGGATCACCTGGTCGGGCCAGATGTGCTTCGATGCGAAATGGCATCTGGATCAGGGCGTCTTCCCGAACAAGACCTGTTTCTCCCACCGCATTGCCGATGGGACGATCTATCAGAAACGCGAGCCGGACGGTGTCTGGTATATCTTCCGCCATGCTGGCGGAAACAAGGATGACGAAGCGCGCAAGCTCGTCTCCATCGAAACAATAACGCCAAAAACGGAAGCGCTGAATCTGGCGCTGCCCGTCGCGCAATCGCCAACGCAATAAAGGAGGCGGCGATGAAAACCTCATATAAAATAGCAACGGCCATTCTTTGCGGTGGGATGCTTTCAACCGCTGTTTACGCGGCAAGCGGTGTCTCGGGCGCCAATGTCGATACGCGCAACATGTTCCATGACAAGCGCCCGGTCATAACCCCGCAATCCATCACGTTCGGGGCCTATGATCCGCACGGGGATTTCACCAACGATCCCAATTCCCGCATCGAGCATCTGTTCCTGCCCTGGGAAGATGTGGACCTGGCCAGCCTGTCGACCGCCGATGCCTATGCGCAGGAACGGGGCCGCGAATTGCTGATCACCATCGAACCCTGGTCATGGGCTCGCGACTGGCGCGTTGCGCCGGATGATCTGCTGAGCGGCATCGTGCGTGGTCGCTACGATTCAAACATGGCTGCCGTCTGCTCCGCTGCTTCCAAGCTGAAGAGCCCGGTCACCATTCGCTGGGCGCAGGAAATGGACGACAAGGCTGGCCAGTTCACCTGGTCCTACTGGCCGGCTGAGGGTTATATCCGCGCCTATCAGCATGTTGTCAGCGTCTGCCGCAAGTCACTGCCGCACGCCAAATATATGTGGTCGCCGAAGGGTGAAGAGGGGCTTGAGGCCTATTATCCAGGCGATGGCTATGTCGATGTCATCGGCCTGTCGGTGTTCGGCTACGAAACCTACGATATGCTGGAACTCGGACGCGCATCCACCTTCGTCGAACGGGCAAAGCCCGGATATGACCGGGTTGTGGGTTTCAAGAAGCCGATTGTCATCGCCGAGCTCGGCTATGAGGGAAGCGATACCTACGTCCGCGCCTGGGCACAGGAGACCAACAAGCCGCAGCCCGAATTCCCGAAACTGACAGCGGCTGTCTACTTCAATGACCGCGAAGTCTATCCGTGGCCACGTGGTGTCGGGCGGCCCGACTGGCGGGTTGCGAACCATCCGCTTGATTGATCCGGAGACGCGAATGTGTCCCATTTTAATCATGCTCTAACGTCTGAACAGGAATACGACAATGTTTTCGATCCGTTTGAGAACCGTCAGCGCGGCGCTGTCCGTGCTTCTTCTGGCAGGCGCTGCCGATGCGGCGCCGAAGCCGAAGACCGAAGATCCGGTTGCCATCAAGGCTGCTTCGGCGTCACCGCTCTCAGCCCAGGCGCTTGAGGCGCTTTATTCCGGCAGAACATGGAAATGGAAGGATGGTGGTGGCTATTTCTCTGCCGACAGGCATCGTTTCATCGCCTGGTCGCAGAAGGGCAGGGTCTGGTCCTATGCACAGGGGCGCTGGTATGCCACCGACAGCGGCAAGCTCTGTCTTCAGGCCTATTGGGTCAGCAAGACGGGGAGCAGCAGCGATACGACCTGCTTCCTCCACCGCGAACAAGACGGCGTCATCTATCAGAAGCGCTCGCTGGGGGGCAGTTGGTATGTCTTCCGCAACAATCCCCCACGCTCGACCGATGAGGCAGCCAAGCTGTTGCGCGGTGACCGTATCAGCAAGGGACTGGCAATCATGAAAGCCAAGGCGAGATGATCGCCGGGCAAGCATGCCGGCTCGCTGATCAGTATCGAGTTCTGGCGAGCCGGTATGCCTTGGAGCGTCTTCCGAAAGCCGTTTCGCGGCGGCCAGATCGTGCACTGGTAACTTTATGAATCTAGTGGATTTTTCGAATTTGACGTTTGGAACGGGATTGATATCGGACGGGTATCAAACGTCAAATTCAATCCACTAGTCGCGGATGAAGCAGCGGGATTTCTGTCCGAAGCCGCTTGGCGTGCACACATAGGATGTGCCGGTCGCATATTGCGATGCGGAAACCTTGATGACCTTCGCGGATGCGGGCTTGTTGAAGCGAGCCTGACTGCCAATCTCGAACTTGGCGAGATAAACGGAGACCGTTGCGCTTTTCTGCTTGCGGGTATCCTTGGCTTCTGCACCTGCCGTCAGGCAAAATGAAGCGGACAGTCCTACGACGATGGCGGCAGCCCATTTCAAGCCGTCGCGGCGTACAGCATATGCAAATACATTGTTCATGCGATTGCCTCCGGTTGTTATTACCGTGCTTTCTATCGGATGCGTTTTAATATTCTGGCCGGATTTTCATGAAAATTTTCATCAAATGGGACGCAAACAACCTGTTTCACAGGTGGTTCTGAAATCTGCGATGCTTCTGGTCAAATCCGGGACGAAGCCGGTAATGCGGGTATTCGCCGCGCAAGAGGAATATCGGCTACAGGCCTGAACGGTTACCTGGCTGATAATGTTCCGGC
Organism: Brucella tritici; assembly: GCF_008932295.1. Classification (GTDB taxonomy): domain Bacteria; phylum Pseudomonadota; class Alphaproteobacteria; order Rhizobiales; family Rhizobiaceae; genus Brucella; species Brucella tritici. The sequence goes on along the minus strand of NZ_WBWA01000007.1, from coordinate 169,581 downwards.
TTATTTTGATTTTATGCGCGAAAATGCTAATATCCACGCAGGGACTTGGGTTGCGGTCTCCGCGGCTTGAGCCTTCGGGTTGGTTGAGGGAGTTGCCGTGACATCCCCGAGCGACAAGGCTACGCGTGATCTGAAGCCCGATTTTGTGGAGCGCCGCCAGTCAGCGCGGGTGCCGCTTGCGACGCTTGGCGAAGACGCCCGAAGCGCCAATATTCTGGCCCCGCTGGTATTCACGACTGAACAGCTTGAACCTGCCGCCCAGTTCGCTGCATGGCAACAGCATGTAGCTCCTCTCTATGAGGTGCGTATGCCCGATGGCGTTAATGCCGCAGACGGCTTCGCTGTTACCCAGAAAGTCTGGAATCTGCATGGAATGCTGCTCATAGAGCAGAGCGTTCCGTCGTTCAGCTATGAGCGTACGGCGGAAAAGGTTCGTTTCAGTCCGATCGACCACTGGCAGATCAGCTTTTTGCGTCGTGGCCGCACATGGACCTCCGTGGATGGTCGTGTGGCGGAAAACGAGCCTGGCATGATCAATATCCGGTCGTTTGGCTATCCGTTTCGTGGTCGTGCGCTGGCAACGGAAGTGGTGCTTCTGATCATTCCCGTCGATCAGTTCGCCGCTTTGGGCGGCATGCCGGAGGCCTGCAACAATGCGACGCTTGGAGGCTATCGCGCCAAGCTGCTGATCGACTTCGTGTCGACGATCCAGGCAGGGCTGGACCACATAACAAGCGAAGACTTGCCGGAATTGCGCGATGCCGTGCGGCAGCTCGTATTCGACACCATCGCCCCTCTGGTGAGGGAAAGCGATACGAGCGAGCATAATGCATCTCTGGGGCTGATGACCAAAGCCAGGCGCTTCATCCAGAAAAACCTCCTGTCGCGTGAACTCACGCCCGATGCGCTGAGCAAGGAACTCGCCGTCTCACGCACACATCTCTATCAACTGTTCGAAGGCTCGGGTGGGGTGCTTAGCTATATCCGCCAGAAGCGGCTGCTTGCGGCACATGAAATGCTTGCCGATGCATCGGAAAACCGCAAAGTGTCCGATATTGCGCAACTGTTTGGCTTCGATACGGCGGCCAATTTCACGCGGGCCTTCACGCAGCAATTCGGCTATAGTCCGAGTAATGTCCGCAAGTCGCTGTCTCGAAACGACGGCCTCGGCGACAATCAACCGGACACAAACCGCTCCCTCACCTTCTCGACGCTGTTACGAACACTGGCAGCCGCCGGTGGGTAAAATTCTGAAAGAATGATCGTCATCTTTTGACGATGTCCAAGGGCGGCTTCCGGGCGGGCATCGTTCAAGCATGCCTCCCGAAAGTGGGAACCGGTTTCGGGATAAAGACACGCGTAAAGACAAACGGATAGAGCATTTCCAATGATTGAAATGCTCTAATTGCTGTCCGGCAAGCGTTGAAAATGATTGATTGCCCCGTCGAGAGACACCCATTCATGCTTCGATTGTTCGAACACTGACAGGGTAGGCGGGGCAAAAGCCGGATCGGCAAATGAACCAACCGCTACGCCGATCAGGGATGGGGCAGCTTCGGGCAGCCAATAAACGGTTGAGCCGCAAGCCGGACAAAAGTGCATCCGGACCTTGCGGCCACTTTCTGCGATACGAACGAATTCTGTCGATGCGCCTGAAATTTCAACGCAGTCTATCGCATAGAAGGCATTCGCACTGAACGGCGAGCCGGTCCTTCGCTGGCAGGCGAAGCAGTGGCACAAAGCCGTCAATTGTGGTGGCTGGTGAGGCGTTACTGTCAGATTTCCGCATGCGCATTGAGCATAGGTCATGGATTTCTCCTGCAAGGCGAGATCGCATCGTCTGAAATGGAATTGGGATATTGCCCAAATGGCCAGAAAGGAGCTGGCGAGGGCTTCGGGTTCGGCTGCAATTCTGGCAGCATCTGAACCGAATACTGCGCATTATCATCTCTCCGCACTCTATCCGCAAGCTCGGCTGGATAGAATTTCTCCCGCTTGCTTTTGCGCAAGATATTGCGGACGTTGTTGTCGGACTCCCATTCGGGAGAACACATGGGAGGAAAGACATGCAGCATTACAGACTGAAATCGCTTTCCCTTGCCGCAGTCATTGCCGTTGCGGGCCATCTGCCTTCGGCTTACGCGGCATCACCAGCGCCGGCAGAAGGCCAGAATGGCATGGTGGTTACGGCCCAGCATCTTGCCTCGCAGGTCGGTATCGATGTGCTGAAGAACGGCGGCAATGCCGTCGATGCGGCTGTCGCGGTCGGCTACGCGCTGGCTGTTGTCTATCCGACGGCCGGTAATCTCGGCGGGGGCGGCTTCATGACCATCCGCTTCAAGGACGGGAAGAGTACCTTTCTCGATTTTCGTGAACGCGCGCCGCTCGCCGCCACCAAGACCATGTATCTGGACAAGGATGGCAAACCGGTCGAAGGCGCCAGTACTGAAACCTATCTCGCCATCGGCGTGCCAGGCACGGTGGCTGGCCTTGAGGAAGCACGCGAAAAATATGGCACCCGCAAGCGCGAGGAGTTGATCGACCCGGCCCTGAAACTTGCCAAGGACGGCTTTACGCTGGAGCTGGGCGACATTCTCTCCTTTGCCGATGGCAATGAAAGACTGGCGAAAGACCCGGCAGCTGCCAAGATCTTCCTGAAAGACGGAAAACCGATTCCATTGGGTGAAAAGCTTGTCCAGCCGGATTTGGCAAAGTCGCTTTCGGCCATTTCGGAAAAAGGTCCGGCAGCCTTCTATCAGGGCGATATCGCCGATCTGATCGTCAAATCGAGCAAGGAAAATGGCGGCATTCTCGCCAAGGCCGATTTCGAGCAATACAAGGTTCGCGAGCTGGAACCGGTGAAGTGCAGCTATCGCGGTTATGACATCGTCTCATCGCCACCGCCTTCTTCGGGCGGACTGATCATCTGTGAAATCCTGAACGTGCTTGAGGGCTATCCGATTTCCTATCTCGGCTACGGCTCGGCAGAAACCACGCGTTTGATGGTGGAAGCGATGCGCCATGCCTATGTGGACCGCAACACGGCGTTGGGCGACCCTGATTTCGTCGAAAATCCAATCGAGAAGCTCACCAGCAAGGCCTATGCTGCAGAAATCCGCAGTCGTATCGACCCTTATCGCGCCGGCGTCAGCGAAGCGCTGAAACCAGCCGAATTCAAGGAGTCCAACGAAACCACGCATTATTCCATCGTGGACAAGGACGGCAATGCTGTCGCCGTGACCTATACGCTGAATGGATCGTTCGGCACGGCCAAGGTGGCCGAGGGTACCGGCATTCTTCTCAACAACGAGATGGACGACTTCACCATCAAGCCGGGCGTGGCCAATCTCTATGGCCTCATACAAGGCGAAGCCAACGCCATCGAACCACGCAAGTCACCGCTTTCCTCGATGAGCCCGACCATCGTGTCGAAGGATGGCAAGCCATTCATGGTCATCGGCAGTCCCGGCGGTTCGCGCATCATCACGATCACGCTCGAAGCAATCATGAATGTCATCGATCACGGTATGGACATTCAGGAAGCGATTGACGCCCCGCGCATCCATCACCAGTGGCTGCCCGACCGGGTCTATATGGAAGCGAACGCGCTTTCGCCGGATACGATCCGGCTGCTGACCGGTATGGGCTATACCGTCGGTGAGGATCATGACTGGCCGGTCTGGGGTGAGGCAGCAGGCATTCTTGTCGGAGGCAAGGATATGGCGGCCATCGAAAAAGGCGGCGACAATCGCTATTACGGTGCTATCGACAGCCGTGCCGTCGCAGGTGCCGCCATAGGATATTAAAGCTGAACCACTCTGGCGGTAGCTGAGGGCACAGACAGAGCGAGGAGACGAGATGAATTCACGTCTCCTCATGTCTGTGTCGGATCAACCAGCGTTCTTGTCGGTGATCCGCGCGCTCTTCAGTATTTCAATGACCATTTCGGAGGCCTTGTTAAGCGAACCGACTGGCAGAAACTCGTAAATCGAGTGGAAGTTGTGCGCGCCGCAGAACAGGTTCGGGCATGGCAGCCCTTTTTCGGACAGCACCGCACCGTCATAACCGCCGCGCATCGGCAGCGGTGTCGGTGCCACGCCTATTGCCTTCATGGCCTGAAGGGCAAGCACGACCGGGTAGCGATTTTCGCCCTGCAGGCTTTCGGCGGCGTTCCGGTAGACAGCCTTGTAGTCCACGTGAACCGTGCCGTCGCCGTGGAGCTGGTTGAAACTTGCGGCGAGGTTCTCGATGAACGCACGACGTGTTTCGTAACCGTCCTTCGTGAAATCGCGGATGTCGATAATCAGGCTCGTCTCGGCAACGGTCCCCTGAATGCCCTTGGCCCAATAATAGCCTTCGGTGCCTTCCGTATATTCCGGGCGTTCGCCGCCCGGCATCATTGAAATGAATTGCTGGGCATAGAGAATGGCATTGCGCAACTTGCCCTTGGCCGACATCGGATGAGCTGGCTGGCCCTTGAAGGTGAGGCGGAATTCACCGGCATTCCAGTTCTCATACACGATCTCGCCAACTGCACAGCAATCGAGCGTATAGGCGAAATCGGCTTTCAGTGACGCGACGTCGAGCGCCTTGGCGCCGAGCAACCCGATTTCCTCATCGGGAACGAAGACTACCTTGACCGTGCCGTGCTCGATTTCGGGGTGAGCGGTCAGGACCTGCATGGCATGCATGATCTCGGCGATGGCGGATTTGTTATCGGCGCCGAGCAGGCTGGTGCCGTCCGTCACGATGATCCTGTCCCCGACGTAGCGTTCCAGCTCGGGGAACTCGGCAAGCCGCATGACGGCGCCAGTCGCTTCATTGAGCAGGATATCCCCGCCCTGATAATCGACCACATGAGCGCGGGTGTCGGTCGTATATTCGCTGGACGTATCGAGATGGGCGACCCATGCAATCGTCGGATACTGCCGATCGGCATTCGAGACATTGGCAGGCAATGTGCCGACAACGATCGAGTGGTCACGCTCTTCAACGTCCATGCCCATGGCGCGCATTTCGCTGGCGAGCAACTTTGCGAGATCGGTTTGTCCCTCGCTCGACGGGAGTTTGCCTGCATTCGGCACAGCGGTCGTGTTGATGCGGGTATAGGCTAGAAAGCGGTCTACGATATCCATCATATTTTCTCGGCTATTGGTCGGAAACGCGCTCCAACGGGGCGTGAAAGAAGAATAGCGGGCGTTTAGGCCCGCTACCCGGAATTTATCGCCAGTTATCGAACCGGCGCAGGAAAAGACTTATTCCTCGATGTCGACGTCTTCGAAAAGATAGCCGCCAAAGGGATCGATGCGGAAGTCTTTGACTTTCTTGCTGATTGGCTGCTCGACAATCTGATGAGCAATGGTCAGCCATGGAGCCTGTTCCTTGAAGACGACCTGCGCCTGCTCATAGAGCTTGGTGCGCTCGGCCTGATCGGTCGTCAGCTTGGCTGCCTGAATGAGCTTCTCGAAATCCTGATTGCACCAGTTTGCGCGGTTGGCACTGCCGATCGCCTGACAGCTCAAAAGTGCGGCGAGGAAATTGTCGGGGTCGGCGATGCCGCCGGTCCAGCCAAGCATGACGGCGCCATCGCGGTCTTTTTCCAGTGAACGCTTGAGATATTCACCCCAGTCATAGGTGACGATTTCCGCCGTTACGCCCACCTTGGCGAAGTCGGACTGCATGAGTTCGGCTGCGCGGCGCGCGTTCGGCATATAGGGCCGCTGCACGGGCATGGCCCAGATTTTCATCTTCAGGTCTTTGACGCCCGCTTCATCGAGCAGCTTGCGCGACTGTTCGGGGTCATAAGGATCATCCTTGACGTTCTTGTTGTAGCCCCAGACACTCGGCGGCAATGGATTGACCGAAACGACTGCCGAGCCGAGATAGACCGCATCGATGATCGCGGCCTTGTTGACCGCCATGTTCAGCGCCTTGCGGACACGTACGTCGTCAAACGGCTTCTGCTGGGTGTTATAGGCGAGGAAGGAAAGGTTCAAACCTTCCTTGTGCAGCATTTCGACTGCCGGGTCCTTCTTCATTTCCGCAATATCGGCGGGGTTGGGAGCGGCGATGACATGGCATTCGCCCGACTTCAGCTTCTGATAGCGCACTGCCGCGTCCGGTGTGATCGCAAAGATGAGATTGTCGATCTTCTGCTTGCCTGCCCAGTAATCGGGATTGGCCTGATAGCGGATGGCGCTATCCTTCTGATAGGCAACGAACTGATAAGGGCCGGTCCCGACTGGCTGCTGGCTGAACTCCTCAATACGGTCTTCCGCGACGAGCTTGTCGGCATATTCCTTGGACTGAATGACGGCGAATGTCAGCGACAGCGTCGAGATAAAGGTCGCTTCGGGATGCGCCAGCACGAACTTGACCGTGTGATCGTCAATCTTTTCGATTTTCTCGATCAGCGAAGGGAAGGAATAGGCCCCGAATTGCGGCCATGCGCCCTGATTGTAGTAAGGATTGTCCTTGTTTCCCTGACGGTCGAACGTGAAGATCACATCGTCCGCATTGAATTCACGCGTCGGTGTGAAAAAACTTGTGGTGTGAAACTTCACGCCCTTTCGCAGATGAAACGTATATTCCTTGCCGTCGGCAGAAACGTCCCAGCTTTCCGCGAGGCCGGGTTCCAGTTCCGTTGAGCCGCGCTTGATCTTGATAAGTCCATTGGACACATTGCGCGCCGATGCGTCATACACGGCGCCGGATGTCGTCTGCGCCGCATCGAACATTTCAGGAGATGCCTCGGAGCAATAGATCAATGTCTTGGCGGAGACCTGTCCAACTGCCGTGCTGTTGAGCGCAGCCGCGACCAACGCGGCTGAAAATAGTTTTCCGTATGTATTCATGAGGCTGCATTCCCTTGCTGGCGACGCGACCGACCTTCGACGGTGTGTTGTTCAGTATCGACTTTTCCAGATGATTCTAAACAGCGGTGCAATTTTATATGAGCGCGCAAAGGCTCGCGAAGCAAGCTCAAAAGGTTCAGGAGCCGTGCACTAGCTGGCGCTGCCGGTTCCGGGCATCTCCGGGATCATCTGGCGCAGCAGGTTTCGCAGGATCGAACGCACCGCGACAGTTGCCGCTGACTGTTCGCGGTCGCGGGGCGTAATGAGGCGCACTTCGCGCACGATGGCGGGGTCTGTCAACGGGCGGGCCACGATGCCGCGACCGCGCAGAGCGGTGAAGGCATAGGCGGGCAGTACAGCGATACCGGCATTGACCTCGACCAGCGACAACACCGAGTGAATCTGGTTGACCTCCATGTGCGGTCGAAGCGCTAGCTTTGCCTGTTCGAAGCCGATTTCGGTCAAAAGCCGGATATTGCTTTTCTGGGTCAGCGTAATGATCGGCTGACTGTCGAGTTCGGTCCAACGGACCTGTTCATATCCGGCGAAATCGTGATCGGGCGACACGAAAACCATCAACTGATCGCGCAGTGCCGTCTGGCTTTCAACATCCGAGTCCTCACCGGAAAAGGTGCCGACGCCAAGATCGCAACGCCCGTTGCGAACCTGTTCGATGACGATATCCGGCCCGACATCCTCGATCTTGATGACGAGGTTGGGATGTTCGTCAGCTACACGGCGCACCAGACGCGGAAGCACTGTCGTGCATAGCAATGGCGGGGCGGCGATGCTGACCTGACCGCGCCGCAATTTCCCCAGATCGCGCACCACTTCGGCGGCGCGATCAATTTCGGCAAGACCGGCAAGCGCGCCTTCCGCAAAGGCACGTCCTGCATCCGTCAGGTTGACGCGCCGTGTCGTCCGGTCGAACAGCCGTGTATCCAGCACCGTCTCCAGATCGCGGATGGTGTGGGAAAGATTGGCCTGGGTCGTCCTGACACGTTCGGCTGCGCGGGAAAAATTTCCCAGTTCGACCACGGCCTGAAAACATTCGATCTGGCGGAGAGTGGGGCGCATCGGCTCACTTATGAGTTTTTGTTTATGAATATATTCTACTTACAAGACTTCCCGAATGAAAGAAAGTCAGGCTCGATCAGGAAGACGCGGGTTTGGAGTGACCCGCCCCCGAAGCGAGGATTCCGATGAAGTATGACCGTCAGAACGCTAAGGCCCATTCGCGCGCTACGATGCGCGGTATCTGGGCTGCGGCAAACACGCCTTTCAATCAGGACGGATCGATCGATGAAGGCGGCTTTCGCAAGAATGTCGACCACTGGATCAACGATCTGGGCATTGACGGACTTTTCGTCGCGGGAAAGCAGGGCGAATTCTTCTCGATGTCGGTTGACGAGCGCAAGCGCATGTTCGATCTGGCTGTCTCGGCAGTAGGCGACAAGGCACAGACGATCATGTCCTGCTCGGACCAGAACATGGACGTGGTTATCGATCTGGCCAGGCATGCGCAGGCCTGCGGCGCGGACTATATCGTCGTCCATGCACCTGTTCTGCATTTCCTGCGTGCGCAGGACGAAACGCTGCTGCGCTACTATGAGACAATTGCCTCGAAGGTGGATATCGGCCTTGCACTCTGGTCGCATCCTGACAGCGGCTATCTCATGAGCCCGGAGCTCTGCAATCGTCTGGCCGACATCGAAACGGTCGTCGCGATCAAATATTCGGTCCCGCGCGACATGTATCGCAAGCTCACGGAACTTGCAGGCGACCGCATTCTCGTCTCGACCGCGTCGGAAGACGAATGGCTGGATAATATTCTCGAACTGGGCTGGCAGCTTTATCTCTGCTCTTCGCCGCCCTATACGCTGCAGACCAAGTTTGATCGCCGCATGCGCGATTATACCGATCTGGCCTTTGCGGGCAAAGAGGCCGAGGCGCGCGCCGTCTGGCAGAGCCTTGAGCCTGTCCGCCATGCCTTCAAGTCGACGCGACCGGCTGAAAAGCCCACTTCGCATCAAAAATACTGGCAGGAGCTGCTCGGCCAGGTTGGTGGACCTGTTCGTGCGCCGATGCTTGAGCTGACCGATGCCGAAAAACGCGCAATCCGGGAGGCGTTTGACGGCTGCGGTCTCAAACTGTCCTGATCGAACCGAAAAGGGGAACAAGAATGACAAAACTCAGCGCCTTTAATTTTCAAAAATGGATCGATGAACACAAGCACCTGCTGAAGCCGCCCGTCGGCAATCAGCTGGTGTTCAAGGATGCGGACCTGATGGTCACGGTCGTCGGTGGCCCGAACAAGCGCACCGATTACCACGACGATCCGGTCGAAGAGTTCTTCTACCAGCTCAAGGGCGACATGCTGCTGAAGCTGCATGACACGTCGACGGGCGAATTTTACGATGTGCCGATCCGCGAGGGCGATATCTTCCTTTTGCCAGCGCATATCCGTCATTCGCCGCAGCGCCCGCAGGAAGGCTCCATCGGTCTCGTGATCGAACCGGCCCGTCCTGAAGGCGCACTCGATGCCGTCGAATGGTACTGCTTCGAATGCAGCGGCCTCGTCCATCGCGCCGAAGTGGATCTGGAATCCATCGTCGAGGATCTGCCGCCGCTCTATGCTGCTTTCTACAATGACGAGAAACTGCGGACCTGCCCACATTGCAACACCGTCCACCCCGGCAAGAACCCGCCGGAAGGTTGGGTTGCGCTCTGATGAGGCATGCCCGGCGGAACTGCCGGGCGCCCATCCATAAAAAGACAAGGGGAAATGAAATGAAAAACAAACTCCTGATGATCGGCCTGCTGGCGGGGCTAACAACTGGTGCTGCCGCTGCCGAACCGGTCAAGATTGGCGTGATTACGACCTTGTCAGGTCCGGGAGGTTATCTCGGTCAGGACGTGCGCGATGGCATGAAGCTCGCCATCGATGCCGAAGGCGGCAAACTCGGCGGTGTGCCGGTTGAACTAAAGGTCGAGGACGACGCCGCCAAGCCTGGCAATGGGCGTCAGATCGCCGAGCGGTTCATGTCGGAAGACGGCGTCAAGCTTTTTACCGGCATCATCTTCTCGAATGTAGCCGGCGCGACGGTGCCGGATATCATCGATAATGACGGTATTTATATCAGCGCCAATGCAGCGCCGTCGAACATGGCGGGTAAGGGCTGCGATGCGAATTACTTCGTGGTTTCATGGCAAAATGACTCGCTCCATGAGGCATCGGGCATTGCTGCGGAACAGGAAGGTTTCAAGCGCGCCTTCATTCTTGCGCCGAACTATCAGGCGGGCAAGGATGCGCTGGCAGGCTTCAAGCGCCGGTTCAAGGGCGAAGTTGTCGGTGAAATCTACACCCAGCTCGACCAGACCGACTATTCGGCTGAGATGGCGCAGATTCGCGCCGCAAACCCCGATGTGGTGTTCCAGTTTCATCCGGGCGGCATGGGCATTGCGTTCATGCGCCAGTACCAGCAGGCCGGTCTTCTCGGCAAGATTCCGATGGTTCTTTCCGAGCCGTCCAGCGATGCTGTGATCCTCAAATCACTGGGTGACGCTTCGGTCGGAATCATGGCCACCAGCCACTGGAGCCCGGATATGGACAATGCGGCGAGCAAGGAACTCGTGGCAAAGTGGAAGGCCGCTTATCCTGACCGGCCTCTGACCTATTACGGCACGCAAGGCTACGATGTGGCTCGTCTGATCGCTTCTGCCTTGAAGCAGACCGGCGGCGTTGACGATATGGATGCGGTGCGCGAAGCGCTGCGGAAGGCTGACTTCCAGTCGGTACGCGGCAATTTTGCCTTCGGTCCGAACCAGCATCCGTTGCAGGACTGGTATCTCCTTGATGTCGTCAAGGGCGAGGATGGCAATCCGACTACCAGGATCAAGAAGAAGCTGATCGAAAATTACGGTGATTCCTATTCTGCAGAGTGCAAACTCTGACAGCCACCGTCCGGCGCGCGCGAAAGCGCGCGCCACGCTTCTTTTCATTTCTCATGAAGGTCGTTTTCTCCAATGACACTCATCTTCGAGCAGCTTTTGAATGGCCTTCTCTACGGCGTCATGTTGTTCCTTCTGGCGGCAGGGCTGACGCTGATCTTCGGGATCATGGGCGTCATCAACCTCGCTCATGGTTCGCTCTACATGATCGGTGCGTTCATCGGCACCTGGGTGGCTGTGCAGACCGGAAATTTCTGGTTGGGCCTGCCCGCAGCCATTCTGGCCGCGACGATTGCCGGTATCGTGATCGAGCTTGGCATCATGCGAAAGCTCTATCAGCGCGATCATCTGGATCAGGTGCTGGCGACTTTCTCGCTCATTCTGATCTTCAATGAGCTGACCGTGCTGATCTTTGGCCGCCAGCCGATTTTCACGCAATTGCCCGCATCGCTCTCGCAGCCGATCGAGCTGTTTTCAGGCCTGAGCTATCCGCCGTTCCGGCTGCTCATCATTGTGGCTGGCCTGCTGGTCGCTGGCGGTCTTTATCTGCTCATCAACCGCACCCGCATCGGCATGCTGGTTCGTGCAGGATCGACCAATCGCGACATGGTGCGCGCGCTCGGCGTGGATATCCGCCTGCTCTACACGCTGGTGTTTGCATTGGGCGCTGCCTTTGCGGGTCTGGCCGGTTTCATGACCGGTCCGATCCTTGCCGTTCAGGTCGGCATGGGCGAGCAGATCCTGCTTGCCACCTTCGTGGTCGTGGTTATTGGCGGCGTCGGCTCAATCAAGGGGGCCTTCATCGCGGGAATTTCGCTCGGCATCATCGATACCTGCCTGCGCGCCTTTCTGCCTTCCATTCTGCGCCATTTCATGGCCGGGGCTGAGGCTGACGCTCTGGGTGTCGGGATTGCCTCCATGGGCATTTATCTGCTGATGGCCATTGTTCTTCTGTTCCGCCCGAGAGGCCTCTTTCCGGTGGGAGCCTGAATCATGTCATATCGCTTTTTGTTTGTTCTTCTCGGCTGCGTGGTGCTTGCACTTTTCCCATTCGGCGCCGAAGCGCTGGGGCAGACGGCTGCATCCAGCCTTGTCGCCCGGATCATGATCTATGCCATCGCCGCGGCCAGCCTTAATCTCATCCTCGGCTATGGTGGGATGGTGTCTTTCGGTCATGCCGCCTTCTTCGGCATAGGCTCCTATGTCGTGGGTATCCTCTATTTTCACCACGCCGAGGAGACTATGCTTTTCGGCTTCATTCCGGGCTCCGACCAGTTTCTGATCACCGTTCCGGCGGCGATGCTGGTGGCGGGTCTTGCCGCGCTGGTCATCGGTGCGCTGGCGCTGCGCACTTCCGGTGTGCAGTTCATCATGATTACGCTCGCCTTTGCACAGATGCTGTTCTTCCTCTTCGTTTCGCTCAAAACCTATGGCGGCGAAGATGGTATCATCGTGCGGCGGGCAAATGATCTTTTCGGTCTCAGCCTGCGTGACAAGACGACGATGTATTATGTCATCCTCGTTTCGATGATCCTGTATTTCGCTTTCCTCTGGCGGGTTGTGCATTCGTCCTATGGCGCGGTGCTTTCCGGCATTCGCCAGAGCGAGCGACGCATGACAGCCATGGGGATCGAAACCTATCGCTACAAGCTTTACGGCTTTGTCCTTGCCGGAATGGGCGCTGGTCTGGCTGGGGCGCTTCTCACCATCTTCATGCGTTTTGCAAGCCCGGATACGCTGCACTGGACCAAATCGGGTGAGTTGATGGTGATGGTCATTCTGGGCGGGGTCGGCACGTTCTTCGGGCCTATCTGGGGCGCGGCTGCGTTCCTGATCCTGCAGACCTATCTCGCCTCCTGGACGGAACATTGGCAGCTTGCCATGGGCATCATTCTGCTCGTTGTGGTTTTGGGAACCAAGGGCGGCATTGTCGGCGGCTGGCGCGCGCTTTGCCGTCCGTTTCGCAAAGACCGCAAGGTGGAGGTGCCGGCATGACTGCGATATTGCAGGTCCGCGATCTGGTGAAGCGCTTTGCCGGTCTGGTCGCGACGGATCATGTGACGCTCGACGTCACGGAAGGGCATATCCATGCCCTGATCGGTCCGAACGGGGCGGGCAAGTCCACACTCATCAACCAGCTTTGCGGTGAGCTGACGCCGACATCGGGGACGATCAGCCTGATGGGAGAGGATATTACCAAACTGCCTGCCGCCACACGTGTCGGACGCGGATTGGGACGCACATTCCAGATATCGACGCTTTTGAACGATATGAGTGTGCGCCAGAACATCGCGATGGCGGTGCAGGCGCGCGAGGGGCACAATTTCCGGATTCTCGACAGTCTGAAAGGCCGCAGCGCCATCTGGCGTGAAGTTGACGCAATCCTTGCCGGAAGCCGTCTGGCCAATCACCCGGAGAAGCTTGCAGGCGATCTGTCGAGCGGTGGGCGCAAGCAACTGGAACTGCTGATGGCGCTGGCCGGAAAGCCGAAGCTTCTGCTTCTCGATGAGCCGATGGCTGGTCTCGGCCATGTCGAAAGCCAGGAAATGATCGAGCTTTTGCAGGGGCTGCGCGGCAAGGTTTCGATGCTCCTCGTAGAGCACGACATGGAGGCGGTGTTTGCGCTCGCCGACCGCATATCGGTGCTGGTCTATGGCCGTGTCATTCTCACGGGTACGGTGGAAGACATAAGGGCGAGCGAAGCTGTGCGGGAAGCCTATCTCGGCGGGGAGGAGGAACTGTGCTGAAAATCGAAGGACTTCAGGCCGCCTATGGCCATTCTCAGGTATTGTTCGACGTCTCGCTGGAAGTGAATGAGGGTGAACTGGTCACGCTCATGGGCCGCAATGGCATGGGCAAGACCACCACCATACGCACATTGATGGGTCTCCTCGCCCCCAAAGGGGGGCAGGTCCAGATCGCGGGGCGCGACACGACCAGCTACAGCCCGGAAAAAGTGGCGCGCCTGGGGGTCGGTCTTGTGCCGGAGGGACGGCAGATTTTCCCGACATTGACCGTGCGTGAAAATCTGGTCGCAACCGCATCGAACCGTTGCAAGCGGCAATCGCCGTGGGATCTCGGCAAGATATATGCGCTTTTCCCGCGTATGCAGGAGCGGGCGGATCAGACGGCGGGCACGCTTTCAGGCGGCGAACAGCAGATGCTGGCTATCGGTCGTGCATTGATGACCAACCCGCATCTTTTGATCCTCGATGAAGCGACGGAAGGGCTTGCTCCGGTCATCCGCACGGAAATCTGGCACTGCATCATGCAATTGCGCGAAATGGGCCAGTCGATCCTTCTGATCGACAAGAATATCGCGGTTTTGAAGAAGTTGGCGGATCGCCATTACATTGTCGAGAAAGGCCGAACGGTTTGGCGCGGGACGAGTGCCGATCTCGAACGCGACCGTGAGCAGGTGCATGCTTATGTCGGTATCTGAGACAATCGTCCTCGTTGGATGGGGCGCTATCGGCAAGCGGGTCGCAGAACTTCTCGCTGAGCGAAAAAGTGCCGTAAGGATCGGCGCGGTGGCGGTGCGTGACCGGGCGGCATCCCGTGACGGACTGCCTGCCGGTGCCGTGCTCATCGAGAATCCTGCCGAGCTTGCTGCCACCGGCGCAAGTCTCGTGGTGGAGGCGGCAGGTCGCCCCAGTGTCTTGCCGTGGGGCGAGGCGGCGCTTTCCGCCGGAATGGATTTTGCGGTTTCATCGACATCGGCCTTCGTCGATGATGCCCTGTTTCAAAGGCTGAAGGATGCGGCTGCGGCCAGCGGCGCGAAGCTTATTATTCCACCCGGCGCGCTGGGCGGCATCGACGCGCTTTCGGCTGCAAGCCGGCTTTCGATTGAAAATGTCGAGCATCGCATCATCAAGCCCGCAAAAGCATGGGCGGGCACTCAGGCCGCCCAACTGGTGCGGCTTGACGAAATCAGTGAGGCCACGGTCTTCTTCACGGATACGGCCCGCAAGGCAGCGGATGCCTTTCCGCAAAATGCCAATGTTGCGGTGATTACGTCGCTCGCGGGGATTGGTCTTGATCGTACCCGCGTCACATTGGTTGCAGACCCGGCAGCGCGCCTCAACACGCATGAGATTATTGCCGAAGGCGATTTCGGTCGGATGCATCTGCGCTTTGAAAACGGCCCGCTGGCGACCAATCCTAAATCGTCCGAAATGACCGCGCTCAATCTTGTGCGCGCGATCGAAAACCGTGTCGCCTCGACGGTTATCTGACACACTTGCTTAACGAAAAGCCCCGCAGTAGCGGGGCTTCTTCTATTCGTAAGTCTTATTCCGCATCCATCTTGCATTGTGCGGCATAGATATCGCCATGAGCGGTCAGGACTTTCTTCTCGGTCTTCAGATAGGGCTTGCCGTTGGCACCTTCGGCCACACCGAGCGCATACCAATCCTGAACGGGATGCTGGTTCGGCCCGAGTTTGAATTCTCCACGCACGGAAGGAATTTGTGCGGAAAGCAATGCCTTGCGGAATGTCTTGGCATCGATGTCGTCACCCGAGACGCCAGCAAGTCCGGCACCCATCATCAGCGCGGCATCATAGCCTTGTGCGGCATAATAGGTGATCGGGCGATCCCCGAATTTAGCCTTCCAGGCGGCAACGAATTTCTTGTTTTCCGCATTGTCGAAATCGTCGTTCCAGTGGCTGGTCACCCGCACGCCGTCGGCTGCCTTTCCGACAACATTCACGATTACCTGATCGAGCGATGCAGGATGAACGACCATCGGGATTTCTTTCAGCAGACCTGACTGCTGATATTGCTGCAGAAACGCGATGCCCATGCCGCCCGGTTCGAATTCATAGACCATTGCTGGCTTTGCGGCACGGATCTGCGCGATTTCAGCGGCAAAATCGGTCTGGTCCATCTGAGTATAGACTTCGCCGACGATCTTGCCCTTGTAGAAGCGCTTGAACGCATCCATCGTCTCGCGCCCGGCCTGATAATTCGGCGCGATCAGGAATGCCGAAGGATAATCCATTGATTGTGCCAGCGCGCCAGCGCTTTCTCCCTGGCTGTCATCCTGCCAGGAGCTGACGAAATAGTTGGGGTGGCATTCCTTGCCTGCAAATTCGGCAGAGGCGGTGTTGGGGCTGATATAGATGCCGCCTTCGTCGAGAATATCAGGCAGAGCCGCACCGGCGACATTGGCGAAGACCATGCCGGTAAAGAGCTTGACGCCCTGTTCGGACAGCATGGCTTCGGCAATCTGCTTGGCATTGCCCGGCTTGAGGCCGTCATCCTCGACCTTGAGCGCAACTGGCTTGCCTCCCAGTTCGCCGCCATTCTGATCAATTGCGAGCTGGAAACCGTCCCGAATGTCTTGCCCGAGATAACCGGCAGGGCCGGACAAGGTGGTGATCATGCCGATGGTGACGGGTTCTTTGGCGAAGGCCGCGACAGTCCCGGCCAGAGATAGACAGAGTGCCGAAGCACCAAGCAGTGAAAGCTTGAGCATGAAAGTTCCTCTCTTGATTGCCCTTCACGACCTTTTCTCTGTCCCGCGCTTGAAAACGCTGTTTCGGGCAGGAGGTCTTGCCGGTCATTTCATGCTGAAACTTGAAGTCCGTAAACTGAACACTCTTCGCACTGCTATGAGGCTCAGGAATATCAGAAGGGTGTGTTGAGGATGGGAGGGGCCTGTCTTCAACCTGTCTTAACCTGTCCGGGCAATTTCCCGCAGCACCTGAATGAACAGGTCTGCCGTGGCCGACCGGTTGCTTTCAGGAAGCGTGGTGATCCCCAAAAAGCCGGAGGTCGCGCCAAGCTGAACCGGCAGAATGGCAAGCTGTCCCGACGCTTCTTCAATCCGCGCCACCTGCGCGGGCATGACGCATATATAGTCTGCCTGCAAAAGCAGTCCCTTGTTGATGAGCGGCGAGACGGATTCAACGGATTGTGCAGGCGGCGGAACGCCTTCCTCGCGGAATGTGCGATCGATCTGGAGGCGGAGATTGGTTTCCTTAGGCGGCAAAATCCAGTCCCACTCGATCAGATCATGAAGGCGAAGTGCGGGGCGCAGCGTCAATGGATGGTCGCGGCGCACGACGACGACGGCGTTATCCGGAATCAGGACCTCCTGCACGAGATTGACCGGTTCATGCCGCTCGGAAAGGCGGCCTATCACCATGTCCAACTCACCCGCCCGCAATGCTGGCATCAGGACATCATCCGTTCCCGTCACGACCTTGACCACGATGCGGCGATTGTCGCGCCGGACTTTGGCGATGGCTCTGGGAAGCAGATCGGCAGATGCTGAAAGCAGGGTCCCGATGGCCAGCCGTCCGCCTGTCCCGTCGCGCAGATCGGCAAGATTTTGCTCGGCCACCATCAGATGGGCAAGGAGACGTCTTGCATCCGTGGTCAGTTGCATGCCCGCATGGGTCGGGACAACGCCCCTGTTAGTGCGTGTGAAAAGCCGCAATCCGGTTAGGGCTTCGATTTCCTGCAACGCCTTGGTGACTGCGGATTGGGTAACGTTCAACCGGTCGGCAGCGCGCGCGATGCTGCGCTCCTCTTCGATCGCATCGATGATGCGGATATACCGGATCGTCAGATGATTGGTGAGCAATGCCATATCGCCTCCTCAAGGATATGTCTGCCCACAGATATTCTATTTCCTCATATCTGTCGCGGTCAGAATTCACTTTCCTTTGTCGGCAGGACTTGGAAATCTCTTTCCGAAATGGGTTGAGGAGAATTGGAATGACGAAACGTCACGCGGAGATCGCTGGCGCAGGTATTGCGGGGCTGGCTTCTGCCACAGCGCTCGCCCAACGCGGATGGAGCGTAAGGGTGCATGAGCGCTCGTCCAATCTGCGCACTTTCGGCGCCGGGATTTATATCTGGAGCAATGGCCTGCATGTACTCAAGGCCCTCGGCGCCTATGATGAGGCTGTGATCGGCGCTCATGAGGGACCGGAGTTCCATACGCGCGATCACCGTAATGAAACGATGGAAGAGATTCCAATCAACGGCAACGGACCAGCGCGCCTCATAACAATCCTGCGTGAAACATTGCTGACGGCATTGCTCAATGCTGCGCGTCGCGCCGGCGTTGAGGTCGTCACCGGCGCGGAAGCTGTCGGCGCAACGCCCGAGGGTGAATTGCTGCTGGCCGATGGCAGGCGCCTTGCTGCCGATCTGGTCATCGGGGCGGATGGCATCAATTCCAAGGTCAGGGATTCGCTCGATCTCATGATGTACCGAAAGCCGCTTGGCTACGGTGCCGTGCGCATGATGATAAAGCGTGACAACGCAGACGCTCCCGTTGAAGATCTGCCGCGCTATATCGAGCATTTCTCCGGCTCGCGCCGTATTCTTTACACGCCCGCCAGCGAGACTGATCTCTATATCGCGCTCTGTGCATCGGTTGAAGACGAGGCGGCCTATCGCACACCGGTCGATACCGCGCTCTGGACCGAAAGTTTCCCGCATCTTGCATCTTTGATCGCTCGTTTCGGTGATGCGGGGCGGTGGGACGCATTCGAAGTCCTGAAGCTGAAATCATGGAGCAAGGGTCGGGTGGCAATCCTCGGCGATGGTGCCCATGCGATGCCACCTTATCTCGGACAAGGCGGTGGTTGCGCTCTGATGAATGCGCTCGGACTGGCGGTTGCGCTGGACGAACATGCGGATGTGAGCGAAGCGCTGGCAGCCTGGGAGGCGCGTGAACGCCCGCTGACCGAACACACGCAGGATACTGCGGAGCGACTGGGCGACATGAATTACTGGCCCGACGATGTGCGCTCGCAAGTGCTGAAAATTACCGGAAAATGCGCTCCGCTTGGTGCGGAACGCATGAAGACCGCTTTGCATATTCCAACAGGCGCAGCCTGAAACGCCGGATGATGGAGATTTCCATGAACTCGATGAAAATTGGCAACAATGTATTTTCCTGGGATGAAACCGGAAGCGGCCCGGCCATTGTGCTGCTATCTGGATGGTGCCAGGATCACCGCCTGTTCAAGACACTCGTGCCGGAACTGGCGAAAGATCATCGCGTCATCCGCTTCGACTGGCGCGGTCACGGCGACCATCGCGAACATGACGGCGATTTCGACATCAACGAGCAGGCCGACGATCTTGTCGCTTTCGTTGATGCGCTGGAGCTTGAGACCTTTCTTCCCGTTTCGACTTCCCATGGCGGCTGGGCCAATATCGAAGTCACCGACCGCCTGGGATCAGGCCGCGTGCCGAAATCGGTTGTTATCGACTGGATCATGAACCAGCCGAATGAAACCTTCTTCGAACTGATCGACGGTATTCAGGACCGGCAGGTCTGGGAGAATGGTCGTTCTGGTTTCTTCGACTACTGGATCGGCGACACGAAGAATGCCGATATCGTCAATCACGTGAACAACGAGATGGCGGGCTATTCCTATGAAATGTGGGCCCGCTCGGGGCGCGAAATCGGCAAAGCCTATCGCAAATGGGGCAGCCCCATGCAGCGCATGGCAGCCATGGTCGAAAACCGTCCGGTCACCCATATCTATTCGCAGCCGTTCGAGCCGGAATATACGCAGGCACAGGTGGATTTCGCGGCGCGCAATCCGTGGTTCCAGCCTCGGAAGCTCCCCGGCACGACCCATTTCCCGACGCTTGAACAGCCTGCGAATGTGGCCAACGTCATCAGCGTGTTCAACGCATGATAAAGCTCACTGAAGAAGCAGGTTTCGAGCCTGCCCGCCTTGATCGCGATTACAATGCCAAGGCCACCGTTTCGCCGGAAGCCTTCGCCGCCGAAATGGTGCGCTATCGTGAGGCAAGCATTGCGCCCCGGGCTGATTGGGGCCGGTATTTCGACGTGGTCTATGACGAAGAAAGCGGACAGCGGATCGATATTTTCGGCCCGTCTTCCCAGAGTGGGCCGTGCCCGGTTTTCGTGTTTGTTCACGGCGGTTACTGGCGCGCTCTGTCCAAGGAAGATTCTGCCATGATGGCGGGAATGCTCGCGGCCGAAGGCATTGCCACTGTCACTGTCGATTATCGTCTGGCGCCGGAAGTCTCCCTTGCGGAAATTACGCGGGAGGTGCGCGCGGCACTTGCCTTCGTCTGGCATCATGGGCGGGAATATGGTCTCGATCCCGACCGGATTTCGGTTGGGGGAAGTTCGGCGGGCGGCCATCTTGCCGGAGCGCTTGTTGCGGAAGGCTGGCAGCACGATTTCGGCTTGCCGTCGGATGTTGTGAAGTTTGCCATGCCGGTCAGCGGGCTTTTCGAGCTTGCGCCACTGGCGGCGACTTTCCCGCAGGAGTGGCTGAACCTCGGTGCCGCCGATGTCGATGAACTCAGCCCGATCCGTCACACTCCCGTGCGGGGCTGTCCGATTACGGTGGCATGGGCAGAGCATGAGGCAGACGGCTTCGAGCGTCAGTCGCTCGCCTATGCCGAAAGCTGGGCTGCAGCAGGCGGAGAGGCGAAGACCATCAAGGTCGCTAACCGGAACCATTACAATATTCTGATGGATTGGTGCTCGCCCGAAACCGAGATGTCGCAGGCTCTGCTAACCGGTATTCGCAACATCGGTTAGCACTACAGTTGCATTCTTCGTGATGCCGGGCTGCAAAGAGCGTTTTGTCTGCGTTCCGGTGCTCTGATCGGCTTTCGAAAAGAAATTGCACGGCCGTGTAGCGATGGGCGGCTGGTGGTTTCGTGCGGGCAAAATTTGCCAGCTTTTGTGTTAACTTATACGATTATCCTCATGGATATATGGTTTTAAGATGAATTGTCGCATGAATTAAAACATTCCATTCTGACTGTAACGATGATCAGGGCGTGGCCCGAATTTTTAGATTGCAGAGGCTTTCTGATGCAAAAATCCGACGTGCAGCTTTTCATAGGCGGTGAATGGCGCAAGACTGCCAATACGCTTCCCATTATCAATCCAGCCGACGAGACCGAAATCGGGCAGGTTGCGGTTGCGGAGCGCGAGGATCTGGAGGCAGCCCTTCAGGCTGCGTGGGACGGCTATCAGGTCTGGCGCAACACTGCGCCTGCGGACCGTGCCGCGATCATCATGAAAGCATCGGCGCTCATGCGCGAGCGGCAGGAAGAGATCGCACGCGCGATCACGCTGGAAAATGGGAAGCCGATCAGCGAAGCCCGGCTTGAGGTCATTCGCGGCTGTGAATTCTTCGAATGGGATGCTGGCGAGTGCATTCGTTTCTATGGCCGCGTCATTCCGAGCGCGCCCGGCATTCGCTACATCGTCGTGCACGAGCCTATTGGTCCGGTCGCAGCATTTGCACCGTGGAATTTCCCGATGAGCCAGCCAGCACGCAAGATTGCAGGCGCCTTGGCTGCCGGTTGCTCCATTATCCTGAAAGCTTCCGAGGAAACACCGACGGCGGTAACGCATATTGCACGCGCATTCGAGGATGCAGGACTGCCAGCCGGTGTGCTGAATCTGGTCTTCGGCGTTCCTGCCGATATTTCGCAGTTCCTCATCCCGCGCCCTGAAATCCGGGCGATTGCATTCACCGGATCGACTGCCGTCGGTAAACATCTGACCGAGATTGCTGCGCGCCATATGAAACCGGCTCTGATGGAACTTGGCGGCCACGCCCCCGTCATCGTTTGCGAGGATGCAGATCCGGTCGTCGCGGGTATCGCCTCGGCGCGTCGCAAATACCGTAATTCGGGTCAGGTCTGCACCTCGCCGACACGCTTCTTCGTTCATGAAAGCCATTATGAACGTTTTACTGCGGCCTTCATCGAAACGGCGCAATCGATCCGTGTAGGCAACGGCATGGATGAGGGCGTCCAGATGGGCCCCGTTGCCAATGATCGCCGCGTCATGGCGCTGGAAGAACTGGTGAGCGATGCAGAGGCGAAAGGTGCGAAACTGCTTTTCGGTGGTCGTCGCCTGAAGAACAATGGCTATTTCTTCCCGCCAACGGCCTTGGCTGAATTGCCGGACGATGCCCGCGCGATGTCGGAGGAGCCATTCGGTCCGCTGGCGCTCATCAATCCCGTTGCATCTCTCGATGCGGCCATTGAAAAGGCGAATTCGCTTCCGTTCGGTCTGGCGGCATATGGTTTCGCAAACTCAGCGGAAAATGTGGATCGTCTGATGACGGGGCTGGAGGCTGGAAACGTCTCGATCAATACGCTCGAAGCTTCCGTTGCCGAAACCCCGTTCGGCGGCGTCAAGGATAGCGGACTTGGCCGCGAAGGCGGAGCCGAAGGACTGCATCATTATACGGTTGTGAAAAACGTCTCGCACCGTCTGGTGAACAGCCTGTAGGCGACTTCATTTTAACGCTTCTTAGACCCGTCGCCGTCAATCACGGGCGGCGGGTTGATCCGCGTCAGCGGGATGTTAGGGCCAGCGTGCGGATGGCTTCCAGGTGAGCATGCATGGCGTGGTGAGCACGGTCGCTTTGCCGTGCCTCGATTGCATCGACGATTGCCAGATGCATCGCGCTTTGCTCGGTCGCATATTCGCGTTTACGGGCCTCCCGAAAGATCGCATCATGTCTGCGCTGCCATGTCGAACGTCCCCGGACCGAGGCGAGCGAAGTGAAGATCGCGGCTAGCAGCGCATTTCCGCTCGCGCGCGCAACCGCCTTGTGGAAGGCATCGTCCAAACGTTCATATTCCTGCCAGTCACGAGCCGTACCCGTCGCCAGCGCAAGCTTGCGCAAGGAGGTGAGGTCATCTTGCGTGGCATATTGGGCCGCCGCTGCGGCAAGGGCGGGCTCATAGACCAGCCTTGCATCCATAAGATCCTGAGCGGATGCGGATTCGATGATCCGGTCCAGGGGCCGTTCGATGTTCGAGGCGGGCGGGCCCATGAAGGTGCCCTTGCCCTGATGACGCCACACCAGGCCTTCGATCTCAAGCTGCCGTAGCACCTTGCGCGTCGTTTCGCGGCTGCAGCCGAGTGTCGTCGACAAAGCCCGCTCGGGCGGGATCTTATCCTGCGGGCCGAAGTTCTTTTCCGCGAGCAGCTTCCGCATGTGCTGCATCGCTTCGGCGGTCGGCATGCGATTTGTCATTCGGCGGCGCTCCATACCAATTTGTAGACCAATCGCGCTGAGACCTATCCCCCATGCAACGGTCGGTCAAGTTGACGAATGGCCGACGAACCAATGGTGGATGAATAGATGCGTCTTGACCCTTTTTTGATTTTGATGATTGCCGCGGTTGTTCTGGCAACTCTCTTTCCGGCGACTGGCAATGCAGCAGACGTTGTCAGTACGCTGGGAACCATCGGCGTTGCCCTGCTGTTTTTCGGCCACGGAGCGGCTCTGTCTCACAAGGCGATCATTTCGGGTTTGAAGCAATGGCAATTGCATGGGTTTATTTTTGCGACGACATTCATCGTTTTCCCGTTGATCGTGCAGCCTTTGCGGCTCGTTCCCGAAAGCATCCTGCCGTCCGATCTGGTCCTTGGCTTCATCTATTTGGGTGTTCTGCCTTCGGCAATTTCTAGCTCTATTGCCTATACTGCCATGGCCAGGGGCAATGTGCCTGCTGCGGTCTGCAATTCGGCCGGGTCGAATGTCTTCGGATTGTTGCTGACGCCGCTTCTGATGACGATTTTCATGCGTTCATCCGGGTCTATCGATTTGGGGCAGGCCTTACGCGATGTGGTGATTGAATTGCTGCTGCCGTTCGGTCTTGGACAAGCCTGCCATCGTTGGCTTGGCCCATTCCTTTCGACGCGCAAGCATTGGCTGGAGAATTACGATCAGTCCGTGATTGTGCTGATCATATATTCGGCTTTCTCTCAATCGGTCACCGCCGGGCTCTGGCAGGTCTTGCCGCCGTCCGGGCTCATTATGGCAATTGTGCTTTGCGTTGTCCTTCTGGCAGGCGTGATTGGCTTTACGATGCTTGGTTCGCGCTGGCTGGGCTTTACCCGTGAAGATGAGATCGCGGCTGTGTTCTGTGGGTCCAAGAAGAGCCTGGCATCCGGGCTTCCACTTGCGCAGGTCCTGTTCGCTGGTCTGCCAGGCTTCGGCATGATCGTGTTACCCATCATGCTCTATAACCAGATTCAGATTCTGGTGGGCGCTGTTCTGGCGCGCCGCTATGCGATGCGGCCTTCCACAATCGACACCGCCACGCAGACGGGTTGAGCATGGCAAAAGACGAGATGGTACAAGATGGGCCAGCAGAATGGCTGCGCCCATTGGACAGGCAACCGCTCGTGATCCAGGTTGCGGAAAGCGTGCGGCTTGCGATCCTTGAAGGGCGATGGAGCAGAGGCGAGCGCCTGCCAAACGAGGCTGATCTGGCCGATGATCTCAAGGTTTCTCGCGCCACCTTGCGAGAGGCAATCGGCATGTTGGTTTTTGCCGGAATTGTCGTGCGCCGGCATGGATCAGGCACTTTTGTCAGGGACGAAGAGCGGTTCTGACGGCTCCGTTTTAACTGGAACCGCTCTGGTGGATTGAATTCGACGTCTGCTCGGCACTCATATCCGAGGGATGCAAATGTCGGAATCAGACCACCAGAGCATGTATCCCGAAAATGGGAACCGGTTTCGGGATAAAGACATGCGTAAAAACAAACGGATAGAGCATTTCCAATGGTTCAATCAAAACAGGAAATGTTCTAGGAGCCGAGGACATCGATGACACTGGCAAGCTGCATGTCATGTTCGCCAGCCTCCATGGTGAGCCGGAGGACTTCAGACACGGTCGCAGCAGCACCGCGCGCTGCCTCGACCAGCGTGTTTCCTTGCGTAAGTTTAGCGGTCAGAAGGCCTGTGAAAAGATCACCGGTCCCGACCGGAACGATCGGCAGTCGCGGTGAGGTCAGCCGCGTGCAGGTTTCGTGGTCGAAGACAATATTTTCGAGCAAGCCGTCTGGCGTGTCCGCCAGATTGCAACCTGTCACGACCAGCCTTGCACCGCGAAGCGCCTGCACCTGAGCGGCTGCCGTCTCAAGCGCAGGCCAGGACATCACTTCGGTACGCGTAATAAGGCCCAGCTCGAACTGGTTGGGGGTCAAAAGATCGGCCAGCGGAACGAGCCTGTCGATGATGCATTCCACCACCTGATCGGCGACGAAAATGCCCAGATTCATATCGCCCATCACCGGATCGCAAATGTATTTGATGTCCGGATTGATCATGCGCGCGCGTTCGACGAACGCGGCGACAACATCCCCGTTTGCCTGAGAGCCGAGATAGCCCGAAACGATATAGCGGCTTGTTTCAATCAGTCCGCGTTCTTCCACGCCGCGCAGGAGATCGCCGACGAGTTCAGATTCGAGAACGCGCCCGCGCATGGTTTCGAAATGCGGGTTATTTGACAGCAAAGTCGTCGGAACCGCAGCGACATTCAACCCATGGGCCTGCATGGGCAGAACCGCAGCGCTGTTGCCGACATGCCCGTGCACGACCTGGCTCTGGATTGAAATGACGGAGGTGGTCATTCCCTTGATTTCTGTAGTCATTTCGGGGCTCCTTCGCTCACGCTCAATTCGGCCCGTTCACGGTGCGGCAGGCGACCGTTGAGAACGATATAGGCAACAAGTCCGATTATCAGCCCCCAGAACGCGCCGCCGATACCGAAGAGATTGATGTTCGCGGCGGACGCCAGAAAGGTGATCAGCGCTGCCTCGCGATGCGTGGGGTCAGACATTGCGCCAGCCAGACTGCTGCCTATCGTCCCCAGCAGGGCCAGACCTGCGAGCGTTGTGATAAAGCTTGCCGGAAAGGCCATGAAGACAGCGGCGAGCGTCACACCGAATATGCCGACGAGAATGTAGAACACGCCCGCCGCAATACCGGCGATCCAGCGCTTGGATGGATCCTCGTGTGCTTCGGGGCCGGTCGCGATTGCCGCCGTGATTGCCGCAATGTTGAAAGCATGCGATCCCAAGGGGGCCATGATGAGCGAACCGAGACCTGTTGCGGTGACAATTGGATTGGCGCTGGTCTTGAAGCCGTCATTGCGTAGAACCAGCATCCCCGGCATGTACTGCCCCGTCAATGTGATGAGGAACAATGGCAGCGCGACGGACAGCAGGGCATTGAGAGAAAATTCGGGCACGGTGAAAACCGGAGCTGCAAATTCCAGCCGCAGTCCAGACAGATCGACCCGGTTTTGCAGAAGCAGAAAAGCCAGCCCGAGCACGAGAATGCCGACGACAGCATAGCGAGCGGATAGTCGTTTCAAAACGACATAGGCAACAATCAGCAGTCCGACCAGCAACGGATCAATAGTGGCGCCGCCGAAGGCTCCGATTCCGAATTGCAGAAGGATGCCAGCAAGCAGGCCTGCAGCAATGCCCGATGGTATCAGCTTGATGACTTTCTCGAAATAGCCCGACACGCCGAGGATAATGAAGGCGAAAGCCGAAATCATGTAGGCACCGATCGCCTCGGCATAGGATGTGGTGGCAAGCGCTGTGACAAGAAAGGCAGCGGCTGGGGTCGACCAGGCGGTAATAATCGGCTCGCGATAGTGCCAGCTAAGGTAAAGACCGGTCAGGCCGACGCCGATAGAAACTGACCAGACCCAGGAGGCCGTCAGTTCCGGGCTCAGTCCCGCGACCTTTGCAGCCTGAAAAACAAGAATGAATGTGCCGCCGTAGTTGACGATGACGGAGATCAGCCCGGCCACGATGGGATGGGTAAGATCGCTCAGGCGGATTTTTGATGTTGATGCACGGGATGAAACCATCCTGGGAAACCTCCTGGGAATCGAGGCGCATGGCCGACAAGATGTCTTGACAATTAGTCGTTTAATGGCCTGATATTCCCATCCATTTTTCCATTTAGGACCAGACCATTTGTTCAAGCACTCCCAACTTGAATCTGTGAAGGCGTGGATTGCCCATCCCGCCCATGCGGTCATGCCGCTCCACGCCCGCATTCAACGATCAATCAGGCAATTGATCGTTGATGGGGTCCTTGGGCCGGGAAAGGCGCTTCCGGCTTCGCGTGGTCTCGCCAAATCGCTGGGCGTGTCCCGAGACACGATTGAGGCGGCCTATGCGCAGCTGCATGCGGAGGGCTTCATCGACCGCAGGGTGGGCAGCGGCAGCTTTGTGGCGCAGATAACAGAATTCACGCCTGGACACAGCGTGTCCCAGCGCGATGCACTTTTGCGCAATCAGGCGCCCAATCTGAGCAAGCGCGGCGCGATCATGTTTCGTAGCGGTGGTGTGCGCGAGCTGCTGGCGCCACGGCCTTTCGCTCATGGTGTTCCCGAAACCCGAAACTTCCCGCTTCCGCTGTGGGAGCGTCTGGAGCGGCAGGTGTTGAAGGAAATCGGTACGCAGGCTTTGCTCCATGGCCATCCGCAGGGAACCGAGCCCTTGCGACGCGCCGTCGCCGAATACATGAACCTGGAACGCGGCGGCCGTGCGACGCCGGACAGGGTGCTGATCCTGACCAGCTCGCAACAGGCGCTGACTTTATGCGCAAACATGCTGTTCGATCCCGGTGACCGCATCTTCATCGAAGACCCGGCCTATTACGGTGCACGCAAGGCGTTCGACGCTGCAGGTCTCGAATCTGTCCCGGTCGGTGTGGACGATCAGGGCATTGTGATTGAGCGGATGGTAAGCGAAACGAACAAGGCCAAGGCGGTGTTTCTCACGCCTTCGCACCAGTTTCCAACTGGTGCGACCCTGTCGCTAGATCGCCGTCTGGCACTGATCGAATGGGCCGCCCGCCAGCAGGCATGGATTATCGAGGATGATTATGACAGCGAGTTTCACTACGCTGGCAAACCGACGGCCTGCGTGCAGGGCCTCGACCGGCATGACCGGACAATCTATATCGGCACTTTCACCAAATCACTCTTTCCGGGCCTGCGTATCGGCTACATGGTCCTGCCGCCGCAACTGGTCAGACCGATGACCGTTGCGCGCACCCTGCTCGACGGGCATTCCGCACCGATTGCGCAGTTGACGCTTGCCCGGTTCATGGAGGGCGGACATTTTGGCGCCCATGTCCGGGCCATGCGCGGCATTTATGCCGAACGACGCGACCTACTGGCCGGACTGATCGAAAAACATCTGGCGGATTTTGTTGAGCCACAAGTACCTGCCGGAGGGTTGCAAATGTCTTGCCTGCTCACCGGCGCTCTATCGGAGCGTAATGCTGTTGCTGCTGCCCAGCGTGTCGGCATTGAACTCCTCGGCCTGTCCGGGCTTTACGCCGCCGGGGATGGAAAAGCCGGTTTTCTGATGGGATTTGCGGCCTATACGACAACAGAAATCGAAATCGCGGTCAAAAAGCTGGCAGGGGCTTTTCAGGCGGCCGTGAAACCGTAATTTTTCCAGCAGACACCGCATTTGCCAGCCTCGTGAAACTCCAATAACCTCAGAAGACTTAATAATATTATGATTATCAGTTGGTGCGATATTCTGTCTGAACAGCCACTGATACCGGGATGCAATTTATGAACCTCCACACCAGAAGCATCCGATCTGCGGCGCTCCCGATCCTCATGTGGTTGCTGTTCAATATTCTGGCGATAGGTGGCCTTGTCGTCTATCAGCGTGCCGCGTTGTTGTCCGAACTTCAGGCCGCCAGCTTTACATTGCATCGTGAGGCTTCACAACGTGCTGACCAGCACGATGCCCATTTGACAGCGCTTTCGACGATTGCTCAATCCAAGGCGCGAACGGCCGATCTCTCGCAGGACGATGTTTTCGTCGAAGTGGCGGCAACGATCACGCGTTTCTATCCGCGCATAGATGAAATTCAATTGGTGCCGATGGAGCCAACTGTCCCAGTGACCGGTACCAGAAAACTGGAACCGGAACTGGCCGACGCCATACGGGCGGCGGCTCGCTCATCCCGTGGCGTTCCCGAACTGTTGGCACCGGCAGAACGGCCCGGACATTATTTGATCGTAAAACGCAGCCCGAATACGGATAATCCGCATGACGGCCTGGCGCTGGCGATCAATGCTGGCAGCCTGATTACCTCTGACGACGCATTCTGGAGCCGTAAAGGCGTTGCCCGACGCCTCGTCATGCCCGACGGAACTGTTCTGTTCAGTAGCCCGGCCTCGTTCGGCGAAGCGCGCTTTTCCAAGAAATTGGGCAGTGCCACACAGCCGCTTCTTTTCCAGACGGCTCTCGCCATGGGGTGGACCGATCTGTTGCCATTCGACCAGTTGATTGCGATTCTCACCCTCACGAATCTGCTGTTCTTCGGCGGGCTGGTTATTGTTCGCCAGACACAACGCACACGCCATGCGGAACGTCGGGCGGAACTGAGCGGCCTTGAGGCCCGGCTGGCTCACGCCTCGCGTGTCAACACTATGGGCGAAATGGCAAGCGGCATGGCGCATGAACTGACACAGCCCCTAACGGCAATTCTCGCTGGCGCGCAGGCGGGGCGCCGCTTGTTGGTCCGCAACAATACGGAGGCTCTCGCTGGAGCGCTGGATGATATGGTGGATCAGGCGCGCCGTGCATCGGCTATTCTGGATCGGCTGCGCAACTGGTCTCGTCCGCAGCGGCGACAGACGGCGCCTGCCGATTTGCGCCTGTCGCTTCAAAACGTGCAGACCTTGCTGGCCTCGGAAGCTGCCCGGCAGAATGTCAAAGTTGAGCTTGTGATGCCGGAAACACCTTTGATGGCTGCAGTTGATCCGGTGGAAATGGAGCAGGTGATGTTCAACCTCCTGCGCAACGCGATTGAATCTTTTCATGACGACGATCAGGACCGGCGGGTAAATGCATCCCTGAAAGCTGACGGATCGGTCGCCATTCTGGAAATTGCGGACAATGGCCCCGGTGTTGCGCCTGAACTCTTGCCGCGCCTCTTTACCCCCTTTACCACAAGCCGACCGGAAGGAATCGGTCTCGGTCTTGCGCTCAGCCAGCGACTGGTGGAGCGCTTTGGCGGCGAGATTTCCTATATTCCACAGGAGCGCGGCGCGCTGTTTCGCGTTGTGCTCCCAATTGCTGAAGACGCGGGAAGTTAAGAGGATGGTTCAGCCGGTCTACCTCGTCGATGACGATGAAGCAGTACGAAAGTCGCTTGGCCTTCTTTTGTCGACCATAGACATCGAGGTCAGAAGTTTTGCCGATCCTTCTGCATTTCTGGCCCAACTGCCACGGTTGAAACCGGGATGTATGATTTTTGACATCCGCATGCCGGTCATGACGGGTCTGAAACTTCAGGAGCTGTTAGCCGGACAGGAAATTGACTGGCCGGTGATCATCATCTCTGGCCATGGCGATATCGAAGCCTGCCGTCGCGCCTTTCGAAATGGCGCGGTGGATTATCTTTCCAAGCCGGTCGATGAGCAGGATTTGATCGATGCAATCCAGAAGGCGCAGCAATTGCTTGAACACAGGCTGGGGAGCAAGGCGCTGAGAGCCGAAACGCTGGCACTGCTGGATACGCTGACAACACGTGAACGCGAGGTTCTTGACCGTATCGCGCAAGGATTTACCACCCGGCAAATTGCTGATGGTCTTGAACTGTCGCCGCGCACGATTGACAGCCACCGTGCGGCCATCGGCGCGAAACTGGGCACAACCTCGCAAGCAGAAATGACCCGTTTGTGGCTGGAGGGCCAGCCAAATCCGTAGAACTACCGATAAGATCGTAAATGCTACGGATTTCGCTGGATGCTGGCGGCAACTAAATGTTCCTCATCACAAACGAGGAACGACCATGATCCGTAAACTTGCAATAATCGCTCTGTCGATGGCTCCGGCTACTGCTTTCGCTCAAGCGCTTCCCACCACGCCTTATCTGCCGCTTAATCTCGCAACGAAGGCTGCACAGGCTGCGCTGGATGCCTGCGTTGCCAAGGGCAATAATGTGAGCGTCGCAGTCGTGGCCCGCGATGGATCGACCAAGGTTCTGCTCAAGGCCGACCTTTCCGGCCCGCATACCGGCAATAGCGCTGAAGGAAAGGCGTTCACGTCGGCAGCTCTGGGGCGCGATTCCGGTGAACTTGCAGAGTTTATCGCGTCGAAGCCAGCCAATAATGGCATGCGGGATATGGATTCTCGGTTCGTCATTCAGGCGGGCGGACTGCCAATCAAGATCGGCGACGCGCTGGTCGGTGGCATCGGCGTCGGCGGCGCACCATCAGGTGCAACCGATGCGGAATGTGCTCTGGCCGGTCTTCAGGCTATCGAAGCAAAATAAGAACGAACAAGCGGGGCTGGACATTGTTCAGCCCCGTCTCTTTGCGCGTCCTTCTAATACCAAAACTCGATGAGTTTGGCTCATCGAGTTTTGGTTAAGCCTGTGCGGCGATTGAGCATTTTCAGGGCGTGATGCGTTAGCATCTCAGCGCCCTGGTATAAAGGACGCTGTTGCCTTCAATCTGTGTTGCTCTCCTGCGCCTCAAAAACCGATTGGATTTGTCGGTCTGATTCATCGGAGCCCGTCTTTATCCGGTGTTCGGCTATCAGTTGGCTGATTATCGCCAGAAAGCGCATCAACGTCGGCGACGTGTCACCGGCGCGATAGGTAGCATATAGAGGGATTTCCGGCGGCGAGGGATGAATTGGCTTGAAAACCACTTCCGGCTGCGCAAGCTGTCGCATGCTGGCGGGCAATAGGGCGACGCCGATGTTGGCGCCCACAAGGCTCAGAAGCGATTGCACCTCGACAACCTGCTGGCGAATTCTCGGCGTGAATCCGGCTTTGACACAACACTGATAGAGGAAATCTGCAAATCTCGACTGATGCAGGCCGAACATGACGAACGGCTGATCTTTCAGTTGCATCAAGGAGACGCTGTTCTGGCTGGCGAGAGGATGCGATCTTGGCATGGCTACCATGAGAGCTTCCTGCATGATGATTTCCCGGTGCAGGCCGTCCTGATGCGGCGGCATGCGAAAAAGACAAACATCGATGCGACGCTCAAGCAGTCCCTGTATTTGGAGCGCTGGCGTTAATTCATGGAGCTGCCAGTCGACATCCGGATAACGGCTGGTGAAGATATCGAGCGCTCTGGGAATGATGCCGACCAGCGAAGAACTGATTACGCCAATGTCCAATCGACCGATGGAGCCTGCGGCTGTCATACGGGTCGTCACAACAGCCTTTTCCAACTGCTGGAAGATCAGCGGAACCTGCTCCTTCAAAGCCAGTCCCGCTGCAGTCAGCTCGACATTGTGATGGCTGCGTTTGAACAGCACGACGTCGAGACGGTCCTCCAGTTGTCTGATCTGCTGACTGAGAGGAGGCTGCGACATATTCAAACGGACTGCGGCGCGACCGAAATGGAGTTCTTCCGCGACGACCAGGAAATAACGCAGTGTTCGCAGATCGAACGGTTTCAGATGATTGTAAGCCATATCGAAAACCTCTCGCCAACCGGAACAAACAACACTGTACGTCTCAAAGGGGGAGGGGCGATAGTCCTTGAAAATACGAAACTCTGTTGCTGGATGCGGCGTGTTGTCGGTCCTGCTCATGAACACCCCCGAATAGGAATGATCGCAAAACGCGGCTTGATTTCACTGCCGCCTTGCGTTTATGAGACCCATGTCAGGCGTGGGGATGAAGATCTGGGAGATCTTCAAGGGATGCTGACCGGTAAATTCCTTGCCCGTTCAACAAGGCCCGCGGCTTCCCATTTTCGAGGTTTAAGTGTTCGATATCATTCTTATCTTCGCTGTTCTCAGTGCAACCATGCTGTTTGACTGGACCAAACAGTCTTCAAAGTGATCGCCTGCGGCGGTCCACCTTCCCAGAAGAGCTACAGCCGGCCTTAGGGTCGGCTTTTTTATTGTGATCTGCTTTCCCGATGGGCGTTTCTGAGCTTCGGCGCCGGATTCGACCATATCGAAATCGTCTCACCATGCACTGAAAGCGATATTGTACGTCTTACCATCAATGTGGCGATAGTGGGCAGTGACGAAAATCACTGCTGTCGAAAAATAAGCCTGCCGTCGCCTGGCGAACGGTTGTCGCACCAAAGGGGGACGCAGTTGGTTTTCTCGAGGATCGGTCCTTCACGACCGGGAAAAGGAGACCAATCAATGATCATCGATACCAGTTGCTATCCGACCAATCTGGTCGATCTGGCCTGGCAGCATGATGGCGATCCGTTCAGCGGCGAGCGCCTGATTCAAATGATGGACGGCCCCTATACGATCAACGGCAAACCACGTCGCATCGACAAGGCGTTTATCCAGCCGCCGCAGGGCAACACCATCTATACGTGGACGGATGGGGAGCTAGACGGGCGTCAGTCCATCGATGCCTATATGGCCTATACGCTTGAAATGGTTCAAAAATACCCGGACCGGTTCATTGGCTGCTTCGTCTATAATCCGCGTTGCGGCGTGCAGAACGGGGTCGAGGCCATTGAGCGCTATGTGAAGGAGCATGGTTTCCGCATGGTCCAACTGCAAGCCAATATGCATGCATATCGGCCTGACCGTGCCAAGGACTGGCTGCGCCCAGCGCTCGACAAATGCCGGGAACTGGGTGTGCTCGTCAAGCTGCATACCGGTGATGGCCCCTACAGTATTCCGACGGAGTGGATTCCGCTTATCAAGGAATATCCGGACATCAATTTCATCATGGCGCACTTCGGTGTGCAGACCGGAGGGGTCTACTGTTTCGAGCCTTTCCAATGGGCAATGGAATATCCGAACGTGTTCTGTGAAAGCAGCTGGTGTCTGCAGTCGCGTATCGTTGAATTTGCCAAGGATTTGCCGACGCACAAGATTCTTTACGGTTCAGACACGCCGCCTAACGAACCGGGCATGTGGCTGAATCTGCTCGAAGTGCTTTGCCATGAACCGCCGCAAGGGATGAATCTCGACGAGGATACGCTTGAGGATTACCTCGGCAACAATCTCGCCCGAATGTTGGGCATGGAGCCAACTCCTCCGCCCGCCACCTATCAGGATGCAGTCGCAGAACTTGAACGTCATGGCATCGAAAACAAGCACTACCTGGCGACCCTTGCGTAGTTCAGCGGAGAATCCACATGATTATCGATACCCATCTGCATCCAACCAATCTTGTCGATGAGGCCTGGCGTCATACCGGTGAGCCGTTTACCGGCGAACGCATGCTGAAGCTCATGGACGGTCCGTATATGATCAACGGCAAGCCACGCCGGATCGATATGGGCTTCATTCAGCCGCCGCCCGGTAATACAGGCTACCGCGATGGCAACCGCCGCGGACGCGACGGCATTCGTGACTACATGTCCTATGTCGCCGAGCTTTGCCAGAAATATCCGGACCGCTTCATCGGTAACTTCAACTACAATCCTCGGTGGGGCCCGGAAAATGGCGCTGCGGAACTGGAATTCCATGTCAAGGAATATGGCTTCAAGATGCTGAAGCTGCATTCCAACATGCATGGCTATCGCCCGGACCGCGCACTGGAATGGTTGCGGCCTGCCATGAAGAAATGTGCGGAGCTGGGCGTCGTCGTTCTTATCCATACGGGTGACGGCCCCTATTCGATCCCGACGCAGTTCTATCCCATCATTCGTGAATTTCCGATGGTCAACTTCATCATCGGCCATTTCGGGATACAGACGGGCGGCAACTATTCGTTCGAAGCGTTCTGGATGGCGATGGACACGCCGAATGTCTATTGCGAATCCGGCTGGTGCTTCCAGTCGCGCATCGTGGAGTTTGCAAAGCAGTTGCCGCCGAACAAGATCGTGTTCGGTACGGATTCGCCACCGAACAATCCGGGCATGTGGTTGCGCGAGCTGGAGGTTCTGTGTTCGCCGGAGCCGCAGGGTATGAACCTCAGCGAAGATATTCTCGAAGACTATCTGGGCAACAACATAGCCCGTCTCATCGGTATCGAACCCACCAAGCCTCCCAAGGATCTGGCGGAAGCGGAGAAGCGTCTCAAGGCCACCTACGTCTGAGGCGCTGTGCGGGGTGTGCATGCGCACCCCGCACATTTCAGGAAATGACATCGGGAGGAGTCATGAACGAGCTGCATTCAGTCACCAAGACGGGAACACAGGATTTTCAGAGTTTCGCGAACGTCTACCGGCAACTTTATCCCGATGACGTCGTTCATATCCGCGCCCCCCTGCAGGACGGCCGCGATGTCACCGCACTGGTGGCGACGCTGGCTGAAAAGGGCAGGACACCGATGCTGGTCTGCGATCAGGTTCCGGGCAGCGAGGTGCCGCTGGTCACGAATGTGTTTGCATCGCGCGAAAGGATCGCCCGCATTTTCGGAACGCCTATTTCCGAGCTGCATGGCGAGTACCAGAAACGCGCCAATGCTCCGATCGAGCCAGAATATGTCGCCGACGGCCCAGTGATGGAACAGGTCGACGAAAGCAAGGACGTCGATCTCGACAAACTTCCGATGATCCGGCATTTCGAGAGTGATCGCGGCCCCTACATCACAAATGCCATCATTGTTGCGAGCGATCCTGAAACCGGCATTGCCAATCTCAGTTATCACAGGTCGATGCGGCACTCCCAGTCGGCACTGGCAACGAGCCTGCATTCGCGCGGGCATCTATGGCGCATGTATCAGACGGCGCGTGAAACCGGCCGGCCGCTGCCGGTGGCGATGGTGGTTGGAGCGCATCCGCTTTTCATGCTGGCTGCTTCCGCGCGGTTGCCATTCGGTGCAGATGAGCGTGCTGTTGCCGGCGGGCTGATGCGCGAGCCGTTGCGTCTGGTCAGAACACCACGCTACGCCATCGGTGTTCCGGCGGCGGCAGAATATGTGCTGGAGGGGCATCTTGATCCCCATGCACATGTCGAGGAAGGACCATTTGGCGAGTTCTCTGGCTATTCTTCGGACCGGTCGACCAATACGCTGTTTCACGTAACGGCTGTCATGCGTCGTCGGACGCCTTGGCTGGTCGATGTCGTGGGCGGTGCGACGGACGAGCATCTCAACCTTGCCCGCCTGCCGCGGGAAGCTGAAATGTTCGAGAAGCTGAAAGCGCGGTTCCCCTCGGTAACGAGGCTGCACTATCCCACCTCCGGAACGCATTTTCACTGCTATGTCGCGTTGAAGCAAAGTCGGCCCGGCGAAGCGCGCCAGGTGATGCTGGGCCTTCTCGGCTGGGACCCCTATCTGAAAACGGTCATAGCCGTCGACGACGATATAGACGTCACGCAGGACAGTCAGGTGTTGTGGGCAATGGCCACGCATTTCCAACCGCATCGTGATCTTTTCACGATTGACGGTCTGCCCGGCAGTCCGCTCGATCCATCGTCAAGTTCTGACGGTACGACGTCGCGGCTGGCGCTCGATGCGACGCGAAGCCCTGATTTTCATGGCATTCGTGCCGTGATTGGCGACGATGCGCTCGGGCGTGCGCGCGATCTTCTGGGTGGTCTGACCGGAATAAGACCAACGGGAACGCCGTCATGAACGCCGTCTCTCCACGACCACACGACTACCGCCCGCGCATGGTGGTTGGGATCAGCGGTGCGTCAGGCTTCGTCTACGGCTTTCGCCTTCTCGAAATCCTGCAGCAGCTCCAGATAGAAACGCATGTTGTGGTGAGCCGGTCGGCGCTTCTGACCATGACCCACGAGACCGACTACAAACTCGCCGATATTCGTGAGCTGGCAAGCTATCTCTACAAATCCGACGATATGGCTGCCAGCATTTCGAGCGGGTCCTTCAGAACCATGGGTATGGTCGTGGTGCCGTGCTCGATGAAAACGCTTGCGGAAATTGCGCATGGCCTGTCGGGGAGCCTGATCAGCCGGGCAGCCGATGTTACGTTGAAGGAAAGGCGAAAGCTGGTGCTGCTGGCCCGCGAGACGCCGCTGACGCAGACCCATATCGCCAACATGCTGACCGTCACCCAGATGGGCGCCATCGTGACGCCCCCTGTTCCCGCCTTTTATGCCAGACCGGCAAGCATCGCGGAGATGGTCGATCACACGGTTGGCCGGGTTCTGGATCTTTTCGATCTGGAGACGGGTGGCGTGCGGCGATGGCTCAAAATGCCCTGACAACGATAATCCAAGGGAGAAGAACGATGTTGAAGACAGTCAAGGACAAGATTCCGGTCACCGTGCTTACCGGCTTTCTCGGCTCCGGCAAGACAACGTTGCTGAACTACATTCTGAAGGAAAATCACGGCATGAAGATCGCTGTGATCGAGAACGAGTTCGGGGAAATCGGCATTGATGGCGATCTGGTCGTCGGCAGCACGGAAGAAATCTTCGAAATGACCAATGGCTGCGTCTGTTGTGTGGCCGAGGCACGTGACGATCTTCTGCGGGTTATACGCCAGCTTCTGGCGAGACCGGAACGTCTCGATCATATCATTATCGAGACGAGCGGACTTGCCGATCCTTATCCGGTGGCCCAGACTTTCTTTCTCGATGATCCGATCCGCAATGAAACCAATCTCGACGGAGTCATAACGCTGGTCGACGTCAAGCATATTCGCCAGCATCTGGACGATATCCATCTGGATGGCATCGACAATCAGGCGGTCGATCAGATCGTCTGCGCGGACCGTATCGTGCTCAACAAGGTGGATCTGGCACAGGACGCTGATATTGCCGATGTAAGCAGACGCATCCGCCAGCTCAATGAAACCGCGGATATCGTGCTGTCGAGCTATGCGCAGATCGATCTCACCAAAATCCTGGGACTGGCGGCCTTCGATCGTAATCGCAAGATGGCTGCCGAGATCGATTTCGACTGGCACGCGCACAATCATAATCACCATAGTGATGGGCACGGCGATGGTCACGTTCATGACCACGAGGATCACGGTCATGAACACGCATGGTTCGGGGATGCCAGCCATACCCATGACACGTCGGTCACGTCCGTCGGTATCGAACTTCCGGGCAATATGGACCCGCAGAAAATTTCGCGATGGGTGCAGGAACTCAAGCGACAGAACAACGAGAATCTGTTTCGAATGAAAGGCATCTTTTCCGTTCAGGACGATGACTATTGCTATGTCCTGCACGGCGTCCACAACGAGATCGAATTCCGCCCCAATCATCCATGGGCAGGGGATGAACGCTCGAACAAGATGATCTTCATCGGGCGCAATCTCGACCGGGCTTCGTTGCAGGCCCGCATCGAAGCATGTCGGGCATAATGACCCGCAATCGACCGGCTTCGGAGCCGGGAGTTTATCTGCTGCATCGCTTGGTGCGGGGATGATTTCCGAAGCCGGTTTGATGGAACAGGCGATGAAAACGTCAAGACAAGACGTCACGAAAGGAACGGCCACAAGTCGTTGGAAATTGACTCAATAAGGGGAACAACGATGACATCTGCAATACATCCAGTCGATGAAATATTACCTGCCAAGAAAACACTTACTCTGGCGCTGCAGCACGTTGCGGTGTCCTATGTCGGATCGGTTGCGGTACCGCTGATTATCGCCAATGCGCTCGGCTTCAGTTCCGAGGAAACTATCCTCCTGATCAGTGCCACCTTCTTCTGTTCAGGTATTGCGACGCTACTGCAAACTATAGGTTTCTGGCGTTTCGGCGTCCGTCTTCCGATCATGAACGGGGTCGCCTTTTCCAGTGTCTCGGCGATCATCGCTATCGGCTCCATGCCGGGGGTGGGGATAGCGGGCATCTGCGGTGCCGTGATTGCAGGCGGCATCTTCATCATGCTGATCGCACCGGTTACCGGACATCTGCGTCGCTTCTTTCCGCCCGTCGTCACGGGTTGTATTGTCACCGCCATTGGCGTGCAGCTTCTGCCGGAAGCCTATCAGTGGGCAGGCGGCGGACGTGGCCAGTCGGATTTTGGCGACCCTGCTTTTCTGGGCGTGGCGCTGCTGGTGCTGATCGTTATCCTTGCGTTCAATAGGTTCGGATCGCCGCTCCTGAAAAATCTGGCCGTGCTTTTCGGTATGGGTACGGGCGCTCTGGTCGCCTTTCTTCTGGGAATGGGCAATTTCAACCCGGTAGAAACCGCCCCTTGGATGACCGTGCCGACGCCATTCCATTTCGGACTGCCGACTTTCGCCGTCCTGCCGTTCATGACGATTGTGATCGTGATGATCGTCCAGACAGTGGAATCCATGGGGCTGTTCATTTCAATCGGTGAGATCGTCGACAAGGATGTTACGCCTGAGCAGGTCGCCGACGGTGTACGTGCCAATGGCCTTGCCAGTGCGGTTGCAGGGGTCTTCGCGGGCTTTCCTTTCATTGCTCACATGGAGAATGTTGGTCTGGTCATTTTGAGCGGTGTGCGCAGCCGCTGGGTTGTTGCGCTCTGTGGTTTCATGCTGTGCGTCATCGCCTTCTTTCCCAAGTTCGGAGCAGTCCTTGCGGCGGTGCCTGCACCGGCGCTCGGTGGAGCAGCGGTAGCAATGTTCGGTATCGTAGCTGCGGCTGGTATCCAGTCCCTGTCCAAGGTCGATTACGCGAATAATCAGTATAATATCCTGATCGTTGCACTGACGCTGGCTATCGCTTTCATTCCGATCATGTCCCCCAATCTGTTCCAGCAATTGCCGGACTGGACGCAGTCCATCCTGCATTCGAGTGTTGTGGTTGCTTGCGTGGTTTCCGTTACGCTCAATCTCGTCCTCAACGGATTGGGCGACAGCAATCAGGCTCATGAAAGCCATCATGACGGTCATCTGGCCGAGGCGAAGTCCCAGACCAACGGTGGCTGAGCACAACCATCTGCGGCGCCGGGCAGAGAGCCCGGCCTGCACGCCGGAGGTTCGCATCCGCCCGCTATAGAGGCTGTGGAATGCAGGCCTGCGGGGCCGCCCGTTTTACCTTTTCAGCTCCATTCAGATAGTGAGGTTCACGATGGATAATCTGTTCCAGCAATCCAACGCGCCGTGCCGCCGCCTTGTCCGGGGAGGACTGGTTGTTGTCGGCGCCCGCGATGTCCGACAGGCCGACATGTTGATTTCGGAGAAGGGCATCATCCTGGATATTGCGCCCGACATCGAGCCTGAAGGCGACATGCAGCTTATCGATGCGGCAGGCTGCATCGCTTCGCCGGGTCTGGTGGACATGCACCAGCATCTCGACAAGACCGGCGTATTGCGTTTCGCACCCAACCCATCCGGCACGTTGCAGGGCGCGCGCGACGCTTTTGCGAAATATGCGCGGCAGGCCCCGCCTGACGACATTCTCAAGCGGGCGTCCCGAACCATTGAGCGTTGTCTCAGCCGTGGCACCACAGCTATCCGAAGTCATGTGAATGTGGACAAGGATGCGGGCTTCAATGGCATAGAAGCTCTGGCGAAATTGCGGTCGGATTGGGCTGACCGGGTGAAGCTGCAGCTTGTGGCGTTCATGATCCCGCATCCGGGGCAGGACCTCGACTGGCTGGAGGCCAATATCGATCGAGCGGTTGCGCTGGCCGATGCCGTGGGGGGCACGCCCGCAGTGGCGGAAGACCCGGAGCGTTATCTCGATATCCTGTTCGCCGCTGCTGCACGGCATGGCCGTCCAGTCGACCTGCATCTCGATGAACATCTCAACCCGCAACGCCCGCTTTTCAACGCCGTCTTCGAGCGGGTCCGCCGCTATGGTCTGGAGGCACGTACCGTGCTCAGCCATGCTTCGGTTCTCAGTGCGATGAACCGGCCGGATTTCGAAGCGATCCTGGAACAGATCATCGCGTTGAAACTTGGCGTCGTCACGCTGCCGGCAGCCAATCTTTATCTGCAAGCGCGCGATTGCGACAAGCTGCCACCGCGTGGGCTGACGCGGGTGGCAGAGATCGTGCGCGCCGGTGTGCCTATTGCCACGGCCTCGGACAATATCGAAGATCCTTTCGTTCCGACCGGCTCGGGCGACATGCTGGAAATTGCACGCTGGACCCTGCTTGCAGGTCATCTTAAGGGCGATGAACTGGCCACTGCCTATGCGATGATTACCGCAATCCCTGCAAAACTCATGGGTCTCAAGGATTATGGCTTGCATCGCGGCGCACGGGCTGATTTTCTCCTGGCCAAAGCCGAAAGCATCGACGGCTTCGTGGCCGGCGGAACACCGCATTTGCGGGTTTTCTCCAATGGAACGCTTGTATCGGAGACGCAGATCGCCACGGTCACCGCGGCGAAGACGCAATCCGTTGCGCGCGAACCGGCCTGAGACGTCGCACGCTCCGGACAAAGCGGAGGGGACAGAATGGCCGGGGAATCGGCAAAGCGACTGACAGCATTCGGCATGGTTATCCTGCGCGAGGCGATCAGCGTCTACTGGACGCTGATCAAGATCATGCTGCCGGTGATGGTGCTGACGCAGCTTGCAATCGAGATGGGCTTGATCAAGGCCATCTCACCTGCCTTCGCCCCCGTCATGCAGTTCGTGGGGTTGCCTCCGGAGGCAGGTTTTGTCTGGGCGATGAACCTTCTGGTCGGAGTGTGGAGCGGGGCAGTGGTGATGTTCGCCGTCTTGCCGGTCGACACACTGACCTCGGCACAGGTGACAATCCTCAGTTCGCTTTTCCTCTTCGCCCATGCTCTTCCTATCGAACAGCGCATTGTGCAAAAGGCAGGCCCGCGTTTGATCGTCTCGACACTGATCCGGCTTGGTGGCGGGCTTGTCTTTGCGTGGGGGATCAAGCTGGTTTCCAGCCATACCGGCTGGCTGGCGGAACCGGCGGCGCCGAGCTGGGTGCCGGGCCATTATGATTCAAGCTGGAGCAGCTTCGTCGCCGATACGGCGTCTACGCTGGTCTGGATATTTGTTGTTCTGCTCGGTCTGGTGGCGGTGTTGAGAACGATGGATGCGCTCAATGTGACGCGCTTTCTCAACCTGCTTCTTTCACCCTTGTTGCGCTTGCTCGGCATATCGAAGGATGCCGCTCCACTGACCGTTGTGGGGCTGGTGCTGGGACTATCCTATGGCGGTGGCCTCATCATTCGCGAAGCGCAGCGCGGACACCTCCAACCTCGGGACGTCTTTCTCGCGTCGAGTTTCATGGGGCTCTGCCACAGTCTGATCGAAGATACGCTGATCGTGGTGGCTCTCGGTGCGGATATCTATGTGGTCCTGTTCGGCAGGCTGATTTTCTCCGTTTTGCTGGTTGCGATATTTGCCAGATTTCTGCGCGGAACGGGCGATGCGTTCTTCTTCCGCTTCCTTTATCGGGATACGCTGCGCGGCAAATCGCGCTCGCAATACGGACAGGCACTAGTGGATTGAATTTGACGTTTGATACCCGTCCGATACAAATCTCGTTTCAAACGTCAAATTCGAAAAATCCACTAGATTCATAGGGTTATTAGTGGTCTTTTTGATTCCGACATTTGCCCGGCGCTCATATCCGAGGGATGCAAATGCCGGATTCAGACCACTGGAACAGCCAACGGATTCTTAGATGCCGCTTTCAAAAACGGCATCTTTCCATTCAAGCTGCCTCTCTCAAGGCACGGATAGTTACAGTGGTCTGGCGCATGAGAAACGAATATTGACCGACACGACTGAAAGCGCAGGCGCGATGAATCTCGCGCAAAAGGCTTACTCGACATTGCGCCGCGTGGATCAGGGTTTAAGGCTGATCCAGTATGAGCCTTCAAAGGGGACTGCCGCAAAACGTTTGTTGATCTCTGCCAGTGTCGCTTCGGGGCTGATATCGGCGAACAGTTCTGGTCGCAGCCAGACGGCGAAGGCTTCTGCCGCCAGAATGTTCAGAGGAACGGCATTAAAGAAGTTCCACAATCCATGCACGCGCTTATCGTGCACGGCCTTTAAACCGGCACGGAAAGGGTTCTTCAAGGCGTTTGAAAGCGTGTCGCGCGCTTCCTGCTCGCTGACGCCTGGTCCAATTGAAAAGCCGCTATATTTCCGTCCCGGGGATGAGGTGGCGATGTAAACCTGTGGATCGGCAGCAACGATAAATTCGCTGCTAACTATGGCTCCCTGTGGTGGTCCGTCCGCAGCGATATTTCGGCTGCCGGTCAGTGTGATGAACTCGCCCATGCTGCTTCGTCCGTAGGCGTAGCAGCATTGGTCGGCATTGGGAAAGGCTTCAAGCAACACGGTCGGGCCAGCATCACTCCCGGCGCCGTTCTTCGCCACCCGATCATGAATTCGGGCAATGCGCTCATCATAGAAATCGGCAAATGCGTTGGCTTGTTCCTCGCGGTTGAGTACCTTGCCCAGCAGACGCATATTCTTTGAGGTGTTTTCGAGTGCATGGTTGCCGAAATCGACCACGATCACCGGTATGCCCATTTTCTCGAGATAGGCGATAGCCTGTACACCTTCATCATTACGCATCTGCCAGTCTGACAGAATGGCCAGATCAGCTTTGACTGAAACGATCTTCTCGACCGAAACTGTCATGCCGTCGCCTATGATTGGCAGCTTGTCAATTTCCGGAAAGCGCTCTTTGAAACCGGCGTAGATTTCAGGGTTGTCGCCCTTGAGGTCGTCGGCCCAACCGGCCAGCAGGCTGACGGGATCGGGATGGATAAGTGACAATGCAATCAAATTGAAGCCGCTGCCAAGCAGCACGGACTTCGGCTGGGCTGCAATGGTAACGTCCCGGTCAAGCGCATCCTTGACATGAATGGGATAGGTGACATCTGCAACAGCGCTGTTACCAAGGGCCAGCCAAATTACGGTCAGACAGACAACAAGACGGATCATTTCATTACTTTCTGGAGCGGTTCCAGTTAACGCGGAGCCGCTCCAAGTATTTGTTTCGTCGCATTATCCTGCGCAAAGCCGCTTCCCACTTTTGCTGGAAATGCTCTAAATTCAGATAGCGCTCT
This sequence comes from Brucella tritici, assembly GCF_008932295.1. Lineage (GTDB taxonomy): Bacteria > Pseudomonadota > Alphaproteobacteria > Rhizobiales > Rhizobiaceae > Brucella > Brucella tritici. Next base: position 126,153 of record NZ_WBWA01000007.1, on the reverse strand, counting down.
CAGGCTCCGGGGGGCTGAGAGCTTCATTTTGCATACTGGCGCTACCATGAGTATTTCAGGCTGCCGACAACCGTACGACCCTGATCGCGATAACAGAAACCTGCAGAACAGACCGGCTTGCGCGTGTCGAAGAGGTTGGTGGCGTTGACTTGCAGCTTTACGCCTTCATAGTCTTTCTTGATGGCGCCAAAATCGAAATCAATCGCAGCATCGACGAAAGCGCGGGAACTGTTTTTCATCGTGTTTTCGTCATTGCCGTAGCTGGAACCGACAAAGCGTACGCCTGCGCCGACACCCAGACCGTAGAGAAAAGTGTTCTCGGGCAATTTATAGTGTGCCCAGGCCGACGCCATGTGGGTCGGAACGGACGAGATTTCATTGCCAACTGTGCCTTCCGGCCCGTCCTTGATACTGGTCTGCATGTAGCTATAGGACGCAATGAGGGAGAGGCCATTGTCGAGACTGGTACTGGCTTCCAGCTCCAAGCCGCGTGAGCGCAGTTTACCGCGCTGCACCTGAATGTTGGCCGGGCCTGTATCGAGTTCAACCACTTCGTAATAGAGGCCGTTGTCCTGATTGATGTTGAACAGGGCTGCCGTCAACAAGGTATTGCTGTTGGGCAGTTGATACTTGATTCCGATTTCCTGCTGGTCACTTTCCGTTGGCTCGAACGGATTGCCTGTTGCCTGGTTTACACCGGCATTGGGCGAAAAAGCGGTCGAATAGCTGGCATATGGCGTAATGCCCCAAGGCGTCTCGTAGGTCACGCCGGCGCGCCATGTGAAGGCCTTGTCGCTCTGATCGAAATCGGTGGACGTGCTGGTTGTCAGATCGGTGTTTTTCGTGTCGGTACTGACCCAGTCCTGGCGACCGCCAAGGGTAATGGTCCAGGCATCATAGCGGATCTGATCCTGCAGATAGATGCCAGCCATAAGCTGGTCCTGAACGTCTTTTTTCTGGAAATCTATTGGTGCTACGGGGCGTCCCATGGACGGATGTCTGGTGTCCAGCGGCGGCGTGTAGCCATAACCGTTCAATCCCTTCCATTGCAGCTTTGTCAGGTCGACTCCAGCTAGGAATCTGTGCTCAAAATTGCCGGTATCGAAATTTGCTTCCAGTTGGTTATCGATAGTAAAGCTGGTCAGCCGCTCTTCAAAAGTGCCTGCGCTGCTGTCGAGAAGCAATGGGTCGTCTTCATTGGCCTGATAGGCAAAGGCCCAGTCGGCTCCGATTTTGGTCGATGCAAGGCGGGCATTCTGGCGGAACACGAATGTGTCGTTGAGGCGGGTTTCGAATTCATAGCCGATACGCCCCTGAGTTTGGACCGAGTCGTTGAAAGCGGTATTGCCTGCAAAGAAGTCGGAGACCCTGTCCGTGGCGGCATCATAATAATAAGCAGCCGTGCCGCCGGTTTTGGTACGGGAGAACTCGCTGAGGATTGTCAGGCGCGTGTCTTCGTCTGGTTTCCACGTCAAGGCCGGTGCAATGTAAATGCGGTCGTCTGGAACCGAGGGCTGTTCGGTATCGGAATTGCGCCAAAGGCCTGTCAGGCGATAGTAAAGCGGGTCGCCTTCCTTGACCGGGCCGGATAGATCGAACTGGGTCTGATAGCGATTGTTGGTGCCATATTGGACCTGCACCTCATGCAGCGGGGTTTCGGTCGGGCGCTTGCTGATGAGGTTGAACAGGCCACCCGCACCGGAAGCTCCGTATAGGGCTGACGATGGGCCGCGCAAAATGGAAACGCCTTCCAGACCGTAAGGTTCGGTCTTGAACAGTGCGGAGCTGGCTCCGGGCTGGCGGAGATTGTCGCGGAACACACCGGTATATGTGACGTCGAAGCCACGTACAGTGAAAGCGTCGAACCGCGGATCGAAGCCGTAGCCGCCAACGCGTGCACTGGGTGTATAGGCGATGGCGTCGAGCAAGCTCTGCGGATTGCGGTCTTCAAGCTGCTGCTGGGTAACAGAGGAAATGGACTGCGGGGTCTGTACAAACGGCGTATCAATCTTGGCGCCGGTTGCGCTGCTGCGTGCCACATAACCGTCCGCATCAATTACGCCGCCGCTGCCGCCATCTATGACGATCTTGTCGAGAACGATTGCACCATTCTCCGTCGAAGAGGAGGTGGACTGCTCCTGCGCTATTGCCGTAGCGGCAAGAGCGATGAGGGATGTACCAGCCAGAATTGTGCGGCGGAGAGGCATGCAATCTGAACGCATAAAGAATATTCCCAACATGATTTCGACAATCATGAGTGATATATTCATGTATTAATACGGGCAAGAAATTACATGATGAAAATAGTCATGTTTGATGGCCTGTAGTCATCCTGCAACACTTCGGCTGATGCAGGATGCGACCTCAATGCCATCGTTGCCCAGCATTGCCGGTCTCATATTCCCTTATGAGGCGAACAAACCGGGGGATGGAGGATCAGAGGTCATATAAACCAATCCAAAAAGCTCAAGGCGTCTGATTGCAGCGGCCATTCCTAAACGTGATAGTGAGTACTGTTTCGCCTGCTGCATGATAAGCTGCGCCATTCATAACGAGGAGGTATGATAATGCGCTTGATGATGGGAATGTTGCTGGCTGGCGTCAGCATCTTGGGCGGGGCAGGTTTGGCAAAGGCAGAGGACAGTGTCGAAGTCCTTCACTACTGGACTTCGGGCGGCGAAGCTGCGGCACTCAATCTTCTCAAGGAAAATCTTCAGAAGCAGGGCATTGGCTGGGTCGATATGCCAGTTGCCGGCGGTGCGGGTGAGGCTGCCATGACGACTTTGCGCGCCCGCGTGACGGCGGGTAATCCGCCTGCCGCCGTGCAGATGCAGGGTTTCGATATTCTGGATTGGGCGGAGCAGGGCGTGCTCGGCAATCTGGACGAAGTCGCCAACAAGGAGGGCTGGGACAAGGTTATCCCGCCAGCAATTCAACACTTCTCGAAATATGATGGTCACTGGATTGCGGCACCCGTCAACGTCCATTCGACCAACTGGGCCTGGTACAACAAGGCCGCTTTAGACAAGGCTGGCGGAAAAGTGCCGCAGAACTGGGATGAGCTCGTTGCACTGCTCGACAAGTTCAAGGAGCAGGGGATTACCCCGATTGCACATGGCGGTCAGCCCTGGCAGGAGGCGCTTATCTTCACCAGCGTCGTGATGTCTTTTGGGCCGGATTTCTACAAGAAGGCGCTGATCGATCTCGATCCGGAAGCCCTGAAGGGCGATACCATGAAGCAGGTATTCGAGCGGATGGCGAAACTGCGCACCTATGTCGACGACAATTTCTCCGGGCGTGACTGGAATCTCGCCTCGGCGATGGTGATCGACGACAAGGCGGGTGTGCAGTTCATGGGCGATTGGGCCAAGGGCGAATTCACCAAGGCAGGGAAAAAGCCCGGCACTGATTTTGTCTGCGGGCGTTTTCCGGGAACGGAAGGCTCCGTGGCTTTCAATGCCGATCAGTTTGCGGTTTTTGAAGTTGGTGAAGACAAGCGCAAAGCGCAGCTTGCCCTTGCAACCGCTGTTGAAGACGTCAATTTCCAGTCGGCCTTCAATGTGGTGAAGGGCTCGGCACCCGCCCGCACAGACGTGCCGTCTACAGCATTCGATGAATGCGGGAAGAAGGCGATTGCGGATCTTGCCGCAGCCGACAAGAACGGGTCGCTGCTCGGTTCCTTCTCGCAGTCGCATGCTCAGCCGACTGCAATCAAGAACGCGATGTTTGATGTCATCACCCGTCAGTTCAACGGGCAGCTCACGGCAGATCAGGCGGTGGAAGAGCTGAGTTCTGCGATCGACATGGCGAAATAAAGCGAGTTAGCGAGCGTAACAAAGAACGCATCGGCCTCGTCTATGACGAGACCGATGCGTACCACTTCGATACTTCCGGCTTCTTTCCCCCCAACCGCTCTGCGGTTTTTACCTCCGTGTCTCACACCGACGACGCAACTACGTCGTTTTAGCATATGCGTGAAACGGATATCGGTAAGGCCACGACAGAACGAGAACTGCCTGCCACGGAGAGTGTGTTGCGGTGACATGCTCCCTTCTCTCCACTCAATTTAGTTGGATTGCTTCCCATCGACTTCCTTGTAAGCAGCATCGAGGAAACTGGTATCAATCCATTTGTCGTAGTCAACTGAACCCTTGAGCAGTTTGGCATCGGCCATGAATTGCTCTTCGCCTTTAAGCGACGCGAGCGCCTCGGGGGTAATTCTGGGGTCTTGATAAAACACATTGTTCCGATAGGTCTGACGAACCGACTTTTCCGACGACTTTGTTTCGGCAACGAAAATCTTGATCGTTTCTTCGGGATGGGCGTCGGCCCAACGCGCCGTTTCGATATCGACTTTCAGGAGGCGCTTGACGAGCTCGGGATATTTGCGAACGAAGTCCCCGTTCGCTGAAATCAAGAACGGGGCCGACCATTCGGGATGCGAGGAAGCATCGAGGATGACTCGCGCTTGACCTGTTTCGACGAGTTTTGCGGCGACGTCGCCACTTTCGACAACGGCATCTACATCCCCGCGTACGAGTGCCGGGCCTGAAGCATCAAAGGCGAGATTGAGAGATTCCACGTCGCTGAGCGACAATCCGACCGATTGGAGGGCCTTGGCGAAGACTGAATGACGGACTGTCCCGGTGAGATAGGCGACTTTCTTACCCTTCAAATCTTGCAGCGATTGGATTGATGAGCCTGTGCTGACGATTATCGCTGAGCCGTTTTCCTTGATGAAGCTTGAAAGACCGATGGCCTTGACGTCAGCACCGGCCGCAGCGACCCGGAGTGCCGGATTATTGCCGGTGTAAATGAATTCTACCGCTCCGGTGGCAAGCGCGGTTGTTGCTTCAGAACCGCCGTTGGTGAATGCGATAAACTCGACCTTGATGCCATCTTCCTCAAATTCTTTGGCAAGTGTGCCGTTATGCCTTTCGAGGATAAACTTCAAATGGCCGGGTGCTGTGCTGCCGATGCGGATCACATTTGGCTTCTCATCGGCCAATGCGGCTGATGACAGTGTTACACTGCCAAGTACGAGTGCTGAGAGGCCTCCGAACAGAGCGCGACGTAGGATGGGAGAATTAAAAATGGTCATATGGTGTTCCCCTTGAGACCAGTTGATGTTGGTGCGAACTCAGGTGTGGGAGGTATCGGAATTGCCTTGCCAGACGGTGGACCAGCGTTCGAACCAGACCAGCAGATAGTTTACCAGTAGTCCGATCACCGTCATGGTTATGATGCCGGCATACATATCGGCAGTTTCCATCATCAGCTGCGATTGCTGGATCAAAAATCCGAGGCCGGATTTTGCCGCCAGCATCTCTGCACCAATCACAGCGAAGATCGAGGATTTGACGGCAAGCCGCATGCCTGAGACGATTGATGGAATGCTGGCTGGCAAGATGACTTTCCGGAACATGTCGATGTCCGATGTACCCATCGAGCGCGCCGCCTTTAACAACAGCGGATCGACGGATTTGACGCCCGAAATTGTATTGATCAACAGAAAGAAGACCGACGAATAGAAAGTGATCGCAATCTTCGACGCTTCGCCGATACCAAGCAGCAGAATGAAAACGGGCAGCAACGCAAATTGCGACGTGTTACGCAGCGTTTGCACCAGTAAGTCGGAAACTTTTTCAAACAGGGGATAGCGCCCCATGAGAAAGCCGAGCGGTACCGCAATGATAACGGCCAGAATGAAACCTATTGCCGCTCGTTGCAGGCTGATGCCGATATTGGCCGTAAGCGTTCCGTCCAGCAGCATCGCGTACCATGCCAGCGCGACTTCGCTCAGTGGAGGAAAGAAGATGCGATTCAGCCAGCCGAGCCGCGGCGCGATCTCCCACAATACCAGGAAAGCCAGTAGCAACGGCAAGCCGTATGTGAGGGTGCCGAACTCCAGCCGCTTAAGATTCCAAGTCCGCCCTTTCGCACTATTGGAAGAATGGCGCGTACCGAATGCAGTCTTATCGGCTACATATGCCATGGTGATCAGCTCCTTCAGTGGGTATAGTCAGGCGACAGCGCCCAGTCTTTTTGTGCCTTGTTGACTTCGTCACGAAGCGCTTCCCACACGCGGCTACGGTGCACATTGAATGGGGAGCTGGCGCGGATATCGCTGCCGCGAGGCCTCGGGAGATCAATGTCTATTATCTCCTTCACTGTGCCTGGGCGTGCCGTCATGACGACGATCCTGTCCGCGAGATAGATCGCCTCATCAATCGAATGGGTAACAAAGACAACGGTTGTATTGATCTTTTCCCAGATACGAAGCAGTTCGGTCTGAAGGATCTCCCGGGTCTGTGCGTCGAGTGCCGCGAAGGGCTCATCCATGAGCAGAACCTCCGGGTCCGTGGCAAGAGCTCTGGCGATTGCAACGCGCTGTTGCATGCCGCCCGAAAGCTGATTGGGAAAACGATCTTCGAAACCGGAGAGCCCGAACAGCGAAAGGAAGTATCGCGCCTTTTCGGTGCGCTCCCGCTTGGCGATGCCCTGCACCTCCAGCGCATATTCGATGTTGGACAGAGCGGTGCGCCATGGAAAAAGGGCATATTGCTGGAAGACGTAGCCTGTCTTCGGATCCGGCTTGACGATACGCTTGCCATCGATTGAGACAATGCCGTTGGATGCCTCGGTCAGACCACCGATAATATCGAGCAAGACGGATTTGCCGCTGCCGCTCGGACCCACCAATGTAATGAACTCACCCTTCCGGATGGCAAGGTTGACCCCATTCAGAACGGTAACGCGGTCCGAGCTTCGACCCTCGATCTGGACCGACTGACCGGGCTTCAACTGAAAAGTTTTGTGAACGTCGGTTACTGTGATGCGGTCCACGCGGTTCTCCATTCAGACTTGTGCAACGCGGATGCGATGTGTCGGGTCGAGCTCAGACCCACCCGGTTTCCCGCGTCTCCATCCCAGCGCGCGCGAATAGCTACCGAAAAGTCCTCGCTCTTCTGCTTCCGCCTCCGTTATCGAAAGAGGGCCATCGGCGCGTTCGGCGACGTAAAGCGCGTCCGTTGGGCAATAAATCTCGCATAGAAAGCAGGTCTGACAATCATCCTGACGGGCAATGACGGGGGCACTATCAGACGCATCGAAGACGTCGGCCGGACAAACCTTCACGCAAATATCGCATTCTACGCAGCGGCTTTGGGAAACAATCTCGATCAAGACGCCATCTCCCGCCGACTGTAAGGCGCGGTCGAGACGGAGATGTCGTCGATCCCACGTAACGTGATGGGTCGCGCAAACGTCATTTCGTTGCCTTCGAAGTCGCTTCGGCGGTGTATGCCGCGACTTTCTTTGCGGGCGAGTGCTGCCGCCACTGACCAACGTCCGGATGCTGCAATTGCTGCTGCTTCGCGCGCCTTCAGGCGATTGGGGCCTACTCCTGAAAGATGGTTTTTGACGTCGTTCCAGACTGCGTTGAGTTTTTCGCTACTGACCCGCAGACGGTTGCCTTCGCGGAAATAGTTCTTTTCCAGGGGCGTGACTTCAGCCCGCACACTGTCGATGACATCTTTCGGCGTGAGCCAATTTTTGGTTGTCGAGACGGGACGCAGGCCTGCTTTACCAAGCGGACTGGAATGGCGCTTGAAGGCCTTGCCGCTTCGACGCTTGGCATGCAACGCGGCACCCTGACCGGACCACCAGCCACTGGCGATCGCCCAAGAGGAGTTAGGTCCGCCGCCGCCGGATGTGGCTCCCGCAATTTGCTCGCGGCTCGCGGCATCTCCAGCGACATAGAGACCGGCAACGTCGGTGGCGCAATCTGATGAGGCGATACGAATACCGCCGGTGCCGCGAACAGTTCCTTCGGCTCGGAAAGTAACGCGGAATGGATCACGGAATGGATCGACCGGCATCCTGTCATAGGGCACGAAACAGTTCGGCTGACCACGGCGCAACCAGTCCTGCAAGGCGGGCTCCGCCTGATCAAGCACCGCGTAAACGGGGGCGTCAATCATTGCCTTGGCAATTTCCTTCTCACGCTCGCCGATACCGTTCTGCAGGTGATTGCCGTCGCTATCGAGAATTGGGGTGCCATCCTCCCGATAGAACGAAGCCCAGCGAAACGGTAACCCCTTATTGAGGGACGTACCGAAGGGGGCCAGAGTATACTTGCCCGTGAACTCCATGCCGGAAAGGCTTGCGCCGGCTTCGGCTGCCATAAGATGGCCGTCGCCGGTGAGGGTGGTGGCACCCAGTATGCGTTCGTGGAACGCGCATCCGCCTGTTGCAAGCAAGACTGCGCCAGCCTCAATGCGCCAGTCGCGGTCGCGATGACGATCTATTCCGGCCGCGCCTGTAACTGCCTCACCGTCGAAATAGAGTTCCAGAGCCGGATGATGGTCCAGCACCGTAACGCCGGCTCTCAGAACACGTCGGCGCATGAAGGCCATATAGTCAGGCCCGCGTAGATTGGCGATATAGAGCCTGCCATCTTCACCATCGGGAAATGGATATCCCCATTCGGCGAGCTTGAGCAGATTTTCGTAGGCTTGATCGACCGTGCGCAGCATCCAGCGCTGATCGGCAAGATTACCGGTACTCTGCCAGCGCCGCTCGATGATCTGAGCCCGGTTGTCCCCTGGCGGCACGATCCAGGTGCCGGTATTTGATGGTGCCGTTGCGCCGCTGGTACCTAAATAACCCTTGTCAGCAAGGATGACCTGGGCTCCCCTCTGCACGGCCGACAAAGCAGCCCAGGCGCCGGCAGGACCGCCTCCCAGGATGAGTACATCCGTTTGCAAATGCAGCGGATCACTGCTTGTCAGGTCTTTTCGCTTCAATGACATCGAGATTTCCAGAAAACATTGTGCCGGTTTGTGACCGTGCAGCGTTGTCATGCGACGCTGGAGAACTGAGACGGTTGGTTTCCGGCAGTCCATTTGATGTTGCAGCCGATCGAGGGCGTTTGTTCTGCTGTGGGTTTCTTGCCCACAAGTATTGCATCGGTCGCAGCGCGCAGATCATTGCCCGTTACCAGCTTGCCGTTACCCGGTCGGGCATCATCGAACTGGCCATGATAGGCGAGCCTGCGATTGCCGTCGAAAAGGAAAAGGTCAGGCGTGCATGCTGCGCCATAAGCCAGTGCGACCGTTTGTTCCTCGTCCTTCAGATAAGGGAACGAGTAACCGAATTCTTCGACTTCCCGGCTGATTGCCTCAATGCTCTCGTCGGGGTGTGTTTCGGCGTCGTTGCTGTTGATGGCAATCACTTGCAAGCCCTTCTTCTGATACTCGCGGGCGAAGGATGCAAATTCATTCCGAATGAGTTGCACGAAGGGGCAGCGATTGGAGATGAAAGCGACAAGAAGCGCCGGTGCGCCTTTAAAATCGGAAAGCTTGTGCGCTTTCCCATTCGCGTCGCTCAGGAGGAAACTGGCCGCTTCAGTGCCAAGTTCGATGGAATTGGATGGTGTTTTGGGCATGAGATCCTCCTTTATGAGAGGGTCTATAATCTACAATTTTTGTAGGTAATGAAGGAAAGAAGATTGCGTGTTCTTCCGGGAAATGGAATTAACTTCCCACTGCATTGACGTCCTGTAAAAGGCATGCGGTTTCGGTGAAAAATAATTAGTAACCGACTAGCGCTCATATCCTGCGAGTTCAGCGAACATCAGGAGCGGCGACTTGCGCGGGGGCGTTGAACAATTCAGCTTGCCTAATTGTCGGCATTCCGACAGAGCGCTTGAACTGCGTTCGAGCAATGTCAACTGCGACGAACAACAGCCATTTGCTCACGTATTGCGATGGGGATGTCACGTGGTTTCTGCCGTAGACGGCGTATCGATTAGTTCAAATAACCGATAGGATCACTACATGTTCAGAGGACCTGAAGAGCGCTTCATACACGCAGCGCTTCTTGATCCTATGTAGTTGATTTATTTGGAGATCGAATGGTGGGCGTGACAGGGATTGAACCTGTGACCCCTACGATGTCAACGTAGTGCTCTCCCGCTGAGCTACACGCCCATTCGATGTGGCGCATACACCATATCGCGTTGCGCCCGTCAATGCCCTTTTATGAAGTTTTTTCGTCTTTTTGTTGATGACAAAACAAAGGGCCGCGAATCTGCGGGATCGCCTCAGGCGGCGATCAGCATTTTTTCGATTTCGTTGACCAGATCACGCAGGTGGAATGGTTTGGAAAGCACCTTTGCATCGCGCGGCGCATCCGAATCGGGGTTGAGGGCGACAGCGGCGAAGCCAGTAATGAACATGATCTTCAGATCCGGGTCGATTTCTGTCGCGCGTCGCGCCAGTTCGATGCCGTCCATTTCCGGCATGACAATGTCGGTCAGCAGAAGGGAGAAAGGCTCTTCCTGCAATCTTTCATAGGCACTCGCGCCATTGTCGAAGTGTGTTACGTGATAACCGGCTTTTTCCAACGCCTTGACGAGGAAGCGGCGCATATCATTGTCATCTTCAGCTAGAAGGATTCTCTTCATTGTTCCGTCCGAATTCTGTGTCGTGTTCATCGCCCAAAAGCTGACCCTTAACGACTCAATATCCACCGTAGAAAACGCTTCTTTGGTAAATATGGAATGAATGCTCGCGCGAATGTTAATTGTTGTGGCGTGTATTTGGCAACAAGCTGTTCAGTGTGACAGGATTGTCGCATATGCACGCCATGCAAAGGCCGGAAGATTCGGCTGCCAGCCATTTGCACGCATGGGCCGTCTGACGTAATTTGTTATAATACTGACGTGGATCGTCGTCGAATGGCTGAATGTTCCGGCCGAAAACGGGTGAAGAATGAGTTTGGAGCGCGATTTTAGTCTGATACCGCCCTTCGAGATATGCGCTCCGGCGGAACAGCGTATTCCGTTTGTCTTCAATTCACCGCATAGCGGGCGTTACTATCCGCATTCGTTCATTGAGGCCTCGCGTCTCGACGCCTTGAGCATACGCCATTCGGAAGACTGCTATGTCGATGAACTTTTTGCTTCGGCCATGCGGCTCGGTGCTCCCTTGCTCAAAGCGCATTTTCCGCGTGCTTTTCTCGATGTGAACCGTGAAGCCTATGAGCTCGATCCGCGCATGTTCGCCGAGCCGTTGCCGCCTTTCGTCAATAGCCAGTCGGCGCGCGTTGCAGGCGGGCTCGGCACAGTGCCGCGACTGGTCGGCGAAGGTCAGCTGATCTATCCGGGGCGCATTCCGCTCGCCGAAGCGTTCTATCGCATCGAGGGCCTCTACAAGCCTTATCACCAGACGCTTGATGCATTGCTTCAGTCCACGCGCCAGCGTTTTGGCTATGCGGTTCTGATTGATTGCCATTCGATGCCTGGCGGCACTCGACCCGGCGAAATCGGATCGCGTCCGGATTTCATTGTCGGTGATCGTTTCGGTCGGTCCTGCAGCGAAAGGCTGACGCAGGCTGCCATCGATCTGCTGCAGGATCTGGGTTACACCGTCGCACACAACAAGCCCTATGCTGGTGGGTTTATCACGGAACACTACGGACGGCCTGCTATGGCCTGCCATGCCCTGCAGATTGAGATCAATCGCAGTCTCTATGTGAACGAGCAGAACCTGCACAAGCTTGCCGGTTTCGAAACGCTCTGTGCCGATCTGCACCGGTTCCTGAGCGACCTGACACCCCTGCCGGATGATCTCTTTATCGCGCCGCCTCTAGCTGCGGAATAATTCGTTCCGTCGAGCGCTTCTCGCAGATAAAAAGAACCGCGCCCGAACGATACGAGCGCGGTCAAAGACTAGGGAGGAAATGCCCCGAAAGGCATCGACAGGAAAACCTGTCTGGGATTTAAGTTACGTCTGAATGGCGTTAACGTCAAGAAAATGCGCATATTTTTTGAGCGAATTTCAGTGTGCTCATTATGTAGGCAAAATTAGCATGGTTTGCACAAGTATGCGCCATGTCTTGGAAACAGGAGTTCGGGGTTGCTGATCGACAAGGCATTTTTTTCTGAAGTGGCTGCTGCCGCAGCACGCGAAACACTTCCGCGTTTTCGTCAGCTGACGGAAATCGATAACAAATATAGCGTCGGTTTCGATCCGGTAACCGAAGCGGATCGGGCGGCGGAGCGTGCGATTCGTGCAGTTATCGGCAATGCTTTTCCCGACCATGGTATTCTGGGGGAAGAATATGGGCCGGAGAATATTGACCGCAGCCATGTCTGGGTCATCGATCCTATCGACGGAACCCGCGCCTTCATTTCCGGCCTGCCGGTCTGGGGCACGCTTCTGGGGCTGACTGTTGATGGCGATGCCAAAGCGGGAATGATGTCGCAGCCCTTCACGGGTGAGTTATTCTACAGCGATGGTAATGGCGCTTATCTCGTACGCCATGGCGGCGAAGACGTGCCTCACCGCCTGTCGGTTCGCAAGAATGCCGCCTTGGCCGATGCAACGATGTTCACGACGACGCCCGCTCTTTTCAAAGGCGAAAGCCGCAAGGGATTTGATCGGCTGGAAGGCGCTGTTCGGCTGTCCCGTTACGGGGTTGATTGTTATGCCTTCGCGATGCTGGCAAGCGGATTTGCCGACATTGTCGTTGAAGCGGGTCTGCAGCCTTATGATATTGTCGCTCTCATTCCGCTGATTGAGCAGGCTGGCGGCGTGGTGACGCAACGCGATGGCAGCCCGGCGGAGAAGGGTGGCGATGTCGTGGCAGCCGCTTCTCCTGAACTGCACAGGGCAGCGCTTGATCTGCTGAATAGCTAAAGCATGTCTCCCAAAAATGGGAACTGCTTTTGGGAGACATGCTTAAAAATGAAAGCTCAAAGCGTGTCGTTTGAATATGATAAGGCGCGACACGCTTTAAATACCGGAGGCCAAGGGTTCAATCGTCTCCGGCATGGTTTCCACTTCCGACGATCCGGGAATGAAGGCATCGAAGGCGGCCCAGAGCTGCTCACGATAAAAGTCGGCTTCCTGAAGCATCTCATGACGTGCGCCGGTAATTGTCGTCAGCGAGACATTGCGCGTGCGCGCAACAAAGCGTTCGATCACCGATGTGGAAACCACGCGATCTGCGCCAGCGACAATGATGAGAACGGGCACTGTGGGGCCACTATAGAAATCCGGTTGATTAATGCGCCGAGATGTTTCGAGAGCGCTCCAGAGCCAGCGAGCTGTCGGACCGCCAAGCGCAAGTTCCGGGTTAAGACGTGGGATTTCCATATTGCGCATGAAGCGCGCCGGGTCGCTGGTCAGCGGATTGCCTGCAAAAGGGCGTGAGGCCAGCCTGCGTCCGCCGGAGGCATAAACCCGGCCGAGGCCGAGCCATCGGAAGGCCGACGCGATGCGGCGTACATTGTCATCGCTGAGCTTTTGTCCATCAAGCCCCATGAAGGGCGCACAAAGCACCATGCGACTGATGCGTGATGTCAGCCTGCCCATTGAGGAAAGCGCCACGAGCGCACCAGCCGAATGGCCGAGGATGTAGAAGGGCGGGGGGCAGTCGGGCAAAGCGATCTGGTCAAGGATAAGGTCGAGATCGTCGGAATAGTCGTCGAAACTGCGGACATAACCGCGCTGGCGATCCTTCAGCAGCCGGTGCGAGCCGCCTTGCCCGCGCCAATCGAACGTCACGACCGTAAAACCGCGTGCGGTGAGATCGGTCATGGTTTCGAAATATTTTTCGATGAACTCATTGCGTCCCTGAAGCAGGACAACCGTTCCCCGTATTGGCTTTGTTTCCGCTTTCAGTATGGCATAGCGCAGGCTCTTACCGCCCCTCACTTCAAGCAGGCCAGCCTTCATTCCGTGTGGAATGGGATTCGCATCGGTTTCGAAAAGCAGTTCCGACATCCGATTGCGAGCCTTTCTGTTTCAGATCGGGATATTTGCTTCCAGCATAATGGGGCAATTGATGATAAAAAGTAACCGGAAGTTCGAGAACGAACTTCCGGCTCAAAGAACAGCCGGTGCAAGGGACGTTACGCCGGCTGGTCTGTAGAAAGAATTTTAGGAAAGCGCTTAGTACCCGCCGGGACGGCGTTCACCGACGATGCGGCCTGAATAGGCGTCGACCATCACGATGACGCGGCGACCATTGGGTCTCGTGGCACGAACGAAATAAGTGTCGCGGTTAAGGCGTATATCGCCGACATCATAGCCGCGGCGTTCCAATGAACGTGCGATACGGCGCGGCCCCATAATCTCGCGACGGCCATAGTCGTCGCCCCAGCCTGGGCGGCGGTCCGGGCCACCATCCCAACCGGGACGCGGGCCTGGATAAGGACGCGGCGGACGATAGCCGTCATCATCATAATACTGAACCTGAACGCGCAGGCCGCTGTCGGCTGCAAGGGATGATGTCGCAAAACCGGTTGCGACGGTGGCAAGTGCGGCAAAAGCGAGAACAGCTTTTTTCATAACCGTGATCCTTTGATGAACCCGCTTTGCAGCAGGCATGGTGGGACATTAGCCCCAAGCGGCTGAACGCTCGCCAAAGATGATGTTCATTTTGGGTTCATTGTGCGGCGAATCCCCAAAATGTAGGCCCCTATGGATCAGGAGTTATTACGCGCCGTGACAGCCCGTGTAGGCTTACCTTTCGCGATCGTCACGCGCATGTGGACTTGAAATGAAAAAGCACCGTTCCCAAATGAGTTTTGCGGTCGCCTGAAAGGGACCGCCGGCATCAAGGAATTCGCCAGAAGGGAATTTCGCCGCCGTGTATGATCCCGAATGCGCTTAGCGCCCTTCGGAAAAGGTCATGCTGAAACAAGCATCATGTCGCTCTAAAGGAGGGCTAATACATGCGTCACGTAGATTTTTCCCCGCTTTATCGTTCCACGGTCGGTTTCGATAGGCTTTTCACCATGCTTGATACGCTCGCTTCGCCGGAGGGTAACCAGTCCTATCCGCCGTATAATATCGAGCGCACGGGTGAAAACACCTATCGCATCACCATGGCGGTCGCGGGCTTTTCCGAAAGCGAACTCGAAATCGAAGCACATCGCAACCAGCTGACCATCAAGGGTCAGAAAGCAGATGAAAATGCTTCCGATATCGGTGAGGTTCTCTATCGTGGTATTGCTTCGCGTGCGTTCGAGCGCCGTTTCCAGCTCGCTGACTTCGTTGAAGTCGCCGGTGCGAGCCTCAAGAACGGTCTCCTGCACATTGATCTCAAGCGTGAGATTCCTGAACAGATGAAACCGCGCAAGATCGAAGTTACCAAGGCTGGCTCCGACAGCGCTCAGCAGATCGAGGCAAAAACCGCGCATTAAGCTTGGTTGAGAATGAATAAGAAAAGGCGGTGCTTGAAGCGCCGCCTTTTTCATTTTGACAGATACGAAAGAGCGTCAGGCGATCAAGTCGGCGAACCGGTCGACATCTTCTTCCGTGTTGGCGAAGCTCGTCACAAAGCGGGCGAAAATTTCGCCGTCGCTGATGCGGTTCACTTCCGAATGCGGCGGGTTCCAGTCGTAGAAAATCGCTCCGGCATTGCGCAGACGGTCATAGACCGACTGTTTCATGATGGCGAAGACCTCATTGGCTTCCGGCTTCCAGGCAAGGCGCATCTGGCTCGACGCATTGATATGACCGGCGAGGCGCGCGGCGAGCGCATTGGAGTGGCGTGCCAGTTCCAGCCAGAGATCGTCTCGCAGGTAAGCATCGAATTGCGCTGCTACAAAGCGTGTCTTGGAAAAGAGCTGTGCTGCGCGCTTGCGGATGAACGGCAGGTCTTTGGCGCGGGCCGGGTCCATGAAGACCAATGCCTCGGCGCACCAGCAGCCGTTTTTCGTACCCCCGAAGGAAACGATGTCTACGCCCTGTTTCCAGGTCATTTCGGCAGGCGTCATGTCCAGCGAAACAAGCGCATTGGCAAAGCGTGCACCGTCCATATGCAGCGGCAGACTGGCATCGCGGCAGATCTCGGAAATGGTGGCAATATGTTCGGGCTGGTAGAGCGTACCAACTTCGGTCGCTTGCGTGATGCTGACGGCCATGGGCTGTCCGGCATGGACGAATGCCGGATTGAACCGCTTCAGTTCGCGCTTGAGAAGCTCGGGGTCGATGCGGCCATGCGCGCCGTCAATCGGATGCAGACGTGCGCCGCCGGTGAAATATTCAGGCGCGCCGCATTCGTCCTCAATGACATGTGCTTCACGGTGGACCAGCGATACCCCGCCGGGGCGGTTGACGCTGGCGAGCGCCAGCGAGTTGGCGGCTGTTCCGGTTCCGACAAAGAACACGGCAACTTCGCGCTCAAACAATTCGTTGAAGCGTTGTTCTACACGCTTGTCGATTTCACTTGCGCCATAGGCTGCCGCAAAGCCTGCTGCATGCAATGAAAGGCTCTCGGCGATTTTGGGATGGGCGCCTGCCCAATTGTCTGACGCAAAATGCACGTGTTCCTCCAGATGGGTTGAATGGGCTGTCGCACAGTCGATGTTTCTATAACCTGTCTGACAGAAGCGGTTAAGGCCCCGCTTACGCGAAAAATGTCATCAGGCTGCCTATTATTTAGGCATATATGAAGCAGGCGAAAGCGCGCCAAACTGACGCAACGGCCGCTAAACGCAATTAAAATCCAGTAAAATCACGACTTTTGATATTTTATTACGGAAGATGATGAGAAAAATTGCGTTTCCATCTTGTGAGGCAATTTGAATTCTGTCATACGTAATTAGGACAGTAATGCTGTCCAATTAAACGCTGATGCAAACGGAAGCGTCACAACGCTCTCCGAAAAGTTTCAGAAAGAGGCGCCGTACTGGCAGGCATATAGCCTGACGGTAACAGGCGCCCCGACCGCGACAGGAGGAATTCTAGTGCGCCATTTTCTGGTGGGCTGAGTGTCGTCTGTCCAAGCCTGATGAGAATAAGGCGCTAAACATCGTTCCTCGCACCGGCTTTGCCGCTCGCCCGGAGCCTCGTCCAACGCCTTGTCGATAAGGCTTCCTTTATACGTAAAGCAACGGCGGGATGGTTGTCACACCATCTCGGTATATACTGATCGCGCACCTCATGATGAGGGCCAAACGGAGGGAATGACGATGACGCATTTGACGCCATCTGTATCGAATGTGGTTTCTCACAACGTACAGAACGAAAACGTCAAAGCTGCGACGACCGCTTCCAACCGAACGACGCGAAAAACTAAGGCGGCGGGTGTCCCGCCAGCTCAAGGTCTCTACGATCCGCGCAACGAGCATGATGCGTGCGGCGTTGGCTTTATTGCGCATATGAAGGGCAAGAAGTCGCATCAGGTCGTGGAAAACGGCCTCAAGATGCTGGAAAACCTCACCCATCGCGGTGCTGTTGGTGCCGACCCGCTGATGGGCGATGGCGCTGGAATTCTGGTGCAGATTCCGGATCGCTTCTTCCGCGAGGAAATGGCGCGTCAGGGCATCGATCTGCCGCAGCCCGGCCATTATGGCGTCGGCTATCTGTTCATGCCGCGCGATGCGGAACTGCGCGCCCATATTGAAGAGATCGTCAAGGAAGTTATTACTGCCGAAGGTCAGACCTTTATTGGCCTGCGCGAAGTGCCGGTCGACAATTTATCGCTTTCCAAGGCTCCGGATATTGCCGCAACCGAACCGTTTCACGTTCAGGTCTTCATCGGGCGCAATCCGATGCTGGAGACGGATGACGATTTCGAACGCCGCCTGTTCGTTCTGCGCAAGGTCATTTCCAACCGTATCTATCAGGAAAACGACGGCGACGATAAGGGCTTCTATGTCGTGTCCATGTCGGCACGTACGGTCGTCTACAAGGGCATGTTCCTCGCCTATCAGGTCGGTGCCTATTATCAGGATTTGAAGGACCCGCGTTTTGAAAGCGCGGTAGCGCTGGTGCATCAGCGCTTCTCCACCAACACTTTCCCGTCCTGGCGTCTTGCTCACCCGTACCGCATGGTTGCGCATAACGGTGAAATCAACACGCTGCGCGGTAACGTCAACTGGATGGCTGCCCGTCAGGCATCGGTCGACTCGGAACTGTTCGGCAACGATATTTCCAAGCTCTGGCCGATTTCCTACGAAGGCCAGTCGGACACGGCCTGCTTCGACAATGCGCTCGAATTCCTGCATCAGGGCGGCTACAGCCTTGCGCATGCGATGATGATGCTGATCCCGGAAGCATGGTCGGGCAACAAGCTGATGTCGGATGAACGCCGTGCGTTCTACGAATATCATGCGGCGCTCATGGAGCCGTGGGACGGCCCTGCGGCTGTCGCTTTCACGGACGGTCGCCAGATCGGCGCAACGCTGGACCGTAACGGCCTGCGTCCGGCCCGCTACATCGTGACGGACGATGATTTCGTCATCCTGGCTTCGGAAGCCGGTGTTCTGCCGGTCGAGGAAAAGAAAGTCGTCAAGAAGTGGCGTCTCCAGCCGGGCCGCATGCTGCTGATCGATATGGAAGAAGGCCGCATCGTTTCGGATGAGGAAATCAAGTCCCAGATCGCGCAGAAGCATCCCTACAAGCAGTGGCTTGCCAACACGCAGCTCATTCTGGAAGACCTCAATCCGGTCGAGCCGCGTGCGCTGCGCAAGGATGTAAGCCTTCTCGACCGCCAGCAGAGCTTCGGCTACACGCAGGAAGACACCAAGCTGTTGATGTCGCCCATGGCGACGACTGGTCAGGAAGCCATTGGTTCGATGGGCACGGATACGCCGATCTCGGCCATGTCCGACAAGTCGAAGATGCTGTTCACCTATTTCAAGCAGAACTTCGCGCAGGTCACCAACCCGCCGATCGATCCGATCCGCGAAGAACTGGTGATGAGCCTTGTCTCCTTCATCGGCCCGCGTCCGAATATTTTTGACCTTGTCGGTACGTCACGCCGCAAGCGTCTGGAAGTGCGCCAGCCGATCCTGACCAATGGCGATCTGGAAAAGATCCGCTCCATCGGTCATACGGAAGATCGCTTTGACACCAAGACGCTCGATATCACCTATAATACGGGTGAAGGTGCAGCCGGTATGCATGGCGCCATCGAACGCCTTTGTGACCGTGCCGAAGCGGCTGTTCACGGTGGCTACAACATCGTCATCCTGTCGGATCGTCAGGTTGGTCCGGATCGCATTCCGATCCCGGCTCTTCTGGCGACGGCAGCCGTGCACCATCACCTGATACGCAAGGGCCTGCGCACGTCGGTCGGCCTCGTTGTGGAATCGGGCGAGCCGCGCGAAATACACCATTTCTGCTGCCTCGCCGGTTACGGTGCCGAGGCGATCAATCCTTACCTTGCCTTCGACACGCTGCTCGACATGCATCGCCGTCGCGAGTTCCCACCGGAAGTGGACGAGAATGAAGTCGTCAAGCGCTACATCAAGTCCATCGGCAAGGGCATCCTCAAGGTCATGTCCAAAATGGGCATTTCGACCTACCAGTCCTATTGCGGCGCGCAGATTTTCGATGCGGTCGGCTTGCAGTCGAGCTTCGTTGACAAGTTCTTCTTCGGTACGGCCACCAGCATCGAAGGCGTCGGTCTCGATGAAATCGCGGAAGAAACCGTGCGCCGTCACACCGATGCCTTCGGCAACGACCCGGTTCTGCTGACCTCGCTGGAAGTTGGCGGTGAATATGCCTACCGCATGCGCGGCGAGGCGCATCTGTGGTCGCCGGATGCGGTTGCCAGACTGCAGCATGCCGTGCGCACCTCCAATCCGGAGACGTTCACCGAATATACGCGCATGCTCGACTCCAAGTCGGCGCAGGCCAAGACCATTCGCGGCCTGTTCAATATTCGCTTCGCTGAAGAGCGCGGTCTGAAGCCGGTTTCCATCGATGAGGTCGAACCGGCGACGGAAATCGTCAAGCGCTTCTCGACCGGTGCGATGTCCTTCGGCTCGATCAGCCGTGAGGCGCATACCACGCTGGCACGGGCGATGAACGCCATTGGCGGCAAGTCGAACACGGGCGAGGGCGGCGAAGAGCCGGATCGCTTCTATCCGCTGCCGGATGGTAAGCCGAACCCTGAACGCTCTGCCATCAAACAGGTTGCCTCGGGCCGTTTCGGTGTGACGACGGAATATCTCGTCAACTCCGATCTGATCCAGATCAAGGTCGCGCAGGGTGCAAAGCCCGGCGAAGGCGGCCAGTTGCCTGGTCACAAGGTCGATGCGACTATAGCCAAGACCCGTCACTCGACGCCGGGTGTAGGCCTCATTTCGCCGCCGCCGCACCATGACATCTACTCGATCGAAGATCTGGCGCAGCTCATCTACGACCTGAAGAACGTCAATCCGGCTGCCGATATTTCGGTCAAGCTGGTGTCGGAAGTGGGTGTTGGCACGGTTGCTGCCGGTGTTGCCAAGGCACGTGCCGACCACATCACCGTATCGGGTTATGATGGCGGCACGGGCGCTTCGCCGCTCACCTCGCTGAAGCATGCCGGTAGCCCGTGGGAAATCGGCCTTGCCGAAACTCACCAGACGCTGGTGCTGAACGGGCTTCGCTCCCGCGTGGCCTTGCAGGTCGATGGTGGTCTGCGGACCGGTCGCGACGTGGTCATTGGTGCGCTGCTGGGGGCTGACGAATTCGGCTTCTCGACGGCTCCGCTGATTGCTGCTGGCTGCATCATGATGCGCAAGTGCCATCTCAACACCTGCCCGGTGGGCGTGGCGACGCAGGACCCGGTTCTGCGCAAGCGCTTCAAGGGCACGCCGGAACATGTCATCAACTTCTTCTTCTATCTGGCGGAAGAAGTGCGTGCGCTGCTGGCTTCAATGGGCTTCACCAAGCTGGAACAGATCATCGGCGAGACCGAGCTTCTGGAAAAGCAGGTGATGATCGACCATTGGAAGGCCAAGGGTCTCGATTTCAGCCGCATCTTCTACAAGCCTGAGGCTGAGAAGCACGAGATTTACTGGACCGAGCGTCAGCATCATCCGATTGAGGACGTTCTCGACCGTAAGCTGATCGCGGAAGCCATGCCTGCGCTCGAAGAACGCAAGCCGGTCAAGATCGACATCGGCATCAAGAATGTCGACCGTTCTGCCGGTGCCATGCTGTCGGGTGAGGTTGCCAAGCGGTTCCGTCACAAGGGCCTGCCGGATGAAACCATTGCTGTTACGCTTCGCGGCACGGCTGGCCAGTCCTTCGGCGCATTCCTGGCGCGCGGCATTTCGTTTGAGCTGATCGGCGATGGCAACGACTATGTCGGCAAGGGTCTTTCGGGTGGCCGCATCGTTATCCGCCCGCCGGAAGATACGCGTATCGTCGCCGAAGATTCCATCATCGTCGGCAATACGGTGCTCTACGGCGCGCTTGAAGGCGAGTGCTACTTCCGCGGCGTTGCAGGCGAGCGTTTCGCCGTCCGTAACTCCGGCGCGGTCACGGTTGTCGAAGGCGTGGGCGATCACGGTTGCGAATACATGACCGGCGGTGTCGTCGTGGTTATCGGTCAGACGGGTCGCAATTTCGCGGCGGGCATGTCGGGCGGTGTCGCCTATGTGCTTGACGAGGAAGGCGATTTCGCCCAGCGCTGCAACATGGCAATGGTCGAACTGGAGCCGGTTCCGGAAGAAGACGACATTCTCGAAAAGCTGCATCACCATGGCGGTGACCTCATGCATAAGGGCCGTGTGGACGTTTCGGCCAATATGACCCATCATGATGAGGAACGTCTGGTGCAGTTGATCGCCAACCACCTGCATTACACAGGCTCGACACGGGCGAAGGATATTCTCGACAATTGGGAGAGCTATCGTCCCAAATTCGTGAAGGTCATGCCGGTCGAATACCGTCGCGCTCTGGAAGAGATGGAGCGCATGCAGATCGGTGTCGCGGCTGAGTGATCCTGACAAGCGGAGCCCGACCTTCGGGTCGGGCGCCCTTCGCCACATGAAGAGATAACAACGCTCTGACATGCCTGCGCGTTCAAGAATGACGCGGCGGACAGGGCAACTTCCGGCAAAGCAGACCATGCGTTGGTCTCAGGCCGAGGGGAGTAGAAGAATGGGTAAGGTAACTGGTTTTCTAGAGATCGACCGGCAGGTAGCAAAGTACCAGCCCGCGTCGGATCGTATCCGCCACTTCCGTGAGTTCACCATTCCGATGACGGATGGTGAAGTACAGAAGCAGGCTGCGCGCTGCATGGATTGCGGCATTCCGTTCTGCCATGGGCCGACGGGCTGCCCGGTGCACAACCAGATCCCGGACTGGAACGATCTTGTCTATAACGACAATTGGGATCAGGCGATCCGCAACCTGCATCTGACGAATAATTTCCCGGAATTCACCGGTCGCGTCTGCCCGGCGCCTTGTGAGGAAGCTTGCACGCTGAACCTCGAAGATACGCCGGTTGCGATCAAGACGGTTGAGCAGGCTTTGGGCGACAAGGCTTTTGAGCTGGGTTACATCGTGCCGCAGCCCGCCGCCAACAAGACCGGCAAGTCGGTTGCGATCATCGGTTCCGGCCCGGCTGGCCTTGCTGCTGCACAGCAGCTGGCGCGTGCCGGTCACATGGTCGATGTCTATGAGCGCGAAAGCCGCCCGGGCGGCCTGCTGCGTTACGGCATTCCTGACTTCAAGATGGAAAAGCACCACATCGACCGCCGCGTCGCGCAGATGGAAGGTGAGGGCGTTCGCTTCCTGTGCGGCGTGAATATCGGCGTCGACAAGCCGCTGCGCGGTCTTCTCGATACCTATGATGCCGTGCTTTACAGCGGCGGCTCCGAAAGCCCGCGTCCGGCAGGCATTCCCGGCGCCGATCTGGAAGGCGTTTTCGACGCCATGCCTTATCTCGTGCAGCAGAACCGCCGCGTCGGCCGCGAGAACATCGAATCCGTCGCCTGGGCTTCGGCTCCGATTCTCGCCGGCGGCAAGCATGTCGTCGTGGTCGGCGGCGGCGATACCGCATCGGACTGCGTGGGCACCGCCTTCCGTCAGGGTGCAGTGAACGTTACGCAGCTTGATATTCGTCCGCAGCCGCCGGAAAAGGAAGACAAGTTGAGCGTCTGGCCTTACTGGGCCACCAAGATGCGCACCTCTTCCAGCCAGGCTGAGGGCGCTGCGCGCGAGTTTCAGGTCGCAACGCTGGAATTCATCGGCGAAGAAGGCCGCCTGACCCATGTGAAGTGCTGTCAGGTCGATGAAAAGCGCAAGCCGATTGCCGGTTCGGAATTCTTCATCAAGGCCGATCTTGCATTCATCGCCATCGGCTTTGCCGGTCCGGGTGAAGACAGCGTGGTCAAGGAACTGGGCGACAAGCTCGACGTCGCAACTGATCGTCGCGGCTCCAAGTCGGTCAAGGCCAATGAGCAGGACTATCGCACCAATGTCGACAAGCTCTATGCCGCAGGCGATGTGCGGCGTGGCCAGTCGTTGGTCGTCTGGGCAATCCGCGAAGGCCGTCAGGCCGCGCATGCCATCGATGCTGATTTGATGGGTAGCTCTGTTTTGCCCCGTTAAGAGACGCGATTAAATTGAAAAAGCCCGGAGTTTCCTCCGGGCTTTTTTGTGTCTGTTGGTGGTTTAGCTTTCGCTGCGCCGTGACTTCATCACCAGATAAGCGATGGCGAGAAGCACAAACCAAAACGGCGTGACTTTCAATGCGGCTGCGGTGTCCGGCTCTTGCGCCAGCGCCCAGAGAATGAAGGCGAAGAAGGCGAAGACCATCACGACGGCTGCGCGCCCGCCGGGCATTTTGAAAGTAGACTGTTCATGGAGATCGGGGCGCTTGCGGCGATATTGCAGATAAGACGCCAGAATGATCGACCAGATGAAGATGAAAAGCAGTGCCGAGATCGTCGTGACAATCGTGAAGGCTTCAATGATGCTCTGGCCCGCATAAAGCAGAACCACACCTGCCAGCAGGAAGATGCATGAGAAGAACAGCGCGTTGACCGGCACCTTGCGGTTATTCAGCTTGCCGAGCGCCTTCGGTGCCAGCTTCGAAGTGGCAAGGCCATAGATCATGCGCGAGGTCGAGTAGATGCCGGAATTCGCGCTCGACGTTGCCGAGGTGAGCACGACGAAATTGACCACATGCGCGGCGATGCCAAGACCGGCCAGCGAAAACATCGCAACGAACGGGCTGGAACTTGGATCGACCTGATCCCATGGGATCACGGTGATAATCACAAACAATGCGCCGAGATAGAACAGCACCACGCGGATCGGGATGGAGTTGATTGCCTTCGGCAGATTGCGTACAGGGTCCTTGGTTTCCGCAGCGGCGGTGCCGACCAGTTCGATGCCCACAAAGGCGAAGACCGCGATCTGGAAACCGGCCACAAAGCCGAGGAAACCGTTGGGGAAGAACCCGCCATGGTTCCACAGATGGGCGACCGATGCCTGACTGCCATTGGGCAGGGTAAAACCAGTCGAGAGCATGTACACACCGGCAATGATCAGCCCGACAATGGCGACGATCTTGATGAGAGCGAACCAGAATTCGATCTCACCGAAATTGCGCACGGTTGGCAGATTGAGCGCCAGAAGCGTGAAAATTAGACCGAGCGCCGGTATCCAGAGCGCCAGTTCCGGGAACCAGAATGAGACATAGCCCGAAACGGCAACCACATCGGCCACGCCGGTCACAATCCAGCAGAGCCAGTAAGTCCAGCCGGTGAAGAACTGCGCCCATGGGCCGAGATAATCGCCCGCGAAATCCGCGAAGGAACGATATTCGAGGTTGGAGAGCAGAATTTCGCCAAGCGCGCGCATCACGAAGAACAGCATGAAGCCGATCACCGCATAGACGAGCAGGATCGAAGGGCCTGCCAGCGAAATGGTCTTGCCCGACCCCATGAAAAGGCCGGTGCCGATGGCGCCACCGATGGCGATCAGCTGCAGATGTCGATTGGACAGATTACGTGCAAGATGGGGTTCCTCCTCCCGATGTGGATCGACAGAAGGCTTTGATGCGATATTCATTCAAACGCCTCTTGTTTCTGGTGGACGCTGAAAACAACCTCGCTCGGGCGAGGAAAAGCGTCCTTCCTGTCCAACCCTTTCAGGCAGACGGGTGCCTTCTGATAGACGATGAAAGCACTCCTGTGAACAGCACGGAATGTAGCAATTAGAATCATATTGAATAGAGAAAGCCGCTGGCTATCAATAAAGTGATAGCTCGATCATGCTAATTAGGCGCAAAAATTTAGGGATTTACGCTCTTCTGTGGCCAGGAAAAATCGTCTGCCCGTCCGGGTGAAGGCTTGCTCTCATTCCGGGCCGGGCGTGGATCTTGCGGACGTGCAGCGAGGCTGCCGCCAAGCAGAACGCCGCTTTCATCCTTGTCGACGTCCCGAATGCTGACCGGCGCAACACGATCAACCGGTTTGGACGGGTCATGAGTGCCTGCGGCGGGTAGAGGCTGGTCTTCTTCTTTTGCACCGCCGAGATAGGCGCGAAGCGGCTTTTCCGCATAGAAAGCGAGCTTGCGTTTACCAGCCGAAGTTATGTTGATGCCGTCATTGCCGCGCAAACGCGCTGTCTGACCGTTAATATCGAAACCCGTCTGGGTAAAATTGCCTTCCTCATCGACGAAGCCATCCCAGACATCGGCAAATTTTCCGCCCGCCTTCTCGGTGGCGGTGCGATAGATCTCATTGAGCGCCAGCATATCCTGCGACATGCCTTTCGGGCGGAACGGCGGTTGCCCGATCCAGACCAGGGGAAAATGCTTGTCGTTGATCACCTTGATGAAGGCGGTGACGCGCTTTTGATATTCCTCATTCCATTCCGGTGACCGCGGCGGCAGGCTAGCGCCCTTCTCGGTGATCGCCTGCCTGTCGTTGGAGCCGATCATCACGACGACAGCAGCCGGTTTCTCCTCGTCCAATATCTTGCCGATATTGTCGGGCCAATCAAAATGGTCGCTACGAACAAAGCCGGAAGAGCCATTTATTCGGGTTACGATCTGGAAGTCAGGGTCCGCCGCGAAAGCGACGTCGAGGCCTTCGGCCAGACCATTGCCGATGAAGTCACCGACGATGAGGATTTTCTTTGCGTCCGGCTTTTTCTCCACAAACTCGACCGCAGGGCTCGCCGCCGGTGGCGGTGTCGGGCGTGAAGCGGGAGAACTCGCTTTGGAGCGCTTGGCCTTTGGCCGGGCGCGTTGTGGAGAGGGTTGCTGATATTGACGCTGTGGTTGCGCTTGCCGTGAGCCGAACAGGAGATCGAAAAGTGTGCGCGGACGTTCCTGTGAGGATGCCGTGGCGATGCCTGAAAACATCAGCGCTGCCACCGCAAGCATGACGCCAGCAGCGTTGACCAGTCGCCTCACAATCTGATTTTCGCGCATCCGTCTTGCCTTCATGGCTTGTATATTAGCTTGGCTGCTTGGAAAAACAAAATGGGGCGCACTTCTGAACAAGTGTGCCCCATTCGATAATTCTATCCAATAGATACATTAAATTACTCGTGGTCTTTACAATTCCGACATTTGCTCGGCGCCTGTATCAGAGGGACGCAAATGTCGGAATCAGACCACTAGCGACGGCGCAGGACCGACAGAACTTCCTTGCTCGGATGACCGTCCGGCTGAAGCCCGTTGCGCTGCTGGAATGCCTCGATAGCGGCCCGCGAAGTGGAGCCGATTTTGCCGTCGATATTACCGTCATAATAGCCGAGTGCTTTCAGATGCGTCTGCAACTCCTGTCGCTCATCCATGGTAATCGGTGTGAACGGGCGATTCCAGTCCTGACGCAATCCCTGATAGCCGCCGATGCGGTCGGCAAGCAGGCCGACGGCAAGCGCATATTTGTCGGCATTGTTGTAACGCTTCAAGACGAAGAAGTTTTTCGTCATCAGGAAGGCAGGGCCCTGACGGCCGTCCGGTACTTTCAGCGTTGCCTTTTCGTTGGGATCGGGGAAGGCGCGCCCATTGGCCCGGACGAGACCGATCTTTTGCCACTCGGCGATAGAAAGCGAGCCGGAAGGGAACTTGCGTCCCTGCGGCAGCGCGACTTCGTAGCCCCAGCTACGGCCCGGCTGCCAGCCATTGCGATGCAGAAGATTTGCCGCTGTACCAAGCGCATCGGGAACGGAGTTCCAGATGTCGCGTTTGCCATTGCCGTCCACATCGACGGCATAGGCCTGATAGCTGGTTGGAATGAATTGCGTGTGGCCGAGCGCACCGGCCCATGAGCCGGAAAGATGACCGCGGTCGATGTCGCCGGTCTGGAGGATCTTCATCGCAGCAATGAGCTGTGTGCGGCCATATTTGGCGCGGCGCTGGTCCGCATAGGCAAGCGTTGCCAGCGAGCGTACGGCGTCGCGCATGACGTCATCGCGCTTGAGAATTTCGCCGTAATTGCTCTCCATCGACCAGATGGCGAGAAGAATATTGCGGTCGACCGAGAAACGCTGCTCGATGCGCTGAAGCCACGGGCCCCATTTGCGGGCCATGCTCTGGCCAACCGAGACGGAATGCTCGTTCACACGGTTATCAACATAGTTCCAGACCGGTTCGGTGAATTCGGGTTGATAACGTGCCTTCTGCAGCACGACGGGGTCTGGCGCGTCCACACCACGAAATGCGCGGTCGAAAGTGGACGGCGAAACACCTGCCTTTATGGCGACGGGGCGAAAACTGGCGACCCATTGGCGAAATTGTGCATCAGCCAGTGCGGAACCGGTTGTCAGCGTTGAGGCGAACACAGCTATCGCAACCGTTGCAGCTGCTTTCAGCTTCATCGTCTGGCCCACCGTGAATGGAAATCGCAGCATTCTGTGTTTCCCTTCTGCAATCAAATTTAGCCGATACCGGCGCGTTTCCCTTCGACCTGGATTCTGCTCGCCCCGGATTGCATTAATCAATTAATACCATCCTGTGTTGAAGTTGAGCCAGCAGAAAATTCCGGATCGAACTGTTGAACGTTCAAATTAGAACTTGTCGGTTAGCAATTGGTTTACCATCACCGGCCTTGCTTCAAAATTTGCCTGAAGTTTCGAAAAATTTTTGAATCAAGCAACATTAAGGTCGGGTCATTGAATGTGATGGGATGGGTCACGCAATTTCGTCGTTCTTTAATGAAAAGGCCTTATTTGAAATTCAGTCGTTTCAATGCTTTGATAGCAAACCTGAAATAGTGAAATCGAGGAGAGGAATGAGTTCGATCCGAAAAATTCGCAAGGCCGTATTCCCTGTCGCAGGTCTTGGCACCCGCTTCCTGCCCGCCACCAAATCCATCCCCAAAGAAATGCTGACGGTCGTGGATAAGCCCGTCATCCAATATGTGGTCGATGAGGCGCGCGAAGCTGGTATCGAACATCTGATTTTCGTCACCGGACGCAACAAGGCGGTCATCGAAGACTATTTCGATGCGCAGGTAGAGCTTTATTCCACGCTCGCTGAGCGTGGCAAGACGGCGGAACTGGAGCATCTTCAGGATATCCAGCCGCAGCCGGGAACGACCAGCTTCACCCGCCAGCAGGTGCCGCTCGGCCTTGGCCATGCGGTCTGGTGCGCCCGCGAACTCGTTGGCGATGAGCCCTTCGCTCTCCTGCTGCCGGATATGGTCATGCAGTCGAAGAAGGGCTGCCTGAAGGAGATGGTCGAGCTTTACGAAAAGACCGGTGGCAACGTCATCGCCGTGCAGGAATGCGATCCGGAAGAAGCGCATAAATACGGTATCGTCGGCAAGGGTGAAGCCATCGGCAGCGGTTTCGAGATCACGCAGATGGTTGAAAAGCCTGCCAAGGGCACGGCCCCTTCCAATCTCTATATCAATGGCCGCTACATTCTGCAGCCGGAAATCTTTGAACTGCTGAGCAAGCAGGAAAAGGGCGCTGGCAACGAAATTCAGCTCACGGATGCGATGCTGAAGCTCGCCGACGCCCAGAAATTCTTCGGCTTCGATTATCAAGGCCTGACGTTCGATTGCGGCTCTAAGGCCGGTTTTATCGAGGCCAATGTTGCCTTCGCGCTGTGGCGCAACGACATTCGTCCTTCGGTCGAAGGCTCGATCGGTAATCTGCTGAATACCATCAAACCAGCCTGATAGAACCGGTCTGGTCTTTGAATACGCCCCCTGAAAAGGGGGCGTTTTTTTATGGTTGCTGGTAAGATTTCCGTGAAACTTGCTTTTTTTGACAATGACAATAGGTTTTTGACCTAGTAGGTCCCTCAAAAAGTGTGAAACATTTTTCGGGTGCAATCGATCAATCAGGTTCCTCCCCACATAAGGAATAAAGCATGCAGGAATTCCAGCAGACGTTGGGTGCAGGCGCGCTCATCTCGATAGCGGTTGGCGCCGTCCTATTATTGCTTTTGCTCATTATCCGGTTTCGCGTCCATGCCTTCGTAGCACTTGTGATCGTCAGCCTTCTGACGGCGCTGGCGACAGGCATTCCCGCAGGGAATATTCTGACGACCATCACGTCCGCCTTCGGATCAACCCTTGGCGGGGTGGCGCTGCTGGTTGGCCTTGGTGCAATGCTGGGGCGTTTGCTTGAAATATCCGGCGGCGCACAGGCGCTTGCCGATGATCTCATCCGGCGGTTCGGTGAAGAACGCGCGCCCATGGCGCTTGGCATCGCATCGCTCATCTTCGGCTTTCCGATCTTTTTCGATGCAGGGCTGGTCGTGATGCTTCCCGTGGTCTTCACCGTTGGGCGACGCCTCAAGGGAAGCCTGCTTCTCTACGGCATTCCGGTCGCGGCAGCCTTTTCGGTGATGCATGTTTTCGTCCCTCCGCATCCGGGACCTGTCGCAGCATCCGAGCTTCTGGGTGCTGACGTGGGGCTCCTCATTCTCGTCGGGATCGTGGTCGTCATACCTGTCTGGTTCATTGCCGGGCATCTTTTCGGCGCGTGGATCGGCAAGCGGATCAATCTTCCTATCCCTGACAGTTTTGATGCCGGGAAGAACGCAGAAGAGGCCGCAAACCCTCCGAGTTCCAGTCTGGTCATATTGCTTCTTTTGCTGCCGCTGGTTCTCATCTTCATCAATACGGGCCTCGATTTTGCCCGCGCGCAAGGCTGGGTCAGTGCCGATGCCAATTGGTATCAACTGGCGCGAATGATCGGATCGACGCCGGTTGCTCTGCTGATTTCAGTGCTGGTGGCCTCCTATGTGCTGGGCCCACGACGCGGCAGAGACCTTGTCAGCGTTGAACGCATTCTCGATTCGGCACTCGGTCCGGTGTGTTCCATCATCCTGATTACGGGCGCAGGCGGCATGTTTGGCGGTGTCCTGCGTGCTTCCGGCATTGGTGACGCCTTGTCCAGTGCATTCGCCAATACGGGACTGCCTGTCATTGTGGCAGGTTTCCTGATTGCAACGATTTTGCGTGTAGCGCAGGGATCGGCGACAGTGGCGCTGATAACGGCTGCCGGGCTTATCCAGCCTGCCGTTCAGGCCGCCGGATATCACGGGCTTGAGACGGCAGCGGTGGTGATCGCGCTTGCTGCAGGGTCCGTCATGCTGTCCCATGTCAACGATTCAGGCTTCTGGCTCGTCGGGCGTTTCTTCAACATGGACGTCAAGACAACACTGAAAACCTGGACCGTGCTGGAAACCCTTATCGGGCTTCTTGGGTTCGGCATGGCGTGTATTCTGTTCTGGCTTGCTTAAACGCACGATAAAACGGCATCCCTGAAGGGGTGCCGTTTCGTCTCTATCTGTTTGTTTTTAAGCATGTCTTTATCCCGAAACCGGTTCTCACTTTCGGGAGACATGCTCTAGCGCTGCACCTTCACGCCGAGATAGACGCTGTCAGCCCTATATTCGCGATCGGAGATTTTGCTCGTCAGGAACTCGTGGCGC
Organism: Brucella tritici; assembly: GCF_008932295.1. Lineage (GTDB taxonomy): Bacteria > Pseudomonadota > Alphaproteobacteria > Rhizobiales > Rhizobiaceae > Brucella > Brucella tritici. Next base: position 95,493 of record NZ_WBWA01000007.1, on the reverse strand, counting down.
AAGCGCGCATCCAGCCCGACAAACCGATTGATCCAGTAAGTTGCGCCGATCTGCGCGCCGATCGTGTAATCGGTTCCGGTACCATCCTTGTTCTGACGGATATTTGCATCGAGCCTGCCATTGAGGCTGAGGTCGGAGCGTATGCGGCGGGTGACATCGACGCTTGCAAAATGAAGGAGCGACCCGGCAATGCCGGGTGTGGTCGAGGTATCGACGAGTGTTTGCGCATAGAGGCGTACATCGGTTCCGCGCAACGGGGACCAGTTGAGCGCCGCATTGATCGACGGGCCGCTGATGTCGCTGAGACGAGAATCATCGCTGTTTGCACGCATGTAACCGGCGGCGAATTCGCCGTTCAGCTTCTCACCCATATCCAGCATCATGCCGCCGCGCAGGGCAAATTGCGATCCACTGCGCTCATAGCCATTGCTGTCCACCTTCTCGTCGAAGATGCGTTTGCCCAATTCAACTTCGGTGAAGGGCTTGATCGCCGGGGACAGGCTGAAGCCGCCGCGCAGCGTAATACTGGCATAGGTGTTGTCGCGATCCTTCTGGCTGACCGTACCGCCGGATGACAGCTCCGCATCGCCGTAGATATTGTGCTCGACCCGCCCGGTTGCACTGCCGAAGATCAGGCTCATATCACGTTCGACGCCAAGACTTCCGTTGAGGGTATGAACCAGAGGCCGTTGCAAGGCGCCGACGACTCCATTGGGACTCGACGCGCTTTCGCGACGCAGCCGGTAGCCTGCGCCAGTGTTGACGGTCGTCTGGTCGCCAAGATCGAAGCGAAGCCTACCCTGAATGTCGACCTGTGGTTCGGAGACGTCTTCTCCCGAAATGGACTTGGCCCAAGTGCCCGATGCGTCGAGCGTTGCCTGATGACGCGCCCAGTCCGACTGTGCGTTGAGCCGCAATGTGGTTTCGTTGAGAACGGCGCTGGAACCGCTTGCGCTATTGTCGCCGTTGGTTGTGGCACGGATACCCTGTTCCAGAGACGGCCGCAGGATGAACGAACCGGTGCGAATGCCGACCGGCGCGAAAGGGTCGGCTTCCTGCGTGGAGCCGCGTCCCTGTTCAGGCGATTGCCGGAGGTTTTCACGCTGCGCACGACCCGTCTCTTCGCTTGTCTCGGTATCGATCGAGCCGACGCGAATATTGTCGGGCTGAAGCGGCTGACGGTCCTGCGGCATGGGAACCGTCGGAGCGGCTTGTGTTGCGGTTGCCTGGTCTGCCGCTGTCGTGTTTTCAGGCGGAGTATAAGTGTCGTCAGTCGTCTCGCCGGCGCTGTCGTCATATCCGGGCGCGGCAAGTCCGCGATTTGCAAGCGTTTCCGCCGAAGATGCGGAAAGCACATCTTCGGCGACGCTTCCGCGCAGATAGGCTTCCTGGGCAAATGCAGAACCATGACAGATTGCCATCGCCATGCCCGACAAAAACAGGCTTTGCAGCCTGCGGGCAATGGGCGTCGAACCGCCAGATGGGGTCTTGGCAAAAAGCATGTCGTGTTTTCAAACCGTCGCAACGTGGTAGATGAACGGTAAAGGCACATGGTTAATTCTTGGTTGCTGTGGCCTAATTCATGACCATGTGCACAGCACAAATGTTTGGACAACCGGCTGCGAAGAAGTTAACCCTTGCCGCCATGGAAAAGCTCGATCAGATCATCCCTCCGGCAGATGCGGAAGCGGCCATCGCTTCGGCGCTGCGCACCATAAAGACGGAAAATGCAGGACTCACAGCGCTTGAAGAAGCGCTGAATGACAGCCTTTCTGGCCCTTTTGTCGAAGCGGTGAAGCGTATTGTCGCCTCAAATGGACGGTTGGTCGTTACGGGCGTGGGCAAGAGCGGCCATATTGGTTCCAAGCTTGCCGCCACCTTTGCCTCCACTGGCACATCGGCATTCTTCGTGCATTCGGCAGAAGCCAATCACGGTGATCTCGGCATGATTGGCCGCGACGATGTCATTCTGGCCATCTCTTGGTCAGGCGAAACGGCGGAATTGAAGGGGATCGTCAATTATTCGCAGCGCTTCCGCATTCCGCTGATCGCAATTACCGCAGGCGAGAGTTCGGCGCTCGGTCGCGCGGCGGATGTTGTGCTGCTCCTGCCGAAAACGGCTGAAGCCTGCCCGCACGGTCTGGCGCCCACGACCTCGACCCTGATGCAGCTTGCCATCGGTGATGCGCTGGCCATCGCGCTTCTGGAAGCGCGCGGCTTCACACCGAGCGATTTCAAGACCTTTCATCCCGGCGGTTCGCTCGGAGCAAGTCTCATCCATATCCGCGATATCATGCATCGCGGCGAGCGTCTCCCGCTGGTTAAAGTGGGTACGTCCCTGCCGGATGCGATGAAGGTTCTGGCGCAAAAGAGCTTTGGCTGTGTGGTGGTTGTCGATGATGGTGGCGATCTGGCGGGCATCGTCACAGATGGCGACATCTCGCGCAATCTGAGCCGCAATCTTGCGGCTTTGGCGGTTGACGACATCATGACGCGCAAGCCAAAGACGGTTGACCAGAACATGCTGGCGACCGCGGCACTCAACACCATCAATGAAAATCATATTGGCGCGCTGATCGTGGTGGACGCCGGGCGCCCCATCGGGCTCGTGCATTTCCACGATCTGTTGCGGATAGGCGCGGCGTAAGGGAGTAAGGGAGTAAGGGAGTAAGGGAGTAAGGGAGTAAGGGAGTAAGCTAAAAATCACTTGCTTTAGCTTATCCGATTCCTTTCTATTCCCCTATTCAGCAACTTCAATCTCCAGCGAAACCGGATCGAAGGCAACGACCCGGACTTCTGTTCCGGCTGGCAGATCAGGCCCTTTCACGCGCCACATCGTATCGTTGATACGGATACGCCCGCGACCATTGACGATCGGCTCCGTCAAGGTGGTACGCTGGCCGACGAGTTGTTCGCCGCGACGATTGAGCAAGGGTTCATCGGCATCGGTGCTGCGCGACCCGAAGAAACGACGTCCCGCCAGCACGAAAATGACCGCCAGAACCAGAAAAACGACCGTCTGAAACTGCCAGCCAAACCCTGTTGTCGAAGACAGGAGAAAGGCAAGCGCACCGGTCACAAGCGCTGCAAGCCCGAACCAGATGAAGAAGAAGCCGGGCGCCGAGATTTCCAGTATCAGCAGGATCAGCCCGAAAACGAGCCAGTTCCAAATGCCGAGACCGGACAGATATTCAATAATCATGGCGCCCTCTCTTCCTTTTGTTGAGCAGCTTTAGCGTCCAGCGGAAGGAACGCTGCGCGGACGGGAAGGGGTCGGTGGCTGTGGTGCCGGGTCGACCGGCCTGCTGCCATCGCCAAAGACTTCCTTGGCAATTGCGCCAATGCCGCCGAGCGAACCGATGAGGGAGCTTGCCTCAAGCGGCATCAGTACGATCTTCTGGTTCTTAGCGCTGGCGATATTGCTGAGCGCTTCCGTATATTTCTGCGCCACGAAGTAGTTAAGCGCCTGCACATTGCCGTTGGCAACGGCATCAGAAACCATGGTGGTGGCCTTCGCTTCTGCTTCGGCCAGACGTTCGCGTGCCTCTGCTTCGCGCTTGGCCGCTTCCAGCTTGCCTTCAGCTTCGAGAATCTGTGACTGCTTCTGACCTTCAGCACGCAGAATCTGTGCGTTACGATCGCCCTCGGCTTCAAGAACCTGCGCGCGCTTGTCACGTTCGGCCTTCATCTGGCGCGCCATCGAGGTAACGATATCTTCCGGCGGATTGATATCCTTGATTTCCACGCGGGTCATTTTAAGGCCCCACGGATGGGCGGCATCGTCGACGACACGCAGCAGGCGATCGTTGATCGCATCGCGGTTCGATAGCAGTTCATCGAGATCCATCGAGCCCATGACGGTACGGATATTGGTCATGGTCAGATTGAGGATCGCATATTGCAGGTTCGCTACTTGATAGGCTGCCTGCGCTGCGTTCAGCACCTGATAGAAAGCGACGCCGTCAACGCCGACGATAGCATTATCGCGGGTGATAACCTCTTGCGTCGGTACATCGAGCACCTGCTCCATCATGTTGAGACGCGCGCCGATGCGGTCGAAAAACGGCACGATCAGATTGAGGCCGGGATTGAGCGTCCGCGTATAGCGTCCGAACCGCTCAACCGTGTAGTTAAACCCCTGCGGCACGGTCTTGATACCGGCAAACAGCGTTGCCAGAACCAGTGCGGCCAGAATGAGCAGCGTGATATCGAAACCGGTCATTGATTGTTTCCCCTTTTAAGGCAGTAAGGCAGTAGGGCAATATGACAATAGATGCTTTAGCGAGGCAAACATACTGCCCTAATCACCTACTCACTTACACCCATCCCTGCAATTCGCGACGCACCAGTGTCTCGATGACCTTCATGCCGTCTTCGCTGTCGTTGAGACAAGGAATATGGCTGAAATTTTCGCCACCGTTTTCAAGAAATTCTTCAGCGGCCTCGTTGCCGATCTCATCCACTGTTTCCAGACAGTCGGCAACGAAACCCGGATTGAGAACAGCCATCGACTTGACCCCGTGTTTGGCCAGTTCTTCCACCGTTTCGTCAGTATAAGGCTGGAGCCATTCTTCCGGGCCGAAGCGCGACTGGAATGTGGAGCGAAACTGGCTGTCATCAAGGCCCAGCCGGGCCTGCAAAAGACGTGATGTTTCAAGACATTGCTGGCGGTAGGGATCACCTTTGTCCGAATAGCTTTTTGGAATTCCGTGATAGGATGCGAGGATCACTTCCGGCTTGAAGGAAAGTGTTTCCAGATGCTTCTCGATGGAGCGGGCCAGTGCTTCGATATAAACGGATTCCGTTTCATAGGATGGAACGATACGCACTGCCGGCTGAAAGCGCTTTTTCATCAGCGTTTCAAAGAACTTGTCGTTGACCGTCGCTGTCGTCGTTGCCGAATATTGCGGGTAGAGCGGGAACATGACGATCCGCTCGCAACCCTGCTGCAGCAGGCGGTCGGTCACGCTTTCAATGGAGGGCTGGCCATAGCGCATTGCCCAGTCCACGACCACGTTCGGATAGTCGGCAAGCGCCTTGGCAAGCTTTTCGCCCTGCGCGCGGGTATAGGTCCGCAGCGGGGATTCGTTTTTCTCGCGGTTCCAGATACGGTCGTAAAGCTTGCCAGAACGCTTCGGGCGAGTGTTGAGAACGATGCCGTAAAGGATCGGATACCAGATAAGACGCGGCCATTCGATGACGCGGCGGTCCGAGAGAAACTCGGCCAGATAACGGCGCATCGGGCCGTAACTCGTGCCATCCGGTGTGCCGAGATTGACCAGCAGAACACCGACCTTGGGCAGCTTTGCCTGCACCTCAGTTTTGGTTGTCTGGCTGGGCTTCTCCTGCACTTTATCCATCTCACTCATCTTCCGACTCCTGTTCAGCCGGAAAACTAGAGAAAAAAAGACAAATTACAATCCTGACAATTGCCGCTTGCGAAATTCTATCGGCGCGGGTGTTTCCCGCGCCGTAAATATTTGAAAATTACGCAAGATATCGGGTGCTTATGCTGCAGCGCGACGCGTCAGGGAGAAGCGCGAGCCCGACGATGACGTGCAGTTAAGCTGCGTCGGCGAGACGAGTGCGCAGTTCACTTTCGACGACGTGCCGCGCACGATGGAGCGCATGTCGATTTCAACAAGCTGCGGCGACTGGTAACGGTAGTTGCCCTCGGCAAGCTTTTCGTTCGTATCGGTGGAGCGGGTCTCGAAAATACCGCCGTTGAATGACGAAACGATGCCGTTTGGATCGACCCAGCTGCCTTCGATGCCTGCCGGGGCGCGAGAGACGGTCGGGGCATTGCCGCCAACCGGGCCAGTCGTTTCGCACGCGGCCAACGCCAGCGACATGACTGCAAGAGGGGCAATGATGCGGAAGCGTTTCATATCCATGCTCTCCATTAGAACATCTCCGGCCAGAACTGTATGATGTCTGACCTTTGAAATGCGTAAAACCAAGTATTCAGAGCGGCTTCAACGATTCCGTGCTGATTGGAACCGCTCGGGGATGATTAGTTTGATGTATTGAAACTTGCACGAAAACAAGCCCTCAATGTGAGGATTACGCGATTGTTGCGAAACTGCCGCAATGAAAACTGCCCGGCAAAGCCGGGCAGTTATTCAGTTTAGCGAACCAGAATATTCCGGAATTGCCATGGGTCCTTGGTATCGAGGTCTTCCTTGAACAGATGACCGCGACCTTCCAGTGGCGTCCAGTCGGTGTAATAGCCGTTCAATGGGCCCAGATATTGCATCTGAACTTCGAGGCAGCGACGGTAATCCATCTCGTCGGTCTCGACGATACCGCTTCGTGGATTTTCCAGCGCCCAGACCATGCCCGCCAGAACAGCCGAGGAAACCTGCAGTCCGGTTGCATTCTGATAAGGCGCAAGCTTGCGCGCTTCCTCTACGGTCAACTGCGAGCCGTACCAATAGGCATTCTTTTCGTGGCCATAGAGCAGCACGCCGAGTTCGTCGCTGCCGTCCAGAATTTCATGCTCTTCAAGAACATGCTGCACCGGTTGCGCCCGGCCAGCAGCGCCAAACATTTCATCAAGCGCCAGAATGGCATCATTGCTCGGATGATAGGCGTAATGGCAGGTGAGGCGGAAGTCGAGCTTGCCCTTCTTGTCGCGCAGCGTGAAGAAATCGGCGATGGAGATCGCTTCATTATGGGTGACCAGCAAGCCATATTGGGCACCGAGCGTTGGACACCAGGTGCGAATACGGGTATTGCCGCCGGGCTGTTCGAGGAAGATGGCGGCCTTGTTGCCCTTCTTCTGCTTGTGGGCGTTCTTGGGCATCCATTTTTCATGGCTGCCCCAGCCAAGCTCTGCCGGTTGCAGGCCTTCGGCGATGAAGCCTTCGACGGACCATGTATTCCAGAACGTGTTGAAAGGCTTCGGCTCTTTTGCGCGCTGGGTGTCGCGCTCTGCGATGTGAATGCCCTTGACGCCTGCCTTTTTCATCAGTTTCGCCCAGCCGTGGCGGTCATCGGCTGCCGGTTCGGCGAAATCGAGCTTCAGTTCAGTCGCAAGATCAACGAGCGCTTTCTTGACGAACCACGAGACCATGCCCGGATTGGCGCCGCAGCAGGAAACGGCGGTCGTACCGCCGGGGTTCTTGCGCTTTTCAGCGCGAACCGTTTCGCGCAGCGCATAATTGGTGCGCGAGGCATTGTCGGCATCGGTATCGAAATAGAAGCCGAGCCATGGTTCCACCACCGTATCGATATAAAGCGCGCCATGCTCTCGGGCGTAACGCATCAGATCGAGCGATCCGGTATCGACCGAAAGATTGACGATGAAAGGCTGGCCTTCTGTTTCTTTCAGAAGGGGCCCGAGAACTTTTTTGTAATTGTCCTTGGTGATCGCTTCCTTGAGAAAGCGAATACCCTTGTCGTCGAGAATCTTGCGGTTGGCTTCGCTCGGATCGATCACGACCATGCGGGTTTTGTCGAATTTGAAATGACGTTCAATCAGCGGCAGGGTACCGCGCCCGATCGACCCAAAGCCGATCATGATGACGGGGCCGGTTATCTCGCCATAGACTTGCCATTTCGCTTTCGCCATTTTCTTCCTCTTGAGAGCCGCAGGATTGCGGTGTCGGGTTATCCTTAGCCCGGTTTAGCTTATGCGCGGGAACGATAACACAACTTCATAGAAAGAAAGAAACGTCACAAGCCGATGACATCAATACATGTTTAACGTGTTTTAGCTTTTTAAGCCTCGACCAGCTTCGCGCGGATCATACCGCGCAGCGAATTGCCGACGAGAATGTTGCGCGCGCTTTTGAGCGCTTCAACGGTAACGATACCCTCTTCGACGACATTGTTGTTCAGCAATTCGCGGCGCAGCACTCCGTCAAGGAGGCCGCATGAAAGAGTGGGTGTCGTGCAGGTCGTGCCGCCAACATCGAGAAATATCGACGTAATTGTTCCTTCGCAGACTTCGCCCCGATCATTGAGCAGGATGACCTCATCGACCTCCGCCGGTGAATACTCCTCGCGTGCGGCGATATAAGCCTGCCGCCGCGTCGTTTTGTGACGCAGCAGGAGATCGTTGTGATCGAGATGTGTGCGGGCAATTGCGATCCGCCAGATCGTCTGGCAGGAGAGTGGTTCGTATGGAGTGCTGGAGACCGTGGCGACCCCGTCCGGCGCAAGCGTCAGCCGCAGTTTCAGGGCTTGTTCGCCGGTTCCGCTTTCCGCAATCTTCTGCCGGACGGCTTCCATATTGCAGGAAAAGCCAAGTTCACGGGCAGAATTCTCAAGCCGCGCCATGTGCAGATCGAAACGCAGAACGCCGGAGAGCGGCTCCCAGCGCATGGTTTCGATGAGCTGATAATCCGGCTCCATGATTACGGCCTGTGCCCCATGTGGCTCGACAATGCCGCGAACCGTGCTTTCAGAAGACATTCCTCGTACTCCGCTTGCGCCGTGGAATCGAAGACCACGCCACCCCCGACATTGAAGATCGCACGATTTTCATCGAGAAGCGAGATCGTGCGAATAGCAACGTTGAAACGCATCCGTCCGCTTGGCTCGATCCAGCCGAGCGAGCCGCAATAGATGTCGCGCGGCCCGGTCTCCAGCTTGCGCAAGATTTCCATGGCGCTGATCTTCGGCGCGCCGGTGATCGAGCCGCACGGGAACAAGGCGGCAAAAAGCGAACGCAGCGGCAGGCTTTTTTTCAGCCTGGCCCGCACGCGGCTGATCATCTGGTGAACCGTAGGATAGGTTTCGACGCGGAACAGTTCCGGCACGTCCAGCGATCCCACTTCGCTGACAAGCGAAATGTCGTTGCGAAGCAGATCGACGATCATGCGGTTTTCAGCCTGGTTCTTCGGATCGTTCAGCAGAAATTGGCGGTTCTGCTCGTCTTCTTCAGGTGTCGCACCGCGCGGCATGGTGCCTTTCATCGGATGGGTTTCAATCCACCCGTCGCCGTCGACTTCAAAGAAAAGTTCCGGCGAGCGCGACAGGACAATTGGCCCACCGAGATCGCAATAGGTCGCATAGCGGACCGGCTGGCGCTTTGCGAGCATGTTGAACAGAATCAGCGGATCGCCGCCCCATTCCGCATGGATCGGAAAGGTGAGATTGCCCTGATAGCAATCGCCTTCGCGTAAGTGCCGGTGCAATCGCTCGAAGCGGGGCGCGTAGTCGTTGAACGACCATTGCGCGACCGGATCGCGCAGAAAGGTGGCATTGTCTTCGCTGCGGCTGTGCATCGACTGATCTGAAGGGCCGTCGAACACACCAAAACAGAGAAGCGGGGCTTTGCGTCCCTCGGGCAGCAGCGGCTTCAGCTTGGATTCGAGAAGATAGCCGGCTTCATAGGACAGATAACCCGCAAGCCATTTTCCGGCATTGTGGGCCATTTGCATCGCATCCCATGCGGGTTCGAACTCATCCGGCGTGTCGGCGCGGATGATTGATGAGGGGGCCGTGAAAAGCACATCACGACCCGCCTTGTCATCCCGAAACAGAATAAGCGGCTTATTGCTTTGGTGAGTCACGCAAGTGCTCAGTCTTCCATGGCTTCAAGCTCGTCGATAATGCCTTCGATCACCGACAGGCCCTTGCTCCAGAAATTCGGATCGCTTGCATCCAGACCGAACGGCGCAAGCAATTCCTTGTGGTGCTTGGTGCCGCCAGCCTTCAGCATGTCGAAATACTTCTGCTGGAAGCCCTTTTCCGAGTTCTGATAGACCGCATAAAGCGAGTTCACCAGACAGTCACCGAAAGCATAAGCATAGACATAGAACGGCGAATGGATGAAGTGCGGGATATAGGTCCAGAAGGTTTCGTAACCCGGATTGAGATTGACGGCATCGCCAAGGCTTTCACGCTGCACTTCCATCCAGATTTCGCCGATGCGCTCAGAGGTCAGTTCGCCTTCGCGGCGCTCGGTGTGGACACGACGTTCGAACTGATAGAAGGCGATCTGGCGCACGACCGTGTTGATCATGTCCTCGGCCTTCTGTGCCAGCATGGCCTTGCGCTCGCGCTTGTCTTTCGTGCGCTCCAGAAGCGAACGGAAAGTCAGCATTTCGCCGAATACGGATGCGGTTTCCGCGAGCGTGAGCGGCGTTGAAGCCATCAGAGCGCCCTGACCGCCCGCCAGAACCTGATGCACGCCATGACCAAGCTCATGCGCCAGCGTCATCACATCGCGCGGCTTGCCCATATAGTTGAGAAGCACATAGGGATGCGCAGACGGAACAGTCGGATGCGCAAAAGCGCCGGGCGCCTTGCCGGGGCGGACTGGCGCGTCAATCCAGTTCCTGTCGAAGAACTGTTTCGCAATCTCGGCCATTTCCGGTGCGAAATTGCCATAGGCGGACAGCACCGTTTCGCGCGCTTCATCCCACGAGATGAGCGCCTGCGGCGTTTCCGGCAACGGCGCATTGCGATCCCAGTTTTCAAGCTTTTCAAGGCCGAGCCATTTGGCCTTCAAGGCGTAATAGCGGTGCGAAAGGCGCGGATAGGCATCTTCCACCGCCTTGGCCAGCGCGTCCACCACTTCCCGCTCGACGCGGTTGGCGAGGTGACGGCTATCGGCGATATCCTGAAAACCGCGCCAGCGATCGGATATTTCCTTATCCTTGGCCAGCGTGTTGGTGATCAGCGTGAATGTGCGCAGATTGGCTGCAAAAGTTTTTGCCAGTGCATCGGAGGCCTTTTTACGCACGGCGCCATCGGCGTCCTGAAGCATGTTCAGCGTCGGCTCAATGCTCAGCTCCTCGCCGTCGATTTCAAAGCGAAGACCCGACATGGTTTCATCGAACAGCCGGTTCCAGGCGCTATAGCCGGTAATCGACTTTTCATGGAAAAGCTGTTCCAGCTTGTCATCGAGCTGGTACGGCTTGTCCATACGCAGATCGGTCAGCCATGGGCGGTAATGGCCAATTGCCGCATTGTCGTTCATCGCCTTTTCGAGAATAGCATCGTCGATGCGGTTCAGTTCCAGGCCGAAGAAAATGAGATGGGTGCTGGCGTCGGTGAGCTTCTGCTGCACGTCGCCGAAAAGCTTCATACGCTTCGGATCAGACGTGTCGCCGTAGTAATAGAGGCCCGCGAAGGAGCCGATACGGCCCATCAGTTCGTCCAGCGCCTCGAATTCCTTGATCGCATCGACGAAATTGCCGCCATTTGCCTTGGCTGCTTCACCGCCGAGCTTGCCTTTCCAGCGATCCTCGAAAGCCGCTGCATCCTTCATGGCCTTTTCGATGTCGCTTTTCAGTTCCGCGCTGTCCGCAGACGGATAAAGATCGCCTAGATTCCATTCCGGCAGGGCGCCGAGGTCGGTCTTTGCGGCGGCAACCGCACCGCCGGCAGGTGCGTGTAAAACTTTGTTGAAGGAAACGGATTCTGAAAAGCGGGTCATGAACATACTCCTATTAGGTTCCTTCTCGCATGTCTTGCCAGGATCGCCAAGAGGTGGGAAAAGCGCCTCGCATTCTTGCTATGTTATGTCTGGCAGTGGACTACAGAAAGCAAATGCCTGAATCAGAAAGTGGATTCAGGATACAAATTTTGTGAATGGGACACTAAGGCACATTTTAGTACCTTGCATTCGTTGAAGGCTTGGCCCCAAAATAACGCGCCTGGAATATGAGACATTTAAACTGTTTAAGGATTTTGGGCGCGGGAACTCCATAGGTTGATGATAGCTGTTAATGGCCACGCGCATACTCATAGCGGATGACGATCCGATTCATCGACGCAATCTGGAAGCGATAGTCATGCGCATGGGCTATCGAACCATTCTTGCGGATGGCGGAGCAAGCGCACTCGGCTTTGTAAGCCAGCGTAAGGACATCGTCCTGATGCTGCTCGATCTGTCGATGCCGGACATGGATGGCCTGACCGTTTTGCGCCGGATGCGCGAAGCTGGAAATAATGTTCCCGTTATCGTTCTGGTTCAAAACGATGATCTTCAGCCGGTTCTGCAGGCAATGAAAATGGGTGCGGTCGATTTCGTGACCAAGCCGGTTGCCTTCGAGCGCGTACAGGTGTCCGTTTCCAATGTGCTGAAGATTGACGCGCTGACGCAGGAGATTCGTCGCGCTCGCTCATCCCTGAAATCTCATCTCACGCTGACCGACATGGCGATCAAGAGCCCGGAAATGGAGCGGATCAGCATTCTGGCGCGTCGCGCTTCGGCGCTCGATGCGCCGCTTCTGATCGAGGGGGAGCCCGGCAGCGGCAAGGAAACGCTGGCGCGCGCCATTTGCAGTGGCGGTGCCCGCTGGCGCGGTCCTTTCGTGACGGTCGATTGTCGCACCCTGACTGTGGAGAATGCCGACGAAGTCTTTTTCGGCCTTTCGACGGCACGGCGCGACCGCCGCGAGGATGATGTCATCCGCAGCCTCGGAAAGCTTGTGGAAGCCGATGGCGGTACGCTTTTCCTTGATGAGGTGGGTGCGCTGCCGCGCCATACGCAGATCAAGCTTTTTGCCGCCATGCAGTCCGGCCAGTTCGAGGCTGGCGGTGGAGGTGAGCGCACGCTTTCCAATGCACGCATCATGGCATCGAACAGTCGCCCCCTGGCCGATCTCGTTGATATGGGGCGTTTTCACGCCGGTCTCTACCATTTGCTCGGCTCTTTTGCCGTCGCCATGCCGCCGCTGCGTAACCGGCTGGAAGATATCCCGATCCTGCTGCATCAGTTCATGATGCGCTATGTCAGCGAAGAGCGGGTGGGGCACATAACCGGCATCACCACCCATGCGCTGGAAAAGCTGAAGACCTATCATTGGCCCGGCAATGTGCGGGAGCTGAAAAATGCCGTTTATCGCGCCGTCCTTCTCTGCGAAACTGGCGAACTGACGGCGGCTGACTTCGCACAGATCGGTACAGGGACTGAGACGGCAAGGACTGCACAGCAGTCCGCGCGGTTCAATCTTGTCGATCACGATCCAAGCGTGAGCGCTTCGGCAGGCTTGTTCAGCGGGGTCGATGGAGCAGGTGAGGTGCGCACGCTTGCTGCGGCCGAAGAAGAGATGATCCGGTTCGCGATCGCTCATTATGACGGTCAGATCAGCGAGGTTGCCCGGCGTTTAGGTATCGGAAGAACCACGCTTTACCGGAAATTGAAGGAATATGGCATCGATGTGGCGTCGATTTCCGGCAAGGGGCCGGGAGGTGAGGAAGAGGGTGAAAACACCCCTTTCAACCGTGCAGCCAGCTAGTCAAACCACATCTAACTGATTGAATTCTAGTTATTTATGATGGATTCGCTGTAGCCCTTCGCAGGTGGTGTTGCGGATTAAAGACTGTTAATAATTTTTTAACCATGGCGAAAATAGATGCACGTGTGTGGCTTTTTTGCCATGGTGTTTCCTCATTTGTTGTTCACTAAGCGTCCATTAACCATTAAATCCGACAATCGGAGCTCGAGCGGAACTGGGACGCAGGCTTTTTGTGGCACCACAAAGAAAGTCCCGAGGGATGCCTGGAGAATGCTTCTGGGGCGGAAAAACGGTAAGGCGATACGATTCGATGAACAGCATATCGACCATTAAAGCGCGCTTTGCGAAGGTTTGGACCGGGATGAAGGCATCTATGTCCGTTCCGTCTGCCCTTGCCGCTGCTGCGGTTCTCATGGCGCTGTCTCCTTCGCAGGCTTCGGCTGAAACCCGTTCTCTCAAGCTTTATTACGTCCATACGGGCGAAAAGGCGGAAATCGTTTTCAAGAGGAACGGGCGCTTCGATGCCCAGGGCTTGAAGAAGCTGAACGTTTTCCTGCGTGACTGGCGCCGTAACGAGCCGACCAAGATGGACCCGCGCCTGTTCGATCTGGTCTGGCAGGTTTATCGCTCCAGCGGATCGAGCCAGTATATCACTGTCGTCTCCGCTTATCGTTCACCGGCCACCAACGCCATGCTGCGTTCGCGCTCGGCGCATACCGGGGTTGCCAAGAAGAGCCAGCACATGCTTGGACGCGCAATGGACTTTTACATCCCCGGCGTTCCACTGGCGAAGCTGCGCGGCATCGGCATGCGCTATCAGATCGGTGGCGTCGGCTATTATCCGCGTTCCGGTTCGCCATTCGTCCATATGGATGTCGGCAATGTTCGCTCCTGGCCGCGCATGAGCCGTCGCGAGCTGCTCGCACTGTTCCCCGATGGCAAGACTGCCCACCTTCCGGCAGACGGCAAGCCGTTGCCTGGCTATGAGCAGGCACTGGCCATGATCGAAAAGCGCAAGGCTGGTGGCGGCGAGGTCATGGTGGCCAGCAATTCCGCCCCACGTCGCAGCAAGAGCCTGTTCGGTGCATTGTTTGGCGGCGGCGCTGATGAAGAAGAAGATACTGGCGATGTAGGTGCCCCACCGGCGACCGCCCGTCCGGCTCGCGCAGCGCCTGTGCGTCAGGCCCCGGAAGCGGTTCCAGAAGAGCCGGTCCAGCAGCCGCGTGAAACCATGGTTGCCGCTCTGCCAGCCCGTGACGCTCCGCTTCCAGTGCAGGCGCCGCGTCCGGAAACGGGCCTTGATGCCCAGGCGCAGGCCGCAGCCGAAGTTCCGGTTGCTGCGCTCAATGTTCCGATCCCGGCCCGCAAGCCGGCAATGGCACCGCAGGATGCCGTTGCGCTGGCCGCAGCCGAACCTGCCGCCGATGCCGCGGCTGCCGCCCGCGCTGCGGTCGATGCGAACACGGTTCAGGTTGCCGATGCCGGTACGCCTTCGCCGCTGATGAATGGTTTTGTGCCGATACCATCGGCCCGCCCACAGCTTGAAACAGACAATGTGCAGCTTGCAGCCGCAGTGATCCCGTCGGCACGTCCGGCACGTCCGGGTGAAAACCCTGCCGCAAGCGGTCAGGACGCGATTGCCGCGCTGGTCAATAGCGAGCAGGCCGAACCGACCCAGGTTGCCGATGCAGGCAATGTGGCTGTGCCTCAGCCGGGTGAAACGGCAGCTTTCCCGCTGCCGAAGGAAGCGCCGCGCGCCAATACGCAACTTGCCCTGCTTTCCAAGAAAGACGAGATCGGCGAGCTGATCGCACCGCCTTCGGACGACGATTATGACAGCAAGCCGGTTGCAGATGCTGCGCCGAAACAGGCTCCGGCACCGGTGCAGACGGCTTCGGTTGCCCGTACGGCATCGGCCAAGCCCACGGCAACCGCGCCAGCGGCAGTCCATAAACAGGTCGCGGCGATTGGCAAGGCCGCCGAAACCGGCGTCCGCACCACCGCTAAAGGCGGGCGTTATGTGGCCAAGGCTCAGTCCAAGCCGCGTGCGGTTGTCCAGCCAGCCGTGATGCCGACTTCGGAAGTCGCTATGTCGACGGAATCAGTGTCGAGCACTGTGCCGGTGACCAATCCGGTCTTGCGCAATGATGCAATGCGCTCTGCACCGGCCATGGTCTACACGGCAGGGTTCCAGCGCGGCAATCTGCCGACTGAACGCGCCAACCAGTTCAGCGGTAATGCCGTTACCTTCCTGACGGTGGCCAAGTTCACGGAAACCAACTGACCGTCGGCCAGTCGAAAAGACCAAAAGAAAAGGGGCCTTTGAGGCCCCTTTTGCATTCCTATCTGGCCTTGTTCAGCTTTTCAGATTAGCCGCTTCACTTGCAAGATCGGTGATTGCATCCCAGTCGCCAGCTTCAACGAGTTCCTTTGGTGCAACCCACGAGCCGCCGACGCAGACGACGTTGGGCAGCGACAGATAGCTCTTGGCGTTGGCAAGGCTGATGCCGCCTGTCGGGCAGAAGACGGTTCCAGCCAGCGGTGAGGACAGCGCTTTCAGAAACGATGCGCCGCCTGCCTGTTCAGCGGGGAAGAATTTCAGATGGGTATAGCCTTCTTCGCGCAGCGCCAGCATCTCGCTCGGCGTGATCGCAGCGGGCAGAAGCGGCACGTCGCTGTCATTGGCTGCGGCTACGATATATTTCGTCGCGCCGGGGCTGACGATGAAGCGCGAACCAGCCTTCGCTGCATCCTCATATTGCTTGGCATTGAGGATCGTGCCAGCGCCGACGATTGCTTCCGGTACTTCCGACGCAACCGCGCGGATGGCATCAAGTGCCGCAGCCGTGCGCAGGGTGATTTCGATTGCGGGCAATCCGCCCTTGGCAAGCGCGCGTGCCAGCGGAACAGCATGCTCCACCTTGTCGATCAACAGAACCGGAATGACCGGCTGGCCTGTCATGATGGGGACGAGAAGATCGGTTTTCTGGGACATCGGCTTGCTCGGCTGTTTGAGTGTATAAATCGATTTAAATCTCCTTCGACGGTTTGTCCACCACCGAAGGGATTGTTGTCATGCGGCTCTTTTAGAACTGTCGAGCTGCTTTTGCCAGCGCTGAAAGGCTTCGGCCATCCGCTTGTCATATTCGTTGCGGGCAAAAGCCGGGCCGTTATAGCGCCGGGCGAATTCACTCCAGTTGCGAGCCTTCAGCACATCCAGAAGTTCTGCCTTTTCAATAAAGCGCAGCATCAGCCGCGCCTGCCCGGCAACCGATCCGCGTGCTTCCGCCACAAGTTCATCGACAGTCGCATAACCAAGCCATTGCCAATGCGCACCCATAACCTGCCCCAACCCCCAGGAGGTGGATTCAAGCGCTGCCTTTTTGCTCAAGCCCATCGCACGTTCAAGCAGAAGCCAGCGTGCGGCTTGCGATTTCGGATTGCGTATCTGGCCTGCGACTGGCGCCGACAGGCCGTTGGTCCTGGCATAGTCGCGCAGACGACCGGACAGCCTGCGGTCGAAATAATGCCCCTCGAACCGGATGGCCGGTTCCTTGCCTCCGTTGATATCGAACAGCGCCCGCCCGCCGCTTTCCACTTCCGCAATTGCCAGCAAGGCCGCCGGGTCGATTTCCGCCTCGTTTGCCATTGTCACCAGGGCTGCAATCGTCTGGCTGTCGAACATGTATTTCTCCTCGAAAAGTTGCTCTTCGAAGCGGATTTTGAGGCGACTTGGCCGCATGAGGATAAAGTTGACTTGAATTCGCCGTTTGTGAGGGCTAGTTGCGGGGTAAATTTTCGAAGAAGATAGAACCGATGAGCAATTTGCCTTTCACCGTTGCCGCCCTTTATTGCTTTGCGCCGCTCCCGCAATATGAAAGCCTGCGCGAGCCGCTGGCGCAGCTTTGCTGCTCGAATGGTATCAAGGGAACATTGCTTCTGGCGGCGGAAGGCATCAACGGAACTGTTGCAGGCACTGCCGAGGCGATTGAGAAACTCGTGCAGCACATCACGGCTATCCCCGGTCTGGCTCAGCCGGAGCTCAAATATTCTCACGCCTCCGAAATGCCGTTCCATCGCATGAAAGTGCGGCTGAAGCGCGAGATCGTCACCATGGGTGTCGATGGCATTGATCCGTTGAAGAGCGTTGGCACCTATATTGCGCCGCAGGACTGGAACGCACTCATCGCCGATGAGAACACCGTCGTGGTCGATACGCGCAATGATTATGAATATGCCATTGGCACATTCGAAGGGGCGCTCGACCCCCAGACCAAGACTTTTCGCGAGTTTCCCGAATGGGTCGAACAGAACCGCGACAAGCTGGAAGGCAAGAAGATCGCTATGTTCTGCACGGGTGGTATTCGTTGCGAAAAGGCGACGGCCTTCGTCAAGGGGCTCGGCTTCGACGATGTCTTCCATCTCAAGGGCGGTATCCTGAAGTATCTTGAGGAAGTTCCGCGCGAGGAAAGCATGTGGAACGGCGAGTGCTTCGTGTTCGATGAGCGCGTTGCCGTAGGCCATGGCCTTGCTGAAAGCGACGTCGAACTTTGCCGTGCCTGCCGTCGTCCGGTTTCGCCCGAAGACAAGCTTTCGCAGTTTTTCGAGGAAGGCGTTTCCTGTGCCGGTTGTTATGACGAACGCACGCCGGAAGATCGGGCACGTTATGCAGAGCGCCAGAAACAGGTGAAGCTTGCCGAGCTGCGCGGGGCGCATAAACACATCGGTAGCTGACGGCATTTTGCGGCAATGATCTAAAGCGCATCCCGAAAAGTGTGAAACGGTTTCGGACAAGATGCGCGTCAGAACAAAACAATAGAGCATTTCCAATGTTTTAATCAAAACAGGAAATGCTCTATTGCCGCATATGCCCGCATAGGGCTGGTCAAACAGATTTCATCGCATTATGGTGGCTCTGGTTCCGGAACGATCTGAATTCGTTACGGAATTTTGGGCGGCTTTTGCATGGACGCCCGTGCATCAAGGGTCTGACGGCATCCGGGTCGCGTTTGCCTCCATCACACCCATCATCGCAAGTCGGGGCATAGGAAATCTCCCATGCTCGCACAGAAACAACGCCGGTTTTCCGGCGGATGATGGTTTGTCCGTTGCTACGGGCAATATGGAGGACATTTATGAAAAAACTGATCGCCGCATTTCTCATCACCGTTGCTGCGGGTGCCGCCTCGGTCGCTCACGCTGCCGAGAAGGTGACTGTTTTCGCCGCTGCCAGCATGAAGGACGTTATCGAGGAAGCCGCCAAGCAGATGAAGGCCAAGGACGGAACCGAAGTGGTTGCGTCGTTTGCGTCTTCGTCGGTTCTGGCCAAGCAGATCGAGCAGGGTGCTCCAGCGCAGATTTTCATTTCCGCCGATCTCGACTGGATGGATTATGTTGAAAAGGCCGATGCCATCGACAAGGCTTCGCGCAAGGTCATCGCTGGCAATGCGCTGGTGATTGCAACGCAGAAGGACACGCCGAAGGGCGAGGCCAAGGAGCTTTTGAGCGCCGGTCGCTTTGCCATGGGTGACCCGTCGAATGTCCCGGCGGGCAAATACGGCAAGGCAGCGCTTGAAAAGCTCGATATCTGGAAGGATGTCGAGAAGAATGCAGTCTTTGCCGAGAACGTGCGCGTTGCGCTGCAATATGTCAGCCGCGCCGAAGTGAAGGCTGCCATCGTCTACGCGTCGGACCGTGCCGCAGCACCGGAACTGGTCGAAGCCTATCGCTTCCCTGCCAGCAGCCACGCACCGATCCTTTACCCGGCAGCGCTTGTTGCGAAGAACGAAACCGATGCTGCCAAGGCTTTCCTTGCTTTCCTTGAAAGCGATGCCGGTCAGGCGATCATCAAGGACAAGGGTTTCGTGGGAGCTGCGGAGGCTGCCCAATAATGATGGAAGGCAATGTCTGGCAGATTGTGTCTCTGTCGCTCCGGGTTGCCGGAATAGCCATCATTGTCGCGCTGCCAGTTGCCTTTATCGTCGCCTGGATTCTTGCCCGGTTCAATTTTCCGGGCAAGTCTCTGGCGCAGGCTATCGTCACCATGCCGCTGGTCCTGCCGCCGGTGGTGACGGGCTATCTGCTTTTGATCCTGTTCGGGGCGAGGGGCGCCCTTGGTGCGCCCTTGCAGGAATTGTTTGGTCTTTCCTTTGCCTTTCGCTGGACGGGCGCCGCACTTGCCGCCGGTGTCATGGCGTTTCCGCTGCTTGTTCGCCCGATACGGCTTTCGATAGAGGGGCTGGATCGCGGACTTGAAGAAGCGGCGCGCACGCTTGGCGCCAGCCGCTTCACGGCCTTCTTCACGGTCATTCTGCCGCCCTTGTTGCCCGGTGTGCTGGCAGGCGCAGTGCTTGGCTTTGCCAAGGCGCTGGGTGAATTTGGCGCTACGATAACCTTTGTTTCCAACATTCCAGGCGAAACGCAGACCCTTTCGCTTGCCATCTATGCCCTGATGCAGACCCCATCGGGCGATGCCGAGGCATTCCGCCTGATCGCCATATCTGCAGCTATCTCGATTGTGGCCGTGGTCCTTTCCGAATGGTTGCAGCGCAGGCTTGCAGGAGCAACGAAATGAGCGGGCTTGCTGTCTCGATTACGGGCCGCAATGGCAGGTTTCCTGTTGAGGCCGATTTCGCTGCCGACTGGGGTGTGACCGCGTTGTTCGGTCATTCCGGTGCGGGCAAGACGACGCTTCTGAAAATGATCGCCGGAACACTCCGTCCAGAGAGCGGGCGCATTGCGGTTGGTGATTTCACGTTGTTCGATGCCGAAAAGGGCATCAATCTGCCACCGGAAAAGCGGCGGATCGGCTATGTGTTTCAGGAAGCGCGGCTTTTCCCGCATATGAGCGTGAAGCGGAACCTGACTTATGCGCGCTGGGCCGGACATAGACAGGCGACGCGCAGCTTTGATGAGGTGGTGGCGCTGCTCGGTATCGACCATCTTCTCGACAGGCGGCCGTCGACGCTTTCCGGCGGCGAGCGCCAGCGTGTTGCCATTGGCCGCGCGCTCTTATCCGATCCGGCGCTGCTTTTGCTGGACGAGCCGCTTTCATCGCTCGACCATGCGCGCAGGCAGGAAATCCTACCCTTCATCGAGCGTCTTCGCGATGAAAGCCACGTGCCGATTGTCTATGTGAGCCATGAAATCGATGAAGTCGCGCGGCTTGCCGACGAAATCGTGCTTCTGTCTGCTGGACGGGTGACGGCAAGCGGTGCGGCGGCGGATGTGTTTCCGCTGATCGACGCAGAGGGCGAGGGCGGCGGCGTGCTGCTGGAGGGGATGGTTTCGTCCTATGACGAGCGCTACAAGCTGGCGGAAATCGATCTCGGTGGCGCGTCATTCCAGCTCAGCGATGCAGGGCTGAAACAGAACATGCATGTGCGGTTGCGCGTGCGAGCACGTGACGTCTCCATAGCGCGCAAGGTGCCGGAGAAAATCAGTATTCGCAATGTGCTGCCGGTGACCGTCACTGCCATTACGATGGATGATGGCCCGAATGCCTATGTTTCGCTGGACTTTCAGGGACGTCGTCTCGGTGCGCGGCTGACGCGGCGCTCGGTTGACGAATTGGCGCTGCGATCGGCGGACCATGTGGTTGCGCTGGTGAAGGCAGTTTCCGTCGATCGGGCAGCTATTCGGGAAAAATGACGCGGGGACAATAATCCGGTTTTCGCCCCGCTTCTTTTATGCTCCTGTCTCTGGCGAATGGGAGAATATGCATGACTGATTTGCAGAACTGGACGCCGCGCCCCAAGCCGGAACGCAAAGTGCTTGAAGGCCGTTATGTACGGCTGGAACCGCTGGACCCGAAGAAGCATGGGGACGAACTTTTCGCCGCTTCGTCGGTCGCTGATGCGGATCAGCGCTTTACGTGGCTGTTCGAGTTTCCGCCTGCAACCCGAGACGAATTCGAGCCCTGGCTGGAAAAGGTAGCGAAGAGCGAAGACCCGCTGTTCTTCGCTGTCGTCGACAAGGCAAGCGGCAAGGTTGCCGGACGCCAGACCCTGATGCGTATCGACCCGACCCATGGTGTTATCGAAATAGGCAGCATCTATTGGGGGCCGCTGATTTCGCGCAAGCCCGCAGCCACGGAAGCGCAGTTCCTGTTCATGCAGTATATTTTCGATGAGCTTGGCTATCGCCGCTACGAATGGAAGTGCCACAACGAAAACGAACCTTCCAAGCGGGCTGCCGAACGTTTCGGCTTTTCGTTCGAGGGAATTTTCCGCCAGCATATGGTGGCGAAAGGCAAGAACCGCGATACGGCGTGGTTTTCCATTCTCGACAGCGAATGGCCTGCCTTGAAGAAAGCCTATCAGGCATGGCTTGCACCGGAAAACTTTGATAGTGACGGTCAGCAGAAGAAGAAGCTTGAGGAGTTTCGTGATCTTGGCTGAGCGTAAGAAGAGCAACCCGGCAATTGCCGCTGCCATTATCCTGATCGGCTTCGGGGTGCTTGCCTATTTCGTGCCCAGCATCATGCTGGCGCTGGGCGAACGCTCGCAAATCGCGGCGATCATCTTCCCGATTGTTTTCGTTCTGGGCTTCTTCGCCATTTTCTGGCTGCGCTCGCGCCGCCAGAACAAGGACTAGAGCGCGTTTCGATCTGATTGAATCAGATCGGCGCTCTAACTGTTTGTTTTAACGCGCATCATATCCGAAAACCGTTTCACACTTTTCGGGATGCGCTCTAACCAACAAGCGAAGCACTAAGTAAAAGCGCCCCTGTCAGCGCGATGAACAGGGCGGCGGCGACTTCGATTGCCGCCTTCAGCCGACCCGACATGGCACTGCTTCCTGCAAATCTGAGTGCCGTGTTCTTTGCGGTGACGGCCAGCGTGGCGAGAACAGCCACGGTGATGAATGTGCCGAACGCCATGGCGAAGACCGAGAGAAGCCCGCCGACCATCAGGCCATTCAACAACGCAAACGTGAGCACGATCAGCGCACCGGAGCAGGGACGCAGGCCCACCGAGAAAATTGCCGACCACGCCGTCTTCCAGTTGAAATTGTCGCCGAGCGTCGACGGATCGGCAATATGGGCATTGCCGCATGCGGCGCATACATCGCCTTCGCCGATGAAAATATGATCCGATGCAGCGGCAGTTGCGGGTTTGTAGTTGAGCTTTACCGTGTTTCCGACCGCTGCCGCGCGCGTGGTTTGCGAAATGCTGCCCTGCCATGCCGGGCCGGAAGCCATTGCCGGTTCGGGTGCCGCGGCAAAAAGCGATGAGGCCGGGCTGGGGTTTGCATTGTCCTGCTTCTTGAAAAGCAGTGGCAGTTTGCGCGCCAGAAGCCAGAGGCCAAAAAACAGGACAAGCGCAAAACTGGTGATTTCCATGTAGCGGGCGGTCTGGTTCATGGAAATGCCGGTGCCGCGCAGCAGGAACCATGCGAGGCCAACCACGGCGATGGCCATGATCGCCTGCAAAAGCGATGAAATGAACGACAGGAAGATGCCGCGCCGGAGCGCCGTTTCATTGGCGATCATATAGGAGGAGATGACAGCCTTGCCGTGACCGGGCCCTGCTGCATGAAAAATGCCATAGATGAAGGAAAGTCCGACCAGAACCGAAGCCTGCCATGGATCTTCGCGCATGGCTTTCAGCGCGGTGGTCATGGCGAGATAAAACGAGCGCTGCTGCTCATTCATCCAGAGGATGATATGCGCGAAAGGCCCGGTTGGCTTCATCGCCACCTCATTCGCGCCAATGCCGAGCGATGATTGCGCATAGGCTTGCGCAACGATCATCGTAAGGCAGAGAGTTAGAATGAAGGTAGCCGGTTTTCTCATCAGCCTGTCTTTCCTTTCGGCTCACAGTCTATCTCAAGACGGGTGGCGAATATTTTCGACATGTCCGTGCCTGCCGGATCGTTGAAGAAGGCATCGGTCAGTGTTGCCTGGTTCTGTGCGAGCGCCTCATCCGGATTGGGACGTATGACCTTGGAGGTGCAGCCTGCGGGCAGGCCTTTTACAACCAGATCGCCGTCATTCATGTAATCGATGGCGGTATAGAAAGTCGGGTCATAGACGCCGAAGCTGACCTTGTGTCCTGCCGCCAGTTTCAGCGGCTTTTCAGGCTTGCTGGTAAAAACGATCAACAGGCGATTATCGGTGAAATCGGCTGCAAGGTCGGTTGGCCTCGCCATTTTAACGTCTTTGCCATTGTCCAGAACTGTCTGGAAATATTTGAATTCGGCAATCGAACTATTGATGACATGGCCAAGGTCGATCAGTTCATTCTTATCGAGTTGCAGGTCGCCGTTCTTGTCGAATTCCATCAGCACGGTCGAGGAGAAAACGTCGTCGAAACGCCATACATGCGCAAGCTGCTGCACAGTACCGTCAGGCGCGATGGTCAGTTCCAGTCGTGCGTCAGCAAAGACATGCGGATGAGCGAGTGCAGCCGTCGGCAAAAGACCGGCCAGCAACGCAGTTGCTGCAGCCCGGATGGAACCATGCTTGAGCCGAGAGGAAACCACCATAGAAAATTCCATCAGATAACGCTTATGCCCGAAGGCGGCGAAAGTGCGACGCTTTACTTGTTTTATCGTGCATCTTAGTCCCGAAAACCGTTTCACACTTTTCGGAATGCGCTCTATTCCCTCTCCTTGAACCATTGGGTCAGAAAATCGACCAATGCCCGGATTTTTGCTGGCAGATAGCGCCGATGCGGATAGACGGCATAGATGCCGCCATCCTTCACAATGAATTCGTCCAGACAGGCGACCAGCCTGCCGCGCTCGATTTCTTCTTCGGCGATGAAAGCCGGCAGCATGCAGAAACCGAGACCGGCGAGTGCCGCATTCTTGGTGGCGACCGGGCTGTTCACCTCAATCGGACCGTTGACGGGTACGGTCATCATTGACCCGTCGGTATTGCGGAAATGCCAGTTGTTGCGCGAGCGTGCATTGGTGTCGATGATGCAGGGCCGATCCGCCAGATCTTCTGGACGTTCAGGCTTGCCGACGCGGGCGATGAGTTCAGGCGCGCCGCACAGGATGGAGTGGAACGGTGACAGGCGCTTGGCAATGAGGGAAGAGTCCTGCAAGCGCGTGATGCGGATCGCAAGATCAAAGCCTTCTTCCACCAGATCGACAAACCGATCATCCAGCCGCACGTCGAGCACGATTTCCGGATGGGCGAGGCAAAAATCGATCAGCGACTGGCCAATCACGGCATCGGCAAAAGTGCGCGGGGCCGACAGTTTGATGCGCCCGCGCGCATCTGAACTGGTTTCGCTGACAGCATCTTGCAGCGCGTCGATCTCGCGAATGATTTCAACTGCGCGGTGATAATAGGTGTGCCCGGCTTCGGTCAGCGAGAACTGACGGGTTGTGCGGTTGAGAAGCCGTGCGCCGAGCTCGTCCTCCAGTTCCCGCACATATTTGGAAAGGAGTGCCTTGGAGCGCCCGATTTTTCGCGCGGCGGCGGAAAAGCCTTCCGCCTCGACCACGTCGATGAAGGCGCGCATACGTGTGAGGGTGTCCATGGTCTAGCCCCGCTTCCCAATGATGTTTTTGGCCAGTGCGATCAGCGCCCGGTCGCTGCCGCGTGGTCCGATGAAGGAAATGCCGAAAGGTGCGCCATGCACCTGTCCCAAAGGTAGCGTGATCTGCGGCAGGCCGGAAAGCACCGAAATACAAAGCAGGCGCAACGCCTGCTCGCGATAGGCTTGCAAGGTCTCGAAAGGCTCTTTTGCCAGCGGAGCAGCACCCGGTACGGTCGGCAATGCCAGCACGGCGTCATTTCCGATAATTTGTTCCAGTTCCTGCGTGAATTGTGCCCGACGCACACGCTGGCTGGCGACGAGATCAGCGGCGATTTCCGCACCGAAGGCAAAACGATCCGCGACGCCGGGGCCGAGCTTGCGATCACCCGACGAAATCCAGTCGCCATGCGTCGCCCAGGCTTCCGCGCCCTGAATGTGGCGGAAGACCAGATAGAGCTCGTCTATCGAAAGCGTCGGCTGGCTTGCCGCCTTGAGACCCGCGAATTGCGGGCGCACTTCAGCAAACATGGCGCGATAGGCGTCTGTTTCTTCCTGGCCAAGCAGAAGCTGTTCCAGAACCGGCATATAGAGCAGTTGCGTCAGCCTGAATTCTCGGGCGTCGTCGCCAAGCAGGAGTGAGCCGACCCGGTCGTAAAGGTCGATATCGCGTGCAAACCATCCAATCGTATCGAGCGAGGGCGCAAGCGGCATGATACCTTCGAGCGGAATGCGGCCATGGGTGGTGCGCAAGCCCACGAGACCGCAAAAGCTTGCAGGCGCCCGAATGGAGCCGCCCGTGTCGGAGCCGAACGCAATGTCGGCGATTTTGCCCGCCACTGCCGCTGCCGAACCGGACGATGAGCCGCCAGTGACGCGGTCCGGCGCTGCCGGATTGATCGGATAGGGGAAATGCGAATTCTGCCCCATCAGGGAAAAGGCAAGTTCGTCAGTCTGCGCTTTGCCGACAAATTCGGCGCCTGCGGCGAGAAGCTTCTCCACCACCGGAGCCGACCTTTCGGCGCGAGGTGATTCGGCCCCGATCTGCGGATTGCCGCATCCGGTTGTCATTCCGGCGACGTCATAAATGTCTTTTACGGCCAGCCGCTCACCTTTAAGCAGTCCGTCCGACGCATGAACGGGTGACTTTTCGGGTTTTGCAATGATGGCATTGAAGGGATCGAAACTGGCCATTGTTCACAACATGCAGCAATTAACGGTCTATTTACGCTCTTTCGAGGCGAATATGCGCTGAGAATGTTTCACTAATATTGAACAATGGCAAGCGTGTCGTTCAACGTGATCCGGCCAAAAATAAATTCGTCCGGAGAAATTTTTGTCATTGAATGGACACGACTTTGCGCTTATATCGCGCTTGCCCAAAGTCGCACGTGCCTGTGGGTGTCCGCCGATCCTCGAATGGTGAGGAATTCGGTACGGTACCTGGACCTAACCGCTCCAGTCGATCTGTTGGCCAACCGCCAGATCGAGGACATCTTGAAGCAACGACGGTGCGGGCCTTTCTAGTGTCTTTCGGCTGTCCAAAAGCCGAAATTACTGAAGAGGCACACCTTCATTGCCAGAAGTGCGGATGCGGTTCTCCAATTCCAATCCAAGGCAGACAAAGCGGAGTAACGCGGACTTAGCGTTGTTCCATCGCCGCATGAGTTTTCGCGTGACATCAGCACCTCCAAAGGCTGGCCTCACCGTGGATGCGCTTATGCTTACTTTGTCTCTTAGAGAATTTCGGGTCCACGGAGGACCCGGTCCGATTCCCTAAGTGTTTTTTCGCGCAACCTTTTTTCGGGATTGCGCTCTAGATGCGGCAGATCAAGCCGTGCGGGAGAACGACCATGGCAACGCAGCGTATCATCGACTTCCTCAACACCCGCCGTCCGGACGGTCCTTGCCTCGTCGTCGACACCGACGTCGTGCGCGACAACTATCAGAGCTTCGAGAAGGCTTTGCCCTATTCGCGCATCTTCTATGCGGTGAAGGCAAATCCTGCGCCGGAAATCCTGCGCCTGCTCGCTTCGCTCGGCTCGTGCTTCGATACCGCTTCTGTTGCTGAAATCGAAATGGCTCTGGAAGCAGGCGCGACGCCAAACCGTATCTCCTATGGCAACACCATCAAGAAGGAGCGCGATATTGCGCGCGCTTTCGAGCTGGGTATTCGCCTTTATGCAGTCGATTGCGTTGAAGAAGTCGAGAAGGTAGCCCGCGCTGCTCCCGGCAGCCGCGTGTTCTGCCGTGTGCTGACGGACGGTGAAGGTGCTGAATGGCCGCTGTCGCGCAAGTTCGGTTGCGTGCCTGCCATGGCCATCGACGTTCTGCGCCGCGCAAAGTCGCTCGGTCTGGATTCCTACGGTGTATCGTTCCATGTCGGCTCGCAGCAGACGGACCTTACCGCATGGGATCGCGCGCTCGGCGATGCGGCATCGGTGTTCCGCACCCTTGCTGACGAAGGCATTGTGCTGCGCATGGTCAATATGGGCGGCGGGTTCCCGACCCGTTACCTCAAGGACGTGCCGACCGCACAGGCCTACGGCATGGCGATCTTCGATGCGCTGTCCAAGCATTTCGGCAACCGTATCCCGGAAACCATTATCGAACCGGGCCGCGGCATGGTCGGCAATGCAGGCGTGATCAAGACCGAAGTGGTTCTGGTCTCGCGCAAGGCGGACAATGACAATGTGCGCTGGGTCTATCTCGACATCGGCAAATTCGGCGGTCTCGCCGAAACCATGGACGAGGCGATCCGCTACCAGATCGTGACCCCGCATGACGGCAGCGAAACCGAACCATGCGTGCTGGCTGGCCCGACCTGCGACAGTGCGGACGTGCTTTATGAAAAGACGCCGTACCCGCTGCCGGTTTCGCTGACCATCGGTGATGAAATCCTCATCGAAGGCACGGGCGCATACACTACCACCTATTCGGCGGTGGCGTTCAACGGCTTCGAACCGCTCCGATCCTACGTCATCTGATCATTCAGACTTGGTATGATCCCGAAAAGCGGGAACCGGTTTTCGGATTAGATCATACCTTTGAAAGTCCCGAATGATCCTCTCAATCCGCCCAGTGCTGCAAGGCGCTGGGTGGGGTGTGCTGCTGCCGCTTTGCGGGGATAGATGTCATGAACGTAACTCTGGAAATTCAGGAAAATATCGCAACTGTTGTTGCTCCGGCTTTCACAATAGCGGGCGAAACGCTGGAGCACGTGCTTGCTCGTGAAGCGCTGCTGGATCGCGCGATGGGTGAAGGCCGTCGTCGGAAATCATCGGAGAAGCTGCGTCGCGGTCGCCTGCCTGCAGAAGGTCTGGCGTTTTCAGCGGTTGGTGATGACGGCCTGCTTGCGGGTACTGTGCGGCTGTGGGATGTCCATGCCGGTCTCGATGCTTTCGGCTTTCCGGTGTCTGCCTTGCTGCTTGGTCCGCTCGCCGTCGATCCGTGCTATGCCGGTTGCGGTATCGGTTCAGCCTTGATGCGTCGTGCAATAGATGAAGCTGGACGCCGAGGCCATGGTGCAATCCTGCTCGTCGGTGATCCGGAATATTACAAGCGCTTCGGCTTTACCGCTGAAAAGACCGGCGAACTTGCCATGCCCGGCCCTTATGAGAAGCGGCGCTTTCTGGCGCTGGAGCTGAAGCCCGGCCATCTTGACGGGACACATGGCATTCTGCGTGCCAGCGGACGCAAGGTGCCACGCGTCGAAACCTCTTTGCGGCAGTCCGCGTGAATTAAGATAAACGCAGCAGCCGTCCGAAGTTGCGGACGGCTGTAATCGCAAGCCCCGCGAGGAAGCCTGCAATCAGCCCGGCAATGACGAACAGCTTGCGCGATGTGCCTGCCGGATCAAGCGGCGGGCGGGCTTCCGACAAAACCCTGACATTGGCCGTATTCAGACCTTCCTGTTCGTTCGTTTCGCGCGAGCGCAGGAGGAAGGCTTCGTAGACCGAACGCCGCGCCGTGGCTTCGCGCTCAAGCTCACGTAATTTCACCAGATCGCCGCTATTGTTCGCCTGCTGCGATTTGAGTTGCGCCAGACGGGCGGTCAGGTCTTTTTCCTGCTGTACGGACCGGGCGACCTCGACTTGCAGCGAGGAGCGGATGCGCCGCAACTCGGCATCGATATCGTTTAAAACCGTGCCGGCCTGCGATTGTGCCTGAATGAGTGCCGGATGGCGCGGCCCAAGCTGGGTGGACAGGCCGCTTGCCGTCTGGCGGGCCTGTGCATATTGGGCGCGCAGCGCCGTCAGCGTGTTGGAGCGCAGATCTTCCGGCAACACCCCGGACACCACGCTGTCGGAAGTGGCACTGCTGAGCACCTGCACGCGGGCCTGAAGCCGCATCGTTTCGGCGCGCTGGTTGGTCAGCTGGTCGTTGAGCCGCGTCAGGTCGTTATCGCTGATCAGCTTACCGTCGACATTGACGAGATCATGCGAGGCGCGAAAGTCAGCCGCTCCGCGCTCCGCCTGTTCGACATTGGCGCGCATATCGGCAAGGCGGTTCGACAGTTCGTCCGAAGTGCGCCGTGCGGCATCGGATTGCAGCGATGCAAGCTCGCTCTGGAAAACGGAACTGATGGTGTTCGCAAGCGATGCTGATTTCTGCGGGTCTCGCGTTTTCACCGAGATTGAATAGATGAAGGTCTTGGCGTCGCGACCGATGGCGATGCTCTTGTGCAGATTGTAGAGGACGCGGGTTTGCAGCGTCTGGCTGTCGCTGGCCTTTTTGGGCGACAACATCTCACGGATCTGTGCAAACAGCCCGGCAATGCCGGTCGGGACCAGAGTGCCGTTGAATTCGGGGTCTTTTGTCAGGTCTGTCTTGTCGATGACCTTCAGCAGCACGCTGCTGGAATCGATGATACGTGCCTGACTTTCCGCAACGGCAAGCGACGCATCGGTCGGGAGCTGACCCGGCGTCAGTTCGTCTCCAACTGTCTTGATATTGCGCGGATCGACCAGAATATCGGTCGAAGCGACATACATCTGCGGCAGGGACAATGCATAGAGCGCTGCAACCACACCACCCAGCAACGTGCTGACAAGCAGGAGCCTGCGCGATCCTCGCAGCACGTCGATAGCCATGCGCGGATCGATCAGCGGTTTCCACTCGGCATCCGGGACAGGTCTGTCAGCGACAGAACGCTCGCGCTCTACCAACTCGCGGACCGGCTCAGGAGGCGGAGCGGGAGTTTCGGCTATGATTTTGCGGCGTTCGCGTTCCTGAACCTTGCGTTCCAGCTCCGCTTCGATCAGCGCGACGCGCTTTTGAAGCTCGGTGACATCGGCATCATCCAGTTCTTCTTCGAGAACGGATTTTGCAGGTTCTGGCGTTTCCTGCGTGGCATGATCGTGCTGGCGAAAGAATGCAGCGCGTTCATCCGGTGTCGCTGGCGGTGTCCATGGTGGTGCGGTTTCGCTGTCAAGACGATTAGCCGGGCGAGCGCTGGAGCTACCAGTCGGGCGAACGTCGGAGAATGCGAGAAGAGGTTTCTCAACTCCCGCCTTTCTGCGCTCCTCGTGATCGCTCATCGCCGAAATCGTCCGTATCTGTAAGCCGTCTCTACCGTTTTCGGTATCAACTGCTGCTTTGAAATTCACAAGCCAAGGCTCAAGCATGCCAAACCGGAATCCGGTCAGCCCGCACCTGATGGCCGAATGTAATTTTTTATAGAAAACAAAACGTTAAAATAATGTCGAGGCGAAGTGCCAATTCCTTGAATCTGCAACTTTAGCTTTTGCTTGTTTACTCTTTGAGCTTGCAAAGAAGAGTTTAAGTCTTTTTAGCTAAACCCCGATTATGCTTCCGTTCCAACGAACAGGCACATGCACCAGACTATGATAGGCGAGGGTCCCTGTTGATAGCGAAAGCGCTCCGGAAACTGTCAGGCAATAACGCCGGAATGGTGCGTGATTACCTGTCCCTGTTTTCCGGCTCCGCTGGCAGGCTGGTCGTCTCACTCGTCTATTTCATCGCGCTTGCAAACACACTGCCGACCGGTGACTTCGGTATATTTGCCACCGCATCGGGCACAGGCGTGGTTCTGTCACGTCTCGTTTCTCTGGGCTTCAGTTCGCCGCTTTACCGCATATCGACGGTGAAGCCGCGCCTGCTCGGTATCTATACGGCTGGTTTTCTGGTTGCCCTTCTGGTTTCCCTGCCGCTGTTCGCGCTGGCGTCCTGGCTGGTCTATTTCGTCTTTTTCAGCCGCGACATTTCCTTTCTGCCTTTTGCGGTTGTGGTGTTTGCCGAGGCTTTGCTCTGGCGCTCGACGGAAATCATCATTATCGTCAATAACGGCCTGCGCCGGTTCGGCATATCGGCAGGACTGGTGATTTTCGGGACAGCGACGCGCGCCGTGGCGGCCGTCCTGTTCATGTGGCTGGCGAGTGTTCATGACATCGCCCATTGGGCGTGGTGGTATGCGGCGGCCAATGGCGTTGCGCTGTTGACGGCGCTGAAATTCTTTCCGTCTATCCGTCTTCGTTTCAAACCGGCGCTTTATATGCGGCGGCTTTCTGATGCGATTGCGGTCATGGGGGCCGAACTGCTGTTCTATATTCAGGCCGAGCTCGACAAGCTGCTGGTGCTGACCGTCGGTGGGCCAGCGACGGCAGGTCTTTATGCGATCATCATGCGGCTTGTCGATCTGACGGCTCTGCCGGTGCGCTCCTTCAACATGATGCTGGTGCAAAAGCTCATGCGCACGCCGGACATGTTGTCCTCGTTGCGCATCCGCGCCGGGCTGGAACTTGCAGTCTTTGCCGTTTCGGTGGCTGGCCTCGGCGCGATGGTCGTGTTCCTGCAAGTCTTCCCGAACGCACTCGGTTCAAGCGTTGCGCCGATTGTCGGGCTGCTGCCGCTGGTGCTGCTCGTGCCGGGGTTCCGCAATCTCATCGAGTATCAGACGGAAATTCTTTATGCGCGCGGCCAGTCCGGTCTCAGGACGCTGAGCATGGTGCTGATGACTGCCGCCAAGGCATTCTTCGTCTGGCTTCTGCTCGTGAATTATGCCGATAATCACGACTGGATTCTCGGCCTCAATATCGTGTTTGCCGGGCTATATCTTCTGTCGCTGGTTTTCACCTATACGAGCATTCGTTTGCCGGCAAAGCGGGTTTAAGCATTGCCGGCAAAAGTCGGGACTGGCTTTGCGTTCGGAAATGCTGAAAAACAGATAGGGCGGTCTCAATGATCGGGGTATCTAAGCTCCGATAATGCGCCGAATGTCGTCGACCGAAAGACCAAGGAAAGACTGCATGCCGATGGCGACCTGATGCGGCTCCATTTCGGCGATGAAAGTTCGGAATTCCTCTTCGCTCGGTGGCGGTGCGAACCATTGCATCCGGCACAGATCATGGGTGTCGCTGTAGTGGCCGGACCCATGCAGCACGTCATCGACGTAGCGACCATAGATGAAGCACTCGGAAAAACGGCGTATGTTGCCGAGGGCTGCTACCCAATGCTGTCCGGTATGCGCTTCGATCCTCTCGCACATCGAGATCACGCTGTCGCGGCGCCATGAGACGAGCTGACCGATATAGTCGTTCAGCCCGCTTTTCCCGTTCTTGATACCAAGCAGCTTTGCCGCATTGGCAGCCCAGACCGGATGTTCCGGCCATTCCGGATTGGCAAGCGCATTGGGACGCACGAAAAGCCGAAGCTTTTCGCCATGCCAAAGCGTGCCGCAATCGAAGGGACGCAGAAAGGCCGTATCGGAATCCGTATAGAGAAATCCGTCTTCCTCCACGGCACCGGCAAGTGCGATGCGGCGTAGCTGTTGCACATGCCAGCCACGCAGCGGCTTGGTCCGGAGCGAGAGCCAGACCCGCCTGCGCCACAGATAGGTCGGGTCCCAGAAGGCATGCAGCCATGAGGGCAGCAGATCGCGTTCATCGATGATGACGCGGTGCGCGCTTTCGAGCTTGCAGAACAGGGCAACGTCCTTGCTGTCGACAAGGATATAGTGCTTCGTGAAACCGCTGACATATTTGTCTATGGTTTCGCAAAGCAGCTTGCAGCGCTCGAAGTCCTGATCCCAACTGGCTGTGACGATTGCGGTTTTCACCGGGGTTCTCCCTTCATCCAGCCTTTGGCAACGCGCCACAGGAATACGGGATTGCCGATGAGATAGCGTTTTGCAAGCCGTCGCGGCTCCTGCAACAGCCGGTGCACCCATTCCATCTGGATCTTGCGGACCCATTGCGGAGCGCGCTGCACGCGACCCGTATGCAGATCGAACAGCGCGCCGACAGCACTCGCCACCGTGCAATGTTCCGCGGTGATATGCTTGTCGATGAAGAGTTCCTGACGTGGCACACCCATGGCGACGAGCAATATATCGGGATGAAAATCCTTGAGCTGGCCGAGAATGCCGTCGAGATCGGCGGGCTTGAAGAAGCCGTCGGAAATGACGCGATAGTCGTGGTGCGGAATCTGTTGCATGAAAAGCTGCGCGGCGTCGGCTGCAACGCCCGGACCGCCGCCCAAAAGGGCGATTTTAAGCGGACGCTTCATGTGTTGCAGCAGGCCCGGAATGAAGTCCGTTCCATTGAGATTGGCAGGAAACTTGCTGCCATAGGCGACCTTGCTGGCAATATCGACCCCCACGCCGTCTGGCAGGATCAGGAAATCCTCCAGCGCAGCGCGATAGGCAGGGTCAGTATCCGCAATGTTGGAATTGTTGGCGTTGAGCCAGCCCTGTTTCATGAACCGGCCTTCATTGATGCGGTTCTCGAAAAAGGTGAAGGCGCTGTTCCAGTCGAAACAGGCGACTTTCACGCCAAGAATATTGCGGTAAGTGACATTTTCGGTATGCATCATGCCTGGTCCGTATTTCTCTTTTCGCCACGAAGTGCTTGCAGACCTCTGGCAACTGCGCGGTCCATGCCTTCGATTTGTGACCCTGTGAAGGCTTTGCCGTTCAGTCTCTGGCGATCCCCCGATCTTATCTTTTCAATGTGTTCGACGATTGCCGCAGCGAATGTCTGCGGGGTGTCGGCAATGGTGCAATTGTCCGGAATATTGCCGATACCGCGTACGGAATGTGACGTGGCGACGCTTGGCATGCCCAGTTCGAATGTCTCGATGGTCTTGAGCTGCACCCCGGTTCCGGCGCGGCTGATAAGTGGCACGAGCGCGCCGCTTTCCACAAATTCGGTCGCGTCCGGCACCTTGCCGACGAAATTAATGCCGTACCCAACGCCAGACCATGTCGCAATCAGATCGGCAGGCGCGTTGCCAGCAATCGCGATGGAAATATCGTCGGGAAGATGCGGCTTTACCTCGCGCAGGAACCATTCGAGCCCGATGCGGTTCGGGTGCCAAGTCCATGTGCCGATCAGGGCGAGGTCGTATTTGACAGGGCGCAACTGAGCGGCCTGCATTCCGCCCGGCGTAACAAGCGGCATTGTCGCAAACCTGTCAGGGCCGAGGCCGAGCGCCGGGCCGTCATCCTCGGCAAAAGTAAAGACGAAACGGGCGTTCCCGATAAGACGACTTTCCAGTCCTTTGAGAATACGGGCTTCGCGGCCAAACAGAAATTTCTGGATGAAGCTTCCGGCATCGGCGGCATTTTCTTCTGCCGAGCGATATTCCACATTATGCGCCACGAAAAGCGAAGGCTTGTCCTTGAAGATGTCTTCAAACGCACCGGGCAGGGTTACGCCGTTCAGCACATAGGCATCGAACGGGCCAATCTTTGCGATGGCTGCGCGCAATGTGTCAGCCGGTATTACCCGCAGCTTCGCCGAGGAAACCGTCAGCCCTGTCAGAAAGGATTTCAGTACCCAGCCGATTTTGCGCTTGATGCCAGCACCTTCGGTTCGCACCTCGACTTCACCCAGAACGACAGTATCCGCAGCATCGGCTTTCACGCCCGGCCATGTGAAGCCAAGAACGGTCACCTTTGCGCCGGAACGACGCAAGCCATCGACCACAGCGGCATTTGCCACTTCATAGCCGGTCGTCGGTACTCCGTGTGGAACAATCGATGTTACGAAAACAAGGTGAGGGGACGGCAATTCAACTCCTGAACAATCATTCTGGCGCAAGCAGCATGAAAAATTGATGGGCTGCGTTTACTCTTTTTCTAATGCATTATTCATCTTAAAACCCTTAACATTTCGGGCTGGCATGCTCTATGATAGTTTTGGCCAGTGTTTATAGCCGTGCGGTGAACTTTTCTTTAAATGTTTTTCAATAGTGGCGGATAAACAAATATAGAAGTTCGAAATATCCGGTAGCGTTTATGTCTGATTTACCTAGTCATATAGAAGTAATTTCTAAAACACCGGGGCTTCGTTTCGATGAAGTCGAGGTTGTCGTTACATTGCCGACGTTCCGCCGCCCGGAACACGTCATCCGCACGCTGGATACGCTTAACGCTCAGGTCACGAACCGCCGCTTTGCGGTCGTCGTGATCGAGAACGAGGCTGAGGATCGGGAAGGCGCTAAGGTTGCGGCACCGCAGTTCGAGGCCGGAAAATATACTGGCATGCTGATCGTCGAATCCCATCGCGGCAACTGCAACGCATATAATGCGGGCTGGCTGACGGCGATGACCTACTTCCCGAACTTCAAATATGTCATCGTCATCGATGACGATGAGCTGGCTGATCCGGCCTGGATCGAAAACATGGTAGCCACTGCGGAGCGCTATAACGCCAGCCTCGTTGGCGGCCCGCAATATCCGATCTTCGAGAAGCCGGGCGCGGAAAAATGGGCGAGACACCCCGTCTTCCTGCCGCATTACAACAAGACCGGTCCGGTTCCGATCATCTATTCATCCGGCAATCTGTTGATTGCGCGTCCGGTGCTGGAAGCCATCGGCTATCCGTTCATGGACCTGAAGTTCAACTTCACCGGCGGCGGCGATTCAGATTTTATCAATCGCTCGCGGGCCAAGGGCTTCAATATCGCCTGGTGCAATGAAGGCATTGTCCGTGAGACCATTCCGGCGCGGCGGCTGGAGAACGACTGGATCAGGGCGCGTGGCTTGCGCAACGGCGTTCTGTCTACGCTGATCGAACAGCGCCAGCGCAAGAACGAGCCTTTTGGCCAGGTGCGCGTCTTCTTGAAGAGCCTTGCACTTCTCGGCTATTCTCCGATCAAGGCCGTGCGGCGCGGTTTCGCAGCGCGCTTCGTGCCGGTCGGGACCTATTTCATCCATATCGGGCTGGGCCGTGTCATGGCCCATTTTGGATATCTGAATGAGCAGTACCGCAACCCGGACAAAAACTGACACTCGTTCCGACGTTGCGGCGCAAACCGATATGCGGGCGACGATCCGCATGATTGCGCTCGTTGTCGCCACAATAACATTCTGCATCCTGCTGATTTCGTTCCGCCCGTTCAATCCGCTGAGTGCCGCAGCCGATGGTGCCGCATCGGGCGGCGGCGACGTCATCAATCAGCTTGGTTTCGGTTGCCTCGGCGCGGTGGCGCTTCTGTCGCTTGCAATGTTCGCCGACCCGAAAAAAGTGGTCAAGATCGTCAGCCCCGGCTGGCTGCTGATGTTCGCCTTCCTGCTCGCCTCTGTTTTCGCAAGCCCCGATCCGTCAACCGCCATACGCGGTGTGCTTTTGACGATGATCGGCATTCTGACCGTTATTGCTGTTTTGAGCCTGCCGCAGGATGGCGACGCCTATTCGTCGATGCTGGTCGCGGTGGCTTCGGTCGTGATTGTCATTTCCTATGCGGGCGTCGTCCTCCTGCCAAATCTCGGGACACACGGTGCCGACGCTCTGGAGCCGCAAAACGCCTATCTCTGGCGCGGTGTCTTCACGCACAAGAATATCGCCGGCCCGGTCATGGCCGCTTTTGCCTTTGCCGGTGTCTATCTGTGGCGGCGCGGCTGGCGCGTGAGCGGCTTTCTGATTGCGGTCTCGGCATTGATCTTCGTTTCGCAGACCGGATCGAAAACCACTGCGGCACTGGTGCCGCTCGCCATGCTGCTCGTGATCGTTCCCGGCATTTTTGGTCTCCGTTTTCTTGCGCCAGTGGCAGTTTTCACGATCCAGTTTCTGCTCGCGCTGTTCACCTTCGGTACGGTTCTTTTCGAGCCGATGCATCAGTTCGTTCTGCAGCTCGATGTCGATCCCACCTTTACCGGACGCACCTCCATCTGGGCTTTTGCTGTTGAGGCGCTTTCGCATCGTCCGTGGACCGGCTTCGGCTATGAAAGCTTCTGGGGCACGCCGATCGTGAAAGAGGCGGCCAATCCCTACTATCTCGATTGGGATGTGCGCGGCATCGTGCATGGGCACAATGGCTATCTCGATATTGCGGTATCGATGGGGGTTCCGGCGCTGATCTGCGCGATCTTGGTCATCATCGTCATGCCGCTGGTCAATTATGTACGGTGCCGTCCGGTGCGCGAAAATCTGCTGCTTGCCGATTTCTTCCTGATGATCGTGTTCTTCGGAACGTTGAATGCCATGCTGGAAAGTTTTTTCTTCCGCCGAATGGACCCGGTCTGGCTTACGCTCGTCTTTGCGATTTTCGGCCTCAGACTGACTGCGAAAATTATCATTCCCAAACGATCGAGCGGTTCCAGTTAAAAGAGAATCTTAGAACCGCTCTATCTCTTTGTTTATACGCATTATCCTACGCAAAGCCGCTTCGCACTTTTGCTGGAAATGCTTTTAGCCGGAGCCACTTCATGAATATCGCAATCGTCGGGACCGGGTTTGTTGCCGACTATTACATGACCACGCTGCGTAATTATCCCGAGCTGACGCTGCGCGGGGTCTATGATCGGTCACCTGAACGACTGAAAGCGTTCTGCGCGCACTATTCAGTTAGCGCCTATGACAGTTTCGAGGCTGTGCTGGCCGATCCGGAAGTGCAGATCGTCGTCAATCTGACCACGCCCGAAAGCCATTTTGAAATCTCGCATGCAGCGCTTTCCGCCGGAAAGCATGTCTATTCCGAAAAACCGCTGGCCATGAATTTTGAGGATGCGGAAGCACTGGTCGCCTTTGCGCGGCAATCCGGCCTCACGCTGGCGGCAGCCCCGGCAAATGGCCTTAGCGAAGCCTATCGTCTGGTGGCAAGCGTGATCAACGGCATCGGCATGCCGCGTCTTGTTTATGCCGAAATGGAAGACGGCCCGGTGTTTCGTGACAAATGGTCGACCTGGCGTTCGCAGTCTGGTGCGCCATGGCCGGGACTGCACGAGTTCGAGATCGGATGCACGCTGGAACATGCAGGCTATGCACTGTCATGGCTGGTGTCGCTGTTCGGTCCGGTCGAGAGCGTTTCGGCATTTTCCGCCATAACCTTTCCCAACAAGGGGCCGGGGACCGAACATCTTCACATGGCACCCGATTTTTCGGTCGGCTGTCTTGTTTTCAAATCGGGGCTGGTGGCGCGCCTCACATCCGGGCTTGCGATGCCGAAGGACCGCAGCCTGACAATCGTTGCCGACAAGGGCTCGATTGTGGTGGATGACCTTTGGGATAATCGCTCGGCTGTTCGTCTTGAGCGCACAGAAGAAAAACGCCGTTTTCTGGCGCGCCTGTTCGGTATTCTGGAAATGCGCATCGGCAAGTTTCTGTCATGGAAACCTGTCGTCGGCACGAAGCTGTCCTATCCGAAGGCCGACAAGCGGTCGCTGCCGATGTACCCTTCGCAGATCGATTTCGTGCGCGGCATTGCCGATCAGGCTCGCGCTATCCAGACCGGTGACAAGGCGTTCTTTTCCGGTGATGTGGCACTGCATATCACTGAAATCGCTCTCGCGTTGAATAATGCTGGCGAGAATGCACAGCCTTACACGATGAGAAGCAGCTTCTAACCTTTAGAGCGTGATGTTTTTAAGTTGAATCGTTATCCCGCTCTAAACTTTTGTTTGAGCATGATTTTATCCGAAAACCGGTTCCCACTTTTCGGAATCATGCTCTAGCCAGCACCTTGCGAACGATATCAGCTACGGCGGCACTCTGGTTGAGCGGCATGGTCGCATTGGAAATCTGGCCGCTTTGCACCGCATCGCGGACCGCTTCGGCCTGAAACTGCAGCCCGTTGCCGGAAAAGGCATAAGTCTCAATTGTGCGGCCCGGCAGGGGCAGGCGGTTCATAACCTTGCCGATAATGCCTTTACCGCCATTCGGCCCGAGCGATGACCGCGCGGTAAAGGCTGAAAACAGGGTCAGCCTCTGGGCTTTCAGAAACGGCGCGTGGATCAGGATCGTGCCCTTGGTTCCCTCAATCAGCATGCGATTGTCGCCGTCGCGGTCGAAGCCGCAGGAGAGGCTGGCTGTGGCACCCTGCCAGCCAAGCTGGAACTCGGTGCGCATGTCCACACCGCTTTTTGCCCGCTGCCAGCGACCATCGACATGATCCGGCAGACCTAGAAAATACAGTGCCAGCGAAACCAGATACACACCCAGATCGAATGCTGCGCCGCCGCCAAGGTCCGGGCTGAAGAAGCGGCTTTGCGGGTCGTAGGCACGGATATAGGAAAGATCGGCTTCGATGCGCGTCACGGTGCCGATGCGACCACTATCGATATGCTGTTTGGCAGCGCGGATCGCTGGCAGAAAACGGCTCCACATGGCTTCCATGGCGAAGACGTTTTTTGCCTTTGCCGCAGCTTCGATCTGACGCGCGCCAGCGGCATCCAGCGAGAGCGGCTTTTCAATCAGGCAGGGCTTGCCGACTGCGATTGCCTGCATGGCCTGCAGCACATGCATGGCGCTCGGAGTCGCAATATAGACGGCATCGATATCCGCGTCGGAAAGAAATTCACCGGAATCGCCAAACGCCTTGTCGGCGGCGATACGTCGCCGGAATGTTTCGGCGGTCTCTGACGCCCGCGAGCAGACTGCGGTAACGCACATTCCAGTGCTTGCCTGAATATCGGCAGCAAAGGCGGCGGCTATCGTGCCTGTGCCCCAAATACCCCAGCGGAAATCCGTCTTTGCCTGCTTGTCGCGATTCACGTGCTTGCCCCACAGCTTCATACAGGTGCTATATAACCCATGTAATGCGGCTAACGAAGTTTGTTTATCCTGTCAGGGGAGGTGGACGTGATACGTGGATTTGTCGTGGCTGTGGCGCGGGATGGCGAGCATCGTTTTTCAAAGCAGGTCGTGCCGGAAATCCGCATCGTCACAGGGCTTGGTGTCGAAGGCGACGCGCATCAAGGCGTGACGGTGAAGCACCGTTCGCGCGTGCGGGCCGACCCGACGCAACCCAATCTGCGGCAGGTGCATCTTATTCATGCCGAGCTTTTCGACGAGCTCGCGGAAAAGGGTTTTGATATCGCCCCCGCTGATCTTGGCGAGAACGTCACCACGCGCGGCGTCGATCTTCTGGGGCTGCCGCAGGGCGCTTTGATCCGCATTGGCGACGAGGTCGTTCTGGAAACAACGGGCCTGCGCAACCCTTGCTCACAGATAGAGAATTTCCAGACCGGGCTTCTCGACGCTGTGCTGGATCGCACGCCCGATGGCGAGCTTGTTCGCAAGTCCGGCATCATGACCGTCGTTCTTGCAGGCGGTATGGTGAAGGCGGATGACGCGATAATTGTCGAATTGCCGCCGCTGCCGCATCGCAAGCTGGAACGGGTCTGAAAAGCGCAAAATACCGGCTTTTGACGTGAGCTAACCGATTTAACGCAGCGCTTGCACGGGCAAAACCGGTGATTTTCGTCATGGGAGGTCTATCAACTTTGCGTCATATGCCCTAGATCATCCCACAATAGGATACAGATTGACATGCGCTGCTGCCGAAATCCGGCTTGCAGCCTATTCTTATCGGTTCGGCTTGTCGGCGTTCGATGTTCTGCATGTGTCTAGACGACGGCCGGTCGGTTGCATTTCTGAAGGGCACAAAATGGAAAAAGCAGATATCGGAATGGTCGGCCTTGGCGTCATGGGCTCCAACCTGGCGCTGAACATAGCCGAGAAAGGCTACACGGTAGCCGTCTATGACCGTGATGAGCCTGTGCTCAAAGCCTTTATCGAAAAGGCTGGCCCGCTGCGCGACAAGATCATCCCTTGCCCCACTTTCGAGGATCTGGCTGCCAATATCCGCAAGCCGCGCCCCATCATCTTCCTCATCAAGGCAGGCGCTCCCGTCGATACCGAGACCACCCGTCTCAAGGCTTATCTTGAGAAGGGAGATATCATGATCGACGCCGGTAATTCCGATTACCGCGATACGGTGCGCCGTCTGAAGGCGCTTGGCCCCAACGACCCAACCTTTGTTGGCATGGGCGTTTCCGGCGGTGCGGAAGGTGCACGCCATGGCCCGTCGATGATGGTCGGTGGCACCGAGGAAGCCTATGAGCGCATCGCGCCGATCCTGCTTGCCGCTGCCGCCAAGTACAAGGACGAGCCTTGCTGTGCACTGGTCGGCCCGGATGGCGCCGGTCATTTCGTCAAGACGATCCACAATGGCATCGAATATGCCGATATGCAGATGATCGCCGAAATCTACGGCATCCTGCGCGACGGCCTCGGACTTTCGGCTCCGGCCATCGGCGATGTGTTCGAGAAGTGGAACGAAGGCCCGCTCAACTCCTATCTGATCGAAATCACCGCCAAGGTGCTGAAGGCGACCGACCCGGAAACCGGCAAGGCAATGGTCGATGTGATTCTCGACGAAGCTGGTCAGAAGGGCACGGGCCGCTGGGCAGCCATTGAAGCCCAGATGCTTGGCGTTCCGGCAACGGCAATCGAAGCCGCAGTTGCCGCCCGTTCGCTTTCCTCGCTGAAGGCCACGCGTGAGCTTGCCGCGAAAGCCTATAAGCCGGGTTCGCGCAGCCTCGACATTTCCGATCAGGCAAAATTCCTTGCCGATCTGGAGCAGGGTCTGCTTGCTGGCAAGATTGCTGCCTATGCCCAGGGCTTTGCGGTGATGGAAGCCGCTTCGCAGGAGCATGGCTGGAATATTCCGCTTGCCGAAACGGCGCGCATCTGGCGCGCGGGCTGCATCATTCGTTCGCAGCTTCTGGACGATATCGCTCATGCTTTTGAAGACAGCGAAAGCCGCAACCTGCTTTTGGCCCCCGCTTTTGTCGAACGCATGAGCAAGGCTTCCAAGGGCCTTCGCCAGATCGTCGCCAAGGCGGCGCT
The DNA here is from genome assembly GCF_008932295.1 of Brucella tritici. Taxonomy (GTDB): domain Bacteria; phylum Pseudomonadota; class Alphaproteobacteria; order Rhizobiales; family Rhizobiaceae; genus Brucella; species Brucella tritici. The sequence goes on along the minus strand of NZ_WBWA01000007.1, from coordinate 53,709 downwards.
CGCTGGCCTGCCTCTGCCAGCGCTCGGCACAGCGCTCAGCTATTTCGACAGCTTTACGCAGGCGCTCGGCACAGCCAATCTCATTCAGGGCCAGCGCGATTTCTTCGGTTCGCACGGCTTCAAGCGTATCGACAAGGATGGCGATTTCCACGGCCCCTGGGGCTGATCTTTCGGTCCCTGCCCCGTCTGCAAATGGCGTCTTTCTGCAATCCGGTTCACGCACTTATATACGCTGCGCTCCGGTTCTCGAAAGCCACCATTTTCGGCACGTCATGAACCGAAATCTCATCAGCCCGTCGCGCAGGTGACAAACAAAAAAGCCGCCCATCGGGCGGCTTTTTTATTTTAGAGCTCGTTTCGATCTGATTGGATCAGATCGGCGCTCTAATCATTTGTTTTTACGCGCATCTTTTCCGAAAACCGTTTCACACTTTTCGGGATGCGCTCTAATCTGCCAGCACGAGCAGATCATGCGAGGCGAAATGCACTGTCACCTTGTCGCCGCGCTGCGGCGGAGGCTGGGTCGGGTCGTTGAACGTGTCGAATGACAGGCGGTTCTTGCCAAGCGCCACACGCGTGCGGATGACAGAGCCGAGAAAGTGCACGTCCTCGATGGTCGCGTCCAGCGAGGTATCGTGGCTCTTGCGAGCTTCGAGGCTGACAGCTTCCGGGCGCAAGGCCAGCGTCAACGGCTTGCCCTTCGGATGATGGTCAAGCTTTTCCTGCACGGTGATCGTGCGGCCGTCGAGATCGATGCTGTTCTTGCCGGGTTCGCTGACTGAGGCTTCCAGCATGTTGAGCGTGCCGACGAAGGATGCCACGAAGCGCGAGGCAGGACGGTTATAGATGTCGAAGGGCGAGCCGATCTGGTCGGCGCGGCCTTCATGCATGACCACGATGCGGTCGGAAATCGACAGCGCTTCCTCCTGATCGTGGGTGACGAAGACGGTGGTAATGCCAAGCTTCTGCTGGATGGCGCGGATTTCTTCGCGCAAGGATATGCGGATTTTCGCATCCAGCGCCGATAGCGGCTCGTCGAGCAGAAGAACCTGCGGCTTGGTGGCAAGCGCGCGGGCCAGTGCCACGCGCTGCTGCTGACCGCCGGACATCTGATAGGGATAACGATCCGCCAGATGGTCGAGGCGGATGAGGCCGAGCATCTCCTTTACGGTGGCGTCGATTTCCGCTTTCGGCTTTCCGGCAACGCGCAGGCCGAATGACACGTTCTGCGCCACCGTCATATTGGGAAACAGCGCATAGGCCTGAAACACCATGCCGATATTGCGCTGGTTCGGCTTCAGATCGACGACATCCTTGCCATTGATTTCGATGGCGCCACTGTCGGGCATCTCGAAACCGGCGATCATGCGCAGAACGGTTGTCTTTCCGCAGCCCGATGGACCGAGAAAGGAGACGAATTCGCCCTTTTCCACGGCGAGGTTGAAATCGTGGACGACGGTATTGGCGCCGAAGCTCTTTTTCAGGTTTTTGATATTGAGAAAAGCCATGAATGTTACCCGGCGGTTGTCTTGAATTTATTGAGGCGCGAGACGAGCTGCAGCATGATGATGCTGAGCCACGTGATGCCGAACGAAATGATTGCCAGCGCTGACGGTTCGTAGGCGCGGTTTGCGCCGACCAACTGCAGGTAAGGGCCGAAGGCCGGACGGTTCAGAAGCGAGGCCAGCGTGAATTCGCCGATGACGATGGCGAATGTGATGAAGGCACCGCTCATCACGCCGGAAATCACGTTCGGGAAGATCACCTTGAACATGATACGGCCCCAGCCCGCGCCGAGACTTTGCGCGGCTTCCGTCAGCGTATTGACGTCGATGGTGCGCATCGCCGTATCAACAGCACGGTACATATAGGGCAGCGACAGCGTCATATAGCCGAACATCAAAAGCACGTCTGTTGCCCGCGTCGACGCCGTGAATGGCAGCCACGATGACGAATTATAGATGCGCAGGTAACCGAACACGATGACGATGGCCGGAATGACCAGTGGCAACAGCGTGATGAATTCCATCACCGGGCGCAATTGCGGCAGGCGCAGGCGCACCCAATAGGCGGTGGGCACCACCAGCAGCACACCGAAAACGATGGTCAGCAGGCCAAGCAGGATCGAATAGCCGAAGGTGGCCTGGAAATTCGGATCGGAGAACACGACCCGATAGGCATCGAAGGAATATTCGCCGCGCCGCATGCGCAGCGAGAATTCGAACGTGCCGATCAGCGGGACGAGGAAGTAGATCGCGCCAATCAGGAAGGCGATCCAGGCCCCGATCTTCTGGAGGTTTATGCCTTTCTTTTTCATCGTTGCCACCTCTCGGCGCGAATGCGCAGCCAGATATAGATGAGGTTGGAAACACCCGTAATGACAATCATGCCAAGTGCCAGCGCGTAGCCGAGGTTCTGGTTATGCAGAACGTCGCCGCGGATCTGGGCATAGAGCAGGATCGGCACGATATTGAGCGAGGAGCCCGTCAATGCGTAGGCCGTTGCAATCGCCCCGAAGGCATTGGCGAACAGCAGAAGCGTCGTGCCGAGCAGGCTCGGCCACAGGATCGGGAAGGCCACCATGCGCCAATATTGCGCGGTGGTCGCACCCAGAATGGATGAGGCTTCCCGCCATTCCTTTTTCAGGCCGTCGAGCGCTGGCGTCAGGATCAGCACCATCAGCGGTATCTGGAAGAACAGATAGGTCAGCGTCAGGCCGAAGAAGGAGAGCAGGTTGAAACCTGTCGAATAAAGATTGAAACCGAACCACTCCCTGAGCAGGATCGTGACAAAGCCGGTCCGTCCGAGAGTCGCCAGAAAGGCGAAAGCAAGCGGTACGCCCGCGAAGTTCGACGCCACGCCGGAAAAGGTCAATACCGTCGGACGCAGCCAGGATGGCAGGTTGCCGAGAACGACCGCCCAGGCCAGAAAGAAGCCGATAATCGCGCCGCCTATGGCCGATGCGAGGCTGACCTTGATCGATATCCAGTAGGCGCTTATGATTTGCGGCTGGAACAGGTCGTGGATGTTCTGGAGCGTGAAGTTTCCGGCCGGGTCCTGAAATGCACCGATGATGAGATACATCGTCGGCCAGATCAGAAACAAAATGGCGAAGATGAAAAACGGTGTCACGCCAAGCCATGACAACGGAAGCTGGCGCTTGCGCGCTCCGCTGGTGGGGGCTGTTGTTTCGGCTACTGAACTCATGCGCTCTTTCTTCAGAGGGATGCCTGCCAGAACGGAATCATGGAACTTGCACTTGAGCGATTGCCGTTGAAGGAACCGCAAGAGCCTGTGCCGCCGATTTGTCCTGACGCATTTGCCGGTAATGAAGACCTCTTCTCACCGGGATGCGAAGCCGCTTCGATATCGCGCCGGGCTTGAAAACCGACGCGATATCCGTTCGATGCGGCAGATGCGCTTACTGAACGTTTGCGCCCACGACACTGTCCCATTCCTTGGTGATCGTGGTCTGTGCGGCCTCGATCTGTTCCAGGGTCGGGAAGATAGCCTTTTCATAGGCTTCTGCCGGTGGCAGCTTGTCGAGCAGTTCCTGCGGGATCTTGCCAGCCTTCGCCATTGCATTGAAGCGGATCGGGTGGCAGTAGCCCTTCAGATAGCCGAGCTGGCCTTCATCCGAATAGATATGTTCCATCCACAGCTTCGCAGCATTGGGATGCGGTGCGTAGGCGCTGATTGCCTGAACATAGACACCAGCGATAACGCCGGACTTCGGAATGATGGTTTCGACTTCCGGATTGCCCTTGAGCGTGTCGCGGTCGGCGAGCGCGTTGTAGTCCCAGCGGATGACAATCGGGGTCGAGCCCTGTGCCAGCGAGGCGGCCTTGCCGATGACCGGAACGAAATTGCCGTTGGCATTCAGTTCCTTGTAGAATTCAAGGCCCTTCTTGCCGGCAGCTTCACCCGGCTCTGCGCCGCGGGCGATACCGGCGGCATGAACGCCGAGGATGGCCTGTGCGGAAACGCGCGGGTCACCTGCAAGCGCAACGGAGTTTGCGTAGTCGCTCTTGAGGAGGTCTTCCCAGTCCTGAGGGGCGTCCTTGACGATGTCCTTGTTCACTTCGAATGCGAGAACACCGTAATAATCGCCGTACCAGTAGCCTTCGGCATCCTTGGCGCTGTCCGGAATTTCGTCCCAGGTCGCGACCTTGTAAGGCTGGATGAGGCCATCTTTCTTGGCCGAAGCGCCGAACGCAAAGCCGACGTCGATGACGTCAGGAGCCTGTGGGCCCTTGTTGTCCTTGTTGGCCTTGATGGCTTCGACTTCATCGCCCGAACCGGCGTCCGGGTTCAGTTCGTTGACCTTGAGGCCATACTTGTCCTTGAAGCTCTGGATGATTTCGCCATAGCCGCACCAGTCATGCGGGAGTGCGATGGTGGTCAGTTCGCCTTCTGCCTTGGCTGCGGCGATCAGTTCGGCTGACGGTTCGGCAGCGGCGATGGAAACCCCGGCAACGGCGATTGCCGTCGAAAGCGACAGCAGACGCGCTGTGTAAGCAAGCATTGTTTGACTCCCCTGTTTAAGGTCCGGCGAACGCCCCCGGTCGATTCCGGTGCTCGCGCATTCCCGATACCCGCCCTACATGACGGTTGGATGACAGTTTGTGGCTTGTCACAAACTGTCAGCGGTGGAAAGTGAAACACGTTTTCAGGGACTTAGCAATTCATCCGTTTGCGGGAACAGCATTTTTATGACAGGAAATGTGACAGCAAATTCGTCACTGTCATAATTCTGCGGGAGGCTTTTCCCTGCGCGACAAGGGTTTGTCCCAGCGCGGCATCAATGCCGGATATTGAGGATAAACGAAAATTTCCGAAAGATGAGTGAACCTTCACGGGTTTCGTATGAAGTTGGAAGGCGGAGGGCTTAGTGCCCCCCACCGCCCCCGGCAACCTGTTTTGGCTTGCGCAGCATGATGGCGCAGACAGCAAGCGAACAGAACATCATCGTGAGGATGAAGAACACGTCGATGAAGGAGAGCAGGGTGGCTTGCTGGCGCACCATGCCGGAAAGCTTGGCGATGGCGATTGTTGCGCCGTCCATACCGGCGGCATTGTACTTGGCCGTCAGATTGGCGACCATGTTTTCCGCTTCAGCATTGCCCCAGCGGACATGCTCGGCCAGGCGCTCGTAATGCATGTCGCCACGGCGGGTCAGGATCGTGTTGATGACGGCAAGGCCGACAGCACCGCCCAGATTACGGGTCAGGTTGAACAGGCCGGATGCGTTTTTCAGCAAGGCTGGTGGCAGCGTGCCGAGCGCCAGATTGTTGATCGGCACCATACAAAGCATCAGCGAACAGCCACGCAGAATTTGCGGCAGCAGCAGTTCGTAGAAATCCCAGTCTGCGGTAAGGCCAGTCACCATCCATGTGCCTGCCGCAAAGCCGAGGAAGCCGATCATCATCATGAGGCGCGGGTCCATCCTGTTGGATAGGAAACCCGCCACCGGCGCGGTGAAGAACATGGCAAGACCGCTGACGAAAAGCGCCTCGCCGATCATCAGGGCATCATAGCCGCGAACGCTGCTCAGATAGAGCGGATAAAGATAGGTGAGGCCGTAAAGGCCGACGCCCATCACGAAGGAAAACAGCGAGCCGAAGGCAAAGTTGACGTTCTTGAAGGCACGCAAATCCACGATGGGCTGTTCCGCCTTGAACGCGCGGTAGAAAAAGACGATGCCGCCGACAGTCATAACGATGGAGAGGAAGAAGATCGCATCATCCTGCAGCCAGTCGTTACGCGGGCCTTCTTCCAGAACATATTCCATCGAGCCGAGGAATGCCGCCATGCCGACGAGGCCCCACCAGTCGAACTTGCTCAGGAGCGAGCTGTCACCTTCGTCGAAGTCGATCAGGTTCCATGCGGCGATGGTGACGAGGATGCCGGGGCCGACATTGACCAGAAACAGCCAGTGCCATGAGAAGGCGTGGCTGAGATAGCCACCGACCGTCGGGCCGATTGTTGGGGCAAGCGTTGCCACAAGGCCAATCATCGGCGAGACGATCGAACGCTTGGAAGGCGGGAAGATGGTGAAGGCCGCTGCAAACACGCTCGGGATCATGCCGCCGCCGATGAAGCCCTGAATGGCGCGGTAGACGATCATCTGCTCGATGTTCGTCGCGGTCGCACAGAGCATGCTGGCAAGGGTGAAGCCCGCCGCAGAGAAAGTGAAGAGCACGCGCGTCGACAACAGGCGCCCCAGGAAGCCCGAGAGCGGAATCATGATGACTTCCGCGATCAGATAGGATGTCTGCACCCACGAGATTTCGTCAGAACTGGCGCTGAGACCCGCCTGGATTTCGGCCAGCGATGCCGAGACGATCTGGATATCCAGGATCGCCATGAACATGCCGAACACCATGGCCAGAAAGCCGATGGCCTTCTTCGGGTCTATGCGGTCATCTGCGGGGGCCATTGGCCCCATTGTCGTGTCTGCGGCCATGACGGCGCACTCCGGAATGGAAGAGAAAGGCGGCGCGAAACCCGTTTCGCCGCGCCGCCATCTGTTATTTCAAGTCAACCCGCAGGTTCGATCAGTTGGCCTTTTCGTCAGGCGCAGTGCGCGTATCGATATCGACCACGACACTCAGGCCCGCGCGAATCTTGCCGGATTCCAGCGCTTCCTTCGGAATCATGATGCGAACAGGAACGCGCTGTACGATCTTGGTGAAGTTGCCGGTCGCATTTTCAGGCGGCAGAAGCGAGAACACCGCGCCCGAGGCAGGCGCGATGGACGCGACCTTGCCGTCGAACTTCGTGCCATCGATAGCGTCGACATAGATATGCGCGGTTTCACCGGTTTTGATCTTTGCGAGCTGCGTTTCCTTGAAGTTCGCATCGATATAAAGCTCATTGACCGGAACAAGGGCCGCGATCTTCTGGCCGGGCGAAACGAGATCGCCCTTCTTGCCTGCAAGATTGCCGATGACACCGTCAAACGGCGCGCGCAGCGTCGTGAAGGAAAGATCGCGTGCGGCTTTATCGCGGGCTAGTTCCAGCGATTTCATTGTGCTTTCGGCTTCGCTATATTGAGCGTTGAGCACTTCGATATTGGCCTTGGCAGAAGCGATCTGCGCATCGCCACCAGCGACCTTGGCGCGTGCCTGATCCAGAGAGGACTGGGCGGTATCGAGATCGGCCTGCGCGACAAAACGCGTTTCATGCAGCTTCTGTACACGCGCAATCGTGTTCTGCGCGTTGGTCAGGACAGCGGTTGCGGCCTGCTTGTCTGCGTTGGCCTGCTGGAGCACGGCCTGCGCGGCATCCGTCTCAGCCTTGATGCGGATGAGGGTCTGCTTCTGTGTCGCGAGCTTGGCTTCGGCTTCATCGAGCGCGATCTGGTAATCGCCTGCATCGAGCTGGAAGATCACATCTCCAGCCTTGACCTTCTGGTTGGCAACCACCGGGATGTTTTCGACATAGCCGGTAACTTTGGGTGCGATGGACGCGATGTCGCCCTGCACATAAGCGTCGTCGGTCGAAACCATGAAACGCCCGACCGTCCACCAGTCATAGGCGTACCAGAGGCCGCCAGCGACAGCGACCACCAGAATGCCGGGAAGCAGGACACGTTTGCCGAAGCCCTTCTTCTTGCCGCCCTTGGCGGTTTCACCGGTTTCCTTGGGCGCGGCTTCCTGCGGGTTCGGTACGGTATGGGGCTGCGATCTCTCGTTCAGAGGCGCCTCACTCGTCGCCGGCTGGGTTGCCGAGGCGAAGTTCTTGGCGTTGGGGAACGGATGAATATCGGCCTTATCAACGGACTTCGGGGCGGACATAGGGAAACTTTCTGCACATCCTTAGGATTGAACCGCTCGGTTCGATGTTGACATAGATCAATAAGATGCGCATATCAAGAGCATATCGAACCGCTTGGTTCGAAAAAAGTTAAGAGTCTCGAAGAATGAAGCCCGCTCGCAACGCCAAAGGAACGACAGATACGATGATGCATGACCGGAACCGGCATGATGAAAAAGGTGTCGGCCGACCCGGTGATAGAAAATCGTCCTGCTCCGATACGGAATGCGGTCGCACACGGCTCGGGGCTGGTCAGGACCCCGCGAAACGCCGCCAAATCCTTGAAGGCGCTCAGGATGTGTTCCTGCGCATGGGTTTCGATGCAGCCAGCATGAACGACATCACGCGCGAGGCTGGCGTGTCGAAGGGAACGATCTACGTTTACTTCAACAGCAAGGAAGATCTGTTCGTCGCATTATGCGAGCATTATCGCGATACAATGTTTCGTGAACTGATCGACAAACTCGACAAGGGTTTCAACTCACGCCAGCAATTGACCGATTTTGGCGTGGCGCTGGTGACGCTGATAACGTCGCCGACGGCAGTGCGCGCGCAGCGTATCGTTCTGGGCGTCAGCGAGCGCAAGCCGGAACTTGCGGCACGTTTCTATGAGCGTGGCCCGAAGCGCAGTCTCGTCCTGATGGCTGAATATCTCAAGGATATGATCGAGAGGGGGGAACTGGAGCCTTTCGATCCTGAAAAGATGGCCTATCAGCTTTCCGACCTGTTTCTTTCAGGCCTCTATAGGCCCCGCTTGTTCGGCGTATTGCCCGAGCCGCCGTCAGCGGAAACGATTCGTAAGAATGTCGAACTGGCGATCGAGTTTTTCTACCGTGCTTACGGTCGGGATCAGCGAAGTGTTCAAAAAGAGAACAGCTGATTTTTAAAAATCGCTTCAGATAGGTTTATTTTTCACTCAGCCTATAAATTTCGCGTGAGGGTCTTAATTTACGCACTGTTCTTGTGTGTAATGGTTTGCACTCTATTAGTTGCGGGTTGTCAGAGACCCCATTTTTTATGTCACTTATAAATGATTGAAAAGCTCTTTGGCTGCGATTCGCTGATATTTCAAATACAGTAACCGGTAGCGATTGAGCTTGAGTACCAAGGATATTATAGAAATGACACTCGATCTCATTCATTTTCCGAATTTCAAAAAGACCTTCTTTGGAACGGCCTTCCAAAGCGATACGCTGGCTCTCTTGACGCGAATTCGCGACGAAATCGGCTGCCGTCATATCCTGCACACCTATCGGGGACGTATGGGCGATTGTGCAAAGACCAACTCCTCCGATCTTACGGTTGTGATGACAGTACCCACCAACTGGGCTGCGCGTTATTCCGCCAGGAACTATTTTGTTATCGATCCGATCTTTCAGGAAGACGCGCCTTATTTTCAAAACGATGCGAGCGGCATCGTGCGTGATCTTCAGGAAGATGCCAATCAGTGCCCGTCTATTGCTGAACTGCTGCAGGATGCGGAGAAGCACGGGCTTGGCAATATTTTCATTGCGGTTTCTGCCCGCAGCCAGAAAGGTGCGGTCGGCTGTTCCCTGTTCAGCTTCGAGATCAGCCCCGATGAGGATCGCGAACAGTTTGTGGCCAAGCTTCGCCCGCGACTGCTGAGCCTGTCGGGGATCATTCATTCGGCCTTGTGTGGCTGCAAGGATGTCGCGACGGTTGCAAGCCTTCTGACCCCGCGTGAGGTTGATTGCCTGCGCTGGGCTGCAAGTGGCAAGACGGATGGAGAGATCGCGGAAATTCTTAGCATCGCGCGCTGGACCGTCGTGACCTATCTCCAGAACGCGAAGATCAAGCTCAATTGTTCCAACCGTACTTCGGCGGTGGCAACGGCGCTGTCGCTCGGCATTATCGAAATGCCGGAGGTTCACCATCTGGTGTAGTTGCGACAGCGATATGAGATGAAAGCAACACCGGGTGCTTCATGCATCCGGTGTTTTTGTTCAAGCCCGCTTTCGAAGCGGCAGGCGTGCGGCGTCGAAAGCATTGGCGAGCCTCGCCGTATTCTTCGCAGGATCTTCGTCCGCGTCCTCAAACGCGATATGGTTCAGCTCCACACCGGCAGTCTTGTCGGTCAGCGTCAGGCGGAAATAGGCATAGACGCCCTGATTGCGAAACTCCATGTCGAGCACGATGGCGGGTGCTGACTGCCAGTCGCAGAGATATTCGCCGCCATGGCCGAGTTCCAGCGTGCCGGGGAAGAAATAAAGCTCAGTCGCCGAACTGACGATATCGGCAATATTGGCGAAAAGCTCGCAGCGTATGAAGGCAATGTAATCCGCTGGATCGACCAGACGAAGATCGGTTGCGACCTCGCACAGGTTCCGGGCAATGATCGCCTCGCGTTCGTTCGAGAATTGCAGGCTCTTCATGGTCTCACCGCCGATCTGGGGGAACAGGCTGTCACTGTTCTGAAATATATAAATATCATGGCCATCCATCAATGTATCGCATGCCGCGTATTGATGACCCGGATAAGCTCGGCCACCGCCTTGTAGAATTCCGGCGCGATCATCTGGTCGACATTGACCTGTTTATAGAGCGCGCGCGCCAGCGGAACGTCCTCGAAGATCGGGATGGAGTGCTGTGCTGCTATTTCTCTGATCTTCAATGCTATGAGATCCTGTCCTTTTGCGACGACAATCGGAGCGGCATCCTGATCGGGCTTGTAACGCAGTGCTACGGAAAAATGAGTCGGATTTGCGACGATCAGCGTTGCCGTCGGAACGGTGTTGATCATGCGGCGGCGCGCACGGTCGCGGCCAAGCGAACGCAAACGCGATTTGACCAGCGGGTCGCCTTCCGACTGCTTCAGTTCGTCTTTCACTTCCTGTCGCGTCATGCGCAGTTCCTGCCGCCAGTGAATGCGCGACCATGCAAGATCGAAAGCCGCAATTGCGGTAATGGCCAGAACATTGGCGACGAGCAGGCGCACCATGTTCTCACGCAGAAATTCCGGCAAGGCACTTGGATCGGAAGCGACCGCGTCGGTGAAAAGACTGTTGCCGTTGAAGAAAACAATAAACACGATGACGCTCGCAGCCAGAAATTTGGCGAGAGATTTGAGAAACTCGACCTGACCGGCGCGCCCGAAAATCCGCTGCCAGCCCTTGAGCGGAGATATGCGGGACGCCTGCGGGCGGATGCGTTCGCCAACGAAACGCGGCGCATTCTGGAATGCGGAGGCTGCAATACCGGCAAGCGGGATGATGATGAACACCGGCACCAAGGCTGCACCGACTGCCAGCGCCAGCACGCCAAACAGGCGGCTTGCATCTTCCGCGCTGTTGAGGAGCCAGTCTTCGGGACGGTCGATCAGCTCGCGCAGGAAGACAGCCAGCTTCGTGGTGGCAGGTCCAGCGACAAAGACTGCGATAATCAGAAAGGAAGCAATACCGGCGAGGATCGGCGTTTCGCGGGAGAAGGGCATATTGCCCTTTTCCAAGGCGTCGCGGATCTTCTGCTCGGTGGCTTCTTCTGTTTTGCTTTCCTTGTCAGCATCATCTGCCATGGGTCACCGCAATCAGGACGAAGCTTCGCCAGCGTCGAGGGTGATGATGCCGCGTTCGGAAAGATCGATGGCGATACGGGCTATCGTGCGGCGCGCATCGGCAATGTTCTGCGCGGTTATGTTGCCCTGCTCGGCGCCAAGCTCGGTTTCCACCATGCGGCGGCCACGGGTCGAGAGCGACGAGAGAACAAGTTCCTGAAGTCTTGCATCGGCTCCGCGCAACGCGGTGGCGATCTGTTCCGTCTGCACTTCATCGAAGAGCAGCAGGCGCGCGCGCTGCGACAGGCGCTCGATGTCTTCAAAGGTGAAGAGCTTGGCCTTGATGCGGTTGAGATCGTCACGGTTGAGGTCTTCGAGGCTCGCCATCAGTTCTTCCATCTCGCTTCTGTCGAGCTGGTTGAAGATGTTGGCGATCTGGCCGTGATGAGCCTTGACCGGTCCGGAATCGCTGCGGCCAAGAAGATCGCGCCGCAGCACGTCTTCGAGAAGTTCCGCAGCCGCTGGCGCCACGTTGCCAATATGGAGTGAGCGCTGCACGACGGCATTGCGCAGTTGCGGCGGCAGGACGACGAACAGCCGGGCTGCAAGGTCGGAAGGCAGCTTCGACACGATATAGGCGATGATCTGCGGATGCTGATCCGTCAGATATGCTTGCAGGCTTTCTACTGGCAGGCGTCCAAGCTGCACCCAGACCGATTCCTGAACGAGCTGTGGCTGCACGCGGTCTTCGAGAACCGCATCGACTTCTTCCTGCGGCAGTGCTTCGCGCAACAGGCCTTCAAAGCGCTGGGCGGCTTCTGAAACCGGCGCGCCTTCGGCAAAGGAATCCTCGAACTGCTTGACGAGCTGTTCGAAATCAAGCGGTGAAATCGGTTCCAGCGTGCGGGCATGACCGGCAAGCTTGCGCAGGTCCTCGGCATTGAAATGCTTCAGAAGACGGGCAGCGGCAGGCCGTCCGATTGCAACGAGGATCGCCGCAGCCTTTTGCGGGCCGGTCAGCGTATCGACGAGGCCGGTAGCGCTACCTTCAATATCTTCCGCGAGGGCTTGCTGTTCATGGTCGGCCATGGTCACGTCCGTTACTTGCCGATGATTTCGGTGAGGCTGACACCGAAACGCGAGGAATCGTCTTCAAGGACGATAACTTCGCCACGGGCGATGACGCGGCCATTGACCACGATATCGACCGGATCACCGATCTGCTTGTCGAGGGTGATAACGGCACCGCGACCGAGCTTCATCAGATTGGCAACCGGCATGGTCGTGCCGCCAAGAACAACCTGAACATCCACGGGAATGCCCATGATGAGTTCGAGATTTGGCTTGGATGGACCCTTCTGCGTGTTGCGCGGCTTTTCTTCGCGCAGTTCCTCAATGGCTTCGTCCAGTTCCTGCTGCATGTTCTTGTCCTTGTTGTCAGCGCTCATGCCTGCCCCGCAAGTTCGACGGTAGCTTTACGAACCGCGCGACGCACGAAAACCGGCAGCGCGTTCTTTTCCTTCGGGAGCGATTGTTCGGTGGCGGTCGCGATTTTTTCTTGTACTCGTGGCGTGCTGTCGGCGACGTTGCGCGCATGGCGGATATCGCGGGTCAGCGCCTTGCGCAGCCTGTTCAGTTCTTCGATGGCCTCTTCCATTTCGCGGCGCACGCGCTGCGTTTCGGCAAGACGGGCTTCAAGCTTGTTGTTTTCGTCCGCCAAAGCAGTGCCAAGCTCGGTGCGTTCGCTCTGGATTGCCTTGACGGCGCGCTCCAAACCGTTGGAGGCGGCTGCAACGCGCAGCGCCAGCACCTTGCCAAGCTTGATCGTCTCGTTGGCCTTGCGGCCAACCACGATGAGCGCGGCAAGCGAGGCAAGAGCCATCAATGTGGAAAGCACGTTAGCCAGCAACAAGCTCATCGATGAAATCCTCTTCCTGATTGACCGGGTCGCCGACCTTGACTGTGAAATGAATGCCCGATTTGCCAAGCGTGCACTTGAAAAGCTGCTGATCGCCGGCGCGCAGGCGTACCTGTTCCATGGCATCGGCGGGCAATTTCAGAACCTGACCGATTTCGAGCATCGACAACGCGTCCAGCGTCATCGATCCCTGCTGGATGAAAGCTTCGAGTTCGATGCGCGCACGGCTGACTTCCTGCCGCATCTTCTTCGCCCAGCTCGGATCGGTCTGGTTCATCGGACGGCGCAAAAAGGCTGCCACGGCATCCTGCATCGGCTTGTGCGTGCTGCGCGGCAGCAGCAGATGAACCTGCCCGGTTTTGCCCGCGGCCGTAACATCGATGCGGCAGGCGAAAAGGCGCGAGCGCTCGAAATTCCCACGGTCGAATTCGGCTGTGTCGGTGCATTCACCGGCGGCAAAAAGCGCCTGCCTGCTCGCCTGTCCGCTTCCGGCAAAGACCTGATCGAGCGAACTGGCGAGATGACCGGCAAGAAGGGCGGAAATCTTTTGTTCCAGCATGCCGAAAGGACGGTCCTCATCGACAGAGCCGACATTGCCCATATTACCTTGGGCGCCATACATGGCTTCGATCACGGAAAAAACGAGCGTCGCATCGGCGGTGAGATAAAGTGTGCTGCCCCAACGCTCAGCCTTCAGAGGTGCGATGATCGCGGCCTTGTCGAGAATGTCGGCAAAGGCAGCATCGTCGGTGCTTTCCACCTGACCTGCTTCAACGTCGAATGCGGCAGCGCAGCCATGTTTCAGCCGGTCACAGAAATGGGTCGAGGCATCCTTGAACACATGGGCAAGCGATTTCAGGTCGTCGCCTGAAAGGCCCGCTGCCCGCAGCAGGTTCTCGGCCAGAACATCATTTTTGCGGTTTTGCCCCAATGTGGCAGTTTCGGGGGTGGTCATCTTACGCTGCCTGCTGGGTCGGCGCGCTCGCCATGGTTTCCTGCTCGACCACATCGATGGTCGGGCGATCATAGGCCGAGATGGTCTTGCGGCCATATTCCACGGCGATCTGCGGCAGGGAACCGTTCATATAGGCGAGGAGCGTCTGCTTCACGACGATGTAGAGGCGATTGTTCTTTTCGCGGGTCGATTTGATCTTGGCTGCGATCGGGCCGACAACGCCATAAGAGAAGAAGATACCGGCAAAGGTGCCGACAAGGGCGGCGCCGATCAGGTGGCCCAACACTTCCGGCGACTGGTCGAGTGCGCCCATGGCCTTGATGACGCCCAGCACGGCGGCAACGATGCCGAGTGCGGGCAGGGCTTCGGAAATGCTGACCATTGCGTGGTAGGGCTTGAGCTTGTCGCGGGCGATGGTGTGGATTTCCTCATCCATCAGCGCCTCGATTTCGTGCGAGCGCACATTGCCGACGATGATGAGACGGCAATAATCGCAGATGAAATTGGTGAGGTCCTCTTTCTTCAATACGCTCGGATAGGCCTGAAAGATCGACGATTCCTTCGGATTGTCGATGTGCACTTCCACTTCGTTGCGCGATTTGGCGCGCAGCTCGCGCATCAGGCTGTAGAGCACGCCCAGAACATCGAGATAGTCACGCTGCTTGGGAACCGCGTTGCTGAATGCTTCCATGCAGGCGCGGCCGGTGTCTTTCACGAGCGAGAAAGGGTTGGCGATGAAGAAGGTCCCGAGTGCGGCACCCAGAATGATGACGAATTCCCAGGGCTGGATGAGCACGCTGACATGTCCGCCCATGGCGATAAAGCCGCCCAGCATACAGCCCAGTGTGATGACAAGACCGACTATAATGCCCAATGCTCGAGACTCCCGCGTACATTCTGTTTGTCTGGAACCTAAGTGCCGCGGCTTGCGCGAACCTTGTCTGTAGCGCGCAAATAAAATCAGCTTCGGACAAGCTTGGTCTTTCATAAAGGATCGAAATACCGGAAGGGGGTCATGCGCATGGTCGATACGATGACGAGTTATCGCCTGATCGCGGCGGATATGACGCGGTCGTTGCAGCGTGTTTCGAAGGAACCATTGGTGGAGCGGGAAACCGCCTACTACAAGGAGAATATCGGCAAGGTGAAATCCATCGATGATTTCATGGCCGATAGCCGCCTTTATAATTACGCAATGAAGGCGTTTGGCCTGGAAGACATGGCCTTCGCCAAGGCGTTTGTCCGCAAGATTTTGACCGAAGGCATCACAAGCGACGATGCCATGGCGAACAAGCTGACCGACAAGCGCTACAAGGAATTTGCGACCGTCTTCGATTTCGCTGGCAAGGGCGCGGAGGCGACCGAGAGCACGGCGGCCCAACAAGGCGTCGTGGACAAATATCTTCGTCAGACGCTGGAAACGGAAGCCGGAAGCCAGAATGAAGGTGTGCGGCTGGCGCTTTATTTTGCGCGCAAGGCGCCGACTATCACCAATGCCTACGAAATCCTTGGCGACAAGGCGCTGGTGTCGATGATCCAGACGACCTTCGGCTGGCCATCCAGTATATCCAATGCCGATATCGACAAGCAGGCGAAGATGATCGAGGACAAGATCGACTTCACCAAGATGTCTGATCCCGATTACGTGTCGAAGCTCATTTCGCGCTTTACCGCCATGTATGAGATGAACAATCCAACGGCGAGCAGCCCGGCGTCAATTGCGTCCCTGCTTCTGGGCGGAACCTCGTCCGTCGGCATCTCGATGGATATTCTCAGCACCTTGCAGAATTTCAAGCCGGGCGGGCGTTAGGCAATGCAAAGCAATTCGATCTATGTCGGGCTTTCGTCGCTCATCACGCTGGAACGGCGGATGGATGCCATCGCTCATAACGTCGCCAATGTCTCAACCGTCGGCTTCCGTGGAGAAGGCACCAAGTTCGATACCATCGTTTCAAACAAGGCCAGCGACGATGTGAGTTTTGCCACAGCGGGCAAGAGCTTCATCCGTACCGAAGCAGGCCCTATGATCAAGACCGACAATCCGCTGGATGTTGCTGTCAAGGGCGATGTCTGGATGTCGGTCTCGACGCCGCAGGGACAGATTTACACCCGCGACGGGCGCATGAACATGCTGCCGACAGGTGATCTCGTTTCCATCACGGGCCATCCGGTTCTCGATGTCGGCGGTGCGCCCATCGTGCTCAATCCAGGTGGCGGCGCGCCGAAGATTTCGAGCGATGGCGCGATCTATCAGAACGGCGCGCAGATTGGCGCCATCGGTCTTTACACCATTCCGGCGGATGCGGACCTGACCTATGCAGGCACATCCGGCGTTATCCCGAACAAGCCTGCGCAGCCGGTGGCTGACGACAACAGCGTTGGCGTCGTACAGGGCATGATCGAGGGATCGAATGTTGATGCCATGACGGAGATGACCCGCCTCATCAGTGTGAGCCGCGCCTTCGAGCAGGTCAACAATCTCTTGTCGCAGCAGGAAAGCACCGTCTCTGAAGCCATCAAGACCCTGGGCTCCAGAAACGGATGACGCCTGATCTGCCGCTCTCCCGTCTGGCCGCTTTTGCCCGTCAGCAATCGGTGGCGCCAAAGCCGTTGACCGGTATCGGCGGAACGGTGAGCGACGTGTCGCGTTCGGCGATTGCCGTGCGCGGGCTTTCGCGCGATGCGCGTTTGGGCGATGCAGTGGCGATCCACGCGCAAGGCGGCCAGAGCCTTGCCGAAATCATCCGGGTGGCTGACACGCAGGTGCTGGTGAAGCCCTTCGATGACCGCATCATTCCCTCGCTTGGCGCTGCGGTTTTCGAGGAAGGGCCGCTGCGTATTCGCCCGGCACCGGAATGGCGCGGGCGTGTCATCAATGCGCTTGGGCAGGCAGTTGACGGAAAGGGCGCATTGCAGCCCGGCACCCGGCCAATGGCATCCGAGAGCCTTGCACCGGCTGCCTTGCGCCGCGGGCGGGTGGATCGTGGCTTGCGTACAGGCGTCAATATCATCGATATTTTCACGCCGCTTTGCTTTGGCCAGCGTATCGGCATCTTTGCAGGATCGGGCGTCGGTAAATCGACCCTTCTTGCCATGATGACACGCGCGGCAGATTTCGACACGGTGGTGCTGGCTTTGACTGGCGAGCGCGGACGCGAAGTGCGCGAGATGCTGGAAGAGACCATGGCGGGGCATCTCGACAAGACCATAACCGTGGTTGCAACGGGCGATGAAAGCCCGATGATGCGCCGCCTCGCACCCAATACCGCAACGGCCATTGCCGAATATTTCCGTGATCTCGGCCAGAATGTCCTGCTGATCGTCGATTCCGTCACGCGCTTTGCCCATGCCGCGCGCGAAGTGGGGATTGCCGCCGAGGAGCCGCCGGTTTCGCGCGGCTATCCGCCAAGCGTCTTCAGCCAGTTGCCGCGCCTATTGGAGCGTGCCGGACCCGGTATTACGGAAGCAGGCGGCAGCATCACCGGCATTTATTCGGTGCTGGTGGATGGCGACGATCACAATGATCCGGTTTCCGACACGATCCGCGGCACGCTGGACGGCCACATCGTGCTCGACCGCGCGATTGCAGCACAGGGGCGCTTTCCGGCGGTCGATATTCCCGGCTCGGTTTCGCGCCTTGCGAAACACAACTGGACGCCGGAACAACGCAAGCTGGTCAGCCAATTGCGGGGCATGGTTGCCCGTTTCGAGGAAACGCGCGACCTGCGGGCCATCGGGGCGTACCAGAAAGGCCATGACGGGCTTCTGGATCAGGCGGTCGATCTCGTGCCGCGCATTTACGACGCCTTGCAGCAATCGCCGGAAACCGGCCTATCGGACGATCCCTATAACGACCTTGCCGCGGCATTGCGCGGCGACAGACAGGCGCAACACGCATGATGACGGGCTTTCGCAAGACAAAGGAAGAGAAACTCCTTGCAGACCTGGCGGCGGAGGTCGAGGCCGCTGCGCGACAGGAAGGCATGAAGAAGCCGCAAAGCAAGGTGGATCGCTACCTGAAGATCGCGGCCATCACGCTCGCTGCCGGAAGTGCTATGCTGCCTTTCGTCACCTATCTTCAGCGCGTCGATCTGGGCTCGCCCGAGAAGGCCGAACGCAAGATCATCGATCCGCTGGACCGCTCGGAACAGAAAACCGTGCGCCGTTTCCCGTCCTTCCGCCCGTCCGAACAGGTCGCGCCGAATGCTGACGTGGACAACACGATGACGGGTTCCGTCATGTCGAACGGCAAGGGGCTTCCGGGAACCGGCATGGGCACTGGTGGCGACGGCGGCGGGGAAGGGCAGGCGTTTCCGAAGCCGGTTTTCGCACTGCGCGAAGTCGTCGGCGGCATGGCAATGATCGAGGATACGTCGGGCTACTGGTTTGTCGAAAAAGGCTCGCTGCTGCCGGATGGCAGTCACCTTGTTTCGATCGGTCGCGGTGCTGGCACCTGGCAGCTTACGACATCGTCGGGCGATGTGATTGAGATGCGGAGGTAAGGGAGTAAGGGAGTAAGGGAGTAAGGGAGTAAGGGAGTAAGGGAGTAAGGGAGTAAATCAGGTCGAGATTTTATCTGATCCGCTTGCCCTTTCCAAACTCATTTTCCGCTTGCACTCCTGAAGCTTATGGTTTGATCTTTTCCTATTCCCCTATTCCCCTATTCCCCTATTCCCCTATTCCCCTATTCCCCGCAAGCTTGACGCAAGTTCCGGCCTTTAAGTTAACCAACTGTAAAGGCGGGAAACTCCATGAGCTCCATTCATCTTTTCGATCTGGCTGCAAGGCAGGCGCAGTGGTTGTCGGTGAGACAGGCCACCGTTGCGGGCAATGTTGCCAACGCGAACACGCCGGATTTCCGGGCGCGGGACGTGCAGCCCTTCGCGGATGTGCTGGACAAGACGCAGCTCACCATGGCTGCCACCAGCCCCCTGCATCTGGAAGCCGAGGCGGACGGGATCTCCGGTGCGCGCCTGCGCCCGGATGACATCACCGAGCAGACCCATTCCGGCAATACGGTCGATGTCGAACAGGAAATGATGAAGGCTGGTGAAATCGCCCGCGAATATTCGCTCAACACAAGCATCGTCAAAGCGTTTCATCGCATGATGCTTTCGGTCGCGAAGGGGTAATTATGTCTTCCGATGCCTTGCAAAGCACATTGAAGATCGCAGCGTCGGGCCTTTCGGCCCAATCGACGCGTCTGCGCATCGTTTCCGAGAATATCGCCAATGCGCAGTCCACCGCCAAGACTGCCGATGCCGATCCCTATCGCCGCAAGACGGTGTCCTTCCGTACCGAGCTGGAACAGGGCACCGGTGCAGCCGAAGTTCGCATTGCCGAAGTCGGCAAGGACACATCGGCCTTTATCGAACAATACGAGCCGAGCCATCCCGCAGCGGATGAGCGCGGCTATGTCCGCTATCCAAACGTCAACATGGTCGTCGAAATGGCGGACATGCGTGAAGCCAATCGTTCCTATGAAGCCAATTTGCAGGTCGTGAAACAAGCCCGTGAGCTGATCTCCATGACCATCGATCTCTTGAGGAGCACATAATGTACGACTCGATCATGAGCATTTCGGCGCGCAATGCCCTGTCGCGCCTCTCGGAAACCGTAGCCGAAAAGGGCGTGGGTTCCGCTTCCGCGCCGCAGGCTGTTCCGGCGGCTCCCGGTGCCTCATTCGGCGAAGTTCTGTCGCAGATGACGGATTCCGTCGGCCAGAAGCTGCAGGCGGCTGAAGCGACATCCATTCAGGGCATCAAGGGCGATGCGCCGGTGCGCGATGTGGTCGGTTCCGTCATGGAAGCCGAACAGTCGCTTCAGACGGCCATCGCGATCCGCGACAAGATCGTGCAGGCCTATCTCGAAATCAGCCGTATGCCCATCTGATTTGCGGTAGCCAAGGATAAATAAGCCATGAAAGCCCTGACGATCGCCGCCACCGGCATGAACGCCCAGCAGCTCAATCTGGAAGTGATTGCCAACAACATCGCCAATATCAACACAACGGGCTTCAAGCGCGCGCGTGCGGAATTTTCCGATCTTCTTTATCAGTCCGAGCGTACGGCAGGCGTGCCCAATCAGGCTAACCAGTCCATCGTGCCGGAAGGCGCTCTGGTTGGCCTTGGCGTGCAGACGGCAGCGGTGCGCAATCTCCATATGCAGGGCAGTTTCAACCAGACCGGCAATCCATTCGATCTGGCTTTGACCGGCAAGGGCTGGTTTCAGATTCAGAGTCCGACCGGCGAGACGCTTTATGCGCGCGCTGGCGCGTTCAACAAGAATGCCGATGGCCAGCTTGTGACACTCGACGGCAATCCGGTCGAACCGGCGATCACCATTCCGCCTGACGCCGTTGAAGTGACGGTCACCGATACCGGACAGGTTTTCGCCAAGCTGCAGGATCAGGTCAATCAGGTCGATCTCGGCCAGTTGACCCTCGCCAACTTCACCAATGAAGCGGGTCTGGAGCCGCTCGGCGGCAATCTCTACCGCGAGACGGAAGCATCCGGTGGCCCGCTGGTCGGTGTTCCGGGCGATCCGGGCTACGGCTCGATCAAGCAGGGCTATCTCGAAGCGTCGAATGTCGATCCGGTGAAGGAAATCACCGATCTCATCACGGCGCAGCGTGCCTATGAAATGAATTCCAAGGTTATTCAGGCTGCCGACGAAATGGCGGCAACCGTGTCGAAGAACTTGCGCTGACGGTGATGGTGATGGGCTGTGTGAAGGCGATCTTTCAAAAGACAGGAGCTGTTTTCTTTTGCGCATTATCCTGCGCAAAACCGCTTCGCACTTTTGCTGGAAATGCTCCGGTTCTTGCCGGTGGCTTCCTGCTTGCCGCAATGGCTGGCGCCGGTGCTGCGGACCGCATCGCTTTTGTCGTGCCTTCGGCTACCGTCTATCCCGGCC
The DNA here is from genome assembly GCF_008932295.1 of Brucella tritici. Lineage (GTDB taxonomy): Bacteria > Pseudomonadota > Alphaproteobacteria > Rhizobiales > Rhizobiaceae > Brucella > Brucella tritici. Next base: position 32,592 of record NZ_WBWA01000007.1, on the reverse strand, counting down.
AGATCGTGAGCGATACGGCGTTGCTGGAAAAACAGTTCTTTATCAACGCGCCAGCGGCGAACCAATATGTTCTGTCGGCGGATCAGGCGGCAGGCAAGGTAGCGCGCAAGACGCTGCTGCCTGGCAAGCCGATCCTCGTTTCCGCATTGGGCGAGCCGTCTCTGGTTACACGCGGCGTTCCAGCACCGCTGGTCTTTACCGCTGGCACGCTGACCATAACCGCCATGGGGACGCCGCTCGAATCCGGTGCGGCTGGCGATTTCATCAAGGTTCGTAACGTCGACAGCGGCATCATCGTGTCCGGCACGGTGCTGGCCAATGGTCGTATTCAGGTGGGGATGCAGTGAGAAAAACTTGCGCCGCCCAGATCGCCACGTTGTTCGCCGTCCTGGCGCTCGTTTTCCAGCCTGTTGCAGGATTTGCGGATGAGTCGTCGAAGAATGCGCGGGAATTCGGTTCAGCAGTGGATGCTGATGCCGATTGGCTTGGCTCGGGCGGCGATCCGTCGAAAATGGCCTATGCCGAACTTGGTCGGGGCAGCGCGGTTGCGCGCCTGAAGGATATCGCCACCATTCAGGGCGTGCGTGAAAACCAGCTTGTGGGCTATGGTCTTGTCATCGGCCTCAAGGGCACCGGTGACAGCCTGCGCAATTCTCCGTTCACCGAACAGTCCATGCGCGCCATGCTGGACAATCTCGGCATCAGCGCTCCGCGCAACTCCACCCGCTCTAAAAACACCGCTGCGGTCATCGTGACAGCGAACCTGCCCGCCTTTGCCGGTGCCGGTTCGCGCATCGATGTGACTGTGTCGTCGCTCGGCGATGCGACGTCGCTGCAGGGAGGCACACTGGTCATGACCCAGCTCATGGGTGCCGACAACCAGATTTATGCCGTTGCACAGGGCAACATGATCGTGTCCGGCTTTGCGGCGGAAGGTGAAGCCGCAAGCGTGACGCAGGGTGTGCCGACTTCCGGTCGTATCCCCAATGGTGCGCTGGTCGAGCGCGAAGTGGCGGGCAATTTCGGCAAGGAAACCGAAATGATCGTCGAGCTGCGCGATCCCGATTTCACCACTGCCGTGCGCGCTGCCGATACGATCAACGTCTTTGCCAAGCGCCGTTACGGTCGCGGTGTCGCCATTGCGCGCGATGCCAAGACGATCCGCCTGTCGCGTCCGAAAAACGTGCCTGCCGCGCGCTTTCTTGCAGAACTTGAAGGTCTGCCGATCACGACCGACGAAGTGGCGCGTGTGGTGGTTGATGAGCGGACAGGAACCGTCGTCATCGGCGAGAAGGTGCGTATCTCCAAAGTGGCGATCAGCCATGGCAGCCTGACGGTTCGTGTGACGGAAACGCCGATGGTGGTTCAGCCGGAGCCGTTCAGCGACGGTGTAACGGCTGTCGAACCGAACACCGATATCGCCGTCAACCAGCAGAACGCCAAGATCGGCATTCTGACCGGCGCAAATCTTGAAAATCTGGTGAAGGGCCTGAACCAGATCGGCGTGAAGCCAACCGGCATCATCGCAATATTGCAGGCTATCAAGACATCCGGCGCACTTCATGCGGAACTGGTGGTGCAATGATGATGGCTCATAAAATGATCCGGTATGGTTCGGCAGTGGCGCTGCTTCTGGCTGCCTCTGCTCCGGCTTTCGCGCAGCAGCCTGCTCCTGCGCCTGTCGAAGCATCGGCAGCACAGCAGCTTGCCTCTCCGCCGCCGCTCGGCAACCTTGATGAGATCCGCAAGTTCTGCGGCAATATCGACGATCAGGCGGCGGATGCCCGCTATGCGCTGCAGGCCAGACAATTGACCGATCTGAAGACCGATGTCGAGGAACGGATGCGCGCGCTTGAGGAAAAGCGCCGGGAATATGAAATGTGGCTGAAGCGCCGCGACGAGTTCGTGAGCAAGGCACAGGATTCGCTGGTCGACATCATTTCAAAAATGAAGCCGGAAGCAGCGGCAGCACAGATGACGCTCATCGGCGACGAAGCGGCGGCAGCCCTGATCCTCAAGCTCAATCCGCGCGTATCCAGCATCATCCTCAATGAAATGCCGCCGGAAAAGGCGGCCAAACTGGCGCGCGTCATCGTCGGCTCGCAGCGCACGACGACCGCGCCGCAGGCTGTGAAGGATCAGCGCGCCGCGGCACAGTCCGGGAATACGGTTCAATGAAAAACAGCATGAACAAAGCGACCCTTGCAGCAGCACTCGTTCTTCTGGCCGGCTGTGCCACCAAGCCGGAGGAAATCGGTCGGGCGCCCGATCTGTCCCCGGTCGCGGCGCATCTTGGCATGCAGAACAATCCGCAGTTCAACGGCTATCCGGCGCGCCCGAGCAAGGCGACCTATTCGCTCTGGGACCAGCGTTCGACCAATTTCTTCAAGGACCCGCGTGCGGCCACGCCGGGCGATGTCCTGACGGTTATCATTTCCATCAACGACCGCGCCAATCTGGATAACAAGACGGATCGCGAGCGGGTGTCAAAGGGCATTTACGGCGCTGGCGGCTCGTTCGCCACGAGCAGCAGCACGGGTGCTGGCGCTGGCGGCGACATGGATGCTTCGGTCAACACCCATTCCGACAGCAAATCGAAGGGCAAGGGCACCATCGAGCGCAGTGAAGATATCCGCCTGCAGGTCGCGGCCATCGTCACCGATACTCTGCCCAACGGAAACATGATTATTCGCGGGTCGCAGGAAGTGCGCGTCAATAACGAGCTGCGCGTGCTCAATGTCGCCGGTGTCGTGCGCCCGCGCGATATTTCCGGCAACAACACGATTTCCTACGACAAGATCGCCGAAGCCCGCATTTCCTATGGCGGACGCGGACGTCTCAGCGAGATTCAGCAGCCGCCTTACGGCCAGCAGATTCTCGATCAGGTTTCTCCCTTTTAAGGTACGCCGCACATGAGTGACACGACGGCAACGGAAAAAGACGGCAAGGCGAAAGGCTCCCTGACGGGGCTGCTGGCGGCTGTCGCGGTCCTGACCGTCATCGCTGGCGGTGGCGGCTGGTACATGGGCGGCATGATTTCCGCCGATCAGCTCGCATCGGCCAAACACTCCGGCAAGGAAGACAAGCCGAAGCAGGGCGATTTCGAATCGCGCTCCATCGGTACTGTCGTGCCCTTGCAGCCGATCATCACCAATCTCGGTATTCCGCAGAACACATGGGTACGTCTTGAAGCCTCGCTGGTGGCAAAGCCGGGCCATGAAATTCCGGCTGCGGTGGCGGCAAGCGTCGGCGATGATTTCATGAGCTTCCTGCGCAGCGTCAATCTCATGCAATTGCAGGGCGCAGCGGGGCTTGCCTATCTCCGCTCCGATTTGGAAGAACGCGCGCGCCTGCGTTCGGAAGGCGCGGTCGACCGGGTCTTTATTTCGGCACTGGTCGTAGAATGAAAAAACTCCTTGGCCTCGGCCTCATCCTGACGCTCGCTCTTACCGTTTCAGCACAAGCGCAACTGGCGCAACAGACGCTGACGCTCGACAATCTTCTGCCTGCGGGCAGCGGTGCTGCGAGCGGGCAGATCGTGCAATTGTTCGGGCTTTTGACGGTGCTTTCCATTGCGCCGGGCCTGCTCATCATGGTGACGAGCTTCACGCGCTTTGCCATCGCCTTTTCGCTGCTGCGTTCAGGGCTGGGTCTCCAGACCGCGCCTGCCAGCATGGTGATGATCTCGCTTGCCCTGTTCATGACCTTCTATGTCATGGCGCCCGCCTTCGACCGGGCCTGGAACAATGGCGTGCAGCCTTTGATGCGCAATGAAATCACGCAGGAAGCTGCATTCGGTGAAATATCGCAGCCTTTCCGTGAATTCATGATGGGGCAGGTGCGCGACAAGGACCTGCGGCTCTTTGAAGATCTCGCCGATCCGTCGTTCCGCACCGGCGATGACGGCGTCGTTGATTTCCGCGTGCTGGTTCCAGCCTTCATGATTTCGGAACTGCGGCGCGGCTTTGAAATCGGCTTCCTGATCGTGCTGCCCTTTCTGGTGATCGATCTCGTTGTGGCAACGCTCACCATGTCCATGGGCATGATGATGCTGCCGCCGACTGTGATCTCGCTGCCATTCAAGATTCTGTTCTTCGTGCTGATCGACGGCTGGAATATTCTGGTCGGAAGCCTCATACGATCCTTCTCCTGACCCATTTTGGTACGCTTCGGATCGCGCAAGCCAGAATTCCGAGTGAGAATCTGCGAATCCATTAAATTTCGACCGAATAAATTAGCCTTTATTTAATGTTTGAGCTCTAACTGTCGGCTCATGGTGGGTTTCCGCGCGTTACGCGGTAACAGGCATGATGCCGCTCCACCATGCCGGTAATCTAAAAATCCGGCCTGTCCCTCAGATTGTTTTTCCCAAGGGGCAAAAAACTATGGCTAGCATTCTTACAAATTCGTCGGCTCTGACCGCTCTCCAGACGCTTTCTTCGACCAACAAGTCGCTGGAATCGACCCAGAACCGCATCTCGACCGGCCTTCGTATTGGCGAAGCTTCGGACAATGCTTCGTACTGGTCCATCGCTACGTCGATGAAGTCCGACAACAAGGCCAACTCGGCTGTTCAGGACGCTCTCGGCCTCGGCGCTGGCAAGGTTGACACGGCTTATTCCGCAATCAACAAGGTTCGTGAATCTGTTGACGCGATCAAGACCAAGCTGGTTTCAGCTATCGGTGCGAGCGCTGAAGACAAGGCCAAGATCGCAACCGAAATCAAGTCGATCCAGGCCAATATCAATTCGGCAATCGACAATGCAAACTATGCTGGTTCGAACCTGCTGAAGTCGCCTGCAAATGATCTCGAAGTTGTTGCTTCGTATAATCGTACGGGCGCTGCCGTAACGATCGACAAGATCACGGTCGCAAAAGCCGATACCGACACGACTGCAATGGTCACGGACATCGTTGATGCGACTTTCTTCACTGGCGCCACGACTGATGCAGCTATCACCGACGCTGGCGGTCTGCTGGATAAGGTTGAAACCGCTCTCGCTTCTCTCGCTACCGGCGCAGCAGCGCTTGGTGCGGCCAAGTCGCAGATCGACAGCCAGAAGAGCTTCCTGTCGGGTCTTCAGGACTCCATCGAGAAGGGCGTTGGTACGCTCGTTGACGCTGACATGAACAAGGAATCGGCACGTCTGTCGGCTCTGCAGGTTCAGCAGCAACTCGGCGTTCAGGCTCTGTCGATCGCCAACTCGTCGAACCAGTCGATCCTGTCGCTGTTCCGCGGCTAATCTGAGTAAGCAGCAAGGGCGCCGGGTTGCCGGCGCTCGCGAGTTCTCAGGTAAATCAGGGGTTCGCATCCGAACCGACCTGATCGGATCGGATGTTTTTGGGCGGAAAACGGGGCGCGGGATTTATTCCGCGCCCCAATTCTTTGCGCTCATTTCCAGCTTACAGAAGCACTTGCTTCATCAGCCGCCACTTTCGCGCAAGCTTCGCGGGCTAGTTTGCATCCATCATTATGGCGGTGGTGTGGATGCAGCAGAATTTCCAGCAATTGATCGAACAGCTCAAGGGTACGCTCGGCAAACTCGGCGCGCGAAAACTCATCGCGCTCGGACTTGTGGGCGCGGCTCTCATGGGCGCGATCCTCTATACGAGCATCTATCTGAGCCGCCCATCCTATGAGACGCTCTATGTCGGCCTTTCGCGCGACGACGTGAACCGCATGGGTCTTGCGCTCGGTGAAGCAGGCATTCCCTTCGACGTAAAGGCAGATGGTTCGTCCATCCTCGTGCCCATCGGCAAGGCTGAAAATGCCCGGATGTATCTGGCCGAAAAGGGCCTGCCGACCTCGAACAATGCCGGTTACGAGCTGTTCGACAATATGGGTTCGCTGGGCCTCACTTCGTTCATGCAGGAAATCACCCGCGTGCGCGCATTGGAAGGCGAAATTGCCCGTACCATCCAGGCCATTCGTGGCGTGAAAGCTGCCCGCGTTCATATTGTCCTGGCCGAAAAAGGTTCGTTCCGTCGCGGTGATCAGAAGCCATCGGCTTCGGTCGTCATCCGCGCCGAAGGCGGCTTTGCTGCCGAATCCGCCCAATCCATCCGCCAGTTGGTCGCCGCCGCCGTTCCATCTCTCGATGCTTCTGCCGTCACTGTTCTCGACACCAACGGCCGCCTGCTGGCATCGGCTGGCGAAGCCGCCAATGGCGCAGCCCTCATGACCGCTTCTCTGGAGCAACAGGTTGCGGGCAATGTGGATGACAGCATTCGCAAGGCACTGGCGCCTTATCTCGGCATTGGCCATTTCCAGACGAGCGTTCAGGCCGTACTCGATACGGACCGCCGCCAGATCAACGAGACGACCTACGATCCTGAATCCCGCGTCGAGCGTTCCGTGCGTGTCGTCCGTGAAAGCGGCGATTCCCGCAACAATCGCAACGACAATGCAACCGGCGTCGAACAGAACATTCCGCAGGAAGAAATCCAGAACCGCAATGGCGAAAGCTCGACGGAAAAGACCGACCGCCGCGAGGAACTGACCAATTACGAAATGAACAGCAAGACGGTTTCCACTGTCAGCGACGGCTATGCCGTCAAACGGCTGTCCATTGCCGTGGTCATCGATCAGGCGCGGCTTCTGGAAACCGCGGGAACCACGCCGCCGCCAGCTAATTTTGTCGATCAGCAGATCACCAAGATCCGTGATCTCGTTGCAACCGCTGCCGGTCTCAATGCCGATCGCGGTGACGTCATCAATGTGACGGCGGTGAACTTCCTGGATCCTGCCGGTGCCGATATGGAGCCGGTCTCCACGCCATGGACCGATACGGTGCTTCGCCAGAGCGGTTCCTATGTCAATGCGCTCGCCATTCTTGCCGCCGTCGGTCTCCTGATCTGGTTTGGCCTGCGTCCGCTGCTGCGTGACCAGAATGCCAAGCCAACCGGCACGGAAGTAGCAGTCCGCGAGACGAGCGAAGTGGCGATGCCGAATTTCGTCGGCGGTCAGGCGGCTGGTGAAGGCGTGCAGGCCGTTATCGGTGGACCGGAAGCCTATGCTGACCAGATGAAGACCAGCCTCAGCGATCTTCGCCAGCGCATGCGCATGCCTGCCAAATTGCGTCTGGAACAGATGATCGACATGGATGAGGAGCGCGTCGCCTCCATTCTCAAGCAGTGGATTCACGAAACCGCCGCGAGCCGCGAAGCCCAACCATTGAGGGAATCGGCCGTAAAGGCTTCGGCTATGCCGGAGCTTGAGGCGGCCTGACGATGAGCGCGCTTTCCCTCAGCCGTTATCTGCCCGATTTTTCGACCCATCATATCGAGGATGAGGCGGTCGAGATCATTGCCGCGCCTGCGCCGCCGAAGCCGCTGAAAGAAACGCCCCCGCCACAGGCGGGCGGCGATGGAGCGAAGCGCCCCGTCTCGGCTGAAAAAGCCGCCGCTACCGAGCAGGCCGAAGTCGCCGCCATTATCGCCATCGAGGAAGAAAAGCGCCTGGCATTCGAAGCAGGGCGCGAGGACGGCCACAGGGAAGCACAGGCGCTTTACGAGGCCGAGAGGGCACGGCTTGTTCGCGAACACGAGACCGAGATCGAGACCTTGCGTGCTGCATTTTCGCGTGAGCAGGCTTTGCTCTTGGCGGGTAGTCTGACCGAAGCACTGACCGCGCTTGAGCGAAATTATTCCGGCCAGATTGCCGAAATCCTGATGCCTTTGCTGGCGGAAAAGATGGAGCGTGAGGCGGTCGCGGAATTTGCGCGGCGCATTGCGGCGCTGGCGCTTGATGGCGAAGCACCGGAAATCTCCGGCCCAGCGCGTTTGGTTGCACCGCTTCGCGATCATGCGGCCCTGTTGCCGCATGGTTGCCGGTTTTCAGAAACCGGTGCGGACGAACTTTCCTTTTCCTTTGGCGACCGGATGCTTGAAACACGCATCGCGCCGCTTCTTGAAGAATTGAAGGCTGCGGTTCAATGAGCATCGATCCCGAAACCAAACGTGAGATCATCATTGTTCGCCGGGGTGGACATGACGACCATGACAGCCATCATGGTGGTGTGTGGAAGATCGCCTATGCTGACTTCATGACTGCAATGATGGCCTTCTTCCTCGTCATGTGGCTCATCAATGCCGCGAATGAGGAAACCAAGGCAGCGGTTGCCAGCTATTTCAATCCCGTCAAACTGATGGACCGGCATTCAAGCCCCAAGGGCGTGCAGGATGTCGAGAAGAAAGACGGCAAGGTTCGCTATGAAAGCGACCAGCAGATCGAAAACAGCACCAAGGTCATCAACGACACGACTGTTTCTCTGCCAAGCGACCAGGAAGAGCGCCAGCTTTTCCGCGAACCCTATGCGGTCCTGTCGGAACTGGCCCACGAAACCGGTGTGTTGCAGAACCAGTCCGCCAAGGGCGATGGTGGCACGTCGCAATCCGGCCCTGCTACCGGTGCCGAAGGCGGCGAAGCCTATCGCGATCCGTTCAGCCCGGATTACTGGTCCAGCAAGGCCGTCAATGATTTGACGCCGCCCGATGCTGCGCCTGCCACGCCACCCACGCCGGAAGCAGCCCAGGCGAAGCCGGAAGAGGCTGCAAAACCCGCAGAGACGCAGGAACAGTTGATTGCCGACCTGAAAAAGGCGGCTGAGGGCGAAGCCGCGAAAGAAGGCGCTGAGGCGAAGAAGGCCGAGCCAATGCCCGATGTGACGGTCGTTCCGGTCGATGGCGGCGTGATGATCCAGCTCACCGACAAGATCGATTATGGCATGTTCACCATCGGATCGGCCAAGCCGGATGCCCGCGTGGTGCAGATGCTGGAGCGTATAGCGCAGGTGATTGCGCGCCAGCCGGGCGAAGTCATCATCAGCGGACATACGGATGCACGCCCATTCAAGAGCGCGACCTATGACAACTGGCGTCTGTCTTCGGCGCGCGCGCAGATGGCTTATTATATGCTGGTACGCGGCGGGCTCGATGAAAAGCGTGTGCTGCGTGTGGAAGGCTATGCCGACCGCCAGCCCAAGAACACCAACGATCCGAATGCGGCTGAGAACCGCCGCATCGATATTTTCCTGAAGTCCGCTCCATGAGGCAATCCGGGAAGCAGCTCGCCATGCGCTCCTTGCTGGCATGTGTTGCAGGCTTCTCCCTGGTGGGAGCGGCTTATCCAGCCATTGCGCAAATGCAGGCATTGGCCGAGACCCGTACGCTGCCAGTGCTGGAACCCTACAAGCTCGTGCGTTCGCTGCGCATGTTGCAGGATCAGGTTGTTGCCGGAAAGCCGGAAGCGGTGGTGATGCTGAACAAGCTTCTGGGCTTTGTCAGTGCGGATATGGGCCGAGCGTCGAATGACGTCTGGAACAATCCGGAAAATGTCTATGCGGCGATCATCTATCTCTTCAACGGCGGTAATCCGGAAGCGGTGCGCAAGGTTCTTGCCGACCTCAAGACGGATGCGGTGCCGCCGGAACTGGTCAAGGGCGCATTGGCCTATGCTTCCGGCCAGACAATTGAAGTGGTGAAGCTTTTCTCGGTTCCGCTGTCAGCCGATGTTCCGGCGGAGCTGAAGGCATCCATCGTGCTCGTAACCGCCAGCCAGATGACCGCCTTCGATCCGGCGACGGCCTTGACGCGGCTCGATCAGGTGCGGCTTGAAGCGCCGGGCACCTTGTTTGAGGAAGCGGCGATCCGTCGTTCGATGCCGATTGCAGCCAAGCTTGGCGATGCCGACAAGATCAGACTCCTGTCACGAAACTATCTCCAGCGCTTTCCGCGTTCGCCCTATATGCGTGATTTCATGGCGCAATTTGTCGATGCTGCGGTGAAGCTCAACGACCGTATCGGCAATGCGGAACTGGCAAAACTGATCGGATCGGCTGATCCGGTGATGCAATATTCGCTTTATCTGCAAATCGCGCGCGGCGCGCTCGTCGATGGTCAGACGGAACGGGCGCGGTTCATGTCATCCGAGGCGAAAAAGCTTGCCGACAGACTGAAAGCCGACCCAACCCGCGCCAATCTTTATGCGGCTGCAAGCGATGTGGCTTCGGATTCGGCGGGTAGCGCGCTGCGTGAGCTGTCGCAGATTTCGCCCGACAAATTGCAGGAGCGTGACCGGAAATTGCTGAAGGCCGCCGAAGCGGTGGGCACGGTGGTTACGCGCACTCCAGATGCTTTGCCGCCTGCAAAACCGGCCCTCACCGAACGGGATGTGCCTTCGATGGCCGTGGCGGATTCGCAGGCGCATGAGGCCGTAAAGCCTGAGCCGACCCCGGTGGCAATCAGCATGAAGCCGGTCAAGAACCAGCCGGAAGACGACTTGCAGAAAACGATGGAAGATGCGCGGCGCAAGCTTGCCGAGATCGATGCCTTGCTAGGAAAGACCGTTCAATGAGCATTGATATTTTGCTGAACTCCACCAGCCGCCTTGCTTCGCTCGCCCGGAATTCGGGTCCTTCCCAGGCTAAAACCGAGGGCGAGGGACAGGATAATGCTGATCCGGCAAAATTGTTCAGTTCACTTCTCGAAAGGCCGCAGGGCAAGGTCGAGAAGAAGGATGACAGCGAAGCCAATGCGGGTTCGGATGAGGCAGATGCGAAGGATGAGGAAGGTTCAAAGCCGGTCGCCCTGTTTGCCCTGCCACAAAATCTCCTTTCTTTGGACGCTTCTTCGCCTGATTTGAAAGGGGCAAATCGCGGCTTTTCCACGCCGAATACTGCGAAAAACGACACAAATGCCTCGGATCCGCTTTCTGCCTTAATCAAAGACATCGACCCGAAACAGGTCGAAGGGCAGGGGGGCGAGCTACAAGCCGATCTACAGGCTGATCAGAAGAAACGCGCGCTTGAACCGGTGTCTTCGAAGACGGCGGCAACCCCATCGGCCAGCGCCAAACCGGATCAGGCAATCCATCAGGATGCACCGAAGGCTATCGGCGATAGTCAGGCCGAAAGTTCCGGGGACGATCTCGCCAGCCTTCTGAAAGCAGATAAGGGACAGGCGCAGCAGCAGTCGGGTCAGATGCCTGACAGAACCGATATCCAGCAGCAGCCAACCACAAAGGGCAATGCGCCTGCGGACATCAAGGCAGCCACCACGCCATCGCAGGCGGCGGCCCGGATTGCAGACATTCAGGTGGTTTCCGAGCGCAGCTTCGGCACGGTCAAGACCTTGCAGATCAGGCTTGATCCGGTGGAACTTGGCGCCGTGACGGCCCGCATTCGCGTGGGGTCGGAAGGTGTCGAGGTGCATCTCGTCGCTGAAAAGACCCATGGGGCGGAAGCGCTCGCTGCCGACCGCTCGATGATCGAGAAAGCCCTGAAGGCGGCAGGTATTGCAGACGATGCGAAAATTTCGGTGACCGTCGCCGACCGCAACGCGGCGGGTGCCGTGCAGCAGGCGCAGGCATCGCAGAATGCGGGCCAGCAACCGGGCCAGCAGCAGGCTTTCAACATGCAGCAAGGCTTCGACGGGCGAAACGGCGCCCAGGCGCAGGCTGGTTTTATGGGCGGTGAGGGCAGGCAGAATGGCGAATCCGGTCAGGCAGGACACGAGCGTTCGGACATGCAAGCCGCTCAGGACAGCGGGAACGGCACTTCTCGCAATGATGGTCGCAACCGCGGCCTGGTTGTCTGATAGCAACCCGGCCCGCGCCGAAAACATCTGCGAACGTGAAATGCACCGGGCATCTGCCCGCTACGATGTTCCGCTCGGCATCCTCTATGCTGTCGGCCTCACGGAAACCGGCCGCAAGAATTCCTTGCAACCCTATGCGATGAACATTGAAGGCCGTGCCGAATTCATGCCGTCGCAGATGGCAGCGGTGAGACGTTTCGACGAGGTGCGGGCCGAAGGTGCGAAACTGATCGACCTCGGTTGTATGCAGATCAATTACCACTATCACGGCAAGGAATTTCCGTCGGTCGCCGCGATGCTGATGCCAAGCCTGAATGTCGATTATGCGGCTCGTTTTCTAAAGCAGCTTCGGCAGCGCGAGGGCAACTGGACGATGGCTGTCGCGCGCTATCACGCAGGCCCGAATAACGACCCCGCCCAGAAGCGTTACGTCTGTCGCGTGATGACGAATATGGTCGCCTCCGGCTTCGGAAACTGGACGACGCAGGCGCGAAGCTTCTGCTTCGGCTGAACAGCAATCCATTAAAATTTTACAGGTTGTAACAGATCGTCAGGTGCACCCGACTGAATAGCACTCAACCTCTGATTGGTGTGCCTAATATGCACTAAATTAGCGGGTGGATTTTTAAGCCCTTGTAAAGAATCGTAAAAGTTTGTGAGCCGTTAACATCCGGTTAAGGTTCTTACGTCTAAAGAAGTAGGCGCTTTGCAATCAGCGCGATTCCTCATAAATTATAATGTGCTAATTTACCTCCCAATATATTGCGGGCAATATATTGCCATTGTTGCTGATTCCTTCCGCCAGTTATTTCTATCTTGCTTGGGCTAACATATTGATTCGGAAGGCGGGCCGATGATTGTTGTCGTAGACGACAGAGATTTAGTGACTGAAGGGTACTCTTCCTGGTTCGGTCGCGAGGGCATCACGACAACGGGTTTTACCCCTACCGATTTCGATGAATGGGTGGAGAGCGTTCCGCAGCAGGATATCATGGCTGTCGAGGCCTTCCTGATTGGCGAATGTGCGGATCAGCATCGGCTTCCGGCCCGGATTCGTGAACGCTGCAAGGCGCCTGTGATCGCCGTCAACGACCGCCCGTCACTGGAACATACGCTTGAGCTGTTTCAATCCGGAGTTGACGATGTTGTCCGCAAGCCGGTGCATGTGCGTGAAATCCTTGCGCGCATCAATGCGATCCGCCGCCGCGCAGGCGCGTCCGCCGCTTCCAACGACAGCGGCACCGAGCTTGGCCCGATCCGTGTTTTCTCCGATGGCCGCGACCCGCAGATCAACGGTATCGATTTTCCGCTGCCGCGCCGCGAGCGCCGCATTCTGGAATATTTGATCGCCAATCGCGGTCGCCGCCTCAACAAGGCGCAGATTTTCAGCGCGATCTACGGCATTTTCGACAGTGAAGTCGAAGAGAACGTCGTTGAAAGCCATATCAGCAAGTTGCGCAAGAAGCTGCGTGAGCAGATGGGTTTCGATCCGATCGATTCCAAGCGCTTCCTCGGCTACTGCATCAATATCGAGTGATATAGCTGCATCTTCCGCATTCCCCAGTATCGCGATTTCGAGCCTTTTTACGAATTTCCGGAATCGCGTCGGTCCCCCAGTAAAAGCGTAGAAAATCCCGAGGCTACAGTTTCACGCAAGCGTGGTCCTTTAGCTTTATCGCGGATGAGTGGGTCGCCGCGCCGATTCCACCGCTCGGTTTTACGAATTCCAGCTTGAAAGTTTCAGACTTAGAGCTGGTTGCTACAACTAATCAGGAGCTGCCAATGAGCCTCTACGGTATGATGCGGACCGGTGTTTAGGGAATGAACGCGCAGGCAAACCGCCTGTCGGCGGTCGCTGACAACATCGCGAATGCAAGCACCGTCGGTTACAAGCGCGCGGAAACCCAGTTTTCGTCGCTCGTTCTGCCCAGCACTGGCGGACAATATAATTCCGGCAGCGTTCTGACCAATGTGCGCTACGGCATTTCCGATCAGGGCGGCATCCGTTCCACCTCCTCCACGACCGACCTTGCCATCGACGGCAACGGCTATTTTGTGGTGCAGGGAGCGGATGGCTCGACCTTCCTGACCCGCGCCGGTTCCTTCGTTCCCGACAAGAACGGCAACCTGGTCAATTCAGCCGGCTATTATCTGCTGGGCGCAGGCCCGAACGATCCGGCTGGCGCGCTGACAATGGCCGGATTGAACATCATCAATGTCAACAGCGCAGCACTTCCGCCGGAGGCCAGCACGTCCGGCAATTTCACGGTCAATTTGCCGTCTACCGATCAGATCCCGGCGGCGGGCGAATTCAATCACAAGACGTCGCTGATCTCCTATAATGACAAGGGCGAGAAGATCACGCTGGACGTCTATTTCACCAAGACCGGCGCGGATGAATGGAGCGTCACGGTCAAGAATGCTGCCGACGATGCAGTGGTCGGTGGCCCGACGACGCTCACATTCGATCCGACAACGGGCGACATGACGTCTGCCGGTGGCATTGCGGTCGATCTTGGACCTTATGGCGGTCAGAACCTCAACCTCAATCTGGGTGCATCGACGCAGCGCGCCGGTGACTATACGATCTCGCAGGCTCAGATTAACGGTCAGGCGCCATCTTCGGTCAAGGGCGTGGATGTGGCCAATGACGGATCGGTCGTCGCCATCTACGAAAACGGCACGCAGAAAGTTCTGGCGCGCATTCCGCTCGCCAATGTCGCGAGCCCGGATCGCATGACGGTCGTGAGCGGCAACGTGTTTCTGCCAAGCGCGGAATCGGGCGATGTCCGCCTTGGTTTCCCGCAAAGCGACGGCATGGGCAAGGTCATGTCGGGCACATTGGAGGAATCCAACGCCGATATTGCGCAGGAACTGACCGACATGATCGAGGCGCAGCGCAGTTATACGGCCAATTCAAAAGTCTTCCAGACCGGTTCCGAACTGATGGACGTGCTGGTCAATCTGAAGAGATAAGTTGGACTGTTCCGGGAGAGGGTGAAAAGCCTTTCCCGGAATCAGACCACTAGCGCATGTCTCCCGAAAGTGGGAATCGGTTTCGGGGTAAAGACATGCGTAAAAACAAATAGATAGAGTATTTCCGATGTTTCAGTCAAAACAGGAAATGCTCTGGCGCATTGAGAATACGGACCGTTCAGGCAACAGACACGGTCCGCACACGGGGCAGTTCCGATATCAGCGGAATTATCAGGGGCTTTCCAGGTGTTTGTTTTAGCCGCATTTCCGGACGCGAAACCGTTTCGCGCCCTTCGGGACTGCACTTGTAGGATGGGGTAAGATGTCGCTTAGTTCTGCTCTTCTGACGGCCAAAAGTTCGCTTGCGGCAACGTCCAAGCAGACCTCCGTTGTCTCTCGCAATATTGCGGGCGCCAACGATCCGGATTATTCCCGGCGCACGGCTTCTCTCGTATCGGGGCCTTATGGTTCCCTTTACGTGGGCATCAGCCGGTCGGCGGATGAAGCCTTGTTCAACAAGTTCATCCAGTCGAACAGTACGGCCTCTTCCTCTTCCATTCTCGCAGGCGGGCTTGACCGCCTTTCGTCGCTTTATTCGGCGGATAATTATTCCGGCTCGCCGTCGGCCCTGATCGGCGATCTGCGCGATGCGCTTCAGACTTATGCCGCATCGCCTTCCAACAGCGCGCTCGGCGACAGTGTCGTATCCACGGCGCAATCGCTTGCCAATGCGCTCAATGCCGGAACCAAGCAGGTCCAGTCCCTGCGCAATGATGCGGACCGCGAAATCGCGGATTCCGTCGCCAACATCAATGATCTTCTCGCCAAGTTCGAAAAGGTCAATCAGGAGATCGTCGGTGGCACGCGGGCCAATCGCGATGTCTCCGACTATATGGATCAGCGCGACTCGATCCTGAAGCAGCTTTCCGGCGAGATCGGCATCACCACCATGATGCGCGGCGACAATGACATGGTCATTTTTGCTGAAAACGGAGTGACGCTGTTCGAGACGACGGCGCGCAAGGTGAGCTTCGAGCAATCGACCGTGCTGGCGCCGGGCATTGCAGGCAAGGCGGTGCTGGTGGATGGCGTTCCGCTCAACCACGAGACATTCGACCAGCCTTATGGAACGGGTCGCCTGAGCGGCTTGCTGCAGTTGCGCGACCAGATCGCCCCGCAATACCAGATGCAGCTTGACGAAATTGCGCGCAATCTGGTGACGATGTTTGCCGAAAGCGACCAGACCGGCGTTGGCGCAGACAAGACGGGTCTGTTCAGTTGGGCCGGGTCGCCGGATGTTCCAGGCGCGGGCATCTCGGCAGGCATTGCAGGCACCATCAAGGTATCTTCGGCCTTCGTTACGTCTGAAGGCGGCAGTTCGCTTCTTCTGCGTGATGGCGGAGCCAACGGGCCTGACTACAAATACAATACCGAAGGTGCGGCTGGTTTCAGCGATCGCCTGCGCGCGCTTAATGAAGCGTTTTCCGAACCGATGACTTTCAATTCGGTGGCGGGTCTGGCGACAAATTCCAGCCTGACGGACTATAGCTCATCGTCGATCAGTTGGCTTGAAGGCAAGCGCCAGAAGGCCAACAGCGAATTCTCCTATAATGCGACGATTGCCAGCCAGGCAGATGCAGCCCTCTCCAACGCCAACGGTGTCGATATGGATACCGAAATGGCGCTGCTTCTCGATCTTGAACATTCCTATCAGGCATCGAGCCGGGTGCTGACCACGATCAGCGCTATGCTCGATGATCTTCTCAACGCGGTGTGAGGCCAATGAAAGCGCAATCGATTTCCACCTATGGCGCAACGTCAGCCCTGCGAGCCCTTGTGGCGAAGAACAAGGCCGAAATGTTGAAGGCGCAGCAGGAAGCGACCACGGGAACCGTGTTCGATGTCGGCCTGTCGCTCGGCTCCAAGTCCGGCCAGACCGTATCGTTGCGCAAGGAATATGATCGCCTGAGCGTGCTCACAGACATGAACAAGCTGGTGCAGCAGCGCATGAATGCGACGCAGACCGCTGCCGGTACGATCATCGAGAACACGCAGAACTTTCTGGGCGACCTGACGGGCGCCAACAATACCGCCGAAAGTGCTGCCACGATTGCAAAGTCGGCAAAGTCTATTCTCAACTCCGTCACCGGCCTGCTCAACACCAGCTATAATGGCGAATATATCTTTGCCGGTGTAAACACCGATGTGAAGCCGGTTGCCGACTATACCGAAGGCAGCGCAGCACAGACGGCTGTGCGCCAGGCGTTTCAGACGCATTTCGGCTTTGCCATCGACGATCCGCAGGTGGCGAACATCACCGGCGACGAGATGAAAGCCTTTCTGGAGGGCGATTTCGCCGACGAGTTCAACGATGCCAACTGGGCCGCAAACTGGTCGGATGCATCGGACACGGTCATCAAGAGCCGCATCTCGCCGACCGAAACTGCCGATACATCGATTTCCGCCAATGCGGACGGTTTCCGCAAGACGATCATGTCGGCGGTCATGGTGGCCGAATTCGCAACCATCGGCCTCAACAACTCGGCTTTCGAAGCCCTGACGCATCAGGCCATGCAGACGACGACGACGGCGATCACCGAAACGACCTCGGAGCAGACGACGCTCGGTCTCGCCCAGTCGCGCACCGGGGCGGCGACGACACGCATCGCGGCGCAGCAAAAGATCTTGAACCAGTCCGTGCTCAATCTCGAGGAAGTCGATCCTTATGAAGCGGCGACGCGTGTCAACGCGTTGAAGACGCAGATCGAAACGTCCTATTCGCTGACGGTCCAGCTGCAGAATATGAGCCTGCTCAACTATCTCAGATAGTTGAGATGAAATGAGGACGGACGCAGCATGATGCGAGCCCGTCCGAACTGATAGACGGAGAAACCATGTATCAGATGCGCTACGAAGATGTCATGAATGACGATATGGCGAGCGCCAAGGAACGGGAACGGGCATTGTTCGACCGTTCCATCGCAATGCTCGAGGCGGCGAAGGAAAATGGCAGCGGCTCGCGCGAGGCGATTGACGCGACCTATTTCACGACAAAGCTCTGGACCACGATCATCGACGATCTGGGCTCCGAGGAAAATGTGCTGCCGAAGGAACTGAAGGCCGCGATCATTTCCGTCGGTATTTTCGTGCTGAAGGAAATCGAACGCATCCGCCAGGGCGAAAGCAACGATTACGCCACGCTGATCGAGATCACACAGTCGATCCGGGATGGGCTTTGAAATGACCCCAAACGGAAAGCCGGCCATTCGCCTTTCGCTGCGCGCGGGTGAAAGAATCTTTATCAATGGTGCAGTACTGAGAGCCGATCGCAAGGTTTCGCTCGAACTTCTGAACGATGCGACCTTTCTTCTGGAAAATCATGTTCTCCAGCCGGAGGACACGACGACGCCACTGCGCCAGCTTTATTTCGCGGCGCAGGTGATGCTGATCGAACCGGCCATGCGAGAGCAGGCCCACACCACTTTCGCGCAGATGCTGAAGGGCATGTTCTCGACGTTCAAGGATGCGGAAATCCTGAACGCGCTGAAGCTGGTCGACGAGCTGGTTCATAACGGGCGTGTCTTCGAGGCGCTCAAGACAATTCGCGCGCAATATCCACGCGAGGCCGAACTGATGGGCCATGAAAGCCCGGCTTTGCCCGCGGCTGCAACCCGGAAATCTGCGGAGGCAAACCCATGACCACGACATCGCCGGTTGGCACGAATACGACGAATAACAACACGACGAACAACAGCAATTCTGCGGCCAACAAGGCAAGCGTCGATTATAATTCCTTCCTGAAGCTTCTGGTGACCCAGATGCAGAATCAGGACCCGACGCAGCCGATGGATGCGACACAATATGTTTCGCAGCTTGCGACCTTCTCCAATGTCGAGCAGTCCGTTCAGATGAACAGCAAGCTTGAAACGCTGATCGCCAACACGTCTCTGACACAGGCCGAAGGCTGGATCGGCCGCACGCTGACCAATGCCGATGGCAGCATATCGGGGGTCGTGAAGTCCGTTACCATCCAGTCGAACGGCATGCTGGCCGAACTGGAAGACGGCAAGACGCTGATGATCGGCGCAGGCGTCAAGATCAGCTAGGAACCGACGCGGTGAACGAAGCCGACGCGCTAGATATCGTCAATTCTGCGATCTGGACCGTGCTTATGGCAAGCGGCCCGGCGGTGCTTGCCGCCATGCTTGCAGGCATTGGCATCGCACTTTTCCAGGCGCTGACGCAGATTCAGGAAATGACGCTGACCTTCGTGCCGAAGATCATCGTCATTTTCGTCGTACTGGCCCTGACCGCGCCATTCGTCGGTGCGCAGATCAATTCCTTCACGCTGCTGGCCTATTCCCGCATCGAGAAGGGGTTTTAGCGCGCAGCCTCGCGCAAGCTTCGCAAGCTAAGGTCCGCTTCGTAACAGGAGACGGATGTGCAGCAGGCAGCGGCTAAACCCTTGATGAAAAGCGGACTTCTGACCGGCAGCGATATGGGTCTGGCGGTTGGCATCATCATTATCCTTACGGTGCTCTTCCTGCCTGTTCCGGCTGTCGTGCTGGATATCGGCCTGGCATTTTCGATCGCCTTCTCGGTTCTGATCCTGATGGTTGCGCTCTGGATTCAGCGCCCGCTCGACTTTTCCGCCTTTCCGACGGTGCTGCTGATCGCCACCATGATGCGATTGTCGCTCAATATTGCGACGACGCGCGTGATTCTCACCCATGGCAATGAAGGCTATCTCGCCGCCGGGCATGTGATCCATGGCTTCTCGCAATTCGTGATGGGCGGCGACTTCGTCATCGGTCTGGTCGTTTTCTGCATTCTCATCATCGTCAACTTCCTCGTCATCACCAAGGGCGCGACGCGTATCGCGGAAGTGGGCGCGCGCTTCACCCTCGACGCCATTCCCGGCAAGCAGATGGCCATCGATGCCGATCTTTCGTCGGGCCTGATCGATGAAAAGGAAGCGCAGCGCCGCCGTCGCGAGCTGGAAGAGGAAAGCTCCTTCTTCGGCTCCATGGACGGTGCTTCCAAATTCGTGCGTGGTGATGCCATTGCTGGTCTCATCATCACCGCTGTCAATATTTTCGGCGGCATCATCATCGGCGCTACGCGCCACGACATGGATATCGCGCACGCCGCCGACGTCTTCACCAAGCTGTCGGTCGGTGACGGTCTGGTCACGCAGATTCCCGCTCTGATCGTGTCGCTTGCCGCCGGTCTTCTGGTGTCGAAAGGCGGCACGCGCGGCTCCGCCGATCAGGCGATTTTCGGCCAGCTTGGCGCCTACCCGAAGGCGCTTCTGGTCGCGGCTATGCTGCTTTTCGTCCTCGGCATCATGCCGGGCCTGCCAGCCTTCCCGTTCTTCATGCTGGGTGGCGCAATGGCTTTCATCGGCATCGCCGTGCCCCGTCGGCAAGCGCGCCAGCGCGAGGCGGAAGCCAATGAGGCCGGCAAGAAGCAGCGCGAAGCGGAAGAGCAGGAGCGCAATTCCGTCAAGGCGTCACTCGAAACCAACCAGATCGAGCTTTGCCTCGGCAAGCAGCTTTCCGCCCGCCTGATCGCATCGCAGCAGGAGCTGGCGCACCGCGTCAACAAGATGCGCCGCAAGTTTGCGCAGGAATACGGATTCGTCATCCCCGAAATCAAGGTCACGGATGACATCGCGCTCCCGCCGAAAAGCTATCGCATCAAGATACACGGCACGGCGGTCGCCAGCCACGAGCTGCGCGTCGGTGAAACGCTCGTCGTGCTGGGTGACCGCCCGATTCCATCCATTCCGGGTGAGGAAGTGCGCGAACCGGCCTTCGGCATGCGCGCCTATTCCGTACCGGAAACCTTCGCGTCCGATCTGCGCCGCGACGGCTATATGACCGTGGATAATCTCTCGGTCCTGCTGACGCATTTGAGCGAAATCGTTCGCAACAATCTGGCCCAGCTTCTTTCCTACAAGGATATGCGCATTCTGCTGGACCGTCTCGGCTCCGAATATCGCAAGCTGCTGGAAGATATCTGCCCGTCGCATATTTCCTATTCGGGCCTGCAGGCGGTGCTGAAGCTGCTGCTCGCCGAGCGCATTTCCATCCGCAACCTGCATCTGATTCTCGAAGCTATTGCGGAAATCGCGCCGCTCGTTCGCCGCCCGGAAATGATTGTGGAGCATGTCCGCATGCGCATGGCGCAGCAGATTTGCGGCGATCTTTCCGACAATGGCGTGCTGAATGTTCTGCGCCTCGGCAATCGCTGGGACCTGGTTTTCCACCAGAGCCTCAAGCGTGACGCCAAGGGTGAAATCGTCGAGTTCGATATCGACCCACGCTTGCTGGAACAGTTCGGCACGGAGGCCTCCACCGTCATTCGCAAGCATTTCGACAATGGCGAGCGTTTCGTGCTGGTTTCGTCACCGGAAGCGCGACCGTATATTCGCATGATTATCGAGCGGCTGTTCGCCACCCTGCCGGTGCTGTCCCATGTTGAAATCGCGCGTGGCGTGGAGGTGAAATCGCTCGGGGCGATTTCATAGGAGATCAGCGTTCGTCGATCCTCTGATCCTTCGAGACGGTTCCCTTCGCTCCGCTCAGGACACCTCCTCAGGATGAGGGGAGCGAGGGTTGGAGACGCCCTGCCCGCGCTCAGGGCACTTCCTCAGGATGAGGAAAGAGTTCTAGCGTCCACACCCCTCATCCTGAGGAGCCATGCCGAGCTTGTCGAGGCTTGGCGTCTCGAAGGGCGAGGGGAGTAGTTATTGCTTCATACGATGAAAGGGGCCTGAGTGCCGATCGCGCAACTGCCGCTCAACGAAATCATCCTGGCCGCCGTTCTGGCGTTCTGCCGCATCGGCGCGTGCCTGATGCTGATGCCGGGGCTTTCAAGCGCGCGTATTCCGTTGCAGGTCCGGCTCTACATCGCACTGGCCTGTTCATTCGCGGTCCTGCCGCTGGTGTTGCAGCGTATCGTTACCGTTGTCGATGCCGGGCAGCCGTGGACCCTGTTCCGCCTGATGGCGAGCGAAATGTTCGTCGGCGCGGTGATCGGCATTCTGGCGCATATCTATTTCTGGGCGCTGCAATTCATGGCCAGCACCATGGCGGTTTCAGTCGGCTATTCCGGTTCTCCTGCCGATGCCATTACCGAAAGCGAACCGCAGGCGACACTTGCAACCATTGTCACTTTCAGCGCTCTGTTCCTGTTCTTCATTACCGATATGCATCTGGAAATCTTCCGGGCGCTGCTCAATTCCTATGTGGCCATTCCGGTTGACGGGCAGTTTCGCCCCGATGCGGCGATGATCGACTTCACCGATGCGCTTTCGGCGGCGTTTCTGGCAACGCTGCGTATCGCAGCGCCGTTCATCGTTTTTGCGATTCTCGTCAACTTCGCCATCGGTCTGGTGAACAAGCTGACGCCGACCATACCCGTTTACTTCGTATCGATGCCATTCGTGCTGGGGGGAGGGCTGCTGGTGGTCTACTTCATCCTGCCGGAACTCCTGCGTTTCTTCACCAACGAAACTGCGACGCAGCTTCGCGAGCTGTTTTGAGGTCAGCTATGACGAATCCGCGCAATCTCAAGAAGCTCATCGAACTGCAAAAGCTCGGAAGCGCCCGGCTGGAACAGGCTCTTGCTGCAGCCAATGCGCGCAAGGGCGCGCTGGATGAAGAGCGAGAGGCGCTGATCGCCATGCAGGATCGCCGCTATGATGGCGATGCGCTTAATATCGATCCGTCGCTTCTCATCAAGCGCCTCGGGAATAACGCCGCCGAATCGCAGCAGCTTGAGCAGCGTCTCGAATCACAACGCAAAGCACTTTTGCAGGAACAAAGACGTGTCGAGTTGCTGGAAGATCGCCTGACGGATGCTGAAAATGATCGCGAACGGCGCGAACTTTCCAGCCTGATCGAGGAATTTATTAGCCGGAAAACGACAAATAGGCCGCAAAGCCCTGATTGAACGCAAAATCGAGGCTGAACGCACGCACAAGTTTCAGTCAAGTTTGACCCATTATGGTGCAAGTAACAAAGCGCATCCCGAAAAGTGCGAAGCGGTTTTTGGATAAGATGCGCGCAAGGACGATCAGAGCGCATCCCGAAAAGTGCGAAGCGGTTTTTGGATAAGATGCGCGCAAGGACGATCAGAACGCATCCCGAAAAGTGCGAAGCGGTTTTTGGATAAGATGCGCGGCAGAATTAGCCCTTAGAGCGCCGATCTGATGCAAGCAGATCGACGCTCTAAAAGAAGGAAGAGATGCATGGCGATCAACCCGCCGTCAGATCTGGTGATGGACGTGGCGCGTGCCGCCGATCCGCAAGCCTATCGTATGGCAGCGGAACGGTTGAAAGCGCCGTCCGTATCCGGGACCATGGTGGCATCCTCCGGGGCAGCCACAATGGCGGCATCCGCCGCCGGGAATGGGCTGACGCGGGATAACTTCGCCAGTTTTTCCGACAGCCTTGCGGCTGGGGTCAGCGTGCGGCCGGATGCGCAAAATGTGGCCAATCCGGCCTACCGCAAGTTTGAGGCCTTCATGCTGCAATCCTTCGTGCAGTCGATGTTCACCAGTGACACGACGGCGACCTTCGGGAAGGGGATTGCCGGTGAATACTGGAAGTCCATGATGGCGGAAGCCATGGCAAACAAGATGGCGGATGGCGGCGGTGTCGGCATTGCCAAGTTGCTTGAGGAACAGGCGGCGCGCAACGGGCGGGCAGACGCGCCGACGACGATAGCGTTAGGAGACGTGATCAATAATCTGGGAGAAAGTGTGAGCCAGAATGGCGTATCGAAGGACATCGTGCATGGCTTCGAACGCAAGCTCATTCAAAAGCAGCTTGAGCATGTCTCCCAAAAGTGGGAACCGGTTTTGGGAAAAAGACATGCGTAAAAATAAAGAGATAGAGCGGTTCCCAGGGCTCTATTCTGCCGGGACCGCTCTAGACAACAACAGCGATACGGACAGCGCGCGCGGCTGATTGGCCCGCTATGACAAGCGTCCGCCATGCTTCATAATTGAGGACCCCTAAATGACCGAGACAAGCTCTGAAAACAGCCTGCCGCCAGAGGATTCGCAAATCGTCGCTATGACGAGCGAACCGGGTCAGGCGCTGGCAGAGGAACCGGCCGAGAACCCCACATTGAAGCCGGTCGTGCGGGCAATCCAACGTCTGGAAGATGTCATCGATACGGAAACGCGTCTTCTGCTGGAAGGCGGCAATCCGGATCTGGCGGAAATCAACTCCCGCAAGAGCCGTGGGCTTTACGATTTCAACAAGGCGATCAAGAAAGCCGCCAGCGCTGCCGAACCGGCGACGATGAAGCGGCTTCAGCCGCTGCTCGACAGTTTGAAGCAGAAGCTCGAGAAGAATTGCGAAGCGCTGCAACTGCATCTGCGTGCTGTCGGTGAACTGGCCGACCTCATTCGCGGTGCGCTGGAAACGCAGGAAGCTGACGGCACCTACAGCATGCAGAGCGTGAGGCTCGGTCACGCAAGATGATCCGCATCATTGCCATCGGTCTGTGGATCTGCGCCGTTGCTTTCGGCTCGCTTTTCATGGCGGTTCGCCAGAATGCCTCATCTTCGGATGGGGCGCAGGCCGCAACCGGCGGATTTGCCGAAAATTTTGGGGGCGTGGATTACGTCAAGACGGATGTGATGAGCGTGCCGATCATCTCGAATGGTGGCGTCGCCGGTTATGTGGTGACGCAGCTCGTTTACACGGTCGATTCGAACATTCGCAAGAAGCTGACCGTGCCGCTCGAATTCTTCATCAGCGATGAAATCTTCCGCAAGTTCTATGGCAGCTATTCGGATACGAAAGAGGTCGAGAAGGTGAGTTTTGAGGATGTTCGCGCCTCGATCATCACCGATCTCAATGCACGGTTCCCCGAGCCGGTCATCAAGGATCTTCTGGTCGAGCAGTTCAACTATATTTCAGCGGAAGAAATCCGTGCCATGAACATGCGTGGCACGCCGACACCGACGGCACCGGCCAAACATGAGCCGGAGAAGCAGGCAAACGCAGAGCCTGTCAGTCACAGCGAATAATATTTTCCTGCAAGCTGGGCGAGGCGCTCTTCGTCCAGCGGTGCGACTGCCGGGTCAGATACAAGCTCCACACCCAGTTCACGGCCATTGCGCCAGGCAGTCCGGGCCAGAAGCGCGCGCCCATAATAATCGTCAAACAACCAGAAGCGTTCGGGCAGCGTGGGAACTTCGACAGTTCTCAGCTTGGCGCCATGTGGTGCTATATCGCTGAACTGGCATTCGATGATAAACCGTCCGTCGAGGCCCACAATCTTTCCGGAGCGCAGCCTTGTACGCTGTCTCTCTTCCCTGCGACGTTCATGCGATGGCTTAACCCGTGCCATATCGAAATCTTACCTGCTATTCCCCACGGCATCAGCCTGAAAATCGGAAGCGATTTTCAGAACGCACGATGCGCAGTTTCCCTAGACTAATCTAGCAGGTTTCGATTGCGGATGCGTTACTTTTTAAACCGGGAACCTTCGGACATGGTTACCTTGAACAGGTTCGTATCAGTTTGAGTATGATCTTTTTCCGCATTTCCAGCAAAACCGTTTCACACTTTTGCTGGAAATGCTTCAATGGTCTCCACAGGCTTCGCAGAGGCCGCGCAGCTCCAGTGTCGTCTTGCGCGACTTGAAACCGTTCTGAAGGCTCCATGCGCTGACGAGATTCTCGATGGCCGCGTCGGAGAATTCCGTCACCTGACCGCATTTCTCGCAAATCGCGAAAGCCACCAGACCCTGCTGATGGCATTGCGGATGCGCGCAGGCAACGAAGGCATTGAGGCTTTCGAGGCGATGGATCATCCCGTAATCGAGCAGCTTTTCCAGTGCGCGATAGACCTGCAGCGGCGCGCGGAAACCGTCGTCTCGCAACTGGTCGAGGATCGTATAGGCGCTGAGCGGCCCTTCTGCCTTGGACAAGACGTCGAAAACCAGTGTCTGATTGCGGGTCAGGTCCTGCGGGGCGTGATGATGGTGATGCGTGCTCATTGTCCAGCGATCCGTTTCGGTGATGCCTGTTCCCTCTTATGTAGGGGTAGCAGGCTCAAAATGAAAATGGCAAGAGCCGCGACCACGATGGAAGGGCCGGATGGCGTGTCGAAATGAATGGAACCATAAAGCCCGCCGATAACCCCCGCGGCCCCGATCAATGAGGCCAGAATGGCCATCTGCTCGGGCGTGGAGGAAAAGCGGCGTGCCGTCGCTGCCGGAATGATGAGCAGCGAGGTTATCAATAGAATTCCGACAATCTTCATCGCAATGGCGATGACGATGGCCAGAAGCAGCATGAAAACAATGCGTGACAGGGCCGGGTTCATGCCTTCGGCGCGCGCAATATCCTCGCTGACGGTGGCGGCAAGAAAAGGTCGCCACAGCCAGGCCAGAATCGCCAGCACAAATATTCCGCCGCCATAGATGAAGGCGATATCCATTCGCGAGACGGCAAGAATATCGCCGAACAGGAACGACAGCAGGTCAACACGCACCCATGTCATGAAGGCGACGAGGACGAGGCCAAGCGACAGCGTGGCATGGGACAGGATGCCGAGGAGCGAATCCGCCGACAATGTATGCCGACGCTGCAAAAGCAGCAGAATGGCTGAAATGGCCACCGCAACCGCGAAGACGCCAATCATCAGATTGATGTCGAAAACAAGCGCCAGCGCCACGCCGAGCAGGGCGGAATGGGCCATGGTGTCGCCGAAATAGGCCATGCGCCGCCAGACGATGAAGCAGCCGAGCGGACCGGTGGTGAGCGCCAGTCCGACACCGGCGATGATGGCGCGGGTGAAGAAATCGTCAAGCACGCGGCGCGCTCCCTTCGTGATGATGATGTTCGTGGTCATGTCCGTGTGCATGCCCATGCTCATGATGATGGCCATCATCGGCATGGCAGTGTTCCGTCACCGAACCGTCGGCATGAAGCACGCGCCCGTCGGGCAGATGCGTGTGATCGTGGTGATGCTCATAAACGGCAAGCGGCCCGACAGCCCGGCTGCCGAACAGCCGCATATATTCAGGGCTTGCCGTTACGTCGCGCGGCGTCCCGCTGCAGCAAACATGCCCGTTGAGGCAGATCACGCGGTCGGTCGCCGCCATGACCAGATGCAGGTCATGCGAGATCAAAAGCACGCCGCAGCCTGTATCGTCGCGCAGTTTCGCAATCAGTTCGTACAACGCCGCTTCGCCGGAGAAATCGACGCCTTGCACCGGTTCATCCAGCACCATGAGGTCCGGCTTGCGGGCAAGTGCCCGCGCCATCAGCGCCCGCTGGAACTCGCCACCCGAAAGGTTGGCGATCTCCGCCTTTGCAAGATGCGGGATACCCACCACTTCCAGCGCCGTCTCAATATCCTGGCGTGAGAGAGACCCCGTCAGAGTCATCAGGCGCTCGACCGAAAGTGGCAGCGTACGGTCGATATTGATCTTTTGCGGCACATAGCCGATGCGCAGGCCCGGCGCGTGGATCACGCTTCCTTCGTCGGGCTTCAGGATGCGCAGCGCCATCTTGGCGGCAGTGCTCTTGCCTGCGCCATTCGGACCGATCAGGGTGACGATTTCCCCGCGCTCGACACCAAGGCCGACATTGCGCACAAGCCAGCGCCCGTCGCGATAGACGCCGGCATCTTTCAGTTCGATCAATGTTTCCCGCGCCTTTTCGGCGGGGAGGGCGGTCTTCCTGCTCATCTGTTCGGGGCTTTCACTGCCTGTATGTTCTTGTCCCACACACGGATCATCCGCCGCTGTGATTTTTCCAAAATGGGGGTTGCCTCACCTTATGGCAGACGTTATAGCATAACGCAACTGACGTAATAAAATAACATATCACTTGAATATGGTGCCCTTCCCCAATCGTACAAGAGAGAGACTATGAAACATCTCCGCTCCCTCCTCCTCGCCTCAGCATTTCTGGCTGGTACGGCAAATGTCTCACTTGCCGCAGAACGCGACGGCGTCGTGGTATCGATCAAGCCGCTCCATTCCATCGTTTCCGCCGTCATGCAGGGCGTGGGCGAGCCGAAACTGATCGTTCAGGGGGCGGGTTCGGAGCATGTCTATAGCCTGAAACCGTCCGATGCCGAAGCAATCGAGCACGCCAAGGTGATTTTCTGGGCCGGCCCGTCGATGGAAACCTTCCTCGACAAGCCCATCGATACGCTTGGCGATGGCGCAAAGGTTGTCGCGCTTGGCGAGGCAGATGGCCTGACCAAGCTGAAGTTCCGTGAAGGCGGCCCGTTCGAAGCGCATGACCATGGCCATGAAGGTCACGACCACGGCGCCGAAGGTCATGACCATGCTCACAATGACAAGAAGGATGCCGACAATGCCGACAAGGGGCACGATCATGCCGCCGAAGCTTCGGAAGGTGGGCATGAGCATCACCATGGTCACGGTGAATATGATCTGCATTTCTGGCTCGACCCGCAAAATGGCAAGGTTCTGGCGGCGGATATCGCCAGGACGCTGAGCGAAAGCGACCCCGAACATGCAGCGCAATATGAAAAGAACGCCAAGGATTATGGTGAGAAGCTCGATGCGCTGACCAAGGACGTCGCCAGCGAACTGGAGCCGGTAAAGGACAAGCCGTTTATCGTCTTCCATGATGCCTACCAGTATTTCGAAAATCGTTTCAGTGTGAAGGCGGCTGGGTCGATCACGGTCAGCCCGGAAAAGGCGCCGGGCGCTGCGCGCATCAAGGAAATTCACGAGAAGATCAAATCGCTTGGCGCAACCTGCGTGTTCTCCGAACCGCAGTTCGAGCCGAAGCTGGTGAAAACCGTTATCGACGGCACGGATGCCAAGACCGGTGTTCTCGATCCTTTGGGGGCAGAATTGAAGGATGGTCCGGATCTCTATCCGCAGCTCATCCGCAATCTGGCGGATTCTTTGAAGGGCTGTCTTTCGAAATAACAGCCGCAGCCGCTTCCCTTTGCTGCCGATTTGCTGCCGATTTGCTGAATGTCCGCGCATTCAGAAGGCGGCTGCAAATGTGCCGGGCTGTACCCTGCTTTAACTTACGGGCAGTCCGGCACTGCTGAGTTCGAAACGATCTGATTGACGCAGATCGAAACTTTCATTTCCACACACTCAAGGGCGGCTCCGGCCGCCTATTTTCACCGCCAGAATTGTAATGATATAACATTAAGGAGAAGAGAATGCGTAGCTTTGTGAAAGCGCTTCAGGCCGGTGCCGTTTTAACTTTTCTTGCTCCCGCAGTTGCGGGTGCGCATGGCATCTGGATTGCCGAGCGACACGGAACACAGGCTGTTGTTTACGGTCACGGCGCAAGCGACGAGGCCTATGATCCGCAGAAGCTCAAGACGGCTACGGCCAAGGATGTAACAGGCAAGGATGTCGCCGTGGAAATCAGGCGACAGGAAGATCATGCTCTGCTGGGCGTGCCCCAGGACGCAGTCGTGGTCAGCGGCACGTTCGATAATGGCTTCTGGGCCGAGGGCCCGGACGGCAAGTGGGTCAACAAGCCGAAATCGGAAGTGCCGGGCGCAAAACAGTCCAGCCAGAGTCAGAAATTTGCTGTCGCCATTCTGGATCATCTGCGCAAAAAGCCAGAGGCCCAAGGCTTGCCCTTCGAAATCGTTCCGTTGATGGACCCGACAATATTGCAGGCAGGCAATGAGCTTCCCGTGCAGGTTCTGTTTGACGGAAAGCCGGTCGAAGGCGTCGAGGTTACGGCAGATTATGTCAATGACAGCCATGCGGCACCGGTGAAAACCGACGCGGAAGGCATCGCCAGAATCAATATCCGCAATGCAGGCCTCAATGTCGTTGGGGCGGGCTATTCCAGGCCGCTGTCTGATTCAAAGGAAGCGGACAAGCTCAGCTATTTTACCACGCTGACCTTCAACCTCGATCACCACCATCACGATTGATCCTACCCAGTTTGATGAGGAACGGAGTCATGAGAAAGAGACTGCCCGTTACGGTCTTGTCCGGTTTTCTCGGGGCCGGGAAGACGACACTGCTCAATCACGTGCTCAATAATCGCGAGAACCGCCGGGTCGCGGTGATCGTCAATGATATGAGTGAAGTGAATATAGATGCCGCCCTCGTTCGTGAGGGCGGCGCCAATCTCTCCCGCACGGATGAACAGCTGGTTGAAATGACCAATGGCTGCATCTGCTGCACATTGCGCGATGATCTCCTGAAAGAGGTTTCACAACTGGCAGCGCAGGGGCGATTCGATTATCTGCTGATCGAATCGACCGGCATAGCCGAGCCGTTGCCGGTTGCCGCCACGTTCGAGTTTCGCGACGAGAAGGGCAACAGTCTTTCAGATGTCGCCAGGCTCGATACGATGGTGACGGTTGTGGATGCCGCCAATCTGCTGAAGGACTATGCGTCGAGCGATTTTCTGCGCGATCGCGGCGAATCCCTTGGCGAAGATGACGAGCGCACGCTTGTCGATCTTCTGGTTGAACAGATCGAGTTCGCCGATGTCGTCGTGCTGAACAAGATATCGATCGCTTCAAAAGAGGAGCGTGATCTGGCGCACAAAGTCATCCGCTCGCTCAATCCCGATGCCCGCATCGAGGAGGTCGATTTCGGCGAAGTGACGCTTGACGCCATACTGGACACGAAGCTCTTCGACTTCAACAAGGCGCATGAGCATCCGCTCTGGTACAAGGAGCTGCATGGCTTTGCCTCGCATACGCCCGAGACCGAGGAATATGGCGTTCGCTCCTTTGTCTATCGCGCGCGGCGTCCTTTTGATCCCGAACGGTTCCAGTCCTTCATCGATAAGGGCTGGCCGGGCGTCGTGCGGGCAAAGGGCTTCTTCTGGCTTGCCACCCGCCCGGATTTTGTCGGTGAAATCAGTCAGGCGGGCGCGTTGGTGCGCACCGGAAAAAGAGGGCGCTGGTGGTCATCCGTGCCCAGGCAATACTGGCCGGCAGAACCCGAATGGCAGCGCGCCATGGAACCGTACTTCCATAAAATATGGGGTGATCGGCGTCAGGAGATTGTGTTCATCGGTGTCGATCCGATGCAGGAAGATGCGCTCGTCGATGAACTGGATCAATGTCTCCTTGAGGAAGAAGACTTCGTGCCGGAGCGCTGGTCGGGGCTGAATGATCCGTTCCCGAACTGGTCGGCAGCCGCCTGAGGCCTATTCAGACAGTGAGGCTATATCCATGGCCTTGCTGTCGGCGAGCGTCCGGTGATCCAGAACGCTGGCGATGGCTTCGCGCACATCCAGCATCATATGGCGCACCTCGCATTCGTCCTCATCGCAATCGTCACACGGGCGATAGTCTGTCTTGCTGGCGCAGGCGATGGGGGCAAGTGCGCCGTCGAGTGCGCGGATGATGTTGCCGATGGCGATTTCGTTGGCCGGACGGGCAAGGCAGAAGCCGCCGCCCTTGCCCTTGCGGCTCAGGACGAATCCGGCATTGCGAAGCTCGGTGAAAATATTGTCGAGAAACTTGCGCGGTATATGGTGCTTTTCGGCGATTTCGCTGGCCGAAACCAGTTGTCCATCTGTAACGCCCGCCAGATGCACCATGGCTTTCAGGCCATATTTGCCTTTTTTAGTCAGCATGCCACCCCTGTGGGGCATTTCCTCTGGGAACGGAAACCGGTTTCCGTCCGGAAATGCATGAAAAGAATACACCACACACGCCGCCAGTGTGAACCGGCACCGTTTCGCAAGATCAGGCCGAATATCCGTAAGTGCCTGTATATAAGAAGTTAGGGGGTAAACTCGGCTGCGACAAGTCTTTTTGCCGCTATTGCATCGGCCCGAAAATCGGAATCGCTTTTCAGCATGCAGGATGCGTGACTTCTATAGTGTGGAGCATCCGTAAGGACGTACGACACTCCAGCGGCTATTTCTGTCCATTCACCAACAATGCAAGCGACAATGCTCCTTGCAACGCGTCGCCAAGCGCGGGCCGAAAGAGTTCCCGATGCGGCAGAAATGGCAGCGCTGCATAGGATGGTGCAAGGCCTCCCGTCAGACTGAACCGGCCAAGCGTTTCAATGCCGAGCCGGTCCAGACCACGGGCAATATAAGAGCAGGCGCGGCGCAGGATCGAAAGGCCGAGCGCATCGCCCTTATGCGCATAGTCGAAGACGATGGGAGCGAAGGTGGCGTAGTCTGCGGCCGTCGCCGTGCGCGAGAAGGTGATGATCTGGCGCATGTCACCGCCGAACCGTGCCAGCACGGCATCGGCAAGTTCCGTACGGTCGGCCATGCCGTCCAGAGCAAGCAGCGTCTCTTCAAGAAGTTCCCGGCCAAGCCGCGCGCCGCCCGCATGATCGCTCAGCATGAAGCCGCGCCCGCCGACAATTTCGAATGCGTCCTGTTCTCTTTTAACGAAGACCGATCCGGTGCCCAGAATGACGATAGCACCGTCATCCGGGCCGAGAGCACCTTGCAGGGCGGTAACAGCGTCGGAAACGATCTTCACCTTGCCGAAGGGCAGGCTCTGTTCAACGCGATCCTTGTCGACAAGCGAGTTCGCGCCAGCGAGCCCCAGCACGGCGCAGGTCTCATTCAATATAGAGACATCCAGTCCTGCGTCTTGCGCAGCCTGCGTCGCCGCGCGCATGATATTATCCAGAGCCGTTGCCGGGTCCGCGCCGATATTGGCGGGGCCGCCCGTGCCCCGGCCTGCGGGGCCACCATTGCGGTCGGCAAGCAGCGCCCGGCATCCGGTGCCGCCGCCATCGACGGCCAGAATATAAGGCATAGGCTTCATGCTCGTTCATCCAATTGTCACGGTAACTGTCATGGAATCGTCGCAACCGTTCGAATCGCCAGTTTTTCCCAGTTGAAATTTGGTTAAAAAGGACCATATTGGCTGTGGAAAGAAAATTCCTTCTTTTTTACGAAACTGCGTTGACAGTTTTGGTTTGTGGGGTCTATATGGCGCCACAACGAGGGCGGCGACGCTGCTAGCGGCAGACAGGTTCGTCCCTTGAGTTGGTTGAAAGAGTTTGACAGCGATGTTTGATTTGAGTAGA
>NZ_WBWA01000074.1 GCF_008932295.1 Brucella tritici | reverse complement strand
ACGCTTGGCGCCTGGGTAATGCGGGTCGCCTGGTGGCTGGAGCTTCTCTATGACGCGCTTACCGCCTTTATCCGCTCGCAGCCGAGAGTGTTCTGTGACGAGACGCCGTTGCCCCGGCTCGAGCCGGGCCGCAAACGAACCAAGGTCTGCCAGTTATGGGCGCAGGCGGTTGACGACCGTCCCTGGAATGGTCCGGCACCGCCGGCCGTGGCCTATATCTTTGCCGAAAGCCGCAGCGCCCGCGAGATCGAGGGGCAATTGTCGTCGTTTACCGGCGTGCTTCAAGTCGATGGATACCAAGCCTATAAAACCATGGTCAAACGTCGGGGCAAGAGCAATGTCGCACCCATGCGGCTGGCCTTCTGCCTTGCTCATGCGCGGCGCAAGTTCGTCGATGTCGTCAAGCTGACGGGTTCTTCGGAGGCTTTGTCGATCCTTGCCAGGATTGCGGAAGTCTATCGGATCGAAGCAAAACTGCGCGGCGAAAGCGCCGATACCCGGCTCGTCGTGAGACGTCGCGAGGCTGCTCCAGTCATGAGAGAGCTGAAAGTCCACCTCACCGAACTGCGCGACGAGGTGTCGGCGAAATCGGCGCTTGGCAAGGCCGTCAGCTACACGCTCAACCATTGGAGCGGGTTGACAGCCTGCCTTGATGATGGCCGGGTCGAGATCGATTCCAATGTGGTCGAGCGTTCAATGAAATCCGTGGCCCTGACGAGGAAGAATTCGCTGTTCGTGGGCAACGAGCGGGGTGGAAAGACTTTCGCTGTCCTCGCATCGCTCGTCAACACCTGTAAACTGAATGGTGTGGACCCCGAGGTCTGGCTTGCCGATGTGCTGGAGCGCATCATCTCCGGCAAAGTGAAAGCCAACGAAATGGAAAGTCTCCTGCCGTGGGCCTGGAAGGCTGAGCGTGAAGCGATGACGCAGCAGGAGCGACGGGCGGCATGATGCACAACAGCCAGGGGACGACGGATCGACCGAAGCTTGATGACGCGGCGTTCGAAGCCTTTATCAGGGGACGCCGTCCGGCATCGCCAATCTGGTCAATGAGCGGTCTCGATGGTTATCTTACGGCTCTGATCATTGGCCCAAAGTTCATCGACCCACGCAAATGGATCCCGGAACTGACTGGCCCGGACGCCCTGAACCTGCCGATGGAAACAACCGAACATCGGGCCGTGCAGACGATCGTTGCGGAATATAACCGTATCTCGGGGAGCCTCTCTGAAACCCCGAAAGACTACCGGCCCAGGTTCACCAGGATCGATGATCAAACCTTTGATCCGTTCGATTGGGACCTCTGCTTTTTGCTGGCAACAGGATACGCGCCGAGACTTTGGCAGCCGGTTCTTCGCGGTCATGCCGTCACCGGCGATATCATTGCGCCAATTCGCAAGCTCGGCGAGACAAAACGCAAAGCCACCCGCCAGGATGC
>NZ_WBWA01000073.1 GCF_008932295.1 Brucella tritici | reverse complement strand
CCGAGATGGGGTATTCGGCTTGAGCCCCACCTTTAACGATTGCGGATTGTAGAAGGGTGCTGCGCTTCTGTTGATGGTAAAACGAGGTCATGTTTTGCAACAGCCTCAAGCATCGGAAAGGAAGCGCAGCATGAAACATTATACTGGACTTGACGTATCGGTAAAAGAGACCGCCGTTTGCATTATCGATGAAGCCGGTAAGATTTGCCGTGAGGTAAAAGTATCGTCACATCCTGATGACCTGATTGTAGTTCTGAAAGATCCCAGGTGGCATATTGAACGTGTCGGACTTGAAGCTGGCCCCTTATCGCAATGGCTGTTTGAGACTCTGGCAAAAGCAGGCGTGCCAACGATTTGCATCGAGACTCGCCACACCAAGGCGTTTCTGAAGGCACAGCCGAACAAAACTGATCGTAACGATGCTCGCGGCATTGCCCAGATGATGCGCGTAAATCTGTACAAGCCTGTGCATGTGAAGACATTGACGAGCCAGAAGCGTCGCGCCTTGCTCACGGCGCGTCAACTGCTTCAACAAAAAGCCATTGCCATAGAGAATGACATTCGAGGCCTACTGCGGAATTTTGGTTTAAAGGTTGGCCTGGCCGGTAAGATCACGTTTGAAGAACGGGTCTGCGAACTGGTCACTGGCTTTCCAGAGCTTGCGGAAATCATGGACGTTCTGCTGTCAGCCCGGACCAAACTACGCGATGAATTTAAAAAGCTGCACAAGAAAGTGCTTGAGTTAACCTCCCGGGATGAAATCTGCCGACTGTTGATGACTGTTCCCGGCGTTGGCCCTGTTGTCTCTTTGGCCTTTGTGAGCACGATTGATATTCCGCAACGATTTAAAAACTCTAAGGCAGTTGGGCCAATCCTCGGATTAACGCCAAAACTGAATGAATCGGGTGAGAGTAAACGAATTGGTCGGATCTCCTGCTGTGGTGATGCAATAATGCGTTCTTTATTATACGAAGCGGCTCAGACCCTCCTGACGCTTGTCAAGAAATGGTCGTGGTTAAAGGCTTGGGCAATGAAGATTGCCAAACGAGCAGGAAAGCAAAAGGCAATTGTCGCACTTGCCAGGCGACTGGCTGTCATAATGCACCGCATGTGGAGCGACGGAACCGAGTTTTGCTGGACTAGGAATGGCTTACCCGCTGCTGCGTGAACAGTAGCTGTATAAAGATCCACATCGCCGTGGAGAGATGTCCTTCGCAGGACGATGGATGAGGTAAGTTCGTAGAGGTGGTAGTGCCGGCCGCATATAGCGATCAGGACGATACCGAGATTGGATACCTCATTCTTCTAACCCCATAGTGGAAGGGCCAAAGCGCCGATTCCGGAGAGAAGCAAGAACCTGCGAAAGACCATGAAATGCGGAGATTGTGAAATATCGAAGCGCTTGACTTTAGCTCGCCGAATAGAGAAGCCACCTCTCTTT
>NZ_WBWA01000072.1 GCF_008932295.1 Brucella tritici | reverse complement strand
TTTGTCTGAACAGTTTCGGGCGTCTCGTTAAGTGGATTTCCGCCTCGATTATGCCGCCACCATCATCGGTGCCAGCGCGCTGAAGTAAGCCTGATCCGGCGTGTGCCGGTCAAGCGAAGAATGTGGGCGTCGAGTATTGTAAAAGTTCAGATAACGACCGATCCCCGCGCTGGCCTCGGACACGGTCTTGTAGGCGTGGAGGTAGACCTCTTCGTATTTGATCGACCGCCAAAGCCGTTCGACGAAGACATTGTCCCGCCACGCGCCCTTGCCGTCCATCGAGATCGCAATCTCAGCTTTCTTCAGCACCGCCGTGAAGTCGATGGATGTGAACTGCGATCCCTGATCGGTGTTGAATATGTCCGGCTTTCCATAGCGAGCCAGCGCTTCCTCGACCGCTTCGATACAGAAGTCCGCCTTCATCGTGATCGATAATCGCCACGACAGAACCCGACGGCTGAACCAGTCCACGACGGCGCAGAGGTAGACAAAACCACGCGCCATGGGGATATAGGTCAGGTCCATCGCCCATACCTGATTGGGCTGGGTAACCGCCAGCTTGCGCAGGAGGTAGGGATAGATTTTGTGACCTGGCGCTGGTTTTGACGTGTTCGGGCGACAATAGATCGCCTCGATACCCATCTTCTTCATCAGCGTGGCGACGTGCAGCCGCCCAGTTTCCAGGCCTTCTCCCTTCAAAAGCCCTTGCAACATCCGACTTCCCGCGAACGGATATTCGAGATGCAGCTCGTCGATCCGGCGCATCAGGGCAAGATCGCCATCAGATACTGGACGCGGCGAATAGTAGACGCTGCCACGGCTGAAGCCGAGGAGCCTGGCCTGCCTCACGACCGACAGCTTGTGCTCGCGGTCGATCATTTCTTTCCGCCCAGCAATCCCGCCTTGCCGAGCGCACTGGACAAAAAATCGTTCTCCAAGGTCAGTTCGCCGATCTTGGCGTGAAGCGTTTTCACATCGATGCTCGGTCCGGCCGGTTCCGCCTTCCCTTCATCACCGAAAACGCCTGTCGCACCCTCAAGAAGCTGGTCTTTCCACTGCTTGATCTGATTGGCATGCACGTCGAACTGCTGGGATAATTCCACCAGTGTCTGCTCACCTCGGATCGCAGCAAGCGCCACTTTTGCCTTGAAAGCCGGGCTGTGGTTCCGGCGTGGTCGTCTCGTCATGGTATCTCCTGTTCCTGGCATCTAAGCCGAAGTCAGGCAGAAATTCCACTTATCCTAGCTGTGCAGATTTC
>NZ_WBWA01000071.1 GCF_008932295.1 Brucella tritici | reverse complement strand
GTCATGATCGATGTGACGCACAGCGCCGATGACTTCGCCGGAGGTGAGCAGAAATCGCTGTTCCAGTGCCGCGAGTGCAGACGCGTCATAGCGAAAATGCGGCCAATCAGGCTGTGTCCAGTTCCAGGGCATGAGCGATAACATCCATTTCTATCGCTCTCAATATCATATATTTATGAGTAATAGAAGCCCAGCTATTGCTCACCACCCTAATTGCGGAGAAGCTGTTGCGCGTCCGCACTGCGCGGAGTCATTGGCGTAGCATTCCTAAAGGTTCTACAACGGTCATTGCGCTTATCCTGGACTAAAGCCTGAGATGGGTGTTAAAAGAACTGGCAGATTTCGGCTCTATTGCTGCCGAAGAATTCATTCCTGACTAGTAATCAGCACGTGGTCCAATTAAGGGGCGGCGAACTCGTCCAGCGGCATTGAGCCTCTTCTCCATTCTTGCTTAAGCAGTACGGAAGTCGGTGAACTCGAAACTACTCGAGAGAGAGAACAGCGTGCCCACGTTGATTTAATTCAAATGGCCCGTTTTACGCTGGCTTGTAATTCAGAAGCGCCTGTTTGCGCCACCAAAACTACCACTCGGGTTTAATTCGATAGCCGGTTATGGTTTCGGAACTCGACTGATAAACTCAATCGTAAAGGATCTACAACCTACTTTCATTTCTCAGAAACGGTACGAGATCGGGTTGTTTTCGCCAATACTTAAAGCAGACCATCTCCGTATGGACGGTTTCAGTCATCTCGCTCCCCTTTTTCCATGAGCAAGAGAGACCCGCAATGACGCGCCCGTTAGATATTGCCCCAACATGTACAAGCCGGTAATGAGTAGGATCAACAATGGCGGCAGCGGCGCGTAGGTGATGACGACCGGAGGTTGACCCCATATCATTGAAAGAAAGTTTGCTGCGACGGTAACAGTGAAGACCACTGATACCCACCGGTGCATTTGCCTTAAACGCAAGCTAACGGCTCGCCGATATCTCCCAAGAGGTTGCCTCGATTGCGGCTCGGTTGAGAAGAATTCCGCACCCATCACCGCGGCTCCACTAGTTTCCAGCCGTTTCCGGATGGATCGCGGAAGCTCGCATCGACGTTACCGAAACGGCTGATCGGCTCCTGGGTGAATTCGACACCTTTTGCCGCAAATATCGCATGCGCGGCATGGCAATCCTTGACCAGCATTACCAGCGGCGGCATGGCGCCCTTCGCTACAACCTCGTCTAGCTGTCTCGCGGTAGCCTCGTCTACTGTTGGCGGCTGGGGCCGGAACAACCCAAGCTGGAATCCCAGCTGATCTGGATGATGCACCGTCAGCCAACGGTAATCTCCGTTCCTGGCGTCGGTGTGCACAGCAAAACCGAGCTTGCCCACATAAAAATCGATTGCTTCATCTTGATCGCGCACGTAAATGCCCGCGACTCCTACCCCTAGATCGACTCTGTCCATGACTGCTCTCCAATGAAAGAACTCAAGGGCAAAAACGCATGATTTGCGTGGCTTTTCCCTGGGTTCTGTTGCGTTTTGATCGGCACTTGGTCCGATCGGTAAATCTTTCCCGTCGAAGGACAGATATTCGCCGC
>NZ_WBWA01000070.1 GCF_008932295.1 Brucella tritici | reverse complement strand
TGTTTTGGCAAGTTAGGGATGCGACGTTTTTAGCAAGTTAGAGATGCGACAGGTGCTGACGTTCAGCCCCCATGCCGAGTGGCTGGTCAGGGTTGCAAGCGAGGAATGGGGGCGGGTCGATAGGTGCCCTTCGGCTTTAGCTTTCTTAGTAACAATCATTCCGTCGCTTTGGGTCATGCACGACATCACCCGCCAGCTGAAGCTTCTTCGCCGCTCTGGGCAGCTTGCCTGCAGCTGGAATCGGATACCCAAAGCGACATTGAGGTGCATTGACGATCATTATTCGGCTGCTGTCCGCCTCATCAGTGCCTTCTCCCGGCGCGCGATAACGTCAGGATCGTTCATGTAAGCGGTGCGCGATTTGCGCTCACGCTTCTGATACCCGTTCCCGACACTGCCATCAGGCACGCCAAACAGATGGTTCGTCTGACCTGTGCGACGGGGACCGCTCTTGCTGCGTTGCAATTCCCGGCCCGCCTGCATCTCGGCCACAATCGAAAGCATGTCATCCAGTCGCTTGTTCTCGACAACAGGCGACCGGTGAACAGAACGAAGCTTGTCGAACGTTGTATAGGGCAGGGTGTCCGTACCATGCATGATCTCCAGACGACCATCGGGATAGTCGCAGACAATCACCTTTTGTCGAGCCAGCCGCTTTGCAAGCTCCGTCGGCTCCAGGATGAACAGCACCTTGTCGTAACGCAGCGTCAGTGTTTGCGACAGTGTCCGCACTTCCTTCCGGCACATCGCACCATCGATGTCCTCATGTGCGGCCAGCGGTCGGTGCATATCTTTGGGATTGCGCGGATCCTTTCCAAAACGGGCATTGAAGTCTGCAATATATTCCGGCGCATAAGCATTGGCTGCTTCGATCGTATCAATGCCGCGCAGTCGCAATTCCTTGACCAAACGATCCTGCAAAGTTCTGTTTGCCCGCTCGACACGGCCTTTGGCCTGCGGGGTATTGGCACAGATAATGTCGATGTTGAGTTCATAAAGCGCCCGGCCAAACTGGGTCAGACCGCTCGTGCGATCTTTCTGCGAACCATGGGTCGTGCGAAACACACCATGTTTGTCACTGTAAAAGGCCAGCGGCTTGCCCCATTGCTGCAGGTAGGCCTTCGTCGCATGAAAATAATCAAACGTGTTCTCTGATCCAGCGAAGCGCAAATGCAGGAGCTTGCCCGTGGCATCGTCAATATAAACGAGGAGGGCGCATTTGGGACCCCGCTCCTCAAACCACCAATGATGCGAACCATCGATCTGTACCAGCTCACCAAAGCAATCACGCCGACCGCGCGGCTGATGCAGTTGTCGCTTGCGTTCGCGCCGTGACGTCCACAAACCCGCCACCGTCATCCATTGCCGCAGCGTCTCCTTGCTGACCGAAAGCCGGTGGCGTTCGGCAAGCTTCTCACAGGCCAGTGTCGGTCCAAAATCCCGATAATAAGCCCGTACCAGATCCAGCACCGCATTCCGGAAATCCTCGCTGTAACGACGATTGCTCGGGCGTCCGCGTCGTCCCGAAATCAGACCCGAATGCCCAAGCTTGTCGTAAGCCTGTAAAAGACGATGGATCTGGCTGCGGCTGAGATCCAGCAATGCAGTCGCCTGGATAACCGTCAGACGACGATCTCGAATCTTCTGAATGACTTCCAATCTATTGAGTTCTTTCTGCGACATCGTAATCAAACAAGACATGGCAACTCTCTAAACGGATACGTGTGAAGAGCCGCCCAGTCTTCCTTTCCTCGTTCGATCTGAACAGGGCACGCGACCTAAAAATGTCGCATCTCTATCTTGCCCATCTGTCGCATCTGTATATTGCTGTTATA
>NZ_WBWA01000069.1 GCF_008932295.1 Brucella tritici | reverse complement strand
ATCGGGTAGGAGGGCATTTTAGGCCCTCCCCCCACACCACCGTACGTACGGTTCCGTATACGGCGGTTCATGAAGCGTAGTGTAGGCGTCGATGTTCCTTCAGGAACGAGATCAGCCCGAGCTTGGTGAAGTAGGCATTGGGTAAGGCTTCGTGCATGTGCGGGGTTCTTGCATTCCACCATGGTCCCCGGCCATTGCTGGCACTTATCCATGCACGCTCCTTCTTGATGCCCCGTTGCATCAGGTTTCTTGCGCACGCGGCTGGTTTCGCCCATTGCCGCCACAGGGTCGCCCGCAGTTTGCGGTGAACCCATCCATCCAGTTCCTCAAACGTCCCCTTCACATCGGCCAGCTTGAAGTAGGCTGTCCAACCGCGCAGGATCGGCACAAGTTCCTTGATGATGACGTCAATGGCCCGGCCACGCCCAGCCCGGAACTGGGCTTTCAGTTTACCACGAAGACGTTTCACACTTTGTACCGCCACCTTAAGGCGGGGCATACGGTGAGCCGTCATTGAGTAGCCCAGAAAGACCCGGTTACATGGACGATCAACAGCGCTCTTGGTGGCGTTGACCTTCAGCTTCAGCCTCTTTTCAAGGAAGGTGGTGAGCGAAGCCATCACCCGTTGACCGGCACGCATTGACCGCACATAGATATTACAGTCGTCGGCGTAGCGGCAGAAGCGATGTCCGCGCTGTTCCAGTTCCTTGTCCAGATCGTCGAGCAAGACGTTTGATAATAGCGGAGACAGCGGACCGCCCTGCGGCGTTCCCTCGCTTCGCATTGTCGTCATCCCGCCCATCATCAACCCGGCTTGCAGATAGCGGCGGATCAACCGCAGCACCCGTTTGTCGTAAACCTTGCGCGCCACTCGTGCCATCAGCATATCGTGGTTTACCCGGTCGAAGAACTTCTCCAGGTCAAGATCGACCACAACGCGGTAACCGTCGGCCACATGGGACCGCGCGGCAAGGATCGCATCATGGGCACTCCGCTCCGGCCGAAAGCCGAAAGAGGAATTGGAGAAGTCTGGGTCGAAGATCGGCATCAGCACCTGATGTATCGCCTGCTGGATGAGCCGGTCGAGAACCGTGGGAATGCCAAGAAGGCGGTTCCCGCCACCGGGCTTGGGGATTTCAACCCCGCGCACCGGCGCTGGCTCATACCGCCCCGCCAAAAGGTCTTCCCTAATGCGCGGCCAATGCGATACCAGATGCTGCTTCAGGTCGCCAACGCTCATCTTGTCGATGCCCGCCGCTCCCTTGTTCGACACCACCCG
Source organism: Brucella tritici (assembly GCF_008932295.1). GTDB lineage: Bacteria > Pseudomonadota > Alphaproteobacteria > Rhizobiales > Rhizobiaceae > Brucella > Brucella tritici. The sequence continues at coordinate 649 of NZ_WBWA01000069.1, read as the reverse complement.
GTGTAAGGCCGCCATCATGTTTTCGCGACTGATGATCATTTCCATCAGTTGCATCGCTGCCTTCGGTTGTGAGGTGGACGGTCCTGCCGTGACGTTCGATGCGCCCAAGGCATCCTCTCGCGGCTTCCGGCCACTACCTTCCGCATGGGCATGGGGAATTTCGGCCCCATTGTCTGCATCTGCTGTCGTCATCGAAAGACCGTTCTCCATCCGACACTTCATGTTCAACCCTTCACCAGATGGTCCCGGCTACTACGGCATCTGCTGACTTCTGCCGCCCTGTCCCGTCGCTTCTCAGCCGCGGTAGCACACCGTTGCCGGTGGCGAGGCAACAGACCTCCCGAGGTAAGACGCGTGACCTTCATGCCATATACCTGTCGCATCTACAGCCGCATCATCCAGGTGAATATCGGGCTTTGGGTAAATGGGCCCCCTTGCCCTGATGCGACTGCCTCTTATGCGCTTCCTGTTCGTCAGGCCGGCACTTTGCTTACAGCTTCCTTCAGACCCCGCCTCACGACGACGCCCTTGCTGTTCGGCTAACGGTTCCCATCACCAGGGCCCGTAGAGGACTTTCACCTCCAAGTCATCGACCGGATACCATCCCGGTCAAACGGTGATTGCGCACCACGCGCCATGCTCGGCGCAC
>NZ_WBWA01000068.1 GCF_008932295.1 Brucella tritici | reverse complement strand
GTCATGATCGATGTGACGCACAGCGCCGATGACTTCGCCGGAGGTGAGCAGAAATCGCTGTTCCAGTGCCGCGAGTGCAGACGCGTCATAGCGAAAATGCGGCCAATCAGGCTGTGTCCAGTTCCAGAGCATGAGCGATAAGATCCGTTTCTATCACTCTCATTATCATATACTTATGAGCAATAGAAGTCATCCCTGTTACTCATCGCCCCAATTGTGGAGAAGATGTTTCGGGTCCACTTTGCGCCCTCATTCCAGATATTACCGTACAATTCACACGCATCCCAAAACGGTCGTTCCGCTTTTTTGCCGCTAGCGACCATGTTGGTTGGAAAACAGACCGGCAGGGAACGGCTCGCTATACGGAATAGCCGCCGTTCGTGCTTCGACCTGCTTTGCTAACGGATCAGACCTGAGCCATGCCGCCGTCCGCGAAGACCTCGCTTCCGGTCATCACGGCGCTATCGTCTGATGCAAGGAAAAGACCGACTGCAGCGATGTCGTCGGGATCGGCGATCCGCCCCAAAGGGGTCTGGGCGATCAACTGCTCATAGATCGCGTCTTCCCCGCCGGCCACCGCAACGCCGTGCAGACCCGGAGTCGCTGTGGCCCCAGGCGACAGGACGTTCACGCGAACGCCCGTGCCTTTTAGGTCCAACGCCCAGCTACGCGCCAAATTGCGGATCGCCGCTTTCGTTGCGCTGTAGATGCTGAAGGCCGGCGTTCCCATCGTTCCGGTGGTCGAGCCGGTGAGGATGATGGACGTCCCGTCGCCCATGAGCGGCAGGGCCTTCTGCACGGTGAAAACAACGCCCTTAACGTTCACGCCGAACGCCCGATCAAAGGATGCTTCCGTAATTTGTCCTAGCGGCTCCAGCTCGCCCCCGCCCGCGTTGGCGAACAGCACGTCAATGCGCCCGTGTTGGGCGCGCACCGTCCCAAAAAGGCGGTCCAGATCCTCAAGCCGAGACACGTCACCCTGCACGGCCGTCACGTCGGAACCGATCTCGGCGACCGCTTTGTCGAGCTCCTCCTGCCGACGACCCGTGATATAGACGTGGGCGCCTTCGGCCACGAACCGCTTGGCAGCAGCGAGGCCGATGCCGCTATTGGCGCCGGTGATGACAGCGATCTTTCCTTCTAGTTTGCCCATGACAACCTCGTTCTCCTTCATTGTGGAGAGGTTGAACTAGGGGTACACCGCCTGTTATTCCAGTATGCACCATTTGATAAGTACCAAAATTTGATGGAGCGCGTGCAATGACAAGTCCCTTCACCTGCGGTTTGGATGCGGTCCTGTTTGTGATGGGCGGCAAGTGGAAACCGCTGATCCTCTATCACCTCATGCACGGCGCATTGCGCTACGGCCAACTGCGCCGCGCGGTCGGGAAGGTCAGCGACAAGGTGTTGATCCAGCAGCTCAAGGAGTTGCAGGCGGACGGGATCATCGACCGTCTCGACTTTGGTGAGATCCCGCCCAAGGTCGAGTATTCGCTCACCAGCTTCGGCCGCAGCCTCGCACAAGCCCTCGTCCAGCTTTGCGAATGGGGAACCCGCCATACGGACGAATTGACGTCGATCGTCAAGCGGCGTATCGATCCGTCATTGCCTTCGACAACTTCCGGGGCCGCAGCGCCACCTCTTGATCGGCAGTGATGGGGCGTAAGGCGAACGGCGGCTTGCTCGTCCATCGGCCAGGACCGGATAGGTAGTAAACTGTCCCAGCGAACTCCATCAGTTTTCAGTGGCAATCAACAAACTGTACTTTTAGATCGCCTGACACACCATTGCGAAATCGTAGAGACAGGCAACGATTCATGGCGCTTTAAAAACCGCTCTCAAAGCTAAAGCCGAAAGAGAGGTGGCTTCTCTATTCGGCGAGCTAAAGTCAAGCGCTTCGATATTTCACAATCTCCGCATTTCATGGTCTTTCGCAGGTTCTTGCTTCTCTCCGGAATCGGCGCTTTGGCCCTTCCACTA
>NZ_WBWA01000066.1 GCF_008932295.1 Brucella tritici | reverse complement strand
TACAACTTTGCCAAACAACTCAAAGCCTTGAAGTTCAAAACACCCTATGAAGCAATTCAGGAACTCTGGAAATCAAAGCCAGAAGCCTTTATCGTCAAACCGCACCATCACATGCTGGGACCAAACACCTAGAGCGCATCCCGAAAAGTGTGCAACGGTTTTCGGGATGCGCGTTAAAAAAACGGTTAGAGCGCCGATCTGTTTCAATCCGATCGAAACGCGCTCTAAATGTTCCAAATAAAAAGGGAGCCCGTCGGGCTCCCTTTTTATTACATCCTGCGCAGAGCTGGCGGTGCAAGCGTCAGAAGCCCGGCCAGCGTCATGGCAAAGCCGACCCATAGCGGTGCATGCAAGCCATAGCCTGCCTCCATTGCCTGTCCGCCAACCCACGGCCCAAGCCCGAGACCGATATTGATGACCGATGCGTGCATGGCGTTCACCAGCGCGCCCGGATGCGCGATCCGCATCACCCTCGCGATAAAGGCAGGATTAAGCGCAATGCCCGTCAGGCCGATCATCACGATGGCAAGGATTGCAGCCGGTTTCAACTCGGCGAAAAGCGCGAAAATCAGCATGGCCGACAGCATCAGCACGAGGCCGATGGCGATTGTGGGGATCGTGTGACGGTCGGCAAAGCGGCCAGTGACATAGTTGCCGACGATATTGGCGCCGCCATAGACTGCAAGCAACAATGGCACCTGCATCGCGGAGAAGCCGGCAAGCTGCACCGTAATCGGCGACAGATAGCTGTAGACGGCGAAGGACGAGCCGATGACCAGCGCGCTGGTGGCATAGGCGGCCCAGAGTTTCGGCTTGCGCATCTCCTTCAGTTCAGAGCGCAGATCGGCCTGCGGCGTATCGGGCGACGACTCGATCTTGATTGCGATGACAAGAGCGCAAACCAGAATCAGGACTACAATAGCCCAGAAGCTGGCCCGCCAGCCGAACGCATTGGTGACCGCGGTCGCGATGGGCACGCCGAAGACCGTGCAGAGCATGAGGCCGGCAAAGACCAGCGATGAAGCCCGTCCGCGTAGTTCCGGTCCGACGAGTTGTGCCGTGATGGCAAGCATCAGCCCGAAGCTCGTTGCCGCCGCCATGCCGGTCAGAACACGGGCGATCAGCAGAATTTGGAAGCTGCTTGTGGATGCCGCCACGCTTTGCGCCGCCGCATAAAATACAAGCAGAATCAGAAGCCCCCGCTTGTTCTCGATCTTCAACGCCAGAAACAGGATCGTGACCAGCGGTCCTCCGATCATCATGCCAAGCGCATAGAGCGAAATCAGATTGCCTATATCAGCAATGGAACGGTCGAATGCCACCTGAAGCGACGGCAGCATGCCCGAGATCATGAGTTCGGAAGTCGTGAGCGCGAACACGCCTAAGCTGAGGCAATAGACAACCAGCGGGATCGCTCGCGCCTTTTGCGAAGACGCAGAAACCTCTTCCGCCGCAAGGGCGGATTCGCACGTATCGTTCATGGGACGAATCCTAATTATATAGTGTATACTACATAATTAATATCGCCTTGCCCGAAAGGGTCAAGAGAATTATATAAGGATGATTACAGAAAGGGAGAAAAATGGTTCCACGCGGACGCCCGCGCAGCTTTGACCGCGACGCAGCGCTGGACAAGGTGATGAAGGTTTTCTGGGCCAAAGGCTATGAGTGCGCCCAGATCAACGACTTCACGACCGCCATCGGCATTACGCCGCCAAGCTTCTATGCCGCCTTCGGCAATAAGGAGCAGGCGTTTCGTGAAGCCGTCGACTATTACCGTCGTACCATCGGCGCCGCTCCTTTCGACGCACTGGAAAACGCGACCACCATTCAGGAGGGCATGCGCCGCTGGCTGGAACTGGGCGCGGACAGTGCTTTCGCCTGCCCGGCGGGCGGTTGCATGATCAGTGTGAGCTCGATCCAGTGCAAACCGGAAAATGTGCCTGTGAAGGAATTTCTCCAGGCTATCCGCCGCGCAAATCATGACCGGCTTTCCAAGCGCCTCCAGCAAGCGGTAGCGGCAGGCGACCTGCCTGCCGATGCCGATATTGCGCAGATGACCGAATTTTATCACATGATCCAGCAGAGCATTTCTTTTGAAGCCCGTGACGGCAATTCGCGCGCCGCGGTGCAAAAAATCATCGATATGGCGATGATGGCTCTGCCCGCAAGGACGCGGCAGGCCGCTGAATAGCTTCATTAGGGTCCAGACTCAATTGATCCACCATGTGACGATGGCGGCGATGTAGCAGGTTGCTGCGAAGTTAATCATGAGCTTGTCATATCGTGTCGCGACACGCCTCCAGTCCTTGAGGCGGCAGAAGGTG
>NZ_WBWA01000065.1 GCF_008932295.1 Brucella tritici | reverse complement strand
TGCTGGCAACAGGATACGCGCCGAGACTTTGGCAGCCGGTTCTTCGCGGTCATGCCGTCACCGGCGATATCATTGCGCCAATTCGCAAGCTCGGCGAGACAAAACGCAAAGCCACCCGCCAGGATGCCGCTGACGTCGCTGAAGCACTCGTCAATATCCGAACCTATTTTATGCCGAAGCGGGCAAAGCAAAAGTTTTGACTGCCAGCCGGAAATCCATTCCGTCAATCACGAAAGACGTGGGCTATTCGTTGCGCTCACGCTTCTTCCGAAGCGTGGATATACATCGCAAATATCCGCTTCCTCACACGGCGTATCGCAAGAGCCTGATATCATTACATTCATTATGATTCAGGCTCTAAGGGCATTGCATAAGAGCCTTATTCGCAATATCAATCCACTACAACGTCTTGAATAACGAGCGATACCTGAAAATACTCAATGGTTAACCGTAGCGAACAGATTGACAGTATCGCAGATTGTGTGACCGGCATTATCGTCACATTCAATCCAGATATTAAGCAACTAAACAAACTAATTGATACGGTCACCTCTCAAGTACAGCATCTGCTGATCGTGGATAACGACTCTCACGCAGATATAGATATTGCCACCACCTTTACCGAGCGAGCGGGGATTGAACTGATCTCTCTTAGTGAGAATTTCGGAATTGCAAAAGCGCAGAATATTGGCATTGAGCGAGCCAAAACCATTGGTACAGACTATGTGCTTCTTCTAGACCAAGACAGTCTTCCAGCTCCCAATATGGTAAGCGAATTGCTGAAGGTCGCAAAAACTTTAGAGGAAAAAGGAGTACACGTCGCAGGAATTGGCCCATCCTACACAGATGTACGCCAAGGAGAGGCAGCTGCATTTGTCTATCTAGATGGCTGTCGGCTAAAACGTAGAGAAAACCTCTCTTTGGACGGGTTCGTCGAGGCTGATTTTCTCATAGCTTCCGGTTGCCTTACCCCGATAGAGAGTTTCGACGCTATCGGCTTGCTCAATGATGATATGTTTATCGATTACGTTGACATCGAGTGGGGGCTGCGCGCACGCCAACAAGGCTATTATTGTTTCGGTGCCTTCAATGCTAAAATGGAACATAGTCTTGGAGACCAATGGACGGAGTTTCACGACCGACATATCCCTGTTCACAGCCCTTTGAGGCATTACTATCATTTTCGCAATGCCGTTTGGCTATGTCGCCGTCCGTGGCTTTCCTTTTCCTGGAAGGTAGCATTATTCTGGCGGCTGGTCCGCCAATACCTCTTTTTTACTTTTTTTGTACAGGAGGGTAAAAGTCATGCAAGAATGATGAGCTTGGGCATATGGCACGGCTTCATCAACCGAATGGGCCGGAAGTAATCTATTCATGAAAACCAGCGCCCAGTCTCCTTTGGCAGGAGAAGAAATGTTCACAATTTCCATCGTGACATACAATCCTGACTTAGATGAGTTTCGCTCGACTCTCACCTCGCTCGCCTGCGCACTCAATCCCTTTGACCCATCATCCATCGCTATAATCATTGTAGACAATTCAAGCAGAGACACTATTTCGTCAATGATAGAAACACAACTTGCAAGGTGGACGACAAAGCTTATAAGCGGCCACGGTAATATTGGTTTCGGTCGCGGCCATAATTTGGCATTATCCGACATAGGAGAGTTCCACCTCATTCTCAATCCCGACGTCACGATGGATCGCTTTGCCTTACGCAATGCGATACACTTCATGCAAACAAACTGGGATTGCGGACTTTTATCACCTCACGCTTATTGGCCAAACGGTAAGCGTCAATATCTTTGCAAGCGTTACCCATCTGTTTTAGACTTGTTATTACGTGGCTTCGCGCCAATATATATCCAGCGGCTATTCGACCATCGTTTGTCCCAATACGAAATGCGCAGTGAAACACAGCATAATGTATATTGGAATCCGCCTATTGTGAGTGGTTGCTTCATGCTTTTCCGTGGCGATACTTTTCGTGAATTGAAAGGATTTGACTTACGTTACATGCTCTATTTTGAAGATTTTGATATTTCGCTGAGAACTGCGGGATTAAGCAAAATAGCATACGTTCCTTCGGTCCAAATCATTCATAAAGGAGGTAATACTGCAAGAAAAGGACCTTGGCATGTTTTTCAGTTTCTACGATCAGCGATCATTTTCTTTACTTCTCATAGAATAAAATTATTTTAAATTGACAGTTTGACGTGCCCCCGTTAAATTAGGCCATTCAGAACTGGAATTTTCCACTTATGATCCCTTATCTGGGAGAAGGAGATTTCCATGAAAGCATCGAAGTTTTCGGAAGCGCAGATCGCATTCGTTTTGAA
>NZ_WBWA01000006.1 GCF_008932295.1 Brucella tritici | reverse complement strand
TTAAGCTCGGTGCGCACAAAGTTTATCGCGGGGTGGAGCAGCCCGGTAGCTCGTCAGGCTCATAACCTGAAGGCCGCAGGTTCAAATCCTGCCCCCGCAACCAAGACTTTCAAACCCCGCAGAAAAACTGCGGGGTTTTTGCGTTTAACCGCTGCAATCTTCCAACCACCCAAAATAGCGACAAACCAGCCCGCTTGAGCTATCAGACCATGTGCTTAACCAAGGAAGAAAATGGTGAACCTCGAACGCTCAATGCTCGCTGATCTCAACATATTCGTCACAATCGTGCGACGCCAGAGCATCAAACAGGCCGCTAACGAACTCGGTGTCACAACATCCGCAATCAGCCATCGTTTGCGTAAACTCGAAGCCGATCTCGGCGTCCGCCTCCTCAATCGCACAAGCCGATCCATCAAACCAACCCTAGCCGGAAAAGCTTTCGCTGAACAGTTTGCAGCCTCTCAGGACGACTTTTGGGACAGGCTCTTAGAGGTCTGCGATGTTCCGCGTATCCCGATCGTTGAGTGAATACCTTAATTTAATATATTCTAGTAAATACAAATATCTAGCAAGCAATACTTCGCGGATTGTAGTTTGACTTTTTATTATTCAGTATTGATGTCGTGCCAAGATGCACAAATAACTATTAAACTGGAGGGAAAGCTATGTTTCGTGAATTCTCCTGGTAAGTGATAGGCGACCGGAATACCCGGTCGCCTTTGCTTTGTGACGCTGTATTTCGTTGGCGGAGAGGAAAATGCAGCTTGTTGACCACCCGTTCGTGAAATTTGATCATCTGAAGCCAGTATACAACTTCACATATCCGTTGTTTCGGACAATTTCAGATAAATTCCGCGGTTATATAAATTATTCCAAGCTGATTGATTGTGACAAGGTTCCGCGGGCTCGAAGTGTTTCTCTTTATCTCCATGTTCCGTTCTGCGAAACTATCTGTTCATTTTGCCCCTTTCAAAAAGGCGCTTTTAAACATACCAGTCAAATCGACGATTATACTGACGCTCTTGTCAGAGAAATAAGTATCAAAGGTAATTTCGTTCGTTCATTGGGCGGACGTATCCGTACCATCTATATTGGCGGCGGTTCGCCATCTGTTTTAAGTATGGAGCCGTCCAGCTTGGCTCATCGACAAGTTCTTCGCTTGTTTAGTGACACAGTTTTGCGTGAATGTGGCTATGCTCCTTGCAATGGGCATTCTTAGATCAGAGATGCAAACTGCGGATTGCTTAATCTGGCAGGTATTTGTTCAGCAGATAATTTCCGCTATCACAAGTATCTACATGGCTATCATGACGACTATGTTGTTGGGTTTGGGGCTTCTGCCCAATCTATATTAGGACCGCTCATTACGCGCGCCAATCCAAATCGTAGCGACTATATCGCAGATACCAGGGAACACGGTGCGCCGAAAGTACACTACAACTGGGCACCGACGCGACAGAGTGCATCCAAGGCTCTCTGCATGCGCCTTCCCTATAGCGGGTATGTCGCCAAGGAACGCATCGACTGGAGGAATGTAGATCCGTTTGTCAGAGAAAATTTGCGACATGTCATCAAAGCCGGTCTCGTCGTTGAAGATGAGCATTGCATGCAACTCACGCGGACAGGGTGGCAATGGTACTCCGGCTTGATGTTCTATCTGCTTCCTCAAGCCGACAGAGCTGTCTTGGATGATTACGTCGCGGAAATGTTGAACGCCCCGGCTGTACTGGATGGGGCGACAGAAGTGTTTACGGCAGCCTGACGGAGATAGCGATGCATGAGATATTGTCCCATCGGCATATTCGTTATTTCTGTCTGACTGTTGTTCTTCTCGCGTTTCTCAGCGGTGCCCTGCGCACTGCCATACCTTTGCTGGCAACAAAGTCGGGTTACGGCGTTTTGGGGGTAAGCTGGTCACAGGGGCTGTTCTCTTTGGCATGGCCCCTCTTCGGCATCGTCGCGGGCATTTTGCTGGACCAGAATGACAAGGTGGTGCTCGCGGTTCGCGCACTTGCACTCTTCATTGTCGTCCACCTCATTCTGTTCCTGATGTATGCGCTCCAATTCATTCCGGTTGAGCAGATTTTCGTCTACGCAATGATCGCTGGAATCATCGTGGTTTCAGCTGAAGCTTATATGCTAACGGTCCCACCGCTCATTATGGAGGGAGACCAGCTCACCGGCTTCTATTCCATTGTGCTATTTCTGGATTTCGGCTTTTCATACTTCATCGGACCCGTTGTGACTACCGCCGTTCTAACCTCAAGCCCGCAGAGTTTTTACCTGCTGATAATCGCCGTACTGATTGCCACAGTCTGGACAGTGCAACTGGCAACCCCGGAGCTTCCACCGATAAATAAATCAAGCATCACAATTAACTACATTATGGCGGGCTTCAGATTCATTTTTTCTAATCGACAGTTAACTTCGCTGACCGTTCTGACTTTCTTTCTTTCAGTTGTATTTGGAGCTTTTTTGACTTCTTTCGTGCTTTTCGTTACGGGCGATCAGTATCTCGGATTGGATGTCAGCCAGTATGGAATTATGTTCGGCGCATATGCTGTCGGATCGATGACTGGAGCCTTGTTTGTGCGACAACTTCTCGGTTCAACATCGGTACGGACCGCTGTGTTAGCTGACGGATTAGGCACTGTTGCCCTGCTGATCGTCCCGGCCTTCTGCAACAATGCTTTGCTTGTCTGGCTCACGACTTTTCTGGCGGGGGTAGGGCTTAGTCTTTGGTTCGTTGCCGTGACGGCTTTCAGGCAACGTCTGACGCCGAGGGATCTGCTTGGCCGAACCAATTCTGCATTTCGGGTTATCGGCTATGCCGGAATGCCGATTGGTAGCTTGCTGGTCGGTGTTCTGGGTTCACTTGCATCATTACAATTCGCAGCGATCATCATAGCGGGTCTGCTCTTGTTGGCTCTCGCGATAACGCTTCCCTTGATCTGGTCTGTGGATGTTGAGCCAGAATGCCAGGAACTCGAATTCTAGTGGATTGAATTTGGCGTTTGATACCCGTCCGATATTAATCTCGGTCAAACGTCAAATTCGAAAAAACCCATTAGATTGTACTCATCTTGGGTGATGAACGGCGAACAGTGTGTCGGATATGACGCAAAGCGTGGATACGACCGTTTTAAGCCATTTCCACTAACCAAAAGATTGCTAATATGACCTTGCAAGCATGGAGGGGCTCTATCCATGAAAGGTCTGGTAGATAAATCACCGCCTGGCGTCGGTGAAAACAATGATACTTCGCACCCTGCCGACGGGGCTCGTCAGCCGTCAGAACAAAAGCCGGGCGACGATGCGCCCATGGGCGCGGAGCAACTCGACTGGCTCGTCGCGATGATCAATCACGTGCCGGATTTCATCTATGCCAAGGACCTGCAAGGCCGGTTCCTGTTCGCCAATGAGGCGGTGGTTCGCAACAACGGCCTCTCGGACATCAAGGAACTGATTGGACTGACCGACTTCGATGTTCACGGCGAAGCTGCGATCATCGCTCGCATCTCCGAGATCGAAAAGCAGGTGATGGAGAGCGGCCAGCCAGATCTCGGCTATGAAGAGCGCGCCATGCGCGGAGGAGCCGATCGCTGGCTCATGATCTCGCGGGTGCCTTTGCGGGACAGAAGCGGCAATATCATCGGCGTCGTGGGCGTTTCCCGTGATATCTCCGTCAAGAAGCGAGCTGAACGCTTCATGCAGGTTCAGGCCCGTATTCTGGAAATGACGGTGAGCGCGGTCGCCATACCGGAATTTGTCGACCAGTTGACCCGGTTGCTGGAGGGGCTTGCGGCTGGCATTCATTGCGTTGCAATGGTTACCGGCGAGACCAGTGACGATATTGTCATTTCTGCACCGTCGTTTCAGCCTTTGGCGAGCAATTTGAGGGACGGGTCTGAAACACTGTCTGCGACACGCCTTAAGGCGGCGCTGGAAGCTCTCGTTCCCGATAGCAAGACCATATTTGCTATTGATATTCCGTCTGCGGACGGTGAGGGGCATGGTGTTCTCGGCTTCGTGGTGGATGAAGAGGCTTCGGATGATCGCGGCCTTCGCGAGTTTTTGACCGCTGCCGCCGGGATGGCTGGCATCGCCATCGACCGACGCATCGCCGACGAGCGCATTCGTTATCTGGCTGAACACGATACGCTGACGGGACTGGCGAACAGGGCCTTTCTGGAACGAAAGCTTGAACGGATACTCGAACAGGCTGCCGCCCATTCTCAGCGGGTGGCTGTCGGTTTTCTTGATCTGGACCAGTTCAAGCCAGTCAACGACACACTTGGCCATGCCGCCGGAGACAAGCTCCTGCGGCAGATTGCCGGACGGATTGCGCTACTGCTGCGTGAGGGTGAGCTTGCCGGTCGCATGGGCGGGGATGAGTTCATTCTTGTCTTGCAGGCCGATGACGGGGATTTCTGCTCACGGCTGGATGAAATCAGGCGCAGGATCAGCGAGCCGGTCGAGCTTGATGGGATATTTCTGGAAGTCACCTGCAGTATCGGTGTTGCCTGTTTTCCGAGGCATGGCCGGTCGGTCACCGAACTGTTCGCGGCCGCAGATGCCGCCATGTATGATGCTAAAGCGAAGGGGCGTAACAGCGTCAGTATCTATTCCGATCAGATGTCGCGCGGCCATGCTTCGGGCGAGGACGGACAGGCTTAGCTACAGCATCACTTTCAGCCGATCCTGGCAGCCGATCCTGGCCCCCCGATCCTGGCCTTGACGAACACGTCGTAGCGCGTGCTTTTGCCGAGTATCTGATGAGAGGGTTTGCGCAGTCCGGCCATCGGCTCGGCACGCAATGGCCACTTCAACACCACGCGATTCTGCGCGGCTTCCAGCGCCACTTGCATCAGCCGTTCCGCATCCGGATCGGTACCAACGATCTCGCGGATCTGCCGCATTTCCTTCTTGACGAGCGCGCTGTTGCCGCGTGGAGGATGCATCGGGTCAACCAGCACGACCTGCGGCTTCAGTTCAGGCAGGAGCAGGCAGGAATCGCCCAGCAGAAGTGTCATGCGTGCGATGGTCTCGGCATAGCGACCGCCTTCTGCGGCTGCGCGTGCCAATCCTTCGGCGAGAAGACTATGCATCTTTTCGGAGCGCTCGATCAACGTTACCTTTGCACCCAGCGATGCCAGCAGAAAGGCATCGCGCCCGAGGCCCGCCGTCGCATCGACGATTTCCGGCATGACATCGCGGGTCAATCCGGCGGCCTTGGCGAGAGCCTGTCCGCGTCCTTCGCCGGAGCGAAACCGGTGGCCAACGGCGCCTCCGACGAAATCAACAACCAGTTCCGATGGTTCGATTTTCTGCGACATGGATGCTCTCAGAAGGGGCAGGGCGCGGTAAAGGTCACGGAGCGACCGTCGGGATGCCGGAAAGACAATTCTTCCGCGTGCAGCAGCAGGCGATCTGCGGCAGAAAGTGCTTCGCCTTCGGCGTAGAATTCATCGCCGAGGATCACGTGGCCGAGTGCCTTCATGTGTACCCGCAGCTGGTGCGTACGGCCTGTCAGCGGAAAAAGCCGCAGCCGGGTTGTGTTTTCGCCTCGATCCATAATCTGCCAGCGTGTCTGCGCGGGTTTGCCGTGATCGCAGTCGACACGATGGCGCGGCTTGTTGTCGGGATCAATCGCCAACGGCAGATCGATCAGCCCTTCGTCACCTTCGACACGCCCCCAGACCACCGCGACGTAGGACTTTTCCGTCGTCCGTGCCTCGAACTGCGAGGCGATGGCCGCATGTACCTTGCGGTTGAGCGACATCAGCACAAGGCCGGACGTGTCCTTGTCGAGACGATTAATCATCTGGGCTTGCGGAAACTTTTCCCGAACGCGCGTTGCGAGACTGTCCGACAATGCCGGGTGACGCCCCGGTACGGACAGCAAGCCGCCTGGCTTGTCGAGCACGAGAAAGCCTGGATCGCGATGAAGGATCGAGACATAGGGTTCGAGCGGCGGGTGATAGATAGGAGCAACGTCGGATGGCACAGTCATGATACGCTTCTAGCATGGTTTGCGTGATGCGGAGAAGCGTGCGCTCAATTCTGCAGCAGCAAAGGACAGACCATATGCGCCGGATGGCCGATTGTTTGTGCCGGGAAAATAAATGGCGGAGAGGGAGGGATTCGAACCCCCGATGGAGTTGCCCCCATGCCGCATTTCGAGTGCGGTGCTTTCAACCACTCAGCCACCTCTCCGCGTTATGCAGCACTGTAAAACGACCCTTGAAGAATCGCACAGTAAAGAGCATCAATAGCGAATGCCGAGCGTGCAGCGGCTCAATAACGGGCCAGCGCCGATTAGACAAGAGCTAATTTGCATTCCCTTGTGAAAATTCTTGACTTTTCTGCCGCTTCACACCTATAAGCACCAGACCTTAGGCGTGGGGTAATCCGCGCCTATTGTTTTGATTGCAGATTTCGGGCTTTACCGGGCTGCGATCAGGGGCCAAAAGCCCGCTCATCAACCGACTGATAAAAAGACGGCCCATCACTTCGACGCCAATGTCGTGGAAATGAGAGCCGGACCGAACAACCGAAAGGACAACAAATGTTCGCAGTCATCAAGACCGGTGGCAAGCAGTATCGCGTTGCCGCAAACGACCTCATCAAGGTCGAAAAAGTTGCTGGCGAAGCCGGTGACATCGTAGAATTCGCAGAAGTCCTGATGGTCGGCTCGACCATTGGTGCCCCGACCGTTGCCGGTGCTCTCGTCACCGCCGAAGTTGTCGAACAGGGCCGTGGCCGCAAGGTCATCGCGTTCAAGAAGCGCCGCCGTCAGAACTCGAAGCGCACCCGCGGTCATCGTCAGGAACTGACGACCATCCGTATCTCGGAGATCCTCACCGACGGCGCAAAGCCTTCCAAGAAGGCCGCCGAGAAGAAGGCTCCGAAGGCAGCGCCTAAGAAGGCAGCAGCCAAGGCCGAGTCGGCTGAGTAAGTAGAGAGATTAAAGGAGAACACCAATGGCACACAAAAAAGCTGGCGGTTCCTCGCGTAACGGTCGCGATTCAGAATCCAAACGCCTTGGCGTGAAGAAGTTCGGCGGCGAAGCTGTGCTCGCCGGCAACATCATCGTGCGTCAACGCGGCACGAAGTGGCATCCGGGCGCCAATGTTGGCCTCGGCAAGGACCACACGATTTTTGCAACCACGAACGGTTCTGTATCTTTCCGTACGAAAGCCAACGGCCGTACGTACGTATCGGTAGACCCGATCGCGGAAGCAGCAGAGTAAGCCGGGCACTCTCTAAAGCACCGGCGTCCCATCGGACCCGGTGCAAATGGCAGCCTAGCCAAAAGATCGAAGGGAAGATGGGGCCACCATCTTCCCTTTTTGCATCTGGAGGAACGAAAAATGGTTGTCGAAGTTCTGGAAGAAGATTGTTACGACGCAAGCAGTAGCGAAAGAAGAGACAGTTACACCGATCTGTCGCCCGGCCTGAAGCCCAGTTTGGCGACCAGTCTGGCTGATGATCTGAGCCCTGATCTGGCTTACGAATTAGACTGTCCTGTCCTCGTCACTGAAAGGCTGGTCCTGCGCCCGCCGCATGTCGAAGACGTGGATGCGATTTCCTATCTTGCCAATAACGCCCGCGTCTCCGGTATGCTTGCCCGCATGCCGCATCCATACACGCGTGAAAATGCCGTCGATTTTGTCGAGCGCGTGCGAAAAGGCGAGATGGGCAATTGCATCTACGCCATCACGCAAGCGGAAACTGGCATCTTTATGGGTTGCTGCGGCATCCATCCGCTAGATCGTGGCGGCGGGCTTGAAATCGGCTACTGGCTGGGCGAGCCCTATTGGGGGCACGGCTTTGCCACCGAGGCCGCCCACGCTCTGATCGATCTGGCTTTCCGCGCGACCGCTATCGAGCGGCTGCATGTCTCGTGCCATGCCAGCAATGGCGGCTCGCGCCGGGTGATCCACAAGTGCGGGTTCCAGTTCAGCAGCATGGGCATGGCGGATTCGCTTGCTGCAGGCAATGTGCCGGTCGAGCGCTATGTCCTTGATCGTCGCACCTGGATCGGGCTGAGAAGCTGGCAGTCATAAACAAAAGGTCCTGCGTGCCAAACCTCATAGGCCGCAGGACCAATAATAACGGGGAATGAAATGATGGATACTCACGCAATCGCACGCGAGAAGATCGTGGTGCGTGCGCTCGAAAAGGGCGATCTGCATCGTTATCGGGCTATAAGATTAAGCGCCTTGCAGCGTGCGCCAATGGCCTTCGGTTCGAGTTTCGAAGAAGAAAATGCCTATTCGGACAGCGTATTAGCGCGTCGTCTGGAACAGGTGGACGGCAATGTGGTTTTCGGTGCCTTCGACGGCGAAAGCCTGCTGGGAACGGCTGGCCTTTTCCGCCACGACCGCAAGTCCGAGCGCCATCGCGGGACGCTCTGGGGGGTCTATGTGGCCCCCGAAGCACGCGGGCTGGAACTCGGCAAGGCTCTCGTCAGTAAGGTCATCGATCATGCTGCAAAGCAGGTCCTCGTTCTGGATGCCAAGGTGGTGGCCACGAATGAAGCCGCCAAGCGCGTCTATTATGCGCTTGGTTTCAAGACTTACGGTGTCGAACCCAAGTCACTTTACGTGCAGGGCCAGTATCTGGATCAGGAATTGATCTATATCGATTTCACCGATCCGGTCTGGAAAGACAAACTCGGATGAAATCTGGCCTCCTCGACTGTTTGCAGGAGGCCGCTTTTGCTGTAATTGCAACACACCACATGCGGGCACACGCCCGCATGTAACGATATTCAGGGCGCCTGCCGCCCAAAAGCCCGCCAGAGTGCGGGCATCCAAGAAGGTTACGTTCAGATGAAGTTTCTCGATCAGGCAAAGATCTACATCCGCTCCGGCAATGGCGGTGCGGGGGCGGTTTCGTTCCGCCGCGAGAAATTTCTCGAATTCGGCGGTCCTGACGGCGGTGACGGCGGACGCGGCGGCGATGTCTGGGTCGAGGCTGTAAATGGTCTCAACACGCTGATCGACTATCGCTATCAGCAGCATTTCCGGGCCAAGACCGGCATGCATGGCATGGGTCGCAACATGACAGGCGGCAAGGGCGACGACGTTATTCTCAAGGTGCCGGTCGGCACGCAGATTTTCGAGGAAGACGACGAAACGCTGATCTGCGACATCACCGAAATCGGCCAGCGCTACCGGCTGGCCAAGGGCGGCAATGGCGGCTTCGGCAATCTGCATTTCACGACCTCGACCAATCGCGCACCGCGCCGCGCCAATCTCGGACAGGATGGCATCGAACGCACCATCTGGCTGCGCCTGAAGCTGATCGCCGATGCTGGTCTGGTCGGTCTGCCCAATGCCGGAAAGTCAACCTTCCTTGCAAGCGTGACAGCGGCCAAGCCGAAGATTGCCGATTATCCATTCACCACGCTGCATCCCAATCTTGGCGTCGCGCGTGTGGACGGTCGCGAATTCGTCATCGCCGATATTCCGGGACTGATCGAAGGTGCGAGCGAGGGTGTCGGCCTTGGTGACCGTTTCCTCGGCCATGTCGAGCGCACGCGCGTTCTGCTGCATCTGGTTTCGGCGCAGGAAGAGGATGTTGCCAAGGCCTATCAGGTCATTCGCGGCGAACTTGAAGCGTATGAGCACGGGCTTGCCGACAAGCCGGAAATTGTTGCGCTGTCGCAGATCGATACGCTTGATCCTGAAGCGCGCAAGGCCAAGGTCAAGGCGCTGAAAAAGGCATGCGGGCGCGACCCGCTGCTGCTTTCAGCCGTCAGTCATGAAGGTCTGAACGATGCTCTTCGCCAACTCGCAAGCGTCATCGATCAGAGCCGCGCCGCAGAGGCCGGCACGGCGGAAGCCGAAGAATAAGCGTCGGATTTTATTTGGGCGCGCATCTTGTCCGAAAACCGTTTCACACTTTTCGGGATGCGCTTTGGATGCGGCGAGGGGAATGAAGGCATGCTGAAGAAACTGAAAGACTATCGCCGCATCGTTGTCAAAATCGGGTCCGCCCTTCTGGTGGATCGGGCAACCGGTCTCAAGCGGGACTGGCTGGAAAGCCTCGGGCAGGACATTGCCGCTCTTCATCATGCGGGCGTCGAAGTTCTGGTGGTTTCTTCCGGTGCTATTGCACTTGGACGCACGGTTCTGGGGTTACCAAAGAAGGCGCTGAAGCTTGAGGAAAGTCAGGCTGCCGCCGCTGCAGGCCAGATCGCGCTCGCCAAGGCTTATGCCGATGTGCTCGGCGGCCATTCCATCCGTTCAGGCCAGATTCTCGTCACGCTTTCCGATACCGAGGAGCGCCGCCGCTATCTCAATGCGCGCGCGACCATCGAGATGCTGTTGAAGCTGAAGGCCGTGCCGGTCATCAACGAGAACGATACGGTGGCGACCACCGAAATCCGCTATGGTGACAATGATCGTCTGGCCGCACGTGTGGCGACCATGATGGGCGCGGACCTGCTGGTCCTGCTGTCGGATATTGACGGGCTTTATACGGCCCCGCCGCATAAGAACCCGGATGCTGCGTTTCTGCCTCTGGTCGAAACCATCACGCCGCAGATCGAGGCCATGGCCGGAGCAGCGGCGTCGGAACTGTCGCGCGGCGGCATGAAGACGAAGCTCGACGCAGGCAAGATCGCCAATGCGGCAGGGACCGCGATGATTATCACATCGGGTACGCGTTTGGGCCCGCTTTCGGCAATCGATCGTGGGGAGCGCGCAACGTTGTTTGAACCGGCGCGTGCGCCGGTCAATGCCTGGAAAACCTGGATTTCCGGTAATCTTGAACCGGCTGGCCGTTTGACGGTGGATGCCGGTGCGGCCAAGGCGCTGAAATCCGGCAAGTCGCTTTTGCCAGCGGGCGTGAAGGAAATCGACGGCCAGTTCGAGCGCGGCGATACGGTTGCTGTGATGAACGAGGACGGGCGCGAAATCGCGCGCGGACTGATCGCTTATGATGCCGAGGACGCGCGCAAGATCGCAGGCCATAAAAGCGATGAGATCAGTGAAATTCTTGGCTATGATGCTCGCGCGGCGATGATCCATCGCAATGATCTGGTTGTGCGTGCTGCCAGCAATACGGAAGCTGCATAAAGGGGGAAGAGGATGTTGAACAAAGTGGACGCCGAAACTGACATTGCAGCCATCATGGCAAAGGTTGGCCGTAAAGCTCGGCAGGCAGCGGCTCCGCTTTCCATCGCTTCGCCTCAACAGAAAAACAAAGCTTTGCTTGCCGCCGCCGATGCGATGCTTGAAGCGCTTGGCGACATTCTTGCAGCCAACAGGCTTGATCTGGCCAATGCGGAAAAGAACGGCATGGCAGCCTCTTTTGTTGACCGCCTGACGCTCGATGACGGCCGGATCAATGCGATTGCTGACGGTATCCGCGCCATTGCCGCCCTGCCTGATCCGGTAGGGGAAGTGATTGCCGAATGGGACCGTCCGAATGGCCTCCATATCGAGCGCGTGCGCACGCCGCTTGGTGTGATCGGCGTCATTTACGAAAGCCGCCCCAATGTGACCGCCGACGCCGGTGCATTGTGTCTTAAGGCTGGCAATGCCGTCATTTTGCGTGGCGGCTCGGATTCGGCACATTCGTCGGCTGCCATTCATAAAGCGCTGGTCAGGGGGCTTGAAGCTGCCAACTTGCCAGCCGATGCGATCCAGATCGTGCCGGTGACAGACCGTGCCGCTGTTGGCGAGATGCTGAAAGGTCTGGACGGTGCGATTGACGTGATCGTGCCGCGTGGTGGGAAAAGCCTTGTTGCGCGGGTTCAGTCGGAAGCGCGGGTGCCGGTCTTCGCGCATCTGGAAGGCATTTGCCATCTTTATATCGACAAGTCGGCCGATCTCGACATGGCCCGCAAGATTGCAGTCGATGCCAAGATGCGGCGCACCGGCATTTGCGGCGCGGCGGAAACGCTTCTGGTGGATCGTGCTGCGGCTTTGACCCATCTGGCGCCGATCCTTGAAGATTTGTCCGCCAAAGGCTGTGAAATTCGCGGGAACACGGATGTGCTGGCGTTCTATCCGGCGGCAAAGCCTGCAACCGAAGAGGACTGGTCGACCGAATATCTCGATGCGATCATTTCCGTTGCGCTGGTTGACGGCATTTCGGGCGCGATTGAACACATCAACCGCTATTCCTCGCATCACACCGAAGCTATCGTGACGCAGGATGCGGCAGCGGTTGCGCGGTTCTTCAACGAGATCGACTCGGCCATTCTCCTGCACAATGCCTCGACGCAATTTGCCGATGGCGGTGAGTTCGGCATGGGGGCGGAAATCGGCATCGCTACCGGCAAGATGCATGCGCGCGGGCCGGTTGGCGTGGAGCAGCTCACCTCGTTCAAATATCGTGTGCGCGGTGACGGGCAGATTCGTGGTTAGATTTGGCATGATCTTATCTGATCGAAGCGGGAGCAGAAATCAGTCCAGCGGACTGATTTTCCCGCGTAGGCGGTTCCCACTTTTCGGGATCATTCCCTGATGAAATTCGGCTTCGGGCTTTCCGCATTGAAGGAGCAATATCCTGGTGTCGATGCGCATTATCTGCGCATGCCATATGTCGAGAAGGGTATGGCGGTCGGGCTGTTCGGCGGCTCGTTCAATCCGCCGCATGGCGGGCACGCACTGGTGGCGGAAATTGCCATCCGGCGGCTCAAGCTCGACCAGCTCTGGTGGATGGTGACGCCCGGCAATCCGCTGAAGGACAGTCGCGAACTGGCACCGCTTGCCGACCGGTTGAAGCTGAGCGAGGAGATTGCATCCGACCCGCGCATCAAGGTGACGGCCCTCGAAGCGGCGTTCAATGTGCGTTATACGGCGGATACTCTCGCGCTTATCCGCGATGCCAATCCCGGCGTCCATTTTGTCTGGGTGATGGGCGCGGACAATCTTGCCTCTTTCCACCGCTGGCAGCGCTGGCGCGAGATTGCGCAGAACTTTCCGATTGCGGTTATCGACCGTCCGGGTTCGACGCTGGCTCATCTGTCGTCACGCATGGCACAGACATTCTCCGACAGCCGTGTCGATGAACAATATGCGCCGATACTGGCGCGTCGCACACCTCCGGCCTGGACCTTCATCCATGGACCGCGTTCGTCGCTCTCATCCAGCGCGATACGCAAATCCCGTACTTGATCTTGATGCTTTCATGACGATTTCGACAAGATATATGCAAAACGGGCGAATAAACTGAAAAAGTGAACGGTTTGGAAAAGCCGATACTCTTGAAACAAAACAGGGACTCTGCCTATTTTAGGGAGTGTGGTGCTTATAACTGCCACACGGCGTTGTTCTGCTGAGAAAGGGAATACACTGAGAACAGCAATTGAGAAGAAGGCTCATCACGCGCCTTCAACGGTCAGGATGGACGAGTCCAATCTCGTGTCCCAGACCTTCGACGCGGCCTTGGCCAGTCTCGAAAACTCCAAGGCAGAATCCATCATCCCCATCGACATTCGCGGAAGATCAACGATCGGCGATTATATGATCGTCGCGTCGGGCCGTTCGCATCGCCATGTGACGGCGGTTGCCGACCATCTCCTGCAGGCCCTGCGTGAAGCAGGCTGCAAGGATATACGGGTCGAAGGTCTCGAGAGTGGCGACTGGGTTCTCATCGACACCGGCGACATCATCGTCCATGTCTTCCGACCGGAAGTCCGTGATTTCTACAATCTCGAGAAGATCTGGCTCGACGAGGGTTTCGACGCGTTCGACACCGAACCTGCGCCGGGATTGGTGCACTAATTCGATGAATTGAGAGCGTCATGCGTGTGAGTGTTTTTGCCGTGGGCCGGATGAAAGCCGGCCCCGAACGGGAGCTGGTCGAGCGCTATTTCGATCGATTTTCGAAAGCTGGACCGCCATTGGGGCTTGAATTCGCCGGTGTGAGCGAAATTCCCGAAAGCCGGGGCCAGACGGCAGAGTTGCGCAAGGCCGAAGAGGCCCAACGCATCTATGAAGCTCTCGATAATGGAGCTGCCTTGATCCTGCTCGACGAGCGCGGCAAGGCGCTCGGATCGGAAGATTTTGCGGATCGCATCGGGCGGATGCGGGACGACGGCAAGCGCCAGCTCATCGTCGCCATTGGCGGGCCGGACGGCCACGATCCGGCATTGCGATCACGCGCCGACCTCGTTCTAGCGCTGGGCGAATTGACCTGGCCGCATCAGATCGCCCGCATCCTGATTGCCGAACAGCTTTATCGCGCCGCCACCATTCTGGCAGGCCATCCCTATCATCGGTCTTGAAATGCGTAATGCAGGCGTATGCAGCCGCGGTCAAGCGTCTTGGCGCTGAGGAGAACAGGGCTCGCCTTGAAGCCGGTTGCAGGAAATAGCGGTATGCCGCCGCCAATGAGTTCGGGGATGAGGTAGATTTCGATCTCGTCCAGCGCGCCGCGTTCCAGAAATGCCATTTGCAATTGCCCGCCGCCGAGCATCCAGACATCGCCATCGTCGAATGCCCGTAATTCGGTGATCAGCGCATCCACATCCTGACGTATTTCGAGCGGTCCCTTCGGGGTCTCGATCGGCCTTGACGTGACGACGATGGCTCTCTGGTCGCCATAGGCCCAGGGCGCATCGCTTTCGGCGATGAAGTCATAGGTTCCCCGGCCCATGACAACAGTGCGTATTCCTTTGATGAAGGTGCGGTAATCGTGCTCCCCCATATCTCCGCCGCTATATTTGAACAGCCAGTCTAGGTTTCCGTTCTCGGCGGCAATAAATCCGTCGAGACTGGCGGCAATGTAGCCGACAATCCTTGCCATGATGAACTCTCCTGTTGATTTATAAATAAATATACGTTTATATATCCTGTATGGCAAGAACCAAATCCGTGCCCGATGAGGCAGTGCTCGACCGATTGATGGCTGTTGTGGCGGAAGAAGGTCCCGACGGGCTTACCTTTGCGCGGGCTGCAAAGGCTGCTGGGCTTTCGGCTGCGACGCTCGTCCAGCGTTACGGCAGCAGTCAATCCATGCTTGAGGCGGTGCTGTTACGGGCGTGGGATCAGCTCGATGCGGCAACGCGTACTGCCGATGAAAATGCAGCCCTCACCCCGCAAGGCGCGATAGATCTGCTGATGGCGCTTATGCCCCCCGACACCGCGGATTATAACGCCAAAGATGGTTTGCTTCTTCTGCGCGAGGACATCCGAAACCCGGTCTTGCGGGCACGGGGTGCCGCTTGGGGCCTATATCTGGCAGGTGCGTTGGGGCGACGACTTTCCGGCGATGCGGCAAAAGCTGAACGCCTTGGCTGGCAGATGGCAAGCATCTGGCAAGGCGCGCATATCTGGTGGGCTTTCACGCGCTCCGAGCCGCCGGAGATTGCAATCCGGCGGGCACTGATGGAATGGGTGGAGACGTCGCGGTGCGCAGGCTCGCTGGATCACCATTCGTAATACGGTTCATTTCCTTGACAATACGCTGAAATCTTAGGATTGCTCCCGGCACGAAATGCATTTGGTTGGGCATAATGCATTGTTTTATTAGAATGAACTAAAGTGCTTGGGGGAAAATTGAACAGGCCTACGATTATATCGCTATCGACTATTCCGCCGCGTTTTGATCTTTTGAAGCCAACGCTGTTGTCGCTTCTGTCGCAAAGGCTGAAAGCCGAGGAAATCCGCCTCTATATACCGCACAAGTACAGGCGGTTTCCCGATTGGGATGGGCGCTTGCCTGAAGTGCCAGCCGGCATAAAAATTGTCCGTTGCGAGGAAGATCTCGGACCTGCCACCAAGGTTCTGCCAGCGGCCCGCGATCTCAAGGGGCGGGACGTGGATATTCTGTTCTGCGACGACGACAAGATTTACGATGCCAATTGGCACCAGCGTTTCAAGACGGAAGCCGCGTGCAAGCCGGGCCATTGCATTATCGAGGTCGGGGAAACATTTCCCGATATTGCCGATGCAGGCAGGTCCGCCGACCGGCTCCCGCGCAGCCGCTGGAAGCCCAAGGACTACAAGTATAGAATGAAACGCGTCGCGTCCCTGTTTCTGCATAAGCCGGACCGCAGCATGCCCGGTTATGCCGACCAGATTTCCGGCTTTGCCGGTGTGCTTGTTCATCCTGAATGGTTCGATGAGTTGTTCTACGATATTCCCGACATCATGTGGACCGTGGACGACCCCTGGATCTCCGGCCATCTTGAAAGACGCGGCATTCCGATATGGGTGATCGGGCAGAACTGCCGTCGTGCCGAAGGCAAGGGAAGCGGGGTGAGCGCTCTCCTGAACCATGTCGAGGACGGGCAGGGTCGCGTGCACGCCGACCTGTTGGTGATCGACTATTTCCGACAGCACTACGGCATCTGGAAAAAAACCGAAAAGATCGACGAAAAAGCGGCGCTACGCACCACATAGATGCGCGAAATGATGCGGCGCAGAAAAGCAGAACTCGGCCTGATCGATTCATAGGGACGGATGCGGAGGGGCCTGCTGACTGCAGTTGCCAATCTGGTTGACGCTTGGAGGAGCGGCGGCGCCGGGTTCGGCATTGCAGTCGACGGGTTTATGGTTGATGGTTCGTTAACAGGTTCGGGCTAGTTTCGGCTCTGAATTTGGCCTTGTTTCGTCCTGATAGAACACGCATGAGTCCTGTACGCTTTTTCAAAAGACCACGATTGCTTGTTTTCGCGCAGGCTGGCCTCGTTTTGGCTGGCGTGTTCGCCTGCGCGCCGTCGGTTCTTGCGCAGGAAGCCTTGCAGCAGCAGCGCGATCAGGCGGCGAGCGAATATGAAAAGCTCAGCAGCGAACTCACCGTCACAGGTGACAAGCTGAAACAGCTTGAAGACGAGGTGGCCGGGCTCAAAAAGGACCAGGCCACCATTACCGCAGCGCTGATCCAGTCGGCCAAGACCGACAAGAAGCTGCAGCAGGATATTGCCGACATTGCCGACAAGCTGGTTTCGCTGCGGGAGCAGGAAGACGGCATTCGCTCGTCGCTGCGCGCAAGGCGCGGCGTTCTGGCGGAAGTGCTGGCCGCCTTGCAGCGCATGGGGCTGAACCCGCCGCCCGCCATTCTGGTTCGGCCCGACGATGCGCTTGCTTCGGTGCGCAGCGCCGTGCTTCTGGGCGCTGTCGTGCCCGAAATGCGCGAGCAGGTGGAAGAACTGACCGGCGATCTGAAGGATATGCAGCGGGTCACCGCTTCCATCACCGAAGAACAGGAAAAGCTGAAGACGACGCGCACCGTTCAGGCCGAAGAGCAGAAACGGCAATCACTTCTTCTTGAGGAGAAGAAGAAATTGCAGTCGCAATCGGAACAGGAAATCGACGCGCAGCGCGCACGTTCGGAAGAACTGGCGGCCAAGGCAGGCAGCCTGAAAGACCTTATCGACGGGCTCGACAAGCAGATGGCAGGCGTGCGCGATGCAGCCGAAGCAGCCCGCAAGGCCGAGGCGGATCGCCTTGCAGCAGCAAGGGAAAAGGCCGGTGAATCGACGCCGGACGACACGCATCTGCGAGCCCATATCGATTTTGCCTCGCTACAGGGCAAGCTTGCTCTGCCTGCGGCTGGCAAGACCATGCGCCGCTTCGGCGACAAGGATGGCGTCGGCGGCAGCATGATGGGGCAGATTGTCGAAACCTTGCCTTCTGCCACGATTACGTCACCTTCCGATGGCGTGATACTTTATGCGGGCACTTTCCGTTCTTACGGGCAGCTCTTGATACTCGACGCGGGCAATGGATATCATGTCGTAATGGCTGGCATGGGTCGAATCGACGTATCGCAAGGCCAATTTGTACTTGCTGGAGAGCCGGTCGGCGCAATGGGAGAAAAACTTCTGGCAAGTGTTGCACCGATAGAGGTGGGCAATGGTGCGCCATTGCTTTACATTGAATTTCGAAAGGATGGAAAACCCGTCGATCCCGCCCCTTGGTGGACCGAACGGCTTTCTGGAAGGACGTGAAAATGATACGTAAACTATCGCTGCTGTTCGCCGGGGCCCTTCTGGGGGCGTCAGCCATGGTGATGGTCCAGGGCGCGCCGGCTTCCACCGCTTTTGCGGCAGGGAAAGATAGCGATGTCTACAAGGAACTGGCCCTTTTCGGCGATATTTTCGAACGGGTGCGCGCGCAATATGTGACGCCGCCGGACGACAAGAAGCTGACCGAAAGTGCGATCAACGGCATGTTGACCTCGCTCGATCCCCATTCTTCCTATCTTAACCCGGAAGCCGCGCAGGACATGCGCGTGCAGACCAAGGGTGAGTTCGGCGGTCTCGGCATCGAAGTGACGATGGACAACGATCTCGTGAAGGTCATTGCGCCGATTGACGATACGCCTGCTTCCAAGGCCGGCGTGCTGGCAGGCGATCTCATCACCAAGATTGACGGGCAGGAAGTTCGCGGGCTGACGCTGACCGATGCGGTCGACAAGATGCGCGGTGAAATCGGTTCGCCTATCGAGCTGACCATCCAGCGCCAGGGCGTCGACAAGCCGATCACGCTGAAGATCGCACGCGCCGTCATCAAGGTGAAGGCCGTCCGCTATCGCGTCGAGAATGACATCGGTTATCTGCGCGTCATCTCGTTCACCGAACAGACATCCGAAGACCTCAAGAAGGCGATCAAGGATATTCAGGACAAGATTCCTGCCGAAAAGCTCAAGGGCTTCGTGCTGGATCTTCGCCTCAATCCGGGCGGTCTGCTTGATCAGGCTGTTGCCGTTTCCGATGCCTTCCTCGACAAGGGTGAAGTCGTCTCGACCCGTGGTCGCGATCCGCAGGATGTGACCCGCTTCGATGCACGCAAGGGCGACCTGACTGACGGCAAGCCGGTCATCGTTCTCATCAATGGCGGTTCGGCCAGCGCGTCGGAAATCGTTGCCGGTGCGCTTCAGGATCATCGCCGCGCCACCGTGCTCGGCACGCAGTCCTTCGGCAAGGGCTCGGTGCAGACGATCATTCCGCTTGGCGAAAACGGTTCGCTGCGTCTGACGACGGCGCTTTATTACACGCCGTCGGGCAAGTCGATCCAGGGCAAGGGCATCACGCCTGACATCAAGGTCGATCAGCCTTTGCCGCCGGAACTGAAGGGTGAGGACGTCGTTCGCGGCGAATCCGAACTCAAGGGCCACATCAAGGGCAATGCCGAGGATGACAATGGCTCCGGTTCGTCGGCTTATGTCCCGGCTGATCCGAAGGACGACATCCAGCTCAACGAAGCCTTCAAGCTCCTGCGTGGTGAGGTGGCCAATGCTGCATTCCCGCCGGATCCGAAGAAGGGCGTGTTGAACTGATCGCTCCATGCTGGATCTGAACAGCCCGTTAGGACTGGATAAGAAACCGCAAAAGCGCGGGGGCTCACGCTCCCGCGCTTTTCGTTCGTTCATGACAGGCCTCGTCATTTTAGGTGGACTTGGTCTCGCCGGTGGCGCGGTGTTCGCCATCTGGCAGAGCAATCAGGCGGCCTTTCGCAAAACCGAAACCGCCGCCGTGGAGCCGACGCAAATTGAAGCGCCAGTCGCCAACAAGACTGAAGCCAAGCCCGTAACCGGCAATACGCCGCCGCCCGGCAGTGCGCTGCGCGGGGCAAGCGGACAGCCGGGGCCTGCCATCATCAAGGTCACGCCGGACATGCCACCCGGTATGCCAGGTGCCACCACCGGTATGGCGGAAGGCAATGTGGTCGTGGTGCAGAATACGCATCAATCCGGACAGGATAAGCGTGTCGCCCATCTGCCGGAACAGGCGCTGGTCGAGCAAAGCCCCACCGGCCCGCTGCCGGTGCGCGGAGCGGACGGACTGCGCCCGATGGATGCCTATGCAGCGGGATGGTCTGGCGCGCGTGGCGCGCGGATTGCACTCGTCATTGGTGGTCTTGGGCTGTCACAGACTGGCAGCATGGAGGCGGTCGACAAGCTTCCGCCGGAAGTCACGCTCGGATTTGCGCCGCAGGGCAACAGTTTGCAGCGCTGGATGCAGGCGGCCCGGCAAAACGGTCATGAACTTGTGCTGCAATTGCCGATGGAGCCTTTCGACTATCCGCGCGTCAATCCCGGTCGCAATACGCTGACGGTGGATGATGGGGCCAGCAAGAATCAGGCTTCCTTGCTGTGGGCGCTGTCGCGGATGACGAATTATGCCGGTGTGATGAATTATATGGGTGCGCGTTTTACATCCGAGGCAGGCGCCTTTTCGCCGGTGCTGGGCGAGATCGGAAAGCGCGGCCTTTATTATCTCGATGACGGCACCTCGGCGCGCAGTCAGGCTGACCGGATTGCGGGAAGCGATGCGGTGCCTTTCGCGGCGGCGGATATTCTGATCGATGCAGCGCAGGAGCGCGGTGCGATCCTCGATCGTCTCGATGAACTGGAGCGGACCGCGCGCGCCAATGGCAGCGCCATCGGCACCGGCTCGGCCTTTGCGGTGACCGTCGATGCAGTTGCCCAATGGGCCAATGAGGTCAAGAAGCGCGGCATTGAAATCGTGCCGGTTTCGGCGCTGGTCCGCGATCCCGAACGGCAGTAGAGTATTTCCAGTTTGAACTGAATCGTTGGAAATACTCTATCTCTTTGTTTTTACGCATTATCCTACACAAAACCGCTTCGCACTTTTGCTGGAAATGCTATAAGTTTGCATATCATGGAGAATGTCATGTCGAAGCACAAAGGTCCTGTCGATCCTGAAAGCCTGCCTTATCGCCCCTGTGTTGGACTGATGGTGCTGAACAAGGCCGGTCTGGTCTGGGCTGGCCGTCGTATCGTCATTCCGGGCGACGAGATGGATGGCGCGACCCTGCTCTGGCAGATGCCGCAGGGCGGTATCGACAAGGGCGAGGAGCCGCTCGAGGCGGCTATCCGCGAACTTTACGAGGAAACCGGCATGAAGTCGGTTTCGCTGCTTGAGGAAGCGTCGGACTGGATCAATTACGACCTGCCGCCGCATCTGGTCGGCCAGGCGCTCAAGGGCAAGTATCGCGGCCAGACGCAGAAGTGGTTTGCCTATCGTTTCGAGGGCGACGAGAGCGAAATCGCCATCAACCCGCCGCCCGGCGGACACACCGCCGAGTTCGACCGCTGGGAATGGAAGCCGATGGTCGAGCTGCCGGAACTGATCGTTCCCTTCAAGCGCAAGGTTTACGAGGAAGTTGTCGCGGCTTTCCGGCATCTGGTAGCCTGATTTAACGGGGGAGGCGCTGGCACCCCCTTGTGCCGTCGCTCAACATATAGTCAACTCGCTTCAGGCGCACCGGATGGTTGCGTTTTGAGAGGGAGAAAAACGCATGGATGTTGGAAGTCTTCTCGTATTTCTTTTCGTCGGTCTTATCGCCGGTTGGCTGGCGGGCAAGGTCGTGCAGGGTGGCGGTTTCGGCCTGATCGGCAATATCATCGTCGGCGTGATCGGCGCATTCTTTGCAGGCTGGTTGCTGCCGCGTCTCGGATTTTCCGTTGGTGGAGGGATGATTGCCTCGATCGTCAACGCCTTTATCGGCGCGGCCATCCTCCTGATTATCCTGCGCATCGTCAAACGCGCCTGACTTGTAAATATTCCTCTGAACAGGCCCGGCTTCCCGCAAGCCGGGTTTCTGCATTCCCAAGTTCAATCCCATGACACCGAATTCCAAACTTTCGCTCGGTCTTGTTCTCACTGCATCAGCCGGTTTCGTCGATGCGATTGCTTTCCTGCAACTGGGCGGTTTCTTCGCATCCTTCATGAGCGGCAACACCACGCAGCTTGGTGTTGCACTCGCGGGACAGCCCGGCGTGCAGGGCGAAGTGCTGGTCTGGTTTCCCGCGATCCTGATCGTGCTGTTCTTTTCCGGCGCCTTCTTCGGCACGCTTGCAGTGCGCGCTTACGGGCGATGGGGCAGTCTCTATGTGATGGCGAGCGTGGTGGCGATCCTGCTGCTGGTCGGCGTGCTGCGGCGCGAGGGTGCATTGCTGGTCCAGCCGGTGCTGCTGCTTGCCGCAGCCATGGGCGCGCAGAATGCTGCGGTGCAGCCTATCGGGGCTGCGCGTCTCGGCGTGACCTATGTGACCGGCACGCTTTTCAACGCTGCCGCCGATCTTGCCTGTTCGCTGCGCGGTGAAACGCCGAAATGGCGCTGGCTGCAGCATGTGGCGGTCTGGCTGTCCCTGATGCTGGGCGCTGTCGGCGGCGGTCTCGGTCACTATTTCATCGGCCTCGACGCCTTGTTCGTTCCGGCTGCGATGATCGTCGGCGTCATGGTTGCCTATATGCGGCTTAATTGAAGAGCGATTTCTCGCTTTCCACCAGTTCAGAAATCAGCGCCGATATGGCGGTGACGCGCCGCAATGTGCGGGCGGATTCGTGATAAGCGAGCCAGTAGGCGCGGCGGATCACCTGGTCCGGCAGAATGGGCACGAGATCGGGATCGGCGCGGGCGATGAAGGCGTGCAATATGCCGATGCCTGCACCAGCCCGCACGGCCTCGACCTGCCCAAGCGCGCTCGACACTTCGAAGGCCGGTTTCCAGTCGCGGCTGATTTCCGGCGCATAGGCCAGCGACGGGTTGATGACGAGATCTTCCACATAGCCGATGAGCCGGTGCCGGGCGAGATCGTCGGTGTTTTCCGGCGTGCCGTTCGCCTCCAGATAGCTGCGATGCGCATAGAGACCAAGCGTATAATCGACGAGCCTGCGCGCGATCAGCCTGCCTTGTTCCGGACGTTCGACCGTAATCGCGATATCGGCT
The DNA here is from genome assembly GCF_008932295.1 of Brucella tritici. Classification (GTDB taxonomy): domain Bacteria; phylum Pseudomonadota; class Alphaproteobacteria; order Rhizobiales; family Rhizobiaceae; genus Brucella; species Brucella tritici. Next base: position 199,919 of record NZ_WBWA01000006.1, on the reverse strand, counting down.
TCGCGGCGTGACAGCGAAAACGAGCGCGGCACCGGCACAAGCTGGATGGTCAGGTCTGGATATTTCTGTGTCAGCCGCGCCAGCCGGGGCGCCAGGAAATTCACGCCGAACCCGTCTGGCGCCCCGATACGCACCGTGCCGGATACCGCAATATCCGCATTGCCGACATGCGAGCGGGCGGAAAGCATTTCGGCTTCCATGCGTTCGGCGGCAAGCAGAAACTCTTCGCCTGCCTGTGTCAGCGTCGAACCGTTGGTGCGGCGGGTCAAAAGCGTGGTGGACAGCGCCGTTTCAAGCGCGGTGAGCCGTCTGGCAACCGTGGTGTGGTTCAGGCCGAGCCTTTTGGCCGCGCCCAGAATCTGGCCAGAGCGCGCAACAGCGAGAAAAATCCGAATATCGTCCCAGTTCATGATGTTCTCTATCCATGCATGATCTTGCCCGAAAGCCGCTCCGCACTTTTCAGGATCATGGTCTTTTGCTTGAACATGATCTTGTCCGAAAACCGTTTCACACTTTTCGGGATCATGTTTCCAATTACTATAAAATTTGCACAACGGATACGCTTTTCATCGCCTTGCAATCACGAATTTGCAGAGTCAAGATAATGTCAACGATGGGAGCCGCGTGGCTCCTCAAAGCGATCATCAGGGAGGTTCTTCGATGCGCAATATCGGACATTTCATCGGCGGCAAGCATGTGGCAGGCAAGAGCGGCCGCACGGCGGACGTTTTCCAGCCGCTCGACGGCTCGGTGCAGGGCAAGGTGGCGCTCGCCACCAAGGAAGAAGTGCGCGCGGCGGTCGAAAACGCCAAGGCGGCACAGCCAGCCTGGGCAGCGACCAACCCGCAGCGCCGCGTCCGCATCCTGCGCAAGTTCATCGAACTCGTCGAAGCTGAATATGACAGCCTGGCCGAATTGCTGGCCCGCGAACACGGCAAGACCATTGCCGACGCCAAGGGCGACATCCAGCGCGGCCTCGAAGTGGTGGAAGTCTGCCTCGGTGCGGCTCACATGCTGAAAGGTGAGTTCACCGATAACGCCGGTACGAACATCGACACCTATTCGATGCGCCAGCCGCTCGGCGTCGTTGCAGGCATTACGCCATTCAACTTCCCGGCCATGATCCCGCTCTGGAAGGCCGGTCCGGCGATTGCCTGCGGCAATGCCTTCATCCTGAAGCCGTCCGAACGCGATCCGGGCGTACCGATGCGCCTTGCCGAACTGTTCATGGAAGCCGGTCTTCCGGCAGGCATTTTCAACGTCGTCAATGGCGACAAGGAATCGGTCGATGCGCTGCTCGACGATCCTGACGTCCAGGCCATCGGCTTTGTCGGCTCCACGCCGATTGCCCAGTACATCTATGGCCGCGGCTGCTCGAACGGCAAGCGCGTGCAGTGCTTCGGCGGTGCGAAGAACCACCTTCTCATCATGCCGGATGCCGACATGGACCAGACCGTCGATGCGCTGATCGGCGCGGGCTACGGTTCGGCTGGCGAACGCTGCATGGCGATCTCGGTTGCGGTTCCGGTCGGTGAAGACACTGCCAATCGTCTGATGGAAAAGCTCATTCCACGTGTTGAATCGCTGAAGATCGGCACCTCCACCGACAATTCCGCCGATTACGGCCCGCTGGTCACCAAGGCTGCACTCGACCGCGTGCGCGGCTATGTGGATCTGGGTGTTGAAGAAGGTGCGAAGCTGGTCGTCGATGGCCGCAACTTCAAGATGCAGGGCTATGAAGATGGCTTCTACATGGGTGGCTGCCTGTTCGACAACGTGACCAAGGACATGCGCATCTACAAGGAAGAAATCTTCGGTCCGGTTCTCTCGGTCGTACGTGCCAAGAACTACGAGGAAGCGCTGGCTCTGCCGAATGATCATGAATATGGCAACGGCGTTGCGATCTTCACCCGTGACGGTGATGCAGCCCGCGATTTCGCCAGCCGCGTGCAGGTCGGCATGGTCGGCATCAATGTGCCGATCCCGGTTCCGATCGCTTATTACACCTTCGGTGGCTGGAAGGCTTCCGGCTTCGGCGATCTCAACCAGCACGGCCCGGATGCATTCCGTTTCTACACCAAGACCAAGACCGTCACCTCGCGCTGGCCGTCTGGCGTCAAGGATGGTGCGGAATTCGTCATCCCGACGATGAAGTAACGCCAGACGCTTTCTTGCTTGCACGTCCTCGCTTTGCTGCGGGCGCGCGGCATGGCGTCAAAGACGGTGCCGAATTCGTCATCCCGACGATGAAGTAATAGGCAGCCTTACTGTCCCCCAAGCGAAACCCCGCCCTTGTGGCGGGGTTTTTATTTGTATCCAGCCGTCGATGACGGCGCAGAGTTGGTCATTATCGACAATGAAGCAGGCGCGACGTCTGGCACCTCATCCTGAGGAGGCGCGAAGCGCCGTCTCGAAGGACGAGGTGATGGCAATTCGCTATTGCCCAACCTTATCCTGAGCTTGTCGAAAGGGCAGGTTTTCAGGGATGCGGCAGCGGAAAGCCGTGCCGCTCCGCAAGGGTGGCCAGTATCTTGTGCGGGTCGCCGATCAGCGAACGCTCTTCATGCCTCCCGGTCTCGAACGGGGACCGGTCGCCATTCTTCAATATGAGCAAGGGCAGGTTTTGGTTGTCTTCGCCTGCCAGCTCTATGACGGCCTTGCGCGGACGCTGCCAGTCAACGCGCTCTATATCCAGCCGGTCTCCCAGTGCCGGAAAGGAAGCCAGAACACCCTCGATGAGGGCGCAATGCCAGCAATAGAAAAGCTGGCCGGGATAAGCCGGATCTTCAAAACCCGGTTTCAAGAGAAAAAGTCTGTCCTTACTCATGCCGTTTGTCCCAAGGCTGGCTGCAAAAAAGGATGATGCGTGGCGCAAAATCGCCAGCTTTAGAATAGATTTCCAAGTCAGATGCCCACAACAGACGTATAGCTTGATCTCGATTGTAAGAGCCTGTTCCAAAAGTCGCCATGCCGGTCTGCAAATGGCAATTTCCTGCGTTCCGGTGCTCATGTACGTTCAGTACATTGCGCTCCGGTACTCGAAAATCACCATTTTCGCCACGGCCTGCCGCTTTTTGATTCAGGCTCTAAGAGGTCAACTTTTTCGCATCGCGCCCTAGCTTACAATTCTATCGTCTTCTTCTCTGTTTCAGGAGTTCCGTTCATGAGCGAAAAGATCAATCGCCGTATCGTGCTGGCATCGCGCCCGGAAGGTCGGCCGACCGCAGAAAACTTCCGGCTGGAGGAAGCGGCGATTCCGGGCCCCGGTGACGGCGAGGTTCTCCTGAGACTGCACTATCTGTCGCTCGATCCCTATATGCGCGGGCGTATGAGCGCGGCCAAATCCTATGCCGCGCCGGTGGCAATCGGAGACGTGATGGAGGGCGGCACGGTAGGCGAAGTCGTTGAAAGCAGGAGCGCGGGCTTTGCGCCGGGCGACTTTGTGCTTTCCCATTCGGGCTGGCAGGATTATGCGGTTGCCGATGCATCGACCTTGCGCAAGCTCGACCCGAAGGAAGCTCCTGTAACGACGGCGCTTGGTGTTCTCGGCATGCCGGGCTTTACCGCCTATTCCGGCCTCCTCACCATAGGCCAGCCGAAACCGGGCGAGACTGTCGTGGTTGCGGCGGCAACCGGTCCGGTCGGTTCTGCCGTCGGGCAGATTGCCCGGATGAAGGGCGCGCGCGCCATCGGCATTGCCGGCGGAGCCGATAAATGCAAGGCGTTGATTGATGAATTCGGTTTCGATGTGGCGATTGACCACCACAGCAAGAATTTCGCGCAGGAACTGGCTGCGGCCTGCCCGAAGGGCATCGACGTTTATTTTGAAAATGTCGGCGGCAAGGTTTTCGATGCTGTGTTTCCGCTGTTGAACCAGTTTGCACGTGTTCCGGTCTGCGGACTGATCGCGCAGTATAATCAGAGCGGACCGTTCGACGGGCCTGACCGGCTGCCGCTGGTAATGCGGGATATTCTGTCGAAAAGCCTGACCATTCGCGGCTTTATCCAGCGCGATTTTGCCGATCAGAGGCCAGCCTTTTACCATGACATGGTGGAGTGGATTGCCGATGGTCAGGTGCGCTATCGCGAAGACATTGTCGATGGATTGGAAAATGCGCCGAAAGCTTTCATTTCCCTGCTGGAAGGCGGCAATTTCGGAAAGCTCATCATAAAGCTCGCATAATACCAAAACTCGATGAGTTTGACTCATCGAGTTTTGGTTAAGCCTGTGCGGCGACTGAGCATTTTCAGGGCGTGATGCGTTAGCATCTCAGTGCCCTGGTATAAGACTGCAATAAACTGCTTGCAGAACTGCGCCTTGAGCGTGATGCTGTGCCTGTTTCTTCTGTTGGAAACTAGTGTGGCGAATCCGAAATTCGTATCACTCTGGAGCGGGGTTGCGAACGAATTTCGGATTCAAAGCCACCACACTGGGTCATTGCAAAGGGCAGGCAGAGCATGGGCGAGCGCCAGCAGGCGGGCATAGGGGAAGGCGGCGGGCCGGGACGCGAGCGTCAGGAAGAGGCCCGGCGTATTCTCGACAGGCTCGAACGCGAGCAGACCGGTGCGGAAGGCATCGTGCGGCGTGGGTTTTCCCGTACTGCGCACCATCTGGCTGCCGCCGATGCTCCCGAAAATGATCCCATCGAGCTCTGGGCCACGCGTGTCGGGCGCGGGCTCGGCTTCCTCATCACGCTGGCGATCATCGTCTGGCTCATTTTCTATCTCATGCAAAGCTAGGTACCCAATGACGCTTTCTGCGCCTTCGGATGCGACAACCGTTATTGTCATCTCAAGCCATGTCGTGCGCGGATCGGTTGGCAATCGAGCCGCCGTATTCGCATTGGAAACGCTGGGTTTTCCTGTCTGGGCCGTGCCGACCGTGGTGCTGCCCTGGCATCCGGGCCATGGGCCTGCTGGGCGTATCGTGCCACCGGCGGAAGAGTTTTCGCGCCTGATGCAGGATCTTCAGCGTGCACCGTGGCTTGGCGAAGTGGGCGCTGTTCTGACCGGCTATCTCGGGCATCCCGAGCAGGCGGCAGCCGTTGCCGAACTGGTCAAAGCCGTGAAGGTGAAAAATCCGGGGGCGGTCTATCTGTGCGATCCGGTCATCGGCGATGAAAAGGGGCTTTATGTGCCCGAAGCAACCGCCATGGGCATTCGCGACAAGCTTCTGCCGCTTGCCGATATCGCGACACCCAATCGTTTCGAGCTTTCATGGCTGACCGGCGTTCCGCTGGAAGACAATACCGCCTTGATGGAGGCCGCATTGGAAGCCGGTCCGGCAACCATGCTGGTCACTTCGGCCTTTCCGCTGATGAGCGGCAGCATCGGCAATATTCTACTCACGCCGACCATGGCGCTGATGGCCGAACATCGCCGTGTCGATGGGCCGACCAACGGTCTCGGCGATCTGACCTCTGCCGTGTTTCTGGCGCGTCGCCTGTCTGGCATGGCAGAGGAAAAGATGCTGCAAAGCACGACTGCGGCAGTGTTCGAGATCATGGCGCGTTCGGCAAAGCGCGGGGCGGATGAGCTGATGCTGGAGGCCGATGCGTCGAGCCTTGCCACGCCGATGGCCATGGTGCAGACGCGGCGGCTGATGCATCCGACCAAGGGGCTCCGCGCTTGACGCAGACCGCCGACGCGCTCGCTGGTGTTGATGGCTGCCCCGGCGGTTGGATCGCCGTGATCGGGGATGGCGGCAGCTTGCGAGCCGAAGTGTTCGGCAGTTTCTCCGGCCTGGTGGCGTCGCTTTCGCAGAGCGCGGTCATTGCCGTCGACATGCCGATCGGACTGCCGGAAAAGGGCGGTCGTTCTGCGGAGCGGGCCGCACGGGCTCATCTTGGCGAAAGGCAGTCGAGTGTCTTTTCCATTCCGCCGCGTGCTGCCGTCTATGCCCGCGATTATCGTGAGAGCTGTTCCTTGTCGCTGGAACGAACCGATCCGCCACGCAAGGTTTCCCGACAGGCTTTCGGGCTGTTCCCGAAAATTTGCGAGATTGATGAATTGTTGCGCGCTGATGCGGGGCTGGCGACACGCATTATCGAATCGCATCCCGAACTGGCTTTTACGGCTTTGAATGGCATGAAGGCCATGTCCCTGCCGAAAAAGATCAAAAGCCGGGTGAACCCGGAAGGCATGGCCGAGCGCCGGGCTTTGCTGCAGCGCTGCGGATTGCCGGAGAATTTTTTGAAAAGTCCTGTTCCGCGCGGAGCGAAGGAGGATGACTTTCTCGACGCCTGCGCCATGTATCTCGTGGCTGGTCGTCATGCGCGCGGTGAAGCGCGTCCGCATCCCGACCACGTCGAACGCGACGCTTTCGGTCTTCGCATGGCGATATGGGCTTGAGAAGCTTGCATGAAAAGTGAACGGGATCATGCGTCCAATTGGACGCAGCCGCTTCAGTGCATTTCGATTGATCTCGGTTTTCGATAGGGATATTGGAAAAATATGGTTGATCTTCCAGACTCACTTCTCGCCGGTTATCGAACCTTCATGCGCGAGCATTTTACCCACGAAACCTCACGATATCGCCATTTGGCCGACAAGGGACAATCGCCGGAAACGCTGGTTATTGCTTGTTGTGATTCCCGTGCGGCTCCCGAAACCATCTTCAACACGGCGCCCGGCGAAATCTTCGTTCTGCGCAATGTTGCCAATCTCATCCCGCCCTACGAACCCGATGGCGAATATCATGCCGCTTCGGCAGCACTGGAATTTGCGGTTCAGAGCCTCAAGGTGAAGAACATCGTCGTCATGGGCCATGGCCGTTGCGGCGGCATCAAGGCTGCGCTGGACACCGAAAGCGCACCGCTTTCGCCAGGCGACTTCATCGGCAAGTGGATGAGCCTCATCGCGCCTGCCGCCGAAGCCATCAGCGGCAATCAGCTCATGACGCAGAGCGAACGCCAGACTGCGCTGGAGCGTATCTCGATCCGCTACTCCATCAACAATCTGCGCACATTTCCTTGCGTCGATATTCTGGAGAAGAAGGGTAAGCTTACCCTGCATGGCGCATGGTTCGATATTTCGACCGGCGAGCTGTGGGTAATGGATCACCAGACGGGTGATTTCACGCGGCCCGACCCGGCCTGATCAAGCTTTCAGAAAACGCTTCCTGAAACGGCTCCTCTCAGATCGAAAGGGGCCGTTTTGCCATATTTTGGACCGCTGAAATCGGCGTTTTTGTCTTCAAAATGCGAAAATTCGCAACAAAATATACAAAAATAGCCCCAAACTTTGGGGCTATTCTGTGAAGCTTGAAGCTTTTCTGCGGCAATTTCAAAGCGAAATTGCGATTTCAGCCTTCTGCCCTTACTTGCCGTCGATGGCCTTGCCCATGACGGCGATGGCGCGCTGGTAAACCTGTGCAGCATTCCAGCCCTGGATCGCGCCGTAGTTCGGTTCGCCCGGCTGATAGCCTGCGCCGCGCTGCCAGCCATGGCCGACGAGGAAGTTCGCGGTCGAATAGAGCGCGTCCGCCTTGTTGCGCAGGTCGAAATGGGCGCTGCCCGAACCGCTGACACCATACTTCAGGACGTTTGCCGGCATGAACTGGGTCTGGCCGACTTCACCGTGCATCGCGCCGACAGCCTGCGGGCTGAGATCGCCCTGATCGACGAGCTTGAGAGCGGCATAGAGTTGGCCGGTGAAGTAGTCGGAACGGCGGCAGTCATAGGCCAGCGTTGCAACGGCGGATACCGTGTGCTGCTTGCCGAGATAGGAGCCGAAACCGGTTTCCATGCCCCAGATCGCGATCAGCGGACCGGCTGGAACGCCGTAGCGCTTTTCGATTGCCGCGAAGAGAGCTGCGTTCTGCTGCTTCTGCGCGCGACCACGCTTGATGATCGTATCTGCGCCGCGCTTCTTCATGAAATCTTCGAAGGAGAGCTTGAAGCTCTTCTGATTGCGGTCGGCATTGATGGTAGCCTGCGCATATTTGGTGCCGGCCAGCGCATTGAGGCCTGCCTTGCCAACGCCGCGCGACGGCGCTTCCTTAAGGGTCTGCTGGAGCCAGGCATTATAGCCGGCGGCGTTATTGCCGCACTGGGCAGCCTCGGCAATGCCTGTTCCCGTCATCATGCCCATTGCAAGAACTGCTGCTGCGGTCCAAGACCGGCCCTTGGCAACCAATGCCATTCGTTTCTCCTTTGGAGTGATTCGACCTCAACGCGAATTTGCCATTCCTTACACCAAATGTCATGCGGCAACGGCAAAGCGTGCAGAGACAGGTGCGGAATGCCGCGTTTACAAGCATTTTTGCACAAAAACAGCAAGCTTTTGTTGGCTGCCAAACGGCGAGTGAAATTTTTCGCTTGGAAGCTGTGGCTTTCATATCTATTGCTTGCATGTGTACTGGTAAAAAAACTTTACCACCATTGCATAGTTGAGCTTCAACATTCGCGACATTGACGGGGAGGACGCCCATGTCGTACGGATTTCTTGCGCTATTTGCGTTTTTGCCAATTCTTGTAGCCGGCGTCATGCTGGTTGGATTTCGTATTCAGGCCCGCATCGCGATGCCGGTGACCTATGTGCTGACTGTGGTGATCGCCATGGCGATCTGGGGCATGAGCGGAAACCGGGTCATTGCCTCGACCATTCAGGGGCTGATCCAGACGGCAGGTCTGCTCTGGATTATTTTCGGAGCGATTCTGCTTCTCAACACACTGAAATATTCGGGCGGCATTTCTGCGATCCGTTCCGGCTTTGCCCAGATCAGCCCGGACCGCCGCATTCAGGTGTTTCTGATTGCCTGGCTGTTTGGTTCGTTCATCGAAGGCGCATCGGGTTTCGGCACGCCTGCCGCCGTCGTGGCGCCGCTGATGGTGGCTGTCGGATTTCCGGCCCTTGCCGCTGTAACTTTCGGACTGATCATCCAGTCCACGCCGGTATCGTTCGGTGCCGTCGGCACGCCACTCATCGTCGGTGTCCAGTCAGGTCTCAACCGCGAGGCGCTGACGGCGCAATTGCAGGGCGCCGGGTCGAGCTGGGAACAGTTCTTTCACATCATCACATCGGAAGTGGCCATCCTGCACGCAATCTGCGGCACGTTCATGCCGTTGTTCCTGGTGGTCATCATGACCCGTTTCTTCGGGCGCAACCGCTCCTGGACCGAAGGGCTTGCCATTCTGCCGTTTGCGCTGTTTGCGGCTTTCTCGTTCACCATTCCCTATGTGTTGAGCGCGGTTTTCCTCGGTGCAGAATTTCCGTCCATGATCGGCGGTCTGGTCGGCCTCGCGCTGGCGACATTTGCGGCGCGCGGCGGTTTTCTCATGCCAAAGCGGAGCTGGGATTTCCCGCCTGCTGCGGAATGGCCTGCAGGCTGGGTCGGCACCGTCCAGATTAAGCTCGATGAATTGACTTCGAAGAAAATCCCGCTTGCTCTGGCGTGGACGCCATACATTCTGCTGGCGATTTTTCTGGTGGTCAGCCGCACGTTTCCATCGGTTGGCAATGCGCTGAAGTCGATCACTTTCGTTGCCAGGGACATCATGGGTGAAACTGGGGTGGGTGGTGATTTCACGCCGCTTTTCCTGCCGGGCGGTCTTCTGGTCATCGTCTGTGTTATCACCTTCTTCCTGCATCGGATGAATGGCGGGCAGTTCGCCAAGGCTTTCGGTGAAAGCACCAAGACGCTGGTGGGCGCGGGCTTCGTGCTCCTGTTCACCGTGCCGATGGTGCGCGTCATGATCAATTCTGGCGTCAACGGCAAGGATTTGGTCAGCATGCCGCTGATGGTTGCTGATTGGGTGGCAGTGGAAGTCGGCAATGTCTATCCGTTCTTCGCGCCGTCTGTCGGTGCGCTGGGTGCGTTCCTTGCCGGGTCCAACACGGTATCGAACCTCATGCTCAGCCAGTTCCAGTATGGCGTGGCGGAAGGGCTTGGTATTTCCGGTGCGCTGATGGTCGCCGGTCAGTCGGTGGGCGCTGCCGCTGGCAACATGATCGCGATCCACAACGTGGTTGCGGCTTCCGCTACGGTCGGCTTGCTGGGGCGTGAAGGCACGACCTTGCGCATGACCATCATTCCCACGATCTATTATGTGGTTCTGGCGGGAACGCTTCTGATGATCGGCCTTTATGTGCTGGGCATCGGCGATCCGCTTGCCGATGTGGCCGCACAGTAAAACAAAATAGAAACCGGCCCTGTATTGGAGCGCATCCCGAAAATTGCGAAACGGTTTTCGGAACAAGATGTGCCCAAAACAAACTGGGCCGGTTTCAGTGCGTTTCTGGCCTTTTGCTTGACATTGCGGGCTGATCGCCTTAAAGCCAGCTCCAATCTATCCGCGATCTTCAGAACGCGAGCCACCGACCGGGACCCATTTGGTATAAAGCGATCCCGGAGGTCCACATCCGACAGCGCGATGCGCCCTCGGGTGCTGTATCGCTTTGGTTGCTTCTTGAACTGGCAGATAAGCGGGACGATCTATCCCGGATGAAGCCTCCCGCCTATTCCCGGATATAAGGATAACCCGATGTTTGAATCACTTCAGGAGCGTCTTGGCTCCATCCTGAACGGCCTTACCGGACGCGGCGCTCTTTCTGAAGCCGACGTGACCGCAGCGCTGCGCGAAGTGCGCCGTGCGCTGATCGAAGCCGACGTTTCGCTGGAAGTGGTTCGCTCGTTCACCGACCGCGTTCGTGAGAAGGCTGTTGGCGCTGAAATCCTGAAAAGCATCAAGCCCGGCCAGATGGTCGTCAAGATCGTCCATGACGAGCTTGTCGAGATGCTTGGGACCGAAGGCGTTGCGATTGACCTGAATGCGCCTGCACCTGTCGTCATCATGATGGTCGGTCTGCAAGGTTCTGGTAAGACGACCACCACCGGCAAGATTGCCAAGCGCCTGACCGAGCGCCAGCGCAAGAAGGTGCTGATGGCGTCGCTCGATACGCGCCGTCCGGCTGCACAGGAACAGCTTCGCCAGCTTGGCATCCAGACCGGTGTCGATACGCTGCCGATCATTGCCGGTCAGTCGCCGGTCGAAATCGCCAAGCGTGCCGTACAGGCTGCAAAGCTCGGCGCGCACGATGTCGTCATTCTCGATACCGCAGGCCGCACGCATATTGACGAGCCGCTGATGGTGGAAATGGCGGATATCCGCAAGGCCGCCAATCCGCATGAAATCCTGCTCGTAGCCGACAGCCTGACCGGTCAGGATGCCGTCAATCTGGCGCGCAATTTTGATGATCGCGTCGGCATCACCGGTATCGTCCTGACTCGTATGGACGGCGATGGTCGCGGTGGTGCGGCCCTTTCGATGCGCGCCATCACCGGCAAGCCGATCAAGCTGATCGCCACCGGCGAAAAGATGGATGCGCTGGAGGAATTCTATCCCAAGCGCATCGCCGACCGTATTCTCGGCATGGGCGATATTGTTTCGCTCGTGGAAAAGGCTGCTGAAAACATCGATGCGGAAAAAGCCGCGGCGATGGCCAAGAAGATGCAGTCGGGCAAGTTCGATCTCAATGATCTTGCCGATCAGCTCGGCCAGATGAAAAAGCTCGGCGGCATGGGCAGCATCATGGGCATGATGCCCGGCATGGGCGGAATGAAGGACAAGGCTGCAGCAGCCGGTCTCGACGACAAGGTGTTCGACCGCCAGCTCGCAATCATCGGCTCGATGACCAAGGCCGAGCGCGCCAATCCCGACCTTCTCAAGCACAGCCGCAAGCAGCGCATTGCCAAAGGTTCAGGCACGACTGCTGCCGACATCAACAAGCTTCTCAAGATGCACCGCCAGATGGCCGACATGATGAAAGTCATGGGCAAGGGCAAGGGCGGAATGATGAAGCAGATGATGGGCGGTCTTGCCAGCAAGATGGGCCTTGGCGGTCTGGGCGGCGGCATGGGCGGCCTCGGCGGCATGCCGGATCTGTCGAAGATGGACCCGAAGCAGCTTGAAGCGCTTGCCAAGCAGGCGGAAGCAGCGGGCTTGACCAAGGGTGGAATGCCGGGGCTTCCCGGCGGTGGACTGCCCGGCCTGGGTGGACCCAAGCTTCCCGGTCTTGGTGGCGGCCTTCCCGGTCTTCCGAAGAAGAAGTGAGCATCATGAGCGACGAACAGAACACTGCACCGGCTGAACTTCTGGCACTGCGCGCCTCCATCGACAATATCGATGCTGCGCTGATCCACATGCTGGCCGAACGTTTTCGCTGCACCAAGGCTGTCGGTGTACTCAAGGCTGAACGCGGCCTCGCACCGGCTGATCCGGCCCGCGAAAAGCGTCAGGTGGAACGTCTGCGCGCTCTGGCAACCGACGCCCATCTCGATCCCGATTTCGCCGAAAAATTCCTGAACTTCATCGTGAAGGAAGTCATTCGGCATCATGAGCATGCCGCCGCAAATCACGGCGGAAAGTAAAGCGCATCCCGAAAAGTGTGAAACGGTTTTCGGGTAAGATGCGCGTCAAAATAACAACTGCATCAGCAGTCTAACCCGTTTTGTCCCGGCCATCCTCGGGCGAAGCAATTGTCTAAAGGAAAGAAACAATGTCTCTGAAGATTCGTCTGGCCCGCGCTGGCTCCAAGAAGCGTCCTTACTACCACATCGTTGTTGCCGACGTCCGCAGCCCGCGCGACGGCCGCTTCATCGAAACCGTTGGCGCATGGAACCCGATGCTGGCCAAGGATGCTGAACGCGTGAAGCTCGATGCCGACCGCATCCAGCATTGGATTGCACAGGGCGCACAGCCGACCGACCGCGTTCTGCGCTTCCTCGACCAGGCTGGTCTTGCAAAGCGTCCGACCCGCAGCAACCCGACCAAGGGTGAGCCGGGCAAGAAGGCTCAGGAACGTCTGGCCATGGCCAAGCAGGCTGAAGAAGAAGCTGCTGCAAAGGCCGCTGAAGCTGCCGCAGCCGCTGCTGCTCCGGCTGAAGAAGCTGCAAGCGAATAATCTTCGCGCAGTTTTATGGTTTGAAAAAGCGGCGGAGCAATCCGCCGCTTTTTTGTTGGGCTGGGCATAGCCATTCTCGTCAGAAACGACCCGGCTGACGGATAGCTATCATTGTGCTACGAAATCCGACATGGAACATTCTGGTGAAATTCTCATCCTGACCGGCACACCGGGCGCCGGTAAAACCACAACTGCCGAGATGCTTGCGAACCAGCCGGGTTCGCCGAAGGTTCATCTTCATTCGGACGATTTCTGGCACTTCATCAAAAACGGTGCGATCCAGCCCTACCTGCCGGAAGCCCATGCGCAAAATGCCATCGTGATGGATGCGTTGACCAAGGTGGCCAAAGCCTATGCCGACGGCGGTTATTTCGTCATTGTCGACGGGATAATCGGGCCATGGTTTCTCGAGCCGTTCCGAACGCTGGCCGCGCCGCTTCATTATGTGGTTCTGAGGCCATCTCTCGATGAGGCGATCCGGCGTTGCCGCGAGAGGGGCGGCAATACGCTGACCGATCCGGGGCCGATTGCAGAACTTCACCGGCAATTGTCTGCACTGGGTCCGCTTGAGCCGCATGTGCTGGCCACAGAAGGGCTATCGCGCAGCCAGACGCTTGCCGCTGTCTGCGCGGCGGTCGAAAGCAGTGCTTTCCGATTGCACGCCTGAAATCGGACTGTGGTGTTCGCAGTTTTACCTTGTTGTTCAAATCGACTGGAAAACGAGAGGATTTCGTCTATCTTGTTGATTTGACGGCTCGCATTCACGTGAACACACATATGCGGGTGACAGATTTGTTTTCCCGGCGCTTGGCAAAGCGCTCTTTTCAGGAGAAGTCCATGTCGGCTGCGACGGTTGCCACTTCTTTCTCTTTTCGCCGTATTTTCATCGCTCTTGGTCTCGCTGTTCTGGTTCCGCTGCTATCGGCATGCGGTTTCAACACGATCCCGACCAATGAGGAAAAGGCGAAAGCCGCCTGGGGCGAGGTGCAGAACCAATACCAGCGCCGCGCCGATCTCGTGCCCAATCTGGTCGAGACCGTGAAAGGCTATGCCGCACACGAACAGGAAACCCTGCAGGCCGTGATCGAGGCGCGCGCCAAGGCGACGCAGGTGCAGATCACGCCGGAAACGCTCAACAATCCGGAACTCTTCAAGCAGTTTCAGGATAATCAGGCCAATCTGACAAGCGCATTGTCGCGCCTGATGGTGGTGGTCGAGCGCTATCCGGACCTGAAAGCCAACCAGAACTTCCTTGCATTGCAGTCGCAGCTTGAAGGCACCGAAAACCGCATCGCCGTCGCACGTCGCGACTATATTGAGGCGGTTCGCGTCTACAACACGGCGCTGCGCACCATGCCGACGATGATCTGGACGTGGATCTGGTATCGCGATGCACAGCCGATGCAGAGCTTCAGCGCCGATGCGGGCAGTCAGGCCGCGCCTAAAGTCAACTTCAACTGACGGCGCGTCTCATGATGCGTTTCGGGGCGAGTGCAGCACTCTCGCGTGATCGTCGCGGTCTTGGCTGGTTGGGCTGGCCGCGACATCTCCTTGCGCTCGCTTTCCTGTTGTTTTCCGCAGCGCTGACGCTGCACACGGCGGCCCTTGCACAGGATGCGCCAAAGCCTGCACAGGCCTTGACCGGTCGCGTGGTGGATGCGGCGGGGATCATCGACCCCGCAGAGCGCCAGCAACTGACCCAGAAGCTTGCCGATTTTGAAGCGAAATCGTCGGATCAGGTGGTCGTGGTGACGGTCCCGAGCCTCAATGGCGAAGACATAGAAACCTATTCCAACCGCCTGTTCCGTGCCTGGGCGCTCGGGCAGAAACAGGAAAACAACGGCATATTGCTGGTGGTGGCGCCCAATGACCGCAAGGTGCGGATCGAGGTCGGCTATGGTCTCGAAGGCGTCATGACCGATGCGCTTTCAAGCGTCATCATCAATGGCACCATCATTCCCGAGTTCCGTACCGGCAATTACTCGAATGGTATCGTGCAGGGCGTGGATGGCATTCTTTCGGTGCTTTCCGGCGATGCAGCCGAGCTTGAAGCGCGGGCCAAGCGCAATGTGCAGTCGAGTTCGGATGATGTCGACTGGGTCTTTGTCGTCTTCATTGCCTTCTGGTGCCTGATCTTCTTCGGCGGTTTCGGCATGGCGATCCTGACGCCGGTTTTCGGACGCAAGATCGGGCCGGGCAAATATCAGTGGCTCGGCATGGTCGTGGATTACAACAATCGCGGCGGCGGCTCTGGCGGCAGGGGTGGTGGAAGCTGGGGCGGCGGCGGTGGCTGGTCGTCCGGCGGGGGAGGCGGTGGTTTCTCCGGTGGTGGCGGTTCATCCGGTGGCGGCGGCGCCTCGGGTAGCTGGTAGGGAGACGCAAGGATGAAGCATCACACGCTGATTGGCGCCGAGGACCACGCCCGCATTGCCGAGGCCATCCGCAAAGCGGAAACCGAGACCAGCGGCGAAATCTATGCGGTCCTGGCGCGCTCCAGCGACGACTATTTCTTTGCGGCGGGCTTTGTTGCGACCTGCGGCATCCTGATTGCTTCGGTGATCGCAGCCTTTCTCGCCCATTGGTACTGGTTCGATATCCGCCTGCCCATGTTCGGGCTTGCGGTGCTGGCGGCGTTTCTGACTGCGATGCTGGTGCTGTGGTTCTTTCCGGCCATCCGCATGATGCTGGTGCCGCGCCGCATCCGTTACAAGCGCGCCCATCTCAATGCGCTGCAACAGTTTCTGGCGCGCAATGTCCATATTACGGAGCACCGTACCGGCATTCTGCTCTTCGTCTCGATGGCCGAGCATTATGCCGAGGTGATCGCCGATGCGGGCATCCATGCGCGTGTCGAGCAGGACGAATGGAATGCAATTGTCGCGACGCTCATCCATCACGCCTCCCGCGCCCAAGTGGCCGAAGGTTTCGTGCTGGCCATCGGTCAGGCCGGGCTTTTGCTGGAGAAACATTTCCCGGCAGGAGCAGACAATATCAATGAGCTGGACGATCACCTGATCGAGCTCTGAGTGGCCGGTTCATTCATCAGAATCATCTGCAACTTTAGTCTGAAATGTGGCG
This sequence comes from Brucella tritici, assembly GCF_008932295.1. Classification (GTDB taxonomy): domain Bacteria; phylum Pseudomonadota; class Alphaproteobacteria; order Rhizobiales; family Rhizobiaceae; genus Brucella; species Brucella tritici. The sequence goes on along the minus strand of NZ_WBWA01000006.1, from coordinate 183,938 downwards.
AAGCTGGCCTCTGGATTCGCCCTTTTGGCATGACTTTTGAGCCTCGCGGAGAAATCCGCTGGCATATTCCGAAATTTCGCGAGAAGTTTTCGAAGTTTTGTTCCAAATTAAATGGATTAAATGCGGTCTTTCTGACTTTCCGGGAAATTTTTCGTTATTTTCAACGAATTGCCATCGAAACCAATGCCTAATCTGCTAGTTTGGCGCGCATTGCCATCATGACAGGAGTATCCGACGTGACTGCAAAGCAGGATCGGTCGAGCAAGGTTAAAGGTTCCAAGGCAAGCAAGGAGGAGAAGAAGGGAGGCAAGTCGAAGGCGCTTACGGCCTTCTCACAGCTTCTCTTCGAATGGGCGCCGCCAGAAGATCTGGCCGCTTACGATGCTGCCGCTCTCGACAGTTCAGCCCGTCACGGCTATGCCGCCCTCGAATCCTATCGCAAGGGCAAGAGCATCATCAGCCTCGATAACGGTATCGAACGCCATGGTCGGCCGGTGAGTGTCATCACCATCGTCAACGACAATATGCCGTTCCTGCTCGACTCCATCATGGGTGAGCTGAACGATCATGTCGGCCAGATTTTCATGGTTGTGCATCCGGTTCTGGATATTGCGCGCGAAAAAGACGAGCTCGTCATTCTGGGCGAAGCATCGCAGCTCGCGCCTGCCAAGGGCGTTGAGCGCGTCAGCCTGGTACAGATTCATCTTCCAGCCCTCGACAAGCAGGCCAAGGCCGACCTGACCGCCGCGATCAAGCGCGTGCTCGGACAGGTCCGTGCCGCTGTCAGCGACTGGAAGCCGATGCTGAAGCGTCTCGACGGCGCTATCGCCGATTACAAGCGCGTTTCCGAAATGACGAGCGATCCGGCCATGCCGGAAGCCATCGCGTTTCTGGAATGGCTGCGCGACGACCGTTTCATCTTCCTCGGGCTTCGCGAACTGACCTTCAAGGGCAAGGGCGACAAGCGTGAGCTGGTTCCGGTCAAGGAAACGCTCGGCATCCTCAACGACAATGAAGTCCGCGTTCTGCGCAAGCATGACGACGACACGGTGACGCCGCGTGAGGTAACCGAATTCCTCGACAGCAACGAGCCGCTGATCGTCACCAAGGCGAATTCGCTTTCGCTGGTGCATCGCCGCTCCTATCTCGATTATGTCGGCGTGAAGATATTCGGCGAGAAGGGCGAGGCCATCGGCGAATTGCGCCTGGTCGGTCTCTTTACTTCCGTTGCCTATACGAGTTCGGTTGCAGGCATTCCGTTCATCCGCTCCAAGGCCGATGCCGTCATCAAGCATCTCGGCTTCAACCGCGAGGACCATTCGGGCAAGGCGCTCATCAACGTGCTGGAAGAATATCCGCGTGACGAGCTTTTCCAGATTGATGTGGAAAGCCTGACGGCGAATGCCGAACTGATCCTGGCGCTCGGCGAACGTCCGCGCGTGCGTGCTGTTCCGCGTCTCGATCGCTTCGGTCGTTTTGCCACCGTGCTGGTCTATATCCCGCGTGACCGTTACGACTCGGTCGTGCGCGAAAAGATCGGTCATTATCTGGTTGACGTCTATGGCGGCGACAGTTTCGAATTCCACCCGGTCTTCCTGCAGAACGGCCTGACGCGCGTTCAGTTCGTCATCCGGCGTCATGAGCGCTCCACGCCGCATGTGGATCGCGAAGCGCTGGAAGCGGAAGTGCGTTCCATCGTGCGCACATGGGACGATGCGGTGCGTGAAAGCTCTGACAATGCAGACGCAAAGACCGTCGCGCTTGCTGCAAGCTTCCCGCCATCCTATCGCGAAATCTTCACCGCGCCGGAAGCACTTGTCGATGCAGAGCGCATCGCTGGCCTCAGCGCAGAGGCGCCGCTTTTCGTGGACTTCTATCGTTATCGCACCGATGGTCCCGATGCGGTTTCGCTGAAGCTCTATCATCACGGTGCGCCGGTAGTGCTGTCGCAGCGCGTGCCACTCCTGGAAAACATGGGTTTCCGTGTCGTCAGCGAGCAGACCATCGACCTGCCGCATGCTGGCAAGGATGGCGCTGCCGTTTACGTGCACGACATGCAGCTCGTGAACGCCTATGGCTTGGCCGTCGATCTCTCCGACGATGGCGAGATGCTGGAAGATGTGTTCCGCAATGTCTGGGACGGTCTGGCCGATAATGACGGCTATAACGCGCTGGTGCAGACCGCGCGCCTGACGGCACGCCAGATCATGATCCTGCGTTCCTATGGCCGTTATCTACAGCAGGCAGGTATCGCCTATTCGCAGGGCTTCATCGCCGCAGCGCTGAACCGTTATCCGGAAATCGCCAGCGATCTCTATTCGTTGTTCGACCTGCGCTTCAACCCATCGGCCAAGCGCCGCGATGCGGCTGAAAAGAAGCTGGTCGATGCCATCGAGACCGCGTTGCTCGGCGTGCCGAGCATCGACGACGACCAGATTTTGCGCCGGTTCCGCAATCTGATCGAAGCGACGCTGCGCACCAATGCCTATCAGCCGGATGCCGATGGCAAGCCACGTGTCACCTTTGCCTTCAAGCTCAATCCGCGTCTGGTCGAAGGTCTGCCGGACCCGCGCCCCTATCGCGAAATCTTCGTCTATGGGCCGGAAGTGGAAGGCGTGCATCTGCGCTTCGGCGCTGTCGCCCGCGGTGGTCTGCGCTGGTCGGACCGCGCACAGGATTATCGCACAGAAGTGCTGGGCCTTGTGAAGGCACAGCAGGTCAAGAACGCGGTGATCGTGCCGGTTGGCGCCAAGGGCGGCTTCTATCCGAAGCGTCTGCCGGTCGGCGGCGATCGCAATGCGGTGTTTGAAGCTGGTCGCGATGCCTACAAGGTGTTCATCTCCACGCTTCTGTCGGTCACCGACAATATCGAGGACAATCATGTCGTGCCGCCGGCGGAAGTCGTGCGCCATGACAATGACGATCCTTATTTCGTCGTTGCAGCCGATAAGGGCACGGCCACCTTCTCCGATACGGCCAATGCCATCAGCCAGGCACATGATTTCTGGCTGGACGATGCCTTCGCATCCGGCGGTTCCGCCGGTTACGACCACAAGGGCATGGGCATCACTGCGCGCGGCGCATGGGAAGCCGTGAAGCGGCATTTCCGTGAATTTGACATGGATATCCAGACCGAACCTTTCACGGTTGCCGGTGTGGGCGACATGTCCGGTGACGTGTTCGGCAACGGCATGCTGCTTTCCGAACAGATCAAGCTGGTGGCTGCGTTCGACCATCGTGATATCTTCATCGATCCGAACCCGGTTCCAGCCGACGGCTTTGTCGAGCGCAAGCGTCTGTTTGAACTGCCGCGTTCGAGCTGGCAGGATTATGACCGTTCCAAGCTTTCGGCTGGTGGCGGCATCTATAGCCGCAGCCAGAAGACGATCACGCTTTCGCCGGAAGCTGCTGCAGCCATCGGCCTTGGAAAGACCTCCGGCACGCCGCAGGAAATCATGACTGCGATTTTGAAATCGAAGGTCGATCTCCTCTGGTTCGGCGGTATCGGCACCTATATCCGCTCGTCTGCCGAAACGGATGCGCAGGTAGGTGACCGCGCCAATGATGCGATCCGCATCACCGGCTCGGAAGTTGGTGCACGGGTGATCGGCGAAGGTGCAAATCTTGGCGTAACGCAGCGCGGGCGTATCGAATATGCGCTGGCAGGCGGTCGCGGTAATACGGACGCCATCGACAATTCGGCAGGCGTCAACTGCTCGGACGTCGAGGTCAACATCAAGATCGCTCTGGCCGCTGCCATGCGTTCGGGCAATCTCAAGCGCCCGGCACGCAACAAGCTTCTGGTCAGCATGACCGATGATGTGTCCGAACTGGTTCTGCGCAACAACTATCTGCAGCCGCTGGCGCTTTCGCTCAGCGAAAGGCAGGGTCTGGCAGAGCTGCCTTATCAGGCGCGGTTCATGGCGGAACTCGAAAATCGCAAGCTTCTTGATCGCAAGGTCGAGTATCTGCCATCCGATGCGCTTCTGGCCGAACGCCAGAAGGCGGGCCAGCCGCTGACGCGTCCGGAACTGGCGGTTCTGCTTGCTTATGCCAAGCTGTCGCTGTCGGATGATCTGGTGGCAAGCCAGCTTCCGGATGAGCCTTACTTCCAGTCGCTGCTGTTCGGCTATTTCCCGAAGCGCATGACCAAGACTTATGCCGAGGAAATCTCCGGCCATCGTCTGCGCCGTGAAATCGTCGCTACTTTGCTGGCAAACGATGTCATCAACCGTGGCGGTATCACCTTCATCAGCCGTCTGGCCGATACGACCGGCAAGTCGCCTGCCGATATCGTCCGCGCCTATGTGGCGGTGCGTGACGGCTTCGATATCGACACGATCTATGATGCCATTGATGCACTCGACAGCAAGGTGCCGGGCGATGTGCAGAACCAGTTCTATCATCTCGTCGGCGAAATGTTGCAGGCGACGACAGCCTGGGTGCTGCGCAACGATACGACACGCGCCAATCTGACGGAACTGGTGGACACGATCACCAGGGCACGTGCCGAGCTGGAGCCGCGTTTCGACGGTCTGATGCCGGAATACCTGAAGAGCACGCTGCAGGCTGACAAGGCTGCTTTCGTGGAAAAGGGTGCACCGGAAAAGCTGGCCCAGCGTCTTGCCAATCTGCAGCTTGCAGGCATCATGCCGGACATCGCGCTGATCGCGCATCTGGCCGATGCCGACAGGGTGGTAACCGCCAAGACCTATTTCGGTGTTTCGGAAGCCTTCCGCATCGGACGCATCGAGGAAGCCGCGCGCTCCATCCCCGTCACGGACTATTATGACGGGCTTGCTCTGTCACGAGCAAGCGATACGATCACGCAGGCCGCACGCGGTATCACCATTGCGGCGCTCAAGCGTTTTGCCAAGGACAAGGACCCGGCAGCAGCCTGGTTTGCAGCCGATGGCGCGCGCATTGAGCAGGTGAAAAACCGCATGGTGGCGCTGACGGAAGGTGGTGACCTGACGGTCTCGCGACTGGCGGTTGCAGCGGGCCTGATGTCCGATCTGGCCCAATAGAAAACAACGACATAAACTTGCAAAAGGGCGGCTTCGGTCGCCCTTTTTGTTTCTTTTGAAGCCGAGTTTCGGGTTATAAGGTGCGGCTGATAAAGGAGAGGCTTCCGACCGACTGGCCGGTCAATGGTTGGGCCAACTTCTTGTCCGGGGGGAAGGAAAGAGCAATTGAGCGATCAGGTTGCGGCTGCCCGCAGCTATGCCTCGCGGCGTGGCATCTGGGGCTGGATATTTTTTGACTGGGCGGCGCAGCCCTTTTTTACCGTCGTGACCACGTTCATCTTCGGGCCTTATTTCATCTCGCGCATGGCAGAAAATCCTGAAGCCGGCCAGGTGGCCTGGGGTTATGGCTTTGCCGCTGCCGGCTTTCTCATTGCTGTGCTTTCACCGATCCTGGGAGCGGTGGCCGACCGGACAGGTGCGCGCAAGCCCTGGATCGCTTTCTTCGCCGTGCTGAAGATTATAGGCCTCTGCCTGCTGTGGTTCGCCGTTCCGGGTGCGAACCTGTTCTGGGTACTGTGTGCGTTTTCGATGGCCATGGTGGCTGCCGAATTTTCCATCGTCTTCAATGATTCCATGATGCCGCGTCTGGTGCCGAGCAACGATATCGGGCGTGTCTCCAATATCGCCTGGGGGCTCGGCTATCTGGGCGGCATGATCGTACTCATTTTCGTGGTGCTATGTCTGGCGGCCTCGCCTGAAACAGGCACAACGATCATCGGCATGAAGCCCCTGTTCGGTCTCGATCCCGTACTGGGGGAGGATGCGCGCATTACCGGACCGCTGGCTGCCCTGTGGTATTTCGTTTTCATCCTGCCAATGTTTTTGTTCACGCCGGACGCGGAGCGCGGCGAGCCTCTGCGCAAGGCGTTGCGCTCCGGCTTTGCAGAACTGAAGGTTACGCTCACCGAGGCGCGCAAACGGTCCGGACTTGTCCGCTTCCTTGTCGCGCGCATGATTTATCAGGATGGCGTCAATGCTACGCTGGCTCTCGGTGCGGGCTATGCGGCAGCCTTGTTCAGCTGGACGATCACCGAGATCGGGCTTTTCGGCATGGTGATGAATGTCATGGCGATTTTCAGTTGTCTGGTCGCAAGCCGCGTCGATACACGGATTGGTTCCAAGGCTGTCGTGATCTTTTCGCTGGTGCTGGTGCTGCTTGCTTCTATAGGCATTGTCTCGACCGGACGCGATTACACTTTGTTCGGCCTGATGCCTTTCGCATCTCCCACAACACAAGGACTGTTCTCCAGCGCGGCAGAACACGCCTATCTGATTTACGGTCTGATGATTGGTGCAGCCTTCGGTCCGGTTCAGGCCTCGTCGCGTTCATGGTTTGCCCGCAGCATCAAGCCGGAGGAATCGGGCCGCTATTTCGGCATCTATGCGCTCGCCGGGCGTGCGACCAGCTTCCTTGGGCCGTTTCTGGTTGCCACCATCACGGCGCTGAGCGGATCGGCGGCGCTGGGCATGTCGGTGCTGGTCATATTCTTTGCGGTCGGTCTGGTGCTGATTGCAATGACGCCTTATCCGGCTGACAAGCTGGCTGCAACCAGCCCGTCGTGACGGGCCGGGGCGAGACTTCTATTCAATCCAGCCAAGCGAACGCTGCACGGCCTTTTCCCACGCATTGAACAGGCGCGTGCTTTCCTCAGCGGACATTCGCGGATGCCAGCGATGGCCCACCTGCCAGTTCTCCACAATGTCCTTCGTCGATTTCCAGTAGCCGACGGCGAGCCCCGCCGCGTAGGCAGCGCCCAGTGCCGTCGTCTCTATGATTTTCGGGCGCACAACCGGCACATGCAGAATGTCGGACTGGAACTGCATGAGCAGTTCATTGATGGTCATGCCGCCATCGGCGCGCAGTTCCGTGATCTCGACACCGGAATCCTTCACCATCGCATCCAGTACTTCGCGGACCTGATAGGCGCTCGCTTCCAGAGCCGCGCGGGCAATGTGGCCCTTGTTGGCGAAGCGGGTGAGGCCAGCGATGATGCCGCGCGCTGAATCCTGCCAATGCGGTGCAAAGAGACCGGAAAAGGCTGGAACGAAATAAACATCGCCATTGTCTTCGACGGTGCGCGCCATCGTTTCGATGTCGCTGCTGTTTCTGATGATGCCGAGATTGTCGCGCAGCCACTGCACCAGAGCGCCGGTAATGGCGATGGAGCCTTCCAGCGCATAAACCGGTTTGGCGCCGTCGAGCTTGTAGGCAACCGTGGTCAGCAGGCCGTAATTGGAGGGCACCAGTTTCTCGCCGGTGTTCATCAGCATGAAGCAGCCTGTGCCATAGGTGTTCTTGGCTTCGCCCGGTTCCAGACATGCCTGACCGAAGAGCGCTGCCTGCTGGTCGCCCAGAATGCCCGCAAGTTTGACGCCGGAAAGCGAGGGCAGGGTGATCTCGCCATAGACTTCGCTTGAAGAGCGGATTTCCGGCAGGCAGGCCGACGGAATATCGAAAAGACGGAGAATGTCCTCGTCCCATTTCAGCGTCGAAAGGTCCATGAGCTGGGTACGGGACGCATTGGTCACGTCGGTGACGTGAATGCCGCCATCGGTGCCGCCGGTCAGGTTCCAGACCAGCCATGTGTCGATGGTGCCGAAAAGTGCGTCTCCGGCTTCGGCCTTTTCACGCGCACCGGGAACATTATCGAGTATCCAGCGCAGCTTAAGGCCGGAAAAATAGGTTGAGATCGGCAGGCCCGTCTTGGCGCGCAAGCGGTCCGCGCCACCCTCTTTCGTGTATCGGGCAACAAGTTCGTCGGTGCGCGTATCCATCCAGACAATAGCATTATAGAGCGGCGCGCCGGTCGTCCGGTCCCACAGCAGCGTGGTTTCGCGCTGATTGGTGATGCCGACCGAAGCAATATCGCTTGCCTTCAGTTTTGCCTTTTTGAGTGCGGCGGCAATGACATGCTGTGTGTTGCGCCAGATTTCTATCGGATTGTGTTCGACCCAGCCCGCCTTCGGATAAATCTGCTCATGTTCGCGCTGGTCGCTCGCGACGATATCGCCCTGCCTGTCGAAAATGATGAAACGCGAACTCGTGGTTCCCTGGTCGATGGAACCGATAAACTGCGTCATGGGGCGGGCTCCTCCGTTGATCCGGTCTATGCTGAAAACGAATTTAAACGAAACAATATGAAACTCAAACTAGAGCATTTCCAGCAAAAGTGCGAAGCGGTTTTGCGTAGGATAATGCGAAAAAACAAAGAGATAGATCGGTTCCTGGATTCCGCTGGGATCAGAACCGATCTAAACGAAAGCCCCGGAATGGTTGGTTCCGGGGCCTCGATAAGTGCTTTTTTATAAGGGGTTAGAGCATTTCCAGCAAAAGTGCGAAGCGGTTTTGCGTGGGACAATGCGAAAGAAACAGCATTTCCAGCAAAAATGCGAAGCGGCTTCGCGCAGGATAATGCGTAAAAGCCCTAATGCCGGAAGTGGCGCATCCCCGTCATGACCATGGCGATGCCATGTTCGTCGGCGGCGGCGATCACTTCGTCGTCCCGCATCGAACCGCCTGGCTGGATGACGGCGGTTGCACCGGCCTGAACGGCGGAAAGCAGACCGTCGGCAAACGGGAAGAACGCATCGGAAGCGACCACGCAACCCTTGGTGAGCGGTTCTGCAAGACCGGCGGCTTCTGCTGCATCTTCAGCCTTGCGGGCTGCGATACGGGCCGAATCGACGCGGCTCATCTGGCCTGCGCCGATGCCGACCGTTGCGCCGTCCTTCACATAGACGATGGCGTTCGACTTCACATGCTTGCCGACGCGGAAGGCGAATTTCATATCGTTGAGTTCGGCTTCGGTCGGCGCGCGCTTGGTGACGACCTTGAGGTCGAGATCATCGACTACGCCGTTGTCGCGTGACTGAACCAGCAGGCCACCGGCAACCGTCTTGGCGGCAATGCCCTTGGCGCGCGGGTCCGGCAGACCACCGGTCACCAGGAGGCGCAGGTTCTTCTTGGCTGCGACGATGGCCTGTGCGCCTTCGGTGGCATCTGGTGCAATGATGACTTCGGTGAAGATCTTGACGATCTCTTCAGCGGCTTCCTCATCGAGCGTCTTGTTGAGCGCGACGATGCCGCCAAAAGCCGAAACCGGATCGCAGGCGAGTGCCTTCAAATAAGCTTCCTTGATGGTGAAAGCTTCCGCCACGCCGCAAGGATTGGCGTGCTTGATGATGGCGACGGCTGCGGTGCGGGCAGGGTCGAATTCTGCGACGAGTTCAAAAGCTGCATCGGTGTCGTTGATGTTGTTGTAGGAGAGCTGCTTGCCCTGAAGCTGGGTCGCGGTGGCAACGCCGGGACGCTTTTCGCCGGTGAGATAAAAGCCAGCCGTCTGGTGCGGGTTTTCACCGTAGCGCATGACGGAATGCAGCTTGCCAGCGACCGAGCGATAGACCGGAGTTTCTTCGTTGATCGCTTCGGCGAACCAGTTGGAAATGGCTGCGTCATAGGCTGCTGTGCGCGAGAAGGCCTTGGCGGCGAGCTTTTTGCGGAAGGCAAGCGGCAGGGAGCCTGCATGCTTTTCCAGTTCAGCGACGACGTCGGCATAATCGTCAGGATCGACGACCGTTGCGACATAGGCATGGTTCTTGGCGGAAGCGCGGATCATAGCCGGGCCGCCAATGTCGATGTTCTCGACCGTCGTGTCGTAGTCGCCGCCCTTGAAGCGGACTTCCTCGAACGGATAGAGATTGATGACGGCAAGATCGATGCCGCCAATACCATGTTCTTCCATGGCCGCGACGTGTTCCGGGTCGTTGCGCACGGCGAGCAGGCCGCCATGGACTGCCGGATGCAGCGTCTTGACGCGCCCGTCCATGATTTCCGGGAAGCCGGTTACTTCGGACACATCCTTCACCGGAATGCCTTCGGCAGCAATCGACTTGGCGGTGCCGCCGGTCGAAAGGATTTCGACGCCCTGCGCATGAAGCGCTTTGGCGAAATCGATCAGGCCGGTTTTGTCGGAAACGGAAAGGAGGGCGCGGCGCACCCGATGAAGATCGGGAGCGGGAATATGCTTGGAGCTGACAGCCATAGGGAGTTGGTCTCTTCGTTGCTGAAACGGATGCGTTCAGGAAAGTGGACGGCTCGCCCTAACACAGGCGCGCCGAGAATCCTACCGCAAAAGGCCGGAAAAGAACGGTGAAGAGGTATTTCTTGCCCCGCATTCGATCCCATTGACCCTCGACCCTTCGAGACGGCGTCCTGAGCTTGCCGAAGGACGCCGTCTCGAAGGGGAGGAGCGGGAGAGCGAATTATACGTAACTGCCGAGTGCGACGCGGCTGAACTGCCAGTTTACTTCCGGCAATTCGGAAGCCGGGAAGGAGAGCACGATCTGCTTCGATGTCACGGGGCCGCGGAAGCCTGCAAAGAAGATCGAATCCTCCAGTTGCGGCGCAACTTCAAAACAGGAGAAGACCCAGGTATCGTCTCGATCCGCCGACAGAACGATCAATCCGTTCTCATCGAAGGAAATATCGACCGACGGATGCAGGTGGAAACGGACGGCAATATTGTCGCGTCCGTTTGCCTTCAACGGACGGCCATCGCCGCGATAGAACCGGTCTGCACCTTGAATGACGCTGCCATTGTGCGACAGCACGAGGCGACGTTCATGATAGATGCCGAACAGGCGCGCATAGCCGTCGTGGCTGGCGACAAAACCCTGCCGCCCCATTTCCTCGATCCGGTCGCGCTGCACGCGGGTCGGGCCTGCAATGATCGGCGTGCCAATCATGTTGGAGAGACCCGCATTGAGGCTGAAGCGGCACGAGGACGTGTCGTTGATCGTGGCGGTGGAATGTGCAGCCGTCGAGCGGCCCAATGGGCGAAATTCCGGCGGGCCGAAACGGTCGATTCCGGAATTGACGATATAGCGCTGGCGCCCGGAGGACATTTCGAAGGCGAGACAACCGGCATGGGCATCCCGCGATGCGGTCACCGGCGGCGGCAGTCCTGTATCGGCGATGATGGTGGTCGACCCCATCGAGAGCCGTTCATAGCCGGAATAGGGCGCATGGGTCAGCGGCGATCCGGCGGTCTCATCATGCCGCAGAACCGAGATGATGCGTTCCGGCATGGTCGGGCCGACGCCGTTGAAAAGCGCAAGGCTGCCATCCTGATGGCGGAAGAAGCGCAGGGCTGGCAACATGCGCTCGACGGCTTCGATCAACGCTTTGGGCGGGGCTTCCGTGCCATTGGCATAGGTCTGGCGGAGCGGCAGAAGATCGGCCAGCAGCTCCAGCACCGTAACGGGATTGCGCGAGATATGTCCGCCATCGGGGAGAATCTGGCGTTTCAGCTCGTATTCCAGATTGCGCCGGGCGGCGCGTGCAGTCGGCGGCGAAACAGGCAGAGCCAGAGCGGCAAATGCCAATGCGATGCGGGCGCGCAACCGTTCCTCGCCGTCATCCATGGCGGCGGCAACGGTGCGCAGATAACGCACCTGCATGGCAAGCGAGCGCATGAAGCGGCGATAGGCGGGAAGTTCAGCGCCCGACAGAATGAGGTTCGAATGCTGGAGCCAGGCGATGATGCGCTGGGCGGTGACTTCCGGCGACCAGGCGATGCCGCCGATGCGCTTGCCGAACATGCGCATCCAGTCATCGACGAGAGCGCGCGCATTGGCGGTTGCCAGTTCGCTATTGGCGCTTTTCAAATGACGCAGCCAGCCGAAACTTTGAAGTGCTGCTTCCCATTCCGGCGTCGGCGGTTCGACAGCGAAAGGCGACAGTCCGCCGGTTTCGACCAGACGACCGGCCAGTGCAAAACGGCCGTGGTAGAATTCCTGCGCCAATTGCGGGTCTGCTACGCGCAGATCAGGCGGTGCGATCAGGATACGATCCGGGGTAAAGCCGGTGAAGCGCCAGCGATAGAGAGGCCCCATGCGCAGACGGCGGCTGAACTTGCGCCAAGCCTGTGCAACGGCCAGTCCCCAAAGATGTGGGGTTTCGCTGAGGGCGACTGCCACCCGGTCTTTCTCCGTATCGTTTGTCATTATTGTTTGGCCAGATCGAACAGCCCGTTCCTTTGATACAATTGTACAGAAATGGTGAATCGAGCGTTAACCATAACGGGTATCGCGACCCGTTATGGCAATTTTTACGATTTGTCTGCTTGTAGCTGGCCTCAGGACCGGCGCTTGAAGCGGGCGGCGAAGAAGCCGTCCATGCCAGCCATCTGCGGATTGCCCTCAAAACGATCCGGCGGCAGGTCTGCCGGAGTGGATCGCAGAAAGCCTTCCGCCGTCACCAGCCCGTCCAGAAGCCCGCTCAGACTGGAGCAATCCTGCTCCGTAATCGGGAAAGGCTCCAGCAGCGGATTTTCCGCTGCCTTGCGCGCCATTTCCTCGCCTTCGAGCGGGTGCAGCGAACAATTGGAAAAGACGATTATGCCGCCGGGTTTGACCAGAGTGGCCGCGTGCGCCAAAAGCTTGCCCTGAAGTTCGGCAAGCTTTGCTATGTCCTGCGGCGTCTTGGTCCAAGGCACATCCGGATGACGGCGCACCGTGCCGGTGGAAGAGCAGGGGGCATCCAGAAGCACGGCATCGAACAGTTCGTCCGGCTGGAAATCCATCAGATTGGTGGCGACAGTCTTCGCCTCGAAGCCGAGACGTTCCAGATTGCCGCGCAGGCGCTTCAGCCGGTTTTCGGAAAGGTCGAGCGCGGTCACGTCGGCGCCCTGAAGTACGAGCTGCGCCGTCTTGCCGCCGGGGGCGGCGCACAGGTCGGCAACCCGTTTGCCCTTGATGTCGCCCATCAGGCGCGCAGGCAGGCTTGCCGCCACATCCTGCACCCACCAGTCGCCCTCGGCAAAGCCGGGCAGGTCAGTGAGATTGCCTTCGACTGTTTGCAGGCGCACCGAACCATTGGGGAGGGCTGTGCCGCCGAGCTTTTCAGCCCATGCCTTAGCGTCGCCCTTGACCGTGAAATCGATCGGCGGCTCATAGGCATGCATGGCAAGAATGGCTGCTGCTTTTTCCGCGCCATAGGCGTCGGTGATGCTTTTGGCAAACCACTCCGGCACATTGGTTTCCGGCTGCAATGTATGCGCGAGAGCACGTTCCTTGTTACGCGACAGGCGACGCAGCAGCGCATTGACGAGACCGGCATATTTGCGATTGCGAGGATCGTTGTTCGCCGCTTCCACCGCCAGATCGACCGCCGAATGGTCGGGCAGGTCGAGATAGAAAATCTGCGCGATGGCGACATGCAGAAGATGTTTCAACGCCACGGCATTTTCCGGCAGTGGCCGGTCGAGCCGCTTGTTGATAGCGCGTTCGATGCTGCCGCGATTGCGCAGCGCAGAACCTATAATGGCGCGAACCAGCGCGCGGTCGCGCGGCTCCAGCGCCAGATATTGCGGATGACCGTGCGTATTGTCGGTCAGGCCGTCGAGCGAGGTGTTCTTTTCGATCACCGCACCGAGAAGGCGCGCAGCACACAAACGCGCCGCGAGACCGGGGCGCAGGTCTGCGGCATTGGTGTTCATTTGCGGCTTTTTATTTCCACGCTTCGGCGCGGGCTTTTTATCGTTCACACTGTTCTACTTTATTTAGGACCACGGCCCCCGATAACCGGAACCGCCATTGCTGTTACCGCCTGCATTACCCCATGGACCGCTGCTTTGGGAAGGGGCAGCGGCACGCGGTGCCATTCCGCCAGAGCGGATGCCCATTTCGGCAGCCATCTGTTCAAGTGCTGCAATGCGGTTATCGGTGTCCGGATGGGTCGAAAAAAGATTATCCGCGCCGCGTCCGCTCAAGGGATTGATGATGAACATATGCGCGGTTGCCGGGTTGTGTTCGGCTTCCTCGTTCGGGATGGCCTTGGCGCCACGCGCGATCTTGCCCAACGCTGAGGACAGCCATAGCGGATTGCCGCAGATTTCCGCGCCGCGCTTGTCGGCGGCATATTCGCGGGTGCGGCTGACGGCCATCTGCACGATCATTGCGGCAAAGGGCGCGACGATCATGGCGAGAATGGTGCCGACCACGCCCATGATGCCGTTGCCGTTCTCACGATTGCCGCCCAGGAAGAAGGCAAAATTGCCGAGCATGGATATGGCGCCGGCAAGCGTTGCCACGATCGTCATGGTCAGCGTATCGCGGTTCTGGACGTGCGCCAGTTCATGCGCCATCACGCCTGCGACCTCTTCCGGCGTCAGACGGTTGAGGAGCCCGGTTGTAGCTGCAACGGCAGCATTTTCGGGATTGCGGCCCGTGGCAAAGGCATTCGGCTGGTCTTCATGAATGATATAGACCTTCGGCATGGGAAGGCCCGCATTGGCAGCCAGCCCGCTTACCATGCGGTAATAGTCCGGTGCGCTGCGCTCATCCACTTCCTGCGCATTGTACATGCGCAGCACCATCTTGTCGGAGTTCCAGTAGCCGAACAGGTTCATGGCGACAGCGATCAAAAGCGCGATCATCATGCCTCCGCCGCCGCCCAGCAAATAGCCGATGCTCATGAACATGACCGTCATGAGGGCGATCAGCATGGCAGTTTTCGTCATATTCATCCGTGGCGGTCTCCAAATCTTAGGCTGCATGACCCGTAAGGGTTTTGCACGGCAAGTCTTTCTGCCTATATGATGGGTATGAACAGGCTTTGCTTCAATGTTCGAAGTAAAAACCGAGAACGGGAATGTGACCGATGAGCGAAAAAAACGAAGCAACCGAAAGCCCGGAAAACGTAGACAAGCGCACGTTTGAAGACCTGCCGCCTGCCGCCCAGCGCGCGCTGAAGGAAGCTGAAGCGCGCCGCGCTGCCGAAAAGGCAAGCGAAGCGCCCCGCGAACTTGGCGGTCGCGGCGGCAAGGACCCCGCCCGTTTCGGCGATTGGGAGATCAAGGGTCGGTCGATCGATTTCTGATTATCCTGTGAGGATCGATTATCGATGCTGGTAAAAGCAATCTCGATCGTCGCTCCAAGCGGTCGCCGAATAGCGTCTGGGGAGAAAACCCTGGAGGTGAGACGCTGGCTTCCCAATCTCGATGCAGGCGAAGATTTGCTGATTGTCGAGAATCAGCGGTTTCTGGAGAAAGCTGGCGATTACGATCCGGATGGCTATGCGGTAGCACTGGTCCGGATTGGTCGTGTTCGGCCTTTTACACGGGACGATATGAAAGCGGCTTGTGCCTCATATTTCGAAGATGGTTGGCTGGCTTGGGAGATCACCCATATGCGTCCGCTTGAAAAAACATTTCAGGTCGTTGCGGCGCGGAAAATCTATTCGATAGATGTCGAAAGCAAATGTCTAATCGCAATGTGAAAAGGCCGGGAAATCCCGGCCTTTCATTTGTCACTTCTTGTTCTGACGATTTTCGATCAGGTCGTCCACGACGCCCGGATCGGCCAGCGTCGAGGTATCGCCCAGTGCGCCAAAATCGTCTTCGGCGATCTTGCGCAGGATGCGGCGCATGATCTTGCCTGAGCGGGTTTTCGGCAGGCCCGGCGAGAACTGGATCTTGTCCGGCGTGGCAATAGGACCGATTTCCTTGCGCACGTGCTGGGTCAGTTCCTTGCGCAGGGCGTCTTCGTCCTGAACTGCTTCGCCGGTCATCAGCGTGACGTAGCAATAGATGCCTTGTCCCTTGATCGGATGCGGATAGCCCACGACAGCGGCTTCTGAAACCGAGTGATGCGAGACGAGTGCCGATTCGATTTCCGCCGTGCCGAGGCGGTGGCCGGAAATGTTGAGCACGTCATCGACGCGGCCCGTGATCCAGTAGTAACCGTCTTCGTCGCGACGGCAGCCGTCACCGGTGAAGTACTTGCCCTTATAGGTCGAGAAGTAAGCTTCGATGAAGCGCTTGTGATCGCCGTAAAGCGTACGCATCTGGCCCGGCCAGCTATCAATGATGCAGAGATTGCCGTCCACGGCACCTTCAACGACAGCGCCTTCATTGTCCACCAGTTCCGGCCTGATGCCGAAGAACGGACGCGTTGCCGAACCCGGCTTGAGGTCGGTTGCGCCGGGCAGCGGGGTGATGAGAATGCCGCCGGTTTCCGTCTGCCACCACGTATCGACAATCGGCGACCGCTGGTCACCAACGACGTTGTAATACCATTCCCAGGCTTCCGGATTGATCGGCTCGCCCACCGAACCGAGCAGGCGCAGCGTCGAACGCGACGAGCGGGTGACGAATTCATCACCTGCGCCCATCAGGGCGCGGATGGCCGTCGGAGCCGTGTAGAAGATGTTGACGTGATGCTTGTCGACGACTTCCCAGAAACGTCCCTGATCGGGGAAGTTGGGCACGCCTTCGAACATCAATGTCGTCGCGCCGTTGGCCAGCGGGCCGTAGACGATATAGGAGTGGCCCGTCACCCAGCCCACATCCGCCGTGCACCAGTAGATGTCGCCGTCATGATAGTCGAAGACATATTGATGCGTCATTGATGCATAGACGAGATAGCCGCCGGTTGTGTGCAGCACGCCCTTCGGCTTGCCGGTGGAGCCGGAGGTGTAAAGGATGAAGAGCGGGTCTTCCGCATTCATCGGTTCCGGATCGCAGGTCGGTTCGACGCTTGCGACTTCCTGATGATACCAGAGATCGCGGCCCGGTCCCCAGTTCACCTTGCCGCCGGTACGGCGCACGGTGAGAACCTTGTTGACCATGACATATTGCTTGGCCGCAATGTCGATGGCGGTATCGGTGTTTTCCTTCAGCGGAACCGGCTTGCCGCCGCGCACGCCTTCGTCGGCCGTGATGACGAAAGTGGATTCGCAGTCGACGATACGACCGGCAAGCGCTTCCGGAGAGAAGCCGGCAAAGACGACCGAGTGCACAGCGCCGATGCGCGCGCAGGCCAGCATCGCATAGGCCGCTTCCGGGATCATCGGCAGATAGATCGTGACGCGGTCGCCCTTCTTCACGCCGTGCTTCTTCAGCACATTGGCGAGGCGGCAGACATTCTCATGCAGTTCGCGATAGGTGATCTTCTTGTCGATATAGGGATTGTCGCCTTCCCAGATGATGGCGACCTGATCACCACGGCTCTTCAGGTGGCGGTCGATACAGTTATAGGAAACGTTGGTAACGCCGTCCTCATACCATTTGATGGATACATCGCCGTTGAAATCGGTGTTCTTGACCTTGGTGAAAGGCTTGAACCAGTCGATGCGCCGTCCGTGCTTCGCCCAGAAGCTGTCCGGGTCGCTCACGCTTTCCTGATACCAGTCGAGATAGGTTGCGTTGTCGATGAGCGTGTTTCTCTTTGCCTCGGCAAGGACCGGGTAAAGCTTTTCCGACATGATTTCCTCCTTCAGCATTCCGCGAGCCGGACAATATCCCGCTCGTATAAATGCACCCAAAAACTGACCGGCACCTCCCGCCGGATGAGACGGCTTGCCGTGAAAGGCGAGACCATCGGGTGCCCTGTCTACCTTCCATTGCGGGCAAGGTAAATTAGACAATCGGCGCGTCTATGATCCACAATGACGCATCGTCAGAAATGGCAACTGGCAGCACTCGCTGTTGATTGGTGCTAATATATTGTTTTTACAGTTTAAAAACCATTTGGAGTGATTATCTCCTATTCAGGAGCCTGACAATAAGGCTCTTCACAAAAAGGGGAAATCGCCATGACGACGTCCGCTTTGAACGCAAAATCAGCCTTTGAACTCCAGCTCGCCGGTTATGGTCTGACGACGGCGAAAGTTTTCTACCATTTGCCCGATCATCCGCATCTGCTGCAGCTTTTCGTCTGGCAGGATTATGACCTCGCGCCCGATTTTCCGGTGCTCAATCATTTCATCGAATTCTGGAATCGGGAAATCGACGGGCCGTTGCATTCGGTCAGCTACACGCATTTCCGGCTGCTTGGCCCCTCGGACTGGAGGAATGTGCAGGGCGAGATCGTCCTGCATTAGTGGATTGAATTTGACGTTTGATACCCGTCCGATATTTGCCCGGCGCTCATATCCTAGGGATGCAAATGTCGGAATCAGACCACTAGGAGCATTTCCAGCAAAAGTGTGAAGCGGTTTTGCGTAGGATAATGCGACAAAAACAAACAGTAGGGGTGACAATTCAGGCGGGGTTGGCATAGCTCCGCCCGCCGAAGATGGCCGAGCCGACACGCACCGATGTCGCGCCGAAACCGATGGCGGTTTCATAATCGCCCGACATGCCCATGGAGAGCTTTTCGACCTGTGCCTCGCGGGCGAGCTTTTCCAGAAGAGCGAAATGCGGCCCCGGATTTTCATCCGCAGGCGGGATGCACATCAGCCCCTCGATGGCGAGGCCATGTTCCTTGCGGCAGCGCTCGACAAAGGCGACGGCTTCCTTCGGTGCAATGCCGGCCTTCTGTTCTTCAAGTCCGGTATTCACCTGCACGTAGAGCTTTGGGGCCTTGTTCTGCTTCTTGATCTCGCTGGCCAGGGCGGCTGCGATCTTTTCGCGGTCGACCGTTTCGATGACATCGAACAGGGCGACGGCATCGGCGGCCTTGTTGGATTGCAGCGGGCCGATCAGATGCAGTTCGATGCCGGAATAATCCTCGCGCAGTCCTGGCCATTTGGCTTGTGCTTCCTGCACGCGGTTTTCACCGAAGACGCGCTGGCCCGCGTCGAGAGCCGGGCGGATTTCCTCCGCATCGAAGGTTTTTGATACAGCGACAAGCGTAACGGAACCCTTGTCACGCTGTGCTTCCTCTTCGGCAGTGGCGATTGCGGCCTTGACCGTGTTCAGGTTCGTGACGATATCTGACATGAAACTCTCGCTTTCAGGCTTTTCATCCGCAAAAGGTTGACGCTTTCGCCAATACGTGGTGAAGGTCGCCATTAAACATCGACTCTCCTTATTGCATCACCTTCGTACGAGTAAATACGGTCATGGCAGCCGAACGTTATAATCCGCGCGTGGCGGAAGCTCATTGGCAGAAAGTCTGGGAAGAAGACCGGACCTTCGAAACCGACAATGGCGACAGCCGCGAGAAATATTATGTGCTCGAGATGTTCCCCTATCCATCGGGGCGCATCCATATGGGCCATGTGCGCAACTATGCGATGGGCGACGTGGTCGCCCGTTACAAGCGCGCCAAGGGTTTCAACGTGCTTCATCCGATGGGATGGGACGCGTTCGGCATGCCTGCGGAAAATGCAGCGATGCAGAACAAGGTTCATCCGAAGGAATGGACCTACCAGAACATCGCCACGATGCGCAGCCAGCTCAAATCGATGGGGCTTTCGCTCGACTGGGCGCGTGAATTCGCGACCTGCGACGTGGAATATTATCATCGCCAGCAGATGCTGTTCATCGATCTTTTCGAAAAAGGTCTGGTGACGCGCAAGACCTCCAAGGTCAACTGGGACCCGGTCGACAACACCGTGCTTGCCAACGAGCAGGTGGTGGACGGTCGCGGCTGGCGTTCGGGCGCGCTGGTCGAACAGCGCGAACTGACGCAATGGTTCTTCAAGATCACCGATTTCAGCGAGGAATTGCTGGCCGGTCTCGACACGCTCGACCAGTGGCCGGAAAAGGTTCGCCTGATGCAGCGCAACTGGATCGGCAAGTCGGAAGGCCTGCAGGTCCGCTTCGCGCTGGACGGCAATACGGCGCCTGCCGGTTTCTCGGAAATCGAGGTCTATACGACCCGTCCGGACACGCTGTTCGGTGCGGCTTTCGTGGCGATCTCCGCCGATCATCCGCTGGCGAAGAAGCTGGCCGAAGATAATGCTTCGCTTTTCGGTTTCATCGAGGAATGCCATCAGCACGGTACGTCGCTGGCGGCGCTGGAAACGGCAGAGAAGAAGGGCTTCGACACAGGCGTGAAAGTCCGGCATCCGTTCGATGAGAACTGGGAACTGCCGGTCTATGTCGCCAATTTCGTTCTGATGGAATATGGCACGGGCGCGGTGTTCGGCTGCCCGGCACACGATCAGCGCGATCTGGATTTCGCCAACAAGTACAAATTGAAGGTTACGCCTGTTGTTCTGCCGAAGGGCGAAGATGCGGCAGGCTTCAGCATCGGCGAAACGGCCTATACCGATGATGGCGTGATGATCAATTCGCGCTTCCTCGACGGCATGACGCCGGAAGCGGCCTTCAATGAGGTGGCTAAGCGTCTGGAACAGACCAGCCTCGGCAACAGCCCGCAGGCAAGCCGCAAGGTACAGTTCCGTCTGCGTGACTGGGGCATCTCGCGCCAGCGCTACTGGGGCTGCCCGATCCCGATGATCCATTGCGAAAGCTGCGGCGTCAATCCGGTGCCGCGCGCCGATTTGCCGGTCAAGCTGCCGGACGATGTCGAGTTCGACCGTCCGGGCAATCCGCTCGACCGTCATACAACATGGCGTCATGTTAAGTGCCCGAAATGCGGTGCCGATGCGCGCCGTGAAACCGATACGATGGACACGTTCGTCGATTCGTCCTGGTACTATGCGCGCTTTACGGCACCATGGGAAAACGAGCCGACCGACCGCAAGGTTGCCGATCACTGGCTGCCGGTCGATCAGTATATCGGCGGTATCGAACACGCGATCCTGCATCTGCTCTATTCGCGTTTCTTCACCCGCGCGATGAAGGTCGCCGGTCACGTCGGCATCGACGAGCCGTTCAAGGGCCTGTTCACGCAGGGCATGGTTGTGCACGAGACCTACAAGGCCAATGGCCAGTGGGTGGCGCCAGCCGATATTCGTATCGAGGAAACCGACGGCAAGCGCAGCGCGGCCCTGCTCTCGACAGGCGAGCCGGTGGAAATCGGTTCCATCGAGAAGATGTCGAAATCGAAGAAGAATGTTGTCGATCCGGATGACATTATCGCTTCCTACGGTGCCGATACGGCGCGCTGGTTCATGCTGTCTGATTCGCCGCCCGAGCGTGACGTGATCTGGACGGAAGCCGGTGCCGAAGGCGCTCATCGTTTTGTGCAGCGCGTCTGGCGTCTGGTGGCGGAAGCCGCCGAACATCTGAAGGACGTTGCGCCGAAGACCGGGACGCAGGGTGAAGCCCTTGTCGTTTCCAAGGCAGCGCACAAGGCGGTCAAGGCTGTCGGCGATGATATCGAGAAGCTCGCCTTCAATCGTGGCGTCGCCCGTCTTTATGAGCTGGTCAATACGGCTGCTGCTTCCCTGCAGCAGGTGGCTTCGGGCAATGCGGATGACGAGTTGAAGAGTGCTGTCCGTGACGTCACCGAAAAGCTCATCTTGATGCTGGCGCCGATGATGCCGCATCTGGCTGAACAGTGCCTGGCTGTGCTGGGCGGCAAGATTGCCGGTCGTGAAACGCTGGTTGCCCGCAGTGCCTGGCCGGAATTCGATCCGGCATTGGTGGTGGAAAACGAGATCGTTATGCCGGTGCAGATCAACGGTAAGAAGCGTGGGGATTTGACAATCGCCCGCGACGCTGATCAATCTAGCATCCAGCAGGCGGTGCTCGAACTTGACTTCGTCAAGGCTGCGCTCAATGGAGGCTCGCCGAAGAAGGTTATCGTGGTGCCGCAAAGGATCGTCAATGTCGTTGCCTGACCGCTTTTTCTCTGCAATCAAAGCCTTCCGCGTTGCGTTTTTCGCGCTCGGAGCTGCGGTTCTGATGGCTGGATGCACCGTGCAGCCGCTTTACTCCTCCGGCGCTGGTGCCGGTGGAACCATAGGCGGCAGCGTGACGCCGGACATGCGCACCAAGCTTGCCTCGGTGGCCATTGATCCGGCTGGCGATGTGTTTCAGCAGCAGGTCCGCAATCGCCTGATCTTCCTGCTCGGCGGTGGTGCCGGTGAGCCGGCCAACCCGACCTATCGGCTCGGTCTCGGTCTGAGCAGCTATACGCTTGCGGCCGTAAGCGTCGATATTGGCGATCAGACCGACCGTACGGGCCGTCCATCGTCCGGTATCGTCAAGGCAACATCGAACTTCGTGTTGCGTGACAAGGATGGCAAGCCGCTTGCCGCTGGCACCCGCACGGTTGGCGCTTCCTTCGACCGTCCGCGTCAGGAATTCGCGAACCTGCGTGCCGAACGCGATGCACGCAAGCGCGCTGCGGAAGAACTGGCCGAACAGGTGTTCCTCGCTCTGGCACAAAAATTGTCGAAACTCTGATCGGGCTTTCACCTGACGTTGAAAGGCGGTGCTTCCGGGCGCCGCTTTTTTTGTTTTAGAGATTGGATAAATAGCAATGAATTCAGGAAGGTAACATTGCTGTGCCTACCCAACATTCATGTGTCTTCTTGTTTTTCATGAAGTGATTAGCAACCTGAATGCTCCTGCGAGCGCATGATGCGTCCGCTGGTTCAAACCAGTTGTTACAGGAGTAATTGGATGAAGCGGTTTTCCATGATGATGGGCAGTCTCGCAGTTTTGGCCGGGCTGGCGGTTGCGGGCTCGGCGTTGGCACAGGAAAAGGTTGCGCCGCTGCAATGGCAATATTTCCAGGCGGATGAGAACGGCTTCAATCGTACGCCTGTTCTTCTGACCGGAGACAAGGAAGCGATCCTGCTTGATGGCGGCTTCACACTTTCGGACGGTAAGGCGGTTGCCGAGAAAATCAAGGAGACGGGCAAGAAGCTGACCACGATCTATGTGAGCCAGAGCGATCCGGACTATTATTTCAGCCTTGGCCCGATCAAAGCTGCTTTTCCCGACGCGCGCATTATCGCGGCCCCTGAAACGGTCGAGGCGATCAAGGGCAATATCGATAACAAGCTGAAAGTCTGGGGTCCGCAGCTCAAGGATAACGGCCCGCAGAAACTGTCGGATGTCGTCATTCCCGAAGCTTCTGACGTGAAGGCGCTGGAGCTTGAGGGCAATGAGATTGAAATCGTTCCTGCCGAAGGCATGAAGAACCGCCGCTATTTATGGGTGCCTTCGCTCAAAGCGGTGTTCGGCGGCGTTCTGATATCGTCGGGCGGACATGTCTGGCTTGCCGATACGCCTGATCTTGCCCAGCGTGAGGCATGGATCAGGAATCTCGATGCGATTGCTGCCCGCAATCCTGCCATTGTCGTTCCGGCACATACGGCGGCAGGGTCGGCAACGGATGTTTCGGCAATCAAGTTCACGCGCGACTATATCACGGCCTTCGACGAGGAAGCGGCGAAAGCCAAGGATAGCGGCGAACTGATCGCAGCAATGAAGAAGCGTTATCCTGATCTTGGCGGCGAAAGCAGCCTGGAGCTCGGTGCAAAGGTCATCAAGGGCGAGATGAAATGGGAATAAGCTAGAGCATTTCCAGCAAAAGTGCGAAGCGGTTTTGCGTAGGATAATGCGTAAAAACAAAAAGATAGAGTATTTCTAACGATTCAATTTAAACTGGAAATACTCTAGTCTCAAATTGATAGGCAGCTATAAAGGCGGTGTGGATTTCACGCCGCCTTTTCATTGCTGGACCCGATCAAGCCATGCGTCTCGTTTCATTTTCCGCCAAAGGCTACCGTTCGTTGCGTTCCGTCCGGTTCGACCTCGGACAGGTGACGGTTTTCGTCGGCGAGAACGGTGCCGGAAAATCCAACCTCTATCGGGCGCTGCAACTGGTGAAGGCCGCTGCCGAGGGTAATCTCTCGACCGAAGTGGTGCGTGAAGGCGGAATGCAATCGGCCATGTGGAGCGGCAGTCGCCGCAAGCACGAATCGGCGCGCATCATTCTGGAAGCAGATTTTGAAGACGAGCGACTGGCTTCGCGTCTTTCCTATCGTGTCGAGGCAGGTCTGCCGCCGCCGGTTTCCGGGGCCTTTCCCTTCGAACCGCAGATCAAGGAAGAACAGCTCAATCTCGATACGGGCCGTCGTCCTGTCGATCTGATGGACCGGCGCGGACCTGCGGTTTTCGCGCGCGACGGGGAAGGGCGGCGCATGGAACATCCGGGGCGTCTGCTGACTTCGGAAAGCGGTCTGGCGGTGCTCGGACAGTCAGGCCATTATCCGGAGATAGGCGATCTTTCTGCTCAGATACGTGGCTGGCGTTTTTACCATGGTTTTAGAAGCGACCGCGATGCGCCGGTACGTCAGCCGTCCATAGCCGCGACCGCTGCGATGCTGGACGAGGATGGCGGCAATCTCGCTTCGGTCTTTGCGACGCTGGCCCATATCCGGCAGGATACGGTCGATCTGGATCGTCTGGTTGCCGACGCGCTGGAAGGCGCCAAGCTGGTCATTCCCTATCCGGAAGAAACGGCGACTTTCGGCCTGAACTTCCCGGCTTTTCCGCCACGAACATTTCGCCCCGGAGAATTGTCCGACGGACAGATTCGCCTGCTGGCTCTGGCGGGTGCGCTGCTCTCCTATCGCCTGCCGCCACTGATCGCGCTCAACGAGCCGGAGGCAAGCCTGCATCCCGATATGATCCCGTCACTTGCCCGAATGATCGCGCAGGCATCCGAACGCAGCCAGATATGGGTGGTGACCCATTCAGCCGCCCTTGCCAGCGCGATTACCGAGCACTGCGGCGCACGACCGATCCGGGTGAGCAAGCAGGACGGGGAAACGGTGCTGGAATAAAAAAGGCGAGCCAATGGCCCGCCTTTCATTCGTCTGGCAAGGTCGCCGATCAGGCGATCTTCTGACCGGTTTTCGCCCAATCAGCGAGGAAGGTTTCGAGGCCCTTGTCGGTCAGCGGATGCTTGACCAGTGCCTTGAGCGTTGCCGGAGGTGCGGTCACGACATCGGCGCCGATGAGAGCTGCTTCCTTGACGTGATTGACGGTGCGAACCGAAGCGGCAAGAATTTCGGTGCGGAAATCGTAATTGTCGTAAATCGTGCGGATTTCGGCAATCAGCTCCATGCCGTTGATGCCGGTATCGTCGAGACGGCCAATGAACGGCGAAATGAAGGTCGCGCCGGCCTTGGCTGCCAGAAGCGCCTGATTGGCCGAGAAGCAGAGCGTCATGTTGACCTTGTGGCCGTCAGACGACAGAGCCTTACAGGCTTTCAGTCCGTCGAGGGTTACAGGCAGCTTGATGCAGATGTTGTCAGCGATCTTGGCGATGACGGCTGCTTCCTTCATCATCTGCTCATATTCCGTCGCAGCAACCTCGGCGGAAACCGGGCCCTTGACGATGTTGCAGATTTCCTTGGTCACTTCGATAATGTCACGACCCGACTTCAGGATGAGGGACGGGTTGGTGGTCACGCCATCGACCAGCCCAAGGTCATTGAGCTCGCGGATTTCCTTGACGTCCGCAGTGTCCACGAAAAACTTCATAACAGCGTTCCTCCATAATGAGCGCGGGTGGTTTTTGGGAGCTAAATCCATTTAAGTCCCGGAAGGTGGCTTTTCTTTAGCGCAAAGCCGCGCCAAGGTCACGCGATCATGTCGAAAGATTCGCACGATATTGCAAACCCCATTTCTGGTCTGTTTCCGGAGCTCGCACCACGGGTCGTTCCCGTGCTCGTGCCCATGCCCGCAGAGCGGCCTTATTCTTATATGGTTCCGGAAGGGATGAACGTCCAGCCCGGATCGATCGTGCGCGTGCCGCTCGGTCCTCGTGAGGTGGCGGGGATCGTCTGCGAGGGCGAGACCGATGCCGTTGACGCCAGAAAACTGCGGGAGGTTTCCGAAGTTTTCGACTGCCCGCCGGTGGGGGGCGACATGTTGCGCTTCATGCGCTGGGCTGCGGACTACACGCTTTCGCCGCCAGGCATGGTGGCGCGTATGGTCCTGCGTGTGCCTGCCGCATTCGATCCCGAGCCATCGGTGCCGGGCCTTCGATATTCCGGCGGTGAGCCGGAGCGTATGACCGAGGCGAGGTCGCGGGTGATGGAGCTTGCCCGCGACGGGCTTGCATGGACCAGATCCGGCCTTGCCCATGCGGCGGGTGTCTCCATGACGGTCGTGGACGGGTTGAAGACGCAAGGTATTTTCGAGGAAGTCATGCTGCCGCCGCCAGCCGTGGTGGCAAAGCCCGATATCGACTATGCACGGGCCACGCTTTCGGAAGACCAGCAGGCGGCGGCTGAAATGCTGTCGGAAGCCGTGGAAGCCGATTGTTTTTCGGTTTCATTGCTCGATGGCGTGACCGGATCGGGTAAGACCGAGGTTTATTTCGAAGCCGTTGCCAAGGCGATCGAGCAAGGCAAGCAGGTGCTGATTCTCCTGCCTGAGATCGCGCTGACACAACAGTTTCTCGACCGGTTCCACGATCGTTTTGGGGCCAAGCCTGCCGAATGGCACTCCGACCTTGCCCCCCGCACTCGGGAGCGCGTCTGGCGGCAGATTGCCGAAGGTACGGTGCGGGTGGTGGCAGGGGCGCGGTCGGCGCTCTTTTTGCCCTTCAAGGAACTGGGGCTGATCGTTGTCGATGAAGAACATGATCCGGCTTACAAACAGGAAGACCGGGTCTTCTACAATGCGCGCGACATGGCGGTGGTGCGCGGCCATATCAGCGGCTTTCCGGTGGTGCTGGCATCGGCCACGCCATCCATCGAGAGTCAGGTCAATGCGGAGCAGGGACGCTACAAGCGAATCAAGCTTTATGGTCGCTATGCGGAAGCGGCACTGCCCGATTTGAAGACCATCGACATGCGGCGTTCTCCGCCACCGCCGGGCCGGTTTCTGTCGCCCGCACTGACCGAAGCCGTCGGCAAGACGGTGGAACGCGGCGAGCAGGCGCTTTTGTTCCTCAACCGGCGCGGTTATGCGCCTTTGACGTTGTGCCGGGTTTGCGGCCATCGCTTCCAGTGTCCGCAATGTTCAAGCTGGCTGGTGGAACATCGCTTTCGCGGGCAGCTCATGTGCCACCAGTGCGGCTATCACGAGCCAACACCGCAGGCTTGTCCCGAATGCGGCACGCTGGATCATCTGGTTGCCTGCGGTCCGGGTGTGGAGCGCATTGCGGAAGAAGTGGCGGCAACGTTCAGCGAAGCGCGAATCATAGTTCTTTCGTCTGATATGGCAGGCGGCGTGAAGCGGCTGCGGCTGGAACTCGACGCTATCGCAAAAGGCGAGGCGGATATCGTCATCGGTACGCAGCTTGTTGCCAAGGGGCACAACTTTCCCAACATGACATTGGTCGGTGTCGTGGATGCCGATCTGGGGCTTGCCAATGGCGATCCGCGCGCGGCTGAGCGTACCTTCCAGCTTCTCAATCAGGTGACGGGACGTGCCGGTCGAACCGGTCGCAAGAGCCTGGGCCTCATCCAGACCTACCAGCCGGATCATCCGGTGATGCGGGCAATCGTCAGTGGTGATGCGGACGCATTCTATGCCCGCGAGATCGACGAGCGCGAACGCAGCGCTTTGCCGCCTTTCGGACGGCTTGCCGCGCTGATTATTTCAGCCGACAACCGGCCCGATGCCGAAAATCATGCGCGCGCGCTTCGTCGTGCAGCCCCTTCATCCCCGGAGATTTCCGTGCTTGGGCCTGCCGAAGCGCCGCTTGCGCTGGTACGGGGACGCCATCGTTTCCGTATTCTGGTGCACGGGACCAAACGCGCCGATATTCAAGGATTTATTCGCGTCTTGCTTGCCAAAGGGCCGAAGGAAAAAGGCTCGATAAGGGTGCAGGTGGACATTGATCCGCAAAGCTTCCTGTAGGCTGTTGATATTCAGGCTCTGCCGGCCTGCAAATAGCGTCTTTGTGCGCTTCCGGTGCTCACGTACTTCAAGTAGGCTCCGCTCCGGTTCTTCAAAGCCACTATTTTCGGCGCGGCATAACCAGAATCTGAACAGCCTACGCAGGATGGAACGTGGTGCCAAATTCCGCTATATGGCAAGAAACGACGAGGGTAATTGCGATGGAATTCTATCTTCCTGCCACGACCGGAGAATGGCTTGCCTGGGGCTCTGCCGCCGTGACAGCACTGGCCGGTCTTGTCATGCTTTTTGCGCCCGGCATCACGATGAAGCTGCTGCGGCTCCAGCCGATCAACGGCCGTCCCGAAGGTTACGGTTCCATCCGCGCAACGCTCGCCGGGCCCTATCTCGGCGTGGGGCTCGGATGCCTCATTTTCGCGCAGCCGTTTCTCTGGGTCGTGCTTGGTTCCGTATGGGGATTTGCGCTGTTCGGACGCTTCATTTCGATGATGTCGGATGCAGCGGGCCGCAAGGGCGGACCGGCCGGCGGACGCTTCTATGGCAGTCTTGCAGCACTGGTGGAATTCGTGCTTGCAGCGGGTCCGCTCCTTTACGCTTTCGGCTTCATTTCCTGATCGGAAAGGGTGCTCTTCTGCACGTCAGGCGTGCAGGTTGTGTAACGGAAGGTCGCCTCGCCGGGGCAGATGCGACTTTTTTGACCGCGAAAGGCGGCAAATCTTACACAAAAGTGCCGGATTCGCGTGTTGCGAGTCCTGTTCGTCTATGCTAGACGGCAATCACATTTCGGTGTTGACGTGCTCGCGCGTCAGTGGTTTTCCGGAAACATTCAATAAAATCATCGGCTTGGCGTCCTGAACAAGATTGGGTCCCAAAAGGATGGTTTCAACGTAGAGAGCAGGTTGTTCGTGGCTGAAACGTCTTCGCTCATTTCAGGTGTCGCACAGCGTTACGCCGGATCTCTTTTCGAGCTCGCACTCGACGCGAAATCCGTTGCGGCTGTGGAAAAAGATCTTGACCGTTTCGAGGCGCTTCTGAGCGGAAGCGAAGACCTCAAGCGACTGATTTCCAGTCCGGTATTTTCTTCGGAAGATCAGCTTCACGCCATCGGCGCTCTCGCCGACAAGGCGGGCATCAAGGGTCTGGTCGGAAATTTCCTGCGCGTTGTCGCGCGGAACCGTCGTCTCTTCGCCCTGCCGGGCATTATCGCCGCTTTCCGCAAGATTGCTGCCGAACATCGCGGTGAAGTCTCCGCCGATGTCATCTCCGCGCACGAACTGAGTGCTGCGCAGCAGAACGAATTGAAGGCAACGCTGAAGGGCGTGGCCGGCAAGGACGTGACGATCAATGTCACCGTCGATCCGTCGATCCTCGGCGGTCTTATCGTCAAGATGGGTTCGCGTCAGATCGACACGTCCCTTCGCACTAAACTTTCTTCTCTCAAGCTTGCACTGAAAGAGGTCGGCTGATGGACATCCGCGCCGCGGAAATTTCCGCTATCCTGAAAGAGCAAATCAAGAACTTCGGCAAGGAGGCTGAGGTCTCCGAGGTCGGTCAGGTTCTTTCCGTTGGCGACGGTATCGCCCGCGTCTATGGTCTGGATAATGTCCAGGCCGGTGAAATGGTCGAATTCCCTGGTGGCATTCGCGGCATGGCGCTGAACCTTGAAAGCGACAATGTCGGCGTCGTTATCTTCGGTGCCGACCGTGACATCAAGGAAGGCGACATCGTCAAGCGTACCGGCGCAATCGTTGACGTTCCAGTCGGTCCCGGCCTGCTGGGCCGCGTTGTCGACGCTCTCGGCAACCCGATCGACGGCAAGGGCCCAATCGTTGCTACTGAGCGTCGCCGCGTCGACGTGAAGGCACCGGGCATCATTCCGCGCAAGTCGGTTCATGAGCCAATGTCGACCGGCCTCAAGGCTGTTGACGCTCTGATCCCGGTTGGCCGCGGCCAGCGCGAGCTGGTCATCGGTGACCGTCAGACCGGCAAGACCGCCATCATTCTCGACACCTTCCTGAACCAGAAGCCGATCCACGACAACGGCCCGGACAGCGAAAAGCTTTATTGCGTTTACGTTGCTATCGGCCAGAAGCGTTCGACCGTTGCTCAGTTCGTCAAGGTTCTCGAAGAACGCGGCGCTCTGGAATATTCGATCGTTATCGCGGCTACCGCTTCCGATCCGGCTCCGATGCAGTATCTCGCTCCATTTGCGGGCTGCGCCATGGGCGAATATTTCCGCGACAACTCGATGCATGCCCTGATCGGCTACGACGATCTGTCCAAGCAGGCTGTCGCTTACCGTCAGATGTCGCTTCTGCTCCGTCGTCCTCCGGGCCGCGAAGCTTATCCGGGCGACGTTTTCTATCTGCACTCCCGTCTTCTCGAGCGCGCTGCAAAGCTCAACGACGAAAACGGCGCTGGCTCGCTGACGGCTCTGCCGGTCATCGAAACGCAGGGCAACGACGTTTCCGCCTTCATTCCGACCAACGTGATCTCGATCACCGACGGCCAGATCTTCCTCGAAACCAACCTGTTCTACCAGGGTATCCGTCCGGCTGTTAACGTCGGTCTGTCGGTTTCGCGCGTTGGTTCTTCGGCGCAGGTCAAGGCCATGAAGCAGGTTGCCGGCTCGATCAAGGGCGAGCTCGCCCAGTATCGTGAAATGGCCGCCTTCGCACAGTTCGGTTCGGATCTCGATGCCTCGACCCAGCGTTTGCTGAACCGCGGTGCACGTCTGACCGAGCTTCTCAAGCAGCCGCAGTTCTCGCCGCTCAAAACGGAAGAACAGGTTGCCGTGATTTTCGCCGGCGTGAATGGCTATCTCGACAAGATCGCCGTCAACCAGGTTGGCAAGTTCGAAGCAGGTCTTCTTTCTTCGCTGCGCACCGAGCACAAGGATGTGCTCGATGCGATCCGCGACGAAAAGGCGCTCACCGACAACATCAAAGCAAAGCTCAAGGCAGCGGTCGACGCGTTCGCCAAGTCTTTCGCTTGAATTTTGTGACGGGATGAACGGATGCCTTCACTAAAGGATCTGAGAAACCGTATCGCCTCGGTCAAGGCGACGCAGAAAATCACCAAGGCGATGCAGATGGTCGCCGCGGCGAAGCTGCGCCGTGCCCAGGAAGCTGCGGAGGCCGCAAGGCCTTATTCGCAGCGCATGGGCGCCGTTCTCGCAAATATCGCGCAGAACGTAACCGGCGAAGATGCGCCGGCCCTGATGGCCGGTACGGGCAAGGACGACGTGCATCTGCTCGTCGTCTGCACCGCAGAACGTGGCCTTTGCGGCGGTTTCAACAGCCAAATCGCGCGTCTGGCGCGCGATCATGCCCGCAAGCTCCTTGCTGAAGGCAAGACGGTCAAGATCATCACGGTCGGCAAGAAGGGCGCAGATATTCTGCGTCGTGAGTTTGCCTCTCTGATTATCGACCACGTCAATTTGCGCGAAGTCAAGCAGCTCGCTTTTGTGCATGCCGACCAGATCGGCCACAAGGTGATCGAGCTGTTCGAACAAGGCGAATTTGATGTCTGCACCCTGTTCTATTCCGAATTCAAGTCGGTGATTGCACAGATTCCAACTGCACAGCAGATCATTCCGGCTTCGGCTGGCGATGTTGCGCAGGCGGACACTGCAGGCGATGCGATTTATGAGTACGAACCTGATCCTGCGGCGATCCTGTCGACGCTGATCCCACGCAATATTTCGGTCCAGATTTTCCGCGCTCTGCTGGAAAATGTGGCGGGCGAAATGGGCGCGAAGATGAGCGCGATGGACAATGCGACGCGTAACGCCGGTGACATGATCAACAAGTTGTCGATCACGTATAACCGTCAGCGTCAGGCTCAGATCACCAAGGAACTGATCGAAATCATTTCGGGCGCGGAAGCGCTCTAATCGGAAGGTAAAAGGATCGATGGCAAAAGCAGCGACCCCGAAAACTACCGCCGCGGCCGAAGCGAAGCCAGCAGCGGCGAAAGCTCCAGCCAAAAAGGCTCCGGCGAAGGCGGCAGCCGCCAAGTCTGATGCAGCTCCCAAGGCTGCAACGACCGGCGCAGTAGGCAAGATCACTCAGGTCATCGGCGCTGTTGTCGACGTACAGTTCGAAGACGGTCAGCTTCCGCTGATCCTCAACGCTCTGGAAACCGACAATCTCGGCAGCCGTCTGGTTCTTGAAGTTGCACAGCATCTGGGCGAAAACACCGTTCGCACCATCGCCATGGACTCGACTGAAGGTCTGGTTCGCGGTCACGAAGTGCGCGACACCGGCAACCCGATCATGGTTCCGGTTGGTGAGGAAACCCTTGGCCGCATCATGAACGTCATCGGCGAGCCGGTTGACGAAGCTGGTCCGATCAAGACCACTGCCCGTCGTGCGATCCACCAGGAAGCTCCTGAATATATCGAACAGTCGACCGAAGCTGAAATCCTCGTAACGGGCATCAAGGTCGTCGACCTTCTCGCTCCTTACGCCAAGGGCGGCAAGATTGGTCTGTTCGGCGGCGCTGGCGTCGGCAAGACCGTTCTCATCATGGAACTGATCAACAACGTCGCCAAGGCGCACGGCGGTTACTCGGTATTCGCAGGCGTTGGTGAACGTACCCGTGAAGGTAACGACCTTTACCACGAAATGATCGAATCGGGCGTTAACAAGCTCGGTGGCGGTGAAGGCTCCAAGGCCGCACTCGTTTACGGTCAGATGAACGAGCCTCCGGGTGCGCGCGCTCGCGTTGCCCTGTCGGGTCTGACGGTTGCTGAAAACTTCCGTGACCAGGGCCAGGACGTCCTGTTCTTCGTGGACAACATCTTCCGCTTCACGCAGGCTGGTTCGGAACTTTCGGCTCTTCTCGGCCGTATTCCTTCCGCTGTGGGTTATCAGCCGACGCTGGCAACCGACATGGGCGCGATGCAGGAACGCATCACCACGACGACCAAGGGCTCGATTACTTCGGTTCAGGCAATTTACGTTCCTGCCGACGATTTGACCGACCCTGCACCGGCAACGTCGTTCGCTCACTTGGACGCGACCACGACGCTGAACCGTTCGATCGCTGAAAAGGGTATTTACCCGGCTGTGGATCCTCTCGAATCCACGTCGCGTATGCTCGATCCGATGATCGTTGGTGAAGAACACTACGCTGTTGCTCGTCAGGTTCAGTCGATCCTTCAGCGCTACAAGTCGCTTCAGGACATCATCGCCATCCTCGGCATGGACGAACTGTCGGAAGACGACAAGCTGACCGTTGCGCGCGCTCGTAAGATCGAACGCTTCCTGTCGCAGCCGTTCTTCGTTGCTGAAGTCTTCACCGGTTCGCCAGGCAAGCTGGTTGACCTCGCCGACACCATCAAGGGCTTCAAGGGCCTTTGCGCAGGTGAATACGATCATCTTCCAGAACCGGCTTTCTACATGGTCGGCTCGATTGAAGAAGCGATCGAAAAGGCGAAGAAGCTGGCAGCTGAAGCTGCTTGATGAATTGAATTTCCCGGTGGGCCGCAAGGCCCGCCGTGAAAGCCAATCATTTTGTTTAAGCATGATCTTTTCCGGAAACCGTTTTCGGGTTCATGCTTTTGAATTCAAGTGAGAACCATGGCTCAAGCTTTCCAATTCGAACTCGTGTCGCCTGAACGGCTCCTGCTTTCCGCGCAGGTGACGGAAGTCGTCATTCCGGGTAGCGAAGGCTATCTGACGGCTCTCGCCGGTCATTCGCCGCTGATGACGACGATCATGCCGGGTGTCGTTTCGGTGAAGCTTGCCGACGGCAAGTCCGACTCCTACGTAGTCTTTGGCGGTTTCGCCGATATTACTCCGCAGGGCTGCACCGTTCTGGCCGAATCGGCGACTCATGTGGACGATATCGATCCGGCGGATATTCAGCGCCGTATCGATCATGCCCGCCAGGCTCTGGACGATGCTTCGTCGAACGAACACCGCACCAAGGCTGAAATCTTCCTGCATCAGTTGATGACGCTGCAGGGAACGATCATGCCAGCCTGATCGGCAGCAGTTTATCGTTTTTCGGAAAAGCGGGCTTTGGCCCGCTTTTTCTTTTTCAGATCACCCGCTCCGCAGTGAATTTGTTCGCAGAACTGTCATATTGGCGCCAAATCCCATCACGCTTGCGTGAGTTCAGGAAGTTCGCTTGAAAATAGTTCGCCAGCGATTTATCCAAATCCATAATCATTAGTTTACTAATATATAAGGCGATTGGCATGGATACGGCAGATCTCAAAGCTGAAATGATTGATGCCATGGCGAAGGTTAATCGCAGGCTTCGCACCGTCTTCGACGCACGTGTGAAAGAGCGTGGCCTGACGTTGGCCAGAGCGCGCACCCTGCTTGCCTTGATGGAACAGGAAGGGCTTTACCAGAAGGAACTGGCTGAAGCGCTGGAGATCGAGAATGCGACCATGGTGCGCCTGCTCGATGGTCTGGAGCGGCAGTCGTTCATTGAACGTCAGACGGTTCAGGGCGACCGTCGCGCGAAGCGAGTGGTGATGACGGCAGAAGGCAAGATTCTGGCTGAGCAGGTCGTGAAGCTTGCTGGTGACGTTCGCGAAGACCTTCTGGAGGGCGTGAGCGATGAGGAGCTGAGCATTGCGCTCAACGTACTTCGCAAAATGTCGGATTCGATGAACAAGACCCACTGAAGGGGTTCGTCAGTCCTTACGATATCCAAAAGCCGAAGTTCACGCTTCGGCTTTTATTTTTTGGAATCACGGCGTCGTGAAGGAACGTCTTGAAATTGGACGTACCGCGCCTTTTTTCGGTCGCAGCCGAACAGTCCACTAGGGGTCTGTTTCCGACATTTGCATCCCTCGGATATGTGCGCTGAGCAAATGCCGGAAGCAAAAGACCACCAGTAATTTTATGACTCTAGTGGATTTTTCGAATTTGACGTTTGAAACGGGATCCATATCGGACGGGTATCAAACGTCAAATTCAATCCACTGGCCCCGAAATTAATCCTGGAACCCCGGACGGGAGTGGTTGAGATGCAACATTCATCTCATGCAGCGATAGGCCTCTGCGCCGTTCTTTCTATTGTGTCGTTACAGGTAAAATATATGGAGCGTGGAACACGCCACGCCTATGCGCGCGCCTTGAATGGCGTGAATACGGATGACGGCCTGATCTTCAGTACCAACCCTATAGCAGCGACGGGTGTTCGGGCTAATGAGCGGTCGCGGCGATCCTTGCGGGCACGTTGATCGCTGTTGGATGTCCGGCGTCGCGAATCACGGCGCAAGGGTGCGCAGATAGGCCATCAGTTCGGTGGCCGTATCGCTGGCCCGCTCCGGTTGGCGGGAGATGATCGCCTCGATCAGTGTCGCATGCGCATTGGCCGAGCCCGCAATGCCGGTCGACGGGCGAAGACGGAACCAGAAACGACGACTGTGGGTTTGCAGAGGCGCTGCAATGCGCGCGGCATAGGGATTGCTCGCTGCCGCACCCAGAACAATGTCGAATGCCTTGTCGGCATCGAGAAACAGCGCCACATCCTCGTTCGGGATCGCCTGCCGCATGGCGGCTGCGGCAGCTTCAAGCCGTTCATAGTCGCGGGGGCTGCCGAAGCGAGCGGCATCACGCGCCAGAACGCGCTCAACACCTTCGCGTGCGTCCAGCACCTTGATGAAATCCTTCGGGTCGATGGCTGCGATGGCGATACCGGAGCGCGGACGCACTTCCACAAGGCCTTCCCAGGCGAGCCGTTGAATGGCCTCGCGCATGGGCGTGCGGCCCATGCCGGTAAGTTCGATCAGCGTGCGCTCGTTGACGACAGTGCCGGGTTCCAGTTCCAGCGTGACGATGGAACGTTCCAGAATGCGATAGGCCTGCTCGGCAAGGCTTTCGCTACCCCAGCTGTCCATGGTCGCCTGCGGCATGTTTGCCGGGCTCCGCGTCAGCCTGTCTCGAACGTTCGTTTCTTCCATGCCGGTCTATGCCTTGTGGTTACGACGATTGACATAGTGCAATCTTACAGATATATCTCTGATATATCAATATGGTGTGATTTGCGCTGGTCGTTCCCTAAATCTGCCTTTGTGGCTTTTTCAAGCGATGGCGAGTTTTCAGCACAGTGTCATTCCAAAAAATCGATGGACAGAGCCGGACGGCTGGCATTGAACATACTGAATGCCAATTGCCTGAAGCGTGGAGATTGCCCGGTTCTTTGGCAGGGGTACGGGTAAGAATGAATCGGTTGGGAGCCGCACAAGATGAAATCTGATCCGCAGGGTCAGCAGGATATTCTCATAATCGGTGGCGGTATTGTTGGCGTCGCCACTGCCGCCTTGCTTGCCGAGGCGGGGCGTCAGGTTCTGGTCATCGACAGAACCGGCATTTGCGAGGAAACCAGTTCAGGCAATGCGGCGGCGCTTGCTTTTTCCGACATTCTGCCGCTGGCGTCCAAGGGCGTCATGCGCAAGGTGCCGGGCTGGCTGATGGACCCGCTCGGGCCTTTTACGATCCGTCCTTCCTATTTTCCCAAGATGGTACCGTGGCTTTACCGGTTCTGGCGCGCGAGCAGCGCGGATGCGCTGGCGAAAACCGCAGTTGCGCAGGCCGATATCATGCGTCTCGCCGGCAGCGAGATGATGGCGCTGATCGACAGGGCAGGGCTGCGTGACAGGCTGCGCGAAAACGGCAATCTGGAGCTTTATGAAAGCGAAGCCGAACTTGCTGCCTCTCAGCCGGGCTGGGACGTTCGCGAACAGGCCGGAATTGCCTGCGAGCATGTCCGCGGCGACCGACTTGCCGAATTGCAGCCCGGCCTGAGCCCGCGTTTCGTTGCCGGTACTTTCGTACCCGGCTGGAAGAATGTCAGCGATCCGAAACTGTTCGGCAAGGCGATCTGGGCTTATGCCGAAAGCAAGGGCGCGCGCTTCCTTCAGGCCAGGGTCATGAATGCAAGACCCGGCAATGGCGGCGCGAGCGTTCGTCTGGAAGATGGGACTGAAATCGGGGCAGCACATCTTGTCCTGATGGCCGGCGCCTGGTCACGCGATCTTGCCAAGGGGTTTGGCGATGCAGTGCCGCTCGACACCGAGCGCGGCTATAATACCACATTGCCGGTCGGCAGTTTCGATGTGAAGCGCCAGCTGACATTCCCCGGTCACGGTTTTGTCGTCACGCCGATGGAAACCGGCCTGCGTGTCGGCGGCGCGGTAGAGTTCGGCGGGCTTGACCTGCCGCCCAATTTCGCGCGATCCGAAGCCATGCTAAAGAAAGCGTCCATGTTCCTGCCGGGGTTGCGCACCGAGGGCGGGCGACAATGGATGGGCTATCGGCCATCGATGCCGGATTCCGTGCCGGTTATCGGCAGGGCTTCGGCAGGCGGGAATATCTATTACGGCTTCGGCCACGGCCATCTTGGCCTCACACAGTCGGCTGCGACCGGGCGACTTATCCGTGACCTCATCACAGGGGCCGCGCCTGCAATCGACATTGAACCTTTCAAGCCACAACGTTTTCGGAACTGACCATCATGGCAAGACATTCCTTCTTCTGCGTCGACGGACATACATGCGGCAACCCCGTGCGTCTGGTGGCTGGCGGCGGGCCGAACCTTGAAGGTTCGACCATGATGGAAAAGCGCGCGCATTTTCTGCGCGAGTACGACTGGATCCGCACTGGCCTGATGTTCGAGCCGCGCGGCCACGACATGATGTCCGGTTCTATCCTCTATCCGCCGACGCGCCCCGATTGCGATGTCGCGGTGCTGTTCATCGAAACGTCCGGCTGCCTGCCGATGTGCGGTCACGGCACGATCGGAACCGTGACGATGGCTATAGAACAGGGGCTGGTGACGCCGAAGACGCCGGGCAAGCTCAATCTCGATACGCCTGCCGGTCTGGTGGCGATCGAATATGAGCAGAACGGCCAGTATGTCGAGCGGGTTCGTCTCACCAATGTTCCGGCTTTCCTTTATGCCGAAGGGCTTGAAGTCGAGTGCCCGGACCTTGGCACTATCAAGGTCGATGTGGCCTATGGCGGCAATTTCTACGCTATCGTCGAGCCGCAAGAAAATTACACGGATATGGAAGATTATTCCGCTTTGCAGCTGATTGCCTGGAGCCCGATCCTGCGCCAGCGGCTGAACGAGAAGTACAAGTTCCAGCATCCGCTGCTGCCTGATATCAACCGTCTGAGCCATATTCTGTGGACCGGCAAGCCGAAACACCCAGAAGCGCATGCCCGCAATGCGGTCTTCTACGGCGACAAGGCAATCGACCGTTCGCCATGCGGAACGGGTACGTCTGCGCGCATGGCGCAACTGGCTGCCAAGGGCAAGCTGAAGCCCGGCGATGAGTTCGTGCATGAATCCATCATCGGATCGCTTTTCCACGGCCGCGTTGAGCGCGCTGCGGAAGTTGTGGGGCAGGATCGCACATTACCGGCGATTATCCCTTCAATTGCAGGCTGGGCACGCATGACGGGATATAATACGATCTTCATCGATGATCGCGATCCCTTTGCACACGGGTTTACGGTCGCGTAAAGTGGGTACGGCTGGTAATTTTATTACTGGCTCCCAATTTTTTGGCTTTCGAGCCATGCAGAAAATGTGGAATAAGGCGTCCTGGGTAGGAGAAAAAAACATATACAGGACGTTTAGTAGGGGACATAACTAGTTTGTGGAAGGATGATACCCTTAGTCTTTTGTCTGAGACAAAAGGGGGTTGCATTCCTCTATACAGCCGTTAGGTGTAAAGAGCCGGGAAAAAAATGAAGGCGCACGAAATAAAGATGCGTCAAAAAAATCCCGGGCGGTAAAATGGGTGGCTTCTCGATGGAATATTTCTTCCAGCAGGTGATCAACGGGCTCGCGCTCGGCTCGATCTATGGCCTGATCGCCATCGGCTACACGATGGTCTACGGCATTATCGGCATGATCAACTTTGCTCATGGCGATGTCTTCATGCTCGGCGCCTTCATAGCGCTGATTGTTTTTCTCATCATCACAACCTTCATTGGAGCATTGCCGATTGCGCTGATGCTTCTTCTGATGATGGTCGTCGCCATGTTGCTGACGGGGTTGTGGAGCTGGACGATCGAGCGCGTGGCCTATCGGCCGCTGCGTGGTTCGTTCCGCCTCGCACCGTTGATCACGGCTATCGGCATGTCGATTGCCTTGTCCAACTTCGTCCAGGTGACGCAGGGGCCGCGTAACAAGCCGGTGCCTCAGCTTCTGAACGGTTCCTACAATATTTTCGGCACCAATGTGACGATTTCGCTGAAGCAGGTTGTGGTCATCGTGGTGACAGCGCTGCTGCTGACGATCTTCTGGTATATCGTCAATCGCACCTCGCTCGGTCGCGCACAGCGTGCCTGTGAGCAGGATCGCAAGATGGCGGCGCTTCTGGGCATCAATGTCGACCGTGTCATTTCGCTCACCTTCGTGATGGGTGCGATGCTCGCGGCGGTGGCCGGTACGCTCTACCTTTCCTTCTATGGCGTGATTTCCTTTGCCGACGGATTCATCCCCGGCGTCAAGGCGTTCACGGCGGCTGTTCTGGGCGGCATCGGCTCGCTTCCAGGCGCTGTGGTCGGTGGTTTGCTCATCGGTCTCATCGAGGCATTGTGGTCCGCGTATTTCTCGATCGACTACAAGGACGTTGCCGCGTTTTCGATCCTCGCTATCGTGCTGATCTTCATGCCGTCCGGCATTCTTGGCCGTCCTGAAGTCGAAAAGGTTTAATCATGGCTGCACAGTCGAGTTCACGCCCGGATTCCCTTTTTGGCCGGGCCATTCGTGAAGGGTTTTTCGCCGGTCTTCTGGCTCTGGGCCTCTTCTGCCTCATCATCGGTTTCAAGACCGATCAGAACATCAACAACGAACTGGTGCTTGTTCAGCGCTGGGGTGCACTGGCCGTCATGGTCGCGCTGGCTGCGGTTGGCCGTTTCCTGTTCGTTGCCTTTGCACAGCCATGGCTGGAGGCGCGCAAGCTTGCCAAGAGCAAGCAGCCGACCGTTGCGGTCGAAAGCCCGTCTTTCGTGCGCCGCAACTTCTCGCGCCTCGGCGTTGCCTTCCTTTTTGTCTATCCGATCCTGATCGTCGCCTTCCTCGGCTGGCAGGGATCGCTCAAATGGGTCGATAATTTCGGCGTCCAGATCCTCATTTATGTGATGCTGGCCTGGGGCCTCAACATCGTGGTGGGTCTCGCTGGTCTTCTCGATCTGGGTTACGTCGCCTTCTATGCAGTGGGCGCTTATTCCTATGCGCTGTTGTCGGCCTATTTTGGTCTATCCTTCTGGATGCTGCTGCCTATAGCCGGTATTCTCGCCGCAACATGGGGCGTCATTCTGGGCTTTCCGGTCCTGCGTCTGCGTGGTGACTATCTCGCCATCGTGACGCTTGCCTTCGGTGAAATCATCCGTCTGGTGCTTATCAACTGGACAGATGTTACTCGCGGCACCTTCGGCGTTTCGGGAATTGCCAAGGCTACCTTCTTTGGTCTGCCCTTCAATGCCAGCAAGGACGGGTTCGCGGCCCATTTCGGCCTCACCTTCTCGGCGGCCCATTACAAGTTCTTCCTCTATTACGTCATCCTTCTGCTGGCGCTCCTGACGGCCTGGGTTACCATCCGTCTGCGCCGCATGCCGGTTGGTCGCGCATGGGAAGCACTGCGTGAAGATGAAATCGCGTGCCGTTCGCTCGGCATCAACACCACCACGACCAAGCTCACGGCTTTTGCCACGGGCGCGATGTTCGGTGGTTTTGCCGGTTCCTTCTTTGCCGCGCGTCAGGGCTTCGTCAGCCCGGAATCCTTCGTGTTCCTCGAATCCGCCGTCATTCTGGCCATCGTCGTTCTGGGTGGCATGGGCTCGCTGGTCGGCATCGCCATTGCTGCGATTGTTATGATCGGCGGTACCGAAATCCTGCGCGAAATGAGCTTCCTGAAAGCGATTTTCGGCCCGGATTTCACGCCGGAACTCTACCGCATGCTCATCTTCGGCCTTGCCATGGTGGTGGTCATGGTCTGGAAACCGCGCGGTTTTGTCGGAAGTCGAGAACCCAGTGCCTTCCTGCATGAGAAGAAGATGGTGTCGGGTGCCTTTACCAAGGAAGGGCACGGCTGATGGCGGAGATAAGCACTATGTCTGGCACTGCGCCTGATAAAGCCGAATTGGGCAACACTGAAAAAGACACCATCCTGCAGGTCGAGCATCTCTCGATGCGCTTTGGCGGTCTCGTGGCCATCAACGATCTAAGCTTCAACGTGAAGCGTGGGGATATCACGGCGATCATCGGCCCGAACGGTGCAGGCAAGACCACGGTCTTCAACTGCATCACCGGTTTCTACAAGCCGACGGGTGGCATGCTGACGATGAACCGGAAGACGGGCGACAAGTTCCTGCTTGAGCGCCTGCCTGACTTCCAGATCACCAAGCAGGCCAAGGTGGCGCGTACCTTCCAGAACATCCGCCTGTTCTCGGGCCTCACCGTTCTGGAAAACCTGCTGGTCGCGCAGCACAACACGCTGATGCGCTCATCGGGCTTTACGATCCTCGGCCTTCTCGGTCTGCCGGGCTACAAGTCGGCGGCGAAGGACGCGGTTGAAAAGGCGCGTTACTGGCTGGAGAAAATCAACCTGATCGGTCGTGCAGACGATCCGGCGGGCGATCTGCCCTATGGCGATCAGCGCCGTCTGGAAATCGCCCGCGCCATGTGCATCGAGCCGGAAATCCTCTGCCTCGATGAACCGGCCGCCGGTCTCAATCCGCGTGAATCGGCAGAGCTCAACAAGCTCCTGCTCGATATCCGCAAGGAAACCGGCACATCGATCCTGCTGATCGAACACGACATGTCGGTGGTCATGGAGATTTCCGACCATGTGATCGTGCTGGAATACGGCACCAAGATTTCCGACGGCGCGCCGGAGGAAGTCAAGAACGATCCACGCGTTATCGCGGCCTATCTCGGCGTGGATGACGAAGAGATTGCCGAGCTTATTGAAGAGGCGGACAAGCCGGGTATTGCCGATCCGGCGCAGCTGGTCGCTGCCCAGCTTGCCGAAGAAGCCATCGAGGAAGAAATTTCCGAAGAGACGGGTGAAGCACCGTCAGGACGCGCTTCGCTCGCCGGTGGTCTGGCCGCAGCACGCGGCGGAAAGGCCGATAATCTGACCCTCATCAAGGGCATTGGCGCGGTCAACGAGAAGAAGCTTCACGAACACGGCATCTATCATTTCGATCAGATTGCCGCCTGGAGTGAAGCGGATATCGTGGAAGCTGAGACCTATCTGGAATTCGACGGGCGTATCGCACGCGAAGACTGGGTCGGGCAGGCCAGGCAACTCGCCGCCGGTCAGGCGACCGAGTTCTCCGAGCGCGTTGAAGCGGGCGATGTTCCGACGAGCCATAAGACTGCTCCCGTGAAGGCTGGCAAGAGTGGGGCTGCGAAAAGCAGCGGCGCAAAACGCGCCAAAGCCCCGACAAAAGCTTCTGCCAAGCCGAAGAAGGGAGGCGAATGATGCAGGCTGAAACCATGCAGAAAAAGCAACCACTTCTGGCCGTCGAGAAGGTCGAGACCTATTACGGCAATATTTGCGCCTTGAAGGGCATCGACCTCACCGTCGACGAGGGCGAGATCGTGGCGCTGATCGGTGCCAACGGTGCCGGTAAATCGACGCTTATGATGACGATCTTCGGTTCGCCGAAGGCTCGTACCGGTCGCATTCTCTTCAACGGCAAGGATATCACATCCATGCCGCCGCACGAGATTGCCAAGCTGCGCATTGCGCAGTCGCCGGAAGGCCGTCGTATCTTTCCGCGCATGACGGTTCTGGAAAATCTCCAGATGGGCGCAAGCCTCGATAATCAGCAATATTTCGAAGAAGACGTAAAGCTGATGTTCGACCTGTTCCCGCGTCTGAAGGAACGCATCAACCAGCGTGGCGGCACGCTTTCGGGCGGCGAACAGCAGATGCTGGCAATCGCCCGTGCACTGATGGCGCGCCCGAAGCTCCTGCTTCTGGATGAACCGTCACTCGGTCTGGCACCATTGATCGTGAAGCAGATTTTCGAGGCGATCAAGG
This sequence comes from Brucella tritici, assembly GCF_008932295.1. Classification (GTDB taxonomy): domain Bacteria; phylum Pseudomonadota; class Alphaproteobacteria; order Rhizobiales; family Rhizobiaceae; genus Brucella; species Brucella tritici. The sequence continues at coordinate 141,399 of NZ_WBWA01000006.1, read as the reverse complement.
AACTGAACCGCACGCAGGGGCTGACGGTGTTTCTCGTCGAGCAGAATGCATTCGGTGCGTTGAAGCTCGCTGACCGTGGCTATGTGATGGTCAACGGCTCGATCACCATGAGCGGCGCTGGCCGCGAATTGCTGGCGGATCCGGAAGTCCGCGCTGCCTATCTCGAAGGCGGAAGGCACTAGGAGGAAATCATGCAGGGTATTCTCTACGAAGAACCGTCATTCTGGTTGTTTTTCCTCATCACCTGTCTGCTGGGCGGCTGGGCTGCCTGGATGACGGGGCGTGCCTGTGCTTCGACCTGGCGCACCTATCCGCAGCTTCTGCTCTATCTGATCCCGCTGGGGGCTGCGGTGCGCTTCATCCACTTCGCGCTGTTTGAAGGAACGCTTCTTTCGGTCCACTACTATCTGGTTGATGTAATCGTGCTGATGATTATCGGTACGGTGGGCTTCCGCTACACGCGTACCAAGCAAATGGTGAGGCAATATAGCTGGCTTTATGAAAAAGCTTCGCCTCTCAGCTGGAAGGCAAAATAAATTTAAAGCTTCGCCGTCATGCGGCGAAGCTTTTTTGTAAGATCACGTTGACAGTAATAAGATTCAGCGTAGATATTGCTGAGTAATCAGCAAGAAAATAAAGCGATGCAAAAAATCGTTTCGGGGTAAATACAATGATGGGAGTTCCAACAATGAAGAAATCGCTTTTCGCAGGCGTTGCTCTTGCAGCAGTAATGGCTTTCGGGGGCTCGGCTTGGGCTGACGTAGTTCTGGGTATCGGTGCACCTTTGACCGGTCCGAACGCCGTTTATGGCGCGCAGATCCAGAAGGGTGCGGAAGCCGCGATCAAGGAAGTCAACGATGCGGGCGGTATCAATGGCGAGAAAATCTCGATCTCGCTCGGCGATGACGTTTCGGATCCGAAGCAGGGCATTTCCGTTGCCAACAAATTCGCAGCCGACGGCGTGAAATATGTCATCGGTCACTTCAACTCGGGCGTTTCGATCCCGGCTTCGGAAGTCTATGCCGAAAACGGCATTCTTGAAATCTCGCCTGCCGCGACCAACCCGGTCTATACCGAACGCCAGCTCTGGAATACGTTCCGTACCTGCGGCCGTGACGACCAGCAGGGTATTGTAGCCGGTCAGTACATCTTCGACCATTTCAAGGATGCGAAGATCGCCGTCATTCACGACAAGACCCCATATGGTCAGGGCCTTGCCGATGAAACCAAGAAGAAGCTCAACGAGCTTGGCACCAAGGAAGCCCTTTATGAAGGCGTGAACGTTGGTGAAAAGGACTTCTCCGCTCTGATCGCAAAGCTCAAGCAGGCTGGCGTGAATGTGGTTTACTGGGGTGGTCTGCATCCGGAAGCCGGTCTCATCATCCGCCAGATGGCCGATCAGGGCCTGAAGGCCCAGTTCATCTCGGGCGATGGCATCGTGTCCAACGAACTGGCCTCGATTGCAGGTCCGGCTGTCGAAGGCACGCTCAACACCTTCGGTCCCGATCCGCGCAACAACCCGAACAATGCCGATCTGGTGAAGAAGTTCCGTGATGCCGGTTTCGAGCCGGAAGCCTATACGCTCTATTCCTATGCGGCTGTTCAGTCGCTGGCGCAGGCTGCAAAGGCTGCCGGCAGCAACGATCCGCAGGAAATCGCCAAGGCGCTCAAGGAGAAGGGTCCGTTCAAGACCGTTCTCGGCGACCTGTCCTATGACGAAAAGGGCGATCCGAAGCTGCCAGGCTACGTCATGTACAAGTGGGAAAAGGGTGCTGACGGGAAATATACTTACATTCAGCAGTAAGTTTTGCTTATATTCTTTCCCGATGAGTGGAGATGCCCGGCTTTGCGCCGGGCATTTTCGTTTTCAGGCTTCCGATCCGCATAAAGTCATGCGGAAAAAGCAAGATATAGACGAAATCATTACTTTACTTCGCCAGCGGGCGTGATTGTATCTAGAGTGATGATTAGACATAGGGCGATTCTCTATGTCTGATCGTGCGATCTGGTGGGAGGACCAGTTTCAACGCGGGTGGTTTCAAGCCCGAATTGCGTTCCTGGGGCTGACGCGATCTCCCATTCGAATATCAGGGTTTATGCGGCACCTCTGGTGTTGCGGTCGAGCCTGCAAAAATGGCGGTTGTCTGATCCGGTCAGATTGCCGTTCTGAATGAGTGTTTTGATGCGTATTCCGAAACCGTTTCCAGCTTTCGGGCTGCGTTTAGTGGGAGCAACTGAAATGAAGAAATCCTTATTCTGCGGCGTTTGCCTTTCGGCGCTAGTTGCAATGGGCGGCGTATCCTTTGCTGACATCCAGCTTGGCGTTGGCGCACCTCTGACCGGTAGCCAGGCGGCTTTTGGCGAGCAGATCAAGCGCGGTGTCGAAGCGGCAGTCGCAGAAGCCAATGCCAAGGGCGGCATGAATGGCGAGCAGATCACCATCGTCTATGGCGATGATGCTGCCGATCCGAAGCAGGGCATTTCCGTTGCAAACAAGTTCGTCGGCGATGGCGTTCAGTTCGTCATCGGTCACTTCAATTCCGGCGTCAGCATTCCGACTTCGGACATCTACGCTGAAAACGGCGTACTGATGATCGCGCCAGGCACCACCAACCCGACCTTCACCGAGCGTGAACTGTGGAACACCTTCCGCACCTGCCGTCGCGATGACCAGCAGGGCATCGTTGCTGGCAAATATATGGCCGACACTTACAAGGACGGCAAAGTTGCCATCCTTCACGACAAGACGCCTTACGGTCAGGGCCTTGCCGATGAAACCAAGAAGTCGCTCAACGACAATGGCATGAAGGAAACGCTCTACGAAGGCGTGAATCAGGGCGACAAGGACTTCTCTGCGCTCATCTCCAAGATGAAGGCTGCTGGCATCACCGCTGTTTACTGGGGTGGCATGCATCCGGAAGCGGGTCTGCTCATCCGCCAGATGGATGATCAGGGCCTCAAAGCACAGTTCATCTCGGGCGATGGCATCGTGTCCAACGAACTCGCCTCGATTGCCGGTGACGCTGTGGCTGGTGTCATGAACACTTTCGGTCCCGATCCGCGTGACGACAAGTCGAATGCGGAACTCATCAAGGCTTTCCGTGACAAGGGTTTTGAGCCTGAAGCCTACACCTTCTATGCCTATGCCGGTGTGCAGTCGCTGGTTAATGCCGCCAATGCTGCCGGAAGCAACGACCCGCAGGAAGTTGCGACCGCGATGAAGGAAAAGGGTCCGTTCAAGACCGTTCTCGGCGAAATCTCGTTTGACGCCAAGGGGGATCCGAGCCTTTCGCCTTACGTCATGTTCGAATGGCGCAAAGGTGAAGACGGCAAGTATAATTACTTCCAGAAGTAATGGAGCATTTCCAGCAAAAGTGCGAAGCGGTTTTGCGTTGGATAATGCGAGAACACAGATGCTTAGAGCGGTTCTGATGATTGCTTCATAATCGGAGACGCTCCTGTACCTGATATATTAGCATAAAGTGCTACAAAATTCATCAATCTGCCCGGCTTTTAGTCGGGCATTTTGTTTTTATCTCCCGGTTGCACAGTTTGTTTGCGCTTGTGTCTATTGCAGGTTAAGCAATGGCGCCTTTGTCATTGCAGTTAGGGAGATCTGCCTTGTCTTTCGCCCCAAAGCCTATCCGGAAAATTCTGGTCGCCAACCGATCTGAAATCGCAATTCGCGTATTCCGCGCCGCCAATGAGCTGGGGCTCAAAACGGTGGCTATATGGGCTGAGGAAGACAAACTTTCCCTGCATCGCTTCAAAGCCGATGAAAGCTATCAGGTCGGTCGCGGACCGCATCTGGATCGCGATCTTGGTCCGATTGAAAGCTATCTTTCCATTGATGAAATTATTCGCGTCGCCAAGCTTTCGGGTGCCGATGCGATTCACCCCGGCTATGGCCTTTTGTCCGAAAGCCCGGAATTTGCTGAAGCCTGTGCCGAAAGCGGCATCATCTTCATCGGCCCGAAGCCGGAGACCATGCGCCGCCTCGGCAACAAGGTTGCGGCCCGCAATCTTGCCATCGAGATCGGCGTACCCGTGGTTCCAGCCACTGAGCCGCTTCCTGACAACATGGAGGAAGTGAAGAAGCTTGCGGCAGAAATCGGCTATCCGCTGATGCTGAAGGCGAGCTGGGGCGGTGGCGGTCGCGGCATGCGCGCCATCCGCGCCGAAGCCGATCTTGCCCGCGAAGTCACGGAAGCCAAGCGCGAGGCCAAAGCTGCATTCGGCAAGGATGAGGTCTATCTCGAAAAGCTGATTGAACGCGCGCGCCATGTCGAAGTGCAGATATTGGGCGATACCCATGGCAATGCGGTCCATCTTTTCGAGCGTGACTGCTCGATCCAGCGCCGCAACCAGAAGGTCGTGGAGCGGGCGCCGGCGCCGTATCTCAATGACGCGCAGCGTCAGGAACTGGCAAGCTATGGCCTGAAGATTGCCCATGCCACCGATTATATCGGTGCGGGTACTGTCGAGTTTCTGATGGATGCCGATAGCGGCAAATTCTATTTCATCGAGGTCAACCCGCGTATTCAGGTTGAGCATACCGTCACCGAGCAGGTGACCGGCATCGATATCGTCAAGGCGCAAATCCATATTCTCGAAGGCTTTGCCATAGGCACACCGGAATCGGGTGTGCCGCGTCAGGAAGATATTCGCCTTAACGGCCATGCGCTTCAGTGCCGTATCACTACGGAAGACCCGGAACAGAACTTCATTCCTGATTACGGACGCATTCAGGCCTATCGCTCGGCATCGGGCTTCGGCATCCGTCTGGATGGCGGTACGGCCTATTCGGGTGCGTTCATCACCCGCTATTACGATCCGCTGCTGGTCAAGGTGACCGCTTCGGGCGCAACACCTCTGGAAGCCATTCGCCGGATGGATCGCGCCTTACGTGAATTCCGCATCCGTGGTGTGGCGACGAATCTCACCTTCCTCGAAGCGATCATCAATCATCCGAAGTTTCAGGCCAACGACTATACGACGCGCTTCATCGACACGACACCGGAACTGTTTGAGCAGGTCAAGCGGCAGGATCGTGCCACCAAGCTTCTGACCTATATTGCCGACGTGACGGTCAATGGCCACCCCGAAACCAAGGGGCGTGCAAAGCCGGCTAAGGATGCGGCCAAGCCGCGTGTGCCGTGGTTCGGCGATAAGCCGGTTGTTGATGGCACCAAGCAGCGTCTGGATCAGCTTGGGCCGAAGAAGTTCGCGGAATGGGTGCGCAACGAAAAGCGTGCGCTGATTACCGATACGACCATGCGAGACGGCCATCAGTCGCTTTTGGCGACGCGTATGCGCACTTACGACATTGCCCGCATTGCCAATTCCTATGCGCAGGCGCTGCCGAACCTGTTTTCGCTGGAATGCTGGGGCGGCGCGACCTTCGACGTTTCGATGCGCTTCCTCACCGAAGATCCGTGGGAGCGTCTGACACTGGTGCGTGAAGCTGCGCCGAACCTTCTTCTGCAGATGCTTTTGCGCGGTGCAAACGGCGTCGGTTACAAATCCTATCCCGACAATGTCGTAAAATATTTCGTGCGCGAGGCAGCACGCGGCGGCATTGATCTGTTCCGCGTTTTCGACAGTCTCAACTGGGTCGAGAATATGCGCGTGTCGATGGACGCGGTGCTGGAGGAAAACAAGCTCTGCGAAGCGGCTATCTGCTACACGGGCGATATCCTCAATCCTGAACGCGCCAAATATGATCTCAAATATTACGTCAATCTGGTGAAGGAAGTTGAAAAAGCCGGCGCGCATGTCATTGCGGTGAAGGATATGGCGGGGCTTTTGAAGCCTGCCGCAGCCCGCGCCCTGTTCAAGGCGCTGCGCGAAGAAACCGATCTGCCGATCCATTTCCATACGCATGATACGTCGGGCATTTCGGCAGCGACCGTTCTTGCCGCGATCGATGCGGGCGTGGATGTGGTCGATGCGGCGATGGATGCGCTGTCCGGCAACACATCGCAGCCTTGCCTTGGTTCCATCGTTGAGGCGCTGCACGGTTCAGAACGCGATCCGGGCCTCGATCCGGATTCGATCCGCCGCATCTCCTTCTACTGGGAAGCCGTACGCAACCAGTATGCGGCCTTCGAAAGCGACCTCAAGGGACCGGCTTCAGAAGTCTATCTGCATGAAATGCCGGGTGGCCAGTTCACCAACCTGAAAGAGCAGGCCCGTTCGCTGGGACTTGAAACCCGTTGGCATGAGGTGGCGCAGGCCTATGCCAATGTGAACCGCATGTTCGGCGATATCGTCAAGGTCACGCCATCCTCCAAGGTTGTGGGCGACATGGCACTGATGATGGTCAGTCAGGACCTGACGGTTGCCGATGTCGAAAACCCGGCAAAGGATATTGCTTTCCCGGATTCCGTGGTGTCGATGATGCGCGGCGATCTTGGCCAGCCGCCATCGGGATGGCCGAAGGCGCTTCAGAAGAAAATTCTGAAGGGTGAAGAGCCGTTTACCGTGCGTCCTGGCGCCCTGCTGGAACCTGCCGATCTGAACGACGAGCGTGAAGGGTTTGAGAAGACCGTCGATCGCAAGATTTCCGATCAGGAATTCGCGTCGGCGATGATGTATCCGAAGGTCTTCACCGATTATGCATCCGCGCAGGAAACCTATGGCCCAACAAGCGTTCTGCCGACCCCGGTCTATTTCTACGGCCTAAAGCCGGAAGAAGAGGTCTTCGTCGATCTGGAACGCGGCAAGACGCTGGTGATCGTCAATCAGGCAATGAGCGAGACCGATGAGAAGGGCATGGTGACCGTGTTCTTCGAGTTGAATGGCCAGCCACGCCGCATCAAGGTGCCGAACCGCGCCAAAGGCGCTTCCGGTGGTGTCCGTCGCAAGGTAGAAGCCGGGAACGACCGCCAGGTCGGTGCGCCGATGCCGGGTGTTGTCTCGACGGTTGCCGTGGCGACCGGCCAGACGGTTACGCAGGGCGACGTGCTGCTTTCCATCGAAGCGATGAAGATGGAAACTGCTATTCATGCCGAGCGTGACGGCACAATCGCGGAAGTGCTTGTGCGCCCCGGAGAGCAGATCGATGCCAAGGATTTGCTCGTCGTCTACTCCGAGTAAAAGTCTCGCAGGTTCAGGCTCTGGCGGCCTGCAAATGGCGTAGCCAGAATCTGCCAGATTTTAGATGCCCTACGTTTCTAGAGTTAATGCCGTGCCTGTCAGAAGGCACGGCTTTTGTTTGCGCTTGCAGGGCTTCCAAAATCTGATATGCATGTTTGTGCCGATTTATGCATGATTGTGCATGGTGGGAGGGTAACGGTGACAGAGCTTCTGCTCCACGAAAGACAGGCGCGCATCCAGGAACTGCTACAACAGTCGGGTCGTGTGCTGGCGGCTGAACTGGCGGAAAGCTTCGGTGTGTCCGAGGATACGATCCGGCGCGATCTGCGCGAGATGGCGGCGGCAGGGCTTTGCAGGCGTGTCTATGGCGGCGCGTTGCGTGCCGTGCCCGAGCCTTCCCCGCTCGCAGAACGGGATTCCGAGCGACCACAAGCGAAGGCCGCCCTAGCTGCGGTCCTGGCGGAACTGGTCGAACCCGGCATGACGGTGTTTCTCGATGCATCTTCGGTGAATACGGCGCTGGCGCGGCTTTTGGTCGAACGCGGTGAAGCCATCACCGTCGTCACCAATACGCCGTCTATCGCTGCAATTCTTATGGGCTCGCCGGAGATTGAGCTAATCATGATTGGTGGTCCCATCGACCGGCGGGTGAGTGCCGCCGTCGGGGCGCGCGCCTTGCGTGATGCGGAACTGCTGCGGCCTGATCTTTGCGTTTTGGGCGCGTGCGGTATTGCCGCCGAAATCGGCGTAACGGCGCTGCATCTGGATGATGCGGAATTCAAGCGAGTGATTGCCGGGCGCAGTCGGATAGTGGCGCTTGCCATTACAAGCGACAAGCTTGGTACGGTTGCCGCCCATGACGTCGTTCCCTTGGACGACGTCGGTGTCATGGCTGTCGAATATGATGCGGATGAAGCAGCGCTTGCGCCCTATGCGGCATCAGGTATGAAGATTTTACGTGCGGCAGCGGACCGCAACTGAGGGATAGATGGAACAGGTTTCCGGACGAGAAGATGCGGTGCCTGCGCGTGCGCCGATTATAACCAGAGAGCGGATTGCCGTTGCGCTTCTCTTTCTGATGAATGGCTATATTTTCGGTGGCTGGGCCCCGAAAATCCCGGAGTTTGCTGAACGCCTCGGACTTGATAGCGCCGGAATGGGACTGATGATCCTCGTCTTTGGCCTTGGTTCTCTGGCTATGATGCCGGTCGCAGGTGCGCTTTCTGCGCATCGCGGTTCGGGCATTGTGGTGCGCATTTTTGCACTTGCCTTTATCCCGGCGCTGCTCATCATCGCACTGGTGCCGAATGTGGTCACGGCTGTGATCGTTATGTTCTATTTCGGCGGGACCATGGCTGCGATGGATGTCTCCATGAATGCCAATGCAGTCGCGGTCGAGAAAAAGATGCGCCGGGCAATTATGTCCTCCTGCCATGCTTTCTGGAGCCTTGGCGGTCTCATCGGTGCCGCGACAGGTGGTTTTCTCATCGCGCAATTCGGATCGACCGTTCATGCGCTGGTCACGACACTTGTCGCCGCCATCCTGATCGCTACCGCATGGCCTTCGATCATCCCGGATACGGAGCATCATCATCCGAGCGGCGAAAAGCAGAAGCTTACCTTGCCGCGCAATCCTCTGCCCTGGCTTGTCGGTGTCATGGCGCTGTTTTCCATGGTGCCGGAAGGGGCGATTCTCGATTGGGGCGCCTATCATATGCGCCAGGATTTGGGCGCGTCCGTTACGATGGCGGGCTTCGGCTTTGCGGCCTTTTCGGGTTCGATGGCGATCATGCGTTTTGCGGGCGATCTGGTGCGTGATCGTTTCGGTGCGGTTAAAACCCTGCGCGCCTGCACGATCATCGCTATCATCGGAATGCTGATCGTCGGTTTTGGAAACAGTTCGGCAACCGCGATTATCGGCTTCGCGATCTGCGGGATCGGCATTTCCAACATGGTGCCGATAGCCTTCTCGATGGCTGGCAACATGCCGGGTGTCAATCCTAGTGTCGGTCTCTCCATCGCAACGACGCTCGGCTATTCGGGTATGCTGGTGGCGCCGTCGCTGATCGGTTTTGTTGCAAAGCATAGCGGTTTCGGCGTGGTGTTTCTGGCGCTTCCGGTCTTGCTGCTGGTCGTGCTTGCCTTCTCAAGTCTGGCCCGATACGCCGACCATAAGCATTAAGCTTTCTTATGCCGCGCATCCCGAAAACCGGTTCCCGCTTTTCTGGATGCGCTATTCTGCTGTCCAGCCGCCATCGACAGGAATGGCAGCGCCGTTGATCTGCGCTGCCGCATCGCTTGCGAGGAAAGCGGCAACGGCGCCAATCTGTGCGGTGGTGACGAATTCCTTCGTCGGCTGTTTGTCCAGCATCACTTCGCGGATCACGGTTTCGCGGTCCATGTGATAGGCCTTCATCTGGTCCGGTATCTGCGCCTCGACAAGGGGGGTCAGAACATAGCCGGGACAGATGGAATTGGCGGTGATCTTTGCGGTCGCAAGTTCCAGCGCCAGCGTCTTGGTAAAGCCGACAATGCCATGCTTGGCGGCCACATATGCTGACTTGAACGGCGATGCCACGAGGCCATGCGCTGAAGCGATATTGATTATGCGGCCCCAGCCGCTCCTACGCATATGCGGGATCGCGGCAGCCGAGGTGTGAAAAGCCGATGTCAGGTTGATTGCGATGATGCGGTCCCATTGCTCGGTCGGAAACTCTTCGACCGGAGATACATGCTGGATACCGGCATTGTTGACGAGAATGTCCACCCCGCCGAACTGCTTTACCGTTTCTGCGATCAGTTCGCGGCATTGGTCGGCCTTCGACATGTCGGCCGCGATATAGACCGCGCTGACGCCATGTTCCGAGCCCAGCTTGCGTGCGAGCGCATGGTCCTCATCACGGTCGGTGAATGAGTTGATCACGACGTTTTGTCCCGCCGCCGCCAGTGCATGGGCTATACCGAGGCCGATCCCGGAATTTGATCCGGTGATGATTGCGGTCTTGCGGGCAGATGCGTCGGTCATGGGCGGGCTCCTCCTTGTCAATCACGACATAATGAGAGGGCGACATTGCCTCGGCAAGCGATTATATAAAGCGAAAGCCGGATATATGCAGGCCCCGATATACGCGGGCGTTGACATTCGCGTCGCGCTGCGCCACCTGAAAACAGGTACAGTTAAGAACAGAGCAAAATGTCTTCCGAGACCGTCAGCTATTTTTCGCATCCATTTCCTCGCCGCCAGTCGGTTGGCGTCAGTGTCGGCGGCGTTATCGTCGGCGGCGGTGCGCCCGTCGTCGTGCAGTCGATGACCAATACGGACACCGCAGATGTGGATTCCACGGTCGCGCAGGTGGCCGCACTTCACCGAGCCGGTTCGGAAATCGTGCGCATTACGGTGGATCGTGATGAATCGGCGGCCGCCGTTCCGAAAATTCGCGAACGGCTGGAGCGTCTTGGCCATGATGTGCCGCTGGTCGGCGACTTCCATTATATTGGTCACAAGCTGCTGGCCGATCATCCGGCCTGTGCGGAAGCACTTGCAAAATATCGCATCAATCCCGGTAATGTCGGTTTCAAGGACAAAAAGGACAAGCAGTTCGCCGATATCGTCGAAATGGCGATCCGCTACGACAAGCCTGTCCGTATCGGCGTGAACTGGGGGTCGCTTGATCAGGAATTGCTGACCACGTTGATGGATCGCAATCAGGACGCTGGCGCACCATTGAGCGCACAGGAAGTCATGCGCGAGGCCATTGTGCAGTCGGCTCTGATTTCCGCCAATCTTGCTGAAGAGATCGGCCTTGGCCGGGAAAAGATCATTCTGTCGGCCAAGGTCAGCCAGGTGCAGGACCTGATCGCCGTCTATACGATGCTGGCGCAGCGTTCCAATCATGCGCTGCATCTGGGGCTTACCGAAGCAGGCATGGGCACCAAGGGCATTGTCGCTTCGTCGGCGGCTATGGGCATTCTGCTGCAGCAGGGCATCGGCGACACGATCCGCATTTCGCTGACCCCGGAACCGGGCGGCGACCGCACTCGCGAAGTGCAGGTCTCGCAGGAACTTCTGCAGACCATGGGCTTCCGTCAGTTTATTCCTATTGTTGCGGCGTGCCCAGGTTGCGGACGCACGACGTCGACCGTGTTCCAGGAACTGGCGCAGACCATTCAGGATGATATTCGTCGCAACATGCCAGTCTGGCGTGAGAAATATCCCGGTGTGGAAGCGCTGTCGGTGGCGGTGATGGGCTGCATCGTCAACGGTCCGGGCGAATCGAAGCACGCGGATATCGGTATCTCGCTTCCCGGCACGGGCGAAACGCCGTCCGCACCGGTCTTTGTCGATGGCAAGAAGGTCACGACGCTGCGTGGTCCTGCCATTGCCGAGGACTTCCAGAAGATGGTTGCCGATTACATCGAAAACCGCTTCGGGCTCGAGCAGAAGGTGGCATCTGGTCAGAACTAAGCTGTACAAATGACTGCGCGTGTCGCGGCTTCTGGCGTCGTTTTTAGCGTTGCTGCCCAGAAAATAAGCGTGACAAGGCTGATGCCTGCGCCGAGCAGGCAAACGCCATTCCAGCCTGCGTGAGCATAGATCCAGGTTGAAACTGCCGAACCGCTTGCGCTGCCGATGGAATAGAAAACCATGTAGGCGGCGGTGAGCCTGTTTTGTGCGTCCGGGCGCACACGGTAGATCATCGCCTGATTGGTGACGTGGACAGCCTGAAGGCCGAAGTCGATAATCAGCACGCCTGCGATCAGCCAGAGCAGCGAATGTCCCAGCAGGGCTATCAGGCCCCAGGAAATGAACATCAACAACAAGGCGAAGCCTGTCATGCGCTGTGCGTGGCCGCGGTCGGCAACGCCGCCTGCACGCGATGCTGCAAGTGCTCCTGCCGCACCTGCCAGACCAAACAGACCGATCTCAGCATGGCTCAGTTCGAAGGGTGGCGCACTGAGCGGCATGACCATTGGGGCGAGTAAAGTGGTGATATCGGCGAAGATCAGCATCGCGATGATGGCGCGAATGCGCAGCACCGGCTCGGAGCGAAACAACGTCACAAGCGACAGAATGAGAGCCGGATAGCTGACGCTGGTCGGCTGGCGTTTCTGGTCGGGCAGGCTGCGCCAGAGCAGGAGCGCGATCAAAAGCGTGAGAATGGCGGAAACGAAGTAGACGCTGCGCCAGCCGCCAATGTCGGTGAGGGCGCCTGCTACGGCGCGCGCCAGCAATATGCCAAGCACAATGCCGCTGGTTACGATGCCCACCACATGGCCGCGCCGCGCTGGTGCTGCGAGGCTGGCTGCATAGGCGACAAGGGCCTGTGTTACGACGGCGAGCAGGCCCATAAAAGCCATGGCGACCAGAAGCACGGTGGCATTGGCCGCAAAACCGATTGCGATCAGGGACAGGACCGATAGAAGAAAATGCGTGATGATGAGTTTGCGCCGGTTGAACAGATCGCCAAGCGGGACAAGGAATATCAGGCCAATTGCATAACCGAGCTGGCTGGCAGCGACGATGAGGCCTGCTGTTGAGCGCTTGAGGCCAAGGTCATCAGCCATCACATCAAGTAGCGGATGGGCGAAATAGACATTGGCCACCGCCAGTCCGCTTGCAGTCGCAAACAAAAAGAGGGTGGCCGAAGAGAGCAAAGCGCGTGCATCAGGGTTTGCGGACAGCGTTGCTGCCGCATCGGTTGAAGGTCGCATGAGGGACTCCTGCAAAATGGTTTCAAAATGAAACCATTTTGCTTGTAGCGAAAAAGGTTTTATATTGCAACCAGATTGCAATCGATGGAGTGAACATGGTTCGAAAGAAAAGCATGAAAGGCGATTATTGCCCGAGTGCGCGTGCGCTTGATGTGATCGGCGACTGGTGGTCGCTGCTGATCGTCCGTGAAGCCTTTGACGGTGTGACGCGTTTCAGCGCCTTTCAGAAGAATCTGGGGATCGCCCGCAATATTCTATCGGAACGCCTGCGCAAGCTGACGGGGGAGGAGATCATGGAAACTGTTCTGGACCCCAATGGCGGGGCGCATCAGGAATATCGGCTGACAGCCAAAGGGCGCGATCTGCTGCCGGTCATCGTGTCGCTCAGGCAATGGGGTGAAAAGCACCTATTTGCGCCGGGTGAGTCACATTCGCGTCTTGTCGACAGCGTGTCAGGCGAGGATGTGGCCGCGCTTGATGTTCGCGCTCAGGATGGGCGCATGCTTTCCGCCGACGATGTGGTTATCATCAAGGTGCGTGAGGACGATCTCTGAGTCGCTGTCTTTACGCATGTCTTTATCCCGAATGGGTTCTCACTTTCGGGAGACCTGCTTTAATTCTGGCGTTCGGCGATGAACCGCGCAGCCTGCTTCAAAATATCAGCATCCTTGCCGAAAGGCGCCAGCAGACTTTCCGCCTGGGCAACCAGTCCAGACAATTGCTTGCGCGTCCAGTCGATGCCATGGAGTGAAACCAGCGTGGCTTTTCCGGCGGCAGCATCCTTGCCGGTCGCCTTGCCCATCGCCTCCGCGTCGGCGGTAACGTCCAGAAGATCGTCGGCGAGCTGGAAGGCAAGGCCGATGGCCGAGCCGAATTCGGCCATACGCTCGCGGTCTTCGCTGGATGCGTTGGCGATGATGGCTCCGGCCTCGCAGGCGAAACGGATCAGCGCGCCGGTCTTCATTGCCTGCAACGTGATGATACCGGCTTCGTCGGGCTTGCTGGTCTCGGCCATCAGATCGAGAGCCTGTCCGCCCACCATACCTCCGAGGCCGGATGCGCGGGCAAGCGCTGCAACCAGTTGTACGCGAATTGCTGCGTCGAGATCGGTTTCATCCGACGAGATGATGTCGAAAGCATAGGTCAGAAGGCCGTCACCAGCCAGAATGGCGGCGGCTTCATCAAATGCCTTGTGCACGGTCGGCTGACCGCGCCGCAGATCATCGTCGTCCATAGCTGGCAGATCGTCATGGACAAGCGAATAGCAGTGAATGCATTCGAGAGCGGCAGCAACACGCAGAACGGCGTCGCCACCTTTGCCGAACAAAGCGGCACTTTCGACAACGAGAAAAGGCCGGAGGCGCTTGCCGCCATTCAGGACACCGTGGCGCATGGCAGCGAGCAGCCGTTCCGGGCGGGCGATTTCTCCCGTCCTGAGGCGCTGGTCCAGAAGGCCCGTCAGCGCCATTTCCACTTCCATGGCGCGATGGTTGAGAACGGCGGTGAAATCGGTCGACAGCTTTTCCATGGCAAAGGGGATGGACGAAAGCGCCGAATTGGTCAACCGGGCACATCGATCAGCACAGGCTTTTTCATTTGAACGTCACGAAACGGCGCGTTTCGACTTGTTTCCCCGGTTGGATTATGGAATCCGGTTCAAACTTATTAAGGAATGGTTTATGTCGCTTGGGGGAAGGCAGCAGGCGGTGGCAGTGGCAAAAATCATCATCAAGAGCAAAGATGGGCGCAATTATCTGGCAGATCCCGTTTGGGGTGCCCGGATTGCCCTCGCGCTCAAGATTCTGGTGATTCTGGCCGTATTGCCGATTTTCCTGCTTCTTGTATATTCCGTGCCCTTCGTCCGCCCGATTTCGACCCTGATGGTCAAGGACTATGTTCTGTTTCAGGGCGTGGACCGCAGATGGGTCAGTATCGACGACGTCGCGCCGGTTCTCGTCAATTCGGTGATGATGGCCGAGGATGGCCAGTTCTGTAGCCACGGCGGGGTGGACTGGCATCAGCTTGGGCTGGTTCTGGACGATGCGGGCGAGGGTGGCCCAAGCCGCGGCGCATCCACGATCACGATGCAGACAGTGAAGAACCTCTTCCTCTGGAATGGGCGCTCTTATGTCCGCAAGGGGCTCGAATTTCCGCTGGCGCTGGCTGCTGACGGTATTCTGTCCAAAAAGCGCATTATGGAAATCTATCTGAATATCGCCGAGTGGGGACCGGGCATTTACGGGATCGAGGCCGCAGCCCAGCATTATTTCAAGCGCCCGGCAGCAAAACTCAACGCGCAGCAATCCGCACTGCTTGCCGTCACGTTGCCGAACCCGGCCTTGCGCAATCCAGCCAAGCCGACGCGGAACATGCAGCGTATTGCCCGGATCGTTGCCGGACGCGCTGCACGGTCGGGGCCCTATGTGGTTTGCGTGCAATAAATACGCGATACGAAAAAAAGATCAGACTCCCGCTGGTCAAACGCCGTTGGAGCGTGTATAGGCACGTGACTTTCCGGAATTTTGTCCGATGTGACAGGCTCTTCGGGGCCGTGCCGGACGTTTATTGACCGATCAGTGGAGCTGGATCCATGGCAGTACCAAAACGAAAAACGTCTCCGTCGAAGCGCGGCATGCGCCGTTCGGCTGACGCTCTCAAGGCCCCGACCTATGTCGAGGACAAGAACTCGGGCGAACTTCGTCGTCCGCATCATATCGATCTGAAGAGCGGTATGTATCGCGGCCGTCAGGTCCTCGAAGCCAAGGAATAAGTCTGACGCTGCATTGCAGCCGAAAGATGATTTTCAAGAACGCCGTTTCCGGTTTCCGGAAGCGGCGTTTTCTTTTGTGCGGCCTTCTTTGCAAACTGCATGAAAAAGGCCGCATGAAGCGGCCTTGATCGAGAACAATTATTGAAAATCAGCCTGCGTCAGATGCAAAGCCTGCGCCTTCGATGCCGGAAATGGCTGCAATCTCGTCATTGTCCGATGTGTCGCCGGAAATGCCGACTGCACCGAGGATTTCGCCGCCTGCATCCTTTATCAGAACGCCACCCGGTACCGGCACGACCTTGCCGCCCGACACGCCCGAGAGGCCTTCCAGGAAGTGTGGACGGTCCTTTGCCTGATTGTTCAGCCAGCGTGAGCCGGTGCCGACCGCAAGCGCGCCATAGGCCTTGCCCGAGCCGATCTCGAAGCGGAGCATGGACGCGCCGTCCTGACGCTGGAAAGCCTTCACATGGCCGCCTGCATCGAGAACGCAAACAGCCAGCGGCTTCAGTTTCAGCTCCGCCGCCTTGGCAAAGGCACCGGCAATAATCCCATTGGCTTGTTCGAGCGTCAGTGAAGGCATGGATAATCTCCTATTTATAGCTAAATGTAATTTAGCGATCATGACCGGCAATGCACACTCCAATGCTGCTCGCCATGGGAAAAACACTTTATCGATTTTCATGAAGACGGTTGCTGACGCACTGCAAAGCTTGCCAAGGCCGGAATTTTGGTCTTTGTGTTGCGCAACATTTCAAGGAGGAAAGAATGTCCGACCAGAAAGCCATCGTCATTGCCAGCGCGGCGCGTACCGCAGTGGGCGCTTTCAACGGTGCGTTTGCCAATATCCCCGCACATGAACTGGGTGCGGCGGTCATCAAAGGCGCGCTGGAACGCGCCGGTGTGGCGGCGACTGATGTGGACGAGGTTATTCTCGGACAGGTGCTGACGGCAGGTGAAGGGCAGAACCCGGCGCGGCAGGCGGCCATGGACGCCGGTTGCCCGAAGGAGACAACGGCCTTCTCGATCAACCAGCTATGCGGTTCGGGTTTGCGGGCGGTCGCGCTCGGCATGCAGCAGATTCTTTCCGGCGATGCCAAGATCATCGTGGCAGGCGGCCAGGAATCCATGTCCATGGCGCCGCATTGCGCGCATTTGCGTTCGGGCGTGAAAATGGGCGACTTCAAGATGATCGACACCATGCTGAAGGACGGCCTGACCGATGCCTTCAATGGCTATCACATGGGGATCACGGCGGAAAATATAGCTCGCCAGTGGCAGTTGACCCGCGCCGATCAGGATGAGTTCGCACTGGCCTCCCAGCAGAAGGCGGAAGCTGCACAGACTGCCGGTAGGTTCGAGGATGAAATCGTTCCCTTCACCGTGAAAGGTCGCAAGGGGGATGTCGTTGTCTCAGTTGACGAATATATCCGTCCCGGTACGACGATGGAGGCTTTGACCAAGCTGAGACCGGCTTTCGACAAGGAAGGAACGGTCACTGCGGGTAACGCATCCGGGATTAACGATGGCGCTGCAGCAGTGGTGCTGATGGATGCGGATGAGGCTGCCAAACGTGGTGTGAAGCCGCTGGCTCGCATCGTTTCCTGGGCGACGGCTGGCGTCGATCCGTCGATCATGGGAACGGGGCCGATTCCGGCGACGAAGAAGGCATTGGAAAAGGCAGGCTGGAGCGTCGGTGATCTCGATCTGGTCGAAGCCAACGAAGCCTTTGCTGCGCAGTCCTGCGCTGTTGTCCGTGATCTTGGCCTCAACCCGGGTATCGTCAATGTCAATGGCGGAGCAATCGCGATCGGACATCCGATAGGTGCCTCCGGCGCGCGCGTTCTGACAACGTTGCTTTACGAAATGCAGCGCCGTGATGCCAAGCGCGGTCTGGCGACACTTTGCATCGGCGGCGGCATGGGCGTTGCCTTGTGCGTCGAGCGCGACTGACCTTCGCCTTTATCAGAAGAGGGGCGGGTGGAGAAATAGCTCCGTCCGCCTTTTTGTTTCCGCAATGAGACGTTTGAAATCGGAGGCGTCGGGCATACGGAATTGCCGGAAAAGTTAACGCGAAATCGAAGAAATGCTCATCAAGGTTCGTCTGGTTTCGATTTTCTATGGCGTGTCTGGCACTTTGAACACCAGATGTGGTGAGAACAAATGGAGAAACTTTGCGGATCAGCGATTCGTCGCCGATTCGTTCCGGCTTTGGCCTGAAGGTTAACGAAGATCGTGTTCGCAACCGTTCATGAATTAACGAACTATCAGTAATCATTAAGATTTTCTGAAGAATCGCCTTGCTACCGGAACAGCCTGTTGACAGGTTTTGCCAAAAGTTAACGGCGGTGTCGTTTCGCGTCAGAAAAACACAGAAAAGCGGAACATCCGATTCATCATATTGTGGGGTTTTGTGTTAGGCTTACTATATGTTGCCGTGAACAAAAGGCGAAGCTACTCGAGTCAGCGATTCGTCGCCGATTCGTTCCAGAGTCGTTCCAATCGTTAATCGACAAGTTATTGACCGGATGCGTATCGTTCGCCGAAAGGCTGGCAACTCGTCCATATTGAAACTTAACAGGAGCGCTTCCGGTGCAGGTCGTATAGTGCTATCGCAAGAACCAGCATCCAGCCCGTGACGGGCGCTTGTACCGGGAACCCGATTATTGGCATGAACCAACTCCCTGCCCATGATTTGCCGCTGACCTTGAGTGGCCGCGATGTGACTGCGGTGCTTGGGCCGACCAATACCGGCAAAACGCATCTGGCCATCGAACGCATGCTGTCGCATGGAAGCGGGATGATCGGCCTGCCGCTGCGCCTGCTGGCGCGCGAGGTCTATAACCGCGTCGTGGAACGGGTTGGGGCGGCCAATGTCGCGCTGGTCACGGGTGAGGAAAAGATCGTGCCGCCCGGCGCGCGCTATTCCGTCTGCACGGTTGAGGCCATGCCGCGCCGCACCGATGTGGCTTTCGTGGCCATCGATGAAGTACAGCTCGCCGGTGATCTGGAGCGGGGCCATATATTCACCGACCGCATCCTGCATCTGCGCGGACGGCAGGAGACGCTCCTGCTTGGTGCAGGGACCATGCGCGGCATTCTGGAAAAGCTTCTGCGTGGCATCAATGTGGTGACGCGTCCGCGCCTGTCGCATCTGGCCTATGCCGGTTCCAAGAAGATTACCCGTCTGCCGAACCGTTCCGCCATTGTCGCCTTTTCCGCCGATGAAGTTTATGCGATTGCCGAATTGATCCGCCGCCAGCGCGGCGGGGCTGCTGTGGTCATGGGCGCTTTGTCGCCGCGCACGCGCAATGCGCAGGTCGAGCTTTACCAGTCGGGCGATGTCGATTTTCTGGTGGCAACCGATGCTATCGGGATGGGGCTCAATCTGGATGTCGACCATGTTGCCTTTGCGCAGAACCGCAAATTCGACGGCTATCAGTTCCGCGATCTGACGCCCGCAGAAGTGGGGCAGATCGCCGGGCGTGCGGGCAGACATCTGCGTGACGGCACCTTCGGCGTGACCGGGCAGGTGCATCCGTTCGACGAAGAGCTGGTCGAGCGGGTGGAAGCGCATAATTTCGATCCGGTGAAAGTGCTGCAGTGGCGCACGGCGCGGTTCGACTTTTCATCGCTCGATTCCCTGCGATATTCGCTGGAAACACTCGCACCGATCGAAGGATTGGCCAAGGCTTTGCCAGCCGTCGATCAACAAGCGCTTGAAAATTTGTCGAAAGACGAAGAGATTGTGCGGCTCGCCAAGACACCGGCACGTATCGAGCTTTTGTGGGACGCCTGCGCGCTGCCCGATTATCGCAAGATCGCGCCGGCGCAGCATGCCGATATCATTGCAACCATCTATCAGGATCTTGTCCGCCGAGGGAGCGTCGATGAAGATTATATGAGCGAACAGGTGCGCCGCGCCGATAGCACAGAGGGGGAAATTGACACCCTGTCGCATCGTGTGGCGCAAATTCGAACCTGGACTTTTGTGTCGCACAGGCCGGGATGGCTTGCCGATCCGACACACTGGCAGGAAAAGACGCGCGAAATTGAGGACAGATTGTCCGACGCGCTGCATGAAAGGTTGACGAAACGCTTTGTAGACCGCAGGACAAGCGTGCTTATGAGGCGCCTGAGAGAGAATGCCATGCTTGAAGCAGAAATCAGCCCTGCCGGAGACGTGATTGTCGAAGGCCACAATGTCGGGCAACTGGAAGGATTCCGTTTTACCGCTGACGTTCAGGCCGAGGGGCCGGACGCCAAGGCGGTGAAGTCGGCTGCACAAAAGGCGCTGGCCGCCGAGTTCGAACGCCGCGCGGAGCGCTTTGCTGCTGCGCCGAACGGCGATTTTGCGCTCGGCTCGGATGGCGTTATGCGCTGGGTTGGTGCAACGGTCGCAACGCTGGTTGCAGGTGATGACCTGCTGAAGCCGCGTGCAGTGATCCTGGCCGACGAACAACTTACCGGAGCGGCGCGCGACAAGGTTGCCGCGCGTATCGAGCGGTTCGTCGCCCATCATATCGAAACCGTTCTGAAGCCGCTTACCGATCTGGCTGCCGCTGATGCCCTGACCGGCATGACACGCGGCCTTGCTTTCCAGATCGTCGAGAACCTTGGCATTCTTCCGCGTCGCGATGTGGCAGAGGAAGTGCGTGGGCTCGATCAGGATTCGCGCGCGGCGCTGCGCCGTCTCGGCGTGCGTTTCGGCGCCTATCACGTCTTCATGCCCATGCTGCTGAAGCCCGCTCCGGCTGGCCTCATCACGCTGCTCTGGGCGCTCAAGAATGATGGCCGCGAACGGGCCGGTTATGGCGACGTCGTGAATGTGTTGGCGGCTGGCCGCACTTCGGTCGTGGTCGATCCGGCGTTCGATCCAATGTTCTACCGTCTGGCAGGCTATCGCGTGCTGGGCCGCCGTGCCGTGCGCATCGATATTCTGGAACGACTTGCCGACCTGATCCGTCCGGCGCTTGCCTGGCGTCCGGGGTCCGGTGCGCGTCCGGATGGCGCTTATGACGGCGGACGGTTCATCGTCACGCCTGCCATGATGTCCATTCTCGGTGCGACCACCGACGATATGGAAGAAATCCTGAAGAGCCTCGGCTATCGTCACGAGGCCATGGAAGCCGCTGCCGTCACGGCGAAGCTTGCTGAGCTGGATGCTTTCGCGGCCGAAGCTGCAGCCAAGGAAGCTGGCGTTTCGCCGGTCGCAGAGGCTGAGAGGCCTGCTGTGCCAGCGGCTGAACCTGTGCCCGCACCGGCGGTTGTTGTCGCTGAGACGGAAACGGAAACCGAAGCCAAAGCGGAAGAAGCTGCACCTGTAGCGGCAGAAACCGAACCGGCAGGCGAAACCGCAGAAGCGGTGGCAGAAGAACCGAAGCCTGTTCTTCTGTGGCGTCAGGGGCGTTTCGAAGGCCGCAACCGCAATCAGGACCAGAACCGTCAGCGTCAAAATCGCGGTAACCAGAATCGTGGTCATCAGAACCGCGATCAGGGCGGCGAAGCACGCAAGTCGGAAGGCGGAGCAGAGCAGCAGGCGCGCAATGATCGTGGCGGCAAGCGCTTCGACAAGCAAAAGCGTCATGACGGCGAAGGCAAGCGCGAAGGTTCCAAGGGGGACTTCCGTGGTGGCAATCAGCGTCAGCCGAAGCGTGATCATGGTCATCAGGGCGGCAAACGTGTGGAGCAGGAACGTCCTGCACGTATCGATCCCGATTCGCCTTTCGCCAAGCTTCTTGCTCTGAAAGAGCAGATGAAGAAGTAAGATGACTGCAGAAGCGGGCGCAAGACAGCGAATCGACAAGTGGCTGTTCTTCGCGCGCGTGGTCAAATCAAGATCGCTGGCGGCGAAACTCGCCGTCGGCGGCAAGGTCCGGCTCAACCGTGACAAGATCGAGCAGGCCGCTCATCAGGTGAAGGTTGGCGATGTGCTGACCATCACACTCGACCGTCGTATCCTCGTTTACAAGATCGTTGCTCCAGGTGAGCGCCGCGGTCCGGCGCCTGAAGCCCAGCTTCTTTATGAAGATCTTTCGCCGCCACCGGCATCTGCTACTGCGATGGCGGCGGAGGTGGTAACGCCGCAACGTGAGAGCGGAGCCGGACGCCCGACCAAGAAAGCACGCCGTGAAACGGATCGTTTGCGCGGAAACTGACACGGACGCGTTGCCGCAGGCATCTTTTGGCGGTGATGGAAATTGCGTGTTGAACCGTTCCGGCGAAAGCCTTTTCCACGCAAAAGCCTTCAAACGAAATGCTGTTTCAGATGTGCGTGACTTCGTGACGTTGCGGCGTTTGTGCCCTTGTCACGGCAGGATAAAATCGTTACCTCACGCATGTCATAAAAGGGCATGGCTGAGGCTAGTGGTCTGATTCCGACATTTGCATCCTCCCTGATACAGACGTCGAGCAAATGTCGGAATCTAAAAGACCACTAATGAACCCATGGATCTAGCGGATTCTTCGAATTTGACGTTTGAAATGAGATTGATGTCGGAGGGATATCAAACGTCAAATTCAATCCACTAGCAACCATTTCCGTGCACAGTGACTTCGTGGCGAGATATTCCAAAGCCCCAAGCCGGTTGTCGGCTTGCCGGAGTATCGGCGCAAAGCTGTAGGATAGATAAGCTGCCTCTTCTGGAATTCGGGCGGCAACAGGAGTTCGACGATGACGTATGTCGTGACCGATAATTGCATTCGCTGCAAATATACGGACTGCGTCGAGGTCTGTCCGGTCGATTGCTTTTACGAAGGCGAAAACATGCTCGTCATCAATCCCGACGAGTGCATCGACTGTGGCGTATGTGAACCGGAATGCCCTGCCGAGGCGATCAGCCCCGACACCGAGCCGGGCCTCGACAAGTGGCTGGAATTGAATACGGAATATGCGGCAAAATGGCCCAATATTACCGCTAAGAAGGACGCCCTGCCGGAAGCCAAGGAAATGGACGGCGTGGCTGGCAAGCTGGAGCAGTATTTCTCTGCCGAGCCCGGTAGCGGCGACTGATACCCGGCCAGCGTTGCAGGTAAAGCTTGCAGTCTGCTGCAAGCTGGACGGTATTGTATAAGTATGTCTTCGTTTCGGAAGACTTCGCGCTTCCGGAATATGTTCGCTCAACCCGGCAAGACTGCCAGGTTGTCCGACATCGCTGGAATGCAGGATTTATCACTTGCTTTTTCTGCAATGCATCGGCAGATGACGAATGAAATCACGGGAAAACGCCCATCTTTTAGGCGTGATGCATTGCCAGATAGGACATATTTGGCAATTTGTTGATTCTTTCGCGAAATTGTGTTAGGTTACTCCAATAATTTCGGTGACTGGACGTCAATTCGTGGCGCTATGCGTTAATCTCTGAAAGGGCTGATCTTTAGTACCGGGCTGAATGGCACCGGGGAAGATGATTGCGATTTGGCGTCGTCCCCCTCACCGTACACCCGGTCGGCTAGATTTGCCGTCAGATACGTTTTCAGTTCCAAGCCGACAAACAACTTCCGTGCTTCACTTCTCCGGAGCGCGGTCGAACATCATGTGTCAACCGGCGGGTCGCGCCGGGCACAACAGGGAGTAATGAAGCGTATGTCATCCCAGCAGAAAAAGTCTCCAGTAGCGCGTGGCGGTTTCAAGGCCGGTGAGGCCATCGTATATCCGGCTCATGGCGTCGGCCAGATCGTCACCATCGAAGAGCAGGAAGTGGCAGGCCACAAGCTCGAGCTTTTCGTGATCGATTTCGAAAAAGACAAGATGCGCCTGAAGGTGCCGGTTGCCAAAGCTGCTTCCATCGGTATGCGCAAGCTGTCGGAGACCGACTATGTTGAACGTGCACTGAAGGTCGTACAGGGCCGCGCACGTGTGAAGCGCACCATGTGGTCGCGCCGCGCCCAGGAATATGATGCGAAGATCAATTCCGGCGATCTGATCTCGATCTCGGAAGTTGTCCGCGATCTCTTCCGCGCTGAAAACCAGCCGGAACAGTCCTATTCGGAACGCCAGCTTTATGAAGCTGCCCTTGATCGCATGGCGCGCGAGATCGCTGCCGTGAACAAGCTTTCGGAAACCGAGGCTGTTCGTCTGATCGAAGCAAATCTCGCCAAGGGACCAAAGCGCGGCAAGGCCGACGCTGAAGCGGACCTCGACGATGATGAAGTCGAAGCCGCATAAGCTTTACTTCTCTTCTTTCAAAAAGGCCCGGCTTTAGCCGGGCTTTTTTTGTTTGTCAGAGCTTCCCATTTTCGGAAGACATGCTCCGCCCACAACAGGAATTGGGTCCGCAGCCCTCCATGCGAGTAAAGAGCAATATTATCTGGTTAAAATTCTATTGAATTTCGCAGTCAATCATTAACCCTTCCAGTCATCTTTCTGCATAGTCAGAGATTTATCCTTGGATGGTGGGAACCTGATCGCATCTGATGCGTTCTTCCAGACACCAGTTCGTAAGCGGGTTTGTTTTGCGGCGTAGTCATATTGGCCAAAGAATGGGCCTGGCGGGGAGTTTTGGGCGAATTCGCATGTTCGTCCAATGAGTCTTTGTGGGACTGGCATATCCTTCCACTGAACGCCCGGCGGGCGTGAGTTCAGAACAGGAGAACCAGATGAAGCAGTCATCCATGAGCAGTTCTTCCGCAGTTCCAGCCAATCGCATGCCTATGGTTGCGCGTAGCCTCCCAGCGACAGCAGCCTCTTCTCAATCCATGATCCGCAGCGCAATGTCGGCTCCCTATCTGGAGCGCGAAGAGGAGCGAGCCCTTGCCATTCGCTGGAAGGAACTGAAAGATCAGGAAGCCCTACATCGTATCACATCGGCACATATGAGACTGGTCATCTCCATGGCCGGGCGCTTCCGCAAGTTCAAATTGCCGATGAACGATCTCATTCAGGAAGGTTATGTCGGTCTTCTTGAAGCTGCCGCACGTTTCGATCCCGAACGGGAAGTGCGTTTCTCGACCTATGCGTCGTGGTGGATTCGCGCGTCGATGCAGGATTATATCCTGCGCAACTGGTCCATCGTGCGCGGTGGTACAAGTTCAGCGCAAAAGGCGCTCTTCTTCAATCTGCGGCGGCTTCGTTCAAAGCTGGCCCAGTCCGATGACAACATGACCAAGGCTGAGATGTATCGGGAGATTTCCGATCAGCTCGGTGTTTCGACAAGCGATGTCGAGATCATGGACAGCCGCCTTTCCGGGCCGGATAGTTCACTGTCAGCGCCTGTGAACAACGAGGAGCCGGGCGCGTCGCGTCGCATGGATTTTCTGGTTGACGATCATCCCTTGCAGGATGAGATCGCCGAAAGTTCCATCGATATGGAACGCCGCAATCAGTGGCTCAATGTGGCGCTCGATACGCTGAACGAGCGCGAACTGCACATCATCCGTGAGCGTCGTCTCGACGATGACGGCGTGACGCTTGAAGCGCTGGGTGAAAAGCTTGGCATCTCCAAGGAAAGGGTACGGCAGATCGAAAGCCGTGCAATGGAGAAGCTGAAGATTGCCTTGTTGAGCCAGCACGAACTGGCAGCTTATCAAGCATAAGCTGTTGCGACCAAGGCAACACAAGTAAAGGGGCCGAATGGCTCCTTACTTTTGTGGTTCGGCGACTTTGCCTTCAAGCCGAGAGGACCAGTCCTCAACCTTGCGATTTTCGAGGCGGCGCACTGCATAGCGCTTCCAGCTGTCGGCGAGATACGAAAGCTCCGCCATTACTGCCAGTTCGTCATAGTTCAGTGTATCGACATAGAGCAGATGCCAGACCCGGTGCAGTGTCCAGTCCGGTGAAGGGCGGTCGATAAGGATCATCGTATCGCCGGTTTCTACGTGGCCTTCTTCCAGAACACGATAATACCAGCCTGTCCGCCCCGTCTTCTGAACGCGCACGGCCATGTCGGCGTTTGCAAAGCGTTCGTTCAGTTTCCAGCAAGGCTGGCGGCCCTGTGAAACCTCGACAAGCGCGCTGCCGAGCCGGAACCTGTCGCCCACGGCAACATTGCGCTCGTTCAGGCCCGATGTGGAAATGTTTTCGCCGAAAGCACCACGCGCACTCAGACGCGGGTTTTGGCCGATCTCTTCGCGCCAGACCGCATAATGATCGTGCGGATAATGATGGAGTGCCTTTTCCGGGCCACCATGCACTTTCCGATCACCCTGCGCATCGCAGTCCAGCCCTTCGAAAGTCACGCGAGCCTTGCCGGAAACCGGCTGCTTGTCGATGCCGCTTGGAGCGCCGCGAGCCCCGAGAGGAGCGACTTTTCCAGCAAGGACAGAGTGGATGAGAGTTTCCGTCATCGTGACTTACTCGCTGATCAGCTTCACGCGGTCGCCGACCGAAACCGTCGCTCCCGCCGACATGGCATTGAGGAGGCGGAACAGTTCCAGCTTGCGGGTGGTGCCTTGCATGCGTGCCGACAGGCTGGCCAGCGTGTCGCCCGGCCTCACCGTCACAACGCGGATGCGCAGTGGCTTGATGGCGTTTTGTTCGGCTGGTGACAGCAGGCGGAAGGATTGCGTGACCGTCTGCGAGGCGGGCAGAAGGGCATTGCTGCCTTTCGGTGCCGCTGTCAGGAAGCGATAAACCTTGTTGTTTGCTCCAATGACCACAATGTCGAACTGCCACCGGTCGGCGCTGGCGCGCGCGGTAGCTGCGGGCAAACCGTTGATGGTGGTGGTCTGGATCGAACTGTCGTCGAGCCCCGTCACCCAACCGGACCGGATATAATCGGCAAGGTTTGATCCCGCCGGAAGAGAAGCGCCATCGAAACGAATGGCAACTTCGCCGGGGCCGCTTGCCATGACCGCATTGGCTGAATTGTCGATGCTGAAGCCATCCGGTGCGCGGAAAGTGACGCCGAGCTTAGGATGAATGAAGGTCTGCTCACGGACATAACCTTCATTGGGCGAGTCGCCATAAAGCAAGCCGTCAATGCCGTTGAGGAAGGAATCGCGATCCGTCGTGCCGACGCCCGGTGCGCCGATGCGGCGTGCATGACCGAGCGCAAGCTGGATGCGCTGTGGTGTTGCCGGATGGCTTGCAAGAAAGTCGAGGCTGGCATCGGTCGCGCCCGAAACCGAGCGAAAGCTCTGATAGGCTTCCATCGATTGCAGGAAACGCGCCGAAGCAAACGGGTCATAGCCGGCTTCGCCGATCATCTTGATGCCGATGGCATCCGCCTGAAGTTCCTGATTACGCGAGAACTGGGCAAGCCGCAGCTTGCCGCGCAGCGCTTCTTCGCGGCTGGCAGATTCATTATGCAGGACTTCGCTGGCAACGCGCCCGGCTATGGCCGTCTCTGCTTCCTTCTCCTGCCGCAGAATACCGTGATTGGCGATGACATGGCCCATTTCATGGGCAATCACGGCCGCGACTTCTGAAGAGTCGTTGGCGAGCGCGAGCAGGCCGCGCGTAACGTAGAGATAGCCGCCCGGCAATGCGAAGGCATTGATATTGGGACTGTCGAGGATGGTGATACGATAGGTCTGGTCCGGCTTGTCGGTAACGGTCGTCAGCTTGCCAACGATTTTCGCCACCATACGCTCAAGCTTCTGGTCTTTGTACTCACCGCCATAGGTCGCGAGGATGCGGGGATGCTGCTGGGCACCGAGCTGCGCCAGCCGGTCATTGCGTGTCACATTGTCGACAGTTACGGGATTGTCGGAAGGCTGTAGTCCCAGATCCTTGCTGGAATTGATCGACTGGCAACCTGAAATCAGGGCGATCGCAAGCAAGCCAAGACCGATGGCTGGCTTCCGCCAATTTTGCTGCGTCCATTCTGGCAGGGAGATGGGGAGACGCAGGAAGGCCCGGAAACGGGTCGATTGACGGAACAGTATTTTATCCTCGCTTCTGAATCAGATTGCTTGATCCGGGGCCAAATCTAGCCACAGACCAGAAAGCGTACAAGTCGTACATGGGCACTATAAGAAAGCTGTAGCCGGTTCTTCCGGCAGATTGCGAACAAAATATGTCCGCAACTGTAACTCTATTTGAGGCTCAGCTCTGAACGCCGCTTTTCGCCGATATAGTGCCGCAATGCTTCCGGTCCAGTCGGCGAAAGCAGTTCAGAGGCGGGGCCCATCGCGCAAATCGTGCCATTGTCGAGAAAAAGCAACACTGCGTCGAGATAGAGCGCATCTTCAGGCGTGTGCGTCACCATCAGCACCGTCATGCCGGTTTCAAGTTGAAGTTCCCGGACTAAATCCAGCATCTGGTGCCGCAATGCAGGGCCAAGCGAGGCA
Source organism: Brucella tritici (assembly GCF_008932295.1). GTDB lineage: Bacteria > Pseudomonadota > Alphaproteobacteria > Rhizobiales > Rhizobiaceae > Brucella > Brucella tritici. Next base: position 113,591 of record NZ_WBWA01000006.1, on the reverse strand, counting down.
AAGGCTTCGTCGAGGAGTAAAACCGGACGCTGGCGTATGAGGGCGCGGGCAATTGCCACGCGCTGGCGTTCGCCGCCGGAAAGCACTTCCGGCTTGCGCTGTTCTTTGCCTGCGAGCCCGACGCGCGACAGGGCTTCTGCGATATCGGTGCGATCTTCTGCGGTCAGCTTCAGGTTCGGCGAGCGTCCGAGGCCGACATTCTGTTCGACGGTCAGGTGGGCAAACAGGTTGTTTTCCTGAAACACCATCGAAACAGGCCGGTCGGCTGGCGGAAGTTCGCTGACGTCTTTATCGCCGATGAAGATATGACCGGATTGCGGGAGTTCGAAACCGGCAATCAGGTTGAGAAGTGTCGACTTGCCCGAACCACTTGGCCCGACAACCGCAGCAATGACACCGCCCTTTATCGTCGCATCGAAATGCATGGCGGTTTCACCATAGCTGAAACGAACCTCATCGAGGCGAATTTCGGCGAGGACGTTTATTGGGGCGTTCATCCGGGCGTTCATGGAGAAGGCGTTTCCTTTCGGGATGCGCGATCCGCGATCATCATCAATACAAGGCAAAGCAGCCCGAGAATAAGCGCCAGACCCGCCGCGTCGAATGTGCGATAGCTGCCCATACGCTGCAAGAGGAGATAGGGCAGTGTCAAAAGCGCGTCACTGCCGAACAGAGCGATCGTGCCAAGATCGCCAAGAGAAAGCGCCATGGCAAAGGCAAAGGCCATGCCGAAAGGCTTGCGGATCGAAGGCCAGTCGATAACCCGAAGGCGGTTGAAGCCGCGAATGCCCAACTGCGCGCAAAGCCGGTTGTGGCGGCTGGCTGCTGTGTCCCATGCGGGCCGCAGAAGACGCACCGCAAAGGGCATGGCCATCGCCGCATTGACGGTGACGACCATGAACGGCGCCATCGCAAATGGATCGGTGAAATGACGAAGCAGGATGAACCAGCCAGCGCCGATCACGATTGGTGGCATGACAAGGATCAGGCTGGCGCCGGTATCGAAAATACTGGCGACCTTGCGTTTCTTCATCGCTTCACGTGCCGATACAAGCGCAAGTGACAGAATGACCGATAGCAACGCTGCGCAAAAGCCGAGCGCCAGACTGGTGCCGATCGCGCGCCAGACTGTCCTTTCCGTCAGTAGCCGCCCAAGATCGGCTGCGAGACCGGAGATGACAACGCCTGCAATTGGCAGTGCGACATAGAGGAAACCCATCCCGATGATGACGATGTTCAAAATGCGTTCAGCCGTGGACGCCCTGCTGTAGCGCCGCGGCGTCGCCGCATGGGTGAAGCCCTCTTCGGATGTGCTACCGGTCATCCGCAGGGCCAGAAGGACGAGCAATGTCAGTGCAAGCTGCGTGAAGGTGAGGGCGACAGCACGACCTGGATCAAAATCGAAATGCAGGCTTTGGTAGATTGCGACTTCCAGCGTGGTGGCACGCGGTCCGCCGCCGAGCGTCAGTACGGTTGTGAAACTCGTCACGCAGAGCATGAAAATGAGTCCGATCATGCCCGGCAGATTGCGCCGGATTACGGGCCATTCGATGAGCCGGAAGCGCGCTCCATTGCCCATGCCGAGCTGTGCGGCAAGCTTCCAGTAATCGGTCGGTATGGATTCGTATCCTGCAAGAATGAGACGCACTGCGAGCGGCATATTGAAGAAGATGTGGGCTATCAATATGCCCGTAATGCCGTAAATGTCCGGCTGGAACGGATGCCCCGCAGCTTCGGACAGGTGCGCAATGAACCCGTTGCGGCCATAGATGCTGGTGACACCGAGCACTGCGACGAGGGCTGGCAGCGCAAGCGGCAGGGCAAACAGACGCAGAATAAGCGCGCGGCCCGGAAAATTTACTTCGGCATAGAGTGCGCGGGCGACTGGAACGGCAAACAGCACGGAAAGCAGGCTTGAAGCGATTGCCTGCAGGATCGTGAAACGAGCAACCCGCCATAGATAGGCGTCAAAATTGGCAGCGGCATCGAAGCCGCCGCTGCCCGCTTCAAATGCCAGTGCGACAAGCGCGCCGCCGGCAAGCACGATCAGAAAGACAAGTGCCAGTGCACCCGCCGCGGGTTTCGCGGCGGATATGTTCTTCGAGCGGTGCTGTGCCGGAAATGTCGTCATTTACTGGTTGCGGCCAGCCATTCATCGACCCATGACTTCCGGTTCTTGGCGACTTCGTCGGAAGGGAAGAGAAGCGTCTTTTCCGGCTTCGGCAGTGCGTCGAAAGCGGCTGGAAGCGGGGTGGATGTCTTGCCGGCTGGATACATCCAGTTGGTTTCAGGAATGACATCCTGAAAACCGGGGCCGGTCATGAAAGCCAGAAACTTTTGCGCCAGAGGATTTTTTGCGCCGGTCGTGGTTTGAGCGGCCAGTTCGATCTGGAGATAATTGCCTTCTGGATAGGCCAGAGCCTTATAGCGCTCCGTCTTTTCCGCGATCATGTGATAGGCGGGAGATGTCGTATAGGACAGCACCATCGGGGCTTCACCCTTGGTGAAGAGACCATAGGCCTCCGACCAGCCAGGCGTGACGGTGAGGATGCGCTTCTCCAGTTTCTGCCAGGCTGCCTCCGCCTCATTGCCATAGACAGATTTCATCCAGAGCAGCATGCCGAGCCCCGGCGTTGAGGTGCGCGGGTCCTGCAACACGATCTTCTGCGAAGGATCGCCTTCGACCAGTTCCTTCAGGCTTTTCGGTGGATTTGGCAGCTTTTCAGAATCATAGACCACGGCGAAATAGCCGTAATCATAGGGAACGAATATATCGTCCTTAAAGCCGCCCGGAACGCTCACATTGCTCTGGTCGATGTCGCTTGGTGCAAAAAAGCCGGTAGCGCGCGCTTCGGTCGTCAGATTGGTATCGAGGCCGAGGACAATATCGGCTTTGGTATTGCTGCCTTCAAGCTTGAGACGGTTGAGCAGGGCAACGCCATCGGCGGAGGCGATCCAGTCAACTTCGCAGTCGCATTCCTTCTCGAAGTTTTCCTTGACCTTAGGCCCCGGACCCCATTCGGAAACGAAACTGTCGTAGGTATAGACGGTGAGCTTGTCTTTCGCCTGCACTGAAGGCGTGAAAGCCATGGCTGCGGAAAATGAAATAGCCAGCAAAGATAAAAGCCGCATCACGGCACTTCCTTTCTTTTACTACAAGAGGATTGAGCGCCGTTTATGGAGCGTCTAATCCCTCCGCCGGTGCAAACCGGATCAGGTTCAGCGGGTTGGCCGTTTTATTCAGCATTTCCGGACGCAAAACCGTTTCACACTTTTGCTGGAAATGCTCTTTGGGCCTCTCAGCCATCCGCGAAAGCAGACGGCACCCCGTTAGAGCGGTTGCGACAATAATCTTTCGCAACGGGAAGGGCAATAATCTTTCGGGGGATAGCTACGGCAGCGAATGCAGGCTTCCGGCGCGGATTTGCCCGTGTTATGAGCGGCTTATGAGCACATTCGTCATTCTCCTCGGCGGCGATCTGGTCGTGACTGATCGCCTGAAGCGCCAAATAGCAGGTGCGCGTATTCTCGCTGCCGATAGCGGGATCAGGCATGCTGCGGCGCTTGGTGTCGAACCGGAACTCTGGCTCGGCGATTTCGATTCGACCTCTGCAGAGCTTCGCGTGCAATATGGACATGTGCCGCAAAAGACGTTCCCTGCCGCCAAGGACATGACGGACGGAGAACTGGCCTTCGAGGAAGCCTATATGCGGGGTGCGGATCGGGTGATCCTCTGTGGAGCTTTCGGCGGGCAGCGTACTGATCACACGCTGCTGCACCTGACCATGGCGACAGCGCAGGCGGCAAAAGGGCGGAACGTGCTTCTGTCCAGTGGCTACGAGGAGGCGTGGCCTCTGCCGCCGGGAGATTATGTCTATGACTTTCCCGACGGAACGCCGTTCAGTGTGATTAATTTCAACACTGTCGAAGGCCTTTCGATCACAAATGCGGAGTGGCCGTTAGATAATGTGACACTGCCCTTCGGCTCTTCATGGACGGTTTCCAATGTTGTTCGTGGAACACTTCGTGTTACTGCGCATTCTGGATTGGCGATACTTATCGCCAACTTGGCGATGGAGGAAACACCGCGCTGAGGCCGCTAACCTTATCAATCGAAAGAGCTTGACGCTGGCAGGCGAAACGTATTGTAAATGGGCCAAGCGGGTGTCATCTGCTTTACGCCGAAATTGGGGACGCAAAGTCGGTGATTAGTTCAACTCTTGTAGGAGATGTTTCAATGAAATCACGTCTTACGATGATTGCTGTTGCTGGCGTGCTTGCGTTCTCGACGGCTGCATGCACGACGAATGAACAGCGCACGGCCGGTTATGGCGTTGGTGGCGCAGCACTCGGCGCTCTCGCCGGTGGCGCAATCGGCGGCAATGGCCGTGGTGCTCTTGCTGGCGCTGCTATCGGCGGCGTTGCCGGTACGCTCCTTGGTGCAGCCCAGACGCGCAACGGAACGCAGTACTGCCGTTACCGCGATCCGTATGGCCGCGTCTACGAAGCGCCTTGCCAGTAAGCATTGGGCCAGTAACATTGGGCCAGTAATGACTGGGCCAGCAATAGCTGGATAAATAAGTTTGCTGACAGGTCGGGGAAACCCGGCCTGTTTGTTTTTCACGGGTCTTTCGTGCCGTACCATTTGACAGAACGGCTTTTGTCGCGGACAAGCAGGGCGGAATTTTAAACCCTGTTTATCGAAAAGAACCATGGCACCACCACTCCTTCGCCTCGACCAGATCAAGCTCACCTTTGGAGGCACGCCGCTTCTGGAGGATGCCGCCCTCTCGGTGAGCGAAGGCGACCGCATCGCACTCGTCGGGCGCAACGGTTCGGGTAAATCCACCCTGCTCAAGATTGCAGCCGGTATGGTGGAAGCGACATCGGGCGAGGTTTTCAAACATCCGGGCGCAACTATCCGCTATCTGCCGCAGGTGCCGGATATGGATGGCTTTGCCAATGTCCGCGCCTATGTGGAAGCGGGGCTGGGACCTGCCGACGACCCGCATCGTGTGACCTATCTTCTCGAGCATCTAGGACTGACGGGAGAAGAAAAGCCGGATCATCTGTCCGGTGGCGAGGCGCGGCGTGCCGCTCTGGCGCGGGTGATTGCACCGCAGCCCGACGTTCTGCTGCTGGACGAGCCGACCAACCATCTGGATCTGACCACCATCGAATGGCTGGAAAGCGAACTGCGCCAGATTCGCTCCGCCATTGTTTTGATCTCGCATGACCGCCGCTTTCTGGAGAATGTCAGCCGAGCGACGGTCTGGCTGGATCGTGGCATCACGCGTCGTCTGGAGCAGGGCTTTGGCCATTTCGAGGAATGGCGCGACAAGGTGCTGGAAGAGGAAGAGCGTGACCATCACAAGCTCGGGCGCCAGATCGCGCGCGAGGAGCATTGGCTGCGCTACGGTGTTACCGCCCGGCGCAAGCGCAATATGCGCCGCCTCGGCGAACTGCATTCCATGCGTGCCGATTTTCGCAATCATCGCAAGGCACAAGGGACGGCGGTGCTGGCGGCAAGCGATGCCAAGGAGTCCGGCAAGCTGGTGATTGAAGCCAAGGGGCTGGATAAGGCCTATGGCGAGCGCGTGCTGGTCAAGGATTTTTCGATCCGTGTGCAGCGCGGTGACCGTATCGGTCTCGTTGGACCCAACGGTGCCGGAAAGACGACGCTTCTGTCGCTTTTGACAGGCAAGCTTGCGCCGGATTCCGGAACCTTGCGGCTTGGTGTTAATCTCGAAATGGCCGAACTCGACCAGAAGCGCGAAAGCCTCAATCTGGATGAGACACTGACGCATTATCTGACGGATGGGCGCGGCGAAAGCCTCGTGGTCAACGGCGAGCAGCGGCATGTTGTGTCCTATATGAAGGACTTTCTGTTCCAGCCTGAGCAGGCGCGCACGCCCATTCGCGAACTTTCCGGTGGCGAAAGGGCGCGTTTGATGCTGGCCCGCGTGCTGGCTCGCCCCGCCAACCTGCTGATCCTCGACGAGCCGACCAACGATCTCGACATGGAAACGCTGGATCTGTTGCAGGAGTTGGTCGCAGGTTTTCCGGGCACGGTTATTCTGGTCAGCCATGATCGCGATTTTCTCGACCGCACGGTGACCTCTGTGATCGCGCCGGAAGGTGACGGGCGATGGCTCGAATATGCGGGCGGTTATGCCGACATGATGGCGCAGCGCAAGGAGCAGGCTTTGAACCGGCGCTCGGTCAAGGTGTCAGGAAGCCGAAGTGACGAGAAGTCGGAAGAGGACACTTCGCAGCCGAAGCGTGAGGAAAAGCGCAAGCTTTCCTACAAGCAGAAATTTGCGCTCGAAACCCTGCCGGGCAAGATGGATGCTCTCTCGAAGGAAATCGCAGTGCTGGAAGGCAAGCTTGCCGATCCGCAGCTTTATGCCAAGGACCCGACGCTTTTTGCCAAGACTGCCGATCTTCTGGAGAAGAAACGCGCTGAAAATGCGGCCATGGAAGAAGAATGGCTGGAGCTGGAAATGTTGCGCGAGGAAATCGAAGGGTAAGGCACCCTTCGACATAATCTTCGAACTTAACTGCTCGCCTTGTTCAGCAAGGCGATTTCATCGTCGTTGAGTTTCAGTTCGGCTGCAGCGATCAGGTCGCCGAGCTGGGCCGAGCGTGTGGCGCTGGCGATAGGGGCTGTGATCGACGGCTGTGCGATGAGCCATGCAATTGCAACCTGCGCAGGCGTGACATCGAGATTGCGTGCAACGTCATCGAGTGCAGCAATGATCCGCGAGCCACGATCCGTCAGATATTTTTCGACCGATTTGCCGCGTGCGCTTTGTCCAAGATCGTCAGCGGAACGATACTTGCCGGTCAGGAACCCTGCTGCCAGCGAATAATAGGAAATAACGCCGAGCTCGTTTTCACGGCAGATTTTCTCCAGCCCATTTTCGAAATCAGCGCGATCATAAAGATTATAGAGCGGTTGCAGGCTTTCATAGCGCGGCAGATTATTGGTCCGGGCGACGTCAAGCGCCTCTGTCAGCCGTTCAGGTGTGAGATTGGACGCACCGATGGCGCGTACTTTCCCGGCGTCGATCAGCTCTTTATAGGTGCCGAGCACATCTTCGAACGGTGTTTCAGGATCATCCCAATGGGACTGATAGAGATCGATATAGTCGGTTTGCAGTCGCTTGAGAGAGGCGTCGACGGCTTTGCGGATATAAGCGGGCGAGAGGCCTTTTTCGTCAGGCCCCATTTCCGAGCCCACCTTGGTCGCGATAACCACCTTGTCGCGCAGGCCGCGGGATTTCAGCCAGTTGCCGATAATGGTTTCGGATTCGCCGCCCACATTTCCGGGCGCCCAGGCGGAATAGGCATCCGCCGTGTCGATGAAATTGAATCCGGCATCAACGAAACGGTCGAGAAGCGAGAATGATGTCGCTTCATCGACCGTCCATCCAAATACATTGCCGCCGAAGCAAAGCGGCGAAACATTGAGTTCGGTACGTCCGAGCTTCCTGAACTCCATAGACCCTATCCCCTTCCTCTGAATACGAATCGCGGGCGATCCGTCGGGTTTCGATTTCAGGAAGAAGGAAGGCTTCGGGAAGAGCCGAAATCAGCCCATGCCAAGTGCATCCATATAAAGCTGCAGCATGGCTTCTTCTTCCTGACGTTCATGGTCTTCTTTTTTACGCAGACGAATAATGGTCCTCACGACCTTGCTGTCAAACCCTGAACCCTTCAATTCCGCGTAAACTTCCTTGATATCGTCGGCGATGGTCTTTTTTTCTTCTTCCAGGCGCTCGATGCGCTCGATGAAAGCGCGCAACTGGCCGACAGCAATGGTTTGGGCTTCGCTGGTAATGTCGTCGCTCACGAGGAGTTCTCCAATTCAAAGTCTGTGATGATGCGGACACGCATTGCGCGAAAACCGCTTATCGAAAGTCTGGACCGTTTTTCCCGCGAGTCGCAGGCAAAATTAAGAGCTTTTTTCGATGCACGACCCGATTTGGCGGGTCAAGCCCTGTGGATAGCGGGTAAAGCCTCTCCTGACAGGCCTGTTACTCACGGCGATCAGCACGCGAGCCGAAATGCTGGACCGCATGAATGCCGGGCAAGGTGTTGATGTGCGCGATCATCGGCGCCAGCCTGTCGGCCCATTCATCTGCACCCTTGTCATCGGCAATCAGGTCCTGTCGCACCTCGATCAGGACATGGGCGAAGCCCTTAGTCGTCGCATGGCGGTACATGGCGTCGTTCTTGAGGGCGCCGTCATAAGGTTCATTATCGCCAACCGTCAGATCAGCGTTTTCGCGCAGCAACGACAAAAGCGGCTTTACGGCGCGGTCGTCCTTGTCCCAGAGAAGGCCGATCTGCCAGGGGCGGACCTTTTCCTTCCAGCGCGGCGTGAAGGAATGGATCGAAACAATGAAAGGCGCTGCCTTGCTTTCAGCCGCTGTGCGCTCGCTCGCACGTGCGACTGTGTCGTGATAGGGGCGATAGAAGCGTTCGAGCCGTTCTTCGCGTTCGCCTGCCGACATAGGGTAGTTGCCGGAAATAACCGCACCATCGGACAATTGCATGATAAGCGTCGGGTCGTCTTCGCCGCGATTGGGATCGATCAGCAGTCGTGAAAACCCGCCGAGGACCGCAGGCGCGTTCAGACGGCTTGCAAGTTTGAGGGTCAGATTCTCGACGCCGATATCATAGGCGATGTGCCGGTCGAATTCACTTGTCTGCAAACCAAGTGTGCCATATTCGGCTGGAACATCGCGCCGTGCGTGGTCGGCGGTCAGGAGCAGGCCGAGACTGAAATCGCCGTCGACACTATGCGCTGGCGAGAACGGCGACGAAGCGGTTGATCCGGATTGAAGCGGCATAGAGCGAAATCCGAGGCTAAATAAGGGGATTATTTCTGTGTTGTGCGGGAAGCTGTTTCAGGTCTGTCATGAGAAAGCCCGGATTGCAACGATCATTCTTTAATGAAGACGACCTGTTCTCAATGGGATTGCGTTGACATCAAAGGCGAAACTGCCGAAAAGAGAGCGACCCGAAATGGGATTTGCCCGAGATGGGATTTCCCTGTGCAATATAAATTGTTCGATAAAACCGATAGCGGGCTGAAGGGGTTCTGCGTATGCGACTTCCACTATCTCTAGTTTTGTTTGCCGGTGTGCTGATGACTGCGCTGGGCATGACATCCATAGAGGCTCGTGCGGATTTCCGCGTATGCAATGCAACCCAGAACCTTGTGGGCGTGTCCATCGGCTACAGAGCCAAGACCGGCTGGGTGACCGAAGGCTGGTGGCACATCGACGGATCAAGCTGCAAGACCCTTATCGAGGGGCCGCTGACCTCACGCTATTATTACCTCTATGCGGAAGATGCTCAGGGCGGCGGACGCTGGGAGGGCAAGGTCAATATGTGCGTGGCAGAGAAAGAATTCCGTATTACTGGCGTCCAGGATTGCTTTGCGCGGGGTTTCCAGCGCAACGGCTTCCAGGAATACGACACCGGGGAACAATCGAGCTGGATGGTTCAGCTCACCGATGAAACGCCGACAGAAAACCCCACTGTTACAGGAACGAATAGTCAATGAAGCGCAACCGCAAGGTCAAGATTCTCGCCACGCTAGGTCCGGCGTCGGGTGAGGAAGCCGTCATCCGTAAGCTGTTTGAGGCAGGCGCGGATGTGTTCCGCATCAATATGAGTCATGCCGACCATGATCTGATGCGCACCCTCGTCAAGCGCATCCGCAATGTGGAAAAGGAACTGGGCCGTCCGATCGGCATTCTGGCCGATCTTCAGGGCCCGAAGCTGCGTGTTGGCAAGTTCAAGGACGGTAAGGCCGATCTCGTTCCCGGCCAGACCTTCACCCTCGACAACAACGAAGCGCCCGGCGATGAACATCGCGTCTATCTTCCGCATCCGGAAATTCTTGAAGCTGTCGAGCCGGGTCATCGTCTGCTGATCGACGATGGCAAGCTGCATCTGGTCGCCGAGGCGAGCGACGGCAAGTCGATCCGCTGCAAGGTGGTTTCCGGAACGCGCATTTCGGACCGCAAGGGCGTCAGCCTGCCTGATACGACGCTTGGCGTCGGCGCGCTGACGGAGAAGGACCGCAGGGATCTCGACGCCGTCCTGAAGGAAGAAATCGACTGGGTTGCGCTTTCCTTCATCCAGCGTCCGGAAGATCTGGCCGAAGTGCGCAAGGTTTCGCGCGGCAAGGTCGGCCTGATGTCGAAGATCGAGAAGCCGCAGGCTGTGACGCGTCTCGATGAAATCATCGAGCTTTCCGACGCATTGATGGTCGCGCGCGGCGATCTTGGCGTTGAAGTGCCGCTCGAAAGCGTTCCGGGCATTCAGAAGCAGATTACCCGCAAGGCGCGCCGCGCTGGCAAGCCGGTTGTTGTCGCGACGCAGATGCTGGAATCAATGATTACGGCGCCAGTCCCAACCCGCGCAGAAGTGTCCGACGTTGCAACGGCTGTGTTCGAAGGCGCTGATGCGATCATGCTTTCGGCAGAATCGGCCTCGGGTCAGTATCCGGTCGAAGCCGTTGCCACCATGAACCGCATTGCCGAGCAGGTTGAAAGGGAACCGACTTATTCGACCATCATCGATGCGCAGCGTGCCGCGCCAGAACCAACAGGTGCCGACGCGATTTCGCTTGCTGCTCGTCAGATCGCAGAGACGCTGAAGCTTTCGGCCATCGTCACCTACACTGCTTCCGGTACGACCGGTCTGCGCGCCGCCCGCGAGCGTCCGCGCACGCCGATCATCGCTCTGTCGCCGGTCGTCGATACCGCACGCAAGCTGTCGCTCGTCTGGGGCTTACATTGCGTGGTGACTGCCGATGCGCACGATCTTGAAGACATGGTCAATCATGCCTGTGAAATCGTTTTCCACGAGGAGTTCGGCAAGGCCGGCGACCGCGTCATCATTACCGCCGGTGTCCCATTCGGTACGCCTGGCGCGACCAACATGTTGCGCATCGCCTATATTGGACCCGACGGGAAGTCAGGCATCTAAACTGGAGATATTCCAGCCGTGACGGCCTGCAGATGGCGTTGTTTTGCGCTTCCGGTGCTCATGTGCATTCTTTGACGCAAAGTCTAATCCGAAAAGCCTGCAACTTTTCGGGACTATGCGTGGAAGTACATTCCGCGCCGGTTCCCAAACTCCACCAGTTTGGTCGCTAAAGCGCCCATCTTCGATTCCGGCTCGCCACAGCCGGAATCTCATCCCGTTATGGCAGACAGCATCTAAAGAAACGCGCTCCTTTGGAGCGCGTTTTTCGTTTTGGATAATGATGAACTGCGAGGGAGCAGCAAATGTGAAGCGGCTTCAGCGACTCCGCGTTTGCTGGAATAGGCTTCTAGAGCATTTCCCGCAAAAGTGTGAAACGGTTTTGCGTGGGATAACGCGATAAAACAAATAGTTAGAGCGGTTTCGACGATTCTGTAAAAATAGGAACCGCTCTAAGTCCGCGTATCCGTCAGTTCGTCGGCCAGATCGTTGAAGTTCTTCTGCGCGTCGCGCATCATCGGATAGACGATGAGAGCCTGCTCATAGGCTTTCAGCGCCTGTTCCTTGAGGCCGCGCAGGCGCAAGATGGCCGCCATGCCGGTAAGGGCGCCATAATGGCGCGGTTCCAGCTCCAGCGTACGATTGATGTCGTACATGGCATGGGCATAGTCTTTTTGCAGGAAATAGACCGTAGCGCGGCGGTTCCAGGCCTCGGCATATTCCGGGTCGAGCGCGATCGCCTCATTCAGGAAGTCGATTGCCGAAGGATAGCGCCGCTCCAGCATCGCTGTGTTGGCCCATTGCATCAGGAGATCGACTGTTGCGCTGCCGGACTGTGACCACAGCGTATTGATCTGTGAAGCAATGCGCCGCGCCTTGGCTTCGTCCGTCGTGCGGCGAAGATCGGCAAAGAGTTTGTCAAGACGCTCTTCAGGCGTCTGGACTGCATCGGATGCAGGCTTTTCCGGGGTAGTTTTCTGTTCTGTGTCGGGGCCGGTCTGAACGGGTGTCAGAGGGGCGGTAAGCGGCATTTTGCCGGGTGCCACTTCGGCATAGGCAAGCGGCACCGTCGTGCCAAGCAACGCGAGTACAGAAAAAGAAATCAGACATGCAAAAACGTTCCGCATGCGCATAGATTTTACCATGCGCAGCGAAACGTCAAATGCAAAATCAGAAATAAGATTAGCCCTGACGAGCCTTGTAGCGCGGGGCAGTCTTATTGATGATGTAAACGCGGCCCTTGCGGCGGACCAGCTGGCAGTCGCGATGACGGCCCTTGAGCGCTTTAAGCGAGTTCTTGATCTTCATGTCAATCACCGGTCTTGTTGGCCCGTTGACGTGCAGATGCCGCGGGGCTTCATAAAAACAGGCGCTCGAGGCGCCAATTGATTACAGGCACTGTTAGATGCCCGAAGGGTTGGCCGAAATACACAAGGTTTCAGGCAAATGTCAACTCCTGAGCCGCAGATTCAGGGCACTGGAGCTGAAATTCTTGGCAGGTGGCAAAGATTCATCGGGAATCGACGGGATTCCCGATGAACATTATTTCCCGCGGGGGTGAATGCGCGTCACATGGCCCATTTTGCGGCCCGGACGTGCTTCCTTTTTACCGTAAAGATGCAGCACGGCATCCTTTTCGGAGAGAATCGCTGGCACCTTCTCGACATCGTCACCGATCAGGTTTTCCATCACGCAATCGGAATGCCGATCCGTGTTGCCCAGAGGCAATCCGGCTACGGCGCGGATATGCTGTTCAAACTGCGACACAGCGCAAGCTGCTTCGGTCCAGTGGCCCGAATTATGGACGCGCGGGGCGAATTCGTTTGCCAGAAGCGTGCCGTCCTTCAGGACGAAGAACTCAAGTCCGAGCACGCCGATATAATCAAGCGCATTCAGAAGCTTTGTGGCGGCTTTACGGGCGGCTTCCGCCGTGCTTTCGGAGATGGAAGCCGGTACGGTCGAAGTCGCGAGGATACCGTCCTTGTGAACGTTTTCGGCAATATCGAAGATGGCGGTATTGCCGGAGCGGTCGCGTGCTGCGATCACTGAGACTTCACGCTCGAAATCAACGAAGCCTTCGAGGATTGCCGGGGCACGATTGATCGCGAGAATTGCCTTATGCGCCTCAGCCTCATCAAGTGACGTCAGGCGGACCTGTCCCTTGCCATCATAACCAAGACGCCGCGTCTTGAGGATGCCACGCTCGCCAAGGGCACCCAGAGCTGCAATCAGAGTTTCTTCATCGTCCACAAGACGCCAGGGTGCTGTCTCGATATCGCTGGAGTTGAGAAACTGCTTTTCGGTAAAGCGATCCTGTGAGACTTCGAGCGCTGCCGGGGGAGGAAAGACCAGAGCGGTTTCGGCCAGCTTGTCGGCGGCGCTGACCGGCACGTTCTCGAATTCGTAGGTAATGACATCGGACGCTGCTGCAAGTTCGGCAAGCGCTTTCGGGTCGTCATAAGCAGCGACGATCTGGCGATTGGCAACCTGTGCCGCCGGGCAATCGGCCTGTGGTTCCAGGATTACGGTTTCAAAGCCGAGACGTGCTGCGGCCATGGCAAGCATTCTGCCGAGCTGGCCGCCGCCGATGATGCCTATGGTTGCACCGGGCCTGAGCGCAGAATTGCGTGAGGAGTTGTTCATATCAGGCCTCGTTCGAAGGGCGCTCAGCCACACTTTCCGTTTGCGCCGTGCGCCACTCATCAAGGCGGGCTGCAAGAGCTTCATCGTAAAGCGCCAGGACGGCTGCGGCGAGAAGGGCGGCGTTGACCGCGCCGGCCCGACCGATGGCGAGCGTACCGACGGGAATGCCGGCTGGCATCTGCACGATGGAGAGGAGCGAATCCTGACCCGAGAGCGCCTTGGACTGAACCGGAACGCCGAAGACAGGTAGGGGTGTCATCGCTGCGGCCATGCCCGGCAGGTGAGCTGCGCCGCCCGCACCCGCAATCACGACCTTGAACCCTTCCGCCTTGGCGCCTTTGGCAAAGGCAACGAGCCGATCAGGCGTGCGATGCGCGGAAACGATCCGGGCATCGAAGGAAATGCCGAGTGCTTCCAGTGTGTCCGCTGCATGGCGCATGGTTTCCCAGTCGGACTGGCTTCCCATGATGATGGCGACATCGGCAGTAACGCTCATTGATCTTCCTGCTCCGCTTCTTTCGTGCATGTTTAGGGTGATATTAAAATGATAAAGCCGGGCGAACCCCGGCTCTGTCATGGATCATTCTGGACATTTAGGCGATGATGTCGGGGATTACCTGATCTTCCATCTCCTGCAGCTTGTCCTTGATTGCGAGTTTTTTCTTCTTCATGCGCTGGACGCGCAATTGGTCGCAGCCAACAGCTATCATGGCGTTGATGGCAGCATCGAAGTCCGCGTGTTCCTGTTTCAGTCGTGCGACGGCCAATCTGATTTCGGCCTGTTCCTGATCGGACATGCGGTGCCCCGTTCTGTTGAATAATTTTACGGGCCGCGCCAAACCATAAAAAGGTGCGGCGTCAGCCCGTTTCCGGCGAAGCCTTTATCACATTTTTCGCGTCAGGAAAATGCTACCACGACAAAATCGACTTTGCACCAAACTCATGCCAAACTGTCATGGTTCTGTCATGGACGGCGGCTGTCGAAGGCGACAAATATACCGTATCCTTGGCAGCCGGGACTGCGTGTCTGGCCCGGAATACAGGAGGTGTGCCGGGCGTTCATGCAGGTTGAATGGCGGGATAGCGGACAAACGGGCAAACGAGGTCCGCGCTGTTCCGTAAAACAGGGAAATCAACCAAAGGAGATCTGATGATGGCTATCGAGTCCCATCTTGCCACGCTCGAAAAAAAGCACGGCGCTCTGGAGCAGGAAATTTCCGAAGCTATAGCGTCACCGGCAATGGACGACCTGCACGTTGCATCTCTCAAGCGCAAGAAGCTCATGCTTAAGGACCAGATCGAAAAACTGAGATCCCAAGTAACACGTCACTAACAGGGAGCCGCGCTTAGATCGCGGTTCGATAAGGCGTCTCAAACCATCGACATTGGAGATCGAACGGCTCTGACGAGCTGGAGGTTCTTTGTCGTGAATGTAGTTTGCATTCCAAAGCGAAGATGCCGAAATTCAGTATTGGCGGCTGTGTCACAGCCGCCGAACATATTGATTCAACTATTTAATCGACTGCATTTATCGACGCTATTTTCAGCGTCCGTCAACCTTCCGTCTCTGCTCTTGGATCAAGGTTCAGTGCTTCCGGTGTCGCGCCACGTTCCGACGGCATGCTCTTGAACTGATCCTTTTCTTCTTTCGGAACGGATGCGCGCTTGCGTGAACGGAACAGTGCATAGCCGGTGATGGAAATATGCGCGAGCATGGTGATGGCGAAGAGGCCGGACGGCCAGAAAATATCCATGGCCGCAGCCGCCAGCAGCGGTCCGAGCATTGTGCCGAAGCCGTAAAGCAACAGAAGCCCGCTCGATACTTTCACAAAGCTTTCCGACGTTGCGTGATCGTTGGCGTGGGCGACGGCGACGGGATAGAGCGCATAGGCGAGCGCGCCATAACAGCCAGTCATCGTAATGATGACGGGGCCGCTGGACGGAGCGACGAGAAAGGCAATGAGGCCAACCAGTGCCGCCAGCGCCGCAACGCTTGCCAGCACGAAACGTCGGTCTACCAGATCGGAAATGCGTCCGATTGGAATCTGCATCAAGGCTCCGGCTGCGATAGTGACACTGACCATCAAGGCGATTTCGGTGGTCGAAATGCCGGATTTCGCGCCGAAGACAGCTCCGAGCGTACCCCATGCGCCATTGGCAATGCCGATCAGGATACAACCTACGAAAGCTGCAGGTGAGTTGTTATAGAGCGCCTTGAGATCAAGCTGCACTTCGGTCAGCGGCTTGGGGCTGACGGCTGTGGAGATCGCCGTTGGAATGAGAGCCAGGCAGAAGAAGACGCCGCTTATCATGAACAGATGATCGGAGCGCACGTCTCCGGCTGCCACGAGCATCTGGCCGGACATGGTGGCCCCGTAATTGACCATCATATACATGCCGAAAATCTTGCCGCGCGATTCGTTGGTCGCACGTTCATTCAGCCAGCTTTCTATGACCATGAAGGCGCCAGCCATCGAAAAGCCGGTGAAGGCGCGCAGGATCACCCAGATGGTTGCATCCACGAAGATGCCGGAAAGCAAAGCGATAACCGCAGCCGATGCGGCAAAACAACCGAATGCCCGTACATGGCCGACGCGGCGCACAAGGCGCGGCGCGAACAGACAGCCGGCAACGAAGCCACCCGCCCAGGTGGTACCGAGCATGCCGAGCGATGCCACTGAGAAGCCTTCCACACCGCCGCGCAGCGGCAATAGAAGACCGTGAAGTCCCGAAGCGATGAGAAGGAAGGCTGTACCGCAGAGAAGGGCCAGAACCTGAATGTAAATGCGCAAAATACTATTCCCGAAGTCTGAAGCCGAATTATCAGTGCTGAGGCTGATGAGCGATTATTGCGATCAATGTTTTTGTTCCGAAAGGTCTCGCCGGAAATGGTTCCGGCTGTTTCTAGTGGTCTGATTCCGACATTTGATCGGCGCTCATATCCGAGGGATGCAAATGTCGGAATCAGACCACTCGTAACCTTATGAATCTAGCGGATTTTTCAAATTTGACGTTTGAAACGGGATTAATATCGGACGGGTATCAAACGTCAAATTCAATCCACTAGCGAAACAATGCTTCTGCCGCAGCGCGGCTATCACCCTTCTTGAGGCGTTCTGTCTTCAACCGCTCTATTTCGGATTGCAGCAAGGCTATGCGCTGGTCGATCTCGATAACCGAAAGCAGCGATAGTTCCTCTTCGCTTAGCGCCACGCCGCTGCGGGGCTTTACCACATCCTCATCGAAACCGCTCATAGCCGTCCTCCGTGGTCAATGATGGCTCAGAAAAGATTTAACACCTTGAATCGTCGCATATATATTTGAGAAAATCGATGACGATTTCCCTAACGTGACGTCTTGCATCCGCCATGAGGCATTTCTGCGACGATGCGTAGGGCCAGAAATCTGAATGGAGTTGCAAATATGATGGCCGACTTGCCTTCACAGATGACCGCTATCGAAATTTCTGAACCGGGCGGAGCCCATATGCTTCGACCTGTTCAACGCTCGGTGCCTGAACCCAAGGAAGGTGAAATTCTGGTGCGGGTACGCGCCGCCGGGGTCAACCGGCCAGATGTCTTGCAGCGGCAGGGTCAATATGCGCCACCACCCGGCGCGTCGGATATTCCGGGTCTGGAGATTGCCGGTGACATTGTTGTCGTCGGCAGCGGCGTCAAACGGTTCAAGGTGGGCGATCAGGTGGTCGCACTGCTGGCCGGTGGCGGCTATGCCGAATATGCCATCGTGCATGAGACGAACGCGCTGCCCTTGCCTTCCGGCTATGGCTACATCGAAGCGGCAGCGATCCCTGAAACTTTCTTCACCGTCTGGCACAATGTGTTCGAGCGCGGCGGGTTGAAGAAGGGCGAGGTTTTTCTGGTTCACGGCGGCTCGTCGGGTATCGGCACGACGGCTATCCAGCTTGCAAAGGCATTTGGCGCGACCGTCATTGCAACTGCGGGCTCGAAGGAAAAATGCGAAGCCTGCCTGAAACTCGGAGCAGATCACGCCATCAATTACGGGCAAGAGGATTTTGTCGAGGTCGTCAAGGAAGTGACCAAGGGCAAAGGGGCCAATGTGATTCTCGATATGGTCGGTGGGGATTATGTCGACCGCAATTACAAAGCTGCTGCGGAAGATGGCCGCATCGTGCAGATCGCTTTTCTCAACGGTGCGAAGGCCACGGCCAATTTCGCAATATTGATGACCAAGCGTCTGACCCATACCGGCTCTACGCTGCGTCCGCGACCGGTCGACTTCAAGGCTGGCATTGCGCAGGAACTGGAGGCGAAGGTCTGGCCGCTTCTGGCACAGCGCCGCGTCGCCCCGGTGATGGACATGATCTTTTCGCTGAAAGATGCCTGGCGTGCGCATGAGCGCATGGAGGAGGGAAGACATATTGGCAAGATCGTACTCGATATTGCTTAGTATCCGGGCCAAAAGCCGCCCTGCTTGTTTGCAGGCATTAACGTTCAGAGCCATTCTTGCTCTGGCGACAAAAAAACGATATATAGGCCGTGATTTCCCGGAAATTGTGGTTTTGCCCACGTCCCGCGCCACCGGAGCGGACGAACAGAAGGATTATATCTAATGGCCACCCAGCTTCTTATGCCGAAGGCAACGGCCGTTTGGCTTGTCGATAATACGGCTCTGTCTTTTGACCAGATTGCCGCTTTCTGCAAGCTGCACCCGCTGGAAGTGAAGGCTATTGCCGACGGTGAAGCCTCTCAGGGCATCAAGGGTCTGGACCCGGTCATTACGGGTCAGATTTCGCGCGAAGAGATCGCGAAAGGCGAAAAGGATCCATATCATCGCCTGAAGCTTTCCGAGCCGAAGGTTCGCGTTCCGGAAGCCAAGCGCAAGGGCCCGCGTTATACGCCGCTTTCCAAGCGTCAGGATCGCCCGAATGCGATTCTGTGGCTGGTGCGCAATCATCCTGAACTGAAGGACGCGCAGATTTCCCGCCTGATCGGTACGACCAAGTCGACCATTGAACAGATTCGCAATCGCTCGCACTGGAACTCGGCAAATCTGACGGCGATGGACCCGGTAACGCTCGGTCTCTGCTCGCAGATCGATCTGGACATCGAAGTCGAACGCGCCTCCCGCAACCGTCCGGCAGCGCCGGAATCGGATAGCACCCTGCTGCCAGCTTCCGCGACCGAGAATTTCGATTATCGTGACGAGCAACCCGCAGAAGAAGAGCTCGATGCGGACAAGGTCTTTGCCAAGCTCTCTTCGCTCAAGAGCTCGACGCCGGACGAAGACGAAGAAGAATAGTCGGGACGAGAAATCGTTTTACCAAAATGCAAAAAAGCCCGGCTTTGTCAGCCGGGCTTTTTCTTTCTGTCTTGGGAGGTACTCAGTCTTTGAACGCGTTATATTCACTCAATTCCATGAGGCGGTAGAAATCGGCCAGTGTCTTGCCACGTTCGGCCCGGAAGAGGCGGCCTGCATCGCTGGCCTCAACAATGCGATCTGTCCGGAATGTGCGGAAAGCATTGCGTAATTCGCACCAGCCGATAACCGTCCAGACCTTGCCCCAGAACCACAGACCGAGCGGACGAATATTACGCTCGCTTTCGCGCGATTCCAGATCCCGATAGCGGATATTCAGCACGTTGCCATGATCGACAGCGCGTTCCACCGCGTCGATGATGCGGCGCTCATCCATACTGATACGGGCCGTGGGGGCATGAATTTGAGTGCTGGTGATGCGGGCGCGCTCTTCCTTGGGCAGGACGGCTTCGATCTTGACCAGAGCCTCTTCCGCGCCGCGCGCCATGGAAACGCCACCCCAGGCGCGAATGAGACGCGCTCCGGCGACAAGAGCGACGATTTCATCACGCGTGAACATGAGCGGCGGGAGTTCGAAACCCTGCCGAAGAATATAGCCGACACCGGCTTCGCCATCGATGGGAACGCCTGTCGATTGCAGATCGGAAATGTCACGATAGATCGTACGTTCGGAGACTTCCAGCCGTTCGGCCAGCTGACGCGCGGTGACAAGCCTGCCACCGCGCAGGTGCTGAACAATCTGGAAAAGGCGGTCTGCACGGCGCATTCCGGTTTATTCTCCGTTGCAGTATTTGGTGCCGCGCTGTTCCAGATAGCGATCCGGCCAGCCCAAATCCTTGCGCAAATCGTTCGGCAGTCGGCCGATCACCCGCTCGGTGCGAATGAAACGGCGGCGTTCGTCATATCTGCGCCTGTATTCCTTCAAAACTGCGATCAATGGTGCGATTGCGAGTGCCATGGTGAATCTCCCTCATCCTTGGATACGCAGTATCGCACACCCCTCCTGACAGCTTTCTGTCAGGAGCGAAGTCCGACTTTATTATCGTCCTAATATAATAGGATCGCAACGTCACGCCTTGTAGCGTGGCGCCGCCGTGTAGCTCAGCGGCAGGCGCCCACCGTCCGCATAGATGGTCTGGCCTGTTACATAGCTTGCATCCCGCGATGCCAGAAACGACGCTATCGAAGCAATTTCAGAGGTTTGGCCGATGCGACCGAGCGGCGTTCTGGAAAGAATCCTGTTGCGGGCATCGGTATCTGTGTTCACGGCGGAAAGCATGTCCGTCTCGATGGAGCCAGGACCAATCGCATTAACGCGAATTCCCCAACGAGCGAGCGCTACTGCCATGGTACGTGTCAGTTGGTTCAATCCGCCTTTGGAGACGGAATAGGCGAGTTGCTCCGGCAAACCGAAGATCGCATTGATCGACGACATGTTGATGATCGTGCCTGGATCACCGCCCGATTCGACCCTCTCGACCATGCGTCTGGCGACTGCCTGCCCACACAGAAAAGCACCTTTGAGATTGACCCTCATGACGCGGTCAAAATCCTCTTCTTTCAGGTCGAGGAAATCCGCCTGATGGACGATACCGGCATTGTTGACGAGGATGTCGATCTCGCCCAGATTGGTGATGGTGAAGGTGAGGAGATTGTGGACATCGAGCTTGTCACCCACATCCGCCGCCATATGGCGAACCGGGCCGAATTGCTCCAGATCCTTGGCTGCGCGCATGGCGGCGGCGTTGTCGATGTCGGATAGGACTACGCTTGCGCCATCCATCAGGAAGCGCTTTGCTATGGCATAGCCAATACCGCGGGCAGCGCCGGTGACGATTGCCACCTTGCCTTCTAACTGCATGATCGATCTCCAATTTGCGTGGAGAGTGGACCGGCGGAAACCGCCGGTCAATAGCGTCAGGATCAGGCAAAGGCGAGGCCGGTGTGACGCTCGCGCAGAACAGTGCTGATTTCTTCCAGAATAGCGGGATCATCGATTGTAGCCGGCATCTTCCATTCTTCGCCATCGGCGATTTTCTGGATAGTTGAGCGCAGAATCTTGCCGGACCGTGTCTTGGGCAGACGCTTGACGGTCAGCGCCAGCCGGAAAGCTGCAACAGGTCCGATGACGTCACGAACCATGCTGACGCATTCCTTCTCGACCTCTTGCGGTTCACGGTCGATGTTGGATTTCAGCACGAGGAAACCGCACGGCACCTGGCCCTTAACGGGGTCCGAAATACCAAGCACCGCACATTCGGCAACATCGGGATGGCTGGAAAGTACCTCCTCCATCGCCCCCGTGGATAGACGATGGCCAGCGACATTGATGATGTCGTCGGTGCGGCTCATAATGTAGAGATAACCGTCCTCATCCATATAGCCTGCATCTGCAGTTTTATAATAACCGGGGAACTCGTTCAGGTAGGCCTTGCGAAAGCGCTCGTCGGCATTCCAGAGCGTTGGCAGGCAGCCGGGCGGTAGCGGCAGCTTGATAAGAACATTCCCAAGTTGGCCGCGCTCGACTTCGTGGCCTTCATCGTCCAGCACGCGGATATCGTAACCCGGAAGGCAGACAGCAGGCGATCCGTATTTGGTTTCCAGAAGACCGAGGCCGAGCGGATTGGCGACCATCGGCCAGCCGCTTTCTGTCTGCCACCAGTGATCGATCACCGGGCAGCCCAGCAGGTTCTCGGCCCAGTGGATCGTGTCTGGATCGGCACGTTCGCCAGCGAGATAAAGGGCGCGGAACTTCGAAAGGTCGTAGCGACGCACGAAATTGCCGTCCGCGTCGTCTTTCTTGATAGCGCGCAGTGCCGTAGGTGCGGTGAACATCACTTCCACGCCATGCTCGGCAATGATGCGCCAATAGGTGCCCGCATCGGGCGTGCCGATCGGCTTGCCTTCGAAGAGGATAGTCGTTGCACCTTGGATCAGCGGTGCGTAGACGATGTAGGAATGGCCAACTACCCAACCCACATCGGATGCGGCCCACCATACTTGTCCGGGTTCCACACCAAAAACATTCTTTATGGACCAGGCGAGCGCCACCATGTGTCCGCCATTGTCTCGCACGACGCCTTTCGGCTCGCCGGTCGTGCCGGATGTGTACAGCACATAAAGCGGGTCGGTGGCATCAACCGGCGTGCAGGGGATATGACGACCGCGCGCGGCATTGACGGCCTCGCGATAGTCGATGTCACGCCCTGCCACCGGTTCATGCCGATGCTGTTCACGCTGCAATATGATGCAATGATCGACCTTGTGATGTGCAAGTGAAATCGCTTTATCGAGCATGGCCTGATAAGGCACGATGCGGGTAGGCTCGATGCCGCAGGAACCGGCGATAATCATCACTGGCTTGGCGTCGTCGATGCGGGTTGCGAGTTCATTGGCGGCAAATCCGCCGAAGACAACGGAATGGACGGCACCGATACGGGCTGATGCCAGCATGGCGACAGCCGCTTCGGGAACCATCGGCATATAGATGAGAACGCGGTCGCCCTTCGACACGCCATTGTCGAGCATGACGGCGGAGAGCGCTTCTACTTCTTCCAGCAGTTCGAGATAAGTGAATTTGCGCACTGTGCGGGTGACGGGGCTTTCATAGATGAGCGCCACCTGTTCACCGCGCCCGTTGGCGACATGGCGGTCGAGCGCGTTGTAACATGTGTTGCACTCAGCACCCTTGAACCAACGTCCATAGACACCTTCGTCGCCCGCAAAAACCTGATCCCATGGCGTGAACCAGTCGATTGCCTGCGCCGCTTCAGCCCAGAAGCGTTCAGGATCGGTCTGCCATGCGGCATAGGTTTCGGCATATTTCGAAGTCATGCTCTTCCTCCCAGAAGCACGCACAACGCCGCCGGGGCGGTTGTTGCGCCGTGATTAGAGCGCATCCCGAAAAGTGTGAAACGGTTTCCGGAACAAGATGCGCGTCAAAACAAACACCTGGTCTGCTGACGAAAGCGCAAAATCGACCTGTTTCGGTCAATCTCCTCCATGCGCGTTTCGTCACCTCCACATGCAGTTTACGCCGCTGGACGGCGACCCGTCCATGAAACTTAAGATGAAGAACGAGACTTGCCGGTAAAACGCCTGTGTCTGATGCAGGTGTCTTGCGGCGATGGCCTGTCTGCGTCACAAGGAGGCAGAGAGGTGATTTGTGACAAAAATCCTGCCTGTGCTGCTTGTTCTTCTGATGGGACTGCACATCATCAAACCGCTTGGCCTGCCGGGACTGAAGCGGCGCAGCGATTTCTGGAAGATCGCAGTCATCGCCATATTGATCATGGCACTGGCAGTGGGATTCCATCTGCACGAAGGCTGAAAAAAGCCCGGCTGAAATCGCCGGGCCCTCCTTTTCAAGACAAGTCAGGCTGCCTTTTCGAGGTCTTTTTTCCAGCCGCCGGTAGCGGCGAGACCATTCATCTTTGCACGATGCGCGAAAGCGCGCTGACCGGCCGCGATGTTTTCATCCTTACCTGCCCAGGCGTCCAGCGCTGCCGCCTGAAGGGCACGGCCATAGGAGAAGGTCATCTTCCATGGCATGTCGAAGCCCGCATTCATTGCAGAAAGATGGGCTGTCGCTTCCTCGCCGGTCTGGCCGCCGGAAAGAAATGCGATGCCGGGCACTGCTGCCGGAACCGTGTTGCGGAAACAGCGTACGGTTTTCTCCGCCACTTCCTCGACGGAAGCTTTGCGTGCCTTTTTGCCGTCGATGACCATGTTTGGCTTCAGGATCATGCCTTCGAGCCTGACGCGAGCATCGTAAAGTTCCGTAAATACCGTCTTGAGAACCCATTCCGTCACTTCGTAACAACGGTCGATGGTGTGATCACCCGGCTGGCCGTCCATCAACACTTCCGGCTCCACGATAGGGACGATGTTTGCTTCCTGGCAAAGCGCTGCATAGCGGGCGAGCGCCTGTGCATTCTGTTTCACCGCACCCCATGTGGGCAGGCCATCCGAAATGGAAATCACTGCGCGCCATTTGGCAAAGCGTGCGCCAAGCTCATAATATTCGTTGAGCCGTTCGCGCAGACTGTCGAGCCCCTCTGTGATTGTTTCACCATAGAAGCCTGCCAGCGGCTTTGCACCCGCATCGACCTTGATACCCGGAATTGCCCCTGCCTTTCGGATAATGTCGACGAGCGGCGTACCATCCTTGGCCTTCTGCCTTATGGTTTCATCATAGAGAATGACACCCGAAATATAGTACTTCATCGCGTCGTCCGAACGGAACAACATCTCGCGATAATCGCGGCGGGTGTTTTCCGTCGAGGCGAGATGGATCGAGTCAAAGCGCTTCTTGATGGTGCTCGAGCTTTCGTCGGCGGCGAGAATACCTTTTCCTGCTGCCATCAGTGCAATCGCAATATCTTCAAGACGTTCAGTCATATGCAATGCTCCTTCTATCAAAGCGATGAGGGAGTGTTGGTTAAAACCATGGCGAGCGCAAGTTATTGAAACGTTTGAAAGATTTTTCAAACGTTTTAGATGAGACAAGTTATCTTAAGAGCAGTCAGATTGGCTATCTCGGGTTTTTCCCGAAACTCGTTTTGATATCCGCGTCTCAGACCCCATGTAAGAAACCAGTGAGGAAACCCCGCCCGTTTTCCGTTGTCCAGATTTGAGGAGGAGATATGCGACGAGCCCTTTTAAGCTTGCCGTTTGTTCTGGCCGCATCAATGGTTGCCCTGCCGGTACCCGATGTTTCGGCTGAGAGCATCAATGCCGGTGGCAGGAAGGCTGAAGCAAATGCTCCGTTTACTGCAATCCCGGTCGCCGAATTCGATACGCCATGGGCGATCGCCTTTCTGCCCGATGGCAGACTTTTATTGACGGAGAAGGGCGGCAAGATTTTCATCGTCACGCAATCGGGTGACAAAACTGCTGTCGCTGGCGTGCCGGAAGTCGCCTTTGGCGGCCAGAACGGTCTTCTTGATATTGCGCCTGCACCGGATTTCGAAAAAAGCAAGGCAGTCTACTTTTCCTATAACGAACCGGAGAAGAATGGCAGCAGCGTCGTTCTGGCGCGCGCTGTGCTGGACGAGGGTGACGGCAAGGTAGCGCTGAAGGAAAAGACCACGATCTGGAAACAGGATGCGGTGGCTCGCGGTGGACAGCCGGGCGGCATTATTGCTTTCGCGCCGGACGGCAAGCATCTGTTCTTTTCCGTTGGCGACCGCATGTTGCCCGCGACCGCACAGGACGATGCGGCTCCAATGGGGAAAATTCTCCGTATGAATCTCGATGGTTCCGTGCCGAAGGATAATCCGCATGCGGATGCAGAAGGTGTGCGGGCGCTGACCTGGTCGACCGGCCATCGCAATCCGTATGGACTGGCCTTTGGTCCCGATGGAAAGCTCTGGGAGCACGAGATGGGCCCGCGTGGCGGTGACGAGTTCAATCTCATCAAACCCGGTCTCAATTATGGGTGGCCTGTTGTTTCCAATGGCGACAATTATAGCGGCAGGCCGATCCCGCGCCATAGCACACGTCCGGAATTCGAGCCACCATTGGTGTACTGGACGCCGGTTATCGCTCCGGCGGGGCTTGCCTTTTACGAGGGAGACATGTTCCCCGAATGGCGTGGTTCGGCTTTGATCGGAGGGCTTTCGGTCATGTCGCTGGTGCGTGTCGTGATCGACAAGGACGGCAAGGCGGACGAAGCCGAGCGCTTTGAAATGGAAAACCGTATCCGCGATGTGGCTGTCGGGCCGGACGGTGCCATTTGGCTGGTCGAGGATGATAATCCGGGGCGGCTTTTGAAGCTCACACCGAAAAAATAAGCCCGGCAGCAGCCGAGCTTATTTGAATGCAGTTTATCACATTACTTCTTCAGCACATCGACGCCGGGGAGGGGCTTGCCTTCCATCCACTCGAGGAAGGCGCCACCTGCGGTCGAGATGTAAGTGAAGTCGTCGGCCACGCCAGCATGGTTCAACGCTGCGACCGTATCGCCGCCGCCGCCGACCGAAACCAGCTTGCCAGCCTTGGTGCGGGCCGCGACGTGTTTTGCGGTCTTGACTGTTGCCGCATCGAACGGGCGCAGTTCGAACGCACCGAGCGGACCGTTCCAGATAAGCGTAGCCGCATCATCGATGGCCGAGGCGATCAGATCGGTCGAAAGCGCTCCGGCATCAAGAATCATGCCGTCGCTTGGAACCGAATCGACTCCATAGGTCTTGTTCGGCGTGTCGGCTGCAAAGTGCCAGCCCACGACGGCATCGACCGGCAGGATGATCGCGCATTTGGTGGTTTCGGCCTTGGCCATGATTTCGCGGGCGGTGTGGGCCAGCTCGTGTTCGCACAGCGATTTGCCGACATCATGTCCCTGCGCTGCCAGGAAAGTATTGGCCATGCCGCCGCCAATAACGAGCGCATCGACCTTTTCGATCAGGTTGGACAGAAGATCGAGCTTGGTCGAAACCTTTGCGCCGCCGACTATGGCGACAACCGGGCGAGCTGGATTGCCGAGGCCTTTTTCAAGCGCCTCAAGCTCAGCCTGCATGCCGCGTCCCGCATAGGCGGGCAGGACATGTGCGAGGCCTTCCGTCGAGGCGTGGGCGCGGTGGGCAGCCGAAAACGCGTCGTTTACATAAAGATCGCCATTGACTGCCAGAGCCGCGACGAATTCCGGATCGTTCTTTTCCTCGCCCTTGTGGAAACGGGTGTTTTCCAGAAGCAGGACATCGCCGTCCTTCAGCGCATCGACGGCGGCCTTGGCCTTGTCGCCGATGCAGTCTTCGGCAAAATGGACACCGTGTCCCAGAACCTTGGCGAGCGGCTTCACGACATGCGTCAGCGAATTTTCGTCCGAAGCAACACCTTTGGGGCGACCGAAATGGGCGAGCAGAATGACCTTTGCGCCTTTCCTGGAAAGTTCGGCAATGGTCGGAACGATGCGCTCGATACGGGTCAGGTCTGTGACTTCGCCATTCGCCATCGGCACGTTGAGGTCAACGCGGACCAGTACGCGCTTGGACTTGACGTCGGCATCGTCGAGAGTGCGGAAACTCATGATCTTTCTCCCAGAACTGTCTTTCGGGTGCTGGTGGAGCAGGGGGGCTCAAACAGGCAGGCGCCGGAAAAGGGTTGGATAGTCGGTGACAAGCCCGTCCTCATCGACGGGCAATTCGGCAGTGAAGGTGCGGTCGGCCGCCGCGTAGCGATAGCGCCGCCCTTCCTCAAGGCAAGTATATCGCTGCTGGTCACGCAGCGGGCGGAAACTGTCGAACGGCACGTAAAGCATGTCGAGCTGAACGGTGCCGCTTTCCGGTGTGAGGCCAAGGCGGCGGACGGGCAGCGTGTTGGTGAAGGGCGTTCCTGCCAGATCGATATCGATGCAGCCGTCGAATTCGGGCAATGCATCGCCAGCCATCGTGCTCCAGCGACCGTCGCCGTCGGAAACAAGCTCCAGACGGTGCCCGGCTGTGGTTTCGATCAGGAAATGGAGGACATGCCAGGCGCTGTTGCAGTCGATGCTGTAGCGCACGCCATAGGGTTTGCCTCCGCGGTCGCCAATCACCACGCTTTCGGCACGGATCGTACGGCCGGTAGGGCCGATATTGAGGTGTTCGAGCCCTTCTCCTTCCAGCGGACGCCAGCGCGCAACGGTGGGGAGAAGGGCGCGAAACATGGTCAGAAGCTTAGATCAGCTTGCCGAAGGCGACAGCGGTATCGCCCATACGGCTGGAGAAGCCCCACTCATTGTCGTACCACGACAGGATGCGCACCATGGTGCCTTCCATGACCTTGGTCTGGTCCGTGTGGAAGACCGAGGAATGGGAGTCATGGTTGAAGTCGTGCGAGACGAGCGGTTCATCGGTGTAGCCGAGAATGCCCTTGAGGCGGCCATTGGCGGCTGCACGGATCGCATTGTTGACTTCATCGACAGTCGTTTCGCGCTTGGCGATGAAGGTCAGGTCCACGACCGAGACGTTCGGGGTCGGAACGCGGATGGCGACGCCATCGAGCTTGCCCTTCAGTTCCGGCAGAACGAGGCCGACAGCCTTGGCTGCGCCCGTCGAGGTCGGGATCATGGAAAGGGCTGCTGCGCGTGCGCGGTAGAGATCCTTATGCATGGTGTCCAGCGTCGGCTGGTCGCCCGTATAGGAGTGGATCGTGGTCATGAAGCCCTTTTCGATGCCGATGGCATCGTTGAGAACCTGAGCCACCGGTGCAAGGCAGTTGGTGGTGCACGAAGCGTTGGAGATGACCAGATGGTCCTTGGTCAGCTTGTCGTGGTTGACGCCATAAACGACGGTGAGGTCGGCGCCATCGGCAGGAGCCGAAACGATGACGCGCTTTGCACCAGCTTCAAGGTGAAGTGCTGCCTTGTCGCGCGAGGTGAAGATGCCGGTGCATTCCAGAGCGATGTCGACGCCTTCTTCCTTCCACGGCAGTTCAGCCGGGTTGCGGACGGCATGCACCTTGATCGGGCCGTAGCCGACGTCGATGGTGTCGCCTGCAACCTTTACTTCCTTGGGGAAACGGCCATGAACGCTGTCATAACGCAGAAGATGCGCATTGGTTTCGACCGGGCCGAGGTCGTTGATGGCGACGACCTGAATATCGGTGCGGCCCGACTCTACGATGGCGCGAAGGATGTTGCGGCCGATGCGGCCAAAACCGTTAATTGCGACGCGAACTGCCATTTTCTCTTAATCTCCCGATAGGGTACTGCACATGCAGTGCTTCAAAACTCCGCCGGAACGGACAAATCGAACAGGATTCGTCCGACCGAACCGGAATGGAAACTCAAACGCCGGCGTTTTTGCGACGCCGGCGTTCTTAAAATCATGCGGCGTTGAGCTTCTTCTCCGCAGCTTCGGCGGCATGTTCTGCCGTGATGCCGAAATGCTTGTAGAGATCGTTGATCTCGCCCGAAGCGCCGAAGCCCTTCATGCCGATGAATATGCCGTTTTCGCCGATGAAGCGTTCCCAGCCGAGCGAGATTGCCGCTTCAATGGCAACCTTTACCGGCGCGTCGCCGATGGTCGCCGTCTTGTAGGCGTCGCTCTGATGTTCGAAAAGCTCGAAGCAAGGAACGGAAACGACACGGGTGGCAATGCCTTTGCCTTCCAGCAGGTCGCGGGCCTTGAGCGCGATTTCCACTTCCGAGCCGGTTGCGAAGATCGTCACCTTGGCATCCTTGCTTGCCGCAGCAAGTTCATAGGCGCCGAAAGCCGAAAGGTTTTCGTCGCGATGCTCGGTGCGGACTGTCGGCAGATTCTGGCGGGTCAGAGCCATCGTTGACGGCGTCTTCTTCGATTGCAAGGCAATCTGCCAGCATTCAGCCGCCTCGACAGCGTCGGCAGGGCGGAACACATTGTGGTTCGGAATGGCGCGCAAGGCGGCAAGCTGTTCGACTGGCTGGTGGGTCGGGCCGTCTTCACCAAGACCGATGGAGTCGTGCGTCATCACGTAAACGACGCGGATGCCCATCAGCGAGGAAAGACGCATGGCCGGACGGCAATAATCCGAGAAAGTCAGGAAGGTGCCGCCGTAGGGGATGAGGCCCCCATGCAGCGTCATGCCGTTCATGGCTGCTGCCATTCCGTGTTCACGGATGCCGTAATGGACGTAGCGCTGGCCGTAATCTTCCGGCGTAATAGCCTTGGTCTGGCTCGTCTTGGTGTTGTTCGAGCCGGTGAGATCGGCAGAACCGCCGATGGTTTCCGGCACGACACCGTTGATGACTTCCAGTGCCATTTCCGAAGACTTGCGGGTTGCGACCTTCGGTTTGTCGGCGGAAAGCTTCTTTTTGTATTCGATGATGGTCGCGTCGAAGTTGGAAGGCAGGTCGCCACGCATCCGGCGCTCGAATTCAGCGCGGGTGTCCGCGTCGGCGGCGGCAAAGCGCTTTTCCCATTCCTGACGCTTCTTGGCGGCATTCAGACCGGCAACGCGCCAGCCGTCCAGCACTTCTGCGGGAACGACGAAAGGTTCCGCGCTCCAGCCGAGCGCCTTGCGGGTTGCTGCAATTTCTTCGGCACCAAGCGGGGAGCCATGTACCTTGTTGGTGCCGGCTTTGTTCGGCGCACCGAAGCCGATGGTGGTCTTGCAGGCGATCAGCGTCGGCTTTTCGGAAACCCTGGCCAGTTCGATAGCCTTGGCAATCGCATCCTGGTCGTGACCGTCGACAGCCATCGTGTTCCAGCCGGAAGCGGCGAAACGGGCAGGCTGGTCAGTATTGTCGGAAAGCGTGACCGGGCCGTCGATCGAGATGTTGTTGTCGTCCCAGAACACGATCAGCTTGTTCAGCTTCAGATGACCGGCAAGCGCGATGGCTTCCTGGCTGATGCCTTCCATGAGGCAGCCGTCACCGGCAATAACATAGGTGTAATGGTTGACGAGGCTGTCGCCGAACTGTGCATTGAGGATGCGTTCGGAAAGCGCCATGCCGACGGCATTGGCGATGCCCTGTCCGAGCGGACCGGTCGTTGTTTCGATACCGGCGGCGTGACCATATTCCGGATGGCCTGCTGTGCGCGAACCGAGCTGGCGGAAATTCTTGATCTCGTCGATGGTGATGTCTTCGTAGCCCGAAAGATAGAGCAGCGAATAGAGCAGCATCGAGCCGTGGCCTGCGGAGAGCACGAAACGGTCGCGATCGGGCCAATGCGGGTTCTGCGGGTCATGCGAGAGAAAACGGGTATAGAGCGTCGTCGCTATATCGGCTGCACCCATCGGCAGGCCGGGATGGCCCGAATTGGCTTTCTCCACCGCGTCCATAGAGAGGAAGCGGATCGCGTTGGCCATCTGGTTTTGTTTGTCGGAATTGGTCATGGTCTCAGCCGTCTTTCCTTGGGAGGGGTTAACGGGGTTGCGGCGATGCCTTTGCCTGAGCACGATCCGCGTCCAAAACGGCTTCATGCGTCTCGGGATCACGCTCCAGAAGGCATCGGGACACATAGCACCTGCGTATAAGGAGTCAATAAACCGATGACTTTTGGGCAATAAACTGTCCGCGACTAATCGATTGAGTTGTGTGGAAAGCTGTAGAACGAACACTGAAAAGCCGTTTTTGCACCGATAACAGTGCATGAACGTTTAGATATGCCCCTCATTTGTTGCTTATCGGGCGGGTGATTATTACAATCTTTTCAAAGATGCCCGTCCCGCAGGTGCGATTCGATGCCCAGAGTTAGCCCGCGAATTGGCATTGGAAAGGATATGGATGGCACCCGAAACGACCCTCAGGCAAGTCTTGGAACGGCTGGAAAAGGCACTCAATACGCTTGAACAAGCGGTCGATCTGCGGCTGGACAAGGAAGGCGACTTCGCCGAGGCCGAGGAGGAGGTGCAGCGTATGAATGCGGATCGCAGCCGTCTCGCCCAGGAACTCGATCAGTCGGAAGCGCGCGCCGAGCGGCTGGAAGCCGCAAATCGCGAAGTTTCGCGCCGCCTTGTGACAGCGATGGAGACAATCCGCGCCGTTCTGGACCGATAGGAGGCTACCATAGCGACCGTAACCGTTACCATCGATGGCAAAGCCTACCGCATGGCTTGCGACGAAGGACAGGAAGCGCACCTGTCCGGGCTTGCCGACCGTTTCGATCAATATGTCACGCATCTCAAAACGTCCTTCGGGGAGATCGGCGATCTGCGTCTGACGGTCATGGCCGGGATCATGGTGATGGACGAGATGGCCGAGATGCAGAAACGCATCAACGGTCTGGAGAGCGAAGTCGAAACTCTGCGCCGTGCACGGGATGAAGCGCTTGGTCGCGCCGATAGCAACGACGCTGCCCTGACCGGCATGCTTTCGGATGTAGCATCGCGCATCGAGCAGGTGGCATCGCGCATTGCGCCGCGGAACAGCTGATCCTAGTCCAGATTTTTCTGAAAAGTTTTCCTGTTAAGCCGGTGCAAGCCACTGGCGTTCCCATCGGGCAGGTACTATATTGGCCTGTGGCGAACTGCGCTTCCCGACAGGTGTAACAGCATCCCCGGGGCCTTATTGATCTCTAAGGGAGCTGTCCCTGTGAAGGCTTGCGGGCTTTCGCATATGGCGCCCACCTACTTTGTAGGTTCCCGGGATCAATCACTACCATCGGTCGTCGTGGTCGCCGCTTTCTTTTCCTCTGGCTGTCGCAGGATAGCTATGAGCTTGATCTAGCGGGCAATTTGTTCGTAAACATGCGCAAAACTCCAACGATTTGCGCATCTTGATGAAATCCCCTGAAACAGTATCCCCCGATTCATCGGAAAGACTGGCCGTCGCGATACCCATCGCTTTCGTCTACGGTCTTCTGCTTTATGTCATGATCTGGTCGGGCCAATATGTGGATGAGATGCCCGTCATTGCTGGCCTGATGCTGTTGCCGATGGCAGTCGCCAGCCTTGCTTCCAGCCTTTCCGACCCGCGTGCGCAAAAAAGCCTGTGGCGGCATGTGCGTATGGGATGGGCCATCATCGCCGGGCTTGTCGTCACCAGCATGATACTTTTCCATGAAGCCGGAATTTGCGTGGCCATGGCCGCTCCGTTCTTCATGGTGTTCTCGGCGCTCGGTTCGACGGTGACCCTATGGATCATCCGGCAGTTTCGTTCGCGACGCAGCACGACGCTGGTGATTGCGCTGCCGCTGTTCGTTCTGCCAGCCGAACTACAGATGTCCTACACCCCGCAAGATGGTGCTGTGACCACGGTGATCGAGATTGCCGCGCCGCCGCAAGTGGTCTGGCAGCAGACGGTTGAAATCCGCAATGTGCGCCCGGACGAGCTGTCCTGGACATTCAGCCATGGCATGCTTGGCGTGCCGCAGCCCGTGGATGCAAGGTTGAGCGGCACTGGCGTTGGAGCGGTGCGGGACTTGCAGTGGACGCATGGCGTCAATTTTCAGGAAATTGTCACGCAATGGGAAGAGAACCGGCTGCTGGCGTGGGATTTCCGCTTTGGTCCCGACTCTATACCGCCTGAGGTGGAAGCGCATATCAAGGTCGACAGCAGCTATCTGAAGCTTGCGCAGGGTGATTATCGCCTTGAACCGGTGGCGAATGGTCATACACGCCTGACGCTGACGACCCATTATCAGATCGCCACGCCGATTGATTTCTATTGTGATCTGTGGGGCAAACTGTTCCTGAACGACTTCCATGGCGTTGTTTTGAAGGTCATACGCGACCGTTCAGAGAAGATCGCGCAAGGGGCAGGCGCGATCACTTGACGGATTGGCTCTTTGCGGTTCCACTACATGATGCAACGTGGCATCAGGGAGTGGCTTGGAATGACAGCAACGGAGCGTAGCCCTGGACTGGAAAAGCAGGAACTTAGACGCAAGATTCTGGCGGTCCGCGA
Source organism: Brucella tritici (assembly GCF_008932295.1). Lineage (GTDB taxonomy): Bacteria > Pseudomonadota > Alphaproteobacteria > Rhizobiales > Rhizobiaceae > Brucella > Brucella tritici. Next base: position 80,335 of record NZ_WBWA01000006.1, on the reverse strand, counting down.
TGCTCTTGATCCGCGCTTTCACTACGAGGCTTCTCTGGCGGCCGCGAACAAGGGCGAGGCGGCAATCGATGTGCCCAAAGGCACGTTAATCGCTGGCTATTGGCCGATCCGTTCCGAGATTGATCCGCGCCCATTATTATCGGCATTTCGCGCCAAGGGCGCGCGACTTTGTCTCCCCGTCGTTCTGGATAGGGAAACGATAGCCTTTCGCGAATATCTGCCCGATGCCAGATTGCGTCAGACGGGTTTCGGCACGATGGGACCGGGAGAAGATGCACCGGTGGTCGATCCGGCGATCATGCTGATGCCGCTCGCAGGCTTCGACCGGCGCGGGCATCGGCTTGGCTATGGTGCAGGACATTATGACCGCGCGCTGGCGCGTTTCACGGAGCGCGGCCTGCAGCCGCTTCTGATCGGCATGGCCTTCGACTGTCAGGAAGTTGAGCGCGTGCCCGATGAGCCGCACGATATCGCTCTCGATCAGATCCTGACCGAGAGCGGCTTGCGTTCGCTTGGCGCAGGTTTATAAGGCATTCTCATGAGATTGCTTTTTCTTGGTGATATGGTGGGCCGGTCGGGCCGCACCGCGGTATATGAAAAACTGCCGGGGCTGATTTCCGATCTGAAGCTGGACTTCGTAATCGTCAACGGCGAAAACGCCGCGGGCGGTTTTGGCATTACGGAAGAGATTTTCCACGATACCATTCGTGCGGGCGCCGACGTCGTGACGACCGGCAACCACGTATGGGATCAGCGCGAGGCACTGGATTTCTCCAAGCGCGAAGACCGTTTTCTGCGCCCGGCAAACTTCCCGAAAGGCACGGCCGGAAAAGGCGAGGGGCTTTATATCGCCAAAAACGGCGCCCGGGTTCTGGTATCGAACGTCATGGGCCGGGTGTTCATGCATCCCGATCTTGATGATCCGTTTATCGCGGCCGAGAAAATTCTGGAAGCCTGTCCGCTTGGCGAGCAGGCCGATGCTGTGTTCTTCGATTTCCATGCTGAAGCGACGAGCGAAAAGCAGTGTTTCGGTCATTTTGTCGACGGTCGCGCCAGCGCTGTTGTCGGAACGCACACGCATGTCCCGACCGCCGATTGCCAGATTTTGCGGAATGGTACGGCCTATATGTCCGATGCCGGCATGTGCGGTGATTACGATTCCTCGCTCGGCATGGACAAGGAAGAGCCGCTCAATCGTTTCCTGTCGAAAGTGCCGAAAGGGCGTTTCGAGGCGGCGAATGGCCCGGCCACCGTCTGCGGCGTGGGCATAGAGATTTCGGATCGCACGGGGCTTGCAGAAAAGGCCGCCCCCTTGCGCATCGGTGCGCATCTGGAAGAAACCATTCCGGCATTCTGGCGATAACGTCTTATTTTAGCTCGAAGTATGATGTTATCTACAATCGAGTGGCTATTTTGAACTGGCAGCTTTCTGCCGGTTGAACGGGCTTTTCGCGTTCCTATCTCCTTGCAACGAGTTTTTCGCAAGGGGACGCCACTCAATGGATTTTTTTTACCGAGTATCTGGGATTTCTTTCGACCCCCGCCGGCTGGGCCGCGCTGGTTACGCTGGTGACGATGGAAGTCGTCCTCGGTATCGACAATCTGATCTTCATCTCGATCCTCACCAACAAGCTTCCCGCCTCACAGCAAGCTCGCGCTCGTCGCCTCGGGATCGGAGCGGCGCTCATTCTGCGTCTGGCGCTTCTTTTCACCATCTCGATCATCGTCCAGCTCAAGGCCCCGATTTTCGAGGCGTTCGGCCATGGCTTTTCCTGGCGTGACATCATCCTGATTGCTGGCGGCCTGTTTCTTGTCTGGAAGGCGACCAAGGAAATCCACCACACGGTTGATCCCGAGGATGGCAAGGAAAATATCGGTGGCAAGGCGGTTCAGCTCACCATGGGCGCTGCCATCGTGCAGATTCTGATTCTCGATCTGGTCTTCTCGGTCGATTCGATCATCACCGCTGTCGGCATGACTGATGAGATCGCCATTATGGTCATTGCCGTCGTCGCAGCTGTTACCGTCATGCTGCTTGCAGCCGACCCGCTGTCACGGTTCATCGCGGCGAACCCGACCATTGTTATGCTGGCGCTGGGCTTCCTGCTGATGATCGGCATGACGCTGATCGCTGATGGTTTCGGCTTCCACGTCCCGAAGGGCTACATCTACGCTGCGATGGGCTTTTCGGCGCTGGTCGAAGCGCTCAACATGCTGGCGCGGCGAAAGCGCAAGAATCAGTAACAAAAAGCAATATGCAACAAGGCCATCCGTCTCATCCTGAGACGGATGGCCTTGTTATTTTAACGCCGTGAAACTGGTCCGTCGTGGCAATTCCCGTGCAGAGGTTTGACCACTCGCAACGCTCGCAGGCTTTGCGTAATGTGCCTTCTGCGAAAGCGGCGCGCATTAAGGCAAGCCGCTCTGCGTCGAGCCCGAAACGGTTCTGCGTAGCAAGGCGCTGGCCGATCAGGTCGCCTACGGCCTCCAATGCCAGCCGGTCGCGCTCGCGAACACTTGCTTGGTAACAATGGCAATCGCCCCCGCAGAGCAGGGGCGCGCAAATGTCGTCCGGGCCATCGACGAGAAGAATATCTTCTCCCTCGCTCAGCCGCCCGGCAATCCTGTCGTAGTTTTCGACGAAAGCCGGGCTGTAGCCTTTGCCGACATAAGTCAGCATGCAAAGGAGGTGATGGCCGCGCAGGCGTATGGTCACCTGTTTGATCAGGCCTTGCCGTCGCGGGCGATGGCCTTGAGGATCGCAGCACCAAGGGCCGACTTGACAAGGGCGCCGACGAGGAACGGCGTCACGCCGAAGGCAATGGCCTTTTCAACGCCGATGATGCTGGACAGCCAGACTGCGCCAAGAGCAAGACAGACCACATTGGCGATAAGGAACGAAACGAAGGCGAAGCCGACACGGTTACCATTCCAGCCGCGTTCGGCCAGATAGCCTGTCATTGCGGCGATGATCGGGAAGGATACGAGATAGCCTGCGGTCGGGCCTGCAAAATGCGGAAGACCGCCAGCGCCGCCAGCCAGAACCGGAAGGCCGAGCATGGCTTCGCCGAGCCAGGCCAGAACCGTGGCCATGCCAAGACGCCAGCCATAGAGTGCGCCGATCAGCGGGACGATCAGGGTCTGCAGCGTGATCGGAACCGGAATCATCGGAACTTCGATCTGCGACGAGATGGCGAGAACCAGCGTGCCAAGCGCAACGGCCGCAAGGCGCATCGCAGGGGAGCGGGATTCCAGATTGAGCGGGCTGAAGGATGGGCGCGTCTGGGTGATGGTTGTCATAGCTTCCTCAAATTATAGATAAAATTGAGATTCGATCTATATCTTCTTAAAGCTCCTGACGATAAACGCAAGAGGCGGTACAAACAGAACGGCGCGTAGCTGTGGGAGCCGCGCGCAGAGACCCTGTTGTGCAGATGAAAATCTGCACGAGTGACCAGAATGGCGACGATGAAAAAGAGGTGCTTATCTGTGAAAGCGCCTGATCAACCGACAATCGCAAACGAATCGCGAGTCTTGCCCGATGCGGTCTTGACCGGACGGTGTCCGATCCATTGTACATGACGAGCGAGGATGGTCACTGCGCTCTCGACATCGTTCTGGCGCAGCGCCTGCAATATGGCGCGATGGTCGTGATCGGTGCGGGTTTCCCATTCCGACCGCCAGGTCGCGAAGAGAAACCGGGCGCTGGCAGCATGAAGATCGTCGATGGCTGCAAGCAGGCGCGGCATCTTGCATGGTTCGAGGATGAGCCGATGGAAGCGGCGATTGGCGTCTTCCCAGCTTCTGACATCGCGTGACTTGTCGCCTTCCAGTGTGGCCTGTTCGGCGGCATCGAGCGTTGCCTGCGTGATGTGCGGGGCTGCATGGCGCAGCGCCAGAACTTCCAGAGCGGCCCGCATCTCTGCCACTTCCCTGATCTCGCCGATGTCGAATGATGCGACCCGGACGCCGCGCCGGGGTTCGGAAACGGCAAGCCCTTGAGCCTCCAGTCGCCGGAATGCTTCGCGCACCGGCACATGGCTGGTCTCGAATTCTTCGGCAATGTGATCCTGTCGCAGTTTCATGCCGGGTTCTATCTCGCCCGCAATGATGCGGTCGGCAAGAATGCGGCTGATACGGGCTGCGATGGTTTCGCTGGGAGTGTTCTGGGCGGGCTGAATCATGAATTTATAGATAATCTGCTTTGCCTGACGGGTCGAGCAATATTGCTTTTATTGACAGAGATTCGAGGGAGACGGCGCTTTTGCTGGACGAATGGGCCTGAATTCCTTATAACGCCGCCATTCTGCACGGAAAGCACTGTGGCCCAACCTGTGGCCCTTCTCTGCTTGATCTCTGTTTCATGCGTGACGCTTTCTCCGTGCACAGCATTTTAAACAGAACAGGGGTGCCATGGCCGGCCATTCACAGTTTAAGAATATCATGCACCGCAAGGGCCGTCAGGATGCGGTGCGGTCGAAAATGTTTTCCAAGCTCGGACGCGAAATCACCGTCGCTGCCAAGCAGGGTCTGCCTGACCCGACAATGAACCCGCGCCTGCGTCTGGCGATCCAGAACGCCAAGGCGCAGTCCATGCCGAAGGACAATATCGAGCGCGCCATCAAGAAGGCGGCCGGTAATGACGGCGAAAATTATGATGAAGTGCGCTACGAGGGCCGTGGCCCCGGCGGCGTATCGGTCATCGTGGAAGCGCTGACGGACAATCGCAATCGTACTGCATCGAATGTGCGCGCAGCCTTTACGAAATCGGGCGGTGCACTGGGCGAAACCGGTTCGGTGTCCTTCATGTTCGACCGCGTCGGCGAAATCGTCTACAAGGCGTCCGTTGGCGATGCCGACAAGGTCATGGAAGCAGCCATCGAAGCTGGCGCTGACGATGTGCAGTCTGGTGAAGAAGAACACGTCATCATCTGCGCGTTCGAAGATATCGGCGAAGTGTCGAAGGCTTTGGAAGCCGCTCTGGGTGAAGCCGAATCGATCAAGACGATCTGGAAGCCGCAGACCAATACTGAGCTGGACGAGGAAAAGGCGCGTTCGGTTCTCAAGCTTCTCAACGTGCTCGAAGACGATGACGACGTGCAGAACGTCTACACGAACTTCGAAGTCAGCGACGAAGTGATGGAAAAGCTGAGCGCCTGATCGGCCACTCCAGGCTTACTTATAAAAATCCCGGTTTTGACCGGGATTTTTTGTGTCCTGATGATGCGAATTTTGGGCAATAAAAAACCCCGCCAGAGCGGGGCTTTTCAACCAGATGCAATATCGGATTAGATGCCGAGATTGCCGAAACGGTTCTTGAACTTCGTAACGCGACCACCGCGATCAAGCAGGGTCTGCGAACCGCCCGTCCAGGCCGGATGGGTGGTCGGGTCGATATCGAGGTTCATCGTATCGCCTTCCTTGCCCCAGGTCGAGCGGGTCATGTATTCGGTGCCATCGGTCATCACGACCTTGATGGTGTGGTAGTCGGGATGGATATTGGCTTTCATCTTCTCAATCCTGAAAGTCTGGGGTGAAAAGCGCAGCCTTGACTATCGAAACTGCGGCACTTTCGCCCAATGGCAGATATGAAGACCCATTACCTATAGGCAACGGCTTCCAAAAGGGTTGGCGAGCCTATACATCAGGCGCACGGCAATAACAAGGGCGCAAACACAAGAATGGCCGACCGGGATACTGAAATTGATATGAATCACGAATTGACTGCAGAAGAAAGTCGCAAACGCCGCTCGCTGAAGCCGTTGAAGAGGATGATGCCGTTTCTGGCACCCTATAGGGTCCTGGTTGCAGGGGCACTCTTTTCGCTGGTGCTGGCCGCTGTAACGACCCTTGCCGTGCCTGTTGCGCTGCGTCGCATGATCGATCATGGCTTTACGGGTTCGAATGCAATCTTCGTCAATAATTACTTCGGCATGCTCGTGTTGCTGGCGCTCATCCTCGCGCTGGCGTCGGGTCTGCGCTATTTCTTCGTGATTTCGCTCGGCGAGCGGGTGGTTGCCGATCTGCGCAATGCGGTCTTCTCCCATGTGACGGCGCTCTCACCGGAATTCTTCGATCGGTCGCAGTCCGGTGAAATCGTTTCGCGCCTGTCGTCCGACACGACGCAGATCAAGTCCGTGGTGGGCGCTACGGCCTCTGTCGCGCTGCGCAACATGATTCTGGGTATCGGCGCACTGGCGATGATGGTTGTCACGAGCCCGAAGCTTTCTGCGCTGGTCATTGCCGCCATTCCGATCATCGTTGTGCCCCTCATTGCCTTTGGACGCTCGGTGCGTCGCCGTTCCCGTATGACGCAGGACATGCTGGCGAAGGCCAATGCCTATGCCAGTGAACAGATTGGCGCGATGCGTACGCTGCAGGCCTTCACCAATGAGAACATGGTGGTCGGGCGTTTCGGCGGCGCGGTGGAAAAAGCCTTCCAGGCAGCGCGTTCCTCCATTCAGGCGCGCGCAATCCTGACTGCCTTTGCAATTTTCCTGATCTTCTCCAGCATTGTTGCAGTGCTCTGGTTCGGTTCGCGTGATGTGCTGGCCGGCACGATGTCTGCCGGTACACTCGGACAGTTCGTGCTTTACGCGGTGTTTGCAGGCAGTTCCTTCGGTGCCTTGTCGGAAGTGGGTGGGGAACTGGCGCAGGCGGCGGGTGCGACAGAGCGGCTCGTCGAAATTCTGGACGAACAGCCGGATATTGCCGCGCCTTTGAAGCCTGTTGCCATGCCGGTGCCACCACGCGGCGAGATTGTGTTTGATTCCGTGCATTTCTCCTATCCAACGCGACCGGATGCGCCGTCGCTCAACGGTATCAGCTTCACCGTGAAGCCCGGTGAAACCGTTGCGATTGTCGGCCCCTCGGGTGCGGGCAAGAGCACGATCTTCGCGCTTGTCATGCGCTATTACGATCCGCAGTCAGGCAAGATACTGATCGACGACGTGGCTTTGCCTGACGCCGATCCGCAAGCCGTTCGCGCGCGCATCTCAACCGTGCCGCAGGACGTCGCGATTTTCGCTACCAGCGTGCGGGAAAACATCGCCTTCGGTAGACCCGGAGCCAGCGACGAGGAGATTGTGGCAGCGGCAAAGGCAGCCCTTGCGCATGATTTCATCATGGCGCTCGACAAGGGCTATGATACGGAAGTGGGTGAACGCGGTGTGACGCTTTCGGGCGGCCAGCGCCAGCGCATCGCCATTGCGCGAGCAATCCTGCGGGCAGCCCCCATCCTTCTTCTTGACGAAGCGACATCGGCGCTGGATGCCGAAAGTGAGATGCTGGTGCAAAAGGCTCTGGACAGCCTTATGGCTGATCGCACGACGCTTGTCGTCGCGCACCGTCTCGCGACGGTGCTCAAGGCCGACCGCATTCTCGTGCTCGACCATGGCCATATTGTCGAAGAAGGCACACATCAAAGCCTTGTCGAAAAGGGCGGTATCTATGCCCGTCTTGCCAAGCTGCAATTCGAGGCAGGTGCTGGAGCGTTCGCTGCGAAGTGAAACAGGAGGGCTTTGCCCTCCCGTCATTTCTTCCTAGCGTTCGGTCAGCTTCAACTCGATGCGCCGGTTCTTGGATCGGGCATCGGGTGTGTCGGAGGCGTCAAGCGGCTGATATTCCCCGAAACCTGCTGCGACGAGCCGGTTGGCGGGGACGCCATTGGCGATCAGGAATTTGACCACTGCGGTTGCGCGAGCTGATGAAAGCTCCCAGTTGTCGCGGAAGCGTCCCGTGCCAGTCAGAGGCACATTATCCGTGTGACCGTCGACACGCAGTACCCAGTTGATGTCATCCGGGATTTCCTGATTGAGCTGGATCACCGCATCGGCAAGTTTCTTCATCTCGTCCTGACCGGCCGGATTGATATCCGCCGAACCCGTTGGGAAAAGAACTTCCGACTGGAAAACGAAGCGGTCGCCGACAATACGGATATTCTCCTTGTCCGACAGGATTTCGCGCAGGCGTCCGAAAAAGTCGGAACGATAGCGGTTCAGCTCCTGCACGCGCTGCGCCAATGCCACATTCAGGCGGCGCCCGAGATCGGCGATCTTGGCGTTCGATTCACGGTCGCGACTTTCAGAAGCGTTGAGCGCATCTTCAAGTGCAGCGATCTGGCGGCGAAGCGCTGAAATCTGCTGGTTCAGCAGTTCCACCTGACTGAGCGCGCGGGCGCTGACCTGCTTTTCGGCATCAAGGCTTTCGGACAGTTCACCGGCACGTTTTTCGGCTGCGGCACCTGCGCCACTGCCTTCGCTCAAAAGGCTTTGCAGACGCGAACGCTCACTTTCCGCGCTGGACAGCGAAGCCTGCAGATTGGCGATGGTGTCCTGCATGTCCTGCGAATTGCTGCGCTCCAGCGACAGAAGCTGAGTCAATTCCTGTATCTGGCTGTTGAGGCGTGCAAGCACGCTGTCCTTGTTGTTGACCTCGCGGCTGAGCAGGAATTGCGCCAGCACGAAGACGGTGAGCAGGAACATGATTGCGAGCAGCAGCGTCGTCAGGGCATCGACGAAGCCCGGCCAGTAATCGACATGCCTCTGCGAGCGGCGGTTGCGGGCGAGGGACATGGCGGCTTACTCCGCCTTGTCCGAGCGGTCGGATTTGCGGTCGTGCGAACGCTCGCCGATGGCCTTGGTGAGACGGTCGAGCGTCTGGCGGATGGCCTTCTGCTCGTCGGCCTGCTTTTCCACCCAGTCACGCATGATCTGCTGTTCACTGCGCATGTTCTTGACAAGGCCCTGTATGCCTTCGGCAAGATTGGCCAGCGCTGCCGTGGTGCGCTGCGTGGAAGCATCGCCACCATGCAGGTTCTGCAGCCTGTCGGCCAGAACGCGGATTTCTTCAGTGCCGCCATTCTGATCGGCTCCGGTATCCGAACCGAGATCGGTGACTGAAGAAAGCCAGTTTTCCAATTCCGTATAAAAGCGGTTTTGCGCGCGGCCCGCCTGAAGATCGAGGAAGCCAAGGATCAGTGAACCCGAGAGGCCGAACAGCGATGACGAGAAAGCCGTGCCCATGCCGGAAAGCGGCGCCTGCAAGCCTGCCTTCAGCGCATCGAGAACGTCGCCGGTACCGCCGGAATTCGGATCAAGTGTCTGAATGGTGCGCCCGATGGAACCAACCGTTTCCAGAAGGCCCCAGAACGTGCCGAGAAGACCGAGAAAGACCAAAAGTCCGATCAGATAGCGCGATATATCCCGGCTTTCATCGAGGCGTGTTGCGATGGAATCGAGGATCGAACGCATGGATGCAGTGGAAAGCGCCATCGACTGGCGGCGGCCGATCAGGGCGCGCATGGGTGCGAGCAGGACAGGCGGGCGTGTGGTGCCTTCACGGTCGCCGTCGCGGAATGAGTTGACCCAGCGGATCTCGGGGAGAAGGCGCAGGACCTGTCCGAAGGCCAGCAGGATGCCGACTAGTAGAACACCAAGAATAAGACCGTTGAGACCGGGATTGGTAACGAAGAACGTATGAATCTGCCGCATCAGAATTGCAGCCAGGAATGCTACAATAATAAGGAAGATCGCCATGGTGAGAATGACAATACGCGGGCTCGACAGGCGGTAGGGGTCATAATCGCGTCCCTCGTCCAGACGGTCCCGGGAAACTCTCAAATCGCTCATGCGTTGCGCTCCATGGCTTTGTCCATATTGGGGTCCATATCGGGAGCCTACTGCATTCCGAGCGGTAGTGGAATCCGCCTACACGGAAAATCCGGAGGCTTTGTGCCTATGTGTAGCGATAAATAACGGCAATACTGCCCATGGGCACCGTTCTCTTCGAGACAAGAATCTGCCTTCGTTTTTGCTAACGTTTATCGATTGGCCGCGGACGGTTTAAATCTGCATCGGCGTGGTGAATATTGTTTAGTATTACTGATTTAATTTTTAACTTTGTTGCTGCCAATTAATAAATAAATGGTTGCGATTTTAAGAAACGGAAGTTGATATAATATATTTGTGCTTCACTTAAATAAATGGAGGGCATTATGTTTTGGTTGAGAATTGTTGGTCAAATATTTGAAGCTGTTGGTAAGGCGCTGCAATATATTAGCGGATAATAGTTTTTATTTGAGTTGCAAGAGAGGCCGAGCACTTAAACGCTCGGCCTCAATGTCTATTCGGACATCAGAATTTCTGCCAACGTGTTAGTATTTCAGATCGGCTTCTTGATTGTCTTAAGAAGTGCGCCGTGAATGGCTTCGTTGCCAGCAATGATCGTCTGGTTGCTGAACATATCCTGTCCGCCGTTTTTGTCCGAGACAAAGCCGCCAGCCTCGCGAACCATCAGGATGCCCGCGCCGATATCCCACGGATGCATGCCATCTTCCCAGAAACCATCCAGACGACCGCCTGCAACATAGGCGAGGTCGAGTGCAATGGCGCCCATGCGGCGAATGCCTGCGGTTTCGGCCATGACATTGCGCAGTTCGACCAGATAATGGCCGTGATGGCCGCGACCCAGATGAGGGATGCCGGTGCCGATGACGGAATCAACCAGCTTGTTGCGCGATGCGACGCGCAGGCGACGGTCATTGAGGAATGCGCCGCCGCCGCGTTCTGCGGTGTAAAGCTCGTCCATGGCCGGATTGTAGATCACGCCGGCGACGATCTGTCCCTGACGCTCGAGAGCGATGGAGACTGCGAAAACCGGAATGCCGTGCAGGAAATTCGTGGTGCCGTCGAGAGGGTCGACCAGCCAGCGATGCTGTCCGTCCTTGGATTCAACCTCGCCGGATTCTTCCATCAGGAAGCCGTAATCCGGGCGGGCGCGGCTCAATTCCGTATAGACGATCTGTTCGGCGCGGCGGTCTGCCTGGCTGACATAGTCGCCTGGGCCCTTAAGAGAAACCTGGAGATTCTGGACTTCACCAAAATCACGAGCGAGGCTGCGGCCGGCCTTCATAGCGGCCTGTACCATAACGTTGAGAAGGGCTGAGCGGGCCATTTCATTGTCCTTGTAAGCACGATCCCGAAGCGTGGATTTTGAAGGGGATCAAGCAGTTAATCATAAACAGAAGGTCGAACATCCAGCCAGAAACATGTTTGGCGGACAGTCGGGGAATTGAGCGATCTGAGAAAGAACGGTCGCAATCTTTGCGACATGGATTATGCAGCGCCCTATACGGGGCGCCGCAGATCTCGTTTTTCGTATTAAGCGCGGCTGACGTAGGTCAGTTCGTTGGTATCAACGATCACGCGTTCGCCTGATGCGATGAACGGCGGAACGAGGATACGGATACCGTTTTCAAGCACAGCCGGCTTGTAGGAAGATGCAGCGGTCTGGCCCTTGACGACCGGATCAGCTTCCGTGATGGCAAGCGTGACCTGATCCGGCAGGCGGATGCCGATCGGCTTTTCTTCGTAAAGTTCGACCGTGACCATCATGCCGTCCTGCAGGAAAGCAGCGCGGTCGCCGACGAAATCCTTGGCCAGCTCAAGCTGTTCGTAGGATTCGGTGTCCATGAAGATCAGCGCTTCGCCCTGTTCGTAGAGGAACGAGAAATCCTTCTGCTCCAGACGAACGCGCTCCACGGTTTCAGCAGCGCGAAAACGTTCGTTGAGCTTGGTGCCGTTGATGAGGTTCTTCAGTTCGACCTGATTATAGGCGCCGCCCTTGCCAGGCTTGACGGCGTTGGTCTTGACCGCAACCCACAGGCCGCCAGCATGTTCGATGACATTGCCGGGGCGGATTTCGTTACCATTGATCTTCATGAGCTTGATCCGGAATGAAAATGTGAAACCATGTGCGGTCCGGTGCATGACGACGAAAAGGCAACCGTCCGGTTTTGTTCCGGAGATTGCGCACCTGCCTTATACTCGAACCACGATAATCGGCGTCTCAAGACCATAAAAAGGCGCTTGGCGCAAGCCTGAGCACGAAAAGAGAGCCGGTCGGGCCAGAAAATTCGCCCAAAAATCAGCGAACGCGCAGATTGTTGGCGGTTTCTATGGCCTGCTTGATCTGGTCGTCCGCCAGTCCGTCCATCATGTCGTTGAGGTCCGGCGAACGAAAACCGGCGCGTTGGGCAACAATATACCAGGCCGCAGCCTTGACGAGATCGCCTTCGGTGCCGATGCCGTCGCGATAGAGACGGGCAAGCCAGGCCTGCGCCATCACCATGCCGCGCTGGGCACCAAGACGCATCCAGCCGAAACCCTGTTCATAGTCGCGGTCGCCGCCGCGCCCCTCGATCAGCCAGCGGCCGAGATCGAACTGCGCCGTATCGTAACCTTGTGCGGCTGCGAGCAGAAGATAGACCCGTGCCTTCTTGTCGTCACGCGGAATGGCAGGCGTACCGTTGGCATAAATCTGGCTGAGCGCATATTGTGCGTCGGCCAGTTTGGCTTCGGCTGCCTTCTCGAACAAGGGGAAGGCGAGGTCGATGCCCGGCTTGCCGGGTGTCTTCACCATCAGCATCTGGCCGTAGTTGAACTGCGCCATGGCATTGCCGCCTTCGGCTGCCTTCTTCATCAGCTCCTCGGCCTTGACCGGGTCCTTCGTGGTGTAGGTGCCCTGAAGCAGAAGTGCCGCATAGCGGAATTGCGCCTCGACAACACCGTTTTTGGCCGCCTTCTCGTACCATTCCGCCGCCAGTTTCTGATTGGCGGGGATACCGAGGCCGCGTGCATAAATCTCTGCGATGAGCGCCTGTGAAGCCGGATCGCCTTTTTCAGCCTGCGGCTTGGCCAGATTGAAAGCGGTCAGATAGAGGCCGCGTTGAAATGCGCCAAATGCCTCGTCCGCGGGCTTGTCGCCGAAACGGCTCGGATCGATGTGGGGCATCGGTTCGGTGGTTGCCGGTTGCGGCAGCATCACCGGCTTGGCTGGCCCGACTGGCTTGTCGGCCTTCTTGTCCTTGTGATTACCCTGCTGGCTCTCCTTCTGACCGTGCTCCGGCTCGCTTGCTGACAGAGCAGGCAGGACCGGCAGCGCGAATGTCAGAATTGCAGCGAGAAGAAGTTTGTTCTTCATAGGCATCGGCAAGACCTTGATGAAGGGATCAGTTTTCAAAGCGTGGCGCGTTCTCATCGAGAAGCCGGTTGGCTTCCGCGACAGCTTTTGCAGGGTCTTCGGCGTCGAAGACCGCCCGACCGAGCGCAACGAAATCCGCGCCGGTTTCGGCTGCGGGGATGATGCTTTCCAGCGTGCTTCCGGCTTGCGCGATGCTGGGAATTTCCACCATCTGCGACCACCATTCGGCCAGCGACAGGTTACGCGGATGGGCGTCCGGCTTGTTATCCGCGCCGATCTTGCCGAAAAAGACATAGTCGGGCTGCAATTCGCCGATCTCCATCGCACCATGGCGGTCACGCAGATTGCCGGTGCCGACAATCATCTTCGGCGTATGTTTTTCGATGGCATCTGCCAGATCGGCAGCTTTGCCTTCGATATGAATGCCGTCTGCCCCGACCCGGCCCGCGATGCGCGTATCATTCAGGATAAGCGCGGCGGCGCCTTTTTCCTGAATGACGGGGATGACTTTTTCGGCCATGGCCTGAAAAGTGGCTTCGTCGAGATCGCCGGTGTCGAGAATGACGCTTGCGACGTCACCGCCCGAGAGCGCAGCCGTCAAAAGCTTTGCAAGAGCCGCGCCGTCGGCAAGCGGAGGCGCAACCAGCACGATGCGGCAGCGTTCGATTTCAGTCTGGTGAGCGGGCGTGTTCATGAGCCAAGCCTAACGGGAAAAACGTGATGGAATTCGGGCAATAGAAGCACTGTGTTTACCGGAAACGGAAACGGCGCTCTATCTATTTGTTTTATCGCATTTATGCGACGCAACCGCGCTTCGGCAAGTATTCATTGGCGAAACACTCTCCGGTTTGCGCCTGTCCGGGCTGGCATAATGTTATCCACTGGAACGAAAGTTGATCGGAACCAACCCGGTTCTGCCGGGATTAACGGGTATATAAGCCACACCAAGACCGGGCACCGAACGCCCCGGCAGAACGTGTGAAACTGTTCCGGTTACCCATCCGGAATGACACGAAGAAGATTGGAAAGCCTCGCAATCCCAAGTGCCGGCGCTTTCCTTCAAAGATAGGCAGGCTGGTAAATGAACATTGCGACCGCTAGAGAAGCGTTGCCCGCACAACCGACGAAAATGCGCGATACGCGTATCGACGTTTTCCGTGCGCTTGCGCTGCTAACGATCTTCATCAACCATGTGCCCGGCACAATCTATGAGCATTTCACGCACAAGAATCTGGGCTTCTCCGATTCGGCTGAGGCTTTCGTGCTCATTTCCGGCATGGCTGTGGCGCTGGCCTATGGATCGAAATTCGCTCCCGGCAATCGCCTGCTCCTGTCGCTGAAGATGTGGCGCCGCGCTGGCGTGCTTTATACAACGCATATCATGACGACCATGGCGACCATCGCCATTTTCGCCTCTGCGGCCATCTTCCTGAAACGTTCGGAACTGCTGACGCAGATCAACATCGCGCCGCTGGTCAAGCATCCGGTCGAGGCGCTGTTCGGCATCGTCACGATGGGCCACCAGCTCGGCTATAACAACATTCTGTCGATGTATGCCGTGATGCTGGTTCTGACCCCGATCCTGCTTCTGCTGGCGCGCATCAGCCTGCCGCTCATGCTCGGTGTTTCCGGCACGGTCTGGTTCCTGTCGGGCCTCTATCACGTTGCGCCGGTCAACTATCCGACCGAAGGCGTCTGGTTCCTCAATCCGCTGTCGTGGCAGTTCCTGTTCGCGATCGGTATTGCGGGCGTGATGCATGTACGTCGCGGTGGTGAACTGCCGAAGCATCCGCTGCTGATAGGCCTTGCCGTCGGCTATCTCGTGCTGGCGCTGGCATGGGTGCGCATCCCGCTCTGGGGTATCGATGCATCGATGGGCATGCCAATGGTCCTCACCGGCTTCGACAAGACCTTCCTGTCTGGCCCGCGCCTGCTGCATGTACTGGCGATTGCCTATCTCATCGCTGTTGTGCCGACGCTGAACAACATTGCCCGGACTGCGCCAGATAATCCGCTGGCGATTCTCGGCAAGCATTCCTTGCCGGTCTTTATTGCCGGGACGTTGCTGGCAATGGTCGCACAGGTGATGAAGCTCGTTAATCCTGGTGGCCTGCCTTATGACACGCTGCTGATTGCAACCGGCATCGTCATGCAGTTCGCGCTGGCCTATTATCTTGAATGGCTGCCAACCATCGGTTGGAGCAAGAAGGGCGCAACCGCTTCGGCAAAAGCCGCTGTTCCCGCTGCCGAGCCTGTCAAGATCCAGGTTGCCTCAAGCTCGAAGCCTGCGATGCAGCGTTATTAACACTCACCACTGATCAGCCGCCCATTCAGGGCGGCTCTTCCTTGAGAGAAAAGCGCCTGTTTGCGCGAGATTATCCACAGTGCTGCGCAGAAATTAACCATTCATTAATCTTAAGAATGTTAAATGGTTTACATCCAGTTCGGCTGGATTCTTACCGGGTGGTTTAGCCACTCTGTTTGACGCCTCCCTGTTAAACTCCTGAGAGCCGCCATCGCGGCTCTTTTTTTATGCGCTTTTTGCTGCGCGTTGAGGAAATATCGATTTTCACATGCAGGCGCGCGGAACGGAATGACTGCCCAATCCGTTCTATTTACAAGCTTTCATCAAAAGCCTCTGAAAATGTTAACCGAATGTTAAACATAAACTTGCGCGACAGTGCATGAAGGTGCAGTTTATCGTGGACTTGTTTAGCGTAGCTGTTCCGTCTCAGCCTCCCCCATGGTCGAACAGCGGTTCAATGGTTTTATTCGTATCCGTCCGGCAAATCCCACTGGACGTATATGGCAACGGAATGGGCCGCCGATACAGGCGGTCATGCAAGGTGGCAGAGCAGTGATTAGCGAACAGGGTCAGATGCCGAGCAATATGATCAGCCTCGCGGAGCGCATGGTCTTCTCGGATTCGTTCAAGCCGATCTACGCCGAAGGCATGGACATGGTCGAGGAAGCTGCGAGCTATCTCGACGGCGAAGGCCGTGAGGATGCGCGCAATCTTTCGCGCGTGGCTGCGACGCTCTATGCCGCCGAATCAATGCGTCTGACGACGCGCCTGATGCAGATTGCTTCCTGGCTGTTGCTCCAGCGCGCAGCACGCAGTGGTGAAATGACCCGCCAGCAGGTTTCCGCCGAAAAGGCCAAGGTGCGTCTTGATACACCGTCGGCGGGCGAAATTGCGCAGGGCTGGTCTGAACTGCCTGCCGCATTCATGGAACTGGTTGAACGTTCCATGCGCCTTCAGGCGCGCGTGCGCCGCATGGATCGCGAAGTTTACGGTGAAGTGGTTTCGCTGCAGGGCGTTCCGCGTGGCAACCCGGTTTCCGAACAGATCGTATTGCTCAAGACCGCTTTCGGCGCTTCATAACAACTGATCATATGCGCCCTTCATGGCGCATGTTTCTCTTTTGTTCACTTTTCTACTGTCAAGTGAATCCGTCTGAGGATAGGGTTCGCTTATGAAAGAAACGATTCGCATCATTGGTATCGATCCGGGCCTGCGCCGTACCGGCTGGGGCATTGTCGAATCGTTGGGCAATTCACTGCATTTCATCGGTTCGGGGACTGTGACCTCGAATGCCGAGATGGATCTCGCATCACGCCTCTGCCAGTTGCATGAAGGGCTTTCCAAAGTCCTGCATGAATATATGCCGCATGAGGCGGCGGTCGAACACACCTTCGTCAACAAGGACGCAACGGCGACGCTCAAGCTTGGTCAGGCGCGCGGCATTGCGTTGCTGGCACCCGCGCAGGCCGGACTGCCGGTTGCCGAATACGCGCCGAATGCCGTGAAGAAGGCTGTAATCGGCGTCGGGCACGGTGAAAAGCAGCAAATCCATATGATGGTGAAGGTCCTGATGCCGCGTGCATCGTTCGATACGAGCGATGCTGCCGATGCGTTGGCTATCGCCATCTGTCATGCGCATCACCGGCAAAGCATCGCAAGTGCGCGCCGGTTGCAACAACTTATCGCGTAGGTGGCCATGATCGGTAAGCTCAAGGGTGTGATCGATGAAATTGCCGAGGATCATGCCGTCATCGACGTCCATGGTGTTGGCTATGTTGCGTTTTGTTCGGCACGGACGCTGGGTAATCTTGGTGGTGCCGGTGAGGCGGCCATCCTGTTTATCGAAACCTATGTTCGCGAGGACATGATCCGCCTTTATGGTTTTGCCAATCAGCTTGAGCGCGAATGGTTCCGCCTGTTGCAGAATGTGCAGGGCGTTGGCGCGAAAGTGGCTCTGGCCGTGCTTGGCACTTTGTCTCCATCAGAACTCGCCAATGCGATCGCATTGCGCGACATCGCCATGGTTTCGCGCGCGCCGGGTGTCGGCAAGAAGGTTGCTGAGCGCATCGTGACCGAACTCAAGAACAAGGCGCCTGCCTTTGCCGGTGATGCGAGCGGCACGATCGGGCTCAAGCAGGAACTTGGCGCGGGCGCTGCTCCGGCGCCGGTTGCCGATGCGGTGTCGGCGCTTTCCAATCTCGGCTATTCGCGTGATCAGGCCGCCAATGCCGTCGCCGCTGCTCTGAAGGAAGCGGGAGAGAATGCCGATTCGGCCAAGCTCATCCGCCTGGGTCTAAAGGAATTGTCGCGGTGATTTACTTGCCTGAGCGATATGTTCATGCGAGGAGGAAGGCATGAGCGACCGCAACCCTCTCATCGATGCCGATAGACGCGTAGACGAAGACAATACGCTGCGCCCGCAGACGCTTGACGATTTTGTCGGCCAAGCGTCTGCGCGCGCCAATCTGAAAGTCTTTATCGAGGCCGCCAAAGTGCGGGGCGAGGCGCTTGACCACGTCCTGTTCGTTGGCCCTCCAGGTCTCGGCAAGACAACGCTGGCGCAGATCATGGCCAAGGAACTGGGCGTCAATTTCCGCTCTACATCCGGCCCGGTCATTGCCAAAGCGGGCGATCTTGCGGCTCTGCTGACCAATCTGGAAGAGCGCGACGTTCTGTTCATCGATGAAATTCATCGCCTGAGCCCGGCTGTGGAAGAAATCCTCTATCCGGCCATGGAGGATTTCCAGCTCGATCTCATCATCGGCGAAGGGCCTGCCGCACGTTCGGTGAAGATTGATCTTGCCAAGTTCACGCTCGTTGCGGCAACGACCCGTCTCGGGCTTTTGACCACGCCGTTGCGGGACCGTTTCGGCATTCCGACACGGCTCAATTTCTATACGGTTGAGGAACTGGAATATATCGTGCGGCGTGGTGCGCGCATCATGCAGATGGGTATTTCGCCGGATGGTGCGCTGGAAGTCGCCCGCCGTTCGCGCGGCACACCGCGTATTGCCGGACGGTTGTTGCGCCGCGTGCGTGATTTCGCGCTGGTTGCAGGAGCCGATGTCATTGATCGCAAGATCGCCGATGAGGCGCTGTCACGTCTTGAAGTGGACAATCGCGGGCTGGATCAGCTTGACCGGCGCTATCTCAATATCATTGCGCGTAATTTCGGCGGTGGTCCGGTCGGTATCGAAACCATCGCTGCCGGTCTGTCAGAGCCGCGTGACGCAATTGAAGACATTATCGAACCCTATCTGATCCAGCAGGGTTTCCTGCAGCGCACGCCGCGCGGTCGCGTTTTGACGGCCATCGCATGGCAGCATCTCGGCTTGCCTGCGCCTGCTGAAATCATCCAGCAGTCGCAATACGGTCTCTTCATGGAAGACGAATGACGGAACGACAGGAACAATTGGCGCAGGCTGCCGTATCGGGCGAACTGAAAGACGGCGCACATCTGCTCTATGCGCGCATTTATTATGCCGATACGGATTTTTCCGGCTTCGTCTATCACGGTCGCTATCTGGAATTCTATGAACGCGGGCGCACGGATTTCCTGCGCCTGCAAGACGTTCATCATATCGAATTGGCCGAAGGCGCGCTCGGGGAAGAAATGGTCTGGGTCGTTCGCCGCATGGAGATTGATTATAAATCTCCTGCGAAGATGGACGACCTTATTCTGATTGAAACCCGCGTCAGCGAAATTCGTGGCGCGCGAGTTATCATGGCGCAGAAGATTACCTGTGGCGAGCGTCTGCTTTCGGAGGCGAAGGTAGAGGCCGTGATGATAACCAAAGAAGGCCATCCGCGCCGCATTCCCGACGAGTGGCGGGAAGCCTTTACCAGCCGCCGCAAGGACTGAGTCCCGATACGGTTCCACAGACTGCCTCCGCTGGAATGCTCTATGCGAAAATCGATGCGCTACCGGCAAATATGCCTATTTGGGCGAATGCTAACGCATCTTTAACCATAATATTCCATTAATCACCCTGACGGAATCGGTGGAGAGGCAGGCATGAAGCGCAGCGCCTTCCTTTCACCAAAATTAACCGTAACAAGCGCGTGATGGATTTAAAGTTGAAATCCGGGAATGGCGGTTGCGGAACGAAGTGTCGACCGCTCGTCGGGCAGGTACGGCTTCAAATGAAAAGCTGCGCAGGTTTGGAGCGTCTGTTTTCAGACGTTGAGTAACGGATTTGCGATACCGCCCGGTCATGTGGCCGGGCGTTTGGATTCGAGGACGGTAGATCGATGGAAAATGTTGCGTTAGCGGCCCCCGCCGCCGATGTTACCCTCTGGGGCCTGTTCATGCAGGCGAACTGGGTCGTCAAGCTGGTTATGCTTGGCCTGCTGTTCGCCTCGATCTGGACCTGGGCTATCATCGTGGACAAGACGATTGCTTACGGACGGGCGCGGCGCGCGATTGATCGCTTCGAGCAGACCTTCTGGTCCGGCCAGTCGCTGGAGGAACTCTATCGCAATCTCGGTGAACGCCGCACCACTGGCATGGCGTCCATCTTCATGGCTGCGATGCGTGAATGGAAGAAATCGTTCGAGAAGGGCGCCCGCTCGCCCATCGGCCTCCAGATGCGCATCGACAAGGCCATGGATGTCGCGCTGGCGCGTGAAAGTGAAAAGCTCGACTCGCGTCTGGGCTTTCTGGCGACCATCGGTTCGGCAGCCCCCTTCATCGGCCTGTTTGGTACGGTTGTCGGTATCATGACCTCGTTCCAGGCAATCGCCGCTTCCAAGAACACCAGTCTTGCCGTTGTGGCGCCAGGTATCGCCGAAGCGCTTCTGGCAACGGCAATCGGTCTTCTCGCCGCTATTCCTGCCGTTATTGCCTATAACAAGCTGTCGGCAGACGCGGGCAAGATCGGTGGGCGGCTGGAAGGCTTTGCGGATGAATTTTCCGCCATACTGTCGCGCCAAATTGATGAGAAGCTGACGCCGCGTAACTAAGCGGCTTCAAGCATCGAGTGTAATTTCAGCCTTCGGGAATCTTGCAATGGGCATGTCGGTAGGAAATCAGGGAATGCAGTCGGGCGGGCGCCGCAGGCGTGGTCGCAGACCAGCATTGATGAGCGAAATCAACGTCACGCCGTTCGTCGACGTTATGCTTGTTCTCCTCATCATCTTCATGGTCTCCGCACCATTGCTGACTGTTGGCGTGCCAATTGATCTGCCCGACACCCAGGCCAAGGCCATGAACGCCGACACGCAGCCGATCACCGTTTCGGTCAATAGCGAAGGCAAGATATTCCTGCAGGAAACTGAAATTCCGATCGAAGAAGTGGTGCCGAAACTCCAGGCCATCGCCAAGACAGGCTATGAAGAGCGCATTTTCGTGCGTGGTGACAAGGCTGCCGATTACGGCACCGTCATGAAAGTCATGGCCCGCATTTCCGCCGCCGGTTTCAAGAATATCGGCCTCGTGACCCTCCAGGAGCAGGATAGCTGACGCCATCATGAAGGCTGGCCTGACATCTTCTGTTGCCTTGCATGCCGTTGCGGTCGCGCTGGCAGTGGTTTCGTTTTCCTCGCCGAAGGCTTTCGACGTGCAGGATTCGGAATCATTTCCGGTCGATATCGTACCGATCGAGTCGATGACGCAAATCCAGCAGGGCGAAAAGACCGCGCCCATGAAGGAAAAGTCGGCTCCCGTGCCGACAACCAAACCGCAGACTGTCCCAAACGCCGAGAATTTTGGCGATCAGGAAATTGATACCCAGACGCCGCCGAAGCCTGACGCAAAGGCGAAGCCAATCGAGGCAGCGGAAGAACCGAAAGCGCAACCGGAACCGGTGAAGAAGCCGGAACCGAAGCCTGATCCGAAACCGGAACAGAAGCCGGAGACGAAGCCGACGCCGGTTCCTGCGACGGAAGTCCAGACCAAGCCGGCAGAAAAGCAGGAAGTGAAGCCTGATCCGGTGGCGGAAGCCATCGAAAAGCAGGCTGAATCGCCCGACGCCCAGACGCCGAAGCTGCCAGACAAGGTTCCCGCGCCGGAAGCCAAGCCGAAGCCGCCACAGGCTCAGACCGCGAAGACGCCGGATCGCAAGCCGACGGAAGAGAAGAAGCCGACGCAGAGTGCTTCGCAAACATCGCAATCGAAGAAAGACGCGATTGCAGATGAGGTTGCAGCCCTTCTGAACAAGCAGAAGGCGGCAGGCGGCGGTGCCAAGCGTTCCACCGATCAGGCATCGCTGGGCGGCAAGAAGAATACTGGCGGCTCCAAGCTCAGCCAGAGTGAAATGGATGCGTTGCGCGGTGCGATTTCCAAATGCTGGAACGTGCCTGCCGGTGTGGCTGACGCGCCGGGACTGGTCGTGACCGTCAAGATGAAGCTGAACCAGGATGGCTCCATTCAGGGCGTTCCTGAAGTAACATCGGGCGGCGGCGGTGATGGTGTTGGTCGTGCAGCAGCCGAGAGCGCCAAGCGCGCTGTCGCACGCTGCGCGCCGTACAATCTGCCAGTCGACAAATATGATTCATGGTCGGAAGTGATCGTCAACTTCGACCCGAGCGATATGTTCTGACCGGGTTTCCGGTCGCCAACCAACTTACTTGCCAAGGACAAAGAGGTCCCAGAAGACATGAAAATCGGCATCATCAATACAAAGATCCGGACGGTCTTTTCGGCTTTCGCGTGTATGATTGCCGCAAGCCTTGTCTGCACCATGCCAGCGCGCGCCGTCGTGGAAATCAACATCAACAAGGGTGTGATCGAGCCGCTGCCGATCGCCATCACCGATTTCCTTTCGGCCGACCAGCTCGGACCGAATATCACCTCGGTCATTGCGGCTGATCTTGAGCGGTCGGGTCTTTTCGCGCCTATCGACAAGGGCGCCTTCATCGAGAAGATCTCCAATCCGGACGCGGCTCCGCGTTTCGAGGACTGGAAGGTCATCAATGCGCAGGCGCTCGTCACCGGCCGCATCACCAAGCAGCCGGATGGCCGCCTCAAGGCTGAGTTCCGCCTGTGGGACACGTTCGGTGGCCAGCAGATGATCGGCCAGCAGTTCTTCACCACGCCGGACAACTGGCGCCGCGTCGCCCACATCATCGCCGATGCGATCTATGAGCGCCTGACCGGTGAAAAGGGCTATTTCGATACGCGCGTCGTTTTCGTCGATGAATCCGGCCCGGCACAGAAGCGCGTGAAGCGTCTGGCCATCATGGATCAGGACGGCGCCAATGTGCGTTACATTTCCGATGGTCGCGCGATTTCGCTGACGCCGCGTTTCTCGCCGAACCGTCAGGAAGTCACCTATATGTCGTTCGAAGGCGGTTCGCCGAAGGTGTATCTGCTGCAACTCGAAACCGGCCAGCGTGAACTCGTCGGCAACTTCCCCGGCATGACCATTGCTCCGCGCTTCTCGCCCGATGGCCAGAAGGTCGTGATGAGCCTGCTTCAGGACGACGGCAGCGCCAATATCTACACGATGGACCTGCGCAATCGTTCGACCACGCGCCTGACCAACAGCCAGGCGATCGATACGAGCGCGTCCTATTCACCGGACGGATCGCAGATTG
Organism: Brucella tritici; assembly: GCF_008932295.1. Taxonomy (GTDB): domain Bacteria; phylum Pseudomonadota; class Alphaproteobacteria; order Rhizobiales; family Rhizobiaceae; genus Brucella; species Brucella tritici. The sequence continues at coordinate 57,513 of NZ_WBWA01000006.1, read as the reverse complement.
TCTTCTCATCCGACCGCGGCGGACGTCCGCAGCTCTATGTCATGGGTGCCGATGGCTCCAATCCGCGCCGTATCTCGGCAGGTGATGGCAGCTATTCCACGCCGGTCTGGTCCCCGCGCGGCGATCTCATCGCCTTCACCAAGCAGTCGCAGGGCCAGTTTTCCATCGGTGTGATGAAGACTGACGGTTCGGGCGAACGCCTGCTGACCTCGGGCTTCCACAACGAAGGTCCGACCTGGGCTCCGAACGGTCGCGTTCTGATGTTCTTCCGCAAGGCGGCAGGTGCAGGTGGTCCGAAGCTCTTCACCATCGATCTGACCGGCCGCAACGAGCGCCAGATTCAGACGCCGAACTTCGCGTCCGATCCGGCCTGGTCGCCGCTGCTCGAATAGGCTTTTGCGAAAAGTTACCAAAGTTGAAGGCGCGAAGCTTCGGTTTTGCGCCTTTTTCTTGGATAGAGCGGTTCCGGTTGAACCGGAAACGGGGAATCGCTCTATCTCTTTGTTTTGTCGCATTATCCTCACGCAAAACCGCTTCGCACTTTTGCTGGAAATGCTTAAATTGCCACAATCATTGCCGTGAAGCCGTGTTTCTGCCGTATTTTGCCCCCAAGGGCTAGAACCAGAAATGCCGCCGGAAATCGCCGGTTGCACTTGGCCGCAAGAAAATATTAACCATACTTCTTGAGCCTGTCTTAACCTCAATATGATTATTGGATGGTTACGCAGGAACATCAAATCTTAAGGAGCTCCGGCCCATGCGCCGTATCCAGTCGATTGCACGTAGCCCGATCGCTATTGCCCTTTTCATGTCGCTCGCCGTTGCCGGTTGTGCGTCCAAGAAGAACCTTCCGAACAATGCCGGTGATCTGGGTCTCGGTGCAGGCGGCGCAGCAACGCCGGGTTCCTCGCAGGACTTCACGGTCAATGTCGGCGACCGCATCTTCTTCGATCTCGATTCTTCGCTGATCCGCGCCGATGCACAGCAGACGCTTTCCAAGCAGGCCCAGTGGCTGCAGCGTTATCCGCAGTACTCGATCACGGTCGAAGGTCATGCCGACGAACGCGGTACGCGTGAATACAACCTCGCTCTCGGCCAGCGCCGTGCGGCTGCCACCCGCGACTTCCTCGCTTCGCGTGGCGTCCCGACCAACCGTATGCGCACCATCTCCTACGGTAACGAACGTCCGGTCGCAGTTTGCGACGCCGACTCGTGCTGGTCGCAGAACCGTCGCGCCGTCACCGTTCTCAACGGTGCAGGCAGCTAATCTGCGGGCACCTGACAGTGTTACGGAAAAGCGGCTTTCGAGCCGCTTTTTTCGTTTTTGACCGCCTGATTGGTCGTTTCGACAAACTTTGGCCGAAGTCGCACTTGTCATAGTGAGCGTCAAAAGGCCCTTGCTTTTCGCATTACCCGACGCAAAACCGCTTCGCACTTTTGCGGGAAATGCTCTAAAAGCGGAGCTGAAGCATGTCTCCCGAAAGTGGGAAAAACGGATGGAGCGGTTCCAACGAGCCATGTTCCAACCGGAACGGTTCTCGTCATGCGGCAACCATGTTCAGCGCCTGTTCAGGCGTGGTACTCGATTATCCCGTTCACCCCGACTTAGATGGGTGAATCGGATGGATGAATTAGCAGGGGCAAAAGGGAATGAGGAAACCAATGAGGAAAGTGACGCTGGCAATTGCCATGCTGCCGCTTTTGGTGAGTGCTCCGGTTCTGGCGGCATCTGTTTCCTCGCAAGGGGGAATTCAGCTTGCGCAGGCTGGCGCTCCCGGCGGGGATCAGTTTTCGCAGCAGGTCTGCAATCTGGCACATCAAAACGCCCAGTCCTATGCACGCATCTTGCAGCTTCGTGACAAGATGCTGAAAATCCAGCGCGACAACGAAGCGCGTTTTCAGGCATTGGAGAAGGGGCGTGGTGGCGGACAGAATCGCGTCAGCGTCGGTTCGACGGCAATTCTCGACGACGCCATGCGTGATAATGGCAGCGGCGGCGGGCAGGGCGGCGGCTATCAAAGCCCTGGCTTGCAACAGGAGCTGGTGCGCAACCTGACCGGCAAGGTCGAGGACGTGGACGCCCAGATTTCGTTTACCGACAATCAGTTGCAAAAGACGCAGGAAGACAATGAATTCCGGTTTGAAGAACTGGAAAAGAAGAACGGCGTGACCTCGCCCGCTTCCAGCGGTGCGTCTCAGCCAGCTCCTGCTGCAGCATCGCCGGGGGCTGATCTCTGTGCGCAGGGCATGGGCAACCCCGCCGGGATTGCGGATGCATTGAGTGCACGTGCTGAAGCCATGAATTTCCAGATCCTCGAAATGCAGGATCAGATGCAGAAGATGCAGGAAGCAAACGAAAACCGCTTCCAGTTTCTGGAAACCGGCAAGCGCGCGGATACGGATGTCCAGCAAGCTGGCGGCGACACGTCGCTCGCCGATGCCGGTTCCAGTCAAGACACCAGTTTGGGCAACAACGGAAACCTCGATGGCGGGGTTTCCGGAAGCGCTCCACAGAATGGCGGATATGACGCTTCTTCGCAGGCTGCGGCCAGCCAGTCTTCTGGCGCCGATTCCATGGCTATTGGTTCGAATACGCCCGCTCAGGGCGGACCGGCACGTGGCGAACCGCCGCAATCGCTGGGCTCCATCCGGTTCGACGCCAGTGGCAATGTAATCGGCGAAACGCTCGATGCCACACCACGCACGGCGCAGCCGGGTGCGGCACCCGGCGCTACGGCAGGCGATACCGTCGCATCGCTTCCGACCGACGATAATCCCAATTCGCTCTATCAGGCGTCCTATCAATATCTGATGTCGGGCGACTACAAGGCAGCGGAAACCGGTTTTCGCGAGCATGTGAAGCGCTATCCGGCGGACCCCAACACGGCGGAAGCACGCTTCTGGCTGGGGGAAACGCTTTACGGTCAGGGCCGTTATCCGGAAGCGGCGACGGTATTCATCGATACGCAGCGCGATTATCCCGATTCGAAGCGCGCGCCGGAAAACATGTTCAAGCTCGGCATGACGCTTGAAAAAATGGACAATCGCGATGTTGCCTGTGCGACCTTCGCGCAGATTCCGGAACGTTACCCCAAGGCAGCGCCTGCCATTTTGAAGCGCGTTGCCGATGAGCGCAGCCGCGCAAAGTGCTGATTGCGGAGTTATTTCGTGGGGCTTAGCCCAAGCAATATTTCCAGATTATTCGAGTCATTCGGATTTGAGAAGGCAAGTGCCGTCATAGCCGCCGTTTCTGGCGGCAGCGATTCTCTTGGCCTGCTTTTTCTCCTCCGGGACTATATGGCCATGCTCCAGAACCCACCCCGGCTGATTGCCGTGACGGTGGATCATCGGTTGCGTGCTGAATCGAAGGCCGAAGCCGAGAATGTTGGCCTGCTTTGCCGACAATACGGGATTGAACACCGCATTCTCGTCTGGGACGACGCCAAACCGGCAAGCGGGCTTGCTGCTGCTGCGCGCACGGCGCGCTATCGGCTGCTGGTGCAGGCAGCGCGGGATGCAGGTGGCGCCTTCATCGTCACCGGCCATACGCAGGACGATCAGATCGAAACCTTTCTGATGCGCAAGGAACGCAGCGCCCACGCCGAGGCGCGCGGGCTTGCGGCCATGTCGGCGCGCTCGTTGCTGGACGGTCTTGGGCTCGAAGGCTCGGTCGAACTTGACCGTCCTCTGCTTTCCGTTTCCCGCCAGGCCTTGCGCGATGAATTGCAGGGCAGGGGTATCAACTGGGTGGATGATCCCAGCAATGCCAATACCAAATATGAACGTCCGCGGATTCGTCTGGGTATCGCTGCGGAGGCAGACAGGCAGACTGTACTCGACCAGATCGCTGAGGCTGGAGCGGCACGTGAACGGGACAATGCGGCCTTGATTGCTGCGCTGGGCAACCCGGCGAGCCTGCGCGTTGATGTGACCGATGCCTTGGTCGATCCGCAGCTTTATGCAGTGCTTCCTGACAATGTGAGACGGCTCTTCGCCGGATTGCTGGCAGCAATCGCTGGCGGACGCCGTTTCCTGCCGGGCGATAGCGAGCGCTCACGCATTGAGCGGGTTCTGTCTGGAGATGATGACAATCATCGCCTGACCGTATTCGGCGCCCTGATCGAGCGCGGCGACAACGGTGCACCGCATCGGTTTCTTCGTGAAAAGCGTAATCTGCCGAAGCTCCGTCTTGAGCGGGATAAGCCAATTATCTGGGACGGCCGGTTCCGTTTCTTGAACGAAGGCAAGATGGATTTCGAACTCGCTGCACCGGGGCGGCAGGAACTTGCCGACTTCCTGAAGTCGCAGAACGTCGAAATCGAATCTCGAAGACGTGAGGCCTTGCTGGTTTCGCCAGCTCTTTACCGAGATGGCAGGCTTTTCGCCCTGCCGTTCCTGCCAGACGAGAATTTTCTGCAAGACATTCATATCGAACGGCATTTTGCGATCTTCGATCACGTGTTGCCGGGGCATGATTTCGACCTTGCAAAGGCCGTGGAAGCCCGCATCGGGCGTATCTGCGCGGAAATGTCCTAATTTTTGTAAACCAGAGTGCGAAGAATCGAGGATGCGGGGTCGAACGCGCCTTGGCAAGGCCATCCTTCGATCCTATGTTAGACCGAAACATCGTTCCGTGCCCGCGGAATGGCCGTGGTATCGATTGGACCCGATATGAATCCGAACTATCGCAACTTCGCCCTTTGGGCGATCATTGCTCTTCTTTTGATCGCGCTGTTCAACCTGTTCCAAAGCCCAGGTCAGCGCTCCAATTCCCGTGAAGTTTCCTATTCGCAATTTATTGACGACGTATCCAACGGTCGCGTGAAATCGGTCACGATTACCGGCCAGCGGATCAGCGGTACTTTTGCTGACAATGGATCGACCTTCCAGACCTATTCGCCGGGCGATACAGGTCTTGTTTCGCGCCTTGAAAGCAAGGACGTCGCGATCACCGCGCGCCCTGAAACCGATGGTTCCAGCTCGCTGATCGGCATTCTCCTGTCGTGGCTGCCAATGATCCTGATCCTTGGCGTGTGGATTTTCTTCATGCGCCAGATGCAGGGTGGTTCGCGCGGTGCGATGGGCTTCGGCAAGTCGAAGGCCAAGCTTTTGACGGAAGCGCATGGCCGCGTTACTTTCCAGGACGTTGCCGGTGTGGACGAAGCCAAGCAGGACCTTGAGGAAATCGTCGAATTCCTGCGCGATCCGCAGAAGTTCCAGCGTCTGGGCGGCAAGATTCCGCGCGGTGTGCTGCTCGTTGGCCCTCCCGGTACCGGTAAGACGCTTCTGGCGCGCTCTGTTGCGGGTGAGGCCAATGTGCCGTTCTTCACCATTTCCGGTTCGGACTTTGTTGAAATGTTCGTCGGCGTTGGCGCGAGCCGTGTCCGCGACATGTTCGAACAGGCCAAGAAGAACGCGCCTTGCATCATCTTCATCGACGAAATCGATGCTGTCGGTCGTCATCGCGGCGCTGGTCTCGGCGGCGGCAATGATGAACGCGAACAGACGCTCAACCAGCTTCTGGTCGAGATGGACGGCTTTGAGGCCAACGAATCGATCATCCTGATTGCGGCGACCAACCGTCCCGACGTTCTCGACCCCGCACTGCTGCGTCCGGGCCGTTTCGACCGTCAGGTTGTGGTTCCGAACCCGGATATCGTCGGTCGCGAACAGATCCTCAAAGTGCATGTGCGCAATGTGCCGCTCGCACCCAATGTCGATCTCAAGGTTGTCGCACGCGGCACGCCGGGCTTCTCCGGTGCCGATCTCGCCAACCTCGTCAACGAAGCTGCCCTTATGGCCGCACGCCGCAACAAGCGCCTTGTGACCATGCAGGAATTCGAAGACGCCAAGGACAAGATCATGATGGGCGCGGAACGCCGCTCCGCCATGACGCCGGAAGAAAAGGCCAATACGGCTTATCATGAAGCAGGTCACGCCATCGTCGCGATCAATGTGCCTGCTGCTGATCCGGTCCATAAGGCGACGATCATTCCGCGCGGTCGCGCGCTCGGCATGGTGATGCAGCTTCCCGAAGGCGACCGTTATTCGGCCACCTATACCTGGATGGTGTCGCGTCTTGCCATCATGATGGGCGGCCGTGTGGCTGAAGAGCTGAAATTCGGCAAGGAAAACATCACTTCCGGTGCATCTTCTGACATCCAGCAGGCAACCAAGCTTGCCCGGTCCATGGTCACCCAGTGGGGCTATTCCGACAAGCTTGGCCGTGTGGCTTATGGCGACAATCAGGAAGAAGTCTTCCTTGGTCATTCGGTGTCGCGCACGCAGAATATTTCGGAAGAAACCGCGCAGATCATCGATGCCGAAGTGCGCCGCCTGATCGACGAGGCCTATGCCGAGGCGACCCGCATCCTGACCAAGAAGAAGAAGGATTGGATCGCGCTTGCCGAAGGTCTGCTCGAATATGAAACGCTCTCCGGCGACGAGATCAAGGAACTGATTGCAGGCAACAAGCCATCTCGCGATCAGGGCAACGATACGCCGTCGCGCGGTTCGGGCGTGCCGAAGGCAGGAAGCCCGCGCAAGCGCAAGGGTAGCGAGCCTGGCAACGAACCAGGTATGGAGCCACAGCCGCAGTAAGCTGCTCGAAGTTGAATAGAGGAAGCCGGGCTTGGTCCCGGCTTTCTTGCTATCCGGCTTTGTTGGGGCTTGCCGCAAAGGCTCGTTAAGGATTTCGGCGCATCATATTGCGTCAGATTACGACTTTGGACGTGGGACGGTCGAACTTGCCGCCAAAGGCGAAATTGCATTTGTGAGGGTTTTTGCGTTAAGAACAGCGAAAATCTGCTGTCGGCCAACCGGCGGCCATTGCTCGCCGATCATTTTGGGCGACATATATTTGAAGGCATAGAGAGCGGTTCATGGCTCAGCGTAAGGCGAAACAGATGACACGGAAATATTTTGGAACCGATGGCATTCGCGGACAGGCAAACAGCTTTCCGATGACACCGGAAGTTGCCATGAAAGTCGGCATGGCGGTCGGTCATATCTTCCGTCGCAAGGGGCAGGCCTCGCGCGTGGTTATCGGCAAGGATACACGCCGTTCGGGCTATATGCTGGAAAACGCGCTGGTGGCCGGTTTCACTGCTGCCGGTATGGATGTGTTCCTGCTCGGCCCGATCCCGACGCCTGCCGTCGCTATGCTCTGCCGCTCGTTGCGCGCCGATATCGGCGTCATGATCTCCGCGTCGCATAATCCATTCTATGACAATGGCATCAAGCTTTTCGGTCCGGATGGGTACAAGCTTTCCGACGAGATCGAACTCAAGATCGAGGCGATGATCGATGGTGATCTGACCTCTTATCTGGCCAGCCATGGTGATGTCGGCCGCGCCAAGCGCGTTGACGGCGACATCTACCGCTATATCGAATTTGCCAAGCGCACGCTGCCGCGCAATATCGACCTGAACGGCCTGCGCGTCGTCGTCGATTGCGCCAATGGCGCTGGCTACAAGGTGGCCCCTGCCGCTCTGTGGGAGCTGGGTGCTGAAGTCATCACCATCAATAACGAGCCGAACGGCATCAACATCAACGAGGATTGCGGTTCGACGCATCCGATCGGCCTGATGAAGAAGGTTCACGAAGTGCGCGCCGATGTTGGCATTGCGCTTGATGGCGATGCGGATCGTGTCTTGCTGGTCGATGAAAATGGCACTGTCATCGATGGCGATCAGTTGATGGCTGTTATTGCTGAAAGCTGGGCTGCAACCGACCGCCTCGAAGGCGGTGGCATTGTCGCAACCGTCATGTCCAATCTTGGACTTGAGCGCTTCCTTGCCGACCGCCATCTGACGCTGGCCCGCACCAAGGTGGGTGACCGTTATGTGGTCGAGCACATGCGCGAACATGGTTTCAATGTCGGCGGCGAGCAGTCCGGCCATATTGTTCTGTCCGATTTTGCGACGACGGGCGACGGCCTGATCTCCGCGCTGCAGATCCTCGCGGTTGCGCAGGAACAGGGCAGGCCGATCAGCGAAGTCTGCCGCAAGTTCGATCCGGTGCCGCAGCTTCTGAAAAATGTTCGCACCGCTGGCGGCAAGCCGCTGGAGAACAAGCGCGTGAAGAGCGCAATCGACGAGGCAACCGAGCGTCTTGGCGTTCAGGGCCGTCTGGTCATTCGCCCATCCGGCACGGAGCCGCTTATTCGTGTCATGGCAGAAGGCGATGATCGTGGTCTGGTGGAAAAGGTCGTCAACGACATCATCGACGTGATCTCCTCCGAAGGCAGCGCTGCCGCCTGATTACTTCACGACCAATTTCAGCAAAGGCGCGGGTTTTGTCCCGCGCCTTTTTGTTTGGAGCGCATCCTGAAAGTGAGCGCGGTTTTCGCGATGCCCGTCGGGACAGTCAGGTCACTTGCTGTAAATTAGCAAGCGTTAATGAACTTGGTAAAAAAACAAGGTTAAGTTGTATTTAACTTTTGCCGAATAGTCTCCCCTCAAACATCCGTACCGTCGCTTTCGGCGGCGCGATTCTTCGATGGGGCAGACATATGAAAAGTCTTACGAAAACTCTTTTTGCCGGTGTGGCGGCATCGGTTGCCCTGATGGCTGTGGCGTCTGTCGCACTTGCGGCGGATATCATTGAGCCTGTTCCGGAGGTTCCGGAAGTCGTTGTCGCTCCGCCTGCCGTAGGCGGCTGGTATCTGCGCGGCGATATCGGTTACTCCAAGGCCAAGTTCAAGGATGCCGACTACGCGACCATCGATAATTGCGCGACTTGCGGCGGCGGCTCGCCAACCTTCGGCAGCAACACGCTTTACGGCGATCTGAAGGGGTCGTTCCTTGTGGGCGGTGGTGTCGGTTATCAGGTGACGGATTATTTCCGCACCGATCTGACGGTCGACTACATGACCCGCGCCAAGTTCAATGGCCATACCTACGGCTCGGCCTGCAACGGCGATATCAACTGTGCTTCCGATGAGCGCGGCCGGTTCTCCGCTCTCTCTATTCTGGCCAATGCCTATGTCGATCTTGGCAATTTTGCTGGCTTTACGCCCTATGTCGGCGCCGGTATTGGCGGCACTCGCGTGAAGTGGGGCGATCTCGACGACGTTCGTTATGGTGGCACGCAGGAAGGCGCTGCCAACTGGCGCTTTACCTATGCACTCATGGCTGGTGCGTCGGTTGATCTCACGCAGAACCTCAAGCTAGATGCAGGCTATCGCTACCGCCACATCAATGGCGGCAAGATGTTCGAGGGCAATCAGTGGATCGGCGACGGCCACGACAATGGCATGAATGTGCATGATGTGCGCGTTGGCCTGCGTTACATGTTCGGCGGTGCAGGCGCAGCCTATGCCCCGCAGCAGGTTTCGACCATCGTAGACGGTCCGGTTTACAAGTAAAAAAGTAATTTCCGAGACAAATAAGGCCCGGTCATCCGGGCCTTATTTGTTTAGAATCATAGTAAACATATCCCTATATTTATGTGATCTTAACCATGTTCATTCATATGTGATGATACATTCATAAGCGGGGATTTCATCATGTCTATGCAATGGCGTGCGTTCTGTTCGTCGGCTGCCGTGCTGGCCGGATTATGCGTCGCATCGCAGTCTTTTGCCGCCGATCTCGATATGGTCAGCTATGAGCCGGGCGCACCGGTGCAACAGCCGGTCGAGGTCGGGTCCGGTTGGTATCTGCGTGGCGATATCGGCTACAATCTCTCCTCCAAGGTCAAGGTTCAGACCGAGGCGTCTTCGTGGAGCGCATCTCAGAGCTATGATCTGGACAAGAATGTCGTGGCGTCTGTCGGTGTCGGCTATCAGTTCACAGATAATCTGCGCGGCGACGTGACGCTCGGCTATTCCAAGCAGAACCTCGAGGATCTGGACGTCGATGTTCGCAACTGGGACATGATGGCCAACGCCTATGTCGATCTCGGCAATTATTACGGCTTCACCCCTTATCTCGGTGCGGGCCTCGGCTTCGCCAATGTGCGCTATTCCATCAATACGGCCTATGGTGACTACAAGACTGATGATGATTATCGTCTCGCCTGGGCGCTGATGGCGGGTGTGGGCATCGACGTGGCATCCAACATCAAGCTCGATATCGGCTATCGTTATGGGGTCATCGAAGGTGCGGATATTGCAAGCGCCGCAGGACTGACGCTCAGCGACAAGGATATTCAGTCGCATCAGTTGCGCGCTGGTGTGCGCTTTACGACCTGGTAATACCAAGTCTCATCGAGATTTGGTTAAGCCCGTGCGGCAATTGGGCATTTTCAGGGCGTGATAGGTTAGCACCTTGGCGTCCTGCTATAATTGCGGCGGGCCTTCGGGCCCGCTTTGCAATTCATTATTTCAGCTATATCGAATTTTTCGTTTTCATATGCGGCCCAAATCCTTACAGGTGACAGAATGCGTTGAACGCATTTCCTGAAAAGGAGAGGGTAATGAAAGCGATTGCAGCATTTTCAGATTTCGTAGGCCGGACATTCGCTGTCTGGGTCATTGTTTTTGCCATTCTGGGTTTTGTACTTCCATCTACATTCAGCGTCTTTGCGCCGTGGATCGTGGTCCTGCTCGGCATCATCATGTTCGGGATGGGCCTGACCATTTCCGGCAAGGATTTTGCCGAAGTCGCCAAAAGACCTTTCGATGTCGCCATCGGCGTGCTGGCTCAATTCATCATCATGCCGCTTCTTGCCGTATTGCTGACGCGCATCATTCCGATGTCGCCGGAAGTGGCTGCAGGCGTCATTCTGGTCGGTTGCTGCCCCGGCGGAACGGCCAGCAACGTGATGACCTATCTGTCGAAGGGCGATGTGGCGCTGAGCGTCGCCTGCACAAGTGTCACCACACTGCTGGCGCCACTCGTGACGCCGTTTCTGGTCTGGTTCTTCGCCAGCCAGTATCTGCCGGTCGATGCGATGAGCATGTTCATCAGCATCGTGAAGGTGATCCTTGTGCCTCTGGCGCTTGGCTTCGTCCTGCAGAAACTGGTTCCGGGCCTCGTCAAGGCAGCAGTCCCCATGCTGCCGCTTGTGTCGGTTATCGGTATCGTGCTCATCGTTGCCGCCGTGGTCGCGGTCAACAAGGCTGCCATAGCGGAGTCCGGCCTGCTGATCTTTGCGGTCGTGTTCCTGCACAATGGCTGCGGTCTGCTGCTTGGCTATTTCGCTGCGCGTTTTGCCGGGCTTTCCTTGGCAAAGCGCAAGGCAATCAGCATCGAGGTCGGCATGCAGAACAGTGGGCTTGGCGCTGCCCTCGCCAATGCGCATTTCTCGCCGCTGGCGGCCGTGCCAAGCGCTGTCTTCAGCGTCTGGCACAATATCTCCGGCGCGCTGATCGCAAGCTATTATGCGCGCATGGAAGAAGAACCATCAGAGACGCAAACGGTCACGCGATAATGAAATTCTACCCGCCTGGAGCAATCCGGGCGGGTTTGATGAAAATATTCCCCGAAAGCCGTATTGAGGAAAAATGCACTTTCGGCTATCCCAGTAAGTGGGCCACGTCTCCCCAACGAGACGCGTGCTATCTGAGAGGATAGAAACAACATGACGACGATTGCAAAGCCGGCAGTTCGCCCGGCTAATCCTAATTTTTCATCCGGTCCCTGTGCAAAACGTCCCGGCTGGTCGCTGAATGCGCTGGTCGATGCGGCGCTTGGCCGTTCGCACCGCGCGAAAATCGGCAAGACCAAGCTCAAGGAAGCCATCGACCTTACCCGCGAAGTACTGCAGGTGCCTGCCGATTACCGTATCGGTATCGTGCCGGCTTCCGACACCGGCGCTGTCGAGATGGCGCTGTGGTCCATGCTCGGCGCGCGTGGCGTCGATATGGTGGCGTGGGAAAGCTTCGGCTCGGGCTGGGTCACGGATGTGACCAAGCAGCTCAAGCTCGAAGATGTTCGCAGCTTCGAAGCGCCTTACGGTGAGATTGTCGATTTTTCGCAGGTCGATTTCGACCGCGATGTCGTTTTCACCTGGAACGGCACCACGTCTGGCGCGCGCGTCCCGAATGGCGATTTCATTCCGGCTGACCGCAAGGGTCTGACCTTCTGCGATGCGACCTCTGCCGCCTTCGCACAGCGTCTCGACTTCCCGAAACTCGATGTCGTCACCTTCTCCTGGCAGAAGGTTCTGGGCGGCGAGGGCGCACACGGCATCCTCATCCTCAGCCCACGTGCTGTCGAGCGTCTGGAAAGCTACAAGCCTGCATGGCCGATGCCGAAGATTTTCCGCATGACCAAGGGCGGCAAGCTGATCGAAGGCATCTTCGTCGGTGAAACCATCAATACGCCGTCCATGCTCTGCGTGGAAGATTATCTTGATGCGCTGAAATGGGCGAAATCGCTTGGCGGTCTCGATGCGCTGGTTGCGCGCGCCGATGCGAATTTTGCAGTTCTCGACGGTTTTGTCGCAAAGACGCCGTGGATTGCCAATCTGGCTGTGAAGCCGGAAACGCGTTCAAACACTTCCGTCTGCCTTACGATTGTCGATCCGGAAGTGACTGCCTTGTCTGCCGACGAGCAGGCCGCTTTTGCCAAGGGTATCGTCACCGCGCTCGACAAGGAAGGCGTTGCCTATGATATCGGCGCCTATCGCGATGCACCTTCAGGTCTGCGTATCTGGGCTGGTGCCACGGTGGAAGCTTCCGATCTGGAAGCGCTGACGCATTGGCTGGATTGGGCTTTTGCAACGCAGAAGGCCGCGCTGAAAGCTGCTGCCTGAGCATTTCGTGCATGACGCCGTGGTCCGCGTTGGGGCGGCCACGGTCCGCATCCCCCATTATTCATAGCATTTCCTGAAGCAGATCGGTCTGCGTCTACTGGAAATGTTTGGTCTGAAAATGTTTGAAGGAGGCCTCCATGGCACCTCGCGTTCTCGTATCCGATAAGCTTTCGCCCACTGCCGTCCAGATTTTCAAGGATCGCGGCGTGGAAGTCGATTACCTGCCTGATCTCGGCAAGGACAAGGAAAAGCTTCTCGAAGTCATCGGCGATTATGATGGTCTGGCGATCCGTTCGGCCACCAAGGTCACGGAAAAGCTGATCGCAGCCGCCAAGAAGCTCAAGGTCGTTGGTCGCGCCGGTATCGGCGTGGACAATGTCGATATTCCGGCGGCTTCGCGTCGCGGTATCATCGTCATGAATACGCCGTTCGGCAACTCGATCACCACTGCCGAACATGCCATTGCGTTGATGTTCGCCGTGGCGCGGCAATTGCCGGAGGCAGACACCTCCACCCGCGCAGGCAAGTGGGAAAAGAACCGCTTCATGGGCGTGGAAATCACCGGCAAGACGCTGGGTGTCGTCGGTTGCGGCAATATCGGTTCGATTGTCGCGACCCGGGCCATCGGCCTGAAGATGCATGTGGTGGCTTTCGATCCGTTCCTGTCCGAATCTCGTGCGCAGGAACTGGGCGTTGAAAAGGTCGAGCTTGACGAACTGCTTGCCCGCGCCGATTTCATCACGCTGCACACGCCATTGACCGACAAGACCCGCAATATCATCAATGCGGAAAACCTTGCCAAGACAAAGCCGGGTGTGCGTATCGTCAATTGCGCCCGCGGTGGCCTGATCGTGGAAAAGGATCTGGTGGCAGCGCTGAAATCCGGCCATGTGGCCGGTGCCGGTATAGACGTTTACGAAACGGAACCGGCGACGGAAAACGAACTTTTTTCGCTGCCCAATGTCGTCTGCACGCCGCATCTCGGTGCATCGACCTCGGAAGCGCAGGAAAATGTTGCGCTTCAGGTGGCCGAACAGATGTCGGACTATCTCGTGAAGGGCGCCGTTTCCAACGCGATCAACATGCCGTCGATCACGGCGGAAGAAGCGCCGCGCCTGAAGCCGTTCGTAAAACTTGCCGATGTGCTTGGCGCTTTCGTCGGTCAGGTCACGGATGAGCCGATCCAGGAAGTGGAAGTGCTGTTCGACGGTTCCACCGCCACGATGAACACGCGCGCATTGTTGAGTGCGGCTCTGGCCGGTCTCATCCGTCCGCAGGTCGCCGACGTCAACATGGTTTCCGCACCGATCATGGTGAAGGAACGCGGCATCATCGTTTCGGAAGTCAAGCGCGACAAGTCCGGTATCTTCGACGGCTATATCAAGCTGACAGTGAAGACCACCTTGCGTGAACGCTCCATCGCGGGAACCTGCTTCTCGGACGGCAAGGCGCGTTTCATCCAGATCAAGGGAATCAATCTCGATGCCGAGGTCGGCCCGCACATGCTTTACGTCACCAACAAGGACGTTCCGGGCATGATCGGCCTGCTTGGCACGATCTGCGGCAAGCACAATATCAACATCGCAAACTTCTCGCTCGGACGTGACCATCCGGGTGGCGATGCGATCGCCATGCTCTATGTGGATGAACAGATTCCACAGGCAGCACTTGACGAACTGACGGCTCAAGAGGCAATCAAGGCGGCAACACCGCTTGAGTTCAACGTCGGAGAAGTTTGAGAAAATGGTTGAAGAGATGGTACAGCCGGAATGGCGGCGCATGCACGAGCAGGATATTGCGAGCGTGACTGCGGTTGCTAATGTTGTCCATCTCGATTTCTTCGAAGATGAGGCGGTCTTCCGGGACCGCTTCAAACTCTATCCGGCGGGTTGCTTCGTACTCGCCCGTGACACCGAAATCCTTGGTTATGGCATCAGCCATCCGTGGAAGCTTGATACGGTTCCGGCTCTCAACGCTGTTCTGGGCGAACTCCCCGAGGATACCAACACCTATTATATCCACGATATAGCGCTCTTGCCCGAAGCCCGTTCCAGCGGTGCCGCCACGCGTGTCGTTGAACTGATGGCCTTGCAGGCTGAACGTGATGGCTTCGTCACCATGTCTCTCGTTGCCGTCAGCGGCTCACAGGGCTTCTGGGAAAAGAAGGGTTTTGTCGTTCGCGACCTCCCGGCGCTTGAGGAAAAGCTCAAGAGCTATTCGGAGGATGCACTTTATATGGTCCGCGCCGGCTAGGTTCGGTGATATTCAGCCTCTGGCGGTCTGCAAATGGCGCTCTTTTGCGCTTCCGGTGCTCACGTACTCATAGTACGCTGCGCGCCGGTTCTCAAAGATCACCATTTTCGCCTCCCCAGAGACTGAATCTCTACCGACCCTGAGCGCCCTTCGTTCAAGGCGTGTTCAAAAATAGCAAATTCTTGCACGAAAGAGTCGCGCAATCCCGTTTCAATCTGTATAGAGACGAGGGATCAGCACCCTGTAGCCTCAAGCTGGCGATGAACGGGCCGCTTTGATCCTTGGATTTTCAAATAGAAGCCAAGGAGTTTCTTCAATGGCAAATGTGGTTGTCGTCGGATCGCAATGGGGCGATGAGGGCAAGGGTAAGATCGTTGACTGGCTGTCCGAACGCGCCGATGTCATCGTGCGCTACCAGGGTGGTCATAACGCAGGTCATACGCTTGTTATCGACGGCGTCAGCTACAAGCTTTCGCTGCTGCCATCCGGCCTTGTGCGCGGCAAGCTGAGCGTTATTGGCAACGGTGTCGTTGTCGATCCGCATCATTTCGTTGCTGAAACCGAGAAGCTGCGTGCGCAGGGCATCGACATCAACCCGGATGTGTTGCGCATTGCTGAAAATGCTCCGCTCATCCTTTCCATCCATCGCGATCTCGACGCCATGCGCGAAGGCTCCAATTCGGGCCTCAAGATCGGCACGACCAAGCGCGGCATCGGCCCAGCCTACGAAGACAAGGTTGGCCGTCGCGCCATCCGCGTTATCGATCTGGCCGAGCCGGAGACGCTGCAGCCGAAAGTCGAACGCCTGCTCGCCCACCACAATCTGTTGCGTCGCGGCATGGGCCTTGAGGAAATCGCGGTTGAAACCATTTTGACCGAACTGACCTCGGTTGCCGATCAGATTCTGCCCTATATCGATCAGGTCTGGCGTGTTCTCGATGAGCGCCGCAAGGCTGGCGACCGCATCCTGTTTGAAGGCGCGCAGGGCGCACTGCTCGACAACGATCACGGCACCTATCCGTTCGTGACGTCCTCCAACACGGTTGCCGGTCAGGCTGCCGCCGGTTCGGGTCTTGGCCCGACGGCCATCGGTTATGTGCTTGGCATCACCAAGGCCTATACGACCCGCGTTGGCGAAGGTCCGTTCCCGACCGAACTGAACGACGAGATCGGCGAATTCCTCGGCACCAAGGGCCATGAATTCGGCGTGGTGACGGGTCGCAAGCGTCGCTGCGGCTGGTTCGATGCCGTCATCGTGCGCCAGACGGTTCGTACTTCCGGCATCACCGGCATTGCGCTCACCAAGCTCGATGTTCTCGATGGTCTGGATGAAATCAAGATCTGCGTCGCCTATGAACTTGACGGCAAGCGCATCGATTATCTGCCGTCCTCCATGGGCGCGCAGGCACGCGTCAAGCCGATCTATGAAACGCTGCCGGGCTGGTCTGAAACGACCGCCGGTGCGCGTTCGTGGAATGATCTTCCGGCGCAGGCTGTCAAATACGTCCGTCACATCGAAGAACTGATCGGCGCGCCGGTGGCGATGCTCTCCACCAGCCCGGAACGCGAGGACACGATCCTCGTCACCGATCCGTTCCACGACTGATTGTTTGCAGTCAATGAGCGATATGTTCGGAGCAGCTTTTCCGGAAGCTGCTCCGATTTTGTTTCGACCGTTGTACAAAGAACGCAATCGGTCGCACAAAGCTTCGCAACAGGGTGAATTTTGCCACTATTTCACCGCATCATTTTGAAAGTCTTCGCTAAATCGTAGCCGCAGACTTTGCTTTCCCTTGATTATTGTGATTATTGGGACATTTATTGCATCCTGTGCTTATTGTTCATCTGGACGGGCGGAAACCGGGTAAGACGGAATGGCGGATTTTGTAGCGGTACTGAAAAAGACGATCGATGCGCAGGCGGACAAGTCGCCCGAATTGCGCCAGCGCGTATATGCGAAAGCGCGCGCAACGATCGAGCAAAAGCTTGTTACGGCAAATGCCTCGCAGGCTGTCGCTGTCCGCCAGCGTAATATTCTTGAAGATGCCATTGCTGAGGTCGAAGCTTTTTATGCGCCGCCAGCCGTCGCGCCGGAAGAGCCGGTTGAGGATGCGCTGGAAGATTTCCTGCAGGAAGCGAATCAGGACGCAGCAGAGCGCGCACCGTCGCATGAAGATGATGACGAACCCGCATTCCCCAGTGCACCGCGCGATGAGCGTCGCGACAGTTTCTCCAGCGAAGATGATGATGCACCGGCCTTTGCAGCCGAGCGTAGCGACGACTGGAAACTGGACCGCGCCAAGGAAAAGGCGCAGGCTCGCCGCAGCGAATATATTGAGCGCACCTCCAAGAAGGAGAAGCGCTCCTATAAGGGGCTGATTGTCGCGTTGATTGCCGTTCTGGCTCTGGGAACCGCCGGCTACGTTGTCTGGAACAACAAGGACAAGATTCAGGAACTGGCATCGAGCCTTGGACGCAGCGACGCGCCTGCGACCGGTTCCGATACCGAAACGCATCCCGAAGGTACGACGCCGCCAGCCGACACCAATACGGCGACGACAGGTGGTGAGCAGACGCCGGAGCAGCCACAGCAGCCGGCAGGCGAGCCGAAAATGACGCAACGGCTGATGCCTGATGGCAGCGAAACCGATAGCGGTCCTGCCGCCGGTGCCAATGGTATCGGCGAGGGCACGTCGACCGCCGCTTCCACGCCTGCGCCTGCCGAAACGAATACGCAGACCGGCGCGCAGTCCGGACAGAACCAGACCGTTGCCGTGGGCCAGCAGGCGCTTCTCTATGAAGAACGCGGCGGCGCGGGTTCGGATTCGGTCGAACGTGGCAATGTGGTGTGGTCGACTATCGAGGAAAGCCCGGAAGACGGCCAGCCTGCCGAACCGGCGGTCCGCGCCACCGTCACGATGCCGACCAGCAAGGTCGAGCTGAAAATGACCATCCGCAAGAATACGGATCAGTCCATTCCGGCGAGCCATCTGATCGAACTGGTCTTCACCGTGCCGGAAGGTTTTCCCGGCGGCGTTGTGGATAATGTGCAGCGCATCACTTTCAAGGACACGGAACAGGCGGCGGGCAATCCGCTGATCGCTGTGCCTTCGAAGATCGGCGACAATTTCTTCATCGTGTGGCTGAACGATGCCCGCACCGCGCAGGACACCAATCTTTCGCTGATGCGCCGCTTGCAGTGGATCGATATTCCGATCTCCTATCGCAATGGTCGCCGCGCCCTTATCAGTCTTGAAAAGGGCGTGCCGGGCGAGAAGGCTTTCAACGACGTGCTCGGTACGAACTAGTCTTACATATCGAAACATAAAAAGGCCGCTTCGAGCGGCCTTTTTGTTTTGAGGCGAACCAAAGTCGCGCTGGTTACTTCTTTTCGGCGAAAGCCTTGATGGCTTTGGCAATTTCGTTTCGCGCAGCTTCGGCGTTGTCGAAGCCGCCCAGTTCAACGACCTTGCGGCCTTCCGGCAATTGCTTGTAGACGCGGAAGAAAGCTTCGAGACGCTGCTGTTCGATCTTCGGCAGATCGGTGATTTCCTTGATGTTGTCATAGGTCGGATCGATGTCCGTGGTCGGAACAGCGACGATCTTGTCGTCCTGGTCGCCGCCATCGATCATCTTCAAAACGCCGATGGGACGAACCTTGATGATCGCGCCGGGAACAATCGGCTCACGCGTATAGATGAGCGCGTCGAGCGGATCGCCGTCGCCAGCAAGCGTGCTGGTGATCGAGCCGTAATTGGCCGGATAGATGACAGGCATGGACTGGTAGCGGTCAACGACGATATGGCCGGTCTTGTCGTCGATTTCGTATTTGGTGAAGCTGCCTTGCGGGATTTCGATGGCCGTGAAGAACTCCGTTCCGTCCTGTTCCTTCTGCGGATAATCGAGGAAGGAGACATATTCGGAGGCAGATGCGGCGGTGGCAGCGGTAAGCGCGATAGCTGCGGCGAGCAGGAGCTTTTTCATGGGATGACCTTCGAGCTTGGGTGAAACACGCCCTCGTCCCTAAAGCCAATCTATTACAGTGATTTGACAGTTTTATATCGGTTGGGTGACGGTTTCCGCGAGGAACCGCCTGCGATATTCTGCAGGGCTGATACCAATTTTCTGACGGAAATGATGGCGAAGCGTGTGGGCGCTCCCAAAGCCGACCGCGGCGGCAATATCGTCGATGCTTGTTTCTCCCCGGGAGAGGAGTTCCCTGGCAGCCGCGATACGCTCCATGGTGAGCCAGTCGCCGGGCGTGGCGCCGGTTGCCTCAGTGAAGCGTCGCAGGAATGTGCGTGGGCTCATCCGGCATTCGGCAGCCATGCGCTCGATTGTCCATCCTGTAGCTAGATCGGTGCGCATCCGGTCCAGAACCGGGCTGATTGCGGTGCCTTCGCGCTTTGTGACCGGGCGTTCGAGGAACTGTGCTTGTCCGCCCGTGCGGTGGGCGGGCATGACCAGCCGCCGGGCAACGGAATTTGCGGCGGCGGCTCCGAAATCCTGTCGGACGATTTCTATCAGGAGATCTATTCCGGCCGCGCTCCCCGCCGAAGTGAAGATGCGATCATGTTCGCGATAGAGCGACGCATCATCGATATCGATTTCGGGGTGTTTGTTACGCAGCGCGTCGGCATAACGCCAGTGCGTGGTGGCGGTGCCGCCGTCCAGCAGTCCTGTCGCGGCCAGCACAAAGGCTCCCGAACAGATGGAGGCAAGCCGCGCGCCGCGCCGGTGCGCACGACGCAGCCTTTCGCTGATGGCTTCCGGCACCGGAACCTCTGCACCTTTCCAGCCCGGAACAATGATAAGGTCAGCCTCATCGATGAGATCGGAGCTGCCATCGGGCGTGATGACAAAGCCGCCATGCGCACGCAGCGGGCCGTCCTCAATCGGGCAACTTGCAAAGCGATACCATCCCGTTCCCATTTCGGGGCGGGGCAGACCAAAGATTTCGGCGACAATGCCGAATTCAAAAGTGCAAAGCCGGTCATAGAGAAGGGCTACGACGAGCGGACCTTTGGGATCTGATGCCTGATTTGTCATTATGTTTACGTATATTGTCAATCACGCCAATTGCAAGCCTGTTGGCAAATGGCGGAAAATCTTCTCGAAGACCAACAGGAGATCGTCCATGGATAGCGTGACCAAGACCGACAAGAAATCAGCCGTAACTGCCGTCCCGCCAGCGCCAAGCGCACTGGCGCGGGATCATTTTGCAGCCGAATTCAAATTCGAGACGGATTGCTGGGACGTACATGATGCTTTGTCCAGGGGAGCCGATTTCGTGCTTCTCGACGTGCGCAGCCCGGCGCTTTTCGCAGAAGCGCATATTCCGGGTGCGATCAATCTGCCGCACGGCAAGATCATCGGGTCCAAGATGGCGGATTGGCCGCAGGAAACTATTTTCGTCACCTATTGCGCGGGACCGCATTGCAATGGTGCGGCGCGTGGTGCCTTGCGGCTCGCCAATCTCGACCGGCCCGTCAAGATCATGGCGGGCGGGCTGACTGGCTGGATAGACGAGGGGTTTGAACTCGCCAAAGGCGAGGGGGTTCACTAACGCCCAAATAGTTCTGCCGCAAAATGGTCTCCCACTTTGCGGCAGTAAAAGAATCAGCAGATTATTTGTTTCAGGCGTGCGCTTCCTCGACATGGTTCAGCGCCTTCTGCTGCTTGTAGGCAGCGGCCTTCACCGCAGCCTGAACCTTTTCAAACGCACGCACTTCAATCTGGCGCACACGCTCACGGCTGATGCCGAACTCGCTGGAAAGGTCTTCCAGTGTCATCGGGTCGTCCGAAAGACGGCGAGCCTCGAAAATGCGACGTTCACGGTCGTTCAGCGTATCCATCGCCTGTTCCAGCATCGAGCGGCGGTTTTCCAGCTCGTCCTGCTCGATCAGGACCTGCTCCTGGCTGCTGCTGTCATCGACCAGCCAGTCCTGCCATTCGCCGGATTCGCCTTCCGAAGCCCGCAAGGGCGCATTCAGCGAAGCATCACCGGACAGACGACGGTTCATGGAAACCACTTCGTCTTCACTGACCTTGAGCTTGGTTGCGATCTGCTTGACCTGATCCGGGTTAAGATCGCCATCGTCGAGCGCCTGAATCTTGCTCTTCATCTTGCGCAGATTGAAGAACAGGCGCTTCTGATTGGCGGTCGTGCCCATCTTCACAAGGCTCCACGAGCGCAGGATATATTCCTGGATCGAGGCCTTGATCCACCACATGGCATAGGTGGCAAGACGGAAACCGCGTTCAGGTTCGAAACGCTTTACGGCCTGCATGAGGCCGACATTGCCTTCCGAGATCACTTCACCGATCGGTAGGCCATAGCCGCGATAACCCATGGCGATCTTGGCCACGAGACGCAGATGGCTCGTCACCAGCTTGTGGGCAGCCTTGGGATCGGTATGTTCGTGATAGCGCTTGGCCAGCATGTATTCTTCCTGCGGCTCAAGCATGGGAAAGCGACGAATTTCTTCCAGATAACGGGTAAGACCGCCGTCACCGGACGTGATGCTTGGGAGATTCATCTGGGCCATAGAGCACCCTCCTTTATAATTTCAGGTTCCCGTTTGGCGAACCTGTCGCGGGGGCTGCCTCCTGCACTTCCCTCTCGCGAGCCCTCATATATAGGCATGATTTTGGCGAAAACACGATCCTTTAACGTATGAAACAATCTGTCACTACAATGTGAACGCCGCTCAAGGCCAAAGGTTGCATGGCTGGAGCGTCTCCTGCATTTCCTGAAGCACAGGAAATGCCGTGTCTTTTTATTCTAGCGCATCTTGTTCCGAAAACCGGTTCCCACTTTTCGGGATGCGCGCTGGTCTGAAATGAATTGTTTTTTGTGGCAAGGGAGCGGCTACGACCGCGCCCTCGTTTTTGATGTTGGATCAGCTTCTTACTTATATACCGTCCATTGTTCCGGCGAACCGTGATGATTACCAGTATTATATAGAGTGCTTCCGGAAATTTTCCAGAAGGTGCTCCATATCTTCCGGCACCGGCGCTTCGAAACGCATCAGCTCTTCTGTTGCCGGATGGGTGAAGGCGAGCAGCCATGCATGCAGTGCCTGCCGGTGGAAACCGCGCACGGCTTCTTTCAATGGTTCCGGCAGCTTGTTGGCCTTGGTCTTGTAGGCACTGCCATAGTCCATGTCACCGACAAGCGGATGACCGATATGGGCCATGTGCACGCGGATCTGGTGGGTGCGGCCTGTCTCCAGACGGCATTCGACGAGCGAGGCCAGTGCGGTTGCATCTTCGCGGGGGCCGAATTTTTCGACAGTTACATAATGGGTGATGGCGTGGCGGGCATCCTCGCGTTCTTCATTGACCACGGCCTGCTTGGTGCGGTCGCGATGCGAGCGTCCAAGATGCGCATCGATGAAGCCCTGCGGGCGCTCTGTCATACCCCAGACGAGCGCGAGATAAGCGCGTTCCAGATCGCCGGTGCGGCCATGATCGGCAAATTGTTCGCTCAAATGCCGGTGCGAACGGTCATTCTTGGCGACAACCATGACGCCGCTCGTGTCCTTGTCGAGACGATGAACGATACCGGGGCGGCGAATTCCGCCGATGCCCGACAAGCTATCGCCACAATGATATATAAGGGCATTGACGAGTGTTCCCGTCCAGTTGCCGTTGCCTGGGTGAACGACGAGCCCGGCGGGCTTGTTGATCACGATGAGATCATCATCCTCGTAAAGAATATCGAGCGGTATGTTCTCGGCGATGGGTTCGGCTGGTTCCGGCTCAGGCAGCACGATGGCGATTGTCATGCCTTCGCGCAGCTTCTGCTTGGCTTCACGGGCGGGTGCGCCGTCGATGGTCACATGGCCTTCGGCAATCAGGGACTGAACGCGGCTGCGCGAGAGTTCCGGCCCCAATGCTGCGGCCAGCCACTGGTCGAGACGCTTGCCTGTGGCATCGGAGTCGGTCGTAAGCTCTTTCACTCGTGTCTTTCCTTTATGAGAATGGGCCTCTATGAGAGCGGGCGTGTTTTAACGAAATCGTCAGAACAGCTCTATCTCTTGGTTTTACCGCATTTATGCGGCGTCAAATGTTTCCATTTGGCTGCAAAATGCTCTATCACGCGGCACACGCCATAACATGGCGAAGTTCGAACCGGAGTCGTTGAATGCAGGATCCACACTATCCGAGATACCAGAATCATCAGGATTCAGGCTATCAGGACTATCAGCAGGGCTATTACCCGGAAGAACAGGCCGAGCCCCAGCTTGATCCAGCCATGGAACGTGTGCGCCGCAAAATGATCCGGCTTCTGGCCGTCTCCATCGGTGTCATGCTGATCGGTCTTATGGCCGTGCTTGTCGCCGTTGTCTACAAGATCAATCGCGCGCCGGAAACCCCGCCAGCGGAAGAAGCCCGTTCGGATATCCCCGGACAGGCTGCGTCCGCTCCGGCAAAGCCGGAACCGCCGAAGCTGATCGAATCGCAGATCAACCTGACGCCGGGCACCCGTCTTCTCTCGCAAAGCCTTTCCGGCAACGAACTTTCGCTGGAAACGCTGCTGCCGGATGGCGGTACGGAACTCATCATCTATGACTATCGCGAATCGCGTATCATCGGCCGCATCAAGCTTGGCAATGTGGAGTAACACCAAGTCGCGTTGAGTTTGACTCATCGAGACCTGGTTAAGCCTGAGCGGCGATTGAGCATTTTCAGGGCGGCATGATTGCCGCCTTGTTTGTTTCTGCCTTCGAGGATTGCGCTTTTTCTCTTTGGCGATTATATCAGCAACATGGCTGGAAGCGCGTTTCGTTCTGGTCGAACCAAATCGGCGCTCCAACTCTTGTGTTTTAAGCATAATCTTGATCGACCCTTGTTTCACTCCGGTCGGCTTATGCTCTAAGCGCCCATCGTCTAGCGGTCAGGACGGCGCCCTCTCACGGCGCAAACAGGGGTTCGATTCCCCTTGGGCGTACCATCATCTTCTTTCCCACGCAGTATTTTACACATTTCCGGATGCGCGCTAGGTTACCTACCCGATGAGGGATCAACCAGGCACGGAGGAACAATGAGCGTTTCAATCAAGACAGGATCGGCGAACCTCATTTGCGACGGCATCGATAAAGGTGCGGTGGAGTTTAGCGTTGCTATTCCCGATGACGGGGCGGACCTGACAAAGCGCGGTAAGTTCTGGGGCAGCAAGGACGCAATATCCGATGCGATGAATGCGTCCGCAGTTGGCCTCAAATCGCATGAAGGCCACACCTATCCGGTGTCAGTCGAAGAGCTGGATCGCGACGGAGCTGCACTCTTTACAGTACTTGCTGCAGCCGAATGACGATCGTTGGTAATGGCTTTGGATAAAGCGGATACGCACCGATTGGTGCGCAAGCGGGACTGGTGCTTTTCCGCCATCGTGTCGCTGGCTTTTGGTGCTGCGACCGCATTCATATTTTTCTATATCGTGCTGTTTGGCGTCGGTGATGATGGATATCTTGTCATATTCAGCATTTATACTGCGCCCGTGGCGATAATTTTCGGTCTTTGGGGGCTGTTTTACTGGCGCAGCCTCGTTGCGTTTATCGGCCTCTTTCTCTGCCTGTCTCCGCTTATCTATCTAAGCATTTTATGACCAAGCAAAAAATCTGCAATTATCCCGTGTTCGCGGGATATGAATGCTGCATATGGTGGTGATAAAGTTGATGCATGTGGAAAATTGGGTCGAATATTTATCCTCAAATCCATAATGCTGTCAGGGTGGAAGGTATTCTTGCCGAACCTTTCTCGCCGAGAGATGTGCGACGGGTCGCTCCGGGCTGGCCTTATTCCAGATACTTCTCGTTCCTTGCCGAAAACTGCACAGACAACCAACCGGAAGGCAACGCGCTTTTTGTGCGGGTGGGCAGGGGACAATACCATCTGAACGACAAGGCTGACGTGTCCGATGTCGAACGGTTAGCGGATATTAGTCACTAGGGCGCGTCCCGAAAAGTGTGAAACGGTTTTCGGATATGATGCGCGTCAGAAAAACAGTTAGAGCGCCGATCTGATTCAATCAGATCGAAACGCGCTCCAAAGTACATTCACAGTAATGGGTTGGGGAGATCGGACTGGCTCCAGTTGCAAAAATTTGCAACTGGCGATGCGACGGTGCATAATCGGCGCATGAGAGAATCGTACAAGAAGCCCGATTATGAACAGGAACTGCGCCAGGCAGGCGTCCGCATCACGCGGCCGCGCCGGATCATCCTGAACATATTGACCGAGACGGAAGATCACCCCGACGCGCTGGAGATTTTTCGCCGCGCGGTCGAGATCGATAGCAGTATTTCGCTTTCGACCGTCTATCGCACGATGAAGCTTCTCGAAGAACGCGGTGCCATCCACCGGCACGCCTTTGCCGGGGGGCCTTCGCGTTTCGAACAGGCAAGCGGCGCGCATCACGATCACATCATCGATATGGACTCTGGCGATGTGGTGGAATTTCGCTCCGACAAGATCGAAAAGCTGCAGGAAGAGATCGCCAGATCGCTCGGTTATGAGATCGTGCATCACCGGCTCGAACTTTATTGCAAAAAAATTCGAAACTGACGGAACCAAGTTTCATCTGTGGCGTTAAGCGCGCATGAAGGTCGTGACCCCGCCCCCACAACGCGGCCTTCAGAGTTCGCCTCAACCTCCCCGCACGAGGCGAGCGGCGAGAATGCCGCGCTGACCGTCAAACGTCATGCAGCTGGCGTTCCGCAAATTCAGAGCAAGCCGCCGTGGATCAGACTCAGGTCTGACCATGGCGGCTTTTTTGTAGCTGTTGAGAAGTTGTCGTCTGATCAGGCGTCAAACTGTTCCGTGGGGATGACGAGAGAATAGACGGCCCCGGTCCCGTCGATGCGATATTCGGCGTGACCATTGACGGAGGCCGGAACGATGCGCTGCAACACGGCGCTGCCAAAACGCGGATCGTGCTCGAAAACCTCGGGCATTGCAGGATTGGTTTCTTCCCAGCGAAACTCCAGCCTGTCGTCGCCGCTGGCGACATGCATGACCTGTGCTGAAATCTTCACGCGGCCATAAGGGATCGATAGACCGCCGAAGGAGGTCGCATTGACCACCAGCTCATGCAGTGCGAGGCCGACATGCAGTGCGGCGCCGGGGAAAAGATAGGGATTATCGCCCTCGATGCACAGACGTTCGTCGCTGACATCGATATATTTCTCGACCTGTGAATGCACGAGATCGCGAAACAGCGCGCCACGCCAGTTCGAATCGGTCACCAGATCCTGCGAATAGGACAAGGACTGGATGCGCCCGCGAAATTTCAGCAGAAAGTCGTCGATGGAATCGGTGAAGCGTGCCGTCTGGCTGGCGATGCTTTGCACAATGGCCAGAAGGTTCTTTGAGCGATGGCTGACTTCACGCAGCAAGGTCTTCAGCACCTGCTCGCGCCGCTTCAGTTCGCTGATCTCGATGGCCGTGGTGACCAATCCTAAAATATTGCCGTTCTCGTCGCGGTCGCAGTCGATATGGAATTCGATCCAGCGCAGCTTGTCGCCATCATTGATGGCGATCTCCACATTCTGCGCTTCGCCGGTATCCAGCGCCGCGCGCTTTGCGCCATCGAGCTTGTGCAGGGTGGCGGAGAAAATGAAATCGCAGTCGTTTCCGCCGACTTTCCATTTTTCCTGCCAGTAGAGGGGAATGTTTTCTCCCCACGAATAAACCAGATCGGGCGTTTGATAGAGCACGCAGACATTGCTGTTGCGCACCGCCCTTAGCAATGCGCGCAGGCGGGCCGCGTCGGGTTCGGTTTCCTGCAGGGTGAATTTTGTGCCAGCGGTCATGTTTGCCCCGATTATCCCGCAACCGAATTCAGAGCATTTCCAGCAAAAGTGCGAAGCGGTTTTGCGTAGGAGAATGCGACGAAACAAATATTTGGGTCGCCCGTTGGTAAAGCGGCAAAAGTCCGGGGAGAACTGAGCGGAAATTTCCGTTCCATGGCGTCCATTTCATCGACTGGTCGGCGGGTCTGGATCGAGTGATCGTCTTTTGATCCTTGAACTGGCCCGGATTTTGGAACCGGTAAACCGCCGCACAGTCGTATGCGGCGGGCAATCTCATTAAACTGCAATATAGGCTGGTGTATCGTCAGGTCAAAAACAGCCTTTGATTTTCTATCTGCTATGCCTTGCGGATCGCGGACGCCACGAGCGAAACGACGAGCAGCGCAAGGAATACGAAGAACAGAATCTGCGCTATCCCGGCCGACGCACCAGCGATGCCGCCGAAGCCGAGCGCACCTGCCACGAGTGCCACCACAAGAAATACGAGCGCATAATAAAGCATGTCTGGTCTCCTCTTTATTGTGTGAAGGAGAAACGACATCGAAGCCATATTGGTTCCGCGGTTCCGGGAAAATTAAGGCACTCACAACTCTAAATACTCATGACAGAACGCAACGCGGTGTGACTTCGTGGCGGGAAGCGCCAACAACAAAACTCCCGAAAGGCGTCTGTCTTTCGGGAGTTTATGATCTTTGGTTTCAGGCTGCGACCTGCGAGGCTTCTTCGAAGAAGAGGGCCTGGCTGATTAGCGCTTTCACCATATCCGGATTGAACGGCTTGGTGACGAGGAAGGTCGGTTCCGGGCGTTCGCCCGTCAGCAGACGTTCCGGGAAGGCTGTGATGAAAATGACAGGAATTGTATCGCTCTGCAGGATTTCATTCACCGCATCGATGCCCGAGCTGCCATCGGCAAGCTGGATATCGGCCAGCACCATGCGCGGCTTTTCCTGCTTGTAGAGCGCCAGCGCCTCGTCCTTGGTGCGCGCGATGCCGACCACTTCATGGCCAAGGCTTTCCACCATCTGCTCGATATCCATCGCGATCAGCGGTTCATCCTCGATAATCATGATGCGCGTTGCAACCTGACGCGAAATCTCGGTCGATGCAGCCGAAAGAACACGGCTCAGCTCGGCATCGTCGAGTTCGAGAATTTCGGCAGCTTCCTTGTCGGAAAAGCCTTCCACAGCCACAAGCAGGAATGCCTGCCGCGGCAGGGGCGCGATATGCGAAAGATTTCTTGCCGCCTGCTGTTCCCATGCAAATTCCGACGCCGGCTCCGGCACACGAACGGAGGCCGTCTTATAAAGATCGCAGAAAAGGCGATAGAGGCCGATCCGGTCTGACGAGGTGTCCGGAAAAATGCTCACATCGGCGATGAGGGCTTCAAGGGCAGCCGCAACATAAGCGTCGCCGGAAGCCTGGGAGCCGGTAAGAGCACGAGAAAAACGACGGAGATAGGGAAGGTGCGGCGCGATACGCGTCGATAACGTCATGGTATTGGAACTCCTCAACTGCCGCTTTCGTTCATTGAATGCACATCGGCGGACAAGATCATTGTCCTCTCCCACCCATGCTTTGAGCGCAGCATTATGCTACTCTAAACGGGACGCTTTGAAAAAAGTTCCGACATTGGGAGATATATTAGGGAACTTTTTGATAGCCCGTGCATTTCCCGGACAAGCAGGGGCTTAGATTAATAGGGTAGGGCAATCAGCCCGGAACGATCAAGATATGGCAGAAAAAGAAAACCTTCACATGAACGGAGCCGGGGTCAGGTCGTCCCGTCGCGTTCAGAAGGATATACTAGGACCAAATTGTGAAGTCGGATTGAAACTAAAGGCACTGTACACCTCGATACAGGATGAGACGATCCCGGATCGCTTCCTCGATCTTCTCCAAAAACTCGATCAGGCTGAACAGGAGAGTATGCGTGAACACAGCACCCGGTCCGTCGGTTGAGAGTAATGCACAGTTCAAGCGAGAGCTTCTGTCATCGCTGCCGAGCCTGCGCGCCTTTGCGGTATCGCTGATCGGCCAGCACGACAAGGCGGATGATCTCGTTCAAGATACGATCATGAAAGCGTGGGCCAAGCAGGAGTCCTTTGAAATGGGGACTAATATGAAGGCCTGGCTCTTCACTATTTTGCGCAACGAGTTCTACACACAGATGCGCAAGCGCGGTCGCGAGGTGCAGGACACGGATGGCGTGTTCAGCGAACAGCTCGCCGTCCATCCTTCGCAATATGGCACGCTTGATCTGCAGGATTTCCGCGCAGCATTGGAGCAATTGCCCGACGACCAGCGCGAAGCGATCATTCTGATCGGCGCTTCAGGCTTTGCCTATGAGGAAGCTGCGGAAATCTGTGGCTGTGCTGTCGGCACGATCAAGAGCCGTGTCAGCCGTGCCCGCACGCGCCTGCAGGAAATCCTCAAGATTGAAGGCGAAAGCGATTACGGCCCGGACGCCGATTCATCGCGGGCAACCTTGAGAAGCTTCGCGTAAAGCGAGGCCGCTCTCGCCCCTCTTTCAGATGGGAAGGGGGGCTTGTGTTGCTAAAATCCCAAACCATCGCCTGTTTTCGCCCACAGCGATTGCATTTTATCCAACCGATTGTAGGTTAGCTTCTGCTGATATTTCCTGTCGGCAAAGTGATTGTTTGTTTGTGGGTTGCGTCCTTGCCATCAGCCTTGTTGCAAAAGCTGCTTCAATCGTCGTCGAAGCCGGTTGCGGTTATCGTCTCGCTCGGCCTTGTGCTGCTGTCGGCGGTCATGACGCTGTTTCTGTCGTCCGGGGTCAATCATCAGGTTGTCGATATTTCCCGCAATTACGCCTTGCGCCAGCAGGTCGACAAGGTTGCGCGTCTTGCCAGCAATATCGAGATGAGCCGTCGTGGCTATCTTCTGACGCTCGATGAGACTTATCTCGATCTCTATCGCAATACGATCCTGAGCGTCGACAAGACGCTGGGGGATCTTGAAGCCCTGACAGGCCAGAACCCGCAGCAGGATGCGCGGGTCAAACAAATCCGCGCGCTGGTCGAGCGCGAACAGGAAGATGTGCGCGAGACGGTCAATCTTGCCCAGTCGGGCAATGTGTCGGCAGCAGTTGAAAAAGTGCGCGGTGACGAGGGCAAGGTGCTGATGGATCAGCTTGCCAACACCGTCACGCAATTCATCGATGCGGAAGAACAGCAGCTTCTCGAACGCAACAAGCGGATCAACAGCATGCGCTACTGGATGACGGCAACGTCCATTGTCGCGCTGGCCTCGGCTGCCATGCTGGCGCTTCTGCTGTTTAGCCGCGTTCAGCGTTATGCGCGGTCGATGTTCGAGGGACAGACGGTGCTGCGTTCCGAAAAGCAATTGCTGGAACAGCGCGTGAAGGAACGGACCGCTGAGCTTGAGCAGGAGCGCCGCATTGCCGAACATGAGCGCCAGCGCGTCGAGCTTTTGCTGCAGGACACCAATCATCGCATCGGCAATTCGCTGGCAACGGTTTCATCCCTGCTTGGCCTTCAGATGCGGCAGACGCGCAGCGAAGATGCCCGTGCCGCTCTTGCCGCCGCTCGTGATCGCGTCCAGACCGTATCGACGGCGCACCGGCGCCTGCGTCTGGGCGAGGATATGGAATCGGCCCGCGTCGACGATTTTCTCGGAACCGTCATCAACGATATTCGCAACGCTATCGGGCAGGACCGCAAGATCGAATTCACGACCGATTTCGCGCCGCTTGATCTGAAAGCGCGCGATGTGACGACAATCGGCATCATTCTGGGCGAACTTGTCACCAATGCCATCAAGCATGCATTCAAGGGACGCCCGGAAGGGCATATCCGGATCAGCCTGAAGCCGGGTGACGATGCGGTTCCGGTGCTGGTCGTGGAGGATGATGGCGTGGGATTCGACAAGGACCAGCAGAAATCCGGAGAGAAGAACGGTCTCGGTACGCTGGTGATCGAACAGCTTTGCATGCAGTTCGGCGAAAAGCCTGTCTATTGCAAGACCGATGATGGTGTCGGAACCAGGGTGATTGTCCGCCTGTCGTCGCTAGTGGATTGAATGTGACGTTTGATACCCTTCCGATATAAATCCTCGTTTCAAACGTCAAATTCGAAAAATCCACTAGAATCATAAAGTTACTAGTGGTCTTTTTGATTCCGACATTTGCCCGGCGCTCATATCCGAGGAATGCAAATGTCGGAATCAGACCACTAGCTGAAGAAGGGGATATGCCGGTTGGCAAATAAGCTGGCGGTGAGAGCGGAAAAGAAAACGCCAGCATGAAGCCGGCGTTTTTGCGGTAGCGTAAAGCGATCAGCTCTGCGGCGGACGTTTTTTCTTGTCAGAAAGCAGCGAGACCAGAGCGATGCCTGCAAGCGGCAGGGCGGCGGCCAGGATGGGCCGTTTGAGAATGGCAGGCACGGTTGCGATTGCAGCCGTTGCCACCATTGCCGATTTGTCGGCCTCCATTTTCTGCTTGCGCTTCTTGGCCTCGGATGCAGCCTGAATTTTCAGGACTGCGAGAATGAGAAGCGCCAAAATCAGCGACAAGGCAGCGAGGATGAGAGCCGCCAGCGGCCCGCCATAGTTCTGCGCCAGGGCCAGAAAGGCGGCGACGCAGAAGAAGGTGATCGCAATGATCGCGAAGACGGCGATGGCCGCTCCGAAAATCGCCGCACGTTTGGTTTGACCCGCGACGAATTTCATTTCCTCGCCTGCCATTGCGGCCAAAAGGGGCATGAGAGCTTTCAGCATGATCCGCCTCAGCGGCGCGAGAGCAGGGCCAGCAGATAGCCGACGCCGAGTGCAGTGGCGAGCGAGGCAATCGGGCGTTCGCGCACCGTTGCCGTTAGCTGGGCTTCAACATCCTGCGCCTTGTTGCGCAGATCGTCGATGGCGTCCTCGCCCTGAACATAGGCGCTCTTGTAGGTTTCCTTTGCGCTGCGTTTTGCGTCGCGGACTGTCTGCGAACCGAGATTGGCAAGTGTTGCCGCAATGGCGGCAATATCTTCCTTCAGTTGCTCGACCTGAGCCTGAAGGTCTTCCGTGCTGGCATCGGTCAGCGCTTCCTCGATCTTTTCTTCGATCTTGCTCGTTTTCGCGGATGCACGCGCCATATCAGCTCTCCTGTTTATTCTCTGGTTGTCGTTCGAATGGGTTGTCCGGATAACGTGCGGCTGGCCTAATGGTTGCACGCAAAGCCATCAGCAGCAACAATACCGGCCGGTTGTTGCAAGTCATGGTAAATGGTGGAGTAATGCCAAAACTCGATGAGTTTGACTCATGGAGTTTTGGTTAAGCCTGTGCGGCGATTGAGCATTTTCAGGGCGTGATGCGTTAGCATCTCAGCGCCCTCGCATAAGTAGCCGGAAGGTGCGGAAGCATTGCAGGACATGCTTCCGCAAATATCGTTGCCTTACTCCGCTTCTCCGTGAAGAATCGTGCCTTCCGGGTCCTTTTTATAGGCTGCGTTCGAATAGGCAGGCTGCGCCTGTAGCTGCTCCTTGGTGAACTGTGTGAAGACGCTCATCTTGTCGTCCTTGCCGGTCGCAACGTCGAGATTGGCGATGGAAACAGCCACCGGCTTGGAATTGATGCCAAGGAAACCGCCCACATCGACAACGAAGGCCTCGGTCTGTCCGTCGGCGGTCATCAGGACATCGCCGACCGTTCCGATCTTCGTTTCATCCGCGCCGAAAACCGTTGCGCCGATCAGCTTGTCCGCACTTAGTCCTTCGGAGGGAACCGGCTTCATGCCATCGGGCATGACCCTGTCCGCCTTCTGCGTGGTGATCGTCTTTGCGGCGGCGGGCGGATCGGTGCGCGGCGCACCATCCGCCTCGAAAACTGCGCTGCGGTCGAATGCCGGTGCCTTTTCAAGCTGTTCCTTGGTCGCGTCCACGATCAACCAGCGCTTGCCGTCATCACGAACCACCCATGACAGACGGTCGAAGCCGATTGCGACATTTTTCTCTCCGACGCCGAGAAAGCCGCCGACCCCGATGACAATCGCCTGCGGGCTGCCATCGGCACCAAGGATCATGTCGTTGACCGTCCCGATATTCGCGGCATCGTTGGAAGGGCCGTTATAGACCGCCTGTCCGACAAAGCCTGACACCAGCAACTGGCCGGGCGATGCCACGAAATATCCGTTCTCGCTGGCAACCGGCTTTTCCTGTTTCTGGTCGGAGAAAACCGGTGAAGCATCCTGCGCGAAAGCGGGCAGGGCGATCAGCACAGCAAGAGCCGTAGAGGCGAGAAGTCTTTTCATGGAAACTCCTGTCGGTAATTAAGGCAAACCGAAGGCGAGAGCCAATCTCGCCGTTAACAGGAGAAAAAACGAGGTGAAACGGTTTCAGTTCCGCTCAAACTCTGTGTTATTCAGGCGTCGAAATTGTGAAACACGTGGTTTCCATGTGGCGAAAATGGGGCGAGCGCTCTTCTGGGTTGAAACGCTTTGCTTCAGGCGAGCAGCAAATAAGCCGCTCCGGCCAGCATGATGAAGGCCAGTCCGACATGTGTAGGCTTCAGCGAACGCTGCTGTACCGGCAGCGGATCGTCATTTCCCGCCATGGCGGTGCGCGCCGCATGTTCAAGCGTCTGGATATCCTTGAGCATCATTGGCATGTCCTCCAGAACCCGGCTTGGCCGGAACCGCACTTCCTCCCGCGCACCCGGAATTTTCTTTTAAATCCAACCCTCAGGCGCTTGGTTAACCCTATCAGGTCTGATTTGGCGCGATTGTGCAACTGGCAAAAAGGCGAGAGCCGAAAAATGTTCGTCTGCCCTTGGATTTCATGACGAAAATACCTTTGAAATAAAAACATGACTTGCGTCATCATATTATTGGGAGTTAAGAAGAGGCCCAACAGGCGGCGCGACGGCCTGCATGAAGGTTTAGTCATGTGCGCGCGGATTTGAACAATCAAAAGGCGATCAAAATGACTGGTTTCTGGCGAAAAGGCTTCATGACTGCGGCGATGGGCATCGGCTTGCTGGGTGCAGCTTCTGCATTGGCCCAAAACGGGCCTCAGGATGCAACTCCCTCGACGAATGCCCCGGTTGCTCCTGCTGCTGCGGCGCCTTCCAGTCCCGCACCAACCAATACAGCACCTGCCGCCGCTCCAGCGCCGAGCGCGACAACACCTGCTGCCGCAGCACCTTCACCTGAACTGATCCAGTCCCAGACGGTTGCACCTGCCGCCGCGCCGGTTGAAAGCGAGAGCGGTTTGATCCTCCCGCACGACCTGTCGCCGTGGGGCATGTTCATGGCTGCGGATTGGGTCGTGAAGGCCGTGATGATCGGTCTGGCACTGGCATCGCTCGCCACATGGACGGTCTGGGTCGCCAAGACGCTTGAACTGGCCGGCGCGCGCCGCCGTGCTACCAGGGCATTGAAAGTTATTGGTCATTCGGCCACGCTTGCCGAAGCTGTCCGTTCGCTGGACGGCGCCAAGGGACCGGGTGCAATTCTGGTCCGTGCCGCAGAAGATGAGGTTCGCCTTTCGGGCCCGGCACTGGCCCGCGCCGGTGGCGAAGGCCTCAAGGAGCGTGTTTCCTCGCGCCTGTCGCGCATTGAAGCCAAGGCCGGACGCCGTCTTTCCAAGGGCACCGGCATTCTTGCGACCATCGGTTCGGTTGCGCCGTTTGTCGGTCTGTTCGGCACGGTCTGGGGCATCATGAACTCGTTCATCAATATCAGCCAGGCGCAGACGACGAACCTCGCCGTCGTGGCGCCGGGTATTGCCGAAGCGCTGCTCGCGACGGCCATCGGCCTCGTCGCCGCTATTCCTGCCGTGGTTATCTACAACGTGTTCGCCCGTTCCATCACCGGCTACCGGTCGCTGCTGGCCGATGCTTCGGCAGGGGTCGAACGCCTTGTCAGCCGCGATCTGGATTTCAGAACGGCCGGCGTGCGTGAAGGCACGCTGCACGCAGCGGAGTAGGCGCCATGGCTGGTAAAGTTCGCGAAGGCGGCGGCGACGATCTCGAGTTGAACCACGAGATCAATGTGACGCCCTTCATCGACGTCATGCTGGTTCTGCTCATCATTTTCATGGTGGCAGCGCCTCTGGCGACTGTGGATGTGAAGGTGGATCTGCCTGCCTCGACGGCAGCGCCCGCACCGCGTCCCGACAAGCCGCTTTATGTGACGCTAAAGGACGATCTCAGCATCAGTGTCGGCAATGATATGGTTGCCCGCGAGCGCCTTGGCGTGGCGCTGGACGGCCTGTCGGAGAAAAACAAGGAAGCGCGCATCTTTCT
Source organism: Brucella tritici (assembly GCF_008932295.1). Lineage (GTDB taxonomy): Bacteria > Pseudomonadota > Alphaproteobacteria > Rhizobiales > Rhizobiaceae > Brucella > Brucella tritici. Next base: position 22,474 of record NZ_WBWA01000006.1, on the reverse strand, counting down.
GCGTGCCGACAAGAATGTTGGCTATGGCGAATTGATGCGCGTGATGAATCTTCTGCGTGAAGCCGGTTATCTGAAGATTGCGCTGGTCGGTCTTGAAACCATCGGCGCCGACCAGAGCGGAGCAGCACCTGCCGGTGCGCCTGCACAACCGGCGCCCGCTTCGCAAACTCCCGCAGCGCAGGGAGCTGCGCAATGAATGCACTTCCGCCCGACCATCCTCCTGTAAAGGTGGCTTCGGCTGACACCCATCATCATTCCTTCTGGCATGATGCGGGGCGCTGGCTTGGCGCGGGCATCCTTGTTCTGACAGTTCATGCCGCCGGTGCCTATGCCATTCATATGGCACAGGAAGAAGACCAGCCCGATGGCACACAGGTCGCCGCCATGGTGGTGGAACTTGCGCCGGAGCCGGAAGCGCCGATGGAAGAGCAGGTTGCGGAAGAGGCCCAGCCGGAAACGGCTGAAGCACCGCAGGAACAGGCTGAGCCGGAACCGGCCCCGCAACCGGAACCGGTACAGGAAAAGCCGACACCGCCTGAACCGGAAGAGGTGACGCCGCCAGAGCCTGAGCCGGAACCACAAGCCGTTCAGGAGCCGGCAGAAGTCATTCCGGATGTGGTCGAGGCTGAAAAGCCCGAAGTGGCTGTTCCGCTGCCGGTCGAAAAGCCGGAAGTAAAACCGGAACCCAAGCCGGAGCCGAAGCCAGAACCGAAAAAGGTTGAGAAGCCGAAGCCGGAAAAGCCGAAGCAACCCAAGGTCGAGAAGCCCAAGCCCAAGAAGGCCGAGAAAGCACCGGAAACCCGTCAGGCGGCAGCGCCGCGCATGGATGCAGATGCGGGCGAGAAGGCTGCTGCGAACCGTCGTGGCGAGAATTCTGCGTCGGCGGGCGTCGCCTCCAACAAATGGCAGGCGAAGATGAATGCTCATATGGCGCGTAACACGCGTTTCATGCAGCGCAAGGCACGCAACGCCAAAGGACGCGTGGTCATCAACTTTGTGATTGATCCGTCTGGCAACGTGCTTTCGGTCAAGCTGGCCGGTTCGTCCGGTAATTCGGAGGTCGATCAGCTTGCACTGGAAGCAGCGCGTCGAGCTTCGCCGGTTCCTGCTCCGCCTGCGGCCATTGCCAAGGCGCGTATGCCAATCACCTTGCCGCTGCTGTTCAAGTAAGCAATGCAGAATGCATTATCTGAAGGCCGGTCTGGAGATCAGACCGGCCTTTCATTTCCTGCCGATTCAACATTACTCCACAAACCCGAAGATCGGGCCGTAGCCGCCGTGCCAGGATATGTCGTTTCGCTCCAGCACTGGAACGTAGATGCCTGCACCGCCACCGCCGTCGAGAAACAGGGCGTTGGGGCATTGGAGATGGTCTCGAAACAATTTTGCGAAATCGTGGAAATTGACCGCGTCTTCGCTGACCGCGAATCGGATCGCGCCGCCATTGCAAACACCGACGCCGCTGCGCCGGGTCCTGTCGGTTGAGCCGACGATGAAAATCGGATTGATCCTGTTGCGGATAACCAGCATCGGCCCGGACTGGGTGGCCAGTTGCGGCTTGATCTTTTGTTTCAGGAAACGGTCTGTCGGCAGGATTTCCGCGCCCTTGTCGCCGAGATAGAAGATGCCGTTCGGCTTCTTGTAAAAGTTCGGTACGGGCCCGGACCCACGAACAGGCGTTGTTTTGCTTGCCGGGCTAAGCTCACGGCCATTTTCGACATAGAGGCCCATCGGCGAAAAATCAGGCTGATACATGCCGGCATTGAGCGCGAAAACCAGTGTCTTGCCGCGACTTGCAGCAGCGTCAGCTACTTTTGAAAAATTGCGATAGGGCTCGTCGTCGCCATTTTTCCAGAACAGATGCAAGCTTGCGCCATCCGCCTTTGCATCGCAGATGATGTAGTTTGTATTTTCAAAGGTTTGGCGGTTGCAGGTTTCCGTGCGGCCCGGCTGCGTCAGCGCAGCTATCGCAGCAAGCGTTATGGCTGCGACGGACAGGCCTCGCTTGAGGAGAATCATCGCTGCACTGCCTTCCGGTTTGTATTGGTTATTCAGAAGACAGTGCCACAGCCGGGAGCAGGCGGGAAGCCTTGCGCGCGGGCAGGAAGCCGAAGATCAGGCCGGTGGCGAAAGCGCAGGCGAAGGCCAGCAGGACAGGCCCGACACTATAGCCGACGGAAAGACCGGCCCAGCCAGCGATGGCCGCAGCGCCAAGCCCGATCACGACGCCAAATGCACCGCCAATGGCCGAGACGGTCAATGCCTCGGTGATGAATTGCAGCAGAATATCACGCCGCCTTGCGCCGGTTGCCATCCGCACGCCAATCTCGCGGGTGCGTTCCGTCACGCTCACCAGCATGATGTTCATGACGCCGATGCCGCCGACCAGAAGCGAGATTGCAGCAACGGACCCCAGAAACAGCGTCATCGTATTGCCCATTGCCGTCGCGTCCTCGCGGATGGACGACATGTTGGTTATCATCGTGTCCTGCTTCTTGTGGCGCTGGTCCAGCAGGTCCTGAATCTGTTCCTGCGTCGTGTTGATGAGGTCGGAATCCTTCACCTGCACGGTGATGGTGCGCACATATTTCTGGCCAAACAGCCGCAGATTGCCGGTGGAGAGCGGCACGATCACCACATCGTCCTGATCCGAACCGCCAAAGCCTGCGCCTTTCGGTTCAAGAGTTCCGATCACCTGAAACGGAATCTTCTGGATCAGGATATACTGCCCGATAGGATTGCTGCCATCGGGGAACAGCGTGTTGACGACCGTTTTGCCCAGCACTGCGACGGGCGCATAATTATCCAGATCGCTCTGGCTGATGAAGTCGCCGGTGGCAACCTTCCACGATTTGGCTTCGGAAAAGGCAGGAACAGTCCCGTTTGCCTGCGATTGGTAATCGACATTGCCACGGCGCAGCGTCACGGTGCCGGTGACTTCGGGGACAGCGGTTTTGATGTTCGGCAGCTCCAGAATGGCAGTGGCATCTTCGGGAACCAGTGTCGCTATCGAGCCTGTGCCGCGGAAACTCGCCATGGAGGGACGCACCAGAATGAGATCGGTGCCCATCGCATTGATGCGGTCGAGAATCGAGTTCTGCGCGCCGGTGCCGATGGCGAGCATCGTCACCACGGAACTGACGCCGATGATGATGCCGAGCAGGGTGAGAATTGTCCGGAAGATGTTGGCACGCAAGGCGCGCATGGCCATCTTGACCGCTTCCGAAACATCGGCAATGCGGGCGGAGTTGACTTCAAGGCTCTCCTGCAACCGGAATGGTGCCTGCGTATCGGGAATGGCGCGCTTCACAGTATCGGAGAGTATTTGGCCGTCGCGGATTTCGATCAGCCGATCGGCGCGTTCAGCTACTTCGCGGGCATGTGTGATGACGATGACGGTATGACCCTGCGCGTGCATGGAGCGCAGCAATTCCATCACATCCTCGCCGCTCTGGCTGTCGAGTGCGCCGGTAGGCTCATCGGCAAGGATGATACGCCCGCCATTCATGAGCGCGCGGGCGATGGAAACGCGCTGCTGCTGGCCGCCGGAAAGCTGGTTCGGACGATGATCGAGGCGGTCGCCGAGCTTCAGCGAATTGAGCAACTCTGCGGCGCGTGCATGGCGCTCCGATGCCGGCAGGCCCGCATAGATTGCGGGCACTTCGACGTTTTCCTGCGCAGTCGAGGTCGAGATAAGATTATAGCTCTGGAAGACGAAGCCGAAGGTTCGGCGGCGCAATGCTGCAAGCGCATCGGCATCCAGTGTCGAGACGTCCTCGCCATCAAGCAGATATTGTCCGCCGCTCGGGCTATCGAGACAGCCCAGAATGTTCATCAGCGTCGATTTGCCGGAGCCGGAGGCGCCCATGATCGCGACGAACTCCCCGGCCTGAATATCGAGCGTGATGCCGTGCAGTACCTCAACGGCTAGGTCGCCATTGTGATAGGTCTTGCGGATATCATCCAGTCTGATAAGCGGCGTTTCGGTCATGAGGCGGCTCATCAGAACAGGCGCATGCCGGGCCTGCGGCCACGCTGCCCTGCGGCGGTTTCGGCTCCGCTGGAAGCGCTGGTGACGATAACCTTGTCGCCTTCCTCAAGGCCGCTTTTGATCTCGGTCTGCACGCGATTGCGCACGCCGATCTGAACCTGACGCTCGGTGATCGAGCCGTTGTCACTGACGACCTTGACCGAAATCTGCGGCTTGCCTTTCTGGTTCTGGGGGCCTTCGCGCTTGTAGTTCAGAGCGGAGGAGGGGACGATCAATACGTCCTTCGCCTCATCAAGAATGAAATAGACCTGCGTGCTCATATTGATCATCAGTTCGCCGGTCGGGTTCGGGACGTCGAACAGCGCATAATAGAGCACGACATTGTTCTCGGTCGCAGGCGTCGGCTTGATCTGGCGCAGCGTGCCGGTAAAGCGCTTCTCCGGCTGGCCAAGCAAGGTGAAATAAACCGGCATTCCGGGCTTCAGCCTGCCGATGTCGGCTTCCGAAACCTGCGCTTCCACGGTCATGACCTTGAGATCGGCCACGGTCACGATGGTTGGTGCGCTCTGCACGGCATTCAGCGTTTCGCCTTCCTTGGCGGCCTGATCGACGACCGTGCCTTCCATGGGGCTGTAGATCTTGGTGTAGCCGAGATCGACCTTGTCGCTGGCAAGCTGGGCTTCCTGCTGGCGGATCTGCGCGCCGAGCGCCTTCACATCCGCATCGGCCATGGCGAGATCGGCATCGGCCTGATCGACGGTGGATTGGGATACGCCGCGCGTGGCCAGAAGCGAGCGCTGTCGCGCCGCATTGGCCTTTTTGAGCGTTAGCTGGGCTTCCTTGCTCAAAAGCTGTGCCTTGAGATTGTCGAGCTGGGCGCTCGCGATTTCCACCTTTTTCTCGAAGGGTGATGGGTCGATTTCGGCGATAAGCTGGCCCTGCTTGACCTGATCGCCCACTTCGACTTTCACGCTTTTAAGCTGGCCGGAAACCTGCGCGCCGACATTGATGCTGCGCAGCGCACTGAGTGTGCCGACGGCGGTAATGGCGTTTTCGATATTGCCACGTGTGACTGTCTCGGCCAGATAACTCGTCTTCTGGCCGTCTGCCTGGCCTGATCCGTAAAAATACCAGCCCGCGCCAGCCACGATTGCCGCAATGACAAGCCAGAGCCACCAGCGGCGCGCCTTGCTGCGCGCGCGCTTCTGCGAAGGTGCCGTCCGCTGCCCGGTTTTGGAAGAATCGGAAGTTGTAAGCACCCTCAAACCCTCTAGCTTTCAGAACCTCCGATCTCCGGAGATTCATTAATATGTCCCGCAAATTCTCTGTCGCATGCAACCAAAGCGAGACAATACTTGCCCACTATGGATCGCTGACGGGATATCTATCCCTGAAAGCTCAGGATTTCATCTTAATTATTTGTCATGCAATAATTGTCGGTGCCACAAAGGGATGGATGCCTCTGGTTGCTTCCGATCATGGTGCGAAAGCAAGCGATGAAGAGAACCAAGTTGGCACCAATATACAACTTGCAGTTATTCTTTTGGAATTTTCCATTAGAAACAAACTGATTGCAGTAATTAAGTGTTCTTAAATTATCTCCTGATTAAATAAGATCGGGAAATCACATCTGAAAGTAGATGGAAGAATTTAAAACGTGACCTGTCCGCAAAGGCGGATGGTCGGCGCATGCATGATGCATGTTGCTTCGAATTGACATGGAAATAAGGTTTCAATGCTCTTGGACGGGAGGGCAAATGGCTTACCTTATTATGGGGCGGAAAAGGTTTTCATTCATATCGGGCAGGTTTTCAAGCCTGCACCGAAGAATACCTCCATTGTTATTTTTCAAGCGAAATAAAAGCGGCACTGCAGCGGTCGAATTCGCAATATTGGCGCCGGTTTTTCTTCTGATACTGATGGGCATGATCGCCTTCGGCCTTTATCTGGGCGTGGCGAATGCCGTGCAGCAGCTTGCGGCTGACGCCACGCGCACCGCGCTGGCGGGTATCGATCCCCCGGAGCGGCTGACGCTGGCGACAACCTACATCCAGAAAAACGCGGCAAAATATTCGCTGATCGATCCGGCGAAGATGCAGGTGAATGTCGACAATGCCCAGTCGGACCCGAACCAGTTCACGGTGACGATCCGCTACAACGCGCAAAACCTGCCGATCTGGAACCTGATGACGGGCCTGCCGCTTCCGGACACGACCATTACAAGGGCATCGACAATAAGGCTTGGCGGGATCTGACACGGGGGTGGGGGGTATTCGATATGCGGGGTTTAGTATCGCGTTTCCTGCGTGCGCGGAGCGGCAATCTGGCGACGATGGCGGCGCTGGTTTCTCCACTGTTTCTGGCGGTAGCGGCATTCTGCGTGGACACGAGTTCGTTGTTTCTGGAGCGGCGCCAGCTACAAAGCATGGCTGATTTTGCCGCCGTTGCGGGTGCAGCTTCCCTTTCGCAGGCGAATGATGCGGTGTTGCGACAATTGCGGGCAAACGGTCTTGATCCGGTGTTGATGACAGGCGCTTACGATCCGTCCGTCGTGAACGGAAAAAGCGATAACAAGACCCGCGTATGGGTGGAGAAGGGCAATTATTTCCCCGACAAGAATCGTGCGGTTGAGAACCGTTTCGTGGCTGGCGGGGCCAGCCCCGATGCGGTTCGCGTCCGGCTGGCGCGTCCGGGCAATCTCTATTTCGGTCAGGCTTTCATCAATCGCCCCGCGCTTGGGGCTACCGGCATGGCCGCGGCAAAGGCAGAAGCAGCTTTCTCCATCGGTTCGCGGCTGTTGAGCCTGAATACCGATCAAAGTGTGTTGAACGGACTTCTCGGGGGCCTGTTGGGGACCACTCTCAATCTGAAGCTTGTTGATTACAATGCACTCGCGGCAACTGATATCAACCTGCTCGGATTTCTGGATAAGCTTGCTCCCAAAATAGGGCTGACGGCTGGTACTTATGACCAATTGCTGAACACGGATGTTTCAGTCGGCATGCTGGCAAGCGTTATGGCGGAGGTCACAACGAGTAATCCAGCAGCAAAGGCTGCTCTGACCCTTCTCGGGAAGAACGCCGGTGCGCTTAACACGAAGCTACCGGTTGGAAAATTGCTAGGCCTTGGATCAATAGCCGACGCATCGCTCGGATCATCTAATAACTACAATATCACCGCTAACGTGCTGCAGATGATAACTGCAGCGGCAATGTTGGGGGGAAACAATCAAATCAAGCTTGGTCCTGGGCTAAGCTTGCCTGGTGTACTTACGCTTAAACTGGACATTGCCGTTGGAGAGCCAGCACAAAAGACCCCGTTCTTCACTGTTGGAGGGGTAGGTGCTTTGGTCCGCACTGCACAGATACGCCTGCTTCTGGAACTTGAGGTCGGCAATAACGGTATTGTTTCCTATCTGGCCAATGTTCACGTGCCGATCTTTATTGACGTGGCGAGCGGTGAAGCCGAACTCAAAAGTATAAGCTGCCCGCAGGGACCCGGAAGTGCCACGGTAAAACTTGGTGTTAAACCGGGCGTGGCCAGTGTCTATCTTGGCGATACCGATATCGTTTTGATGAAGAATTTCAGCAAAACGCCTACTGTCAAGAAGACGGCGATCGCCGTAGTGAAATTGGGACCTCTGGACATAGCCGAGCTTCGCGGACGTGTTGAATTGCCGCTTGGCAATCCTAAGCAAGAAATTGTGACCTTTACTCCTGCCGATATTGCCGCCAAACGGATCAAAACCGTGGGGACCAACCAGCTCGTGGGGTCGCTTTTTGTCGGGCTGGTAAAGGGGCTCGATCTCGAGGTCGTTTTGATAGGATTGCTGCCTTTGCCTCTGCCCTTGAGTGGGCTTACCCAGCTCCTAGGCACCTTGCTAACGCCTTTGGGCCCGGTGGTGGATGGCCTGCTTTTCGGGGTGCTGGATATGCTCGGTGTCAAATTGGGTGAGGCTGACGTTCAGGTCACTGGTGTACTTTGCCAGCGTGCGGCGCTGACGCAGTAAAAAACAGGCAATAAAAAAGCCCGGCTCAGCCGGGCTTTTGCGTGCGATTTGTCCGTTCATGCCGTGCCGGTCGAACCGAAGCCGCCAGCGCCGCGCGCCGTCTCGGTTGCTTCCGTGCGCTCTTCAACCTTCGGCTGGACGACAGGTGCAAAAACAGCCTGCGCAATACGCATGCCGCGCTCGATGCGGAAATCGTCATCGCCCAGATTGATGAGAAGAACCTTCACCTCGCCACGATAATCGGAATCGACGGTGCCGGGCGTATTGAGGCAGGTGATGCCGTTCTTGAAGGCAAGGCCCGAGCGCGGGCGAATCTGTACTTCAAAGCCTTCGGGAATTTCGAAGATCAGCCCTGTCGGCACCAGCGTGCGGCGCCCCGGCAGGAGAACGATCTGGCGGTCTTCGGCAACGGCTGCACGCAGGTCCATGCCAGCCGACCCCGATGTCTCATAGGCTGGAAGTTCAAGGCCTTTCGCGTGTTCGAGGCGGATGATGCCGAGCGTTGGCGCGGAAGAGGAAGCTGCGGTCATGAGGGAGCCTTTCCTGCAAGAATTCAGTTGGCCTGCGAGACATTGTTTCATCGCGCATCTTGTCTGAAAACCGTTTCACGCTTTTCAGGATGCGCTCTAAATTGGCGACGCTCATACGTGAAAACCAATGAAAGGTGTACCGTCTATTTGGCGTTTTGCAATGATAGTGCTGCACAGGATCATGCTTTTACACTATGAGCTGCCCTCCGCAGCGGATTTAATCCCGTTCCAGCGGCACCGCAGTCGTTTCCTTGATCTCTTCCATGACGAATGAAGCCGAAACATCTGACAGCGGAACGCTGGCAATCAGTCGCTGATAAAGCCGGTCATAGGCTTTGACGTCGGAAACGCGCGCCTTCAGCACATAGTCCAGATCGCCGGTCATGCGATAAACCCCGACGATCTCCGGAAAGCGCCCCATGGCACCGCGAAATTTGCCCAGCCAATCGGGGTCGTGGCTCGATGTGCGAACAAGAATGAAGACGGACAGGCCGCAACCCGCCATCTCGGCATCGACCAGGGCCACGCGCGCCTTGATGATCCCTTCATCCTCCATGCGCTTGACCCGCCGCCAGCAGGCATTGCGCGATAAGTGTACCCGCTCGGAGAGAGAATCAACGGACAGGGTCCCATCGATTTGCAGCTCATCCAGGATTTTGCGATCAATTTCGTCGAGAAATGGTTTCATAGTGGGATGATTGTCCCAATAAATAGTAATTATCAAGGATATTTTGAGATTTCATCTCAGATGCATTTGCTAGAATGATTTTCCAGAAAGGCGCGATATGCGCCGTATAACGGGAACAACTTACTCATTGACGGGAGTATTTCCAATGACCACTCGCATCACGCGCCTCTTCACCGAGCACCCTCAATCGGTTGACGAGACCTATTTTGAACATATGGCCTTTGCCGGACGTTTTTCATTCAAGCTTTTTTGTGCGGCCTTTGCGGCACTGATTCATGCAATTTTGCCATTTTTGTTCGAGAAGACGGCGAGCACAATCGTTCGCCAGCTTTATGAGCGGACGCATAACCGGGGCCGGTAAACACCGGATCGCAAATGTGTCGTTGGGCCGCCTATCTCGGACCTGAAACCTATCTGGAAGACATTATATCGTCTCCCTGCCATTCGCTCGTGGCGCAAAGCCACGATGCGCATGAAGCCAAAACGCGTACCAATGGCGACGGATTCGGCGTTGCCTGGTATGGCCATCGTGATGAGCCCGGCCTTTATCGGGATATTCTGCCCGCATGGTCCGACCAGAACCTCCGTAGTCTGGCGCGACAAATTCAATCGCGCCTTTTCCTTGCGCATGTTCGGGCTTCGACCGGCGGGTTGACCAGCCGGTCCAACTGCCATCCCTTCGTTTCCGGACGCTGGAGCTTCATGCATAACGGCCAGATCGGTCACTTCGACCGGCTGCGTCGCAGGCTGGAAAGCCATTTGAGCGATGATGTCTATGGCCAAAAACATGGCGCAACCGATTCGGAACTGATCTTTCTTCTGATGCTTGAATTCGGTCTCGACAGTGACCCTGTGCTTGCCATGAAGCGCATGGTGGCAACGGTTGTCGAGGAATCGGTGCGCGGCGGCGTGCCGCCATTTCTGCGGCTGACTGCGGCCTTCTCCGATGGAAACCAGCTTTACGCCATCCGCTATGCGACCGACGCTTTCGCGCCGACGCTTTATACGGCGACACTTGGCGGATCGTCCGGCATATGCGTGGTGTCGGAGCCGCTGGACGGCGAGGCCGCAAACTGGATGGCGGTGCCGGCAAACAGTTTTGTCACTGTTTCCCGGCAAGGCCGCATTGCGATCGAGAGCTTTGAGGAACCGATTTCCCGACCGCAGGATGCCGTGACGGTTTAGGCGTTCCCGATCAATATGCCTGCCGCCAGCACGAGGCCGCCGCCCAGGACCACCTGAAGCACAGAGCGGAGGAACGGTGTTTCCATATAGCGGTTCTGGATGAAGGCGATGGCCCAGAGTTCGAAGAAGACCAGAATCGCTGCAATGCTTGTGGCGGTCCAGAAATCCTTGATCAGATAGGGCAGGGTATGGCCAAGGCCGCCCAGCGTCGTCATGATACCGCAGGACAGGCCGCGCTTGATCGGCGAGCCGCGACCGGACAGCTTGCCATCATCGTGGATTGCTTCGGTGAAGCCCATCGAAATACCGGCGCCGACGGAGGCGGACAGGCCGACCAGAAAGGTCTGCCACGTATCCTGTGTCGCGAAGGCCGCAGCGAAGATCGGGGCGAGCGTTGAGACAGAGCCGTCCATCAGGCCTGCAAGCCCCGGTTGGACATAGGTGAGGATGAACTGCTTGCGCTCGGCTGCGCGCTCCTCATCCTGCACATCATCCGGTGTCAGCGTGTGTTCCAGCGATTCGGCCTTGGCCTCATGCTGCTTTTCCTGCTGGGCAAGGTCGCCCAGCAATTTGCGGGTGTCTGCGTCGCTGACGCGCTTGGCCGCCTCGACATAGAATCGATAGGCCTGTTCTTCCATTTCCGATGCGGCTTCGCGCACCTTGTCGATGCCAAGCGGACGCACCAGCCAGTCCGGCTTGCGATCATAATAGCCGCTGACATGTTCGCGGCGGATCAGCGGAATCCGGTCGCCAAAGCGGGCCTTGTGGCGTTCGATCAGCGCATCCCGGTGTCCGTGTTCTTCCGCTGCCATCTGTTCGAATATTTTCGCCGATTGCGGAAACTCGTCACGCAGGCCATCGGCATAAGCGAGATAGATACGTGCATCGTCCTCTTCGGAGGATATGGCAAGCGCCAGAATTTCCTGTTCGGAAAGCGAATCGAAAGGGCGTCGGTCGTTGCGAAAGAATCGGTTCAGCATCTGGGGAATCCAAAGTTTAGAATAATTCTAAAATAAGATCTGGTACCCGGAAGTCAAGTCTTGCAGTGCAGGCACAATTGGCGCATTAAAACGCGGCCCTGAAATAAGGGCATCATATCAGCGACCCGATCAGAAGAGAGCGAATCGATGGCATCGACGAATCTCCACGCAAGCAATAGTCCGCGTCCGCTTAACCGGCAGGATTTCCGCACGCTCGGCCTTTCGGCCCTTGGCGGCGCGCTGGAGTTTTACGATTTCATCATCTTCGTGTTTTTTGCCAGTGTGATCGGCCATTTGTTCTTTCCACCCGACATGCCGGACTGGCTGGTGCTGATCCAGACCTTCGGCATTTTCGCAGCCGGTTATCTGGTGCGACCTGTGGGCGGCATCGTGCTGGCGCATTTCGGCGACAAATTTGGCCGCAAGCGCGTCTTCGCCTTCTCGGTGTTCCTGATGTCGATTTCAACGCTGGCCATGGCTTGCCTGCCGACCTATGCGACGCTGGGCGTCGGCGCTCCGATCCTGCTGATCGTGTTCCGTATGTTGCAGGGGGCCGCCATTGGTGGTGAAGTACCGGGCGCATGGACCTTTGTGGCCGAGCATGTGCCTGCCAATCGTGTTGGCATGGCGTGTGGTTTTCTCTGCTCGGGCCTGACGCTTGGCATCATGATCGGTTCGCTGATCGCCACTGCCATCAACTGGATTTTCACGCCGGAAGAACTGTCCGCCTATGCGTGGCGTATTCCGTTCTTCATCGGTGGTATCTTCGGCCTGCTTGCTGTTTATTTGCGCCGCTGGCTGGCGGAAACGCCGATCTTCACCGAGATGAAGAACAGCCATCTGTTGAAGGACAAGCTGCCGCTTGGCACCGTTCTGCGCAACCATATGCATGGGGTTGTCATTTCCGTGCTGCTGACCTGGATCTTGTCGGCAGGCATTGTTGTCACCACGCTGATGACGGCCACTTTCCTGCAGAAGCTTTATGGCTATACGCCTTTGCAGTCGCTTGCAGCCACAAGCTTCGGCACGCTGTTCCTGATGTTTGGAACGGTGACGGCGGGTGCTATCGTGGACCGTATCGGTAGCGGGCGCTTCTTTGTCGTTGCGGGCATTTTCTTCGGCGTCGCGACCTTCGTCTTCTACACCTATGCGGCGGTTTCCCTGCCGGTCCTATTTGCGCTTTATGCGGTGATGGGGCTTTCGGTCGGCATGGTTGGCGCGGTGCCTTATGTGATGGTGCGCGCATTCCCGGCACCGGTTCGCTTCTCGGGCCTGTCTTTTTCCTACAATGTTTCCTATGCGGTCTTTGGCGGTCTGACGCCGGTGATCGTGACGTCGCTTCTGGCGGTCAACCCGATGGCCCATGCCTGGTATCTGGTGTTCATCGCCGTTCTGACCTGTGGCCTTGGTCTTTACCTGATGGCCCGCAGCGATCAGGTCGAAGGTGAGATCGGTCTGACCGAGCTGCCGACCGGGACTGCCGTTCCACAGCCGAACTGATAAAAAGGGCCGCGAAAGCGGCCCTTTTCAATCAGAGTATCTTCTGCATGAAGGTCAGATCGAGCCAGCGCCCGAACTTCTGGCCAACCTGTTTCAGCGTGCCGCAATCCTCAAAGCCCTGCGATCTATGCAGCGCGATGGAAGCGGCATTGCCCGCTTCGATACCGGCAATCAGCACATGCACCTTGCGCTCGCGCGCTTCGTCCACAAGCTCGGTCAGGAGAGCGCGTCCGATGCCGCCGCCGCGTGCGTCGCTCGCCACATAGATCGAAAGTTCGGATGAATGACGGAAACCCTCGAACGGACGGAATGGGCCATAGCTCGCATAGCCAACGACCTGCCCTTCGCGTTCGGCAACCAGAACCGGAAAGCCGTCACGATTGCGGGCCTTGAGCCATTCACGGCGGTTTTCCAGATCGACAAGCGTTTCATTCCAGATGGCGAGCGTGTTCTCTACCGCATCATTATAGATGGCGAGCAGGGCAGGGAGGTCAGCTTCCGTCGCGTGGCGGATGGTGAGGGTCATTTCAGAGCCTTATTGAACAAGAAAACGGCGGGATTTCTCCCGCCGTATTCAATCATTTGCAAGTGAAAAGAATCACCCCTGAGCTTTCATTTTTTGCTTTGGCGCATTCTTGTTCCTAAAACCGGTTCCCGCTTTTAGGAGACATGCTTCAGTTCCAAACGGCGGCGATGCAGGACCGGCTCGGTATAACCGTTCGGCTGTTCGCGGCCTTTGAAGACAAGATCGCAGGCGGCCTGGAAGGCAATCGACTTGTCGAAGTCAGCGGCCATCGGGCGATAGAGGGCATCGCCTTCGTTCTGCTTGTCGACGACGGCTGCCATGCGCTTCATGGTTTCCATGACCTGCTCTTCCGAAACGACGCCGTGATAGAGCCAGTTGGCGATGTGCTGTGCGGAGATGCGCAGCGTGGCGCGGTCTTCCATCAGGCCGACATTGTTGATGTCCGGCACTTTCGAGCAGCCAACGCCCTGATCGACCCAGCGCACGACGTAGCCCAGAATGCCTTGCGCGTTGTTATCGATTTCGTGCTGGATGTCTTCCGGCGTCCAGTTCGGGCGGGTTGCGACCGGCACTGACAGAATGTCGTCGAGCTTAGCGCGCGGGCGGCTCTTCAGTTTCGCCTGAACGGCGGCAACGTCTATCCTGTGATAGTGCGTCGCATGCAGGGTGGCGGCGGTCGGCGACGGCACCCAGGCGGTGTTTGCACCGGCCTTCGGATGGGCGATCTTCTGTTCCAGCATTGCCGCCATCAGGTCCGGCATGGCCCACATGCCCTTGCCGATCTGCGCATGGCCGGAAAGGCCGCATTCAAGACCGATATCGACATTCCACTGCTCATAAGCGCCGATCCAGGCGGCCTGCTTCATGTCACCCTTGCGGATCATCGGGCCAGCTTCCATCGAGGTATGGATTTCGTCGCCGGTACGGTCGAGGAAGCCGGTATTGATGAAGACGACGCGGTCTTTGGCGGCCCGGATCGCTTCCTTGAGGTTAACCGTGGTGCGGCGCTCCTCGTCCATGATGCCGATTTTAAGCGTGTTCGGCTTCATGCCGAGCAGCTCTTCGGTGCGGGTGAAGATTTCATTGGCGAATGCCACTTCTTCCGGCCCGTGCATCTTCGGCTTGACGATATAGACCGAACCTTCGCGCGAATTCATGTGACGGCCATTCGGGCCGATATCGTGCAGCGCGATCAGGCTGGTGAAGGCTGCATCCATGATGCCTTCCGGCACTTCGTGGCCGTCCGCATCGATGATCGCCGGGTTGGTCATCAGGTGACCAACGTTACGAACCAGCATGAGAGAACGGCCCTTGAGCGTGAGCGTGGAACCGTCCGCAGCCTTGTAGGTGCGGTCGCCGTTGAGGCGGCGGGTCATCTGCTTGCCGTTCTTCTCGAACGTGTCTTCCAGCTTGCCGTTCATCAGGCCGAGCCAGTTGCGATAGACCGCAACCTTGTCTTCCGCATCCACGGCAGCAATCGAATCTTCGCAATCCTGGATCGTGCTGACGGCGGATTCCAGAACAACATCGGCAATATGGGCCGGATCGGTCTTGCCGATCGGATGGTCCGCATTGACGACGATGTCGACATGCATGTTGTTCTTCGCCAGCAGTACATTGGTCGGGGCGGCGGCATCGCCATTGTAACCCTTGAACTGGCTGGCATCCTTCAGCGCCGTTGCAGAACCGTCGGTCAGCTTGATTTCAAGCTTGCCGTCCTTGACGGCGAGACCGGCGACATTGGCCCAGTTGCCGGTGGCAAGCGGCGCGCTTTCATCGAGGAAGTTTTTCGCCCAGGCGATGACCTTTTCGCCGCGCTTCGGATTGTACCCCTTGCCCTTTTCCGCGCCGTCGGCATCGGAAATCGCATCGGTGCCGTAGAGCGCATCATAGAGCGAACCCCAGCGCGCATTGGCGGCGTTCAACGCATAGCGTGCGTTCATGACCGGAACGACAAGTTGTGGGCCTGCGATATGGGTGATTTCCGGATCGACATTGGTGGTCGCAACCGAAAACTCTCCACCTTCCGGTAGAAGATAGCCGATGTCCTTCAGGAACTGCTGGTAATCGGCCTGACTGTAGCCCTTGTCGCGGTTCTGCTTGTACCAGGCGTCGATCTTGGCCTGCAGGTCGTCGCGCTTGGCGAGGAGGGCGCGGTTCTTCGGTGCGAGATCGCGGATGATGGCAGCAAAGCCCTTCCAGAAGGCTTCTGGTTCAACGCCAGTACCGGGAGCGGCTTCCGCAGCCAGAAACTCCACCAGTTCAGGGGCAACGCGCAAGCCTTCTATCTCAACGTAATTACCGGCTTTCTGAGAAACCATGGCTCTGCCTCCTTCAAAATAAACAAATCTGCCGCCAGCACTCTTCAGTGCCAGCTATCATGCTGCCTTTGAACCGCTTTGGCGGGCTTTCGTCAATCGGTGCGCAGGCACATCATCTGTGACGCTGCGGCGAAAATAGTTTTTATAGCGATAGCTTGGCGCGAATATCGTCGGGCGTAAAGCCTTGCTCGCGCAATGATGCGAGCGCTGTATCCTGGCGGCTCTTCGACAGTTTCAATCCGTCGTCACCCAGCACGAGATCGTGATGGTGATAAAACGGCTCCGGCAGGCCGAGCAGTTTCTGCAGCAGCCGGTGAACGGAGGTCGCGTGAAACAGATCATGCCCGCGCACGACATGGGTAATGCCCTGCAAGGCATCGTCCACTACCACGGAAAGGTGATAGCTGGTCGGCGTGTCCTTGCGTGCAATCACCACGTCGCCCCAGCGGGCAGGGTCGGCGGCAATGCGCCCGGTTTCAGAGCCTGTTCCAAAAGTTGCCATGCCGGTCTGCAAATGGCGCTGTTCTGTGTTCCGGTGCTCATGTACGTTAAGTACATTGCGCTTCGGTACTCGAAAATCACCATTTTCGCCACGGCCTGCCGCTTTTTGATTCAGGCTCTCACCATTCGGACCCGTGCCGCTTTCATTCCAGAAAAGTGGCTCACCTGCGGCTTCCAGCGCCTTGTCCATATTGAGCCGCCAGGCATAGGACATGCCCGAGGCGATGCGTTCCATCTGCTCTTTCTCGGTCAGATCGCGCTCGCTTTGCGGATAGAGCGGTGTTCCATCCGGGTCGGAAGGCCAGTCCTTGCCCTTGGCGAAAGCTTCGCCGATCCGCTCGCGAACTTCGCCCCGGCTGAGAAATGCAGGATAGACAAGGCCCTTGTCGGCAAGTTTGGTCAGGGCGTTGCGATATTCGCCGAAATGTTCCGACTGGCGGCGCACAGGGGTTTCCCATGACAGGCCAAGCCAGCGGAGATCATCGTAAATGCCCTGTTCCAGCGCAGGCGTACAGCGTGCTGTGTCGATATCTTCCATGCGCAGCAGGAAGCGCCCGTTGCTCTTTCTGGCCATGTCTGCGTTCAGAAGAGCGGAATAGGCATGGCCAAGGTGAAGCTGGCCATTGGGACTTGGAGCAAAGCGGAAAACGGGTACGGTCATGGCGGGTTCAATGTCAGTTGCCGATGTCAGTTGCCGATGTCAGTTGAATGTCATCTGATTCCATTGGTACGTTGTGCACCGAAAGAATGAAAGGCTGTGCGATGCGGCGGATCGATACATTGAGCGATATTGAGACGGGGCTGGATGCTCTGGTTCTCGCCGATATTCGGCTGGCCGATATTCGCAGCCGCTCCCATGCGGTGCCGCTACGCCGGTCCGAACCCGGATTTGAAAGTCTGGCTTCCATCATTGTTGCGCAGCAGGTTTCGACCGCCAGTGCCGCCGCGATCTGGGCGAGGCTGAAGCAGGCCGTCGATCCGCTGACGCCGGAGGGGTATATTGCGGGCGGGGAGGAGGCGTGGCGTTTTGCCGGTCTCTCGCGCCCCAAGCAAAGAACGCTTCTGGCAGTTGCGCAAGCGCTTGCCGAAGGTGGCCTCGACCTGCACGGGCTTTGCGATCTGTCTGCCGAGGAAGCAATCGCGGCCCTGACGGCGATCAAGGGCATCGGCCCGTGGACGGCAGAGGTCTATCTTCTGTTTGCGGCTGGTCATCCGGATGTGTTTCCGGCTGGCGACGTGGCTTTGCAGACGGCTGTTGGCCACGCCTTCGCCCATGAGATCCGGCCCGATGCTGTTGCCCTTCGCAAGCTGGCGGAAGACTGGGCGCCGTGGCGCGGTGTGGCAGCGCGATTGTTCTGGGCTTATTATGCAGCGATCAAGGGGCGCGAAGCGGCCCCACTTTTATAGATGCTGCTGTAAAACTTGCGTGTTTCCCGAAGCATAAATGCGTTTCCGCTTCACAATCCTGTCACGTCGGGCTTACATTATCCGTATCGGCTGATGACGGAATTTCGATTCGCAGACGCTTGATTTTCTGCTGATTGCAGTCCCGTCCTCATGAGGTTGGAGCGTCGTTGTTGCGCCCAAATGGACGCGCGGCGCTTCGATGAAAGCGCAATTCCGCATGGAGAGCCATTTCGCCCTTTTTCGGAGTTGCTCTGAAGGAGGTGCGCCCTTGACTGTTGCCGTCTCACCCAGAACCGTCTCGACCAGTGGCTTGCCCGCGCTGGTTCTGAACGCTGATTACCGTCCGCTCAGCTATTATCCCCTGTCGCTCTGGTCCTGGCAGGATGCGATCAAGGCGGTGTTTCTCGAACGCGTGAACATCGTGGCGGAATACGATCACATCGTTTCCTCACCATCGTTCTCCATGCGCGTTCCGAGCGTGATTTGCCTGAAGGATTATGTGAAGCCGCCGCGCTATCCTGCGTTCACGCGCTTCAACGTCTTTTTGCGTGATCGTTTTGAGTGCCAGTATTGCGGCTCGCCGCATGACCTGACCTTCGATCACGTTACCCCGCGTTGCCATGGCGGCGAGACGACGTGGGAAAATGTGGTCGCCGCCTGTTCACCGTGCAACCTGCGCAAGGGCGGCATGATGCCCGCCGTCGCGCATATGTGGCCGCGCCAGAAACCGGTCATGCCGACCGTGCAGGACCTGCACAATAACGGTCGCCTTTTCCCACCCAACCATCTGCACGATAGCTGGCTCGATTTTCTGTATTGGGATGTCGAACTGGAGCCTTAGTGTCTGCTCCAAAAGTCGCCATGCCGGTCTGCTTACTTCCCACTTTTCGCAAAAGCGCCGTAGTAGCCGATAGCTGCAAAGAGCAGGCTTGCGACGACGTTCCATCCGGCAAAGGACAAGCCGAGGAAGTGGCCCGGTGCGCTGTCGCATGCGGGCGGACGCGTGGAATTGAGGTCGCTCAGGAGATTACCCGCATCCAGCGTGACCTTCATCGTCGCGGCGCTGCAGTCGATCGGCCCAGGCCAGTACTTCAGTTCAACGCCGGTATGATAGATGGCAAGCGCCAGCCCGAAGGTCATCAGGAGCGCGCCGATCAAAATGAGACCGCGCGTCAGGATCGGCGGCCATTTCAGGCCGTAGGAGACCCATGCCGCAGCCAGAACCGGAACGCCTATATAATAAGGCGTGCGTTGTTCGAGGCAGAGCTTGCAGGGCATGAAGCCAGCCAGATGTTCGAAGCCCAGTGCCGTGCCGACAGTTGCGGCAAGGCCGATGGTCATGATGCCTGCGGTCCAGGCCTGTGTTTTGCCGACCGGATTATTGAGTGCAAACGCCATATGGGATTCCCTGAAACGGCTCTTTAGATAAACCTAAGCGAAAAAATTGGCTTGTCTCCAAGCAATTTATTTTGACCGAGTTTGGGCGAACCGCTCAGACGTGAAGATATTTCACAGCAAAGAAGAGCGCAATGAGGACGACGGCCACGAGGCTGGCAATCAGGCCAAGGCGCTTTTCGATGAAATCGCGGATCGGTTCGCCATATCGCCGCAGCAGCCAGGCCAGAAAATAGAAGCGCGCACCGCGCGCAACGATAGCCGATGCTATAAACAGCCAGATATTGATGCCGGCTGCACCGGACAGGATCGTCACGACCTTGATCGGCGGCAGATGCGCAAGGCCGGAGGTAATCAGCATCAACAATATAGCATCGGCGCTGGTTGTGCCCCGCAATTGCTCGAACGTGTCCAGCTTGCCGTACATTTCGAGCACCGGTTTTGCGATCTGTTCATAGGCGTGATAGCCGAGATACCAGCCCGCAATGCCGCCGAGGACAGACGAAACCGTCGCGATGAAGGCATAGCGCCAGGCGCGTTCGGGGCGTGCAAGCGCCATGGGCAGAAACAGGACATCGGCTGGGACAAGAAAGACCGAGCTTTCTACAAAGGCGATGATGGCAAGCCACCATTCGGCGGATTTTCTTGCGGCAAGCGAAATCGTCCAGTCGTAAAGGCGGCGCAGCATATATTTTCCGGATTATCTTAGGCCAGAGCCATATTAGCGGTTGCACCGTCTATAAATAAAAAAGATGGCGCGAACAATGCGCGCCATCTTTTTTGAGACTACTTTCCATGGAACGGTATGGAAAACAGCAGTTTTTAACGCTTGTAGGCGCTGCAGATATATTTGGTCTCGAGATATTCCTCGATGCCGTATTTGGAACCCTCACGACCGAGGCCCGACTGCTTCACGCCGCCAAAAGGCGCGACCTCGTTGGAAATGAGCCCGGTATTGTGGCCAACCATGCCGTATTCCAGTCCTTCGCTGACACGGATCGCGCGGCTGAAATTCTCCGTATAGAAGTAAGCCGCCAGACCGAAGATCGTGTCGTTGGCCATGGCGATGACTTCTTCTTCCGTGTCGAAGGCAAAGAGTGGTGCCAATGGGCCGAAGGTTTCTTCCTTTGCGACGATCATGTCGGGGGTTACGCCAGTCAGCACGCCGGGTTCGAAGAACAGACCGCCCAGTTCCTTGCCGCCGGTGATGAGCTTCGCACCCTTGGATACGGCATCGTCAATATGTGCCTTGACCTTGGTAATAGCCTTCGGCTCGATCATCGGGCCGATGACAACGCCCGGTTCAGTGCCGTTGCCGACCTTGAGTTCCTTGACCTTGGCTGCGAGCTTTTCGGCGAATTTGTCGTAAATCCCGCGCTGCACATAGATGCGGTTGGCGCAGACACAGGTTTGGCCCGCATTGCGGTATTTGGAAATCATGGCGCCGTCGACGGCTGCGTCCAGATCAGCATCGTCGAACACGATGAATGGCGCATTCCCACCAAGTTCCAGCGAGATGCGCTTGATGGTCGGGGCGCACTGCGCCATCAACAGGCGGCCAACTTCCGTCGAACCGGTGAAGGAGAGCTTGCGCACAATATCGTTGCTAGTCAGTTCGGCGCCGATTTCGCGCGCCTTGCCGGTAACGATCTGGAGAACGCCAGCCGGAATGCCAGCCTTCTCAGCGAGGACGCCGAGCGCCAGTGCCGTCAGCGGCGTGAGGTCGGCAGGGCGCACGATCATGGTGCAACCGGCGGCAAGGGCAGGTGCTGCCTTGCGGGTAATCATCGCTGCCGGGAAGTTCCAGGGGGTGATTGCGGCAGTAACGCCGACCGGCTGGCGGATGACCGTCAGGCGCTGTCCCGCCTGCGGGGCAGGGATGGTGTCGCCATAAACGCGCTTTGCTTCTTCAGCGAACCATTCGATGAATGATGCCGCATAGAGAACTTCGCCGCGTGCTTCTGCAAGCGGCTTACCCTGCTCGGACGTCATGATAAGAGCGATATCGTCAGCATTGGCCACGATGAGGTCGAACCATTTGCGCAGGATCGCGGTGCGCTCCTTGGCAGTCTTGGCTGCCCATGCCGGGAAAGCCTTGGCGGAAGCGTCGATGGCTTCCTTGATGGTCGCGACAGAAAGGGAGGGAACCGTGCCGACGACCGAACCGTCTGCCGGATTGGTCACGTCGATCTTGGTGCCGTCCGTGGCGTCTATCCAGCGCCCGCCAACAAGGCATTGCGATTTGAGCAGTGAGGGGTCTTTCAAAGCGAGCATATTGATGTTCCATCCCAGTCTTGCAGAGAAAGCGTGTTCAGTATATTGAACAGCTTACGATATTTCGAATTAAACAGGCCGCAACACCCAAAGTCAAACGGTTAATCAGGCGGTCGATCAGGTGAATGGCAAAGATATGACGAAAACGGTGAGCGACGAAGAGAGTTCCCAGAAACTGGTGCCGGCGGTTATGCGCGCGGCGCAAATCCTGGATCAGGTAGCGCAATCCGTTCAGGAAGGCGGCAAGGGATCTGCTGACGGGCTCAAGCTTTCCGATCTGGCCCGCCGGACCGGCTTGCCGAAAAGCAGTGTGCATGGACTTTGCCAGACGCTGGTGCATCTCAAACTGCTGAAGCTCAACAGTGACGGAAGCTTCACGATGGGGTCGCAATCGGTGCGCTGGGCCAATGTGTTCATGGCGGGCAGCGACATTGTCGATGCATTTCATGAAGCGGTTGCGGAGGCGGATGGGCTCGGCGCGCATACATTGACACTCTCGCATCTCGAAGGGCCGGATGTCATTTATCTTTCCTGCCGTAACTCTACCGCGCCTCTTGGAATCACATTCCGTATCGGTATGCGCGTTCCCGCAGTCTTTACCGCGACAGGCAAGGCCATGCTGGCCGCGATGTCGCCGCAGGAACTGGCGCGTCATCTGCCATCCGCATGGCCGGAACTGATTACGCCAGCGAGCGCGCCTTCGCCCAAGGTGCTCGAGGCAGAGATGGTTGAGGCAAGAGCAAGGGGCTATTCATTGGATAATGGCCAGTTGCGCGAAGGCATGTTCTGCATCGGCGCTGCGATATGCGATCGACCTTTCCACCCCACGGCTGGCATCGCTCTGTCCATGATGGCAGCAGAAGCCCGTCCTGACACTATAGAGGATATGGGCAAGCGGGTACGCGCTCTTGCGAACGATGTGGCGGACCGCATGGGATGGCTCTCTGCCTAGAGCAGGATGGTTCCTTATATAAGGAGCCGGATGCGTCTGTTTCAGTTTTTGGACTGTTGAAAGATTTTTTGGAAAAGTTTGGATTGGTCGTTGACAGTTTTGGTTTGTGGGGTCTATATGGCGCCACAACGAGGGCGGCGACGCTGCTAGCGGCAGACAGGTTCGTCCCTTGAGTTGGTTGAAAGAGTTTGACAGCGATGTTTGATTTGAGTAGA
>NZ_WBWA01000064.1 GCF_008932295.1 Brucella tritici | reverse complement strand
GTGAGCGTCCGGCGAAAGGATTTTCGCTGGGTCGAGAGATGCAATCTATGGGCTTCGCTTAGCCTCATCTGCCATGACACGCTCGATCATTTCGGGATCGCATAGTTGATCGAGGAGGAGCTGGCGGATCCCACCATCCCATGTCCTTATATCTGCGAGGAGGTTCTGAAGGTCATCAATCCCATTTTCGGTCAGGCCTTTTGTACCATCTTCGCTGCCGTCGCGGACATAAACGAGTTCGCCCTCGGCAATATTGTCGGAATTGGCTGTTACCTCTTCGATTAATTCGAGGTTCTCGCCGATCATGACGGAGATTTCATTCAGCGTATAGATGAACCTTGAGCGTGCCATCATGCAGCCTCCTGCAGGTATTTCGCCGGCGTCCATTGCCACGGAAGCAGTTCCTCAAGTCGATCTTTTGGATGGCTCTGGATCCGGGTCAGGACATCTGTGAGATACGCTTCGGGATTATGACCGTGCAATTTGACCGTTTCGATAATGGTCAGGATGTTAGCGATACGCTCACCACCCTTGTCCGAGCCAGCGAATAACCAGTTTTTTCTTCCGATTCCGAGCGGTCTCATGGCTCGCTCGGCTATATTGTTGTCGATCTCGACACGCCCGTCATCAATGTAAACGCTCAGCGCCGCCCACCGCGACAGGGCATAACGCATTGCTTCCGCCAGTTTCTGCTTTTGCGGCAATGTCTGCTGCACGCCCTCGATCCACACCTTCAGATCGGCCAGGATAGGTTTGGCGTGTTGCTGGCGCAGCGCACGACGCTCGGCGGGCAACATGCCTCGGATACGATCCTCAATATCATAGAGCGCACCGATACGTGCCAAAGCCTCTTCGGCAACCGGTGATGGCTTCAGCTTGATCACATCATGGAACTTACGGCGCACATGCGCCATGCAGGCCGCCTCAATAATCTGATTGCCATAGAGCTTCTTATAACCGCCATAGCCATCGGCATGCATTATCCCGCTGAAGTTTGCGAGATGATCGGCCGGATGTATGCCTTTGCGATCTGGACTATAATAGTAGGCGACAGCTCCGGGATTGGCATCCTGATAGCCACTGCCATCGAACACGTAGACCCACACCCTGCCTGTTTTGGTCTTTCCCCTCCCGGGGTCGAGAACATCGACCGGGGTATCATCCGTATGTATTCGGTCGACTGCTGCAATATGCGCTCTGATCAGCGAGATCAGCGGTGTAAGCAGAACTGACACGCGGCCAACCCAATCCGCCATGACGGAGCGCGAGATGTCTATTCCCAGCCGGGCGTACATCTCGGACAGACGATAGAGGGGGATATGATCGTCGAACTTGGCGACCATGATATGCGCGAGCAATCCCGGTCCGGGCTTGCCGCGCTCAATCGGCAAGGAAGGTATCTCGCCAGATACTGTTGTATCGCAGTCTTTACAGACCATCCGCTTTTCAACATGCCGGACAATCTTCACAGATGCCGGTACGTGCTCCATCACCTGTACGACCTTGTCAGGTGCCTTCAGGAAGGATGTTCCGCCACAGGCCGGACAATTGCAGGGCGCTGGATAAATTCGCTCTTCAGTTGGAAGACCATCCGGCAATGGTTTGCGCTTCGGCTTTTCGGACGCGTCATCCAGCTCCGGTAAAGGCGTTTTTCCAGAATGGGCTTCAGCCTCAGCGCGTGAAGCTTCGATCTCCTCCAGCACCAGTTCGAATTGCTCGATCTTGCGGTCTATCTTTTCTGACGAAGCGCCATGCTGGCGATGCCGGAGCAATTCCAGCTGTGCACGCAAAAGGTCGATAATGGTGTCCCGCCTGGTGACTTCGGCTTCTTGTGCACTCAGTTTCGCCGCTTGTTCAGCGACGAGCGCGCGCAATGCCAATAGCTCATCCTGAATGTCCGACGGCGTTGTTTCCATGCCCGCAAACATAGCTGATTTGCGTCGAAAGCACTAGAAACTTTGCGGGATTCCCTAGTAAAAACAGAAGCTTTTACCCCATCCTGCCAGGAGCGGAAGTCCATGCCGGTCGACGCCAGTCAATCCCTTCTACCAGCATCGAAAGCTGCGCATGCGTCAGATGCGCAACACCCTCTTTCGCCGTCGGCCAGGGGAAGTATCCGCGCTCAAGGACCTTGTAGAACAAGCAAAAGCCCTGACCATCCCACCATAAAAGCTTGATCCGGTCGGCACGTCTTCCGCGAAAGCCGAAGAGCGCACCAGAGCCCGGTGCCTCCTTGATAACTCCTTCGACCAGTGCAGACAGTCCATCAATTCCGCGCCGCATATCGGTCACCCCGCAAGCCAGATAGACCCGCACATTTCCTGAAGGCCCGATCATGATGCTTCCACACAGGCGATCAACGATGCCAGTATCTTTCGTTCAATATCGGATGGAACTTTCAGACCACGACCGTTGCGTAGCACGATCTCGATAAAAACTGGTCTTGCCACAGCTGAAAACGGCTGTCCGGGGTTTTCCTCATCGAGGAGTTGCACCGGGAGAAACGATGCTGATGTATCGAGCGGGTTGAGCAATTTACGCCACAAGCGGATCTGGGCCGGATAGATATCATGGCGACGGGCGACATCCCCAATACGCACTCCTGGCTGAGCTGCTTCGGCCAATATCTCCAGCTTGGCTGCTTTAGACCATCGCCGCCTTCGCTCAATGCCCGATATAATCTCCATGCGAGCCATGCCAACCTCTAAGTTCTGATATTAATGCCAGCACTAATGCTGGTTCTAATGCCAGAACATCGCCCAAAAGCCTCCATCAGCAAAATCCACTCACCGGACGCTCAC
>NZ_WBWA01000063.1 GCF_008932295.1 Brucella tritici | reverse complement strand
GCCATGAAGATGACGACGGAAGAAGCGTTTGTTAAGGTTTTGCAGATGCATGGTATAGAGCATGCATTTGGGATCATCGGTTCTGCGATGATGCCGGTTTCGGATCTGTTTCCAAAGGCTGGCATTACGTTCTGGGATTGCGCGCATGAGACGAATGCGGCGCTGATCTGTGACGGTTATACGCGTGTGACGGGCAAGATGGGCATGGCGATTGCCCAGAACGGTCCGGGCGTGACCGGCTTCGTGACCGCCATCAAGACGGCTTACTGGAACCACACGCCGATGCTGCTCGTCTCTCCGCAGGCTGCCAACAAGACCATCGGTCAGGGCGGCTTTCAGGAAGTGGACCAGATGGCGCTGTTCGAGGAGATGGTCTGCTATCAGGAAGAAGTGCGCGATGCGACCCGCATTCCCGAAGTGCTGAACCGGGTGATCGAGAAGGCATGGCGCGGTTGCGCACCGGCACAGATCAACGTTCCGCGCGATTTCTGGACCCAGGTCATCGATGTCGACCTGCCGCAGATCGTGCGGCTGGAACGCCCGAGCGGTGGGCGCGATGCCATCGCCGAGGCCGCAAAGCTTCTGACGGAAGCAAAGTTCCCGGTCATTCTCAATGGTGCCGGTGTCGTCATCGGTGGCGCAATCCCGGAATCCATCGCGCTTGCCGAAAGGCTCGATGCGCCGGTCTGCTGCGGCTATCAGCATAACGACGCGTTCCCCGGCACCCATCCGCTGTCTGCAGGGCCGCTCGGCTATAACGGCTCCAAGGCCGCGATGGAACTGATCGCCAAGGCCGATGTGGTTCTGGCGCTCGGCACCCGCCTCAATCCGTTCTCGACGCTGCCAGGCTACGGCATTGATTACTGGCCGAAGGACGCCAAGATCATCCAGGTCGATATCAATCCCGATCGCATCGGCCTCACCAAGAAGATCTCGGTCGGCATTTGCGGCGACGCCAGGCAGGTTGCGCAGCAGATCCTCGACCAGCTGGGAGCCAATGCAGGCAATGCCGGTCGTGACGAGCGCAAGCAGCTCATCCATCAGCGCAAGTCCGCCTGGTTGCAGCAGCTTTCCTCGATGGATCATGAAGATGACGATCCGGGCACGCATTGGAATGCCGGTGCCCGCGAGCGCGAGAAGGACCGCATGTCGCCGCGACAGGCATGGCGCGCCATTCAGGCCGGCATGCCGAAGAACGCCATCATGTCCACCGACATCGGCAATAATTGCGCCATCGGCAATGCCTATCCAAGCTTCGAGCACGGACGCAAATATCTGGCGCCGGGCATGTTCGGCCCCTGCGGTTATGGCTTCCCGTCCATCGTCGGCGCCAAGATCGGCCAGCCCGACACGCCGGTGGTCGGCTTTGCCGGCGACGGCGCGTTCGGCATCTCCATGAACGAGATGACCTCCATCGGTCGCAAGGGCTGGCCTGCAATCACCATGGTCATCTTCCGCAACTATCAGTGGGGTGCCGAAAAGCGCAACACGACGCTGTGGTACGACAACAACTTCGTCGGCACCGAACTCAATCCGAACCTGAGCTACGCCAAGGTGGCGGATGGCTGCGGCCTCAAGGGCGTGACCGTCGATAGCCAGCAGGCGCTCACCGAGGCCTTGCAGACGGCAATCGACGAACAGGCCAAGGGGGTGACCACCTTCATCGAAGTCGTGCTCAATCAGGAACTGGGCGAACCATTCCGCCGCGATGCGATGAAGAAGCCCGTCGTCGTGGCCGGTATCGACAAGGCCGATATGCGCCAGCAAATGCCTGTCTGAACCAGTTCGTCAGTAATCAGGCCGGGAGCGCAACTCCCGGCCTTTTGAAAAGATTGCGCCATGCTGCCATTGGAAAAGATTTTTGAGAAAGCCCGGTCGAGGCCGCGCCACATCGTGCTGGCCGAAGGCGAAGACCCGCGCATCATCGATGCGGCGCTGCGTGCCGAACGTGAAGCCATTGCCCGCGTCACGTTGCTGGGGTCCGAAAGCATCATCGGCAGCCAGATCGACGGATCGAAGATCGCGATCATCGATCCCAGAACATCGGGCTTGAGCGCGGATTATGCGCAAAAACTCTATCGGCTGCGTCAGGCCAAGGGCATGACGGAAGAACAGGCCGAGGCGATGGTGAAGACACCGCTTGGCTTTGCTGCCATGATGGTGCGGGAGGGCGATGCGGATGGGACGGTGGCTGGCGCAGTCGCAACGACAGCCGATGTGGTGCGCCATGCCCTGCAGATCATCGGCAAGGCTGAAGGCGCTTCACTCGTTTCAAGCTTCTTCCTGATGCTGCTGTGCCAGTCGCATCATCAAAAGAAGGGCGCTTTCGTCTTTGCCGATTGCGGCCTCGTGGTGGAACCGGATTCCGCGCAGCTTGCCGATATCGCCATCCAGTCGGCCGATTCATATCGCCAGCTCACGGAAAAGGACGCAGCCGTTGCCATGCTGTCCTTCTCCACCGGCGGTAGCGCCGCCCATGAGCGTGTGTCGAAGGTGGTGCAGGCAACCCGCACCGTGCGGGAGCGCAAGCCCGATCTGTGCATCGATGGAGAGTTGCAGTTCGACACGGCATTCGTGGAAGCGATCAGCCATGCCAAATCACCGGATTCCCCGCTGAAAGGCAATGCCAATGTCTTCGTGTTCCCCAATCTCGAAGCCGCCAATATCGGCTACAAGATCGCCCAGCGCATCGGCGGCGCACAAGCCATCGGCCCCGTGCTCCAGGGCCTCGCCAAACCCGCAAACGACCTCTCGCGCGGCTGCAGCGCTGACGATGTCCTCCACATGATCGCTATAACAGTCAATCAGGCCAGGTGAAGGACACCGTGTCGTTCGTG
>NZ_WBWA01000062.1 GCF_008932295.1 Brucella tritici | reverse complement strand
TGAGGTCTGCCATAGAGAGGGCGCGGGTTAACCGCTGGAGCCGGTTGTTCCCATTGCGGACCCGTCAAGTTGCAGACCGATGGAATGACATTCGGTTCTACCTTGGCGTAGACGAGATACCGACTTCAACCATGAAGGCACTCAGGCGGACGTTTGCGTGGTACGCGAACAACAGAGGGATGCCGACCAGCACACTACAGAAGGTCTTGAGACATAAGGGCATCGGAACGACAGCCGGTTATCTTGACCTTGTGGGTGATGGGACACTGAAAGACAGCCGCAAATACTTCGATAGCGACTCTACGCAGATGCACACTGATACACCGAAGCATGAACCGGCAAAGACAAACGTAGCAGATGTGATAGCCGCCTATGCAGCGACGGGGGCAACCCCGGAACAGATAGCGCGACTGATTAAGGAACTTATGGGATGAGTACTGAATACACCATTTTCAAGCGGGGAGATAAGTACCTTCTCGCAGAGGAACATTCGTCCAAGGTCAACCTCTGGATGTCAACCGGACTAGGAAACGATGAGTCCTACGATGGGCAGTTGCGAAACCTTGAAACGGTGGACTTGGTGGGCATCGCCTTGGAAATCATCAAGGTTGCTGCATATACGGGCGACCTCACCGGGAAATGTGAGGAGTATTTGGAGGACAAGCCAGATTCGGCCTTCTACTACCAGTCTATGATGAAAGCAGTTGGTACCGAACGATGAACCTTGAGTACGTAGCAAAGTATGGTCCCGGCCCGCATGTCGCTGTGGACGCAGTAGTCATCTCATTGGACTTTCAAATCCTCCTCATCCGCCGAAAGGATACCGGGAAGCTTGCCCTCCCCGGTGGCTTTGTGGAGCCGTGGGAATATCCTATCGCGGCAGCATGGCGGGAGCTTAGGGAAGAGGCTGGCCTATCCTGCTTGCAACACGCAAAGAGGGTCAAAGTGTATGACGACCCGAAGAGAGACCCCCGCGCCCATATCATCACACACGCTCATCTCTTCATGCTGGCAGGTAAGGCTCATCGCTTCAAGATCAAGGCGGGGGATGACGCGAAGGAGGCCATGTGGGTGCCGCTGTCCGAGCTATTCATGGTCGAACGCGACTGGTACGCAGACCATATGCAGATCATCATGGACATGCTGTGACGGGAAAACTAACCGTACCGGACAGTAGGTGGCTCACCGAGGGAATGGGTCCAGAGTTTCAGGCGTTCTGTCTGGAATTTGAAAGGGAATTGTTCAAGGCTTACGGGGTAGCCGACAAGGTATGCTTGGTGCCCCATGCCGGACTCGAACCAGCACTTCTTTCGAAAACGCATTTTGAGTGCGCCGCGTCTACCAATTCCGCCAATGGGGCCTTATAACGACGCTTCTTAGATATGGAGCGTCAGGATGTCAACTAGACCAGCCGATAACTTTGCAATGTTGCTCTTGGTGGCCGTTATCGCACTCTTCGCCGGGTACAAGATCGGAACCAGCACCGAGAGGGATAAGGCGCGGCCATGGTTGAACAGCCTGTTGAATGACCAATGCGAACCGAGAGGCGGATACCTTATCTGCCCCGGTTCACTTCCAGAATGGCCAGTTGATCCTACGTAAAAAAGTGGCGGAAGTCCGCCACCTGTGGCGCAGCTAAGTCATTGAAATACCTAAGTGTGGCGTCAAAAAACGCTAGACTCAAAATCCGGTTCCGAAAGGAGTGTCGGTTCGATTCCGACCACCCGCACCATATTTCGAAAAATTACCGGAAATCATGCTCCTGTTGGGCACTAGCCCGAAAGCTCATTCTCGCTAGTTTCAACAATGGCGATCGAGACGATTACCAAATTGGTGTTCTGCGAACGTTTGTTTGCTTATTCACTCCATATCGACAACGATGATGCCGTTTTAATACTTCCGGGATACAGGCGCAGGAGGCACCCCACCATGAATGGCACACCGAAGAAAAGTCCGTTCGAAGGGCCTCAGTTGCAAAATGCACATTATGAACGTGCGGATATGTCAGGCTCGAATTTCGATGGTGTAGATCTGTCCGGTTCAAAGTTCTTCGCTGTTTTGGCCAAGGCGAAGTTTGTCGATACAAATTTGAGCAACGCTGATTTTGACGATGTTAATCTGGCAGAAGCACGGTTTCATAATGTCAACATGACCGGTGCAGCCATTACGAATGCCAACATGAGTGGCCTGGCTATAAGTGGTGTCACCTTGGCATATACGAATATAACCGATGCTGACGTGACGGGTATGCGGATAAACGGCGTTCTCGTTACTTCTCTATTCAAAGCGTATGAAGATGCGCGTTCTTCTGACGAGTGAGCATTCCTGCCAACTAACCCGAGTTGGATTAAGTGGGTTAGAGCGCATCCCGAAAAGTGTGAAACGGTTTTCGGATGAGATGCGCGTCAAAACAAACAGTTAGAGCGTCGACCTGATTCAATCAGATCGACGCTCTAATGTCGGAAAGCACCGACAACCGGTCGCTGCTTTCCGTCGCATAAGGTTTTCACGCCGCTTCGAGCGCCTGCGCCAGATCGGCGATCAGATCGTCCGGATGCTCGATGCCTATGGAGAGCCGGATCGTCGAGTCCAGTACGCCGATACGCTCTCGCACGTCGACGGGAACGCCTGAATGGGTCATTGCAGCAGGATGGCTTGCCAGCGATTCCGTGCCGCCAAGACTGACCGCAAGCTTCAATATCTGAAGCGCATTCAGGAAGCGGAATGCCGCCGCCTGCCCGCCTTCAATATCGAAGGAGAAAGTTGACCCCGCACCGCTGCATTGGCGCTTGAACAGCGCGCCGACATCCGAATTCTCATCCTCAAATGGGAGATAATGCAACTTCGCAACTTTCGGATGGTTGCGCAGGAATTCCGCGATTGCCTGCGCGTTACTGTTGGCCCGTTCCATGCGAAGCCCGAGTGTTTCAAGCGAGCGCCCGAGCATCCAGCATGAATGCGGATCAAGCTGTGTGCCGATAGCACCGCGCAATGCCTTGACCTGCTTTACAACAGCCTTGGCGCCCAACACTGCCCCAGCGATCAGATCTGAATGTCCGCCGACATATTTGGTCAGAGAATAGACCGAAAGATCGGCACCATGATCGAGCGGCTTTTGATAGACAGGTCCGAGCAGGGTATTGTCGCAGGCAATGACCGGGCGATGTC
>NZ_WBWA01000061.1 GCF_008932295.1 Brucella tritici | reverse complement strand
TCGATCGCTGTAGTTCTGCTCGAATGGCGTGCGTGGTCTTGGCGCTGCCGTGGAGAATTTGGCCCATAGCTCCCTCCGCTGTGTCGGTGACAATTCTACACCATCACATGCTGGGACCAAACACCTAGATGACCGGCACTGTGGCCGGTCATCGCCAACACCCAGACTAATTGTCCGGATTATCGACTTCACATCCGACGCCATGGCAGCCAACATAGTTGCCCTGTGTGTCAAAATTCGGATTACCATCTTTATCGAACTGTGGTCTTGTGTCGATCTGACTTTCTTCGCGGCGGCGACGCTCTCTTTTACGCTCGCGGTCGCGTTGTTCCTGCGCATAGATGCGATCTTGAGCGCGTTGTTCATCAGCTTCGTGACGAGCGTTTTGCTCCATCATGCAGTTGGCGAATGCGTCAGTCCCAGGCCGGAAGCCGAAGGACGAACATGTGTCCTGGTTGACTTCGTCTGCTGTGACGCAGCCGACGACTACCAGCGGTACGAAAGCGAGCAATAAATGTCTAAGTTTCAGGCTTGTCACTGTATGCTCCCATTGAGAAACACCACGGTAAGGAGAGTAAGGCTTCAAATTTTGAGTTTTGTTACTCGACAAACAAAGCTTATGTTCTGAAGCCAAGTCGTTATCTGAATAAAGAGCGATGCCGGGGATATTAATTCAGTCTCGCTCTCACCGGAGAGCTTTAATCCGGGCTGTCTACGAGGCAGCCCACTCCGTGGCACCCAATATAATTGCCATGAGTATCGTAGTTCGGTTCTCCGTTCGAGTCGAATTGGGGTGTTCGATCTATGCTCTCGGAGTTATCGGGCCTGTCGACGGTGCATCCGATTCCGTGACAACCATTGTAGTCGTCGGAATCGCGATGATTACTCGTTGTATGATGGTGCTTCTGCTGGTGGTCAGTTAGCATTCCTTCAACAATTGCACCAAGTACAGCGCCTGCCACGACGCCGCCGACGTCATGTCCTCGATGGTCATATTGGCGTGCTCCCGGGTCAAACCCATCGCCACGGCCGTGGTGATAGCCGCCTACATCTGCAAAGACACCGGAGCATCCTTGAGCAACCCATATGTAACGGCTCTTTGGGTTATATCCCCACGTGCGGTTTAAAATGCAAGAAGCACTCGACGTCTGGTGAATAAGCTGAGGTCTGGATAAAGGGCCAGCGTAACATTCATCGTATTTGTAATCTCTGGACCGGCATTCCACTGTCGTTTGAGCGCGGGCGTCGGCGATAAACGGCGGCGTTATCGCGGCGCCAGACAAAATGGCTGCGACCAATGTATACTTCAGCATCATTCCCTCCCATATGATAACATTTCTTGGCGGCAGCCAGGCGCTTACAATTGTGATTTAACGATACAATAACGCATCAAAATCTACTTTTAATCTTTCGACATGGTGTTTGGGAAGCTGAGTGCAATTAATGTTAATGTAAAGTAATTTATGCAATTTAAAGTGAAGTAATACGATATAATTGAAAATATGCAGATGGAGTTGTCTCTCCGAGAGTGAGTTGCGTCCTGCCGTAAAGAACATTTCTATATCGCGTAAAAACAAATGCCTGCAGACAGGGAAATTTGTGCCAAAAATCACCGATTTCAGTATCGGTGGTGATTCATACTGCTGGGAGCTTTGTTATCGGCATTCAGAGAATGCAGGGCCATGCGGGAATGCGAACGGTTTGACTGCCATAATTACCCAGAGTTCTATTGGTAATGCGGTGTGTTGTTGATGGCCTGCGCGGCGGTCAAAACCCGTGTCCGAATGTGGTTGTGAAGATCAAAATCACTTCCTACATTCATCGGCGCCAGATGGCCTTCATGGATCATTTCCTTTGCAGACATGCCAAAGCGTTCGCGAAACTGTCTGTTGAATGCTCCTGCTGACTCGAACCCGTATTGATAAGCGAGTTCTTTGGCCGTGACGGAGCGGTTGGGTTGCCCTGTCAGGTCGCGTAGAGCCAGATTGAGGCGCTTGTCCTTTATGAAGCCCGAAATGCCGTTTTCCGGTTCAAACAGACGATAGAGATGACTGCGGGAGATATTGAAGCGTTTCTGGATCGACGTGATACTAAGATTGTACGAAGAGAGGTTCTGCTCGATATATTGCACAATCGCATCTTTCAGTCCGTGATTTAAGGCGGCCACGTCGCCAAAGGGGGGGGCATGGCCAAGTTATTCAAAGACGCAGCGAATAGTTTGATCATGGCCTCTTGGGTAGCAGCTCCCTCTTCTGGGGTCAGTTGGTGAGCGACGTCAAGTACGCCTTTCAGAAAATGTGCAATCATTCGCGTTGTGGGTGCGTGCCCCGGCAATGTCGTACCGTGAATATCGCGCCAGGCAACGGCACGGTTAAGTACATCACGGGGAAGGGTCGTGGTTATTCTTCGGCCAGTTGTCGCCTCACTTCTAACGGGGCGTGCAAGGTCGATGATAACAATATCGCCGACTCTGGCATTGACAGATTTACCATCAAAATCGCCCTTGAGGGTGCCGACAGTTATGAGCTGGACAAGATGGAAGTCCAAACCGGTCAGCCCAATTAGCCTTTTGTCGCGTTGATATCGCTGTTGATTGAAAGAAGTGGCGCCAATCGTGAGAGGGCCGGCTGAATAAGACCAGATCTCACCTTCCAGAAGGTGTGTTGTATCGCCATCGTAGGAAGAGATTTCATATATTGGCCGGATGATTGAACTCCAGAAATCGTTTCTGGCTGAAGGCGCAATATTAGCTGTCGATAGATACAATCGCTTCATCAAATAAGTTCCACCCAAGCCGGATGTTAACCTGCCATCCTTGGCCACGAATCGAGAACAACATAGTTTGAGAGACTTCACAATCTGCCATGAGTTGAATTCTTTAAATTTCACAACTTGAAATAAGGCGAAAGAATAGGTGGCGAGATATTGGGGTTATGCCTCTTCATTACATATGGTTTCCTACTGTTTTAGAGAAAGCAGAGGAGCATAACATGCGAATTCAAGTGGCCGTCTTGTCGGTGGGACTGATTATAAGCCAATTTGTTCCAGTGGCGAATGCAGAGACGATGAAGACAAAAAGCAACGGTGTTAGGCGTCAAGCACCGTTGCGTTGGCGTCTCGCATTCTAGCATTTAGGATGATGATCATTTTACGCATGACGGCGACAAGTGCGACCTTTCCGGGCTTTCCTTGCTGCTTGAGACGCATGAAGAATGCCTTCATGTCGGGATCGAAACGAA
>NZ_WBWA01000060.1 GCF_008932295.1 Brucella tritici | reverse complement strand
GAGCCGCACACACAATTCGCTACCATCGCCTCGAAGCTTTCGATGCATGGAAAATTGCGGCCTGTTTCGCCTGAATATCTACGAGCCCCTGGCCTTTCCGGCCAGAGAAACTTAACGTGACAACACCGTCGATACTGCTTGCGATCTTTTGTTTGACATCATCCAGCTGGTCGCGCTGGTGGTTCAGAATGCCGAGCTGAATCTGGAGGTTGGCAACATGCGGATTAACCCAGCGGCCTTCTTCTGGCGCACCCGGTTTCGGGCTTATCTCGATCCATATCGGCTTACCGCTGTCAGCGAGCGCCTTGATCTTTTCCGGACCCGATAAACCATCGAGGTCCTGTGCAACCTCCGGCGAAACCTTAACAATTTGTCCGTTTCCAAGTTTCACTTCTACCGGCTTTTGTCCATCGGAAAGCAATCCGGCAGGGGGCTCCGGGGTGCCAGGGCCGTACTGGTCGATGGCTTCCTGCACCTTCTTGTCCATGCCTGTGATCTTTTTGTCGATCTCTCCGATGTTCACATCGACGCGTTTATCGAGCAGATTGTTAACATTGATCTTTGCTTGCTCGTAACCAGCGAGCGGATTGGGATTGGCGACGCACTGATAACCGTTTGATCCGGGCGCAGAGCTTGCCTGAAGCTCCCGCCACTGCTGGGCAAGCGGGCCGTTGCGCGCTTCATCGCTTGCGTTCTTGTCGTCGGGATCGGCAGTGATGTCGATCTTCAGCGTCTTGTGTTCGTACTTGATTTCCAGGACAAACTGTCCGTCGGCGTTCTGGATGACTTCGGCACTCCTGAACTTGCCGCTGAATTTTCCACCGGCGTCGGTAAATCCGTCCGGATCAAACTGGTGCGGGGCACGTTGTCTTTGTTGTTCGATTGTCTGATTTTCCAGAACGTCGTAATCGGCTTTCCCGCTCTTTTGCGAATAGTAGCTGGAATAGGCCTCGCTGAGTTGCAGGGCACCGTCGGTCTGGGTCTTGAATAGCGCCACTTGCGGTTCGACCCAACGCCATTCCGTCCTCACACTACCGTCTGGTTGGGTGACGTTAACCTGCACGGCTATCGAAGTAGCACTGGAAAGTGCATCGATCCCGCCATCTGCCGCGTTGTACGCCTCCGCAATGTCCGGCGACACCTTAACCGTCTGATCACCGATGTTGATTTCTACCGGCTCCTGGTTCTTTTTCAGCAGGTTGGGCGGTGGATTGTCCGATCCGGTTGTGAGAGCCATCATGTCGGCAAGCGCCTGATCACCTGCCTTGTTCTTTACGTCTGCCTGGGCCATCAGGTCGTTTACCTCAGCCCATGCAGCTTCACCCTTTTCGACCTCATCCTGGAAATTGTAATCACTGTCGGCTGCGACCACGACTGTGTCATTGCGACCCGGATAGTAACCCATATTAACACGCTTATCGATTGCCTGGTCGAGAAGCGTTTTGCCATCCTTATAAGCGTTATACGCCTCGGTAGCCTTGGTATGGGCATCGTGAGCGTCAGTCT
Source organism: Brucella tritici (assembly GCF_008932295.1). Lineage (GTDB taxonomy): Bacteria > Pseudomonadota > Alphaproteobacteria > Rhizobiales > Rhizobiaceae > Brucella > Brucella tritici. The sequence continues at coordinate 1,735 of NZ_WBWA01000060.1, read as the reverse complement.
GTAATTGCTTGGCGTCCTCCAGCGTGCCCGTCGGTTTGACCGGATTCCACTGAAACCCCAGAGGTTCGAGTTTCTCGTTTATTCCGGCCTGGGCGGCGTCGACAGCCTGCTTGTAGTCAGGATCAAGCAGGTATCTGTTGAGATCAGCATAGTTACTGCCAATCTGTGCCTTGGTCTCAGTCACCTGAGAAAGGGCAATATTCTCATCCTGAATTGCAGCAGCGACATCAGGGTGCATCCAGACCCACTGGCCGTTGACGGGATATGCAATCCATTTCTCGCCCGGAGGGATGCCAAACTTGGGAGGATCGCCGGCAGGGTCCAGTACGCCATCTCTTTCCGTTGGCGTTGCGGCAATGCCAGGAAGTTTAGGCCCGTCAGGATCCGCCGGATTGGTGATGCCATGATCATCGATAGCATCATTTTTCGCCTGCGTGGCATCGGTGGCGGTCTTCTCTTGTGCTTCCAGAAATTTATCCGCGAGCTGGCTTTCAGTAAAGGCCTTGGTGACTTCACCTTCCTTCTTTTCCGCAGCATCACTGCTGTTGGGATTGGCTTCAATCAAAGACTTGGCCAGTGCAGCTTCCGGACTGCCCTTTTCGAGTGTTATCGTATCGCCGGTCTGGTTATCCTTCAACGTAACAGTCCCGTCGGGGGCCGTGATCATGGTGTAGTCGTTCGCAGTCACCGACGTTGTTGTGGCCTCTTTGCCGTCTGCACCCTGTTGGGTGACGGTCTCTGTTACCCGACCGTTTTCATCTGTCTCATTATTCGTGATTTCACCGGTTTGCGTATTGGTAACAGTTTTTGTTGTCGCGCCAGTCGCGCCGTCTGTGGTTTCAACCGTAGTCACTGTATAGGACGGAGCAACGGGTCCCTGCACGCCCTCAGGAAGGCTGTTGTCGTGCACCTCCTGGGTGTAGGTCGTTTTGTCTCCGGTTTTGCTGTCTGTCAGAGTTACTGAAGTGGTGGTGCCATTGGTTGTCTCTTTGATTTCGACACCGGCTGCCAGCAATTCTGCGCGGACCTGATCGGCAGACAAGCCCCGTTCCTGGGCAATCTCCTCGACCGTCTTGCCGTCTTCGAGCGCGGTTTTAGTATCGGTGATATTCTGGTCAGCGGTTTTCAGAGAACCATTGTCGCCGGGCAATCCTGGGGCCGATTGCTTCGGATCCAGCTCGACTTTTTCACCATCTGGACCTGTTACAAAGGTTTGAACCGTGCCATCTGGCTTTATCGTCGTTTCGACTTTTGTACCGTTTTCATAACTGGTTTCGGTTTGCGTCTCGCCACTGTCGAGATCGTCCGTTTCCTTGGTGGTCGTCACGCCGGTTTCGGAATCGTAGCTGATTTCCTGCTTTCTTTCGCTCTCAGTGCGGATGGGCGACGTATCCGTGTCCCCGTCAGCCGTGGTTGTCACGGTGTAATGAGTGCCGTGTTGATAATCGACATTCTCGGTGACCGAGCGCCCCTGGCTATCGGTAATCGTTGTGACACGTGTGTCACCGTTCTGGCCCTGCGTAACAACAATCTCAGGAGGTTTTTCTCCGCCAAGCGCAGTCATGACAGCTTCACGCGTCATGCCTCGCTCCTGTGCTATTGTATCAATACTCTTGCCTTTGCCGAGATCGGCATGAATTTCGTTAGCAATCTCCGTAGGTGTTTTCTCGGTCTGTGTGGTCGAGACCGGCTTCACATCCGGCTGCTTTTGTGCTGGCGGTGGTGGCGGGGGAGG
>NZ_WBWA01000059.1 GCF_008932295.1 Brucella tritici | reverse complement strand
GCAGTCAACAAGAGAAAGAACCAAGTTTGCGGACTTTACGAAGTCTGCCTGTTCTGTATGAAATCGTGAAGAGAAGATGTAATCGGATCAGCTTTATAGCTGATGTCGCAATGGTTTGCTCAAACCTTGCAATATGATTGGCAGCCTGACCGCGCCACCGATTGTATCTCGAGAAGCTGGTCTTTCTGCTGATACTGTTGAAGCTGAACAAGCATTTGCGGTCAAATGGCAACATTTGGCGTCGCACAATGCGTTGTAAGAATGTTTTGATGGATATTGGCAATGAGAGTGATCAAGTGTCTTAAGGGCATTTGGTGGATGCCTTGGCATGCACAGGCGATGAAGGACGTGATACGCTGCGATAAGCGTCGGGGAGGTGCGAATACCCTTTGATCCGACGATTTCCGAATGGGGCAACCCACCTTAGATAGCTAGAAAATTTGAATTGTTGGAGTGAAACTGCATGGGTGAGAGCCCATACAGACCGCTAGGTCGTCGGTTCGAATGAACCGCCCCTGCGGAGCGAAGCAGCGCAAGCTGCGACAGCGTGAGCAAGAACAGTTCAACTTTCTAGTTATCGTAATAAGGTATCTAACTCTGAATACATAGGGGTTAGAAGCGAACCTGGGGAACTGAAACATCTAAGTACCCAGAGGAAAGGACATCAAACGAGACTCCGCTAGTAGTGGCGAGCGAACGCGGACCAGGCCAGTGGCAATAGGGAATAAAGTGGAAGAACCTGGAAAGGTTTGCCGAAGTGGGTGATAGCCCCGTACACGTAGAACACCTGTTGTCCTTGAGTAGGGCGGGACACGTGAAATCCTGTCTGAACATGGGTCGACCACGATCCAAGCCTAAGTACTCGTGCATGACCGATAGCGAACCAGTACCGTGAGGGAAAGGTGAAAAGCACCCCGACGAGGGGAGTGAAACAGTACCTGAAACCGGATGCCTACAAACAGTTGGAGCCCAAGGTTCGTCCTGGGTGACAGCGTACCTTTTGTATAATGGGTCAGCGACTTAGTCTGACGAGCAAGCTTAAGCCGGTAGGTGTAGGCGCAGCGAAAGCGAGTCTGAACAGGGCGTTCAGTTCGTCGGATTAGACCCGAAACCAAGTGATCTAGCCATGAGCAGGTTGAAGGTACGGTAACACGTACTGGAGGACCGAACCCATATCTGTTGCAATAGATCGGGATGACTTGTGGCTAGGGGTGAAAGGCCAATCAAACTTGGAGATAGCTGGTTCTCCGCGAAATCTATTTAGGTAGAGCGTCGACCGAATACCCCCGGGGGTAGAGCACTGAATGGGCTATGGGGACTCACCGTCTTACTGATCCTAATCAAACTCCGAATACCGGGGAGTACTAGTCGGCAGACACACGGCGGGTGCTAACGTCCGTCGTGGAGAGGGCAACAACCCTGACCACCATCTAAGGTCCCTAAGTTATGGCTAAGTGGGAAAGGATGTGAGGATCCCAAAACAACCAGGATGTTGGCTTAGAAGCAGCCATCATTTAAAGAAAGCGTAACAGCTCACTGGTCTAAATAAGGGTCTTTGCGCCGAAAATGTACCGGGGCTAAAGCCATACACCGAAGCTGTGGATGCACATTTGTGCGTGGTAGCGGAGCGTTCCGTAAGCCTGTGAAGGGACAGTCGTGAGACATCCTGGAGGTATCGGAAGTGAGAATGCTGACATGAGTAACGATAAAGGGAGTGAGAGACTCCCTCGCCGAAAGTCCAAGGGTTCCTGCTTAAAGTTAATCTGAGCAGGGTTAGCCGGCCCCTAAGGCGAGGCCGAAAGGCGTAGTCGATGGGAACCACGTTAATATTCGTGGGCCTGCAGGTAGTGACGGATCGCGTGTGTTGTGAGGTCTTATTGGATTGATCTTGCAGCGAAGCGGTTCCAGGAAATAGCTCCTGCATATAGACCGTACCCTAAACCGACACTGGTGGACTGGTAGAGAATACCAAGGCGCTTGAGAGAACTGCGTTGAAGGAACTCGGCAAAATGCACGCGTAACTTCGGAAGAAGCGTGACCCCTATTTGCGCAAGCAGGTGGGGGTGGCACAGACCAGGGGGTAGCGACTGTTTACCAAAAACACAGGGCTCTGCGAAGTCGCAAGACGACGTATAGGGTCTGACGCCTGCCCGGTGCTGGAAGGTTAAGAGGAGATGTGCAAGCATTGAATTGAAGCCCCAGTAAACGGCGGCCGTAACTATAACGGTCCTAAGGTAGCGAAATTCCTTGTCGGGTAAGTTCCGACCTGCACGAATGGCGTAACGACTTCCCCGCTGTCTCCAACGCAGACTCAGTGAAATTGAATTCCCCGTGAAGATGCGGGGTTCCTGCGGTTAGACGGAAAGACCCCGTGCACCTTTACTATAGCTTTACACTGGCATTCGTGACGTTATGTGTAGGATAGGTGGTAGACTTTGAAGCATGGACGCCAGTTCGTGTGGAGTCATCCTTGAAATACCACCCTTGACCTTATGGATGTCTAACTGCGGCCCGTTATCCGGGTCCAGGACCGTGTATGGTGGGTAGTTTGACTGGGGCGGTCGCCTCCTAAAGAGTAACGGAGGCGCGCGATGGTAGGCTCAGAACGGTCGGAAATCGTTCGTCGAGTGCAATGGCATAAGCCTGCCTGACTGCAAGACTGACAAGTCGAGCAGAGACGAAAGTCGGTCATAGTGATCCGGTGGTCCCGCGTGGAAGGGCCATCGCTCAACGGATAAAAGGTACGCCGGGGATAACAGGCTGATGACCCCCAAGAGTCCATATCGACGGGGTTGTTTGGCACCTCGATGTCGACTCATCGCATCCTGGGGCTGGAGCAGGTCCCAAGGGTATGGCTGTTCGCCATTTAAAGCGGTACGTGAGTTGGGTTCAGAACGTCGTGAGACAGTTCGGTCCCTATCTGCCGTGGGTGTAGGAATATTGATAGGATCTGTCCCTAGTACGAGAGGACCGGGATGGACGTATCTCTGGTGGACCTGTTGTCGTGCCAACGGCATAGCAGGGTAGCTATATACGGACGGGATAACCGCTGAAGGCATCTAAGCGGGAAACCCACCTAAAAACGAGTATTCCCTATCAGAGCCGTGGAAGACCACCACGTTGATAGGCCGGGTGTGGAAGTGCGGCAACGCATGTAGCTTACCGGTACTAATAGCTCGATCGACTTGATCACTCCCATTTACAATATCCATCAAGCCTAGCTTGATGTCTCTCCTGTCCTCACGCTGTCGCGGCTTCGCCGCTTCGCTCCGGACGGGGCGCCGGACTACCGGCGGCATGCAGTCGCATGCTTAGTGTTATCAGCACGAAAGACAAAGCACGAAGGCAAAGGACAGGCGCAGCCTAAACATACTGCCCTATTCCCCTAATGCCTTACTGCCCTAATCCAGCTTCTCAATTTGTGTTCTTCGCCGACCTGGTGGTTATGGCGGAGCGGCTGCACCCGATCCCATTCCGAACTCGGCCGTGAAACGCTCCAGCGCCAATGGTACTTTGTCTTAAGACACGGGAGAGTAGGTCGCTGCCAGGTCTGCCAAGCACACAAATCAAACCATCTTCTCAAATCAAATACAAAACAGATCAAATCACGCTCAAAGCGCAAAAAAATACCAAAACCGGTGATAATATCGCACCCATAAGGCAGGGTGGAGCAGCACCTTCCGACCGCAGACGGCAAAGCCGGCGAGGACGGAAAACCAAACAAAAACCGGCTTAAGCTCGGTGCGCACAAAGTTTATCGCGGGGTGGAGCAGCCCGGTAGCTCGTCAGGCTCATAACCTGAAGGCCGCAGGTTCAAATCCTGCCCCCGCAACCAAGACTTTCAAACCCCGCAGAAAAA
>NZ_WBWA01000058.1 GCF_008932295.1 Brucella tritici | reverse complement strand
ATAGAGCCACACAGCTTCAGCGATGATCTCAGCTGGAAAACGATGGCGGTGGTAAAGCGAAGCGCGTAGTTCAGTCATCCCCACTTATCGCCGGTGAAACTTGCTCTCAGGTTAACGTTACGCTGCCCAGCAGACCGGTCGCACTGCTGTGCTTGGTCTGTCATCCAACGAGATGTCGATGCGTCGTCATGCTTTCTATATAAGGAGCTCCCAACCAGTTCAGTAGATCTCTGCTTTCCGATATTGACGTGGAGCTCAGCATCGGAACAATTTCGGCGTTTCATGAGTTTGTCTCCGTATAAAAATGTATGTTTCGGCGCCAGTATGGAGGAGGGCGAGATGGGAGAATTGTTGTTCTGGATTGTTCTCCTTGGTTTGCCCGCGCTTCTCATCGGTGGATTTGCATACGCGCACTATCTGAAGCGTACAGGTGGTACGAGTTCGGGCGAAGATGGTGCTTAACGAAAGCAGGGATAAATCGATGGCACCCCGCGCAAACTGGAAAGGCCAGCTGAAAATTGATCAGCTTTTGTGTCCGGTCGCACTTTTCACGGCGGCATCGACCTCTGAGCGTGTTTCGTTTCATCTGATTAATCGCAAAACCGGAAATCGCCTCAACCGGGAATTCGTAGACAGTGATACAGGCAAACCAGTACCGCGCGAAAATCAGATCAAGGGCTATGAAGTGTCGTCGGGCGCCTATTTGAGTTTCGACGAAGCGGAAATCGCCGCGGCCATTCCCGAAAGCGACAAGACGCTGAATGTCACGCGATTTGTCAAATGCGACGAGATCGATGACGTCTATCTCGACCGGCCATATTATCTCGCCCCTGTTGGAGGCAGCGATAGTTTCGTACTCGTTCGTGAGGGCATGAAAGCCGAAAATGTAGCTGCAATTGCCGAGACTGTCCTTTTCCGCCGCGCGCGACAAGTTCTGATCCGTGCCGACGATTATGGTCTCGTAGCCACGACGCTCAATTTCGAATATGAGGTACGAGCGGCAGCGGAGGCATTTGCCGACTTGGGCACTTTCAAGTTCGATCAGGAAATGCTCGACCTGGCGGAGCATATTATCGACACCAAGATGGGCAGTTTCGACCCCGCAGGCTTCGATGACCGGTACGATGCAGCACTGGCAGATTTGATAAAGGCGAAGATTGAGGGGAAGCCGCTCAAGAAGCCGGCTGCGCCGAAGACTGCCGAGGTTATCGATCTCAAGGAGGCTCTTCGCAAGAGTGCAAACCTAGGTCGGGTCGGGCAGGCGGCGACCAAAGCAATAAAAGGCAAAGCCAAGTCCGGGGCAACATCTGGAACAAAGTCTAGAAAAAAGGCCGGTTGATCATGGGACAGCCGCTTGAAACCTATCGCAGGAAACGCGATTTTACGCGGACTAAGGAACCACGCGGTAAGTCCTCACGAATGAAAGGTGATCTCTTCGTCGTGCAGAAACACGATGCCAGAAGATTGCATTATGATTTTCGTCTTGAGATGGATGGCGTGTTGAAAAGCTGGGCCGTGACGCGCGGTCCAAGCCTTGTTTCCGGTGAAAAGCGACTTGCTGTGCATGTCGAGGACCATCCTCTTGAATATGGGGGCTTCGAAGGCACGATCCCGAAAGGTGAATATGGGGGAGGTACAGTTATCGTCTGGGATACAGGGCGCTGGAAACCCATTGGCGACCCACATAAGCAATACAAAAAAGGACATCTTGAATTTGAGCTCTACGGGGAAAAGCTCAAAGGTCGCTGGCATTTGGTCCGGATGCACGGAAAGCCAGACGAGAAGCGAGAGAATTGGCTCCTCATCAAGGGTGAGGACGAATTCGCCAGAAATCCAGATGAACCTGACATTCTCGAAGAGATGCCGAAATCAGTAAAAACCGGTCGCGTCATCGCCGATGTCGAACAAGAAGCGCCAGGCTGGTCGTCGAAAACTGGTCCGATCGACAAGAAGTCGACCGCTCAAGAGAAGGGTGGGGGCGCAAATATCAAAAATGCGAAGAAGCGACCGATGCCGAATTTCGTCAAACCTGAGCTCGCTACGCTCGTGTCATCTGCTCCAGATGGAAACCGCTGGCTTCACGAGATTAAGTTCGACGGTTATCGCATCCAGGCTCATATTGCGGGGAGCAAGGTCGCCCTTTATTCGCGTGGGGGACTGGATTGGACTGAAAAATTTGGCCAGCAGATCGCCAGTGATCTTGTTGGTACGGGTGTGAACGAAGCCATATTTGACGGGGAAATCGTTGTCGAAAACCAGTCGGGACTGTCCGACTTTTCAGCTTTGCAAGAGGATTTAAGCGAAGGGCGTTCGGATCGGTTCGTCTATTATCTCTTCGATCTTCTGCATGTTGATGGCGAAGATCTCCGCCAGACTCCTCTGGTTGAGCGCAAAACGTTGCTTGAAAAATTAATTTCCGGATCATCGTCAACGCTTCGCTTCAGCGAGGCTTTTGATGCCGATGGGGCTGCGGTACTGAAGAATGCCTGCGGACTTGGCCTTGAGGGCATTGTGTCGAAGCTCAGGGAGGCCGCTTATAGAAGCGGTCGCAGCAACGATTGGCGTAAGTCGAAATGCATTGGACGACAGGAATTCGTCATTGCAGGCTATGTTCCCTCGACGGCAACGCGAGCGGCAATCGGTTCGCTCCTTTTAGGTGTACAGGATAAAAAGGGGCTGGTTCCCGTGGGCCGGGTGGGAACGGGCTTTTCGGTTAGGATGGCAAAAGAACTTTACAAACAGCTGCAAGCCATGCGGCTGGAAGAAAGCCCATTCGCTGTGCAACTGACGGCAGATGAAAGGCGCGGTGCCAATTTCGTCACGCCGCAGCTGGTAGCGGAAATCGAATTTCGTGCCTGGACTGCCGATAAGCGATTGCGTCACGCGTCCTTCAGGGGGGTGCGAAACGATAAGGCTGCCAAGGACGTCATATGGGAGAAGCAAACCATGTCACCTCGTATTTCCAGTAACGGCCCCGAGGAGATCGACGTGAAGCTCACACATCCCGACCGGGTTTACTGGCCGGGCGAGGGTGTCACAAAACAGGGTCTCGCAGATTATTATTCCGCTATCTGGTCTCGCATCGAACCTTTCATCGTCAACCGCCCCCTTGCATTGTTACGCTGCCCAACCGGAATTGACGGAGAACACTTCTTTCAAAAGCACGCGTGGAAGGGGTTGAATGAACATATTATCGAGGTTCAGGACCCAAAGAACAAGGACGAGGAGCCTTATATCAGCATTCGGGACTTCAACGGGCTGATCGGTTTGGTGCAAGCCGCGACGCTGGAAATTCACCCATGGGGTTCGACTCTCAAAAATTGGGAGCTACCGGATACATTGACGATGGATCTTGATCCGGGCGAGGGGGTTCCCTGGCCGCGCGTGATCGAAGCCGCAACCGAGATCAAGGAACGTCTAGAAAAACTCGGATTGACGACGTTTGTTAAAACGTCCGGCGGCAAGGGACTGCATGTGGTCGCGCCATTGAAGCCGAAGGTCGACTGGGACGCCCTCAAGAGCTTTACAAAAGCTATTGCCGACCAGATGGCTGCAGACAGCCCTGATCGCTATGTCTCGACTATTTCCAAGGCCAAGCGTAAAGGCAAAATTCTCATCGATTATCTGCGCAATCAGCGCGGCATGACTGCTGTAGCACCCTATTCGCCGCGGGCACGTCCCGGTGCTGCAGTTTCCATGCCGCTTGGGTGGGAGGAAGTGACGTCAGCAATAGGCTCGGCCCATTTTACTATTCTCAACACACCGACCCGGCTGGTCGCATTGAATAGCGATCCCTGGCAGGATTTTCGCAGCGCGGAAACGCCGCTGCCTAAGCTGAAGAAATAGGCAGAGCTCTTCGCATCAGCTTTTTTTGTTTTCACCGGCGAGGCTTTTTCGTAGAACATCCATGATGTTGATAACATTGCCTTCGGTTTCTGGTGCAGTCTTGCGCGGCTTCGACCCCGTTGCCGTTTTCTTTTTCTTCTTTGCAGCAATCATCGACTGAAGGTTCTTCTGCATTGGGTCCTGAAGGAAATCGGGATTCCAATCTTCCGTCTTGCCCTTGATGAGCTTGCGGACCATGGAAAGAAGCTTCGTATCGGGTTTGCCTTCCTTAGTATCTGAAAAATAGTCGGTCGCTTTCCGCACTTCATCGCCGAAGCGCAGCGTCCACAGGACGATCCCGTGTCCGCGTGGCTCAAGCAGCACTGCTCTTTCGCGTCGGTACATGACAAGGCGGGCCAGACCGAAGACTGCGTTTTTTTCCATTGCCTCCCGAATGACGGAAAAGGCTTCCTGGCCTACTTTGTCGGATGGCGCGAGATAATGCGGTTTGTCGTACCAGATCCAGCCAATGCTGTCGCGCGGTACAAATTTGTCGATGTTTATAGTTCTGGTGCTCTCGAGTGCCACAGCCTCCAGCTCATCCTCTTCAAGAATGACATAGCTGCCGTCGCCTTTCTCAAACCCCTTGACCTCGTCATCATCCCGCACGGGCTTGTGCGTAACCGAATCTACGTACCGGCTGATCACCCGGTTGCCGGTCTCCGCATTCAAGGTGTGAAAACGCACCTTCTCGCTGTCGCTGGTCGCAGGCGTCAGCTCCACCGCACAGGTGACGAGCGAAAGTTTGAGATAGCCTTTCCAGAAACTGTGGGGCACGACCTGATCCTCCGGGAAGAACAGGATAACCTGTTTGACGCCCGATAGTTCCCGATCAGATTTGTTCAGCCTGGGAACCAGTCGCGGTTTTTAGTGGTTATACGGCAAGGAAAATACGACCGGGGTTACCCATTGCTTAAAAAGTCTTCCGCTGTTCCGCTGCTACAAAACAATGCTGCTCATGGGTTGGTCCATGTCAGCGACACCGCGCCGGGAATTAGGCGCCTGCGTTGTGGAGCCGGGTTTCGTTATGTTCGGTTTGACAAAAAGGCGATTTCAGTCGCGGATCGAAACAGGATTGCTAAGCTTGCCATTCCGCCTGCTTGGAGCGATGTCTGGATATGTTGCGATCAGCGCGGACACATACAGGCGACCGGTCGCGATGCGCGCGGAAGAAAGCAATATCGTTACCATTCCGCGTGGATCGCGATGCAGGAGGAGACCAAATTCTCAAGTCTGCCAGACTTCGCCCGTGCACTCAGCCGACTGCGTAAAGCACTTGATGCCGATATGCGGCGACGCTCGCTCTGCCGTGAAAAGGTCGTTGCGACCGTCATCTGGCTGATGGATCGACTATTGCTGCGGGTCGGAAATCCAGATTATGCACGCGACAACAAGAGCTTTGGGGTCACTACGCTTCGCAATCGGCATTTGCGGGATGAGCGTGGCGGATTGCGGCTCGCATTTACTGGGTGCGCCGAGCATGGCGCGTGGTGCGCAATCACCGTTTGACCGGGATGGTATCCGGTCGATGACTTGGAGGTGAAAGTCCTCTACGGGCCCTGGTGATGGGAACCGTTAGCCGAACAGCAAGGGCGT
>NZ_WBWA01000057.1 GCF_008932295.1 Brucella tritici | reverse complement strand
CGATTTGCCTGACAGTGACAGGGCGCAAAAGCAAAGGCTTAATAGCGCAATCGATAAGGTTGCGCACATGCTCGGCAATACAAGAACGGTATGCCGGCAGTCTTACATACATCCTGCCATCCCCGAATACTGGCTGGCCGGAAAACTTGGCTCGCAGATCGATGCCGCTGGAGCTATCCGGCTAGTTGCGCCTGAGCTTAGCGATGCCGAGCGTCGCACTTTGAAATGGCTACTTTTCATCGAGGCGGAAAAGAGCTGACCAACGGATGACGATGGCTGTTGACGGTTCACGATCTCGCGGCACGATGCGGTTATTGATTGGCAGGCGCAGAACGCCATTAGTCATCATGATGGCTCGATCAATATGTTTTAGGTTAGTGGAAAGACTTAATTAACCGCTTTTAACAGCAGGTGGCGAAATGTCGGCTCTCGATCTGGTTGTGACATTAATACTACAGACATATTTCATTCATGAGTTATCCTTTAAATAACGAAATAACCTTAGGCTATTAGATCACGGAGAAATGCCATGAAAATTAAGTCTCTTCTTTTGGCGTCAACTGTTGCTCTTATTGCTACAACCGGTGCGAAAGCTGCTGACGCTATCGTTGAGGAGCCTGCGCCAGTAATCGTTGCTGAACCTGTTTTTAGCTGGACTGGCGCTTATATTGGTGGGCAGATTGGCTACGGGTGGGGAAAATCGGAATTCGAAGATGCTTTCCGTGTGAAACCGGACGGTTTTCTCGGTGGTCTTTATGCCGGTTATAACTTTGATGTCGGCAATAACTTCATTCTCGGTATCGACGGCGATATCACCTATAATAATCTAAAGGACAACTACAGCGCTACTGACGGAGATATTGCTGGTGACCTTGAGAGCAAGTTGCGGTGGTCGGGTGCTGTTCGCGCACGGGCTGGTGTCGCATTTGATCGCTTCATGCCCTATATCGCGGGCGGTGTTGCCTTCGGTAGCGTGAAAAACACGCTTTCAGCGACGGACGGTGTGGATGAAATCAGCGTATCGCAAAGCAAAACCTATACTGGCTGGACGGCTGGTGCGGGTGTTGACTACGCTGCTACTGACAACCTCATTCTGCGCCTTGAATATCGCTACACTGATTACGGTAAGAAGGACTTTGATTTTGGCACGGATGTAAGTGTCGAAGACAAGTTCAAAACACATGACGTTCGTTTGGGCGTAGCTTACAAGTTTTGACAAGCGTAATCTCGGAAATATAGAAAGGCGGCCCGTGGGGCCGCCTTTTTGTTGCAGAGGCTCTTACGAATAATATTCGCCTGGCATTTACGGCTTGAACCCAATATGTTTTTCCTTGGTCGCCTTTGAATCTTCCGCATACCGGTATGGAAAAATTTATGGATAGTGCAGTGCTTTTCTTGCATGCGCGTGGACAGTCGGCCGATGAAATCCGGATGTTGGATTGGAACAGCAATCCAATCGGAAAGCCAGAAAAGTGGCCCACTTCTCTGATAACTGCGGTTCAGATGATGCTGGCTTCGCATTTCCCAAAGGCTATTATCTGGGGACCGGAATTCACCACGATTTATAACGACGCCTTCCGACAGATTCTCGGTGAGAAAGAGAACTGCATGGGAGCATCATTCCGCGATATTTGGGCCGAGGCTTGGGATGAAATTCAACCGATGGTCCAGAAGGCCTATGCGGGTGAGGCCATTTTTATAGAAGACTTTCCCTTGGTGATTGATCGGCACGGATATCCTGAGCAATGTTATTTTACTTTCTGCTACAGCCCGATTTACGATGAAAGAGGGCGAGTGGCTGGCATGATGGATACCGTCATCGAGACCACGACAAAGGTTGAGGCGGAAAAGCATGCTCGCATACTGAATGCCGAACTCGCTCATCGGATCAAGAATACCTTTAGCGTCGTAGCAGCGATTGCTGGCCAGACCTTCAATAACAATGCTGATGAAGAGGTGATCAACACCTTTACCAGGCGCCTGTTTGCACTCGGAAATGCACACGATGTGCTGCGATTGGGCAAAAGTTCTGAAGGTTCCCTTCGTCAGATTGTGAGCGGAATAACAAACGCGCTGGCGGTGGCGGATCGCGTGCAGATAAGCGGACCGGACGTTCTGATCGGCCCTAAAGGAGCTTCAACGCTTTCGCTTCTAATCCACGAACTGACCACCAATGCGATCAAATATGGCGCTCTTTCAAACAGTGAGGGGCGTGTGCTGTTGGAAGTGGCTGTCTCAAAAAGGCAAGACGATGCGGTCTTCTCGTTGCATTGGGCTGAGTTTGGCGGGCCACCTGTTATCGCGCCAACTAAGACCGGATTTGGCTCCAAGCTGATAAGAATGGGGTTGTTGGGCGCCGGCGAGGTTGACGCTGACTACCGAACAGAAGGGTTTGCTGTGAAATTCTCTGCCCCTCTTCGCCAATTGCAGGGTGAGGGTCGTCTTTTTGACTCTACTTAGTTGGATCAGGAATGCTTCATTCCAGTCCCTTTTTCGTCATGATCTCCCTTATGAGCAGCAGACAGATGGGTATTTGACGTGTTTGGGCCGCCTTGAGATCGGTTCTGAAAGGTCATGCTCGGCCAAAGAGTTACGCCAGGATTCCTGACATCGAAGCGGCCTGTTCGAAAGCAAGTCTCGCGTCTTCGGTACTTCCAATGTCGTGCGTGCATAAAAGGCAAGCCTTGATAGCGACGCCGAGACTATCTAATTCGAACCTATTCCATTGAGACAGTAGTATATTCTCGGCATCTGCTACGGTTCTCACCGTCTGCGTAATGCCGTCCGCAATTTCAATGACGACAGCGTCATCCCAGTGCACCTGTTCCATGTCGAAATCCTTTATACAGTGAACCCTTCACCAATTCGAAAGTTCCGTGGTTCAACAAGTTTATCGCCAGGAGTCGATCAGCTCACCCGTGCAGACGAGTTCCAATTGCTCACTAAATCGTTGGTGACAAAGAGAGATAATTGCGTCGTGGGTTTGATTGGAAACGCTGCATACTGCGTCGTGGACAATGATCACCCGATATCCGCGATCTACCGCGCCCAATAGTGTTGCGAGAACACAAAGATCGGTCTCCGCTCCGCTGACGATCACAGTATGAACGCGCCGTTTGTGCAGATATCGCTGGAGGAAGCCTTCGGTCCAGGGGGAGTAAACAGTCTTATCAAGTACAACAGCAGGTGGCGAAAAATCTCCTAACGGGTCGACGAGGTCGATGAATGACGGATTAATACGATTGAGAGTAAGGGTTTCCCACTTGCGGTAGTAACCTCTCCATGCTCCTAGGGCAGCGTCGGGTGACCTTGGAGGTATAAATCGGGTAAAGATCGTTTCTTCACTGCGCTGGGAGCAGATATCCACGATATTGGGCAAGATCGCGTCAATCCATGGCACGTGCCAAGGCGAAGCAGGTCCGAAAAGATTCTGCATGTCTATGCATAGATGCATGCAGCCGTCCCGCAAATCTCCACGCAGAAGCCCGGTTTCCAGAGGCATGTTATCCTTCAAGCGATCCGTGAATTGAAGCCGCCAAACGGACTCTTTCCGAGAATGCGACAGTCAATCTAAAACAACTAAGTGGCTTTTTGCGTTGACGACCGCGTCTGGACTACAGTCTGTTCGACGCAAGAAATTTAGATCCCGTGAGGGAACGAGCTTTCCGCCGCTCAAGTTTTACAGGTAACGGCTGCGTTCTCGTTCGATTTCCTCTTCGGTATAGGGGTCGGCATTGGCGTCAAATCTTTGCCAGCCTTCGTCTGCATACAGCTTACGTCGAGCATTGATATCCACTAAACTGGCTCCGGCTAAAATAGCATCTGCTTCCGCGACACGATCGACCGCAACTCGAGCGGTGACAAGTGAGCCACCGCGACGAATGCCTTCAGCGTATAAGTGAGCGTCTTCTTCCGACACCCCGCTCTCCGTGAGCGCTCCGATGAGACCACCGGCGACCCCCCCGACAACTGCGCCTCCGACTGCACCGGTCAATGTTGCTGCGAGCCAACCTGCGGCGACGACTGGCCCAACGCCGGGAATCGCCATCAACCCAAGCCCTGTCAAAAGACCACCGGCACCACCGACAGCCGCACCTAATCCTGCACCGACCCCCGCGCCAGAGCCGGCATTACTCTCGCCATCATCATCGCGACGATGCGAGACAATGGAAATATCGTCTGACGGGAACCCAGCGTTTTCGAGACGTGCTACGGCATCCCTGGCTGCTTCATAACTGTCAAATAATCCGGTAACGGTTTTCATAGTAATCTCCCATGTTCAGATAGTGGATGGAAGCCAAAGCTTCACATTGGCTTCTTTGTGACATTACCCTGGTAGTCAAGCTGGACATCCAGCTTCTCGTTACCTTTCATGGCAGAGGCTTCCCAGATGCCGTTTTCTTCGTTCAATTTGAGGCCGCTTACGCCAGTGTATCCTGCCTCCTCAATCCTTGATTTGGCTTGATCTTCTGTAAAGCTGTTGGCACCCTTAACCGGCGCGTCAGGATTGTTGTTTTCAGGCGATGCTACCGCTGGAGTTTCCGGAGAGGTTTTGCCGGTGTCCTGAGCGAACACAGCCGAAGGCGCGATGATACACGCACTCACGAACGCTAAGGTTATGATTTTCATTGTTTTTCTCCAGTGAAATAAGTAACAAACATTAAACTCTCACTTGCGGCATAAGTTCCAAAAAAGTTTTTCAAAATGGAACCACCTAAGCCTCGCGTGACGATATGTTCTTGCAGGCTACGGTTCAGCGAAAGCGCGTGTCGCTTGTTTCAGACCTGCGTATTTGAAACGATCCAGATGCGTTTGCATCAACGAACCTCATTCCAAATGAACGGTTTTCTACCGCATAGGCATCCCTACGAAACATTGCGCCGCTTTTTGGGTTCAGTTAACCAACTGTTGGCGCTGGAGCATCGCAGATGGACAAAAACTTTCGGCTGGATACCGTAGACGATAATCGAGCCACAATATCATTTCCTTTTGATCGAACGACAGTGCAGCGCTTTCGCAAGGAATTTCCCCCTGCACGATGGAGCGATTGGAAAAAGGCTTGGATCGTTCTTGGGAAAACCGCGTCTCGGCGCATTGATCGTTGGCTGGCTCGAGAGGCCGCACGCGCCAATCCCTTCGCCGAGGAAAAGGGGAGAGACGCCTATGAATTCGAACCGATCCTCAGTTTTTATCTTTCGGTCGACGGTGACGGGTTACGAATTAAAACACCATATTCGCGACGCCTTGTTGAAGAAATCCGTCAGATATCCTTCGCAAGGTGGGACTATAATACCAAAGTTTGGCGGGTGCCCTTTGCATCCTATGATGAACTTGTCCAGCACTGGGAGACCATTGAAAGCGAGGCCAGGCGCAGCGAACCGGAAGAACGGCGTAAGCGCGCCGAAGCCCGTAAGGGGAGCGATGAAGAAAAAAGGCACGTCGGCGTGCGAACGAGCGCAGGCGACGAAGAATGGTTGTGTCGCAAATTTTCCATCAGGTTAAAAGCAGCCTGATCTTCAGACGCAATTATGCTGCGAGCTCCGCAAAGACCTCGAATGGCGAGCGGTTGTCATTGGCAAATTGGTTCTTGCGGATCATATGGGCCACTTCGATGCCCGCGATTGTCGCTGCGGCTGAA
>NZ_WBWA01000056.1 GCF_008932295.1 Brucella tritici | reverse complement strand
TTCAAAACGAATGCGATCTGCGCTTCCGAAAACTTCGATGCTTTCATGGAAATCTCCTTCTCCCAGATAAGGGATCATAAGTGGAAAATTCCAGTTCTGAATGGCCTAATTTAACGGGGGCACGTCAGCCTTGGGGCTATTGCCTGGGCAGATGACGGTGCTGCTCCGCTTGCTGGCGCAGGCCAGATGATGGCCTCGGGTGCCGGTGGCTTGTATCCAAGCGACGAGTGTGGCCTCTCGGTGTTGTAGTACCGCCGCCAGGCTTCGATGATGATCTTGGCCTCGGCGAGGCTGTAGAAGATCTCACCGTCGAGCAGTTCGTCGCGGAGCTTCGAGTTGAAGCTCTCGCAGTAGCCGTTCTCCCAAGGGCTTCCAGGTTCGATGAACGCTGTCTTTGCGCCGACGGCTACGATCCACTCCCGTACAGCCTTGGCGATGAACTCCGGGCCGTTGTCGGAACGGACATGGCCGGGCACACCACGCAGGATGAACAGGTCCGACAGGGCGTCGATGACGTCGGTCGAGTTGAGCTTGCGATCGATGCGGATTGCAAGGCATTCCCTGGTGAACTCGTCGATGATGTTGAGCATGCGGAATCTCCTGCCATCGTGGGTCCGACCCTCGACGAAGTCATAGGACCAGACATGGTTTGGATGCTCGGGTCGAAGCCGGATGCACGATCCGTCATTCAACCAGAGCCGCCCCTTCTTCGGTTGCTTCTGGGGAACCTTCAGCCCCTCCCGCCGCCAGATCCGTTCGACACGCTTGGCGTTCACCGTCCAGCCTTCAGACCGCAGCATCGCCGTGATCCTGCGATAGCCATAACGGCCATAGCGGGAAGCGAGCCGGATGATGTCGGAGGTCAACGCCTCTTCATCGGGCCGGCCTTGCGGCTTTTTGCGCTGGGTCGAACGATGCTGGCCGAGAACCTTGCAGGCAAACCGCTCCGACACGGAGAACTTCGCCATGACACGATCGACGCAACGGCGACGGCGAGCGGGGCTCAGAAGTTTCCCGAGGCAGCCTCTTTCAGGATCAGCTTCTCGAGTGTCAGGTCCGAGACCGCCTTGCGCAGCCGGTCATTCTCTTTCTCGAGCTCCTTCAGCCGCTTCACCTGGTCACCCTTCAGGCCACCGAACTCCTTGCGCCACCGGTAATACGTAAACTGCGTCACGCCGATCAAACGGACCGCTTCTCCGACAGAACGACCTTGCGACAACAGAACATCGACTTGGCGCAGCTTCGCCACGATCTCTTCGGGTTTGTGCTTCTTCTGGGGCATTCCAACGTCCTCCTACGGCTCAATAGCCTACTTCAGGGAGGACCACTTTTCAGGGGGCAGACCAAGCATGGGTGGAAAGCCACCTCTTGTTTGCCGCTGGAGGGGGATATCATAGGCTTTATGTTGATTCATTACAGTATCTGTTGCAAAGCTCACCCTGAAATTATGGGTTAAGTTTGAGGGCATGATGCGACATTCTATATTAGACAAAACCAGAGAAGGGAAGTTGTATGGAGAAACCCGCCTACGACCGATGCGATTCAATAAAAATATACACTACTTACGCGGGATAGCAGCAGCACTCGTACTTTTGGGACACTCTGGTCACTATCTAAAAGAGTACTTGAACATAGATTGGGCGGCAGCGGTTTTTCCACATACTTTAGGTCTCTGGGGCGTAGGCGTTTTTTTTGCAATTTCAGGATATCTTATGGCGACGCTGGTCCACAAAGACGACTGGGCGTCCTTTTTGTTTAAGAGGTTGGCCAGAATATACCCACTTTTCTTTTTAGTTACGGCGATTAGTGTCCTGTGCTTTCCAGAAGCCTACCCGTCTCCATACAATATCTATAGCGCGGTTTTGGCACCCATGCCTGCAGCAACGTACCCACTTCGAGTCGAATGGACCCTGGTACACGAAATATACTTTTATGTACTACTCACTATCTTCTTGTTGACAGGGAAAGCCAAAATTATCCCATATTTTGCTGCTGTGTGGATCGTCATTACACTTTATGTGTCTATTTCCGGAATGGCGTTACCACGGATTGGCCGGGCTGACTTTTTTGAAATATTTATCATGCCTGCCAACTCTGCGTTCGCTGTCGGATTACTTATCCCTTTATTCGCTCAACGGTTTACGACTCCGCTTGTTTCGATATTTCTTTTTGTTGTACTATTAATAGTGCAACATCATGTACCAGCATCGTTCAACCGAGTCACATCAGGCATCGGATCCGGGTTTTTAGTGCTCGCAGCCGTACAAAGTTCATTCGCCGCCCCAAGGTTTATAGATATCACACTGCATAAGCTAGGGGACTGGAGTTACGCTATGTACTTAGTCCATGTCAGTATATTTGTCGCCATTCTTCCAATATTAGATCCATCACACGACTTTTTTACTTGGGCCATAGCCTCCTTCCTTGCAGTATTTTTTTCAATAATATTTGGTGAAATTGATATTTTTATAGTTAAAATGTCTAAAATAGTAATTCCATTGATAAGTTATAGATTAGCGTGCCTAATATGCTCATTATTCCTGATTTTATATTTTTCTGTCTCAATTTTAAACGTTTTTAATGTATCTTTCATAAACGGTGACCGTATGTGAGGTTGATGAGACTCGGCAGTTCATCAGGGCTAAATCAAACTAGCCGACCTGTCCGGTGAAATGGGGAGCACTCCACCGGCCCAATAAAGGGCGGACGAATGAAGAAGCAGGAGGCAGGCATGAAGGTGGCTGACCTGTGCCGCAAGTATGGTAACGTCCCGATTGTTCCCGTCTTTTGAACCAGGGCCTCGCCGTGACGCGCGGTTAATTCGCGCGTCACGTTTTTTCGAACTATCCATATTAACTGCGGATTTTAATCATTGCCCAACGCAGAGGAGACGTAATTTTCCAAGAAGTAGAAAACTTGTAAGCTCCAATTTCTGCCCTTAATATCGCAATTTCCTGATTTGAGTGATTCAACTGTTGTCTCAGCGTGGTCACTTCATTCTCTTTAGATTTAATGGTGTCGGCCTTTTCAGTGGTCAGGTTGGCTATCTGCGTTTTGAAGATCTCGACCTGTTGCTTCAGCGCGGCCACTTCATTCTCTTTAGATTTAATGGTGTCGGCCTTTTCAGTTGTCAGGTCGGCTATCTGCGTTTTGAAGATCTCGACCTGTTGCTTCAGCGCGGCCACTTCATTCTCTTTAGATTTAATGGTGTCGGCCTTTTCAGTGGTCAGGTCGGCTATCTGCGTTTTGAAGGTTTCAACCTGCTGCTTCAGCGATTTCAACTCGTTATCGGCAACTTTCTGGGGGGGAGATGCGAAAAGTTTTGCAGCTGCCCAGGCGTTAGTACCTGCGCCCTCAGCCACAAATTGAAGTGCGTGATTTACCAAGCGTGAAGCGATAGGTACGCCGAAACTTGGAATATTTTCCCGGAGTGGGGAATTCTTCCCGACAGCAAGAACACCGAGGCCATGGCAATGACCAAACTCCAAATACGCGTATTTCTCGCGAATCGCTTGCCAGAAGCGCCAGACTCCAAAGCCAGTCCTAAACTCATTCGTGTCATGAAAAATTATGACGCCAATGTCTGACATTTTCGGCAACCAAGTATCAAAGTCATTCTGGACAGCCTCTTCTGAGTGGAAGCCGTCGATATGAAGCAGATCGATAGACCCATCTTCAAACTGTTCTGCCGCTTGGTGAAAGTTCGACCTTATATATCCAGCGAAATCGCTATAGCGACTTAGGTTGTTGAGGAACGAATTGAAAACCTCCGAGCTATGAAAACCGGCTTGACGTTCACCAATCCAATTATCAACCCCTACGCACTCACAGGCTATATTTCCGTAGTCAACCGCTTGGCAGGCTGCGAGAAAGCTTCCACCGTTATGGACGCCGAGTTCTACGAACCGGCGAGGTTTCAGGAATGAAATAAGGCTGAAAAGAAAGGGAATATGCTCACCCCACGCCGACGGAACGTATTTCTCTATTTTCCAGAACATGGAGCTGAACGCATTGAAAACATCAACGTCCCGAATATCGGGTCGTTTTTCAATCTTAAGCTTGGAGAAGGACTTCGCCCCCATATCCAATTCATGCTTAACCTTATTTTCCGCCGATACTATGATTTCGTCATTAATGCCCACAAGCCCCTCCTAGTTTAAGATGTAGATGTTGATAGAGGTGGTTCGGTTTGTCTGAACAGTTTCGGGCGTTTCGTTAAGTGGATTTCCGCCGCGATTATGCCGCCACCATCATTGGTGTCAGCGCGTTGAAGTAGACCTGATCCGGCGTCTGCCGGTCAAGGGATGAATGTGGGCGTCGGCTATTGTAAAAGGTCAGATATCGACCGATGCCGACGAGGGCCTCAGACACGGTCTTGTAGGCGTGGAGATAAACCTCCTCATATTTGATCGACCGCCAGAGCCGCTCGACGAAGACATTGTCCCGCCACGCGCCCTTGCCATCCATCGAGATGGCGACTTCCGCCTTCTTCAGCACGGTGGTGAAGTCAATGGACGTGAACTGCGATCCCTGGACGCCCTTCTGTTTGTCAAGCGACGATCCTGGTTTGATTGATCTGCTTCTGGCGACGCATGATGATGCCGAAGACTTCCCGAGCGATGTAACGTTTCAATGCCCGGATTGCATCGAGCTTGGAGTGGCCCGCAGCCATACGGCGAGCGACATACTGCTTTGTCTTGTCATCGGTCCTGAGGCGGCCAATTGCAATGATATGGAGGGCGCTATTGGCAAGCCGGTCGCCGCCCCGGTTCAGACGATGTCTTGTGGTCTTTCCTGAGGATGCTGGCACAGGGCTGACGCCGCAGAGCGCCGCGAAACTTGCTTCTGACTTCAATCGCTCGGGATTGTCGCCGGCGGTGAGCAAAAGCTGCGCGGCGCTGTTGTGTCCAATTGAATTACGTTCGACAAGGTCCGGAGCCAGGTCTTCGACGATTGCAGCGATCATCATGTCGAGATCGGCAATCTCATCATGCAGTTCGAGGTATCTGCGACCAAGCGACTTCAGGGTAATCCGATACGCCGCTTCCACATCGCGATAGGCTGTCAAGTCCGGACGCCAGGCGGCAAGCAATCGAACCAGTTGCATGGTAACGGCCCGATTGTTACCGTGGGGAATATGTCTTGACACGTTCGACGACTTCTTGGTCATCGACAAAGCAGTCGAGGAATTCTTGCCATTTTGCGGCTGATTTGCGCGCGTCGGCGAGCATCTGTCTGAGTTCATCGATGCCGTCGTCCGTCAGGGCGCTCGTAGTCTGGTCGTCGCCGGTTACGACGGTGATGATATTGCCATAGGTCAGGTTGTCGTCATTGTAGATGATCGCTTGAAGAAGATCGACATCCTCTTCGAGCATTTCGGCGACATATTCGAGCGTGTAGACAAACGTGACCGTGGCCATCAGGCTGCCTCAGCGTGTTCTGCTGCGAGAGGCTTCCAGTTCCATGGGAGCAACTCATCGAGCCGATTGATTTTGTGATCATGAATGCGGTCGAGCACATCGGCCAGATAGGCTTGCGGGTTGATGCCGTTCATCTTCGCCGTTTCAATGATCGTCATGGCGCGTGCCAGAGTTTCCGCGCCGGTATCAGCACCTGCGAATAACCAATTCCGGCGTCCAACACCAATGGGCCTCAGGGCTCGCTCCGCAGCGTTGTTGTCTATGGCCACACGCCCGTCCTCCAGAAACAGGGATAATGACGGCCATCTGCTCAGCCCATAGCGCAAAGCCTTCGCCAATTCGCTTTTACCCGGAATGCGAAGCAACTGCTTTTCCGCCCATGCGCGCAGTTCCTCGACCTTCGGCTTGCTGTGCTTTTGACGCGTGACAAGCCGCACATCGGCGGGACGGCCTGCAATACCCCGCTCGATATCATACAGCGCACCGATCCGATCAAGCGCCTCGCGCGCAATCCCGGATTTGTTCGCGGCCCAGATGTCATGAAAGTCACGCCGCCAATGCGCCCAGCAGGAAGCCTCGCGGAAGCGGCAGTTCCCACCCGCATCAGGTTCGTATAGTTTTGTGTAGCCTTTATAACCATCGGCCTGGAGGATGCCGCTCGCTTCTCGCAGATGATGGTGGACGTGCTCTTCCTTCCAGTCGGGAGCGCAGTAATAAACCGCACCCGGTGGTGCGCTACCCGCCCATGGACGTTGATCGCGGACATATGTCCAGATCCTGCCCTTCTTCACACCTTTGCCCAATCCCTTGTCGCGCAATGAGCGATCCAGCACCCGGATTGGTGTATCGTCAGCATGGAGGAGATCGCTTTTCATAATCTCCTTCTCAATGCGCTCGATCAGCGGACGGAGCACCTGCATGGCACGACCGCACCAGTCCACCAGTGTGCTGTCAGGTATATCGGCTCCCATCCGCGCGAAGATTTCGTTGAGGCGATAGAGCGGCAGATGATCGTCGAACTTCGAGACCAGGATATAGGCCAGAAGCCCGGCACCCGCCATACTACCCGGTATCGGGCGGCTGGGCGCAGGTACCTGCACCATTCTCTCACAGCAACGGCACGACTTTTTTGGTCGGGCGATCTCGATGACCTTCATCGTGGCTGCGATCATGTCGAGGATTTCGCTGACATCCTCTGCGACAAGGCGTAATTCTCCGCCACAGGCAGGACAACAATGACCGGGATCCAGTTCCCGGCGTTCGCGAACGGCATTTTCCGACACACGCGGACGTCGACGCAGTGGCCGGGATTGTGAAGTCTCCTCCGGACCACAAGCTGTATCGTCTTCAAACTCTTCGACGGGCACAGTCTGTGAGCGTCCGGCGAAAGGATTTTCGCTGGGTCGAGAGATGCAATCTATGGGCTTCGCTTAGCCTCATCTGCCATGACACGCTCGATCATTTCGGGATCGCATAGTTGATCGAGGAGGAGCTGGCGG
>NZ_WBWA01000005.1 GCF_008932295.1 Brucella tritici | reverse complement strand
CTCTAAACGGATACGTGTGAAGAGCCGCCCAGTCTTCCTTTCCTCGTTCGATCTGAACAGGGCACGCGACCTAAAAATGTCGCATCTCTATCTTGCCCATCTGTCGCATCTGTATATTGCTGTTATATATGGCGATCACATAAGATAGATTATGGAACCACCCGATATTGATCCGGTCCGGAATTTGGGGAGCCGCGAGAATGGCTAGGCTCCTTCAAGGCTCGATGTGAGCCCTGAATGTCAGTCCAGAATATTAGAGCATTTCCTGCTTTTCGGGAGACATGCTCTAACGACGCCGAGCGATATAGAGATGGCCTGGAACTGGCGCTCCTTGCTCGCTGCGTACGACAATATCGTCGCAACGCATACAATCCATTCCGTGATTGTCGAGCATGGCACGTACATAAGATTGTGCATGCGCAAAGCGCTGATAGTCTCCGACCATGAATGCGCGCCCGGCCAGTCGCGTATCGTCGAGTGTCTCGCTGGAGAAGCCGAAATGTCCGCCGGATGACAGATGCGCGGCCACACCCGCGAAGAATTTGTCAAGTTCACCCATGTAAGGCAAAACGTCGGTAGCGACGATCAGGTCCCATTGCGGTTCGCCGGTCGTTTCGAGAAAACGAACAGCTTCGCCAACGAACAGTGCCTGATAGTCGCCTTTTTCGTAAGCGACTTCGATCATGTTCTCAGAAATATCGACGCCGGTCTTATGCGCGGCCATGTCATCGAGTGCGTCGGCTGACAAACCAGTGCCACAGCCCAGATCGAGCATGCGTTCAGCGAAAAATTCGTCGTCCATGTCGAGGAGCATTTCCCGCAGTTGCAGCGGAACATCATAACCGAGCTGGTCAACAAGGATCGTATCGAACATTTCGGCATGCTGATCGAAAAGCGTCGAGACATAGGCATCCGGCGCCTTCAGCGGCACCGCACCGCGCCCCATGCTCGCAAGCCGTACGGCAGCGCCGCCATGGTCCTCGGGGTCGATGCGCAGCACATCTTCATAAGCCTTGGCAGCAGCATCGAAATCGCCGGCTTTTTCCAGCGCGAGCGCACGGTTATAGGCTTCTGCAAGCGCTTCCTGATCGAAAGCCGGTTTGTCGTCTTCAGCCATTGATATCTGCCTTTCCGGTCTTGCACAGGCACATGTGCAAAAACAGCGCAACAACCGCGCAAATCTCGTTAAAACATATTCGATATGAGGGCCAGAAACCCGCAATACGAGAGTAGTCCTCTGCTCGCTCTCCTACGCCGATCCCCTTGTTCCCGCAAGCGCCGCGTGGGACGATTATTTCTTTTGTACCTTTAGTAGATATCTCTAATATTATTATTATAACTGTGAATATATAAAGTATTAAAAGGAAAATAACTGTCCTGGCGATTAATTAATATGATTCTTATGGCAATTTAATTCGAGTGTTATTTTCCATAATGAGGCTCAGATGCGCAATTCAAATTTGAAACCATTTGTCTTTTTAGGCGCTATGGCGGCAGGCATTACCCACGCATATGCCGATGCGGACCAGGAACTGGCCAGGAAGCTGGCCAATCCCATTTCCAGCCTTATAAGCGTACCATTCCAGAGTAATTACGATTGCTGTTTTGGCCCTAGGGACTCTTACCGATACACACTCAACATTCAGCCGGTTGTTCCATTTTCTCTGAATGAGGACTGGAACCTCATTGTCCGCACGATAGTTCCGATCGTTTACCAACAGGCTCCAGCGGCCGGTTTCGACAATCGTTTCGGACTGAGCGATACAGAACAGAGCTTCTTCTTTTCGCCTGCCCAGTCTGTAGACGGCATAACCTGGGGTGTCGGTCCGGTATTCTTGTGGCCAACCGCTACCAATAGCGAGCTTGGAACTGGAAAATGGGGCGCAGGCCCTACCGGCGTCATTCTTAAACAACAAGGCGGCTGGACCTATGGCGCGTTGGCCAACCATATATGGTCATATGCCGGGCACAGCGACCGCGATGCCCTAAGCCAGAGCTTTCTCCAGCCATTTCTTACCTATACATTTCCCGATACGACAGCACTGAACTTATCATCGGAAACATCCTATGACTGGACTTCAGAACAGTGGACCGTGCCAATAAACGCTGGCATATCGAAGGTCTTCAAGTTTGGAGAACAACGGGTCAGCATTGGCGTGTCCGCGCGATATTATGCCGAAGCACCATCGGACGGTCCCAAATGGGGAGCCCGCTTTGTAACTACCTTCCTGTTCCCCGAAAAATAACCGGGACAGACTTGCAGAGCCCCTACTCCGCAGCGGCAGTAACGCGCTCGTCGTGTTCCCTATGATCGCCAAGCTTTCGCGCGATCACGGCGCAGGCCATAAGCTGAATCTGGTGAAAGAGCATCAAGGGTAGAACAATGCTGCCGACATTCGCACCGGCAAAAATCGCGCTGGCCATCGGTGCACCGCTGGCGAGGCTCTTTTTCGATCCGCAGAACATGATCGTGATGCGGTCTGGGCGATTGAAACCGAGCAACTTGCTGCCGTACCAGGTGGCGAGCAGCACGGCGACCAGCAGGACGAGGTTGACGCCCACCATCATGCCGAGATCGTCCCACGAAACGGTGCGCCAAAGGCCTTCGACCACAGCTTCGCTGAAGGCCAGATAGACCACCATCAGGATCGAGCCGCGATCAACGAAGCCGAGTCCCTTGTTGTGGCGGCGCATGAAATTACCGATCCATGGCTGTAGAATCTGTCCGAGCACGAATGGTGCGAGCAGTTGCAGCAGAATGGATTCCAGTGCGTCGATCGATATTCCGCCGCCGCCTTTGACAGCGAATAACAGGCCGACCAGAAGCGGCGTGAGAAACATGCCGAAAATGTTCGATGCTGACGCCGACACGATTGCGGCTGAGACATTGCCGCCCGCAATCGAGGTGAAGGCGATGGACGACTGGACCGTCGAAGGCAACACACAGAGAAAGAGGATGCCTGTATAGAAAGCCGACTGTGACAAGCCGGGAATGGTCCAGCCTGCTGCCAGACCGAGGATCGGAAACAGGATGAACGTCGACGAAAGGACTGCCAGATGCAGTCTCCAGTGCGTTATGCCTGCGACCACAGCCTCGCGCGAGAGCCGGGCGCCATGCAGGAAGAACAAAAGCCCAACCGCAAATTTCGTCGCCATCGCAAACCAGTCTGCAAATTCACCGCGGACGGGAAGCACAGATGCAATCAGGATGGTCACGATCAGCATGCTGGTGAATTTGTCAGGCAGAAAGCGCATTATATCGTCCAATCTTGCAGGCATGGCGGAACGCAACGCCTGCTTGAGTGATAGGGCTACCGAGCTTATGTCCGTTCATAAACCTCTCGGAAGGAGTTGCAATCCCTCGGATGTCGGGAAATGACTCACACTTTCGAGATAAGACCTCGAACAGCAAGCCATTTCAGCCCGGTTCGGTTTACTCGTAGCCGTTGGGATTTTTCGATTGCCAGTGCCACATATCCTGGCACATTTCGCGCAGGTTCTTCTCTGCAGACCAGCCGAGGAAGTCACGGGCAAAACTCGGATCGGCATAGCATTCCGCTACATCACCCGGGCGGCGCGGTGCAATCTCGTATTTGATCTCGCGGTTCGAAACATGCTCGAATGCCTTTACCACGTCGAGAACGCTATAGCCCTGCCCCGTACCGAGATTGACCGAAAAGCACTGCGGTTCATCGAGTTTCTTGAGTGCTTTCAGGTGACCGGCAGCCAGATCCACCACATGGATATAGTCGCGAACACCGGTGCCGTCAGGCGTCGGATAATCATTGCCCCAGACATTTAGTTTCTCACGACGACCGGTGGCGACCTGCGCGATAATTGGCATCAGATTGTTCGGAATGCCCTTTGGATCTTCGCCGATCAGGCCACTCTCATGCGCGCCGACCGGGTTGAAATAACGCAGGATGGCGATTTTCCAGCTATTGTCGCCGTTATAAATATCGCGAAGCATGTCCTCGATGACAAGCTTGGTGCGGCCGTAGGGGTTTGTTGCCGTTAGCGGCTGATCTTCGGTGATCGGCAATTTCTGCGGATCGCCATAGACCGTGGCCGATGAGCTGAAAACCAAAGTCTTGACGCCGGTTGCTTCCATCGCTTGCAGCAGGCGGAGCGTGCCGACCACATTGCAATCGTAATAGAGCATCGGCTTTTCGCTTGATTCTCCAACGGCTTTCAGACCTGCAAAGTGAATGACAGCGGTGCATTTGTGATGCCGGATCACCTGTTCCAGAAAGGCGCGATCTCTTATATCACCTGCTTCCCGGCGCGGTGCGCGCCCGGTAATCTTTTCGATGCGATGCAGGGCTTCCGGGTGGCTGTTGTCAAAATTGTCGACTACTACGACGTCGTGACCTGCCTCGATGAGTTGAACACAGGTGTGCGAGCCGATATAGCCAGCGCCGCCAGTCACAAGAATTGTCATCGTTTATGTATCCGCTTGTTGAACATACCGCCCCGATGTGCGATCCCCGGCTGACTATGCAAAATCAGTAACAGACTTCAAGCCATCAGGTGCGATTCTCTTGAATGGTTGCAGTAGATCAGCCAAGTTTGACGGAGCGATGATGAAACCATCCCGCAATATTGATCGCCTTCTGGAAATCATGGCAGCGCTCCGCGATCCTGAAACCGGCTGTCCGTGGGATGTGGAGCAGAGTTTCGAATCCATCATGCCCTATACGCTTGAGGAAACTTACGAAGTCCTCGATGCTATAGAGCGTAACGATATGGACGATCTGCGCGAAGAGCTTGGCGATCTGCTGTTGCAAGTGGTGTTCCATTCACGCATGGCCGAAGAACAGGGCAGCTTTGCATTCGGTGATGTCGTGGAAGCCATCACGCATAAGATGATCAGGCGGCATCCACATGTCTTTGGCGAGGCTGAAGCCAGAAGTGCCGGCATGGCCAAGGGCTCGTGGAATCGCATCAAGGCGGAAGAGAAGGCCGAGCGGGCTGAACGACGCTCAAAACTCGGGCTGGAAACGACCGAGAAGAATGGCTTTCTGGACGATATTCCACAAGCGTTCCCTGCCCTGCTGCGTGCGCTGAAGCTCCAGCAGAAAGCCGCGAAAGTCGGCTTCGACTGGTCTGAGGCAGCGCCGATCCTCGATAAGATCGCCGAGGAAACCGCAGAGCTGAAGGAAGCTATGGCGGCAAAGGAACGTGCGGATGTCGAAGAAGAATACGGCGACCTGTTGTTTGCCATGGTCAATCTTGGCCGCCATCTCGAAATCGATGCTGAAACTGCACTCGTCGCCGCCAATGAGAAATTCAAGCGGCGGTTTCATTTCATCGAAAAGACGCTTGGTGAAACCGGAAGCGGTCTTGATGCCGCGACCCTCGATGAAATGGAAGCGATCTGGGGCGAAGCCAAGAAAAAGGGCCTCTAACTATTTGTTTTTACGCATTTCCGGACGCAAAACTGTTTCACATTTTTGCTGGAGTGCTCAATCGGCCTATTTCTCATCTTCCCATTTTGGGCGGAACATCTGATAGACGCTTTCCGTTGTTGCGAAATCCATATAACCGAGCCTGCTGACAGGTCTGGCTTTCGCGATATCGATGAGACCGTCGGTCAGGACCTGTTCATCTATATGCACGCCGACAACCTCACCGATCACCATGTAATTGTCGGTCGGCCTGCCCTCCTTGTCCTGCAATCGCTTGATTTCCACAGCAACGCATTCAAGAGCGGCATAAGCTTCCCTGACGCGTGGGGCCGCAATAAGCCTGCTTGGCGCTCTGGTTAGCCCGGCATATTCAAACTCGCTGATCCCGCGAGGCGCATTGACGGATGAGGCATTCATCTGTGTTCTCAGATGATCACTCACCAGATTTGCGGTGAACTCGCCGGTTTCCTCAATGAACGAAACGCTGTCCTTTGCGCCGCTCGATGAAAACATAACCATCGGCGGCGTGTCGCAGATCGCGTTGAAGAAAGAGTAGGGCGCGAGATTGACGGCGCCCTCTTTCGACTGCGTCCCGATCCAGCCAATGGGGCGCGGGGCGACGATTGCCTTGAACGGATTATGGGGCAGCGGGTGCCCTTCCCTTGGTTCATAAAACATATGTTTATCCGTTGATTAGCAAGTCTTGTTGGAGTCGACTCTAAGCTTGCGTCCATGGACCGGAATATTCAGTCACGATCTTGTCCATATCGGCTCTCGGGCGTTCCGGCATCTTGTTTGCTGCCGTTCCGATATGGACGAATCCGGCAACACGTTCATTGGGTGCCAGCCCCAGAAAAGCGCGGGCGGGTGCATCATCTGAATACCAGTTTGTAATCCAGTTGCTGGCATATCCAAGCGCGCTGGCAGCCGTGCATAGGTTCATCGCGACAGCACCCGCCGAAAGGAACTGTTCCCATTCCGGAATGCGTTCGTGCGCGACGGGCGATGACACCACGCCGACAACGAGCGGCGCGCGCGAAAAACGTGTCAGCTCTTTTTCCTTCCGCCCTTCTGGCATCGGACCTTCGATCTCTTCAGCACGCTGAGCAAGATACTCGCCGACTTTCAGCCGTGCATCACCGCGATACAGGATGAAACGCCAGGGCGTCAGGCGTCCGTGATCAGGTACACGTGCTGCAACTTTCAGCAAGGCTGCAAGTTCCTCGCCCTCAGGTGCTGGCTCGGAAATCGCCGAAATCGGGGTGGAGCTGCGCTGCGCCAGAAAATCAAACACCGGATGGGCCACGGTAACCTCGTTATTAAAATGCTGCTTATCTTGCTCCACTTATTCGGGAGCTGCTTCTTCTCGCCCGTTGCATCCGAACTGTAAAGTCAAAATTCGGGGATGGATTAATTGCAGGAAGTTCGAAAAATGCGTGTGCCGGAAGCAATTTGGCCTTGAATTCGCCACCCGCATAGGCTCAAAAATACTGCATGTCGGATCGCTTGAACCTGTTTTATCCAAAGAGAAAAAATGCCCTGCGCGGCGGATCGTTTGTAACAGCGATTTTGCTTGCCGTCAGTGCAGTGCCATCCATGGCTCAGGGCCTTGATCCGCAGACAAATATCCCACAGTTGCAGACCGCAACGACCGGCCTGCCGGACCTACCGCCGCCGCCGCTCAATCTCCCGACGCTGAACACTTACGCCTCTCCGTCCAGCCCCGAGAACAATCCGCTTATCCAGACGCGTGAACTCGATCTCAAGGCGCGGCTGAGTGAAAGTGGCGGTGATATTCCGACAGGTCTCGTATGGCGCGTATTTTCGCCTGACGTCGGAGCTGATGGTCAATTGCCGCTCATCGCAAGCGCACAGGGCGGTAGCGCCGTGTTCAATCTGCCGGAGGGCAGCTATCTGGTGCATGTGGCCTATGGGCGTGCCGGAGCCACCAAGCGGATTACCGTCGGCAATGCGACCCGTCATGAAATAATGATGCTCGACGCAGGTGGAATGAAGCTCAGCGCGATTCTGCCCGATGGTGGCAAGATCAATGACGATCTCCTGCGGTTTTCTATCTATGCCGACGAAGACAATAGTGATCGTTCGCTGATCGTGCCTGACGTCAAGCCGAACACGGTCATTCGCCTCAACAGCGGCACTTATCACGTTGTTTCCAACTATGGCACGGCGAACGCCACCATTCGGGCCGATATCCGTGTGGAAGCGGGAAAGCTGACCGAAGCGACTGTCCAGCATCGCGCCGCGGAAGTGACGTTGAAGCTTGTGCGCGAGCGCGGTGGCGAGGCACTTGCCGATACGTCCTGGTCCATCCTGAATGCTTCCGGCGATGTGGTGCGTGAAAGCGCTGGCGCTTATTCATCGATGGTACTTATCGAAGGCGATTATGTTGCTGTCGCCAAGAACAAGGACCGCATCTACCAGCGGGATTTCAAGGTTTCTTCCGGCAAGAATGAAGAGGTTGAAGTCGTCGCCAATGGCGAATCCGAATCTGTCCAAGACAGCATGGATTGAACTTAAGCTATCTGCAAAAGCAAAAGGCCGCGCATTGCGCGGCCTTTTTATTGTGTTAGCCACCGTTCTTGAGGCGGAGCAGATCGGGCGGGGTCGCCTCTTCCACCAGCCGTGCGATGGCTTCATCAAGCGTCATGGATTCCTGATCCCGCGAACCAAGACGGCGCATATTGACCGTGTTTTCTTCGGCTTCGCGCTTGCCGCAGACGAGGATCACCGGAACCTTCTGCAAGGAATGCTCACGAACCTTGTAGTTGATCTTCTCGTTGCGCAGATCGGTCGCAACCTGCAGTCCAGCGGCTTTCAGCTTGGCTGCGGCCTGCGCTGCATATTCGTCGGCATCCGAGGTGATCGTGGCGACGACAACCTGCACTGGAGCAAACCACAAAGGCATGTGACCGGCGAAATTTTCGATCAGGATGCCGAGGAAGCGTTCCATCGAACCGCAGATTGCGCGGTGGATCATCACCGGCTGGCGCTTTTCCGAATCCTTGTCGATATAGAAGGCGCCAAAGCGTTCCGGCAGGTTGAAGTCCACCTGCGTGGTGCCGCACTGCCATTCACGGCCGATGGCGTCCTTCAGCGTATACTCAAATTTCGGACCGTAGAAAGCGCCCTCGCCCGGCAGAATGCCGGTCTTGATGTTGTTCGACTGCTGCTGGATCTTTTGCAGCACCGACATCATCACGCTTTCTGCACGATCCCAGAGTTCATCCGAGCCGACGCGCTTTTCAGGACGGGTCGACAGCTTGATGGTGATCTCTTCAAAACCGAAATCCTTGTAGACCGACAGGATCAGGTCATTGATGCGCAGGCATTCCGCAGCCATCTGCTCTTCGGTGCAGAAGATGTGCGCATCGTCCTGCGTAAAGCCGCGCACGCGCATCAGGCCGTGCAACGCGCCCGAAGGCTCGTAGCGGTGCACATTGCCGAATTCCGCAAGCTTGATCGGCAGGTCGCGATAGGACTTGAGGCCATGCTTGAAGATCATCACATGGCCGGGGCAGTTCATCGGCTTCAGCGCAAAGACGCGATCGTCGTCGGTTTCTTCACCAGCGACAGTCACCTTGAACATGTTGTCGCGATACCAGCCCCAGTGGCCAGAAGTTTCCCAGAGCGACTTGTCGAGCACCTGCGGCGCGTTCACTTCCTGATAACCGTGGCTGTCGAGGCGGCGACGCATATAGCTCACCAGATTCTGGAACATCTTCCAGCCCTTGGCGTGCCAGAACACGACGCCTGGTCCTTCTTCCTGGAAATGGAACAGGTCCATTTCACGGCCGAGGCGGCGGTGATCGCGCTTCTCCGCTTCTTCAAGCATATGGAGATAGGCCTGAAGATCGTTGTCGTTGGCGAAAGCAGTGCCGTAGATGCGGGTCAGCATCGGATTGTTGGAATCACCGCGCCAGTAAGCACCGGCGACCTTCATGAGCTTGAAGGAATTGCCGATCTGACCGGTTGAGGCCATGTGTGGGCCACGGCACAAATCGAACCAGTCACCCTGATAGTAGATCTTGAGGTCCTGCCCGGCCGGAATGGCTTCCACCAACTCGACCTTGTAGTTCTCGCCCTTGTCGGCAAAAACCTGCTTGGCTTTTTCACGCGACCAGACTTCCTTGGTGAAGGGCTTGTTGCGCTGAATGATCTCGCGCATCTTCTTTTCGATCACCGGAAGATCGTCGGGCGTGAACGGTTCATTGCGCGCAAAGTCGTAGTAGAAGCCGTTCTCGATGACGGGGCCAATGGTAACCTGCGTGCCCGGAAAAAGCTCCTGCACGGCTTCTGCCAGTACGTGCGCCGTATCGTGACGAATGAGTTCGAGCGCGCGCGGGTCTTCGCGGGTCAGAATCTCAATCTTGCCGGAAGCGCCGAGAGGATCTGAAAGATCGCGCACGGTGCCATCGACGGCATAGGCAACAGCTTTTTTGGCGAGAGATTTGGAAATCGATTCCGCGAGGCCAGCGCCGGTTATTGACGCATCGTATTCACGCACAGAGCCATCGGGAAATTGCATGGAAACGGTATTCGACATTCTAATCATCCTTATCCAGTCCCGCCAACGATTGCGGGTGGGTTCATGCGTATGAAAATGAAGGTTGGGTTCTAGTCTTTTTTGCCCAGCCAGTAAAGCGCGCCAGACTGACAGCGTCAGGTTGCGCTCATCTGTGCAATTGAAATGAAATCAGTTCCGAATCGGGAGGCAATCGATCTTCTGCTGCTTCAGTTGCGAGCATGCCTTTTCGGCGGATGCAGAGTCCTTGAAACCGGAAAAACGCGCACGATAGACCTTGCGGCGCTTTTCGGCAGGCGAAATTTCAGCTTTCAGGCCCGGCGCGACTTTATCGACCGCCGGGCGATACTTGGCCAGCAGCTCCTTTGCACCGGCAAGTGTCGGAGGAGCGCCTAGCTGGATCGTCCAGGCCGACGTTCCAGCGGCTGAGGCGATCAGGAAGCCGCCGTCTCCCTGCTCGATACGGGAATCGTCGATCAGGTCGGCGACTGCATCAGCTTTCGGCTGGGCCGGAATTGCCTGCTTCGCGACAGGCTGCGGCTTCGCCATTGCAACGAGCTGCCCCGTGGCCTCAGTGCCTTGCGTACCGAACCGGGTGAGCAGTTTTGCCATCTGGTCGTCGCGTTCTCGTGCCGATCCAGCCCCCAGTACAACGCCGACGAGGTGATTGTCGTTGATGACGGCAGAGGAAACGAGATTATAGCCGGATACATCCGTATAGCCGGTCTTGATGCCGTCAACGCCCTGATAGCGATACATCAGATTGTTGTGGCCGTTGCGAACACGGTCGCGGAAGGTGAAGGAGCGCTGCGAGAACAGCGCATATTGTTCTGGATAATCGCGACGCAACGCCATACCAAGGACCGCCATATCGCGTGCAGTCGTAAGCTGGGTAGACTTTGCCGTCAGCCCCGACGGATTGACGAAGAATGTGCTTTTCATGCCGATCTGGCGCGCGCGCTTCGTCATCAATCGGCCAAAAGCCGCTTCCGATCCGGCGATATATTCGCCCATGACGGTCGCCGCATCATTGGCCGAAACGATAATCATGCCATTGATCGCATCGCGGACGGTGATCGTTTCACCCGGCTTCAGCCAGAGCTTCATGCGAACCTTTGCAGCCGCGTTTTTCGATACAGGCATTGCATCGTCCCAATGCAGTGTGCCGGTCTTGAGCCCTTCAAAGGCGAGATAGAGCGTCATCATCTTGGCCAGAGAAGCCGGTGCGCGCTGCACATTGGCATCATCCTGCCCGAGGATTCGCCCGCTATCGGCATCGAAAACGATCCAGGACGTATTCGCCATCGCCGCAGACGTACAAAGCACACTCGCACTGAGCGCAAGGGATGCAACGAGACGCGAAAGGCGGGGCGATGATTTCAGCATAACAGCTCACAGGAATAAGGACGCCGGGGGGACATGCAGGCAAATTGCGGCCCGAAAAAGACCACAGCACTGCCTTAAATTCCAATTCTCAATGAAACGTTGATATCCTTAATGAGTTATAATCAGCTAACAAAAAACTGTCAGAATTCACAGCTGCGGATATTTCGGGGAAACTGAAAGACGCTTCTGATAAGCGCATCGCGCCCTAAGATGCCGAGCAGCGCCAATACCGCCAGGGCAGATACCATTTGAGATCGCTGGAGAGTGTTTGCGGCACCGGATCGAAACCATGGGTTCCGAACGGTCCGCAACGCATGACGCGAAAAAGTCCCATCCAGCCGCCGCTCCAAAGGCCGTGGCGGGCAATGGCTTCATAGGCATATTCGGAACAGGTTGGCAGATGGCGGCAGGAATTGCCGATAAGGGACGACAATGTCACCTGATAGAATCGCACGAATGAAGTGCCGATCACCCTCCCCGGTGTCTTGCGCCAGGGGTCAGTGAAATTCCGGCTATAGCGCTTCCGCGCGCCCTCGCCGGCGTGATCCTTGCCGCAAGAACACATCAGGCAGCTTTGGCCTTTTCCTCGATCTGCCGAATGCAATCGACGACCGCATCGAAAGTAAGCAATGTGGAAGCGTGGCGGGCTCTGTATTCGCGGACAGGCTCGAAATATTTCAGGTCGGCAAAACGCCCTTCCGGCGCCGGACCTTCTTCCTTGAGCATTTTGTACATCTCATCGCGAACCGCTTTCAGCTCTTCTGCGGAAGAGCCGATGATATTGCGCGCCATCACGGAGGAAGATGCCTGCCCAAGTGCGCAGGCTTTCACCTCATGCGCGAAATCCGTCACGATACCGTCAGCCATTTTCAGATAGACGGTAACGGTCGATCCGCACAGTTTGGAGTGCACCTTGGCGACCGCATCGGGCTCTGGAAGGCGCCCCAGACGCTCCATGTTTCCGGCAAATTCCAGGATGCGTTTGTTATAAATATCATCAATCATGGAGGCGAACCTTCCGCTCTGCCGGAGAAAAACAAAATTTTGTCGCCCGGCTGCGGTTTGAAGTTGCAATTTAATGTCTATATAATAGGCAGGTAGCGTCTGCGCCATGGGTAACATTAGCACAGACCCGGGGGCAGTCGCACGAAAACCTGTCCGGTGGCCTCAAGCGCCGGATCAATACATCGCCCGCTCGCAAAGCGCATCGTTGTATTGTCCGTTTAACTCGTCTCCTCCTTGAAGGAGACTACTGGAGAATACTGATGGACGCTCGCATCCTCAAAGAAGATGACGAATCCGGCCTGCCGAACAAGCAGGCAGATGTAACTCTTTTGCATGGCAAGCCGACGCAGGCCGATGCAGAAGCAGCCGTACGCACGCTTTTGCTTTGGGCCGGAGACGACCCGGAGCGCGAAGGTCTTCTGGAGACGCCGAAGCGCGTTGCCAAGGCCTATAAGGAACTGTTCGCAGGCTATACGGAAAGCCCGGAAGAAGTCCTCGGCACTGTGTTCGAGGAAGTCGGGGGCTATAATGATCTTGTCCTCGTGAAGGACATTTCGTTCCATTCGCATTGCGAGCACCATATGGTGCCGATTATCGGCAAGGCGCATGTCGCCTATCTGCCCGATCACAAGGTGGTTGGCCTTTCCAAGATTGCGCGCGTCGTGGATATTTTCGCGCGTCGCCTGCAGACGCAGGAAAGCATCACCGCGCAAATCGCCGACAGCATCCAGCGCATTTTGAAGCCGCGTGGCGTTGCCGTCATGATCGAGGCTGAGCACATGTGCATGGCCATGCGCGGTATCCGCAAGCAGGGTTCGACGACCATCACCACCACGTTTACCGGCGAAATGCAGGTGAATGCGGAGGAACAGGTGCGTTTCATGACCCTGACCCGCAGATAAGCGGCAGACAATGAGCTTCTTTCCCGCCCAGCCTTCCGACAAGAAGGCTATTGAAGAAGGCGCGGCATTCATGCCGCGTTTCGATGCATCGGGTCTTATCACCGCCGTCGTTACCGATGCGCGTGACGGCGAATTGCTGATGGTCGCCCATATGAACGAGGAAGCGCTGCGCCTTACTCTCGAAACGGGAATTGCGCATTACTGGTCGCGCTCGCGCTCCACACTCTGGAAGAAGGGCGAGACATCGGGCAATCTGCAAAGCGTGGTCGAGTTGCGTACAGATTGCGATCAGGACGCGCTCTGGCTGAAAGTGCGCGTCGCGGGTGACGGACCAACCTGCCATACGGGTCGCCGCTCCTGCTTCTATCGGCAGGTTACTGCCGAGAACGGCGATATATCGCTGGCCATTGAAGGCGCCTGCGATCACGAGCATTAACCTTGGTCAAAAGGATGTGATGGCGCGAATATGAGTCGCGCCATCAATTCGCAGCATTTATTCTTTGGATACTATGTTTCGCTAGTCTGAAGCGGTTCCTGTCAAACGGAACTGTCGGAATCGCTTTAGCTATTTGTTCTACGCATTTCCTGACGCAAGCCGCTTCAGTCTTTTGCCGGAAATGCTCCAAATCGAGACGAAGAGGTGTCCATCGTGATGCTTGCATGGGGGCAGAGGCGGAAGGCTGCGAATAATGACCTTGCACCGCCAGCTGAAGAAATCGTCGAGAAGCCTGAAATCAAGCGTGAACCGCGCCGGATAGCCCTTGCGCTGGGTGGTGGAGCTGCGCGCGGTTGGGCGCATATCGGCGTTTTGCGCGCGCTGGACGAAGCCAATATCGATATCGAGATGATTGCCGGGACATCTATCGGCGCGCTTGTGGGTGGCTGTTATCTGGCTGGAAAACTCGATGAACTGGAAGATTTCGCCCGTAGCCTCACCCGGCGACGCATGTTCAATCTTCTCGACATCACCTTTCGCGGCAGCGGGCTGTTCGGCGGGATGAAGCTGGATGGTCGTCTGCGCGAGCATCTGGACGGCTTGCGCATCGAGGAACTGGATCGTCCCTTCGTTGCCATCTGCACGGAACTGCGCACCGGTCACGAAATCTGGCTGTCATCAGGTCCGCTTATCGATGCCATGCGCGCCTCCTATGCCCTGCCCGGCGTTTTCGAGCCTGTGCGCTGGCAGGAGCGTGTTCTGGTCGATGGCGCACTCGTCAATCCCGTTCCCGTATCCGTGTGCCGTGCTTATGAGCAGCGCTTGGTTCTGGCCGTGAACCTGCATTACGACCAGTATGGTCGCGCTGCGGTCATCAAACATGCGCAAACGCGCCAGGAAGGGCTTGCGGACGCGATTCATGGCGAGAAAGAAGCACGCCTCGGTATTACCGGCGTGATGATGGAAGCCTTCAACATCATCCAGGACCGAATCTCGCGCGCCCGCATGGCTGGCGATCCGCCGGATGTTACGCTCATGCCGATTGTGGGACAGATCGGGCTTGCCGATTTCCATCGCGCATCCGAGGCAATCGATGCCGGTTACGCAGAAACAATGAAGCGCCTTGAGGATATTAAGCGTCTGCAGGGCATCGCCGGCTGATTTTTTGCTGTTGGAAGCGAATCCGAATGAATCGGATTCGTCGGATTTGCTCTTTATTGCCCCTCGCAGTGCTCTCTTCCCTCGCAACGCTCTCGCTTGATGACGTTTTTCGGAATTTTTTTCGATCTGTGGAAGCCTTTGAAAAAGCCCGGAAAATCGCGGTTTTGGCCATGTCTTCGATGATTGAGTGCCAGCTTTTTCACATTCTTTTTCAAAAAGATTGCCGGAAGATGCAGATGGGGCTTGTGCACCCCAAAGTGATTTGCTAAATGCCCACTCGCCGACGGAGTTCGGCTCCTACCACGGGCGGTCGTGGCGGAATTGGTAGACGCGCAGCGTTGAGGTCGCTGTGGGGCAACCCGTGGAAGTTCGAGTCTTCTCGACCGCACCATTTACCACTCTTATGCAGTGGTTTTCTCCCAAGAAATCAACACCTTAGTTTTTGAGGTGTCCCACATCAAGACCATGCGTGGGACACATCTACTCGTTCCATGGCGCCAAGAGCCAGCTTCCAACGCTCGACTCTCCGGGTATAAACCTCGGATGTTTTTGCTTCGGAATGGCCGAGGATAGCCATGATCTCATATTGGCTGCAGCCCTGCTCGGCCAACAGTTCAGCGAGTCCCTTGCGAACGCCGTGAGCTGACAGCGTCGGCAGGTCGGCATCCTTGCACCACCGCTTAAACATCGCCGACATACTGTCACCGCTTGCAAAGGGCTTGCCGCCACGACCAAGAACATAGGTGCCGCCTTGAACCGTAGGCGCGCGGGTGGCCGTCTTCAGGGCAGGCAGAAGCGGGACGGTCACTTCGGAAGATCCCTTCTTGCTCGGCTGCCAACGGACAGCCTCCACGCCCTCGATGACGCATTCGTTCTTCCGGCCGAGAACGGTGAGATCCTCGACGCGACAACCGGTCCACAGTAGGACCGACATGGCAACGTGCGCCTTGCTGCCCGGCTTGTGCTTGGCGAAGAATGCCTTCACATCTGCCGCCTTCCACGGAGTAGCCCCGTCTCCCTTGACGTACACCTTATCGATGCCCCTTGCCGGGTTGCTGCTTACGAGCTTCCGCTTCTTCGCCCAATCATACATGACACCGACGGCTTCAATGAAAGCGTCGGCCTGGGCTGGCGTCGATCCCATCTTGTCCTGCATCTCGAATAACTTTTCCTGCGGAATTAGCATCACGCGATCAGGATTCGTCAGCAGACGGTTGAGAAGATTGCGTTTCTTTTTCAGGGTCTTGCCGCTGGAAGTTCCAGCGACCACCCTCGCTTCGAGATATTCCATATAGCTGGAGACCAGCCATCCAATTGACTTCGGCTTCGCGACTTCGGAAGCTTTCTGCAGTGGCTTGGGCTGGTCCCCTGAGCGAGCGATCAGATACTGCCGTTGAAAGTCGTCGTCACCCGGCTCGCAGAATATTCGTATGCGCTTTGTCTTGTCGCCTTTCGGGCGGACGCGATACCGGATATGCCCGGACGCCATGGCTTCCTTCAGAAGACCGGGGAACTCTACTTTCATAGCAGCCTCTACCATTTATCGAGGTCTCCATGATTTCCATCGGACGACTCGACCTCAACGCCTCCGAAATGGATTTCGATATACCCACCCGTCACGCACAGCTTATCCACAACCATGCCTTCAGCCTTGGCTGTGCGCAGGGCAATGCGAAGAGCGTGCTCACTCGGACGGATGCGGCGGCCCGAAGAGCCGCCATGATTTTCATTCGCTGTTGCTGAATTTGATGTTTTCATTTCCGTGGGTTCCATACTTGGAGGGGAGCGAAGGGTCAGAGCCCTTCAAGTCTTGCCGGCTGTGGCCCTGCTGCTTGGTCCTGATATTTCCCTGCGTATGGGCTTTCTGTTGGTTCATCCAGTTTATGGAAAACGACCTGCGCGATGGGTGACCCGGCGGGTATTGTGACCATCTGATCCCCGTCGCAGGTGATCTCAAGAGTCAGAAACCCACGCCAGCCAGGCTCAATGACTGTGTTCTGCACGAGGACGAACCGCCGCGCCCATGTGCTTTTGTCCTTCACGTAAGCCAAGCAGTCGAATGGCATGGTGAAGTGCTCGACAGTGCTGGCGAGAACTGACCTGCCATTGTAAAGCACGATCTCCTCAGCGATCCTGACGTCATACCCTGCCGGGCCGAGTCCGAAAGTCATTCCGTTCATCACAGTGCGCTCGTGAAACGGCTCGAAGATATTTCGCTTACGAATTGATTGCGCTGATAAAACTGTCATTTCCAAATCCTTTCATACAACGAGCGTCAGGTGCTCTGACGCCCTTGTGGCGGCTGTATATAACCAGCGATCTCTATCCTCGCGGAAGGCGTGGCTTTGGTCGAAGACGCAAACCTTGTCCCACTGGCTGCCCTGACTCTTGTGGCAAGTGATGGCGTAGCCGAAGGTGAACTGCTGCGTGCCTCGAACCTCTTTGAACGGAAGCTTGGCAGCAGCCACATCGTCCTCGAAGAACTCCTTCCGAACGCTAACCTTCGTGGTTGGGCGTTCGCCTTCCGGGTCATCCATCCAGAGCTGGACGGACTTCTTGCCGACCTTCTTTTTGCCGACGGTCAGGATGTCGCCGTTGAATATCTTGGCGAACCGATCATTGCGCAGGCAGATCAGGGGTTCGCCGGTAAGCGGGAACGGATCTGTCTTCCCGGCAATCTCGCGCAGGCGTCGGTTGTATTGCTGCCGGGTATCATTGCGCCCGACGATGACTACGTCGGCTTCAGTGACCAGCTGACCATCGAGATTCTTCCGACTGGTAACAATCAAGCCGTCGGTGTTCATCTCGTGACCGTTGTACCGGCCTTCCCGGATCTCCGTCGCAAGCCAGAGGATCGGGCTTTCAGCTGCCTGTCGGTGAACCTCTGTCAGCATGTAGTCCGGCTTGCGTGCGGTGAAGTAACCACCGCCCGAGACCGGCGGGAGTTGAGCAGGATCGCCGAGCACGAGGACCGGCCTGCCGAACGATAGAAGATCCTTGCCCATCTCCTCATTCACCATCGAGCACTCGTCGATAACGATGAGGCCGTATTTATCGAGGGCGCCAGGATCTTTCAGGGTGACGCGAACCTCGCCGGTGGATTCGTTGACCTCTGTGTTATAGATCAATGCGTGAATCGTCTTGGCGCCACGACATCCTTTCGAGCGCATGACCCGAGCTGCCTTGCCAGTGAAAGCAGCAAAGGCAACATCGCCCTTGGCATAACTGGCGAGGTGCATTGCGAGCGTGGACTTCCCGGCTCCGGCGAAACCAGCAAGGTAGAACGTTGGCTGATGCCGAATGCGCAGCCAAGCGCCGGCGGTTGACAGTGCTTCATTCTGCTGAGGTGACCAGACCGTCACGGCTTCCCTCCCAGCACGGCGCGGCGTTCGTCATCGTCGTGGCGAAACGGTAGATCCGGCTCTGTCAAAGCTTTCTCAACCGCATCGAATACTGCCTGCAGATCGGAGACGTTCGTTAACCCGGCAGGTCTGAACACTTTCTCCATCGTCCGGTCTCC
Source organism: Brucella tritici (assembly GCF_008932295.1). Taxonomy (GTDB): domain Bacteria; phylum Pseudomonadota; class Alphaproteobacteria; order Rhizobiales; family Rhizobiaceae; genus Brucella; species Brucella tritici. The sequence goes on along the minus strand of NZ_WBWA01000005.1, from coordinate 204,551 downwards.
GACGACGTAGACCTCGAGGGCCGTATGGCTGGCATCGTTGTTTGAGCTCATGTCTTGGATTCCTTTAGATTTATCGCGTGGGGACGGGGACTAGTTGGGCCATTGTCACACGCCTCCCGCAGCGGACAGGACGTCGAAAGACCCCTTCCCTTTGAAGATGTAACCGACGCCAGCTTCTCCGGGGATATTCCAGCCGTGACGACGAAGAAGGGAAATGTCCCGATAGATCGTGCGAGGTGACGTATCGAGGATGACCGCGAGTTCGTCAGCCTTATGGCTGGCGCCATCCTCAATGATGCTGACGAGCTGGCGGAGTCGGCGAGCCACGTAATGTGGGACACGGCGTCTCATGATCATTCGCCCTCTCCCTTCGGTGCCGGTGATGGATTGACAGGCTTGCAAAGGGCGTAAGCCGAGCGGCGGGTATCCCCGGAGGCGTCGACATCAAAGCGCAGGGCTTCGAGAGCGCCGTAACAATCGGTCTGAGTCATCGGTTCCGATCGCTCGTAAACCCCGCAGCCTATCGCTGAAATGCCAGCGCAAATGACGAGAACGTACATCACTGTCGCACCTCCTCGGCACAGATTGCGGTCGCGGCGACCATCTGATCAGGGTCGTACTCAACGATGGACGGTACATCTAAGGTGCGCAGGTGCGCTTCCATGCCAGCGATGATGCGATCCAGCTCGCGGAGGTCCGTGGTCGCGGACGAGATCCGCTCGGCTATCCTCAGACGCTCTGCCTGAAGCGTGTCCAGGCGGGTCGCAGCATTGTCACGCTCACGTTCTAGGCGTGTCCGCACGTCGAGGTCGGTCAGGAGTGTGCTGGCTATAGTGCGCTCTGCCTCTGCGAAGGAAGCATCGTCGGAGCGGCGCAGAAAGTCGGGCAGTCTCATTTCATTATCCCTTCACGACTTTGATCTTGGTGATGATCATCTTCTCGTTCTCAGCCAGGAAGATCTTCCGGGCGTGGTTCGGGTCTTTGGCTTCGACGTCGAACGTTCCAGATGACCGGGTGTGAATGCGAAACATCGTCATTCGGATGTATCCCTCTGAATTGTTTTGCGTTTCCCAAGTGGGCGGCTTTGCCATTTGCTCTTGCGTGGGGGCTGTTCCTGTCCGGTGGCCTTCGCGATAAGGCGCTGGCGGTACGCCTCTTGCTGCTTGGTGAGCCTGCGGACCTTCGCGATCTTTCCGATGTCTCCATCGGCGGTGGTAATCCGCTTCTCTCCCCCTCGCCCGAATGTCTTGACCCGGTGTTCCTGGGTGAGAAGCATGTCGATGTGGTCCGGGTCGTTGGCCGGCGGGATCGTGTCGCCGGTCAGAGGATTGATTGGTCTGAGCGCCAGAGCCGGGCTGTGATCGAACTCGACTTCTTTGATCGTGAGGCCGAACCTTCGCAGCGCGGCCTCGAGCTTCACCCGGTCTGGAATCCGCTTACGAACCTTTTGGCTGCTCATCGGAAGTGTTCAGCAAGTGAGCAATCAACCCTGCCTTCTCGGGCTGAAGGACGAGGCAGACGACACCACTATCGTCGCCCCGCAGGATCTGTTGCACCGTGACGGAATCCTTTGCCACGTAATATTGGGTTTCAGCATGTGTGCCGTGCAGGTAGACGGCGAGAACTTGGTAAGTCATCGGAATGTGCCTATGCGAATGGAGTGCCGGACATCGTCAATTTGTTGAGCCAGTGACGTGCGGTGTGCCGTATCTCGGGGCTGAGGTTGTCCCTGCGAGGGTCGACGCACCACTCGAGGAATCCTCGGTCCATGTCGGACCAGAGCTTGCCGTAATGATCCTTTGTGAAGCCCACGGTTTTCAGGAGAACCGGTGTATTGGTCAGCTGAATGAGGACCGATGGATGCTTGTCCTTGACCATCCGTGACAGGATGTGAGCCGTAACGTAGGCGTCGGGCCCGGCGCGGTGTGGCGGCATCGCCAGAGGAGGCCACTCGAAATCGGCATCCACTCCAAGCCAGTAGCGCAGCGTCTGGTTGCTGTAGCCCGGTGCGTCTTCCCACAGATGCTTTGCTGACTGCATGGTGCAGATCCAGGGGAACGTGCTGCCGGTGAAGATCGCCTGCTCAAACGCTGCGTTGTGTGCGCAGAAGACGTCGCCCGGTTCCATGCCGTCCATCAAAGACTTGAACGCGAAGTCCGGCGTTGGTGATTCAGAAACATCCTCGTCTGAAATATGGTGGATGGCGCGCGCTTCGGGCGGCATGGCGATTCCGCAGTTGATGAGCGAAGACACTGGCTTGCTTACAGCGCCGGTGCTGCCGTCGACGTCGGCGAACCCGAACTCGCAGATGCCAACTGGCTTCCCCTTCTCCCGCTCTTCAATCTTCCCTGTGGTTTCGAAATCGATGCAGCGGATCTTCATGGCTGAGCCTCGCTTTCGTTCGCCTTGTTGTGTGACGAGGCATGAACGCGAAGCTTCAGCACGGCCTCGTTCAAGTCCAGCTTGGCCTGCTTGACCATGTAATTCATGACCGTCCTGAGCATGAACTCGTCGCGCGCCTTTCGCTGGATGAGGTTCTTGACGTAGTCGTCAGGGTGGTCGCAGGTAATGGAAAGGCGAAACTGCCCTCCCTTCTCCTGGAACTCGGTCAGCAGTTGGAGCTCAAGCTCCCGTTCGGAGATTTCATATGAGAGGTCACGGGCCTCAGCACCGAAAGTCTTCATGGTGTGTTCCTCAATTTCACTACGTACTTCATGCTTGAAGGGTGGGTGACGCCGAGAGGTCGGCGCCACGGTCTATGCGGTCACGGGTATTTCCCGACGTTCAGCTTCTCGACGCCGAGAAGACTCTTCACCTTGTGGACGAACATCGCGTGCTCGGCTGACCATGCCAGCTTGTCGGCGTCTCGCTTGATTGCCCAATCGGTCATGTCGATGCATGCCTTCATGAGTGGCTTCGCGTAGTCCGGCGTTGCAGATGCCCAATGTTGAGCCGCCTGCTTCAGCACACCTCGGCGATCGCGGGCGTCGATACCCATGTCGAGCGCGATACCGAGCAGCTTTTCGCAACCTTCGAGGATGATGTCGTGGTCCTCACGCTGAATCATGATGTCGTCAGGTGCGGACGGAGGGCCAGACGGTTCCTCCTTCTTGGCCTCCTGCTTCGGCTTGCTGCCCTGTCCGGTCTGGCTGGCCCGCTCAGCGCTTTGCTCCGACTTTGGCTGCGATTGCTTTGCCGGTTCCTTCTCGCGCTCCTGAGCCGCCCCGGCGTCCATCTTGACGCCAGTCTGGCTTTGGTCAGTGACGGCCTTGGTCTGATCGTGCTCGATGACTTCGCCAGTGAATGGGTTCACACGCTCGGTCTGACGTGGCTGGCTGAAATCGAACATTTCATCCTGACGCTCGAGCAGCGCACGGATCTTGTCGTTGTTGATCGGGACGTATTTCGAGCCGCGTCTCAGCACCGCCTTGCGGTACATCTCGTTCGTCCACTTGTTCCAAGCAGGGCTGTTAGGAGCCTTGGATGCATCGCGTACTTTTTGCATGTCCTCGAGTGACATGGTCTCGAGGTGCATCACTCGCTTTTGATCGTCTCGGAAAACCGCATATCCGCCAGTGACTTGTCCGCGCTGTTCCGGCTTGGCAAACGGGTCCGACTTGTGAACGAGCGAGTCAGGGTCGGCTTCGTTGAGCACGAACTCGTCATTCTCGTGGACCAATTTGCACACGATAGAGAATACACCGCCAAGTTCCTTCACCCGCTTGATGATGCCCTGCACCATCGGCTGATAGTTAGCCAGCATGACCCTCTCTTTGTTATCCCAATAGGGAAGAAGGACGGCTTCCTTGGAGTCAGGCACGAGGCCATCCGCAGCGCACTTTGAAATCTCGCGGCGCAGACTGTCGGGGGTGCATTCCAGGATCTTCGGCTCTTGAAGGACAGCAATCAGGAACACGGAACGCAAGCGGTCGAAGCTTTGCCCGTTCTCACGCAGCAAAGGCGCGATGTCGGATGCCATGCTATCCAGGACATTCCCGGCTTCAACGGTGATTAGGTTGCTCATACTGTATTCCTCGGTTGTAGGTAGGCATGACGGAGTGGTTCAGGCGCAGCGGAACCTTCGGCGGCGGGGTCCACAGCTGGTCCGGCCCGTAGCGGTCGAGATAGAAGCGGTAGGTATCGAGAGCGTCCCCGACGATGTTCTTCGCATGGACAAACATCTTGTCCTCGGTGTCGACGGACAGCGTGACAGGCACCATGCCGTTGTCGCGGCGCATCATCACCCAAACCCAATCGATCCCCTGCGAGTGCAGGAACGAATGCAGGTATTCCCCTCGCGGAGGCGTGCCGAAGATCATTCCCTGCTCGAGAAGCTTGCGTGCGGCCACATATCCTTCCAGATACGCGGCGACCTGCACGTCGTAGGCCATCTCATGGACCTTAAGCACAGCAGCCTCTTCATCGGAGCCACCTTTGAACGAGTTGAACGATTTCAGGTCGACGATCAGAGACTTGACGCGCTCACCAGCAGGGGCAAGCGAGTAGTCGAGGCGGCACTTGCGGCGGATTCCTCGCTCATCCACCCAGAAGATGGACATTTCAGCGGCACCATCGACCAGAGAGCCAGCCGTCATGACGGAAGTGAGGATCGGATCACGCTCCATGTTCGCAACGGCGTCCTCGATCTCGACCACCTGCCGGTCAGTCAGCTCGACATGGTTCGGATGCTCGGTTTGCCAGCGTGCAAGGATCTCGTCGAAGAATGGCGGGCATTCATCAAGCTCGCGCGCCCTTGCAGTCAGCTCAGGCTTGGTGCCGGTGAGCTTCTGGCCGTGCATGCGAAGGAAGTCCTTGATCTGGTCGGTCGTGTTCAACGCTTCCGGGTAGTCATGCGGTCGCGGCGGCTTCGCATACCGCTTATCGAACTCTTCCTTGCCTTCCAGAACGCGGCAGTGCCATGCGCTGCCCCAGATCAGGTATTCCTGCTCGACTTCGCGACGAGGACGGAGCCGGTCGTACTGCCACTTGCATGGCTTGGACGCCAGATCCTTGATGGACGTCGAGCCGAGCGAAGTATCAGCATGGTAAACCGCCTCTGGCAGATCAAAGTAAATACCGGGCGGTAGCGTGTAAGTTCCGTCCGCGTTCGGGATGAAGTTGAGGTCGGTCATTTCGCACCACCTTCCACAGGAAAGAGCGTGATATTAGCGACGTAGAGCGCGTTCATCTTTGCGATAACGGCATCGCCACTCTTCACGACGAACCAAGTGATTCCGTACGTGCCGAGGTTTTGGTCTTCCTCGACGATCTCGGTAACCCCGTCGCATCCGACCATATAGGACCAAGGATACTCGCCTTCACGGTGAGGCTCTGCGCCAGCGATGATCTTGATTTTCATTCTGCTGCCTCCAAACCAGAGGCGACGTGCCCGTCTTCGATCACCACAGCCGTCTCGCGGCCGGACGAAACCGTCTCGATCCACACCTGCGTGTCGTTTTCCTGTGCAAACTCGGTCAGCAAGGCCATCGAGTCCGCGTCGAGCAGTGAGCCGTCACGTACACGGATAACCCGGAGCGTCGGATTCATCGCAGCCGCCACCGCGATAGATGCGCGGAGCTGCTCGGCATCACTTGCCTGCTCAAACGGCTGGCCGTTAAGGATGACAGCCTCGTCCGTGAGCTGAAGGCCGGCAATGGGCAGGTTAGCTGCGACGACGGCGTTTGCGGATGCCTGGTTGATGGCATCGATGCCCTTGGTGAGCTCGTCGCTCTTCTGCTGGAGAGCCTTCATCTGGTCGACGAGCTCTTCGCGGGCCTTGATTTGGGTCAGAGCGCCATTGATCTCATCCGCTTCCGAAATCTTCTCTCGGATCGGGTTGGTATCGATGCGGTCTGCGATCTCGATGCCATCAAGCTCGTCGTTAAGCTCCTCGATCCGCAGCTCTTCTTGATTAAGCGCATGCTGGAGGTCGTTGATCGCCTGTTTCTTGTTGGCGATGGAGTTGCGGGTGCGCTCGATGTCGCCGTTGATGGCCTGCGCCTTGCTTTCGGCGGCGGTCACGGCGGCGTTGTGGTCCATGGCCTTCTGAAGATCCTGCACGAGGTCTTCAACGCTGACCTTTTCAGAGACTCCGCACTCAGGGATGACGATGGACTCGATGCGAGCCTTCAGGTCACGGATCGAACGGTTGACGTCCGTGCGCTCGGTGAAGAGCTCCTTGGATTTCTTGTCAGCGGCGTCGAAGTCGTAGTCCTTGACCAGAGACCGGAGCGCCTTGACCTGGTCCTGCGCTCGCATACGGGAGAAAGAGAGCGGGTCGAAGGTAAGGTCGCCGAGGAAGCGGTTGAGCAGCTCCTGCGGGCTGCCAAACTTCGCTCCGTCCCGGTTTTCTACGGTGAGCGAGATCGTTAAATCGCCGTCAGCCTTCACCTTGAATTTTTTGGTGACGACATAGTCTCCGAGGTCGAGGCGAATGAAGCCAGCCTCAGATCCCTCGCGCACGGGCTTGGACTGGATGACCTTGTTGCCGTCCAATGCCCACCAGATGGCGTCAAGGATCGAAGTCTTGCCCTGCCCGTTCTTCCCGGTGATTTCAACGAGGTTGCCCTCTGGCTTAATCTCAACGGCAACGAGCTTCTTTATGTTCTCGGCCTGAAAAGAGATGACTTTCATTATATGAACCTCAAGTTTCTTGCTGCTTCCGGCCTTCCGCAATGAACCCTTCGCGGACGGTGTCTCTGAGGCGGCGCCATCTTCGGACGCATGCCTGTTCCGGTGTTTCCCGGACCTTCTTCCCCTTGACGGTGACCTCCATGCAGGAGCCGTAACCGCCGCGGATGAACTGCTTGTAGAGCTCGAAGCCAGCCTGAATTTCCCACTCGTCATTCATCGGGAAGCCGCATGTCGTGGGCGAGAGAAACCACTCCTGCCTCGTGGATCAGATCCTTCTGCTCTGTCGTGAGCGGGAGGCCCTGATGCCAGGCGCGAATAGCGACTTCCATCTCCGCGCGTCGGTCGGACGCACGTTGTGCTGCATTCAGAATGTTGGTGTTCATTTTGTCGGCTCGAAATCTACGCTATGAATGACACAATACTATACGCATCGTATCTGTCAACAAATAAAATACGAAACGTATTGACGGAGCGCAAAAAAAAGGAGCATAAAGAAAAGGCCCCGCTGCATCTAGCAAATGCACGGGGCCGCGACTGGAGAGATTATTCGTTTAGCCGACGAGGAAATCCAGTGACGATTGAATATCATACGTCACGTATTTCCTCAAGACAAAATGAATGAACCGTCCAGTCTGCTGCAAGGTATGACGGAAACCGGTTCGGCCGTGCAGTAGATGATTGAGCAAGGAACGGGATTCGATCTGGCTCAAAGGGTTTCTGGCGGCGAAAGCTGGTGGTCTGCCCTGATCGGCGTGAGTGCTCACGAAAAAGAGGCCAAGATGGTAAGGCGAGCAAATGCGCCGTTACCTGTGGGATAAGCGGCGGTCGGCTCGGTCGGGCATGGACTACCCCTCCTACTCCAGGAGCCCTTCCATGTTTTTCATGGCGGGGTTCTTGGTCTGTGGGAGTCACGACGATCTCTCAATCGAGCATAGACGGTGAACCCATATAGAATCGTAAAGTAGATTGGTTTCTGGGTATGAGCCTATGGAATGCTCAAGCCTTTAATATTATTGCTAAAATCTCATTCCAAAAAAATGCGCGGCGAAACGAAGAAAAACGAAAGTTGGCACGTCACAGCATCGTCACCTTCGCCTTAACTCGACCGACAATCGGCACGTCCGAGGCACTCCGTTCGTAGCCTTCATATCGAGGATTCCTGCCGGTGATCCGAACGAGCGGCGGGCCTTCAGACGGAAGGACTTCGACCATCTTCACCGAAACGGCATCACCATCATACACAGCGAATGGTCCGGGAGGAGTGGGGCGTGTGTCGCTGGTGTCGATGATGACGCTGTCGCCAGGAAAGAGTGAGCCAGGAGCAGTCGGATTATACGGATCGTACATATAGTCGCCGACGATCTCCATCACGCGCGCGTATTCGTTGTGAATATCCAGGCTGACTTCAAGGAAGTTGTTCGGCTTAACCCAAAACTCATCGAGGTTTGTGGATTTGATAAGTTCTGCCGCGTTGGATTTCGCCTTCAAACGAGCGGCCTGCCCTTCGTCATCAGCTGGATCGGCCAATGGGACGGTCCCGAATAGCAGCCACGCAGGGTCAACGCCGTAATGCTTTGCGTATAAGAGGGCGTCCTTATCAAATCCGCGTGTGCCATTTTCATGCGCTGTGTATGTGACAACCTTCACGCCCATACTACGGGCGGCATCCGTTGCCGACTTATACCCAGCGTTTACTCGCGCCACCTTGAGGCGATGGAACGGCTCTTCTTGATGCATAACGAAGTCTCCTGACAAATTAAATACGTTTCGTATTTACCATAGCCAATTCGCATTGTATTACATATCCAACACGGAGTGAATAACAATGCGAGATAACACTACCAAATTTCACGACATCCTGACCCGATACAAACAAGTTATGGCGGAAGTTGAGCAGCTTACCCTGACTGGTCGTCAGATAAAGTTCGTCCGCAATGAACTTGGTGAAAGCCAGATGGCATTCGCCAAGCGTATTGGAAGCACGCAGGTTTCCGTCTTCAGAGCAGAAGAAAAAGGCGGAAAACTTTGCACGGGTCTCATTGTCCTCACCTGCCTTGCCGCAGCAGAGGAGCTCGGGTTCGATATTCCGAGTGATGAGACTTTGCGTGATGCTGTTGGGGAGTAAGCCCTGATGGTTGGCACAGGCAACCTGATTTGGACAGCTGAACTCGATCGAGAACTTCGGTCCCTCGTACGCAAAAATACTCCTACTCGTACTATAGCCAACCTCCTTGGTCTGCACCGGATACAGGTTATCCGACGCATCAAGAAGCTTGAGCTGACTGCTGATAATGCAGGCAAAAAAGTATTCGAGGCTCCTCCTCATATCCAGAGTTACAAGACATCCCGCAGGGGATTTTACGTACCTCCTCATCAGGAGGCGGCTTACTACGACCTCCTGAAATCAGGGGTCTCGATAGACGAGGCACGAAAGCGTCTCAAAATTAAGAAGCAATCTAAATAGAGGTGCATGATGATGACCAGAGACCACAACACCAAGACTGAACAGGAGCTCTACGAAGAGCAGAAGTTCCTCGAAGGCTTCGCAAACCTGAAGAGCATGGAGTCGGATATGGCCGGCACCAAGGGCGACATGAATGCCGAATACAAGCGGCTGAAGGATCTCGGCTGGTCCAAGAAGGACTACGATTTCGCCAAGTCCCTCGAAGACAAGGACGTCGGGCAAGTTATTGCCGACTTCGAACGCAAGCTCCGTATCGCCCGCATGTTCGGTCACCAGCTCGGCCGCCAGCTCGACATCCTCGACAAGGATCGGACACCGCAGGAAGACCGGGCCTACGACGAAGGCTTCGCAGCCGGGCGCCGTCGCAAGAGCGCGACCAACCCGTACCAGCCGGGCTCGCAGGAGTTCCAGAACTGGCAGAAGGGCATGAATGACGGCACCGAGCTCGCCAACAAGGATCTCTCCTCAGCTGTGAGCGAGGAGGCGCCGGAATGAACGCCATGCCACAGCAAACAGACCTAGAGGATTTCACGGGCACGTCTGTTGACCTGTTTTCCTATGCGGCATTGAGCCGGGAAGATGAGATGAAGGTGCGCGGTCGTGTTGATCGCATCCGCATCCGTGCCGAAGACGCGCTGCAAGCGTGGTGTGACATCGGCCATGAATTGAAGTGCCTGCGTGAGGAAGTGCCACACGGCGGCTTCTTGTCCCTTGTCGACCAAGAGTTCGGATGGGGAAAGACACAGGTCAATGAGTTCATCCAGATATATGACCATTGGGCACCAAAGGTACGGAACTCAGTACCTTTGGAAGCTCCGCTCTCTCGGCAGGTCGCTATCGAGGTCGCCCGGAAGAGCACGCCTCCAGAAGTGCAGTCCGCTGTCGAGGAAATGCTCGTCGACGGCCAGAAGGTAACGGCGGCGGACGTCAAGCGCCTCAAGGCCGAGGCGAAAGCCGCTGACGAACTGGCCGAAGCCCGCGCCAAATTGGAATCCCTTCAAAAGCTATCCGAAGACAAGGATTTCGAGAACGCCGGAGAGATTCACAAACTTCAGATCCAAATTGAAGCACTCGAGAAGGGCCGCGACCTTGCACGCAAGGACGCCAACACCGCAGAAAGCAAAGCTTCCGCCGTCGAAAAGGAGATGGATGAGCGGATTTCCATCGCAGTCAGCGAAGCCGCTCAGAAGATTGAAGCCGGGTTTAAAGATGAGATCCGCCGCCTCCAGCTGGAGAACGCGGAGCTTCGCAAGCCTAAGCCTGTCGCCATTGTCGAAGGCCACACGGCCGAAATAGTTCCTTTCGCTCGCGATCTTACTGACGAAGAGAAAGCAGAGATCGATGCCGAGCATGATGAATATCAGGACGCGGATTTTATCGAAACCGCGTCCGATAAGGACCGCGCTATCTCTGTATTCGGTGCGATCCGCAACATCGCCACGGTGAAAGCCTCTCCCGTGGCAGTCTACCAGCACATCGCTTCCCATTCGCGAGTGACCGTCGACGAGTATATGTCCATGGTCGACTATTCACTCGCGCTCCTGACAACCATAAAGGATTATCACCATGACTAATCGCATTGTGAGCGAGAAGGAATTTCGCGACGACTTCCGCAGGCACGCTGAAACTGTCTGCGATTTCTCACAGAAAAAGAACCGCCACATTCTCGGCGTTGGCAGCCGCCAAATGAATATTGATGTGGGCGTTGAGATTATAGACGCCATGATAGCTGCGTTCGATGGCGCGGGTCGAACCCTTGATCGGAAAATGGTTGAACTGCACACCCCGAAGGGGAAACGCCGCTACGTCTCAAGCCAGCTCGGCCAGATGGCACAGGAGGCAGCGGTTCACGGCGCCAACGACATCGAATCCCTCTGGAGAACCTTCGGGACTCTCATCACCGTCGCTAGGAAAAAGAGGATGTGCGTTTATGTAGCGAAGGTCGGCGCTACGGATATGGAATGGGCGTCGGTAGGCAATTTAAAGGCAGGTAAGACGGCCGCCGCCATTAAACGCAACGAAGATATACAGACTATCTTGGCGAAGGGGCGAGCAGCACTCAACGGGCGCAACACTGGACAGGCATACGCCGAAGACTGCGCAGAATACTTCCAAAAGACCATCTGACCTAAAGCCTACAGCATTCACCCCGGCAATAATGCCAGACATATGGAGATTGAGATGAACATCATCCTTGGAAATACTTACGCAGACAAGATCACTGGCTTCAAAGGTGTGGCTACCGGCCATTGCGAATACATCACCGGGTGCGCTCAAACCCTTCTTCAGCCAGTTAGCGAAGACACCACGAAAAAGCCCGAGGGCTGCTGGTTTGACGATCAGCGCCTCGATCATGTCACTGAGGCGGCTCAGATCGTTATCGATAACGGCTCGACGCCTGGATGCGACATCCCCGCGCCTGTCCGTTAAGGCCAGTGTAACCCGGCACTTATGCCATCTGAGAGATAAGCCCGGCGCTACGGCGCCGCGGCTCACCGGTAAGACCGGATACCTCACCCAATCATACTGAAAGGTTCTCGCGATGGTTTCGTCACCACGCGGACGACCTCGGATTCCATGGTGAGACCATGGCTAAGGGGCGTCTTTCGAAGTTCCAGCAGTCCAAACTGGACGCAGCATTTGCCCGAGCCGACAGGGAGTCGGCGCTGAAGAAGCAGGGCGGCAAGTGCATCTACTGTCTCGATCCGCTGACAGTCAAACAGGTAACCCGCGAGCACATCAAGCCGCGGTCGGCCGGAGGTCTCGATAGCAAGGACAACATCGCGGCAGCGTGTGCTCCCTGCAACCGCCTCAAGGGTTCAACGCCATACGGAAAATTCATGCGGCTCATCAGCGAGCCGAGGTCCGGCGAACCCATCAAGTACCGCCTCGTCTGGTTCTCCAGACAGCTCAACAAACGAATAGCACTGATGGAAAAGCGCGTGATGCGCGCCGTCGGGAGGAAAGAATGACCGTCACCGCATCTGGATATGACCTGAAGAAGAACGAGCTTTACGAAACAGAGGCGTGGGCGACAGAAGCCCTGCTCAAATACTTTCCCGTGCGCGGATACAACGTTTGGGAATCAGCGGCCGGAAATCACAAGATGGCTGACGTGCTGAGGGCCAACGGGGCGGAGGTCTACACCTCTGACATCGAGACTTACTACCGCGAACACGACGAGATCTTCGACTTCCTGTCTGACCGGGATGATTACGAGGTCTACGACTCCATCGTCACCAACCCGCCTTACGGCAAGCAGAACCGTACTGCGGTCAAGTTTGCAGAGAAGGCGCTGGCGCGTTGCGCTGGCAATGTGGCGCTGCTCCTGACAGCGAAGTTCGACAGCGGCAAGACCCGCAAACATTTGTTCGCTGACAACCCACGCTTCCTCGCAAAGATCGTTCTCGTCGATCGCATTAGCTGGGAAGGCAACGGCCAGACAGGGACCGAAGACCATGCTTGGTACGTCTGGGGGCCGAAACCTCTGTTCCCTGCCCCGGCCCGTCTTCTCTATGCGGAGCGACCGGCATGAGCGATTCACCCGGAAGCTACCTTGTTATCGATCCGGGCCGGTCAATGGGCTTTGCTTATTGTCTGGCCGGTGGGGAGAACATCCGCCACGGCACCTGGAAGTTCAATCAGAAGAGCGCGGGAGAGGCATATGCCACCTTCGTTCAGTACCTGAAGCGCACGCTGAGCGCCCTGCCCGACCCGCTCGTTGGCATAGAGCTGATGACCATCGTCGATCACGGCACCCCCGGTGGCAAGTCAGCCATCGATGCGCAGCAGGTCATCTTCTCGTCGGGCTGGCCTACCCATGCACAGACTCTGTGTCACACGATGGGGCTGCGGGATCCGCAGTTCATAGCGATCTCGACATGGCGCTCGAAGACACACGGCAAGCTCCGTGTGCCTGACGCCATGAAGAAGGCCAAGCAGGCCGAAAGATCCAAGTGGTTCAAGCTGCAGGCGAAAACGTACTGCGACAAGAACGGCTGGTCTTACTCGACTGAGGATGAGGCGGAAGCGCTGTGCATGCTCGACGCCCTCCGCATCATGAATGAACCGGACCACGCCTTTGATCGCGGACGGTCTTTCCAGCAGGAGAATTTCCTATGAGCAATCCAATCAAGCCGGTGATGCGCGTCACTCCAGAGCAGGAACAGGCGATCCGCGATGCGGTTCACCGACATCTGGTCCACGCCACGAACCGCGCCTGCGCGGAGACCGGCATCTCTGGGATGGTTTTCGTTCTGGTCGGCGTCAGCACGTTCCTTGAGGAACTGTCCGAAGTTAATGCGACTGCTGCGGTGGATTACTTCCGCGCTCTCGCCGATATGTACGACGACACGCTCAGCAAGGACGTGCGCTCGGAAGCCGATGCTCGTCGTTCCACTGCGGTGGCAGCGATATTTGCCAACCTCGATCTGTATATGGCGGGGGCACAGGGTAATGCGTGAGAGAGGTAGCGGCCGGTTTACCGACAGCTTCCTCGAAGATCTGCGAGAACGCATCCCAATATCGGAAGTCATTCGGACCCGCGCCAGCGTCGACAACAAGAAGAGCAAGCCGAACCGTGGAGATTATTGGTTCTGCTGCCCCTTCCACGGTGAAAACCGCCCATCGTTCCACTGTGAGGATCGCAATGGCCGCTACCATTGCTTCGGCTGCGGCGTTACCGGCAACCATTTCAAGTTCCTCATGGAATTGGACGGCGTTTCATTCCCTCGGGCGGTGGAAATGGTGGCCTCTCTCGCCGGGGTTAATCTCCCCGGCAGGGAAGAGACCGAGAAGGAACGCCGCGAGCGATTCCAGCGTGAACAAGACCGCAAAAGGCGCGACGAGCAGCGCGCCCGACAAGATCAGAAAGACATGGAGAGGAAGACGGAAACGGTTCGCTCCATCTGGGCAGAAGCAAAGCCGATAGCCGGCACGCTGGCTGAGGAATACCTCCGGTCTCGTTCGATCGAGCTGGCAGACTTCCCGGAAGGGACAGAGTGGATGCCAAGCCTCCGGTTTCATCCGAGGCTTTCGCTTCAAGGAGCAAAGCACCCTGCCCTGATTGGCGGCGTGCAGAACAAGGACCGCAAGCTGATCGCCATCTGGCGAATCTTCCTTCAGCCGAATGGCAAGGCCCTCGTCAATGAGGATGGCAAGAAGGTCAAGCTCGGTCTCGGCCCTGCAAATGGTGGGGCCGTGCGGTTGGGGCCGGTAACGGAGACGCTGCGCCTCACGGAAGGCATCGAGACAGGTCTCGGGGTGGCGCTCCTGTCCAGCAAGCCGGCTTCTGTGTGGGCCACGTTGTCGACCTCGGGAATGATGGGGTTGGAGATCCCCGAAGGCGTGAAGCGCCTTGAGATCTACGCGGATGGAGACAGGCATCGCCTGCACCAGAGGACCGGAGAGATCGTGGATCCACCCGGCATAGCCGCGGCCAAGAAACTTCAGAAGAGGGCCAGAGAGGCTGGCCTCGAAGCAGTGATTTATGCGTCCCCGGAGCCTGATGACTGGCTCGACGTGTGGACCTTGAGGAAGAACGATGAGCAACGAATCCGTAACGTCCAATACCTATAGCAACATCAAGATCGAGCAGCTTATCCTCGGCGCCATCCTCCTGGACGAGGCCAACTACTGGAATATCCAAGAGCTGATGAACATGGAGATGTTCGCATCGAACGATCATCAGAAGATCTTCGCTGTGATCTACGAACTGGCAAGTGACGGTCGAGCCGTGCGCGTTCCCATCGTAGCCGGACGTCTCGGCTCACTGAGCAACGATCAAGACCCGGACGCTTATCTGTCCATGCTCCTGCACGTTGCCAGCCGTGAGGAAGAGCTGCCTCTTTCAGACTATGCCTATGAGCTGCGCAAGACAGCCAGCCGCCGCAAGATCAAGGCACTGGCCGAAGGAATCCTGAAGTCGGCCAACGACATCAACCTCGACCCTGATCAGATCATCGACCGCGCATCCGAACGCCTTGCGGATATGTCGCGCAACGCCGCCATTGAGCATGAAGCCAGCGTGTCGAGCACGATCCGACAGATCTATACATCTGCGACACAGCACGGAAGCGGCATGGCATTGCGCCCTTGCCTCAAGGGGCTGGAACAGATGGTCGGACTCTTCCCGCAGGGATCGCTGGTTTTGTGGGGCGGCAACCCCGGCTCGGGCAAGACGGCAGCGGCGATGCAGCAAATGCTGTTCTCTTCCGTCTCCCACCCAACGTCTCTCTTCGAGCTGGAGATGGACAACATGGCGCTGGTCGCGCGCTCGGTGGCCGGGCAGACCGGCGTCTCCATGCGCGACATCCTGCGCGGCATCGACGAGAAGCAGATGGCTTCTCTGATGAGCGCCGAGAAATATTTCCAGGACCGCAAGCTGACCATTGTGTCGCCGTCGAAGATGACCATCCAGCAGATCCGCAGCCGGGCCTTCGCTCATAAGCGTAAGTTCGGCCTTGATCTGCTCTGCGTCGATCACTTGAAGCTGGTCGATCGCATAACGAAGAACCGCATGGACCCGGTCGAACGCGCATATGAAAACGCTCGTGATCTCAAGGCATTGGCGAAGGATCTTAACTGCGTTGTGATCGGCCTCTGCCAGTTCACCAAGGCAGCTCGTCAGAAGGAGCACCCGGAGCCTGAGATGGAAGACTTCTACGGTGGCTCGCTCGAAGAACACGCGGACATCATGCTCGCCAACTTCAACCGATACGACTGGCTGAAGAAAAACCCACCCTCTTCCAACGGAAAAGGCCGCGAGAAGTGGGACTCAGACCTCGAGGTTTCGAGAGGGAAGATTGAAATCTACAAACTGAAGGACCGCTTTGGGTCGCCGCGCGACAGGCACATCTTCGATTGGGATGGGAAGCTTACCCTGTTCAAGGATCAGGTCACACAGACCACCTTGTGGGAAGACACGGCAGGGATGTGAGGTCAGTCATGAACCAGTTTGAAACGTACACGCAGAAGCAGTTCAGCGGCGGGTTCAAAGCCTTCCTGCGGACATCAATGGACGGCGAAGCCAAGCCCATTCTCGGGGTCGGAGGCAAGCCGCAGATCTTCCCGACAAGGGAGAGCGCACTCGAAGCATTGAACAAGCACCTTGTCCGTTACGTCAACGGCCATCTCCACCGGTTCGGTGAAATAGCCGGAGCCGAGATGGCTAAAGCGGAAGGCGCGTTCAAGGAATCGGTGAGGCAGAAGGGCAAGACCCGCACGATTTCAGTAACCTACAAAGGACGGGCAAAGCGATGCGCAAAGAAGAAACCTTGAAGATTATCAAGCACTCCGATCGCGATGTTTATGTGGCGTGGGTGCTGTGGGTCATCGGAATGTCGGAGCGGAGCATAGCCACCGTCCTGATGAAAAGGCCGAAACAAATATCTGGATTGGTCACCCGCTCCCCTTACGCCAACCGCTCAGCCATGACAGATTCAGAGCGAAGCAAAGCACTGAGCGAGTTGCTGGAGATCCGGGAGCAGGACGACGGAACGCTTACCGATGGCGGGCTTCTCGACCGGATACCAATGAAGATTATCCCGCTGCGTGGTTCGCAGAGGAAGGGCGCAAGGAGTCGGACATGACTGCCAGCAAGAGACTGATGGGCCGGCTGAAGGCAGCGAAGGAACAAGCGAGCGAAACGCTCAAGCCAGGTGTCCTTCCACTGGTCGCCTTCTATGGTCGAGGCGAGGAGCTCGATGAGCAGCGCTCGCGGATGTATGAAATGATTGGTCGGGTGATGGCATCCGACACGATAGGAGATGACGTCGCTGCCAGTATGCCGGAGCGCCGGTCATTCCTCGATGTAAGAGACGCCGTTACGATTCTTAATGCGCAGGCCAGCCCCATCGAATTTCTAGTATCGAATGGGGAAATGGAATTGGGACCGGACGAAGATGGAATGGGCGGTGTGCGGTTTCACACCGCCATTCGCTTTAGGGATCTCGTGCAGGGGGCACAGGTCAAGGTGCTGAAGTCAGCCAACCTTGAAGGAACAGGCGGCGGAGGCTTCGGCCCGACGGACATCGTCAGTTATCAGGTGGACTGTCGCAAGATCCTGCAACGACTGAAGAGTGCCATCGGTGACGAGTGGGTTTACCAGATGCTCGAGGCGGTTGTCGTTATGGATGAATGGCTTGATCTATGGCCGGAAAGCCGGAAGGCAGACAAGCGAGGGACCAAGCGGAAGCAGAGACTGAAGACGATTCTCGCCCTGCATTACGGTCTGGATAAGGTAGGGAAGCAGCTCGGCTATATGAACAACGCTGCTTTCAAACAGCGCTGGCATCGTGACGTACCGGAGATGCCTCCGTCAGTTCGGCGTCGTAGTCGGGAGTCCAGGGCTGCAAACCAGCTCGCCTTGCTGACATCGCAAGGCGCTCGGTCAAGGTGAGCTCGCGCTTACCATTGAAAGTAAGGCTCGCCGTGACCGAGTTCTGGATGCCAATCGTGTTGGCTGCTGCAGTTATCTGCTTCTGATTGAAGCCCATACGAATGACCCAGACTCGGAAGTGATTGATTGCCGTTTTCATGAGCTCTCTCGATATTCTTCTGTGATTTCTTCTGCGACACGGAAGTTGTCGTCGTTCAATTTCATAAGCTTGACCAGTACATGGGCGGAGTGCGGGATGTCCTGCTCTCCGTCCAGCCATTTCATGACCCGGTGCTGAGGAACGCCAACGATCTCAGCGAAGTAGGTAGGTGTGACGTCGACCTCGTCTAGCAAGACAGCCAGCTCGGCACCGGTCAGTCGGCGATAACCTCCAGCCTTTCGCGTGTCGATTGTTCTGCTGTCGTAGAGGCGAAGGACCGCTTCCATTGCCGCAACGTAGGCCTGCTGTTCGGTGTCGAAAAGCTGGACGTTACCATCCCTACCCCGCACCAGATCCGGGATCAGACCGGGCAGTGAAAACTGTCCAGTGAAGCGGTCACCCTTGGGTAATGCCTTGGCGATAAGCTTCGATGATGGTTTCTGCGACATGGGAATCCCTCGTTGTTACTAACTCACACTTACTCTGTTATCCTACCCGCGGCCAAGTCGGCCATTCATATCGGTCCTTCTTGCGGCGGTTCTTCTGCACCACGATGAAGCCAGTATTCACATGAGTGCCGACGGAGGAGAAGGAATTGGGTGGCAGATCTCTCCAGTCCGCACCCATGTCTTCCATTAGTTTGCGAAACGCGATCGACTTGGCTGTTTGCCGGAACTCCGTCCCGGCAGACATAATAGCGGCCAGTTTTCCGTCAGGCTTTAGGAATTTCAGGGCGTGGACGACGTGGTCGATGTCCCGTTCCCGATCAAACGGCGGGTTCATGATCACGAAGTCGTAAAGCCCCGTCGTGACAGGGTCGATGTGCAGGAAGTCCTCGCAGATCACCTTGCCGTACAGGCCGGAAGCTTTCAGCTCATTGGCAAGGTGCGGCTGGATCTCTATGCAGTCGACGATGTTGTCGAAGCGATAGCGCTGGCGGTCCCATTCCGCACGGACACCCGGCTCTGGCTTGGTAAATGCCATCCGGGCGAGGTTGCCAGTGCCGGCCGATGGCTCGAGGATGCGAAGGCGCGGGCCATCCTTGCCAGCACGCAGGTCGAGCTGCCCGATCATCTTCTCTGCAGCCTCGGGAGGCGTGGGGAAGAAGCCGTAGTAACGCGCCGGAGATGTCTTCACATTCTCCAGCGGGTCGTCTTCCTTGACCTGGCTGTCGGCGAGAACTTCGCCATAATATTCGGCCAGCAGCTTGTTTACCTTCGCCACCAGATCCTTGCGGGTGAACCAGAGGTGGGCATTGCCGTTCTTGAATATCCGGACCTTGAAGTATTCGGTCTCGACTTCAGTCTGGCGTGCGCCGCTGGAGCCTGCCCGTGCGAGATCAATCTCGCCGATGGTCTTGGTGAAGTGGACAATCGGCCGGTGGGTGCGGCGTGCCTCCGCTATCTCGGCATCCTGCTTCTTCACCTCGTCCAGCTTGCCGTCGAGGATGGTAAAGGTGCGCTCGATGTCGATCAGCGTGGAGCGTTCGTCCCGGTTCCAGTTCCAGCTGCCATATTCGTTGAAGCAGCGGGACAGAATCATGCGGGAACCAACCTTGAACCCGTCATGCGAGCGGAAGCGGCGGTCTAGCTTGGCGAAGGCGTTCGCCATGCCGCGCCGGAAGATTGTCTCGGCGCTGAGCATAAAGCCCTCGAGCGTGGCGACCACGTTCTCGACGGTGACGGGAGGCATACCCTTGGCAGCCTCGTCCTCGGTGAGGATTTGGCCCGGCTCGGTCGGCTCTTCGATGATGTGGCCCATCTGAGCCTTGAGCTGCTCCTTGGCTTCCTTGTCCATCAGGTGCTCAAGGTCGGTACGCTCGATGATCCACGCCCACACATTCAGGTCGATGACCCGGCGCTTCTCCTTCATATAATCGTCGAAGGGAAGCTTGGCGATAGGGTGCATAGCGATCTTCGATGCCGTCTCATGCGCTGCATTGTAGGCATTGGTGCCGGGGAAGGCCCGACGCGCCATGTCAATGGCTTCCTTCTCAGCGTCGTGCGCCGCTGTGATGATCTTGTGGGCTTCGCTGAACATATCCAGCGCGGTGTTGCGGTACTTGACAATCTGCTCGACCGTGTCGCGAGGAACGATTGCGTTCATATCTTGTCTCCGTGGTTGCCATTTTCGGCGGGATAGTTAAATGCGCGTCGGCATCTGAACGAAGGTCAGGCAATCATCGTCCGAGTTGCGAATGACGACAGGATCTCCAGCACCCATGAGCATGAACTTCGCTTCACCATCGACGTGAGAAAGGATGTCGATCAGGTATTGGGCGTTGAACCCGATCTCCAGCGACTGCTCGTTCTCAATCGAGACATCGACGGATGCTTCACCGAAGTCGACATCACGACAGGTGAGAGAGGCTATCCCCGGCAAGAAGTTGACCGAGACCGAGCCGCCCTTTGAAGGGAGAACCGCACTGGCCTGCTTGACGCCGTCAATGAAGGAAGCCGGATAGATCGTGGCGTGGTGATCGTTGTTCATAGGGATGACGCGGGTGTAATCCGGGAATTGTCCGTCGATGACCTTGCTATCCACGGTCTCGTCCTCGCCGACAGTGAACCGAACGCCGGTCTTGCAAACCGTGACCATCGTTTCTTCTGGGCAGCCCTTGCGCTTGAGGAGCCGCATCAGTTCAGTAATTGTCTTGCGAGGGATGATGACAGCGGGGATGCCGCTTGCACCTTCTGGCACAGGCATCTCATATCGAGCCAGCCGGTGGCCGTCCGTGGCGACGAAGGTGATGTGGTACGAGTTCTCGATGACGTGCATGTACACGCCGTTGAGATAGTACCGCGTCTCTTCCGTGGAGATAGCGAACTGGACCTTGTTGAGAATTTTGAGCAGCGTGGCTGACGGCAGCGTGAACGTATGGTTTGACTCGTTCAATCGGTCCCGGAAGGCGTGGCTTTCGGGGAAATCTTCGACCGGGATGTCCTGATTCAATGTCAGGTTCAGCTTCCCGATGTTGGCGGTGAGCTTCTTCTGTGACATGGCGAAGTTGATGGCCGGAGCATCCTTCACCTTATCCATTGTGGCTTTGAGCTTGTGAGCATCGACCAGAGCAGTGAAATCCTTGGATACATTGCCCGGCACAAAGGTCGTGGTGCAGATGTCAAGGTCAGTGCCGAGAACATAGACGCCGTTCGTCGTCGCCTTGATGAGGACGGTATCGAGAACGGGGATGATGTTGCGACGTTCGACGATCTTGCAGGCGTTCTCAATAGCCTTCCTGAAAACCGAGTAGTCCAGAGAAGCGGTCGAAACAGTGGCGGTGACGTTGTCGATATTGCTC
This sequence comes from Brucella tritici, assembly GCF_008932295.1. Lineage (GTDB taxonomy): Bacteria > Pseudomonadota > Alphaproteobacteria > Rhizobiales > Rhizobiaceae > Brucella > Brucella tritici. The sequence goes on along the minus strand of NZ_WBWA01000005.1, from coordinate 183,616 downwards.
ATGATATAGATCTCCGTGGGGTCGCATGATTGCGAGGGGGTAGAAAAGAAAAGGCCGGGCGAATGACCCGGCCTTTGGTGTGTTTATGAGGGGTGTATTACTGCCGATGGACAGGAGCCAACGACCAGAACATCGAGCCAATCCAGCCGATAAGAGTCCACCCGAAAGCTGTATTGATAATCAATATAGCCCACGAGTCTGGTCGTCTGTGGCGAAAAGCAAAGATCGTCGGCATGAAATAGAAGAAGAGAATGATTCCAACAGCGAAGATGTTGAATGATGAATTGAAAAAGCCTTCTTCCATTCGAGCCTCCCTTGCCCGCTAATACTTCGTGGGGAATTGGATAACCTGATACGCGATCACTTCCCGCTGCATGGAACTCAACATCATAGGGTCGTGAGTTTCAAGAAGTTTTCGCAGTCTCTCCGCCATATCTGATGCAGCGCGGCCAGGGTTGTCGGCTTCAACGACACACTTCAGGCTGATCTGAACGATGAAATCCGGCATGGCATCACATCAATGACGGTGCAACATGGCATGCCAACTTTGATTTATAAGAAAGTGCGGCTGCCACCTGAAGCGCGGACAGGGCATCGTCAATATCTGTAATGGCCTCAGCCAGCCCCTCCTTGTCACGGCCGTAGACCGTGAAGAACTCCGCTTCTTGCGAAGGTTGGTTCCCGTTGATGCAGGTTTCGCCGGCATCGGGATCGTTCTCATTGACGCAGCCGGCAAGTTCGAGGTGAGTGAACTGCGACCAGTCCGGCTCTTTGTAATCAGTGCAGCAATTAAAAAGCTCGTCGGGCCTCTCGGGTGTCATAGCCTTATCCTTTTGCATACTTGCGAGGTTAAATGTCTCGGCGAATACCGAGGAAGACCGGAAATCGTGGTGCCCCGTGAGTTCCGACGCCTTGAAATTTGAAGGTAACCTTCAGACCAATGAGGCTGTCACGTTCTGCCCAGAGCTGGTCACGCTGTGCCTGGCTGAAGCCAGTGCCGAGTTCAAAGCGGACGCCTTGCCATTCGCAGGCCAGCGCACCAAGGGTTCCCTTCGGGATCATGCCAGCCTTGTGGCTGGAGCGTTCGGTGTGGCCGAGTGCGTTGACGGTGGCTTCGTTGCCATTCTCCATCTGCTCGACGGTGCCGAGGATGACCGCTTCGTCGTCGTAGAACCGCTTGACCTTGAGAAGGATTCCTTCACGGGTGGTCGACCGGCCGAACTTATAGATGCTGTTCGGCTTGCGAAGCATCACGCCTTCCCACCCCTCTTCGTCAACGCAGCGCTGCTCGTAAGCGTCAAGCTCCTCCAGCGAAGTGATCGTGTCAGGCAGGAGTGGAGACATATTCGAGTGATAGATCGCAGCCATGTCGATGATGCGCTTGCTGTACGCTTCATCCGGCTCGGAGAATTTGTCGAAGGCAACCAATTTGAACTCGGGCTCACCATCCTTCCGCATCACCTTGGATTGCACGGTGTTGAAGTCGTCGCGCTTGCCGTCAGTGAAGGTGAGTATCTCACCGTCGAGCCCGACGAGGACGGGGCTGGATAAGATGGTGCGGATGTGCTCGTTCGGTATGGGTTTCAGCGAACGTGTCACCGCGCCATCCCGCATAATCAGGCAGCGGATACCGTCGATCTTCGGGGTGGCGTAGTAAGGAAATTTCAAAAGGGCGACGTCAGCCGTCGCCGCGAGAAGCGGCTTGAACATATCGTTCTCCAGTGGGTGCAAAGTTGCGGGTTAGTCCTTGGTGCATACAGCCTTGGCGGCTAATCGCTGTCTTCGCCGTCCATCCGGCATTCAGCAGTAAAGGCATCGATAGCATTCGCTGCCCATGCGGCGCAGTCTGCATTTGTAATGTCGGGCATAATCAATTTCCTGTGGTGCCATGAATGGCGGGTTCATCTTCGAGGTCGACGGTCACTGCATCGCCGTTGCCGTCGTGCTCGATGACCTTGTAGACATTGGCCGATGTATCCGGCCTACGGACGATCTCATGTGCCTGCCGAGCCGCGTCATGTGCGGTCTCGGCGTCGATGTCGATCTCCCATGTGACGAGATAGCTAGGCATGTCACACCTCCTCGGCGATGAGGTAGCCGGGGCCGTAGCAATCCCCGCACTCCAACCTGTCGAAGTCGTATCCGCGGTCAGCTGCATACCGGAGCATGAAGGCCTGACCGCGGAAGAACCGGATAATCCTCAGCCATCTGGTCAACGTCGGCTTGCCGTCGAGGCAGGCGACCTTGGTGGGGCGAAGGCAGTTGTCGCAGAAAGAATGTTCCTGCATATCACTGGCCCTCTGCCTTGATTGTTCCGCCACCATAGCAACGCCCGCAATCGAAGCCCGTTTCAGGAAACGCACCGAGGCCATTACAGTCCGGGCATTTTTCCTTGTCGGTAACGAGCTTCTTAGCGTCGAGGATCGCATTCATGAGTGAGCCGTGGTCACCAGCATCGGACGATGCGATGATGTTGCGCAGCGTCTCGTCAGCCTTCTTGGCGGTGGCGACCAGCTCTGGGATGCCTCGCTGAAGTTCGTCGCCATCGAAGCCTTCGATGAAGCTGATCACGTCAGACATATCGGCCATGTTAAAAACCCTCCAGAAACTTGCGTAGATCGACGATCAGTTCCTCGTGCTCTTCCTGCACGGAATCCTCTTCGTCTTCCCACGCATTGAGATTGCGGCGCAGGATATCCAGCATCACTGTGGAGGCTGCGATCACCGGAGCATTCGATATGTGGCAGTAAGCAACGTGCTCGTAGTTGCCGTCCGCATCGCGAGGGGTGCAGATACCCACCCATTCTCGTGGCGTATTGGCATCGACCTTGAGCATGGTGCAGGCATGTTCGATGTCGAGCGGGCAGTCGTCGACCGCCCACGGTCCTTGTGTGTGGGGCACGGAATTATCCTTTCATGCCGGGTGGTGGTTAAAAATGGAACGCTTCGCTATCGATCATATCAGCTCTTGTAAGGCTGTCCGTGCCAGCGATCGGGGCGTCGATAGAAACGTTCTTGAAATGGTCGAACTGGCGGTTGTAGGCCGTGACACACGCCTTGACGTGTTCCGCAAGTCTGTCGTGTCGCACTCGATTAGCGAGCGCGAGTTCCATCACCGAATTAATGACGTCCATCCGGGCCGCTGGAATGAGGTAACCCGGCAAAAGTTGCTGTATGAGCTTCCGCAATTCGCCCGGCTTATTTTGTGCAAGTCTTTTCGTCTTGCCACGTTGATAGCGATCGGCATCGTATTGCCGTTCTCGCTCTCTCTGCTTTGGGTAACTCTTTTGACCGCCGCGCTTTAGCCACGCTTGACGGACCTCGGCGTAATGGGCGCGGCGTTCCGGGTCGGCTTTAATGGCCTCTCGCTGTCGCTTGTAACCGGCTCGCGCCTTCGTTGGATTATTCCTCCTCCAATTGCGGGCCATTTCCGCAGCCTTTTCCTTGTTGGCTAAACGCCACGCTCGTTTGCGCTCTCTTTCCGCGTCGTAAAGCTTCGCAAGCGCAGCCTCGGCGTCCTCAACGTCCATTTCCCGAATACGGACAAAGTCCGCTCGCTTCATCCATTTCGGGCACTTCATCTTTCATCTCCTTATTGCCATGCGCGGCGGGGTGGTCGGGTTTAGATGCTGATGTTGATACACTCACCGAAGGGGACCGACAGCGAACCGAAGTCACGGTTGCGACCATAGACTCCCCATAGAACAGGGTGCGGAGGCTCCTCACCGAAATCACCGACGTACAAATCAGTGAGGTAAATCGTTGCTTTTGCGTCCGGGTACTCTGCATTGATGAGCCGGAAAGTATCGCTAAAGGCAGTACCGCCACCGCCTGCAGGATGCAGCCGCAGCTCGTCGCCGGTCTCAAACTCTTCGACGTGGTTCACTGTGGCGTCTGCATAGATGACGGTGAGCCGGTCAACTGCGCCCTCTCCGAAGGCTCCGTTAATCTCAGCGGCGAAGTCACGGAGGATCTCGTCATCGATCGAGCCGGAAGTGTCGACCGCAATCACAATGTGACTGACGCCATCAGCAACAGTGCCGGGCGTAACGAGACCGAGAGGCAGAAGACGACGGTTCGGCTTCGCCCAGGAAAAGTCACGGGTGCTGGACTCGTCGATGAAGCGGCGGAGAACAGCCCGCCAGTCGACCTTCGGCATGAGCAGCTCGTCGATGATACGCTGCACGCCAGCCGGAAGTTTACCAGCCTGCGCAGCCTTGGCGGTCATGGCAGCCTGCCTGATCTGCGTTTGCATCTCGGCACGCAGCTCGGCCTTGGCTGCCTCGTCGTGCTGTGCGCAGCCATCCATCGTTCCACCGCAACCACCGGTATCGCCCTGCCCTTCAGCGGAGTCGTCGCCGTTGTTCTCGTCGTCGAGGATACGGTAGATCTCCTCGGCTGAAAGACCGGTGAAGCGCGCCTCGAGCAGGCCGCGCTCTGGCATCTTGCCGACCTTGCATTCGACCAGCTCGCCGTTAATGGCGTAGTCGCAGGCATCGTTCCAGCGGCCCGGCTTACGGGACTGGCGTCGGATGTGGTGCTCCAAGGCGTTGTGCATTACCTCGTGGGCCAGCACGAAAACCAGCTCGTCTTTCTTCAGCTCGTCGACGAACGGCGGGTGGTAGTAGAGGTGGTGGCCATCGGTCGCCATCGTATCGACCTTTTTCGGGTCATCCACCTGCACCTTCTTGAGCTGGAGCATGAGGACGCCAAAGAATGGGTGGTCCCACAGCAGGGCCGTCTGAGCGGCGAGGATCTTGTCTTCGGTTTTCATGTTGGCCTCCGTGTATCAGAATGGAATGTCATCCGGGTCGACGCCCTGATCGAGAGTGGATCTCATGCACGCAGCCACTTCGTCTGCATGCAGTGTCGCCTTGAACGCCTGCAGGAGTTCGTCATCTTCGATCGGGATGAAGGGCACGATCTGCTTTCGAGACAGCATGAACCGCCGCTCCTGCTTGATGAACGAAAGGTAGTAAAGGTGCGTGTTGAGAACGGTTTCGGGAAGCGGAGCAAAGCTCCAGCGATTGTCAGCGTGGTCGCTCTTCCTGAAGTTGTTCATGATGACGTCGGTAGTCAGCACGATTCATCTCCTTGCGATTACCAGCGCGGTCGCCCTGGCAATATCCTCTGGTGAGAGTTTCGATTTCAGGATGCTGGTGATGGTGCCCTCCATGACTGGAGAGTCGTCGAGCCAGGCGTCGGGGTGAGCAGTCTCACAATTGACACCCGGATCTATCTTTTGGGCGATCAATACCTTTCGGCTGCGGCCAATCAAGCCGCCGCTGCTGGTGTTGTTGTTGACCCGATAAGTTCGCTTGCGAGGGTCAAAGACCAATGTCCAGTGTGCTGTCGTCTTGTCGTCCTTGATGCCGATGAAATGCCACCGCAACTCCTCAGCCTGCGTGCCCGGATGTATGTGCTCTGGGTTGAAAGGACCGAAAACCTTACGAATGATCGCCATGAGACTGACCTCCCGTGATTGAAAGGGCAATGGCATCGGCGATGTCCTCCTGTTTCAGCATCGCCTTCATGGCTAGGGCAATGCTGCCTTTCGGAAGCATGTGACGGAGGATTGCGATCGGGCGGTAGAAGTCCGCCAGATCTTTTGCGTGCGCCTTCTCCCACTGAGGAATCGACAGGGATGTGCTCGAGAACTTCCTTGTCTCGATGCTGAAGAGCAGATTCCAGCGGCGAAGTTCACCAGAGGCATCGCCTCCGATGAAACCCCACTTTAATGTCTGGAAGGTGCGGTCAGGATGCATCCCTGTATCCGTCGTATTGTAGGAGACAGGCCCGGCAATCCAATGAATGCCACCCCTAGCCAAGGGTCAAGTCCTGATTACGGTGCGCCCAATCGACGAAGGCTTGGGTGTGAGAGAGCTTCTTCTCACGACGCACTGCATCGACGCACATCATAATCTCGAACTCACGAGGCAAGCGCTGCATGTAAGCCATGCCGTTGTCGAAAGACCGCTCATCAACCTTACGGGCAAGGCCAGCGGAGATTGCAAAGCGAGCCGCCGGGTCTTCCGGGATAGGCGCGCTGTTCGGATTGGCGAGTACCAGATCTAGCGAAGGCAAGTTCTGGTAAACACGAAGGAATCCTTCCAGTTCAGCCGCAGCGCCTTCACCGACGATAGCGGATACACCCTGCAGGCGGAGTGCCGTCGGAAGATTCAGGATCTTCGCCGCCTGTTCCCATGACCGCGGAGTCGGAAATGCACGTTCATCATTCTTCGGCATCGAATGGATCAGTGCAGGACGGAACCGAAGGAAGGCGATGAGCTGCGGGTCAACGCCGATCTGATTGAAGTATTCGACGTGGACATTGTCATGACCGGCGCTCGTATCTGCATCGACGTCGATGTGAGCGAAGCGGTTAGCGAGAGCGGTAGGCATACGCTGTGCCGCAGCACGGTCGGCCTGACGATTGCCAGCCGCAACCACGCGCCAGCCCTTGGGCAGCACGTAGTCGCCGACCTTGCGGTCAAGGACCAGACCGAACATTGCCGCCATCATCGAAGGTGGCGCGGCGTTCAGCTCGTCGAGGAACAAGATGCCTTCCTCACCGTCACGTTCGGTCTGCGGGAACTCGTCCGGCACTTTCCAGCGGGTGGTCTCGCCGGAAATATCAGGCAGGCCCATCAACGCCACCGAGTCACGGGTCGAAGCGCGGAAGTCTACCATTCCCCATTTGCGCTCGGTCACAATCTGGCGCAGCGAAGCGGACTTGCCGACGCCGGGAGGGCCCCACATGAATGCCGGGATGTCGGCGTCAATGAAGTGGTTGAGCAGAGTCGTTGCGGACTTGAGGTTCATAGAAGTTCTCCGTGTTTGCCATGCTTGGCGGGATGTTGAGAGTTACGAGAGCCAGTGAGGCTCGGAGCCTGCTTTGATTTCAGAGACGGCCCAACAGTGCAGGTTGTCGATCTTTTGCAGCTTTGCCGCTTCGGCGTCTGCTTGCTCGCGTGTCTCGGCGACGATCCAATGATCTTCGATGTTATTGCCGCCGTGATTGATGGACCACGCTACGATGAACATGGCATTTCCTTTCTCGCATGATTGCTGGTGGTTATTTCCACACCTGATAGTCCGGGAACAGAACGGCCGGGCCACAGATGTAAGGCAGGTTGGATTCAGAAGCCTCCCACCCATTGGACAAGGCATTGTTGCGGTAGATGTCAGTCGCTCTGACGTTGCGGATATGGCGGCCGTTGATCGAGCTGGTCTCGCCGACAAACATATCGCGGTATTCGTGGCCGTAGAGAACATTGACGCGTTCGATAGGCTCGTCGAAGAACGTGCGCACATGCTCCAAGAGTTTGGCGCGAGGAACAACCGTGGCCCGCGCAACCGTAAACCGTTCCTCTTTGATGTCGCCGAGTACCGGGATGAGGAGAAATCGAACAGGCGATGGGTGATTGCGTTCACTCATGCGAGAAAGCCCGACACGCTGTCGAGGATCTTCTGAGCCTCATCGGCCACGTCGCGGCGGACCTCCGGCTTATCGCGCAAGGTGGACGCATCGTGCTCGGCCAGTGGCTTGAGCCGTTCGACCATGGCGGACAGTTCGCGGTCACCAGTGATGTTGAGCGCAGGCAGAATGCTAATCAGATCGCGCACATTCTCGACAAGGCTGTCGCGAAACACGCCTTCCGTCTTGTCACCCGGACGACCGGCTGGCTTGTAGGCGTTGAGCCGTTCGACCATGCGGCCGGTGACGTCTGCCACGCGGCGGTAAACATCGCGCACCGCTTCCGTGGTGGCGTCGGAGACTTGCTGCTCGATTTCCTCGCGGATGCGGTCTGCCTGGGCTTCGGACATCTGGACGCGGAAGTCTTCCGAGGTGGGGACTGGCAGAACCTTGCAGGCAACGCCGAACTTGCTGCGCAAGATGTGAGCGTCGGGGTAGTCGTCGTCCTTGAACATGCCGTTCAGGCGGACACGGGCATCGGCCACATATTGCGGGTAGTCAGCGAGGAATTTGTCGACGGCCCGGTCGAACTTGGCGACCTGACCACGCACCCATGACATATGCTGCAAGTATGCATCGCTCGCCATGATGCGGCTGCCATTGTCCATCCAAGGCAATGTGCGCTTGAGGAAGTCCGAGCGGGTTTCTCCGACGATGGATACGATTTCCGCCAATGCTTCCTTCGGGAGGAGTAGCTTGTTGTACCGGCCAGCGTCGGCGGCAGCGCCGTGGTTCTGGTTGACCTCGTCGGTGATCTGCCGGTCAAGGCGACGGCCTGACCATTGCGAGATGGACAGGGAAACAATCATCGCGCGGCTGGCGAGGACCGAGGAAACGGATTGAGGATTGGTCATGATGTTCATGGAAGTCTCCGTTGTGGTGCCATAATTGGCGGGTTAAATTTCGTTGCCATCCTCGTCGAATAGTCTGTCGGCTAGCGCCTCATCGACCACTTCGTCGGACGTGAGATAGTTGTGCTCGGCTTCGAGCTGGTCGTATATCCAGTCCATGAATCCGCGCAGGCTTGCCTTTATGCGGTCCTCGAATGAGTCGAAGTCCAGATCGCGAGCCTTGAGCAAGGCTTCATAGACCATGACTTGCAGTTCGTTGTCCTCGTCGATGTTGTCGGGGAGCGGCAGGTCAATGTCGAAATGCGTGCTGCCGGAGTGTGAATAATATCCAGAGTTGGTGACGCGGACATAGGCATTGGGAATGAGATCGCGGCATCCTTCGGAAAGCAACGCCAGATCGAAGGCGAGTGAATGCAGTTCCTTGTCCAGTGGCGCGTATTCCATCACCTTGTTGAGCGAGGCGAGCGGATCGGCCGATGGGGTCCAGCGCCCTGAAAACGACGCGCCGTCACCTTGCGACCAGAAGCCGGAGAACTGTATTGATGGTTGCCGCGCGGTGCCATCTATCTCTATGCCCATCATTTCGGCGATGGTGACCGCGTCGTCATAGACGGAGTCCCACCAGTCATGATCGGGGTAGCCTTCGCGATAATTGTCGCGAGCGCGTTCTTTCGCTCGGTCGGACAACTGGTCGAACTTGAACTCGGCGGGTTCGTCGTCGATGTCGTCGAGGCTTTCGAGCTTGCGATGCTCTTCGCATTCGGGCGTCTCGATCAGGAACCGGCCACGGAAGAAACACCCGCAATTCAGGCTCACAATGAGCGGCAGGGCGGCATTCATGTTGATCTCCTCATATGCATGGTTGCGGGTGAAAGCTTTACCTGCTCCGCAACAAAAGGCGGTAGGCGACGAGCGAAGCGGCGATATAAATCAAGCCGATGGCGATAAAGACGGTCTCAAAAGACATAATTTTCTCTGTTGCATGATTGCGAGGGGGTGCGCGCCGGTTACGAGGGCGGGCGGTCACGCGGATTTCCCGCCGAGTTGAGTCAGCCGGCTTTAAAAGCCCGGCGCATGGGACACCTCCGGTTTTGAGGGATCGGAAGTCAGCCTCGGGGGCAGAGGCCAAACTATTGTGGCAGGATCGCTATCGCGACAGCCCAGAAAACAAGCATGAAGGCCGTAACGACCACGGCAGGCATGACGTCGTAACAAAGGAAGTCAGCCAGTTCGCGGAGTGCATCTTTCACGCGCGCACCTCTATGCGGCAGGAGCCGACGGCGAGAGTCTTTGCGGCGGACACGGCGCGGTAACGACTTTTGTATGTCGTGAGGCGCTCAAGGATTCCGTTTGGGAACTGGATTGCCAGCGACCAGCGGGCCGTCGAGCGGCGACGTTCGTTCAATATGACGTATGTGTATGCAACGGGCGCTTTCATGGCGCGGATCTCCTCTTTTCGCATGTTTGCGGGTGGTGAAAGGTGTAGTCAGCCGTCGAAGGCGCGCAGGGTCAGACGGTGCGCAAATTCCCGGCCTCTGTCGTAGGATTCGTCAAGCCCGGTATAGTCGCAGTCGTCGGTGCGAGCGGGGTCAGCCCATGTAATGGACAGGCGGAACTCCCGCATCCCAAGCAGAAATGCTTTCAGTTTGCGCACGGTCATGCTTCCTTTCCGGTCAAGGCGATGGAATAGAAAAGATTGTGCGCGCCATTCTGGTTCGCCTCATTCGGCGACCGCTCGAATCGGTCAAGCGCGGCGTTGTAAGCCGCCGCTTGCGTTGCCGTGAAAACATGGCCGGTAAAGGCGCGGTATCCAGGCGCAATACGCGGCGGGACGTTCACGACAACAGGCGAGCCATTGGCGATTGCGCGGTTGACGGCGCGTGACAGGGCGGCTTGAGCGGGGTTGCTCATGGCGCGTTTCCTTTCGTGCATAGTTGCAGGGTGCGGGGTGCTGGTTAGACCGGGCTTAGGCGTCCGGTGCGAATGTAAAGGCCGGGATCTTGCTCGACTCGCAGGCATTGGCCTTCTGTATGGCCGTGCAAAAGCGCCTTGCGGCGCATACCGGCAAGGTTTTCAGGCTTGATCTTGTCGCCTTGCTGGTAGGCGACGGCGTAGGTGTATAGGTGTGTTTCCCAATGGCGCGGCATGGCGTTACACCGGCACATAGCGGGAGCCGTTCCATATTTGCAGCGTGTCACGGCTTGCGGACTCGCTGGAACGTCGGGCTTGAGACATGGCGTCGTCAGGGTCGTGCGCGCCGATCATGATCCAGCCAAAAGGCGACCGGCACCGGAAGCTGATAAGTCCCGGCGCGGCGAGTGGGAGATGACAGGTTGAAACGCTATTCATTGATCGACTCCGCTACAGGAATGCCGGTGCACGCTTCGAGGTTCGCGTCAGTGGGCTGGATTGCGGCCAAAAGGCAGGCGATGGAGTCCGTGGGTTCGGCGAGTGCATACGCTTCCGCCTCGCCTGTTACGGGAACGCATGAAGTCCATTGGCCTTCACCGGACGACTGCGCGACGTCGACACATGCTTCGAGGTCGTCAATGTCGCGAAATTCTTCGATGACAGTTGCCGTTGTGAAGCCCTTGTCGAACGCGACCACGACATATTGCGCAGGCATGTCGGGGCGCGGAATAGGCGCCGTATCATGCGGGAGCGAAACAGGCAGGAAGGCGAGTGCGGCGAGAATGGTTTTCATTGCATTGACTCCAAGACGCGAGCGGTTGAAAGGCGTGCGCGCATGGCGTCAGACCGCTTGACCGACTCTTCGAGCTCGCGCAGGAAGGCGGCACGTTGTGCGGCCTTGGCAGTCTCAAAATGTGGGTGGCGGAAAGGCGCATAATCAGCCTGCCGCCGGACGGATTCCGGGCGTGAAAGCATGACAATTTCTCCATGAGCGCATGATTGCGTGGGCGCAGACGCCTAGCGGCTAGATCATTTTGCGGTGCCATCGGCTCTATGGCCTATCTGTTTTCCGCTCATATCATCGCGCCTATGCATTCCGTGACATACCCGTGCAAAAGAGGATTGCACCATATCGGAGGTCGAACCTTTCCGGCGAATGACGGGCGGCACATAGACTGCTAGGCGTCTGCATTCGGCGTGAAGCCGTGAAAAGGCGCGCGAAAGCGCCCTTGCAGGGGTTCACGGAAAAGCCGGGCCCTATTCGGACCCGGCCCTGTCGATTTTTCAGATTAAGCGGCCTTCGCTTCCGCCGTTGCTTCCGGCTTCGCCTTGATAAGGCGTGGGGCAGGCTTCGCAGGCTTTTCCGCCTTTGGCTGCGTCAGGGCACGCTTGTGCATGGCAAGGAAGTTATTCAAGGCGCGAGCGAAAGCCTTGTCGTCACGGCTTGCCGATTCATCCTCGATAACCTTTTTCGCGGCAGACTCCACACGTTCCATAAGCGACTTAGCCGCCTTGCCCGCGCCGGCGTTGGCTTCCTTGGCATAGTTCGCCGGAGCAATTTCCAGCGCCTTTTCAAGGTTCGATTCCTTGCCCTTCGCATAGACGAACGTCTGCGATTCCTTTTCAAACTTCGCCTTTGCAAAAGCGCCTACCCATGCACGCAATCCGGCACGGTAGTTAACCGGCGTGACGGCATAAAGCGCGTTCACATACTTTGCATCGTTGTGTTCTTCCAAATGAGCGATAGCCGAATAGGCAAGCTGGTGCTCTTTTTCCGTGAACGTGGCAATGGCTTCGCCACGGCCTTCGATAGCTTTACCTAGCGCGTTACCTTTGAGAACCTTGAAATTTGCCATGATGAATTTCCTTTTCCATTTGTCGCATAATTGCGGGGATCGAAGCCGAATAGCTTCACAAAAGGCAGGCTTTCCCTGCCCTTTATGCTGCAATTCAGTAGCCAAGCCATGCCAGAACGGCATTGCCTGCAATGCATCCGCCGTTGATAACGGCGATTGTTTCGCCCGATACACAATCGAATAGCTCGCAATCGTCAAAGTCGATTGCCTTGTGTCCGTGCCGTGCCAATTCGGCTATTGCTGCATTGATTGAGACGTTACTTTCCATAGCAGTTTCAAAATCCATTGCCTTGCCTTTCCGTTGAAAAAGCCCGGCCTTATCTGCCAAGCCGTCGCAACGGAAAAAGCCGGAAAGCTTTTTCAGCAATTCCGGCCTTTTCACATTGAAAATTCTTTGAATGGTTTATCTCGAAACATCCGGCGCTTGCCGGGGACTAGCCTTATAGAGCGGCGCTTTTTCAGAGCTTCATATCGGACTATCCCAACCGAACCGCATATTGCCTATTGTGCTTTGCTTTATCGCCCGTCCTGTTTCCAGCGGCGCATATTTGCAAATGTCCTATTGTTAAGTCAGGCCGGAACATAGGCCCCGATTGACTGGCAAAGCTTGCAAGGCTTCACACGTATCAATCACCGATTCGCGACCGCGCTTTTCGTGAGTCCTTTATCTCTGGTCAATCCCGCTATGCCGCACCGACGAATCAGTCTCGCATTACGTCCACCTAACAGGGCAAAGGCAAAAAGCCGTCGACTTGTTTTCAAAGATCCCGCTGGACCGTTGCCGGTTCGGCGTATCGTCGCCCCGTTGCCGTTGCTTCGATACACATAGAATAATTCATATCGTATTAAACGCAAGCGCTATTTTTAATAAATTATACGTTTTGTATCTAACTTATTGAAAACAAACAAAACAATTTTATACGAAACGAATTAAATTTCCGCCAAATCTCCCCAAAAACAGGCCGGGCCATGGTGGCAGGAAGGCCGCGCCATAGGCTGTCAACCGCACATGCGGCCGATAGGTGGCGGGCGCTGGCTATGGTGCAAAGCGGATAGGCTTTTCACTTTTCCCCTTGCGTGGACTCAAATCGGCGAGTCAAACAAATGCCCATAAGCCATTATTGCCAGCGGCGATAAGGTACGGCCCAGACGCCGGACGCCGCGCATGGTGCACATAACCACATTCCACATACGCTAACAGGACTAGCAGAGCGAAGCGAAGGCGAAGCCGGAAGGCGTCTGCCCTACCCACGCCATGCCAGCGCCTGCCCATGCCTGCCCGCTCATGGCGCGCTATGCCCGCACCCACGTGCACGGCACCCACGCGCCTACCCATGCGCCCACGTGCCCGCATCATGCGCGCCCATGAGCCGCCGCCAAATGTCATTACATATCAATGGGTTAGACCCCGTGGCCGGTTAGGTTCTTCTGGCAGGGGGGCGGGGCACCGCGGGTCGGGCGCAGCGCAGTATTCGAGCGGTTTTGAAGATTTTGTTTCTACCGTTCCGATTCCGTGACGGTCGGCCTCTTGGTTCTGGTGATCTTGGCACTCAGTTTCGAGAAAAAAATTCTACGGGGTGACTAGCTCCGATAGAAATAATTTTGCGCACAACCACGGAAATACCGGGGCATCGTTAGAACAAAGCTATCGTTTGGAGGCTGAAATGCAGATCAAGCTCGGCACTTCAAACATCAATTCGCTGAAGAGCTTCACTCGATTGTCGGAGCGCCTGGCTAAAGGCACCCTCAAAGATGAGCTTCATCGCGGCGTTGTTGACGCTGGCCGTCGCACCAAAGTGAAGGTGCAGAGAGCAGTCACCAAACAGATGAACCTGAAGGCCGGCAACTATCAGGGTTACGTCGTGGCCGGTACGAGAGGCGTCTCTCGCAAAGCAATTCTCGCCTTCGACATCTTCGGTGTGAAGGGCGGTACGGACATTGAGAAGTATCGGGGACTTCGATCGGTGAAATCATCCAGCCGATTGAATGTTGGCCGCAAGGGACTGGATCGGGGAACCGTCCGGTCTGGAGTGTGGAACAATCCGCGCATCTTCAAACGCTCGTTTGTTGCGGACGGAAATTTCTACGCGATGCTGCCACCGAGCGCCGGGACGTCAAGTCGCGCACCGAAAGCGCTTTGGACCTTTGGCCGGAAGCCTAATCAGCCACGAGGCGCAGGCGGCAAGTTCGCCTCCTCGGGGGTGAAGTACGGCAAGATCCGCCGGCTGTTCGGCCCCGCACTGATGAAGGAAATCCCAGAGGACGAGTCCTTGAACACGTTCTTGGTGGTCGGCCCGCAGCAGCTTGAGCTGCACGTAGGCAAGCGCATCGAAAAACTCATGAGGTTCTAATGCTGATCGCGGTCGCCGCATTGATGTTGCTCGTCGTGTCTGGCGAGCAACGCATATCTCCCGATGTACCGACGGCCCCTGCCCCATGGATGGAACAGGGAAACCGCCGAGCACGGCGTCGAGATAAGAAACTTGCAAGGGTGAGATGATGGCGACGGCAGCAAAAAAGAAACCTGCGGCAAAGAAAGCGGCAGCGCCGAAGAAGGTTGCGGTGGCACCAACTCCGAAGTCGTACATCGCGGATCAGGTGGTGAACCAGCAGGAGATGTCCCGGATTCTTCGGGTGAGCGACCGGTTCCTTCGCATCATGACGACGGACGGTGTGCTGTCGAAGACGGGTGTTGGCTACGCCATAGGCGATACCGTCCGGGCATATGCCGATCATCTCAAGGAGGGCGCGGTCAAGAAGACCGGGAGCGAAAGCCTGGACAAGGTCCGGGAAGAAAAGGCGCTCGACCTCCGCATGAACCGCATGAGGAAAGACCGCGAGCTGATCACGCTCGATGAAGCCTTGTCCGTAGCGGACGAGCTGGCTGGTCTATTCCTTTCCTACCTCAACGGCCTGCCAGCCGAGATCACGGGAGCGCCGCGAGAGCGGCAGAGATTGAATGACATCATCGACAAGGGAAGGCTCCGATTGGCAGATCGTCTTGCCAAAAAAATCGCGGATCTACGGTCGGGTGAGGAAACTTCTGACGCCGAGGCCGAGGACTGACCCTGTCCAATGGGCGAAAGACAACCGCGAATATCCCGACACGGCGGGTCATCCGGGCCCACGCAATCCGCACAAGACTCCGTACATGATCCCTTTCGCGATGGCTGTTCACGGCCGGACGCACAAGCGCGTGGTCATGGTGGTGTCTGCTCAGTCTGGCAAGTCGGAGACGTTTCTCGATCTGATCGGGGAGCGCCTCGACACTCATCCGGTTCCGACCTTGTATGTCGGCCCGTCGAAGGACTTCATCATCAACCAGTGGGAACCGCGCATTGACGAACTCATGCGCAGCACCTGCCTCAAGGATGTCGTCGCCGCCAAGTCCAAGCAGAAGAAAACCAAGAAGCTGATCAACGGTGTACCGCTGAGACTGGCGCATGGCGGTTCATCCACAGCGATGAAATCGGACCCGTTCGGTCTCGCGCTCACGGACGAAGTGGACGAGCTGGCGGGTAACCTCAACGGTCAAGGCGACCCGGTCGGCCTGATCGATGCACGTGGTGATACCTATCCGGCCTTCGTTCACGCCATCACGTCAACGCCAAGCGAGGGGGTGGCCGAAGTGGAAACCGACCCTGAAAGCGGCCTTGAGTTCTGGTCTGAGGTTGACCCGGATGAGATCAAGTCCACGGTCTGGCGCTTGTGGCTGACGGGGACTCGATACCATTGGGCATGGCCCTGCCCTCACTGTGGCGAGTATTTCATTCCCCGGTTTGCCTGCCTTGCGTGGGACAAGCCGATGTCTGAGGCTGGTCGAGAACTGCCGTCGACTCCTGCATTGGCGCAGCGGACGGCGCATCTTATGTGCCCGAAGAATGGCTGCCTCATCTTTGATAACGACCCGGCACCGGACAATGCGGACATCACCACGAAAGAGTGGATGAATGATCGCGGCGTCTACGTCGCACCCGGTCAGTCTGTTGACTTAGAAGGCAACGTTATCGGAATGCCGCCGGATGCATGGACCCTCAGCTATTGGGTGTCCGGCCTCTGCTCTCCATTCAAATCGTGGGGAGAGCGTGCTGCAGCGTATGTCGAAGCTGTGCGCTCCGGTAATCCTCGGGCAGTTCAGTCGGTCAAGAACCAAGGCTTCGGCGAGCTTTATTCGCCGGGTGGTGGCGCAGCTCCCGAGTGGAGCGAGGTCATGGAATGCACCGACGATTACGTCATGGGTGAAGTTCCTGCAGCCGTCAAGGTTCTGACGCTAACCTGTGACGTGCAGCTGGACCGCCTTATCTACGTCATCCGTGGGTGGGGCGCTGGCGGCACGTCATGGCTGGTCGAAGCCCGAGAGCTGTACGGCATGACCGAAGGCGAGGAGGTCTGGGACACGTTCGCCAATGTGCTAACGGATACCTATGACGGTCTGCCTATCAGGCTCGCTCTGGTCGACTCCGGCTATCGGCCCGGCAAGAAGTTCCTTGTTCCCGAGCACCGGGTTTACGCCTTCGCTCGTCGATTCCCGCATCTTGTGCGGGCGACGAAGGGCTCGTCTAACCCGATGCGCAAGCCGCTCTTGGCTAACAAGATCGACATCCAGATCGGCGGCAAGGAAATCAAAAAGGGGTTGGATCTGCTCCGGCTGGACACCGACTATTTCAAGTCGTGGGTGCAGCAGAAGATCCGTTGGGCCGATGATGCGCCAGGGGCGTGGTATCTGCCCGAGGACATCAGCGAGGACTATGCCCGCCAGATCGTTTCCGAGAGCCGCATGCGCGCTCCCGGCGGCAAGGTGAAGTGGGTGCAACGGTCGAAGGAAAACCACTTCCTCGACTGTGAATCCATGCAGGGCGCCTGCGCAATGATCCTGAACCTGTCCAAACTGCGAGACGACGTGAACCCTTCGAGGCGTGTCGTTCGTGAAGTTCAACCTACCGAGCCGCCAGAAACACCGACCCGTCCAGCCCCTAACCGGCCTGCGCGGCCATCGAGCGTTTGGGGTAGCAGAGGGAGCATCTGGTGATGGCCGAAGAACCTGAAAACGACGCACTGTCGTTTACGCCGGAAGAGAAGCTCGCTTTTCTCCGGGATCTAAAGGAAGCGTATTACCTCGGCGCCACCCGTGTGAAGTTCCGGGAACGTGACGTTTCCTACCGCAGTCGTGCGGACATGAAGGCCATCATCGATGAGCTCGAAGCCGAAGCAACCCCGCAGCGGCGCAGGAAGCACACAATCCTGACAACGTTCAGCAGGGGGTACTAATGGCGAACCTTCTGGATAAGGCCATCGGGTATTTTAGCCCGAGGGCTGGAGCGGCGCGCGCTGCTCACAGACGACGTATGGAGATCCTGGATGGTGCTCGTTCATACGAGGGGGCGTCAACCGGACGCCTTGCTAAAGGCATCAACGTTGTATCGGGCACGGCGGATGCTGAAATCCGAAAAGCAGGTCAGACTCTCCGGGATCGATCGCGAGAGCTTGTCCGCAATAATCCGCTCGCGACAACGATCGTAGGAAAGCACGCCGACTACTTCGTTGGCTTCGGCATTACCCCTCGCGTCAAAGACGAGAAGGTGATGTCGCTGTTCAATAAGTGGAAGAAGGTTTGCTTCTCCGGCACGGGCCTTGACTTCGACGGCGGTGTTTATCTGCTTGCCCGGATGATGGTTCAGGACGGTGAGGTCTATGTTCGCCGTCGTGTCCGCAGTCGTGGCGACGGGTTCCCCGTCCCTCTTCAGCTCCAGATCTTGGAATCTGAATATTGCGACTGGACCAAGCAGGGCGTCCCGCCCGGCAACCCCGGCAACCGGATTATTCAGGGCGTCGAGTTCGATGCTGTCGGCAACCGCCGCGGCTACTGGATGTTCAACGATCACCCGAAATCGGGCCTGTCATATTTGACCGGCGGGCTCGACAGTGTGGTGAGCAAGTTCATCCCAGAAAACGAGATCGCTCACCTGTACGAGCCGCAGAACAATCAGGTGCACGGTGTGCCTTGGCTGCACTCGGTGATGAATGAGATCCGCGACCTGAAGGATTACGAGCTTGCAGAGAACATCCGCAAGAAGGTCGAGTCTTGCATGGTCGGCATGGTGATCCCCGGCGACGAGGATGTCGACGAAAGCGATCCGAATATCGGCCTCGACGAGACAGCGGATAAGGCGGACCCTGTCGGCGTCACGGACATCTATGGCTTCCCATTTGAAAGAATGGAGCCGGGAATGTTCGGTGTGCTGCGTGGCGGTAAGGACATCAAGTTCAATAGCCCGGCCATCTCGGCAGGCGTTGAAGCTTATATCCGCACACGTCAGCGCAGCATCGCAGCTGGCGTTCGCATGCCGTACGAAATCATGACCGGCGATTTCAGTCAGGCCAACTTTGCCTCTGGCAAGCTTGGCCTACTGGCATACCAGAATTTCGTGGAGATCGTTCAGTGGCACTTCATCATTCCGATGGTGCTTCAGAAGATCTGGGGCTGGTTTATCCAGGCTGCAATTCTGGACGGGTCCATCCCGAAAACGTGGAATGAAGAGGTCGAGTGGGTTCCGCCAGAAGTGGCGAGCATCACCCGCCTCGATGATGCGCGGGCAGACCTCATTGAAATGCGCATTGGCAAGCGTTCACCGCAAGAGGTTATCGCCTCCACCGGTCGCGATCCGATGACTGTCCTTAATGAATTCGATCAATGGAACCAAGCCGTGGACAAGACGGCGAGCAAGGTCGTCTTCGATAGTGATCCGCGCAAGGTCACATCGCAAGGCCAGTCTCAATGGGTCCAGGAAGGCGATTCCAATACCGGAGGCAGCAATGCCAAAAGCCCTTAGAGATGCTCTTGAGAAAGAGATTCGCATCCCCAAGCCCTTCGCGGCGTGTGAGGTGCGCTCGGATTCCTTCAACGAGGAAGACCGCACGGTCGAGGTTTGCTGGACAACCGGCGCCAAGGTCAAGCGGTATTCCTGGGATGAAGGCTACTACATGGAAGAGCTGGCCGTGGACAAGAAGGCGATCCGTATGGACCGCTTCAACGCCATGTCCCTGCTCGATACCCACGAACAGTGGTCCATGGACTCACGTCTCGGCACGGTCATTCCGAGCAGCGTGAGGATCGAGAATGGTCGCGGCTACGCCCTGATCAAGTTCTCACGCAATGCAAAGGCCGAGGCGATCCTCCAGGATCTGCGGGACGGACATCCGCTCTCGGTCTCGGTGGGCTACAAGATCCACCGCTACGAAAAGACCGAAGGTTCGGACGGGCAGTTGCCTATCCTTCGGGCCATCGATTGGGAACCGATGGAGCTGTCCATCGTCCCCGTACCGGCGGATGCCGAGGCCATCTCTCGATCCGAGCCGACTGGCAAGGACGTCGAAAAAGTTCTGGTTCGCCAGGAAAATCATGACGCGGCCGAGGCCGCACCTCTCACGGAGAAAACACCCATGAATAAGCGCGATGCAGCTAAGTCCTTTAACGGCGATAAGCTCGACGCTCTGGCCCTCGGCGCTGGTCTTTCCCGCAACGAAGGCGAAACCGACGACGCACTGCGCGCTCGCCTCATCGCCGCATACGACGAGGAAGACAAGCAGCGCAATGATGCTGAAGAAGCACAAAAGCGCGCCGTTGACGCCGAGCTCAAGGCTCGCGGCATTACGGAGATGAAGCCGAACGGCGGCGCTCCTTTGGCTTCCGCCAAGGTGGACGGTGTTAGCCCGGCTGAAGTTGCCGAGCAGTCCCGCGCAGCCGTCGCTGCCGAGCGCAAGCGCGTCAAGGACATCAATGACCTTGCCCGCACGGCAGGCTTCGAAGTCAATGACGAGATGGTTCGCACGGCTGTTGACGTCGGCACGGATGTGGAAGCTTTCCGCAACGCGCTGTTCGACAAGATGGTCGAGCGCCAGAACCAGGCTCCAACCTTCCCTGTCGTGGAGACCCGCGGAATGCAGGATGCTCAGGAAACCATGCGCCGCATGGTGGCAAACGCGATCTTGCATCGCAACAACGTCGTCACGAAACTCGAAGACGGCGCTCGTGAATGGCGTGCCATGTCGACCATGGACATCGCCAAGGAACTGCTGCGTGCTCGCGGTGAGTCCACCCGTGGTTCGATGCACGACGTCGCTCAGCGCGCTCTGCACAGCACGTCGGACTTCCCGATCATTCTGCAGGACATCACGACGCAGACGCTTCTCAATGCGTACGGCCTGTATGAAAACACCTTCCAGCTCTTCGCAACCCGGACGGTCCTCTCCGACTTCCGTGAAACGAAGGTGCTCGACATCGGCTCCGCTCCTGACCTGCTGCCGAAGAACGAGCACGGCGAGTTCAAGTCCGGCACGGTGAAAGAATCCGAAGAAGGCATGAAGCTCCAGTCGTACGGTCGCAAGATCGGGTTCACCCGTGAAATGCTGATCAACGACCAGCTGAACGCATTCATGCAGCTCGTCGCCAATTGGGGCATGAAGGCAGCCAAGCTCGAAGGCGATATTGTATGGGGCGCGATCCTCGATAACGTCCTGAAGCTGAAGGACGGCAAGGCATTGTTCCACACGGACCATAAGAACCTTGCCTCTACCGGCAGCGCGATCGATCAGGCTTCCCTTGAAGCGGCTCGCCTGGAATTCCGCAAGCAGAAGAACATCGACGGCGAATCCATCAATGTTACGCCGAAGTACCTCTTCGTCGGCGCTGACAACGAAACCGTTGCTCAGAAGCTGATCACCGGTATTACCGTTCCGACCACCACGGCGGAAGTTGTCCCGCAGGCAATCCGCTCGATCCAGCCGGTCTATGAGCATCGCATTGATGCTCTGAACACCAAGGCGTGGTTCCTGTTTGCTGATGCGGCATCGACCATGGGGCGCGGTATCCACTACCTGCACCTGCTCGGTTCGGAAACCCCGCGTACGAACGAACGTCTCGGCTTCGATGTCGAGGGGGTCGAGTACACGCTGGCTCACGACTTCGGTGTTGGCCTGACCGACTACCGCTTCGCGTACAAGAACGCTGGCACCGCCAAGTAATTGGCTCGGTCACCTCACCAAATGGCGCTGGCTAACCCTCAGCGCCTTTTTCTTTTTGTGCGAAACAAGGGAGCATCCCCATGCGCAATTTCATTCAGCCCGGCAAGGTTATCACCATTGTCGCGGCAGCCGCCGTCTCCTCCGGTTCGCTTGTCGTCGCCGGCAAGATCTTCGGCATCGCAGCCACCTCGGCAGCAATCGGTGAAGAGTTCGAACTCGCCCTCGGCGGTGTGTACGAACTGCCGAAAACCTCGGCTCAGGCTTGGACCGTCGGCGCAGAGATTTACGCTGACACTGACGGCATCGCCACGACGGTCTCCACCGGCAACACGAAGATCGGCGTTGCTATCGAAGATGCTGCCAATCCTTCCGGTGTTGGCCGCGTTCGTCTGAACGACAACTTCTAATCCGGCGCGCGGTGGCTTGGTAACAGGCCGCCGCTCTCCGCATGGAGAGACCAATGAAGCAGTACCACGTCAAACTGGACACCATCATCCAGGGTCGCCCGGTCTTCGAGAAGGACATCGTCTCCCTCTCCGACGAAGACGCCAAGGGCTACAAGTCCGCTGGACTGATCGCAGAAGTCAAGGATGAAGCCGCAGAGGTTAAGGCCGAAGAGAAGGCTGAATCAAAGGCTCCAGCCAAGAAGGCTGATAAATAAGGACTCCCCGCCATGGCAATGTTCGACCGTATGGATAAAGTTATCAGCAAGGCGGTCGATCGAGTCAACGCGATCAGCTTTGTGTTCACGCCCATGGAGTCTACTCCGAACGGGAGGTATTCTCAGGACACAACGCGGGAGGTTATCTGTGGCTCCGGTATATTCGATTATATCTCAGTCGAATACGGCGTGCAGCTCGGCGTGCGTCGATCCTACCGTGAGGCGAACGACCTGCGTTCGCTCCAGTCTGGTAGAGACCCGCAGCTGTCGGTTGACCGACGTTATTTCCCGGTCGGAACTCAAGAACCGAGACAAGGCGACCAGATAACATTCCCTAGCCGGCCAGAGTTGCCGGACTTCCAAGTCATCTCTTCGCAGCGCGATGGCTTGTCTCGCGTCGTCCTGATGCTTGTGCAGCGCGGAGGGCAGGCATGAGCGTTTATCGCAGTATCACACGCATGGCGGCTGTATGCGCGCTCAACAACTATCTGGAAGAGCCGTGGCCTACACTGGCCGGCCCATACATTTTCGACTCCAAGATCGAGCCGGTTGAAGACATGAAGATGGACAGGGTTTTCCCCTGCGTGGTCGTCTACACCGACTACGATAAAGATCCATGGCCTAAAGCCGGGCGCGTCCACGAGGACCGTTTCATGTCGCTCACCTTCGAAATGCTGGTGGTGCAGACGGTGGAGACGGACGGGGTAGCAGAGCCGTACAGTCTCGAATGCCCGTCCACGGATAGTGAGATCGAAACAACGCTGGACGCACTTGAGTTTCAGGTGTTCCGCGCGCTGACCGAGGGCACCGTCGCCAGCGATGCTTTCAACTATCTCTGCCCGTCATATCACAATGTGGTGAGCCGCCGAGGTGCTTCGGTTGAAGGTGGTCTGCGTCTTGCTGCACGACAAGTCACGGTGGAAATGAAGGCGATCCGCGAGAATGCCACAGGCGTTATCCCCGGAGATGTCCAGCGCTTTCTCGACAGGCTTCAGATCTTCCCCGATTACAGCGAGCGTGTCGGCGATATTGAGGCCCTGCTTACGGCCAATGCAGCAGACTCGCCGAATGACCGGGCAATGAAGACGCTCGGATATACCCACGACCTTGCAGAAAAACTCGGCTCTCCGACAGGTGCACAGCCTCTCCTGACGACGCCTATCGTATGGTATCATCAAGGGATTTCGACATGACCTCTTTCACTTTCTTCGACAAGCTGATCGAGCGTCTCGAGTCCATGGAGAACGTCGTCCGGCGCATGTCTGTCCGACAGAACAATATGTTCCGTGAAGGCGTCGTGAAGGAAGTCGACTACGAGAACGGCACGGCCATCGTGACAGCTCACGGTATCGACTCCCCGCCAACGTCATGGTCGGAGCAGGCAGGCGACATCAATGAGTGGACGCCGCTATCAGTCGGGCAGCGCGTCATGCTGGTTTCGCCAGACGGTGAACTGAGTAAGTCCTTCATCATCAAGGGCGGGTTCACAGATGATACGCCGCAGCCGCACAGCAAGGGCGCAGAGAAGCGCGTCGTGATCGGCGGGGCAACCATCACCCATACGGCTGACGGCCTATTCATTGAGGTCGGCGGCACAACCTTTAAATTCACTGGCGAGGGGTTCATCCAGACCGGTGGGAAGCAGGAGCATGACGGCAAGAATGTCGGCAGCTCACACATCCATGGCGGGGTCGTTCCAGGCGGCGCCAATACCGACGTTCCGTCCAATTAAGGAGCAGATCAATGAGCAGCAAGAAAACCTACGTCGTGAATGCCGAAGGGTTCATCGCCGGTGCACATCGCGCCAAGGGCGCACGCATCCAGTTGACCGACCGGGAAGCCAAATACCTTGTCCTCTCGGGCTTGGTTGGCGAGGCCAGCGTCAAGGCTGAATCTCCGAAGGCTGAGCCATCCCCGGTCGTTCTGGATAAGAAGACGCGCTAATGGCTCGGGTCGGCATTGACGCTAAAACCGGTCGATGCCTCTTCGGATGGGACCACTGCCTGCAGAGCATAGTCACCATTCTGACAACGGAACTCGGCGAACGAGTTCAGCTGCGCGGGTTTGGCTCGGATCTCCCGAGTATCATCGACAGGCCGCAGAACGTCGACACTATCGTCGACCTGTATGTCGCAACGGCACAGGCGCTTGAAGCCCGTGTCGAGGAAGGCAGGCAGCTCGGGGAACCGGGTTTCGTTCTTCTGCGCGCCAATCTCGATGTTGAAACCCCCGGCATTGTTAGGCTCGAGGTGAGCGGCGTGTTCTTCGAGAACGGCCATCTCGGTGACTATTCCAACCCTGTAGAACGTGCTGCCTATCTCTCCCTTACGGAATCCGAAGGGAAGCTTCTGGTCGGCACGGTCTGACGACTTCCCCTTCGAGAGGATTAGAACGTGGCTATCGACCTGACACTTGTCCCGCTGCCGGACGTTATCGAAACTCTCGATTACGAAACCATCCTGAATGAGATGGTCGCCGACTTCAAAGAGCGGTGGGCCAAGGTGCGGGAAACAAAACCAGAGCTCCCGGCGTACAACGTCGAGATGCTCGAGACGGACCCGGTCAAGATCGTCATCGAAGCATTTGCATACCGAGAACTCCTCTGGCGCGCACGTGCCAATCAGGTGGCTCGTGCTGTGATGCTGGCGACGACGACCGGGACGGATCTTGATAACTTCGCCGCCGACTTCGGCGTGACCCGTCGCATCATCCGCTACGATGATGACGGCAACCCCGTCTACGAAAGTGATGAGGAGTTCCGGCAGCGCCGCAACCTCGCACCGGACGGATATGCTGCAGCCGGGCCAGAAGATGCATACCGATTCTTCGCATGGTCAGCCGACGGCAGCATCAAGCAGGTCGAGGCTATTAAGGGCGAAAACAATCGGTGCGACATCATCCTCCTCGGGCGTGAAGGCGACGGCACTGTCAGCCAGGACGTGATAACGAAAGTCTACGACGCACTGTCTGCGAAGACCCGGCGACCGCTGACCGACAATGTCTACGTGCGCTCGGCCACGATTGTGAGCCAGATTATCCGGGTGAAGGTCACGGCGCAGACGGGGCCAGACGTATCGACAACCGTCGCCAAGGCCAAGGCTTCGATTCAGACTTACGCCAGCTCGCGATCTGCAATCGGCACTGTGCTGCGCGCAGACGGGATTATCGCCGCCGCTCATAACGGCAATGCGCTGGAGAGCGTGGTGGTCATCGAGCCAGCGACTAATGTCGATCCGGGCAAATACGGAACGGTCTATGTACCAGAGGTAATCGTCGAGGTGGCGTGATGGATAGCGGTGAGTCTTTGCTCCCACTGAACGCGACCGATTTTGAGAAGGCGCTTGAAGGACTTGCTGCCTTCTCCGTCAATCGGGTGGATGTCGATCTCGTCAAGAGAATGCGCGACCCGTATCTCACTTCGGCCTCGCACCTTCCATTCCTTGCATGGGGACGCGGCGTTGATCTCTGGAGAGACAACTGGCCGGAGTGGAAGAAACGCCGGATAACGGCTGAGATCTACGGTATGAAGGGCCTGAAGGGCACTCTGCCGGGGATCAATAAGTATCTGTCCTATATGGACGCCAGCATTTACGACGCGGTCATCCCGCCTGTCGGCATGTACCTGACGGACTATTCGCCTGATGCTCTCGACAAGTGGCGGGAACAGTTCGCCGAGCTTCGGCTCTATCCCTACAGCATACCGGGTGAGCGCCCGGCCTTCGCTGTCGGTGATGGACTGCGCACAGTGCCGGGTTACGTCGGCGGGTTCTTCGTTATGGAAAACGAGGCTGCCCGATACTACGGGCGTCGGGCCACTATCGTCGAGGACGGGGTGGAAACCGAGATACGGTCCTTCGACCAGCTTGGCACATGGGGCAGCGATGCGGCGGTCGACGTCACGACATTCGCCATACCGGCAGAGTACAACCCGATCGATACCGTCGTGGACAATTGCTACGTGGGTCTTTCCTACGTCGCCGACAAGAACCGTGGCCGACTGATCACCATCGGTCAGGACGGCACCTTCGGCTCGGGGCAGATCCCCAACGGCATCGAGAGCGTGACTCCGCTGAGTATCGCGCCAGAACGCATCTACGAACGTCACGACGCGCGATACTTGGAATCCTTTCTCGCGTCAGGATGCAAGAATGGCGTCAACTACATGCATGTCTATTCGGATGCGTCCGCCCTTCACATCTATGACCGCTGGCGGCTTCTGGATGAGACCAAGGCGCGGATCGGACAGGCGGCTGGCCTGTTCTCGCCGTTCATCAACTACAGCTACATCGGCCTCACTTCATACACCGCGCTGCTCAGGGTCAAGGCTACCTATCGCAGAGAGGGAATGTGGAGTTACGTCGGTCATGCTGTCGTCGGCAAGTGCCATATCGGTCTCGCGACCGAGCGCGTCAAGGACGTCGGGGAAGCGATCTATAAGTCGCGTTCCCTGCGTGACCAGATCTGGTTCACCACGGCGACCTACCGCCCCATGCGCATCGCCGATCTAAGTTTCACAGCCGACCAGAAATGGGACGGCATGGTTCCCATTGAGAGGACTTCACTATGAAGATTGCCCGCTTTACCGCCAACCAGAACGCGACCCTCAGCGATTTTGAGAACCTCGCTGAGTTCCCTCGCGATGCCATGGATACCTTGATCTCGGCAGCAGTCAGCGGCGCACTCGATGCTTGCTACTCAGGCGCAACGGTCGCCAAGACGGCAACGACGCAGGTCACGGTTGAAACGCCTGTCATCCTTTTCAAAGACGGGAAGCTCTTCACGGGCGGCGACAACGCGACGGTTCTCAATCTCCTGGCGCACATGCCAACCTCCGGCAACCGCCGCATTGTTGCGATCCTGCTTCAGGCGCAGACGGCGAATGACGGGACCGAGCCTCGCGATTTCGTGGTCAATGGTTCGGTATATCCGCCTCAAGTAGACCCGCAGCCGACAGCGACCGTTGAATGGCGCAAGGTCAACGTGGCAATCCAGCTCGGCGATCAGGCGCCCTCCCCGTCGAAGCCGGTGGTCGACAGTGCCAACACGGTCATCGCCTGGGTGACTCTCTCCTCGACGGAAATTGTACTGGTCGAGCAGAGCACGGACAATCGCATCACTACGATGCGCTCGCTGGATTCCCGCGTGCAGGTGCTCGAAGGCTGGATGGATGAAACGCAGCCGGTCGTCGAGGGTCTCAAGACCGACGTGTCCAAGTTGGTCGCATCGAACGCTGACAAGCTGTCACGCCAGATGCAGATATACCTCCTCGAGCAGCTCGCTCGCGTGGCGGAAATGACCGGGATGCCGGAAGGCAAGTCCTACTCGAAGTCGGATTACTTCCTCGACGAAACGGATAGCGATCTCGAGCATCTGCAGTCGGTGACGAAGGTGGAAGAAGGTATCCGCTTTGCTGACGACAACTCGGCGCAGATCACCCTCGGCCTTCTCACGCCGTCCGACACCAGCATTCAGGTCTCGACGGGTGGCATGGTTCTGCCGCGCTATACCGAGAACAACCTGATCACGATCACGTCGAAGTCGACGGAGCATGCCCTTGCAAACGGCGGTTCTCAGACCATCGAGTACACGCTGAAGACGATCTCGAAGACTCGCATTCGCTATGGCGACCCCTTCCTCGTCTGCACCAACGCGGCTTGGTGGGGCACTGGCCGGTACGACCAGACGAAGGGCATCTTCTATAAGAATGACGGCACGACCTATAACGTCGAGTTCGCTCAGGACAGCGGCGGCCCGGCGCATTACATCATGCGTCTGCGTCAGATCTTCTACGACACCTACGAAGAGCCGTATTGGGCGGCAACAATCGTGCAGGCGTCCTACACCGGACAGGTGGCAGGCAACACCTTCATGATGCCTCGCTCTGGTTGGGTGACGGGTGTGAACCTTTACTTCAGTCGCGTTGACGCTGGCGGCGGTGACGTGCGCATGGCTCTCTGCGAGCTATTTGAAAACGGCGCACCGAATTACGCAAGCTGCCTCGCCGTTACCACAGTCGCGGCGGCTGACCTGAAGATCCACCCAATTGCAACCAAGTTCGCAATCGAACCGATCTTCCTTGAAGGTGGCAAGCGTTACGGCTGGTTCGTCATCACCTCCGGCAACCACTGGCTGGCGGTGGCTGAAAACAACAAGTATGCGCAGGGTTCGTTCTTCGTATCGACGGACGGTCTCTGGTCGCAGGGTAGCATTTCTCTGGACGCTTGCTTCGAGATCCTCGTCGCTGAGTTCAGTGCTCCTCGTGTGACTGTCAACCTGACGGCGTGGAATCTCTCGGGCGGCATCTGCGGTATCGACCTTCTCACCAAGCAAGTCGTGCCGGATGGTTGCGAGATCTCATACGAAATTCAGGTCGGCTCGGTCTGGCATACGATTGAAGCGGTTGCGAGTGGAGCCTCGCCGCTGTTCAATCTTCCTGCCAACATCAACGCTCGCATGGTCCTCCTCGGCACCACCGAGCTGATGCCGGGTATTAACCTCGGGCAGTCGAATGTCACGGTATCTCGTCCTCGGACGAATGGCGTGCACATCACGAAGGAACGAGTCGCGCCAGGCCCGGTTACGGAGATCATCGAGATCCTCGTGCTCGAGCATTACGACGAGGTCAACCATGACCTGGCCTGCTCGATCCTAACCGGGTCCGGTTATGGCACCGAAACTGCCGCCACGGCTGTCACTGACGAAGTGCAGGCAGATGGCTCGATCCGTCGCGTCTTCACCTGGACGCTCGGTACGGCAGTAACGTCGTGGAAGCGTAAGACGACTTACAGCACCACGTCACCGCTGGCGATCTTCCTCGTGTCTGCGGCTACGAGTGTGTCCTATCCGTAATCGTTAACTGACCGAACCTCACCAAGCCCGGCCTTAGTGCCGGGCTTTTCAATTAGGAGAAAGCCACATGGCAAAAGAGCAGATCGATCCGTCTACGCTCTACAAGGTCAGCCTTGCGAAAAGCGTGAAGATTGGCCGTTTGATCATCAACCCCTCGAACAGTACGCGCATCCGCGGTGACGCACTTGCCGTTCTGATCGAGCAGGACAAAGACGCGGTCAAGCACTACGAGGCGGTGTAAAAATGTCGGACCTGTCTAGATTTCTCTCAACCCAAAACAGGGAGGGGTGGAGCGCCAAACTATGGGATGGCCTGATTGAAGCTATCGGATCTAGACTGGCCCCTCTCGAAGAGCAGCTTAACATTCAAAAAGAGGTAGCCGATGCAATTATCGCACGGGGCCTCTCAGTTATTGAATACGAGATCGCACCTCTCGTCGGGCAAGCCGAGCAAATTCTGGCAGAAAGCATCGAGCAGCTTGACATTAAAATGGAGATACTCGACCGGAAGGTTTCGGCCGGGGTGTTCTTCAGCGCCTCAAGCACATCGGCTAATCTGACTCTAGGGGCGACGATCAACATCTACGTCAAGGTTGAGGACAGGCAGTTCTTTGCCGTGTCCCCTTACGTGACCCTCTCCAGAGCTGCAACAGCAGTAAATTGGGCGACAGCCAAAGTTGAAAATTACAACAAAACAACCGGGCTTCTGACTCTGAAGCTAGAGCAGGTAACCGGTGCGGGTGGCCCATTTAATGATTGGGTTATTACAAGCATGCCTGCGGTAGCATATCTTCAGCAGGCAATATATGACGCGACTGTTGCTCTCCGCAATCAGGTTGCCGCTGACCGAACGGTTGTGGATAGTGATAAGAAGGCCGCGCAGACCGCAAGGGGCGAAGCCCAATCCGCGGCCAGTGCAGCGGTTACCGCCCGCAATGGATCGCAGCAAGCGCTGGCTGATGTGCGCAATATAATCGCCCCGCCAGTAGCGACGCCCACGGCCCCTCGACTCGGCCAGATATGGTGGGATGGATCCATTCTCCGGGTTTATGATGGCACCAGTTTTGTGCCGACAGTTACGACCTCGATTGGAGGACGTCGTTTCGAACAAGGAACGTTCGGGGCCTCCCCAAGCGGTGTAATCACTGTGTCAGGCGGGTTCAGCTTTGCGATGGTGTTTCTCAACGGTGCCCTTCTTCAAGAAGGCCCTGATTACACGGCAAGCAGCCCTACGATCACGATCACCAACCCGCAGCCGGGTGACCGGTATTATGTGGATGCCTACTTGGAGGCGGACGCAACGGATTACTACACCAAAGAACAGGTCATATTGCTGTTGGCGGCACAAAAAGACGGCGGCACTTATTAAGGGGAGAACTATGTCTAAGCGAGTAGCACTTCCCATACAAGCTGCGATTGTTGCGCCCGGCTACACATGGAGATTAGATCTTGATCTGATGTTCGATGGTGATCGTCCAGACGACTGGCCTCTCTGGACGATCCGTATGCATGTCTGGAGCCGCAGAGGGCCTCTCTTCACCCTCGCTCCCGGCGACGGCGTGACCTTCGAAGAAGTAGAGTTCCTTCCCGGCGCTGATGAAGCATTGGTCATCCCCGTGATCAGAATGACTGGTCAACAAACCGCGCTACTCACCACTAGTTGCGCGGCCCAATACCTCATCGATGTCACGCCACCGGGCGGTGATGTTGAAGGTTATTTCTCTGGATCATTCACCATTGTTCCCGGCCCACCACTGGAGATGATTCAATGAAGAATTACAACGTCTCATCCTACTCCAGCACAACCGGAGGGGCCGACTATACCAGACATACAGTAACGGCTGATGTCCAGACCAATCGGGAAAAAGCAATCCTCAACGTCCCCGCAAGACGCGGCCCCATCGGTAAGAAGGGGGACAAAGGGGATCAAGGCGAGCCCGGAAACATCGAAAATTTAACAACGCTGAATATTACCGGAGGGTTTTTCTGATGGCTCAAGTCCAAGTAACCGGCACGATTGCCATCAAACGTCGTGCCGTCGGAGGCAATCCGGGTGCGCCTACATCCTTGCGATCCGGCGAGATTGCGCATAACGAAGTCGACAATACTCTTTATATCGGCTTCGGTGATGACGGCAATGGGAATGCAACCTCTGTTGTCTCAATCGGTGGCTCTGGCGCTTTCGTTACAAAGCAATTCCTGACTGATGCGCTTGAAAATACCGGCGCGGGCGACATGCTCAAGTCGGTATATGACGCGGACGACGACGGCAAGGTCGATCAGGCAGAGGTGGCGGACAGCGTTCAGTGGACTGGCGTTCAGAACAAGCCAGCAACGTTCCCGCCTACCGCGCACACTCATGACGATGCCGTTTCAGGTGGTGCATCGGGCTTTATGACCGGCGCTGAAAAGCAAAAGCTTGCTGGCATCGCAGCCGGAGCAAATAACTACGTCCACCCGACGACAGACGGCAATCGCCACGTCCCAGCAACAGCAGCGGCCAATACCGGCAAGTTCCTGAAATCAGGATCGACCGCAGGTTCTGCCCCGACATGGGATAGCGTGACAAAGTCCGATGTTGGGCTTGGTAATGTCGAGAATCTTTCGCCCGCCAACCACCCGGTCAGTACGGCGCAGCAAGAGGCTCTCGATCTGAAAGCGCCGCTGGCATCCCCTGCGTTGACAGGAACGCCAACAGCGCCGACGGCAGCACAGGCGACAAACAACCAGCAGATTGCGACGACCGCCTTTGTTAAGGCGGCGCTCGCGGCGCTTGTCGATGGATCGCCTGCGGCACTGGACACGCTCTCAGAGCTTGCAACAGCGCTCGGCAACGACCCTAACTTTGCAACAACCGTTGCGACATCGATTGGGGAAAAGCTCGCTAAGGCAGCGAATCTTTCCGACTTGGTTGATAAGGCCGCCGCTCGCACAAACCTCGGCCTTGGAACAATGGCGACGCAGAACGCCAACAACGTCAATATATCGGGCGGGAATATAACAGGCGTTCTGTTTGATGGAGGCACATTCTAATGAGCTACAAGCACAAGCGGAGCAGCGTCGCCGGCAAAGCTCCTACCTCTGGCGACTTCGAAGACGGTGAAATTATCGTCAATACGGCAGACGGCAGAGCCTTTGTTCAGGCAGGGGGGGCTGTGAAAACGCTCCTCAATAATGATGACCTCGCAAGTGCTGTTTCCGGTAAGCTAGACAAGGCGGGCGGTACTATGACCGGCCGTCTTGCACTCAACGACGCGCCAGCTGACCCTATGCATGCTGCGAATAAGCAGTACGTCGATACAGGGTTAGCAAACAAAGTCAGCAACAGCCGCATCACTATCTCCACCGCAAATCCAAGCGGTGGCGTTGACGGTGATATTTGGTTTAAGGTGTAATTATGCCAGTTCTTAGTGGAGGATTTGAAACAGGATCAGATGGTTGGATTAATACGAGTTCAGGCTCCCCTGTGATTCGCCTTTCTAATGCAGTGTTTGTTCGCTCAGGTAGTTGGGCTGCTGATGTTAGCGCAGACACTTTGCAGATAGGAATTGGTTTACGCGCTTTACCCGCAGAAGCAAGCAACGCAGTTATAACGGCATCTGTGTGGATAAAAAATTCTGCCCAATATGACCAAGGGAATATGCAACTTGGCGTGTATTCGTCCGAAGACCCAATCCACCTGTCAGCGCCCGTACATAGTGGTTACAACGAATGGAAACAACTTACTACTACGTTTACCACTACAGGGCAGTCCAATATCGGTATTGGGTTATCCTCTGATTCCAGAGCATCTATGGATGATTGGATTATCTCTTACGAACCGACAACATCAACATTCTGTAGAGATGCTGGCGTCTGGAAACCCTCAAATAAATATGTAAAAGAAAACGGTATTTGGAAGCCTTCCAATACCAAGGTTAAACACGCCGGTGCGTGGAAGGATGTGTGATGCTTTACGCTCATGTAAAAGATGGATCGATCGTCGAGGTCACAGGTAAGCCCCGTTGGTTTAATGACGACGCACAGCAGTTAAGCGACCAAGAGCTACTGTCTCTGAATGTTTATCCGGTGCATGATACCCCGCCATCCTATAACCCTATAACACACTTCATCGACAAGCGCGGCAAGGGTGACTGGATCATCGGCAATGACAAGGTCGAGGTAACATATTTGGTATCCACGTATAGCTCCGAGCAGATCAAGAGCAACCTGCTCCTGCATGCCGAGCGCATACGATACCAGAAGGAAACGTCTGGAGCGGAGATCGCCGGTCAGATCATTGACACTACCCGCGATAGCCAATCCATGATCACCGGCGCATATAAATATGCGCAGGACAATCCCGACAAGGTAATTGAGTTCAAAGCTGCAAGCGGTTGGGTAACTCTCGATGCCGCTACGATGATGGCAATCGGCAAAGCTGTCGGCGATCATGTGCAAGCTTGCTTTGCTAAGGAGAGTCAGGTGGCGAAGGACATTGAGAGCGGGCTCATTACAACGGCGGCTGAGATTGAAGCCGCGTTTGAGACCCTTTGACCGCCTCAGCAAATTAAGAATGGAACAGCCCGGTTAGCAGCCGGGCTTTTCTTTTTCCAGCAACATGCCCGGCCATTGCGCCGGGCTTTGTCATTTCCACGGAGCAGATCCAATGACGGACATTTATCTTCACGGCGTTGAAACGGTCGAGCAGAACAACGGCCCTCGTCCGGTCGAAACCATCGACACCGGTATCATCGGCCTGATTGGCACGGCGCCTGACGCCGATTCCGCGCTCTGGCCGCTTGACACCGTCGTCCCGATCTACGGTGCAAATGGCGAAGTCCAGGGTCTCGGCGCTGCCGGTACGCTGAAGGATGCCATCGACGGCATCTTCGATCAGGCGTCTCGTGTTTCGCAGACGATCCTTGTTGTCCGCGTTGAACCCGGCGCGAACATCAACGAGACCATGTCGAACATCATCGGCAACGCGACGACTTACAAGGGCATGCACGCACTGCGCACTGCGCAGAGTGAGCACGGCCTGAAACCGAAGCTGCTGATTGCACCGGGCTTCACCTCGTCCCGTCCGACCGATGGTATCGCGACCATCTCGGTTACGGAAGGAGGCACGGGTTATACCTCGGTCCCGACTGTGACGATCACCGGTGGCGCTGGCACTGGCGCTGAGGCCGTTGCAACGATCAATTCGACGACGGGCGTTGTCGACGAGATCGTCATCACCAAGCCGGGCTTCGGCTACACGTCCGCACCTACGGTGACTCTGACCGGTGGCGGCGCAACGGAAGCCGCGACGGCAACGGCAACGGTTGGCACGGTAGCAAACCCGGTAACGGTCGAGCTGCTGACTCTGGCGAACCGCTTCCGCGCTGGCGTGATCAAGGATTCCACGGCGACCAACACCTCGGCCGCCATTCAGGATCGCCTGGATTACGACACCGACCGCCTTCTGATCGTCGAGCCGATGGTCAAGGTATTCAAGGATGCGGCGGCCGTGAACGAACCTGCTTCGGCCCGTGTGGCTGGCCTGCAAGCCCGCGTTGACTACAGCGAAGGCTTCTGGGTTTCCCCGTCGAACCACGTTGTGGAAGGCATCGTCGGCATCTCCCGCCCGATCGACCATTCGATCACGGACCCTGCGGCTGAATCGCAGCTCCTCAATAAGAACGCCATTGCCGCAATCGTGCGTGCACCGAGCGGTGGCTTCAAGCTGTGGGGCAGCCGGGTGCCATCGTCGGACTCGTTGAAGAACTTCTGGTCGGTGCGCCGTGCACACGACACGATCATCGACTCGGTCGAGATCGCTTCGGAAGCCTTTATCGACAAGCCGTTCAGCCTCCAGAACCTGACCGACATTGCGGAGACCGTGAACTCGGCACTGCGTCGTTGGGCGGCTATGGGCGCAACGCTCGGCGGTCGTGTGTGGTTGGATTCCAGCCTGAACACCAAGGAAACCTGGGCCTCCGGTCACCTCTACATCAGCTACGACGCTGAAGCCCCTGCTCCGATCGAGCATATCACGTTCATGTTCTCGCGTAACACCGGCTACTACACGGTCCTTGCCGAGAATGCCGCTCGTGAAATCGCCCGTCTGGCTGGCACTGCCCTTCAGACGGCGTAACACAACCTTCCGCGCGATAAGGAGAAATTCCCATGCGGCATATTTTGCAAGGCTTCACCATGTTCCTGGATGGCCTCGACTTCGGTATCGACACGGAAGAGGTGGACCTGCCCCTTCCCCGTCCGATGACTCAGGACTATCGCGGCGGCGGTATGGATCTTGGCGTCTCTCAGGCGATGTCGGCTATCGAAGCGCTCGAAGTCACCGTGAAGATGGCTGGCCACAATCCCGACATCATGAAGCGCATGGCACTCCGTCCGGGCCTGACCACTCGCGTCACGTTCCGTGGCGGTGTGCTCCGTGAGCTGGACGGCGGGATCGACGCGCACGTCTGCATCGTCGAAGGCCAGATCAACGGCAGCTCCCGTGATCGCTGGCAGCGTGGTGAAAAGGGCGGCGTCGAGTTCGTGATGAACAGCATCAAGTACATGCGTTACGAAACCGGCATCGACGTCGTCCACGAGCTTCAGGCGTGGCCTCCGAAACGCATCATCAACGGCGTGAACCAGCTCGCCGAACTCAATCAGGCGCTCGGCTACTAAGCCGGGCGTTTTCATTTCAGGAGAGTGGTCATGAACCAGGTCACGAAGTCTCTCAGCCGAGAGGAACTCGCGAGGGTGGAAGCTCGCAATGCGGAAGCCAAGACATTGCAGGAGGCCGTCGCAAAGCAGCCTCCTCGTTTTGTCGGCGACGGTGGACGACGGGAGATGGTCGTCTCTCTCGACTTCCCTGTCGAGTACGACGGCGTCGTCTACAGCGAAATTACTGTCCGCCGCCCGATTATGCGGGAGTGGCGAGACTACCTTCAGGAATGCGCTGAGGCTGTGAAGGAACATGGCAAGGGGGCCGACGAAAAGGTCGACATGCCGTGGGTGAGCGCGCCGGCCGTTGTCCTCGAGAGCCTCGACTTTGTCGACGCATCCCGCGTGGAGGCGGCGCAAGAAGGTTTTTTCGCACAGTCAACGTTGCCCCGAGAGGAGGCTACGGAGACCCCATCCCCGCAAGAATAGACGCTTGGCTGGCTATCTCCTTCAAGGTGATGCGTGAAACCAGCGGCGGGGTAACGTTTGAATCCATTCTGGAAATGACGTTTCCTCAGCTCGTCGGGCTTTGGGAAGAGGCTATCCAGATAATGTAGGTGGATAGTCATGGCATCTCGGGTAGCCACTCTTCGTCTTCAGCTGATCGATTCCGTCAGCGGCCCATCCAAGAAGTCAACGGAAGCCCTCAAGGCTCTCGAGTCTTCCATTGGAAAACTCGGGAAGAACGGTGTTGCCGGGGCCAAGAACCTCGGCAGCCAGCTCGACTACTTGCGCCGGAAGGCGGCAGCAGTCGGCGACTTCAAGGATCTGCGGCGCGGTGCAGCGGCAGCGTTCGGCGAATTTCGGACAGCTCGCACCCGTGTTAAAGAGCTGGAAGCCGCACTCGCTTCAGTGACCAAGCCCACGGCGAAGCTGAATGCTGACATGCGGTCGGCACGTTCTGCACTCAAGGCAGCGACGACAGCTTTCCAGGAACAGCGAGCCGCCGCACGTTCGGCAGAGCAATCGCTGAGATCATTTAGCATCAATAGCAAGAACGGCATTGGTCAGTCTCAGCGCGCTATCCGCGATCAGTTGGCCCAGACCATCCGCAAGATGCGCGAGATGGAGCGGGAAAACCGCAAGCAGCCTCCGGCAAAGCCGCCACGACCGGGTCGCTCTGGCCCCTCTGTAGGCGGCACGATCGCTGGTGCAGCTGGTGGTTATGCCGCTGTCCGTGCTGGCGGTGTGGCACGCAATGCATTCATGGACACGGTGTCCTACGATCAGGCGACAGCCTACCGTGACGCTCTTGGTTACGATGTCTTTGATGAAAACAGCAGCAAGCTCATGAATGAGCAGGCCGAAAAGATCGGCTATGAAACTCGGTTTACGAATGCTGATGTTGTTCGCGCCCAAATCGGTGTTTTGCAAGGCGGTATCCGTGACGCTCAATCCATTAGAAACGTCATCCAGCCCATCACCGATTATGCTTTAGCCATGAATGTCACCATGGAAGAAGCAACAGAAACCATCAGGTCGGCTTCTCAGATCCGAAGAATACCTTTAACCGACGTTAAGGCCATCAATGAATATGTAGATTCCTTGGTGTGGATGGCTAAGAACGGCGGCATGACTGACACGGATGTCCGTCAGTATATCCGCTACGGTGGCGCTGCCATGAGAAATGCTGGCCTCAAGGACACCACGGCCAATGCCGCTGGTATTATTTTGAGGCAGGCCGGTTACTACGGCGATGAAGCTGGTGTTTTCACCCGAACTGCATCAGCGAAATTAACAGCCCCAACCAACAAAGGCCGCATGGCAATGCACGCCATGGGTATTAACTTTGATGACTACGTCAAGCAGCCTGACGCTTTCAAAGTCGAGGGCATCGCAAGTATGCTTAAAGAAAACTTTGGCGTTAAAGTCGGTAAAGACCTTCAGCAGAAAATATCTGAATGGCTTGAAGAGGCTACATATTTCGATGAGGAGAACAATGAAGATGTTTCGGTGAGGGGTAGCAGAGGTGAGTTTACTTCTGGCCTTATGGATCTCCTCGATCCTGTTCTTGGCAAGATGTCCGCCAAAGATAAAAAGGCTGTAGCAAGCGACCTTGGAAGTTTCCATAAATACAGCGCAGAGAGCGTCGATGCTGAGTCGTTATTAAAAGCTATCTTCGGGGCAAGCCCGACAGGCCCGCAGCTCAATGCAATCTTTACAGAACGCCAGGGCGCTCGAGCTATGACTCTAGCAAGCCGTTACCAGGACTTTCTCGCCCTTGTAAAGGTCATGGAAAATATCCCAAAAGGCATCACACACCAAATGGGCGTTGACGCCAACAAGGGCTTGTACGGTGATTACACCCGCGCGACGGGTGCCGTGGAAACAGCGCTCATCAAGATCGTGAGCGATTGGGAAAAGCCGATCAGTAGCGTCCTCAAGTCTGTCGACTGGCTTGCTTCTGAGTTCACTCAGTTAAGCACCACCACTCGCCGGGTTATTGAAGCTCTGGGCGCCCTCGCCCTTGCTGCAGGTGGTTACGCTGCCATGAGTGCAGGCCGAGGGATCCTCTCCCGAATCCTTGGCGGTGGCGCAGGCTCTGCTGCAGGCGGCGCAGCTGCTGGGGCGGCAGGCGGTGGACTCCTGAGAGGTGCCCTCAGACTTGGCGGACGGGCAATAGCCAGTCCGTTTGGTGCCGGTGCTCTTACGGCTACCGCCCTCAACCAGACCGACCCAGATGGAAACCTGTGGGGACTGACGAGCGGCGTTGACGCATGGGTGGAAAAGCACACTGGCATCAACCCGTCGAACGTTCAGCTTGGTCGCAAGCGCACACCGCAGGAAGCTCTCGAGGTCGACATCTCGCAGCAGACCGCACAGTGGCCGATTGCTGCTCAGCAAGGAATCCGGGAATACATCGGCGTGCTGATGACCGGAGGTGCCGAGGCCGAAGCGAAAGCTCATGCCACGGGCGAGCAGATCAAGGAGGCGCTGACCGTCAACGGTGCCCTGACGATAGACACGAGCCAGCTTGAAAGAGCCCTCGGTCTGGCCCGTCAGTTCGCCACGGTGGCACGCGGCGGCTCTGCAGCGGTTTCTCCGTCGGGCGGGTCACTTGATCCGAAGCTTGACGGCAAGCGTGCGGCTGGCGGCCCCGTGAAAGCGGGTGGCATTTACCAGATCAACGAGAAGGGACAGGAACTCTTCGCGCCGGGTGCGGACGGGACGATCATCCCGAACCACAAGATCGGTGGCGGCGGAGTCACTGTTCATGCTCCGATCAACCTCGGCGGGATTACCGTCGGCGCTGGTGCAGATGCTGCCAGTGTTAAGGCCGCAGTCCAGCAAGGCGTTGAACAGGCGCTTGCTCAGCTTGAAGGTAAGCTCGCTCGTTCGGTGCAGACCTACTTCGGCAATCTTTCATACGGAGATGGATGATGCTCATGGCATGGGGACCGTTCCGGTTCACAGTACCGAATTACTCGGTCGAGACGATCAGCCGGTCCCTGTCGCCGCGCATGGAAGAGCAGCCTATCATTGGCGCCGCTCCTCTTCTGCATCGCCTTGGTCCCGGCGCTGAGGAGATAACCCTCAGCTCAACCTTTCACCCCCGGCATTTCAATGGCCGGGGGCTGAGTCAGCTCGCTGGCGTAAGGGAGGCTGTCAATGCGCAGCTCCCTCTTCATCTCGTTCACATCAATGGAGCTGGACAGAACATCTTCGGCATGTGGCTGGCGACGTCGATCAGCAATGAAGAGACGACGTTCGATAATGCAGGCACGCCGCAGACCGTGACCGTCAGCTTGAAGCTGAAGAGATACGATCAGTCGGCAGCGCGCATGGCTGCGCTATCGCTGTCGGCTGGCGGGATCTCGCTCAGCCTTGGCGTCGGGTCGAGCGGTTCGTTCAGCGCATCTCTGAGGCTTGGTTTCTAATGCCAGTTCCTAAATTCTCGATCAGCGCCAACGGCGTGGACATCACAGGTCGGATCGCTGGATCTGGCGTGACCATGACGATTACGGACGGCGTCGGCTCCAAGTCGGACACGCTGTCTATTGTGATTTCAGACGTCGACGGATCTGTCACCGCCCCGAAGACGGGAGCGATCCTGAATCCAGTCGGTGGTTATGAAGGCCGGATGAGGGACTTCGGCCAGTTCTCTGTGGACTCCGTCGTCTTCTCTGGCTGGCCTCAGCAGATCACGATTCAGGCGAAGTCGGTTGCGGCTAAGTCCCTTGCCAAGCAGCGAGATCCGAAGGCGTATCCGAAGAAAGACTTCGCAACCTACGGCGACATTTTCAGTGACGTCGCGGGACGGATAGGTCTTACGCTCACGATTTCGGATGACATCAAGGCTACTGTCAACGCTTACGAAGCGCAGACCGAAGAGAACTCGCTCGAGTTCCTGACTCGTATAGGCGACAAGCTGAATGCATCGATCACGGTCAAGTCCGGCCGTCTTGTTGTCGTCTCTCGTGGCGATAGTCTCAGCGCAAGCGGGACGGGACTCCCTGACGTTCTGGTGGCGCGCGGTTCCAATCTTTTGAAATACTCCGTCACGGAGAAGGACGAGCCGCGACACTCGACTGTTGAGGCGTCCTACTACGACCGGAAGAAAAACAAGAAGGAAACGGTCGAGGAGAAGACGGGGTTGGATGGGCCTCGGTTCACGATACGCACCCCTCATCAGGACAAGGATGAAGCGCAACGTGCTGCCAAGGCACAAGCGAAGAAGCTCAACCGCGATACTGGTGATGCGACGTTCGAGATTAACGGTGAGCCTTTCGCCCAGGCGGAGGCCAACGCTGTCGTCAGTGGGTGCCGCTCGAATGTGGACGGGATCTGGTCGATCCGATCTGTCACTCACAACTTCTCAGCCAGCGGTGCATACACAACGTCGCTGTCCTGCACGAAGCCGAATGACAATAGCGGCTCTGGCTCCAGCTCCGGCAAGTCTTCCCCCTCGTCTGCATCGTCGTCCACGAAAACAAACCCTGCTGGCGCAGTACCGAGATCCGGTCTCGAAGCGGGTGCGCCAAGCCTGACCGGCGATCCCGGTTCCAATATCGGATAGGAGGCGGCAATGCTGAACCGCATTGTGACGAGCATCACCGGCCAGAAGGTCTACATCACCATCGACGGCGACGTGGTCGACGCCATTGCCTACAAATATTACGGCAAGCACGGCAAGAACACCGAGGCTTTGCTGGAAGCCAACCCAGGTCTTTTCGCTTATGGCCCGGTGCTCCCGGCCGGGCTGAGGATCGTCCTCCCCACCATCTCGCAGGAAGAACAGGCTCAGTCGTTCAAGACTCTGTGGGACTGATCGTCATCCTCACGGGCTGACGTGTCCCTGCCTGCTCCCCTTTCCACCCGGAGCAGGTGGGGAACCTTTTCATATAATCGGAGATTTCAAGATGTCGCTCGTATCGGCGCAATGGATGCCGGCCGTCTCGATGAAACGCATCATCTGCCACTGGACGGCTGGAACGAACAAGGCGAACGCCACCGACAAGAAAGCCTACCACCTTCTGATTGAAGGCGATGGCACTGTCGTCAAGGGCAATGCATCCATCGCCGACAACTCCGGCTCTCTCAAGGATGGTTATGCGGCGCACACCCTGAACTGCAACACGGATTCCATCGGCGTTTCCATGTGCGCCATGGCCGGTGCGGTCGAGTCTCCGTTCAAGCCTGGCTCATATCCGATCACGAAGGAACAGTGGGCGGCGTTCATCAAGGTCGTCGCCGAGCTGGCTGCCTTCTACAAGATCGCAGTCA
This sequence comes from Brucella tritici, assembly GCF_008932295.1. GTDB lineage: Bacteria > Pseudomonadota > Alphaproteobacteria > Rhizobiales > Rhizobiaceae > Brucella > Brucella tritici. The sequence goes on along the minus strand of NZ_WBWA01000005.1, from coordinate 142,568 downwards.
CGAACAAGACCATCCTGTTTCATGCGGAAGTGCAGGCCAATCTCGGCATTACGCAGAAGAACAAGTGGGACGTCTCTCGTCTGGTCTTCGAGCCGTCTGTTGTAGGCGCTGCCGCCGTCGGTAACAAGATGCGTGCTGAGGTCTTGGCTGCAATGTCCGCCCCCCCGGAAGTGGTCCTCGTGCCGATCCCCGTAGGAGCCATTGCCATCACCTCGACCGGGGCGAAGACGAGTAGCGTGAAGGGACAGGCGGCCAACGGCAGCCTTCCTTCTGGCACGACCGTCGAGGTCATCGCTGTCGACGGCAACAGCATCCAAATCGAGACGCCAGCCGGATACCTCGTGTGGGCAAGCCGGGCAGACTTCCAAGTTGTCAACGGCCCGGCTGTCGAGAACGGCGCAAAGCCAGACCCGAAGCGACAGAAAATCGCAGATATCCGCAAGCTTCTCGATGATCTGGAAGCTGACCTCGCCTGACCAATCAGCTGCCATGACGGCTCAATTAGGAGTAACTCCCTTGAACTATTCCATCAAAGCACTGTCCGCCTATGTCATCATCGCGATGGCAGGGGCAGCAATTATCCTCGTTGGTGCCGTCGCCGGTGCCTTGGCGCAGGATGCTTCCACCTCAGTCCCCGTCTCCTCCATCGTCGACATCTTCATGCCGTATCTGATGGAAGCTGCCTACGCTCTCATCGCGGCCGCAGTGGGCTGGCTTCTCGTGAAATGGACCAAGCTCACCGGTCTGAGTATCGAAGCAAGCCATCGAGACGCCCTGCAGACTGCACTCAAGAATGCGGTGAACTTCGGTCTCAATAAGCTCGAAGATAAAGCCGACAAGGAGTCCATCGATGTTAAGAGCGCCGTGCTCGCCGCCGGGATCGACTACGTTCTCAAGTCAGTGCCGGATGCGGTCAAGTTCTTCGGGCTCTCGCCCGAGCGCCTCGCCGATCTCCTCGAAGCAAAGCTCTACATCTACCCGGATGTCGGCGAGCTCGTGTCGTATGACGAGAAGTCAAAGGGCGAAGGGGCTGCCGGTGCTTGAGGTCGTTCTTTCGGTACTGGCCGGGGCATTCGCCTCGCTGATCCGAGATCTGTTTAAGGACTGGAGCTATGAGCGAAGTCTGAAGGATCTCGGCGCCGCTGACGCCGTGAGCGAATTATCAAAGCAGTTGCAGGGCAAAGCCGATGAGCAACATGAAAATGACATGGCCGATAGGGGCGCTGCTTCTGATGTCGCTCGCAGGCTGCGTGACCGCATCGGGACCGCAGGCTGAATTGGCATTGGGGCGGGCGTGTCCTGCCCCGACGCCGCTGCCGAGGCAACAGGCAATCCTCAGCTACCTTGAAAAGGCCGCGCCATCCAAGGAGCTCGATGTACTGGCGACTGAGTGGGAGCGGCTCGACGAAGGTGTAAGAAGGGCGCGGGAATAATGGGCGATTTTTTCAAAGAGCAAATGGGCTTCATCCTGGCGACTGCCGGGGGGCTGATCGTCTCAGTCATGTCGTCGGAGCGTCACTCGTTCGTGGTCGCCATCACGCGCGTGGCTGCCGGTCTCTTCTGCGCGACGGTCTTGGCGGATCCATTTATTGATTTCATGCAGCTCGAACCGGGGACGTATCGCAACGGCGTCGCCGGACTTTTTGCAATGATGGGCTACGCGCTCACACGGTTCACCGCGAACATTGACGGCAATACGATGCTCGATTTCATTCGCGCGCTCAGAGGTGGAAAATGACGACACCTGCGGAATCTTCACGCATTGGCGACAAGGTCTTCGGGTGGGTGGTGCTGATCGCCTTCCTCGCTTTTCTCGTTCACCGGCCGGTGTTTCGACTGATCGAGGATATCAGCATGACCCGTGAAGAGCTTGTAATACAACTCGTGCCCAGGGCCATGACGGAAACGGCGGGTTATGCCTGCCGTGCCCTTCACGCCCCTCCGTAGGAAAACTGCAATTCTCTTAATCCTCCCAAGGATACGCCCCGCTGCCGAAAGGTGGCGGGGATTTTTTGCGTTTTACCGGTCTGCTTTTCTGGCTTTTCCACAGCCGAAGAAACCCGTGGATAATACCAACCGTCCGTGGGACACCGGGATGCTATCTTATTGAAACGTATTGCGTGAAATTAATTACACGTGGGACACCTAAACCCACCTTTTCCGGGCTATGCGTCGACTTTTCAAATCTTCTCGACCGCACCATCTTCTCTCAAGAACAATTTAAAAATGCTTTCCCCGCAAGGGGTTAAAGTTGTTTCTTGATTTGAGACTTTCACTTTTCATCGCTGCATTACAAACAAAAACGCGCCCTTCGATGAAGAGCGCGTCTGGTTGATGACACTATTCCCGATCAGTTTTTGCCGATTTCTGAAAGAATGATGTTGCTGTGTTCTCCAAGCTTCGGCGAACGCTTGTCGAGCTTCAATTCTGCATCGGAAAAGCGAATAGGCGTCCGCAGGCCTGGAATCCCTTGCGGGTCGATTTTCATCGCCCTCGCTTCGAATTGCGGGTCTGCGAATACATCGGCTACCGTATTGATCGGACCGGCTGGCACGCCGATTCTGGCGAGTTCGGCCAGAAGATCGTCGCGCTTCCAAGCCCGTGTCTTTTCTTCCAGAAGTGCTGTCAGAGCAGCTCGATTGGCCACGCGCGCCGAGTTGCTAACGAAACGCTCGTCGGTGGCGAGGTTACCAATGCCAAGCAACGATGTCAGTTTTCCGAACTGTCCGTCATTGCCGCAGGCGATGATGAAATAGCCGTCGGAAACGGGGAGCGTCTGATATGGCGCGATGTTCGGATGCGCATTGCCCATGCGCTTTGGCGAAACACCGGATGCCAGATAATTCATGGCCTGATTGGCAAGGACCGCAGACATGCAGTCGAACAGCGCCATGTCGATATGCTGGCCGGTGCCGGTACGCTCGCGCATGATGAGAGCGGACTGGATTGCGATCACGCTGTAAAGCCCGGTGAAAATGTCGGCGAAAGCCACGCCGATCTTCTGCGGCTCACCGTCAGGTTCGCCGGTGAGATCCATGACGCCGCCCATGCCCTGAATCATGAAATCGTAGCCTGCGCGCTCCGCATAAGGGCCGGTATGGCCGAAACCGGTAATCGAGCAATAGATCAGGCGTGGATTGATGGCCTTCAGGCTCTCATAATCGAGGCCATATTTGTCGAGGCCGCCCAGCTTGAAGTTTTCGATGACCACATCGGCCCCGGCCACGAGCTGGCGTACCAGTTTCCTGCCCTCGTCAGTGCGGAAATCGGCCGTAATCGAGCGCTTGCCGCGATTGCAGGCGTGAAAATAGGCAGCAGACCGTTCGCCTTCCACATCGATGAATGGAGGCCCCCATTTGCGCGTATCGTCGCCCTCAGGGCTTTCCACCTTGATGACATCGGCTCCAAGATCAGAAAGTGTCTGCCCCACCCATGGCCCGGCAAGAATGCGCGCCAGTTCTACCACCTTGAGACCGTCAAGCGGTGTATTCTGCATTTTCAGCAATCCCGTACAAAAATAAAGAGGCCCGCCCGCGAACTGCGAACGGGCCCGAATGGAAGGCTTGGCAATACAGCGATCAGAAGAAAGCCTGAATGCCGGTCTGGGCACGGCCCAGGATCAACGCATGAACGTCATGCGTGCCTTCATAGGTATTTACCGTTTCCAGATTCTGCGCGTGGCGCATGACGTGGTATTCGATCTGGATGCCGTTGCCGCCGTGCATATCACGCGCCTGACGGGCAATATCGAGCGCCTTGCCGCAATTGTTGCGCTTGACGATGGAGATCATTTCCGGAGCCATTCTGCCGTCGTCGAACAGACGACCGACGCGCAAGCTTGCCTGAAGGCCAAGAGCGATTTCGGTCTGCATGTCGGCCAGCTTCTTCTGGTAAAGCTGCGTACCGGCCAGTGGCTTGTCGAACTGCTTGCGATCGAGGCCATACTGACGGGCGCGGAACCAGCAATCTTCTGCTGCGCCGAGGACGCCCCAGGAAATGCCGTAACGGGCGCGATTGAGGCAGCCGAACGGACCCTTGAGACCGGAGACATTCGGCAGGAGTGCATCTTCCGAAACTTCGACACCATCCATGACGATTTCGCCGGTGATCGATGCGCGCAGCGAAAGCTTGCCGCCGATTTTCGGCGCGGACAGGCCCTTCATACCCTTTTCGAGGATGAAGCCGCGAATGGCGTTGTCATGCGCGGCTGACTTTGCCCAGACGACGAACACATCGGCGATTGGCGAATTCGAAATCCACATCTTCGAGCCGCTGAGACGATAGCCGCCGTCGATCTTCTCGGCGCGTGTCTTCATGCCTGCGGGATCGGAACCTGCATCAGGCTCGGTCAGGCCGAAGCAGCCGATCAGCTCGCCGGAGACGAGGCCCGGAAGATATTTCTTGCGCTGTTCGTCGGAGCCATAGGCATAGATCGGATACATCACCAGCGACGACTGCACGCTCATCATCGAACGATAACCGGAATCGACACGCTCGACCTCGCGCGCCACCAGGCCATAGGCAACATAGCCAGCGTTGGCCGCGCCATATTCTTCAGGAAGCGTGACGCCCAGAAGACCAGACTGCCCCATCAGACGGAACAGTTCCGGATCGGTCGTCTCATCCAGATAGGCCTTTTCAACACGGGGCAGCAGAACATCCGTCGCGAAGGCCTTAGCCGAGTCGCGGATCATGCGCTCGTCTTCGGTCAGCTGGTCATCCAGCAGAAACGGGTCTTCCCAGCTAAAAGCCGCACGTGACATCAGTGTATTCTCCTCAATGAAAATTTGCAGGAAATATGAACCGTGCCGAAGTTCGGTGCAATCGACGTTTACTCATCGATCTATTCCATTTAGTAATGGATCATGACTTCGATATCGCGACGCCTGCTTCCCTCCACCAGTGCGCTTGCCGCCTTCGATGCGGTTGCGCGGCATGAAAGCTTTTCGGCGGCTGCCGAGGAACTGTCGCTAACTCAAGGCGCAGTGAGCCGACAGATTGCAACGCTGGAAGAACAGCTCGGAACCGCGCTGTTCGACCGCTCAAGCCGTCATGTGGTCCTATCCGATGCGGGACGAGCCTATCTGAAGGCGGTGGGGCCAGCGCTCGCTTCCATCCGTGCGGCTTCGCTGCAAGTCATGTCGCAGATGCGCGGCACCACGCTTAATCTCGCGTTCCTGCCGACATTCGGGACGCGCTGGCTGATACCGCGCATACCGCGTTTCGTGGAAAAATATCCGGATATCATCCTGAATTTTGCGACACGTATCGGGCAATTCGATTTTGATCGCGAAGGGCTGGATGCGGCAATCCATATCGGCCAACCGGACTGGCCCAACGCCGATAGTGTCTTTCTGATGGATGAAACAGTTGCGCCGGTGTGCAGCCCCGCTTTTCTCCAGCGAAACCCGGTTCACGCCCCAACCGATCTTCTGCCGCTCCCTTTGTTCAATATGGCATCACGCCCCGGCGCATGGGATCACTGGTTCAAAAGCCTCGACATCGCGGCCCCGGTTTCTCCTGGAATGCGTTTCGAGCAGTTTTCAAATGTCTCGCAGGCCTGCATTGCCGGTCTTGGCGTTGCGCTGATGCCGCTGTTCCTCATTCGCGCCGAGATTGAAAGCGGCCAGCTTGTGGTCGCTTGTCCGCACACGGTCAAAAGCCCGAGCAGCTATTATTTTGTGACGCCGAAGGCTCGCTCGAGCACGCCTGCTGTTTCTGCTTTCCGGGATTGGCTGTTGACGGAAATCAAAAGCGAGAGTGTGACTCAACCAGTCACGAAACCCGCATAGCCGTCGCTCAGAGTCTTGCACAGGATCGCCGAATAATCGGCGAAAGACTGATCGTCAGGCCTTATACGCCCGAATGACGGACCGGCAAATTGCCTCATGGGTACGAGCGCAAGTGGCGTTGAAACCGGGGTCAGATGTGCGCCCTGCCCGGCGCGCAATGTCGTCAGGATACCAAACATTTCACCTGTAATGCTTGGGCGGGAAAGCACGGCCATACGGTATTGGCCGGATGTATTCGTGACGAGATAGATGTGCCCTGAAAGATGTGGAACGGAGACGGTACCCTGTTGCGAGAATGAAACGTCGGAACGTTCCCGCTCACGAAAACTGAGATGCCCGGCATCGAAATCCCAACCGATTTCCGTGATGTAAGCGAAGATGGCCTTGTCCTCGCCAAAGGACGGACGCAAGGTCAGGTAATCGCCTTCAAGCCATGAAACCGAGGCGCGCGAATAGGCGCCCAATTCTTCCGCTGCGTGACTGTTGCCATTCCTGGCCAACGAGGCGGGAGTATCGCCTGCCTGTTCGCGCAGGGCGACACCCATTGCCTGTTCAAGCCGGATGATCGTTGCAAGTGTGAAGGGCCTGTGGCCCGACAGCGCTTTTTCCAAAGTCGAAAGACTGATCCGCGCTTCATCGGCCAGCAACTGGCGCGAAATTCGCCGCCGGGCAATTTCCTCACGAACCCGTACGGCAACGCGGGCATTGAGCTGGTCGGGAAGGTGAGAGTCCTGATCGGACATGGCTTATCCTGAATTGCGTACTTTTCTTCACAATTCCACACATATGCGTAACCGGCAAGGCGGTTTGCGGAAAGTGACGGCTGAAACTTGGCAAAGCTTACGCTGGAGTGGAAACAGTGGCTCCAGCGACAATGGCTCCAGTTCTTCGAGGTGAACAAGGAGCACATCATGTCACCCGCGATAAGTCTTACAAATCATGATAACAGCCGCCGGATACTCTCCCGCTTCTGTTCGTTCGTCTGGTTTTGCAACATGGCGTTGCTGCCAGCGCTGGCTGTCATTTTCTGTCTGTTGCAGATTGTGCAGCCTCGTGCTGAAACACCTGCTCTGGTCACGCCGAACGAGGTTCAATCCGGCAGTCTTTTGCTAGAGACAAGCGAAGCCGGGCGTTATGTCGAAGCGCCTCGAATCGCAACGGACGTCAATCTCGATGTGAGTGGGCCGACGGCCCGGACCCGGCTGACGCAGGCATTCGAGAACCCGACCGACGGTTTCGTTGAAGCCCTGTATGTTTTTCCATTGCCGGAAGAAAGTGCGGTCTATTCGCTGAAGATGGTCATCGGCGATCGTGTGATTGTCGCCGAAATCAAGGAGAAGCAGGCCGCGCGCGAAATATATGAACAGGCGAAGAACGAAGGCAAAAAGGCCACGCTGATCGAACAGCAGCGGCCCAACGTGTTTACCAATGCGGTTGCCAATATCGGCCCGCATGAGAAAGTCGTCGTCCAGATCGAGTATCAGCAGGCGGTGCGGCTTTCCGATGATCGTTTCTCGCTGCGTGTGCCATTGGTCGTCGCGCCACGTTACAATCCGGATAATGCCTCACCTGTTGTTCAGGAAGTCGAAATGAAAAACGGCTGGGGCAAGTCGAGCGATACTGGCAAGCCTGATAGCTACAACGCACCGGTTGTGACGCCATTGACCCCACCGGCTGCCCTGCGAACCAATTCTGTGACCGTCAAGGTCAATCTGAAGGCAGGCTTCCCGCTTGGAAAGGTCGAAAGCCTTTACCATAAGGTCAGGATCGACGCGACGAACGACATGACACGAGAAATCACGCTGGACGGAACGGCGGCTGCTGATCGTGATTTCGTTCTGGAATGGAGCGCTGTCGCAAGCGATGCACCGCAGGTCGGGCTGTTCAGCGAACATATCGGCAAGGACGATTATGTGCTTGCCTATGTTACGCCACCGGCTGTTGCCAGCGCAAAAAAGGCCCAGCGTGAGGTCATCTTCGTGATTGATAATTCCGGATCGATGGGTGGTACTTCCATGGAACAGGCAAAGGCCAGCCTGGATTATGCACTGTCGCATCTTCAGCCCGGAGATCGGTTCAATGTGGTCCGCTTTGATGACACATTGACCAAATTTTTCGACGATTCTGTCGATGCCAATCAGCAGAATATCGCCTCCGCCCGCCGTTTCGTAACGAGCCTTGAAGCGCAAGGCGGTACGGAAATGCTGCCTGCCCTTCATGCAGCCCTGGATGACAGTCATCTGGGCAATGGATTGCGCCAGATCGTGTTTCTGACCGACGGGGAGATCAGCAATGAGCAGCAATTGCTGGATGCCGTTGCGGCACGCCGGGGGCGCTCGCGTATTTTCATGGTCGGCATCGGCTCTGCCCCGAATTCCTATCTGATGAACCGTGCGGCAGAACTTGGACGTGGAACCTTCACCCATATCGGGTCGGCGGCTGAAGTGGACGAACGCATGCGGGCTCTGTTCGACAAGCTTGAAAACCCGGCTGTTACCGATCTGAAGGCCAATTTTTCGGAAAAGAATGTGAGCATGACACCCTCCCTTCTGCCCGATCTCTATCGTGGTGAACCGCTTGTCATCGCCGCACGAATGGGCAAGGCAACCGGAAACCTTGTTATCGAAGGCCAGATTGATGGCCGTCCGTGGACAGTCAATCTGCCGCTCGACCAGGCAATGAATGCTGAAGGCATCTCAAAATTGTGGGCACGTCGCAAGATTGACGATGCGGAAGTAGACCTTACCCTTGGCAAAATTACTCAGGACGCAGCCGATGCGCGCATTCTTCGCCTGGCACTGGAGCATCATCTGGTCAGCCGGCTGACGAGCCTCGTGGCTGTCGACAAGACACCGTCGCGACCGGCCAATGCGCCGCTGACCCGCGCCGATATTCCACTGCAACTGCCTGCCGGGTGGGATTATGACACGCTGTTCGGCATCCGCGCGGACCGCAATGTCGGGAATCACGCAAGCATGGACATGAATGGGGTGAGCGACGCTGTTCGCAGCCATGAAAGCCCTGCCTCACCATCATCGCCATCGCAGTCGATCCCGCTGCCGCAGACGGCAACGCCAGCGACACTGCTGCTTTTGCAAGGCTTGGGTTTGATGCTGGTTGGACTGTTCGTCTTCTGGTTCTTCCGTCGCAAGGAGAATGTATGATGCCTATCAATCAGCTTGTTACGGGGAGCGCGCTGAAGCGCTCCCTTCTCCCCGCGCTTGGCATGGTGCTGATTGCGATGGGGATGGCAATTGCCGGTCAGGGAATCTGGATCCATGCGAAAGCGTTTGCGGCTCAGATCCTGCTGGAAACGGCCTTTTCGGAAAGCATTGAAACGGGCGCTCCGGTTAAACCCTGGAACTGGGCCGATACATGGCCGGTTGCCCGCATCGAAGCCCCAAGGCTCAATGAATCAGCCATTGCCCTGAAAGGCGCCAGCGGACAGGCATTGGCTTTCGGTCCCGGCCATCTGGACAATACGCCGATGGCCGGCGAACGGGGAACGGCTGTCTATGCCGCGCATCGCGACACGCATTTCGCATTTCTGAAGAATATCGAGAAGAACGACCAGATACTTGTCACCCGCAGCGACGGAAAGACGGTTTCCTATCGCGTCAGCCATATGACCGTGGCGCGGTGGGATGAAGCGAAAATCGTTCCGGATAGCGAAGGCCGCCACCTTGTGCTGGCAACCTGCTACCCATTCGATGCGATTACACCTGGTCCGCTTCGCTATCTGGTCTATGCCGATATGGAGACCGGCCGGTCAGGCTATTGATCGGCTTGCAATCTCGTATGAATGCAGGCGCTTCTTGTGATCGTGGATCATGCCGGTCAACATCAGTTCATCGGCGCCAGTGCTCTCTGCAAAGGCCTTGATACCCTTCGCAACAGTCTCCGGTCCACCGACCACACGGCATGACAGCATCTGACGGACGAGCGCCTGCGCTGCCGGATCAAGCCGCTCCATATAGCCTTCGACTGGCGCAGGCAGCTTGCCGGGGCGACCGCTGCGCAAGTTGACGAAAGCCTGTAGCTGCGAGGTGAAAAGGTAGTTCGCCTCTTCGTCCGTATCCGCTGCAATCACATTGAGGCCCAGCATCACATAAGGCTTCTGCATATATTCGGATGGCTCGAACCGCTCACGATAAAGAGCGATGGCGCGTTCCATCTCTGCAGGCGCGAAGTGCGAGGCGAAAGCGTAGGGCAGTCCCAGCATGGCGGCAAGCTGCGCGCCGAACAGGCTGGAACCGAGAATCCAGACAGGCACATTCAACCCCTCACCCGGCACGGCGCGCACGCGCTGGCCCGGTTCGGCGGGTTTGAAATAGTTCAGTAACTCGACCACATCCTGCGGAAACGCATTGGCGTCACTGTCGAGATTACGACGAAGCGCATGAGCGGTGATCTGGTCAGTGCCCGGAGCGCGCCCAAGACCGAGATCGATACGCCCCGGAAACAGGGAAGCCAGCGTGCCGAACTGTTCTGCAATCACCAGAGGTGCGTGGTTGGGCAGCATGACGCCGCCCGCGCCGACACGGATCGTTGAGGTGCCGTTGGCGACGTAACCGATGACCACGGACGTCGCAGCGCTGGCAATGCCCGGCATATTGTGGTGTTCGGCAAGCCAGTAACGATGAAAGCCGAGCCGTTCGGCATGTTGCGCAAGTTCCAGCGTGTTGTGCAGCGATTGCGCTGCATCGCTACCTTCGGGAACGGGCGAAAGATCGAGAACGGATAAGGGTATCATACTGGCTCATATGGGTTGGAACGCAGCGTTTGCAACGTTAGCAAAAATCAAAAGGGCGACCTATTTCTAGGCCGCCCTTTGTCATTGGTTCAACGCAAGTTTCAGTGATGTTGCGCTGGAGCCGGTTCGCCGCCTTCATCCGGTGACGCAACATATTCGCCTTCCACATCCTTCTTGGCGATGAAGGTATAGAACATCGGCACCACGAACAGCGTGAAGATCGTGCCGATCACGATACCGGTGAAGATCACCAGACCCATCGAGTAACGAGCGGCTGCACCGGCGCCGGTCGCGATGATCAGCGGCACAACGCCAAGCGCCATGGCGGCGGTGGTCATCAGGATCGGACGCAGGCGGGTTTCAGCCGCGACGATAATCGCGTCCCGACGCGAAAGACCATGCAGGCGGCGTTGCTGGTTGGCGAATTCCACCATCAGAATACCGTGCTTGGTAATCAGCCCGACAAGGGTGATGAGACCGACCTGCGTATAGATGTTGAGCGTACCGAGACCGATATTCAGCGGCACAATGGCACCGAAGATCGACAGCGGAACCGACATCATGATGATGAACGGATCGCGGAAGCTTTCAAACTGTGCCGCAAGCACGAGATAGATCACGATGACGGCGAGGCCGAAGGCGATCAGGATCGTGTTGCCCTGCTCCACTTCCAGACGCGACTGGCCGGAATAATCCAGGAAGAAGCCTTCCGGCATCTTGGATTTGGCCAGATCAACCAGAGTTTGCAGGCCCTGCCCGGTTGTGACGCCCGGCAGCGGCAAGGCTGAAATCGTTGCCGAGTTCAACTGATTGAACTGCTCGATCGCCGCAGGTGATGCGTTCTGGTTGATCGTGATGACCGACGACAGCGGAATCATCGAACCGGAAACGCTGCGCACATAGAAATCGCCGAGCTTTTCCGGGTTCGAACGATATGCATCGGGCACCTGCGTGATGATGTCATAACTGTTCGAATCGCGGTCGAACTTCGCGACCGATGCGCCACCGGTCAAAAGGCCAAGTGTCGAACCGATATCGCTGATCTGCACGCCCAGCGTCGCCGCGCGGTCACGGTCGATTGTGATCGTGATCTGCGGTGCGTTGAAGGAAAGCGAATTCTGCACAATGATGTACTGGCCTGAAGCCTGCGCTTCGTTCTTGATTTCTTCAGCCAGTGCGAAGACCTGATCTGCCGGGCCTGTCGATTGCAGGGCAATCGAGATCGGCAGGCCGCCGCCCGTTCCCGGCAGGGACGGAGGTGCGAAGATGAAAGCCTGCACACCTGCGACCTTGGAGATACGTGCGGTCAGGTCTTCCTGAATCTGCTTCTGCGAACGGGTACGCTCGTTCCAGTCCTTCAGAACCCACAGCGCGATACCCGACGTCGTGCCGCCGTCCATACCGACGATCTGGAAGCGGGTCTTCAGTTCGGGAAGATCCTTGGTCAGTTCGTCGATCTGTTCGGCGTAGAGATTGGTATAGGCCGAGGTAGCATATTGCGGAGCCTGGAACATCGAGAACAGTGCGCCGGAATCTTCTTCCGGTGCCAGTTCGCTCGACGTGTTCATGAACAGGAATCCCGTTAGCCCCATCAACGCTACAACGATCATCAGCGTGATGCCGCGATAGTTGAGCGAATTGGAAACGCGACGGTGATACCACTTCTCGAAGCGCGAGAAGGTCCGGTCGATGAACTTCTGGAACCGCGTCTGGTCGCCATGCTTGAGCATGCGCGCGCACATCATCGGCGAAACCGTCAAGGCGGCAATACCAGAAATGATGACGGCACCGGCAAGCGTGAAGGCGAATTCGCGGAACAGAGCGCCCGTCAGGCCGCCCGTAAAGCCGAGCGGCGCGAACACCGCCGCCAGCGTGATCGTCATGGCGATGATCGAGCCGGTGATTTCCTTCATGCCCTTGAACGCGGCATCCATGGGGCGCAAGCCCTCTTCGATATGCCGGTGGATATTCTCCAGAACCACGATAGCGTCATCGACCACAAGGCCGATGGCAAGAACCATGGCGAGCAGCGACAACAGATTGATCGAGAACCCAAGCACATAAAGGAAGAAACACACGCCGATCAGCGAGATCGGGATCGTGACAATCGGAATCAACACCGAGCGGAACGACCCAAGGAAGACAATGATGACCAGAATGACGATAGCCACGGCTTCGCCGATGGTCGTGAAGACTTCCTTGATCGAAGAGCTGATCTGCTCGGTCGCGTCATAGACGAGAACAAGTGACATGCCTTCCGGCAGCGATGCCTGGATAGACGGCAGTTCCTTGCGGACGGCAGCCGCCATGTCGATGGGGTTTGCCGCCGGTGTCGGGAAGACGCCGAGGAAGGTACCCGCTGAACCGTTGAACGAAACGATGGTGTCCGTGCTTTTTGCCGCGAGTTCGACGCGGGCCACATCACGCAGACGAACGACGTCGTCTCCCGAAGCCTTGATCGGCATGGCGCCGAAGGCTTCCGGGGTCTGCAAGGTCGACTTCAGTGTGATTGAGGATGCCACATATTCGTTCTTCGTCGTGCCCGGAGCCGACAGGAAGTTGGAGGCCTTGATTGCCGCCAGAACTTCCGGCGCCGTGATCTGGCGGGCCGCAAGCTGGATCGGGTCTAGCCAGACGCGCATCGAATAGACCTGACCGCCCAGAATTTCAGCCTTTGCAACGCCCTGAATGGTGGACATGCGCGGCTGGATAACGCGCTCCAGATATTCGGTGATCTGTTCGCTCGTCATGTTCGGGTTCTGCGCTGCCAGATACATGGTAGCGAAGTTCTGGCCCGTTCCCTTGACGATGACCGGATCGTCGGATTCGTCCGGCAGGTCGCCGCGAACCTGATTGACCTTGGCAATGACTTCCGTCAGCGCCGCGTCCGGGTTTGCGCCGAGCTTCATCTGCACGGTCACCGTGCTCGAAGACGGACGGCTCGAAGACGTCACATAGTCGATGTTCTCTGTGGTTGCGACCGCTTCGGCGATCGGTGCAGTGATGAAGCCCTGAATGAGATCGGCACTCGCACCGGCATAGTTCGTCGTGACCGTAATGACGGTTTCGTCGACCTTCGGATACTCGCGCACCGTCAGCTGCGCGATACCCTGAAGGCCCAACAGAATGATCATGAGGGCGACCACCGTGGCAAGCACGGGGCGCCGGATGAAAATATCGGAAAAGCTCATCGGGATCGCCTATTGCTTGTCAGCCGGTTGGCCGGCAGGAATCGGATTAACGGTGTTGTCGATTTTCACCGGAACACCGGGCGAAAGCCGGTTCTGGCCTGCCGTGATGATGATGTCGCCAGCCTTGAGGCCGCTCGTCACTTCGACAAGACCGGAATAACGGCGTCCAAGCTTGATGAAGACCTGCTGCGCGACCTGCTTTTCGCCCTCTTCCGGCTTGGCATCGGCTGCAGGAGCCTTGGCGGCGTTGTCGCCTTCGGCGGCCTTCGCGCCTTCCTGCTTCTGTTCCGGACGAACTGCGTAGACATAGTCGCCGTAAAGGCTGGAGATAATCGTGGTCTGCGGAAGAGCGATAACATTCTCTTCTTCCGGCAGCTCGACGCGAACCTGCACGAACTGGCCGGGGGTCAGTTTGTGATCCGGGTTCTGAACTTCAGCGCGCACCGAGACGAGACGTGTCGTCGGGTCGATCTTCGGGTCTATACCGACAATAGTGCCGGTGAAGTCGAGTGCTTCCGCAGTCGATCCGACCTTGACGTTCTGTCCAAGCTTCATCGAAGACAGCGACTGTTCGGGGACGGTGAAGTCGATACGCATCACGTCGGTGTTCTGCAGCGTGGCGATGACCGTGCCGGGTGTCAGATACTGACCGAGATCGACCTTGGAAATGCCGATAACACCAGAGAACGGAGCCTTAACGGACTTCTGCGCCAGCGTAGCGCGCATCTTCTCCACATTTGCAGCAGCAGCATTGGCAACCGAAGCGGTCGTGTCCACGTTCGAAACCGCACCGACGCCGCGCGTGCGCAGCGTATCGGCACGCTTCAGATTCTGCTGGGCAAGAACGGCTTCAGCTTCGGCGGCTGCGAGGTCGGCCTTCTGAATACTGTCTTCGAGCTGAAGCAGCAGGTCGCCTTCCTTGACGTCCTGATTGGCCTTGAAGTTGATCTTCTGCACGAGGCCGTCAAGCTGCACGGTCAGATCGACGCCGTTGAGCGCGTTGGCTGTGCCGATGGCTTCCACACCCGGCTTCCACACGCCCGGCTCCACCGTAACGGTCGAAACCGTCTGGGCGGGCTGCTGCATGTTGGCGAAGAAATCTTTGATCGCCTGTGATCGGAACAGGTTAAAGCCAACGAGGCCTCCAACGACGATCACGAGAAATATTATTGCCAGAATAAGGCGCTTGATCATTGCGGATGCACTCCAGATGGCTCCCTGATTGATCAGGGTTGGGGGATTGGCCGCGGCGCCTTCTTTCGCATTCACGCAAAGGTCGCGCGTATTTTACTTGTATGAAAGTGGCGAATAACTGTACCGTCTGGACGGTATTGTCAACACACGAACTGTCAGGAGACACCAGTAAGTTGCTAACAAAAAAGAAAGTCTCGTCGCGCGAACGTATTCTGCGCGCTGCTACCGAGCTTGCCCGTGAGATCGGACCCGCCCACCTCTCTCTCGATGCCGTAGCAGCCCGAGCCGGGCTTTCAAAAGGCGGACTGCTTTATTCTTTTCCGACAAAGGCCAAGCTACTCGAAGCGGTGGTCGAAGAATATATGAAAGAGCACGAACACGCCATGGAGGTTCAGGAAACACTCCAGAAAGGCGATGAAAACCGTGTCGCGCGGGCTTTTCTCGATGTTTACCGGGTTCAGGCCGATGATGAGCCGCCAGCTTGTGGTGTCCTTGCCGCGCTTGCCGAAGATCCGGGTTTCATGGTGCCGGTTCGGCAGTATCACAGGGCTCTTCTTGATCGCATGATCAAGGACACAACCGATCCCGATACGGCGCTTATTGTCTATCTGGCCGTCGCAGGTCTCGAATGCTCCAAATTGATGGAATGTGAAATTTTGAACGATGAGGAACAGCGCGCTGTTCTCGTCCGTCTGGAAAACATGCTGACAGAAAACTGACAGCTATAAGAAAAAAGGGCGCCGAGCGCCCCTTCATTCTGGTGGTTCGCGAATCAGAGCGGGGCTATATCGCCCCTCGCCCAGCCTTCCGAGGTTTCGGCGGAAAATTCGCCAAAGCGCCCATCGGCAATCGATGCGCGGATGCCCTTCATCAGATACTGATAATAAGCCAGGTTGTTCCAGGTCAGGAGCATGGCGCCGAGCGCTTCACCGGATTTTACCAGATGATGCAGATAGGCGCGGCTATAGTCGCGCGATGCCGGGCAATCCGATTCCGGATCGAGCGGACGATGATCGTCTGCATGGCGCGCATTGCGCAGGTTCACTTTGCCAAAGCGCGTGAAAGCGAGGCCATGACGACCTGCACGTGTTGGCATCACGCAATCGAACATGTCGATCCCGCGCGCTACGGACTTCAAAATATCGTCCGGCGTGCCGACGCCCATCAGGTAACGCGGCTTTTCCGATGGCAGGATCGGGCAGACCACTTCCAGCATGTCGAGCATGACCTGCTGCGGCTCGCCGACCGCAAGCCCACCGACCGAATAGCCCTTGAGGTCCATTGCCTTCAGCGCTTCCGCCGATTTTTCGCGCAGGCGTGCAACGTCGCCGCCCTGCACGATGCCGAACATCGCCTTGCCCGGCTGATTGCCGAAGGCGACCTTGCAGCGCTCGGCCCAGCGCAGCGACAATTCCATTGCGCGCTCGGTGTTCTTTTCCGGTGAAGGCAGCGCCACGCATTCATCGAGCTGCATCTGGATATCGCTATCGAGCAGCCCCTGAATCTCGATGGATCGCTCCGGCGTCATTTCATAAGGTTTGCCATCGATATGCGATCGGAATGTCACGCCATTTTCGTCGAGCTTGCGCAATTGCGCGAGCGACATGACCTGGAAACCGCCGGAATCGGTGAGGATCGGACCTTTCCAGCCGCCGAACTCATGCAGGCCACCCAGTCGCGCCACACGCTCGGCACCGGGACGCAGCATCAGGTGATAGGTATTGCCAAGGATAATGTCGGCTCCAAGCTCTTTCACCTGGTCCATATACATGGCCTTGACCGTGCCGGCCGTGCCGACCGGCATGAAGGCAGGCGTACGCACCACGCCGCGCGGCATGGAAATCTCGCCCTGACGAGCAGCGCCGTCGGTTGCCAGCACTTTGAATTCGAAGTTTTCGCTTGTCTTTAGGTTTTCCAGTGTCATGCGGTGTCTTTAACTTTGTCGGCTCGCTCAAGCAAGCTGCCGTCACCATAGGAATAAAAGCGATAGCCGTTGCGGATGGCATGGTCATAGGCGGCGCGCATCGTGTCGAGACCGCTGAAGGCCGATACGAGCATGAACAGCGTCGAGCGCGGCAAATGGAAGTTGGTCATCAGCAGATCGACCGCACGGAACTTGTAGCCCGGCGTGATGAAGATGTCGGTCGCGCCAGACCATGGACGGATGATGCCATCTTCGCCCGCAGCACTTTCGATCAGGCGCAGCGATGTCGTGCCGACACAGATGATCCTGCCGCCCCGCTCATGCACGGCATTGAGCGCATAGGCAGTCCGCTGTGACACATATCCGATTTCCGAATGCATCTTGTGGTCGGTGGTGTCATCGGCCTTGACCGGCAGGAATGTCCCTGCCCCCACATGCAGCGTTACGAAATGTTCTTCAACGCCTTTGGCCTTGATCTTTTCCAGAAGGTCGGGCGTGAAATGCAATCCGGCAGTGGGAGCCGCGACAGCGCCTTCCTCGCGGGCATAGACCGTCTGGTAGTCCTTGCGGTCGCGCTCGTCTTCGGCGCGCTTCGACGCGATATAGGGTGGCAGGGGAATGTGCCCGACCGATGCAATGGCCTCGTCCAGCATGGCGCCAGATAGATCGAACACGAGAAGCGCTTCGCCCGCATCGCCCTTTTCCGCCACGGTGGCATCAAGTGTACCAAGGAAGCAGCTTGAACCGGAATGGCCGAAACGAATGCGGTCGCCTTCCTTTACGCGCTTGCCCGGACGCAGAAATGCTTTCCAGCGATCCGGACCGGCGCGCATATGCAGCGTAGCGCTGACCTGCGAAATATTGCCGTCGCGCTCACGCATGCCTTCAAGCTGCGCGGGTATTACCTTGGTATCATTGAAGACAAGCGCATCGCCCGGCTGCAACAGATCGGGCAATTCGAATACCTGTCGATCTTCGAATGGCTGGCCGGGACGGACACGCAACAGCCTTGCGTGGTCACGCGGCTCCGTCGGGCGCAGAGCAATGCTCTCATCCGGCAAATCGAAATCGAAAAGATCAACACGCATTATGAACCTCTAAAGCATTTCCAGCAAAAGTGCGAAGCGGTTTTGCGTTCGGAAATGCGGTAAACAAATTACGGCCCCGGCATGAACCGGAGCCGTAATTTCTCAATGGAATCGGCAGGATCAGACGTCGGCAGCGATGCGGGCCGTTACGATCGTGTCCGGATCGGATACAGGCTCACCGCGCTTGATCTTGTCGACATTGTCCATGCCTTCGATGACCTGGCCCCATACGCTGTACTGGCGGTCGAGCCACGGAGCATCAGCAAAGCAGATGAAGAACTGCGAATTGGCCGAATTCGGGTTGGCCGAACGTGCCATCGAAGCAGTACCGCGCTTGTGCGGCGTGTTGGAGAACTCAGCCTTCAGGTCCGGCTTGTCCGAACCGCCCATGCCAGCGCGCGAGCCATTGAAATGAGCACCGCCGGTCTTGCCGAACTTCACGTCACCGGTCTGGGCCATGAAGCCGTCGATCACGCGGTGGAATACGACGCCGTCATAAGCGCCTTCGCGAGCCAGTTCCTTGACGCGCGCAACATGATCCGGCGCGAGGTCCGGGTAGAGTTCGAGAACGACATTGCCCTTGGTGGTTTCAAGAACGAGTGTATTTTCAGGGTCTTTGTAAGCCATTGGGCCTCTCCTTGTATTTACTTTTTATTGGCCTGAAGCGTGGCCTTGATGATCTTGTCGGGGGTTTCCACGGCGCCATTATCGGCTTCGCTACCCTTCTTTATCTTGTCGACGACGTCCATGCCGCTGACAACCTTGCCGACCACAGTATATTGGCCGTTGAGGAAAGCGCCGTCCGCAAACATGATGAAGAATTGCGAATTGGCCGAATTCGGGTTCTGGCTGCGGGCCATGCCCACCGTTCCGCGCACGAAGGGTTCCTTGGAAAATTCTGCCGGAATATCCGGATAGTCGGAACCGCCGGTGCCGACGCGCGAAGCATCGAAGCCCTTGTCCACGTTACCGAACTTCACATCGCCGGTCTGAGCCATGAAGCCCGGAATGACGCGGTGGAAGGCAACGCCGTCATAAGCGCCCTCACCAACCAGCTTTTCAATCTGGGCGACATGCTTGGGTGCGAGATCGGGGCGAAGCTGGATGGCAACATCGCCGTCCTTCAGCTTGAGAACCACGGTGTTTTCGGCCTTGGCGGCGGAAGCCGTCTGGACCGCCCCTTGCGACAGCGCGATAAAGGCAACAGCGGCAAGCGCCGAACGAATAAAGGACATAATCGAAAAACTCCCTGTGGTCAGGATTTGAATTTGGCGTTCAAGGCGGCAGCAACAGCCGCAGGAACGAAAGGCTTTATATCGCCGCCCATGGAGGCAATCTGGCGAACCAATGTGGCGGTAATCGTGCGCACTGCCGGGTCAGCCGGAAGGAATACGGTCTGTAATTCCGGCGCCATCGTGCCATTCATGCCCGCCATCTGCATTTCATAGTCGAGATCAGTACCATCACGCAAACCGCGTACCATCAATTGTGCGGCATGCTTGCGCGCTGCATCGATAACCAGCCCGTCGAAGGAAATGACCGAAACCCGGCCTGCATCCTTGCCCAATACAGCCTTGGAGCTTTCACCGATGAGCGCCACGCGCTCCTCGAAGGTGAAGAGAGGTTTTTTGCCGGGATGAACGCCGATTGCGACAATAACCTCGTCGGCAAGGCGCAAGGCACCTTTGAGGACATCCATATGGCCGTTTGTCACCGGGTCGAAGGAGCCCGCATAAATCGCGATCGTCATTTCTTCCAGCTAGCCTTTTCTGACGGGATTTTCAACAAGAACCACTGCGATAAGAAAACAGAAACCAAGAAACCAGATGAACGCGATATGAACAGCGATTTCACGACAAGTTCACAACCGATTTACCAAGATAGGTGCAAGTTTGGTGCAACCTTTTCGCTTCTGAAGCGTATGTATGTCGAAAGGATAACACGATGATGATCTTTCTTCTGGCATTATCCATGATGGTCGCGATGGCTGCATCGGCAATCATTTTGCTTCTTGAAGAGAATGAAACCAAGCGTCAGCGCGTGCGTCAGGTGGCATTCGACATCAACAGCTTGCGCAACATGCGTTCGCGCTGAGTATTAACAGCCGAGTTCACGCAATAGCGTTGGAGCTTGCTGGCAAAGAGTTTGTGTGATCGCCAATTCCTCCAGTCTTGGCATCTGAAAAAGGCCGATGGTTCCCGCCATCGGCCTTTTTCATTGATCTATATAAAAAGCCCAGATCCGTTGTTTTATCGCATTATCCGACGCAAAACTGTTTCACACTTTTGGCTCGGAAATACTCCAACCTGGGCTTTTGATTATTCCTCGGTGTCTGTGGCTGGTGCTTCGCCTTCAGAAGCTGCCTCGCCCTCATTACCGTTTTCTTCGTCGCTATCCGCTTCGGATATGCGTTCGACCGAGACGACCTTTTCGCCGTCCGCCGTGTTGAAGATCGTGACGCCCTTGGTGGAGCGTCCGGCAATACGGATACCGTCGACCGGCACACGGATGAGCTGTCCGCCATCGGAAACAAGCAGAATCTGGTCGCTTGCTTCGACCGGGAACAGGGCGACGAGCTTGCCGATTTCGTCGGTCTTCGACGTATCGGTAGCACGAATACCCTTGCCGCCACGGCCCGAAACGCGGAACTCGTAAGATGAGGACCGCTTGCCGTAACCGTATTCGCTGACAGTCAGCACGGTTTCTTCGCGAGCCTTCAACTCCTGATAGAGTTCTTCGGTCAGTTCCGCATCGGTTCCAACGTCTTCACCGACCACCACGATGTCGTCCGCGTCGTCCGCACCCTGCGCCCTGCGCTCGGCAATCGAACGCTTGAGATAGGCGGAACGGGTCGATGCATCGGCATCGACGTGATGCAGGATCGCCATGGAGATGACCTTGTCGCCATCAGCCAGATTGATGCCGCGCACGCCGATGGAATTACGGCCTGCAAAGACGCGCACATCGGTAACCGGGAAGCGGATGCACTGGCCACCGGCACAGGTCAGAAGCACGTCATCGAATTCCGTACAGGTATCGACCGAGAGGATTTCATCGCCCTCGTCGTCGAGCTTCATCGCGATCTTGCCATTGCGGTTGACCTGAACGAAGTCCGACAGCTTGTTACGGCGAACCGTACCGCGCGTGGTCGAGAACATGACGTCGAGGTTTGCCCAGGATTCTTCATCCTCCGGCAGCGGCATGATTGTGGTGATGCGCTCGCCCTGCTGCAATGGCAGCATGTTGATGAGCGCCTTGCCGCGCGACTGCGGTGTACCGACAGGCAGACGCCAGACCTTCTCCTTGTAGACAATGCCACGCGAGGAGAAGAACAGAACCGGCGTATGCGTATTGGCGACGAACAGGCGGGTTACGAAATCCTCATCCTTCGTCGCCATGCCGGAGCGACCCTTGCCGCCACGGCGCTGCGCACGATAGGTCGTTAGCGGAACGCGCTTGATATAGCCTGCATGGCTGACGGTGACGACCATATCCTCACGGGCGATCAGGTCTTCGTCGTCCATTTCAGCGCCGCCGAAACCGATTTCGGTGCGGCGTGGCGTTGCGAACTCGTCGCGAACCGCAATCATCTCGTCCTTGACGATCGTCATCACGCGCAGGCGCGACGAGAGGATGTCGAGATAATCGCGGATTTCCTCGCCGATTTTGTTCAGTTCGTCGGCTACTTCGTCGCGACCGAGCGCGGTCAGGCGCTGCAGACGCAGATCGAGAATGGCACGAGCCTGTTCCTCGGAGAGATTGTAGGTGTTGTCTTCATTGATGGTGTGGCGCGGATCGTCGATCAGACGGATCAGCGGAGCCACATCGACTGCCGGCCAGCGACGTTCCATCAATTGCTCGCGCGCCGTCGTCGGATCGGGCGCACGGCGAATGAGTGCGATCACTTCATCGATATTGGCAACGGCGATTGCAAGACCGACCAACACATGCGCGCGGTCACGCGCCTTGTTGAGCAGGAACTTGGTACGGCGCGTCACCACTTCCTCGCGGAAGACGACGAATGCGCGCAGCATGTCGAGCAGATTGAGCTGTTCCGGCTTGCCGCCGTTCAGCGCCACCATGTTGCAGCCGAACGAGGTCTGCAGCGGCGTGTAGCGATAGAGCTGGTTAAGCACGACATCGGCAACAGCATCGCGCTTGAGTTCCACCACGACGCGATAGCCTTCGCGGTCGGATTCGTCACGCAGATCGGAAATGCCTTCGATGCGCTTGTCGCGCACCAGTTCGGCCATCTTCTCGATCATCGAAGCCTTGTTCACCTGATACGGGATCTCGGTGATGATAATGGCTTCGCGGTCACCGCGCATCGGCTCAATGGTGGCGCGTCCGCGCATGACCACCGAACCGCGTCCGGTCGTGTAGGCGGAATTGATGCCTGCGCGCCCGAGAATGATGCCGCCGGTTGGGAAATCAGGACCAGGGATGATCTCAATCATTTCTTCCAGCTCGATGGCCGGATTGTCGATCAGCGCAATGCAACCGTCGATGATTTCGCCGAGATTGTGCGGCGGGATATTGGTCGCCATGCCGACCGCGATACCGCCCGAACCATTGACGAGCAGGTTCGGGAAGCGAGCAGGCATAACCACAGGTTCCTGCTCGCGGCCGTCATAATTGTCCTGGAAGTCGACCGTATCCTTGTCGATATCCGACAGGATGGATTCGGTAAGCTTTTCCAGACGGCATTCGGTGTAACGCATCGCTGCCGGAGGATCGCCGTCGATGGAGCCGAAATTGCCCTGCCCGTCGACCAGCGGATCGCGCATGGAAAAATCCTGCGCCATACGCACGAGAGCGTCATAAATGGAAGCGTCGCCATGCGGGTGATACTTACCCATGACCTCACCGACCACACCCGCCGACTTACGGTACGGGCGGTTATAGGCGAGGTTCATCTCGTTCATGGCATGGAGAATGCGGCGATGCACGGGCTTCAGGCCGTCGCGCACATCGGGCAGCGCACGGCTCACGATAACGCTCATCGCGTAATCGAGATAGGAGCGCTGCATCTCCTCGATAATGGAAATCGGTTCGATACCGCTAGGGCCGCCGTTTGGGCCACCATTCATATCGTCGGAACCGGGTGGAGGCGTTTGATCTGACACTATTCAGATTTCTTTCTCAACAGAATCGATAAAGTCACTTTATAACGGAAACCAGCAAAAAACGCCAATTTCACGACCGTTTCGGCGGGCTATTTCCGTCTGTCAATTCAATGACTTAAAAGATATTCACATAAAGATTGAGCAACGATGTTGCTCGTACTGGCGCTTTGCGTCGACCATGTGCCGTCGATCGTCTACAATCCATGTATCCGATTGAGCATAACATGCCAACAAGAAGGGCGCTTGCAGTATGGGGTTCTACGATACGGTTTTCAGTGCGTTCGTCACCCTGCTTGTTACAATCGATCCGCCCGGACTGGCGCCGTTGTTTCTGGCGCTGACGCCGGGCATGGAGCGGCATCACCGCGGACAGGTGGCGCTACGCGCCTCGATCATCGGTTTTATCGTGATGGCGCTCTTCGCCATTGCCGGTGCGCAGATTCTTGGCATGTTCGGCATTACTATTGGCGCGTTCCGCGTTGCCGGTGGCCTGCTGCTGTTCTGGATCGCTTTTGAAATGATTTTCGAGAAGCGGACGGAGCGCAAGGAAAAGAGCGCCGAGGTTGCGATCACCAAGGACCATATCCGCAATATAGCTGCCTTCCCGCTCGCCATTCCGCTGATTGCCGGTCCGGGCGCAATTTCGGCTATCGTGCTGACCTCGGACTCATTCCACGGCATCGGGCCGCGTCTGGCCCTTCTTGGCGTTATCTTCGTCTGCCTGCTGATTACCTATCTCGTGCTGCTGCTGGCAGAGCGCGTCGACCGGTTTCTAGGCGAAACCGGTCGTTCCATCCTGACCCGCCTTCTGGGCGTCATTCTGGCAGCGCTTGCCGTTCAGTTCGTTGCCGATGGCATCAAGACACTCATCAACGGTTAAGCCGATTTCTGCGCCTTCTTGCCGATCATCGCGTGACGAAGCTTGGACGAGAACCAGTCGATCACGGCAACAGCGATCAGGATCATGATGATCAGGAAGGAAACATCCTGAAGGTTCAGAACCTTGATCTGTTCCGCCAGATGCGCGCCGATCCCGCCTGCCCCGACGATGCCGATGATTGTCGCCGAACGGGTATTCGATTCGAAGAAGTAAAGAACCTGACTGCCAATCAACGGCAGAACCTGTGGCAGCACGCCAAAGCGATAACCGTGCAGCCTGCCCCCACCCGATGACACCACGCCTTCGACCGGCTTCTTGTCGGCCCCTTCAATGGCTTCGGAGAAAAGCTTGCCGAAGGCTCCGAAATCCGAGCAGGCAATGGCGAGAATACCGGCAAATGGTCCAAGTCCCACCACCGACACCCAGATCAGCGCCCAGATCAGCGTATCGACGCCGCGAATGGTGTCGAGGAAGCGGCGAATGCCGAAATGCAGGAAGACATTCGGGATAATGTTCTTGGCAGCCAGAAAACCAAATGGAAAGGCCAGGATCGCCGCCAGCAATGTGCCGAGATAGGCAATCGCCAGCGTTTCCATCATCGACCACAGATAGAGGCTGAAACGACCGCCGGACGATGGCGGCATCATCATCAGCGCGAAATCGCCAAGGCGACCGAGACCGTTCAGAATGCGCAGCAGCGAAAAATCGAGCCAGTAGAAGGCGAACCAGACCGAAGCGATGAGAGCTAGGGTTAAAATCGCCAGATTGCGCCACGCACGCGCATTTCCGAACAATTCGGCATGTTCCGCCCGAAGTTCCTTTTCGTGCGCGTGTGCCTCACGGGAGAGACTTTGTGCAATATCGGTCATAATTCTCTCTTCTGTTTGAGCATGATCTTTTCCCGAAAACCGGTTCCCACTTTTCGGGATCACGCTCCTCAACCAATACGGCCAAGCAGTGCGTGACGAACGCGCTGCGTAATGAGGTCGATGACAACAATGGTCACGATGATCAGAAGCAGGATGGCGCTGACATCGCTGTAATAGAACTGTCGGATCGAAGTGAGCAGTTCCTGCCCGATGCCGCCTGCCCCCACAAACCCCATGACGGAAGCGCCGCGCACATTGATTTCAAAGCGCAGCAGGCCATAGGAAGCAAAATTCGCGGCCACTTGCGGCAGCACGGCAAAGCGAATGACCTGCAGGCCGGAGCCGCCTGATGCGCGGATACCTTCCACCGGGCGCATGTCGATATTCTCGACGACTTCGGAAAACAGCTTGCCCAGCGCCCCTGTCGTATGAAGCATGAGCGCCAGCACACCTGCCATCGGCCCAAGACCGAAGGCAATGACGAAGAGCAGCGCGAAGACGATTTCTGGAACCGTACGCAACAATTCCAGTCCGCGACGGACGATGAAGCGAACCGTCGAATTGGGAGCCATGTTGGATGAAGCCGCGAAGGAAGCGGCGAAAGCGACGACTGCACCGATCAATGTCGCCAGATAGGCGATCAGCAGCGTCTCAAATAGCATTTTGAGCCAGCCGCCGAGGTTCCAGTACCAGGCTGCGAGGTCGCTCCAGAAATTGGCAAGGGTCAGATCCGGCAGAATGCGACCGAGATAGCTTGTGAAGCGAAAGAGATTTTCGACCAGCGTGCCCGGCCGAACATCGGCAACGACGGAGGCAGCAATGGCGACAACGACAAGCGCGAGGAGCAGCGCGATACCGTAGAGACGCCGTTTGCCGACTTCTCTCCGATAATCGGCAAGCAGTCCTTTTGCACTGTTGCCGTCGAGTGAGGATACCGTCATGCGAGATTCCTTTAGAGCGTATTTCAATCTGATTGCATCAGGTCGACGCTCTAACTGTTTGTTTTGACGCGCATCTTCTCCGAAAACCGGTTCCCACTTTTCGGGATGCGCTCTAATCAAGCATGACCTTGTCTGATCGGAGCAGGATCATAAATCAGTCCAGTGGACTGATTTCCCTGCGTAGGCGGTTCCGACTTTTCGGGATCATGCTCTAAAAAAATGCCCGGAACGGGTTACGTTCCGGGCACTTCAATTGTTCTGCGGATTAAGACTTGCGAGCCTTGTCGTTGAACTTGAGCATCTCGATGATCGGCTCATATTCCTTGGCTTCGGTCGCTACGAATTCCTTGTCCTTGCCGTCGGAAAGAGCGTCAAAGCCAGCCTTGTCCTTCGTCGGCATGTCGAGGAAAGCCTGCTTGATGTCTGCCTTCAACTGGTCTGGCAGCGTGCTGAGAACGGCGAACGGGCCTTCAGGAAGGAAGTCCGATTTGAAGATGACGCGGAAATCGTCCTTCGTCATTGCCTTGCCGTTGGCGTCTTTCAGAACGCCGCGGCTGACCATACGGGTCAGGTTGGAATCGTCTTCCGAGTTCCAGGAGTTGGCAGCGGCGTCAGCGGTGCCCTGCGCAAGTGCGAGGACTGCGTTTTCATGGCTGCCAGCGAAGAAGTTCTTACCGAAGAACGTATCGACGCTATAGCCTTCGCGGTTGAGGAAGAAGCGCGGCGCATTGTTGCCCGAGGTCGAGTTCGGATCGACGAGAGCAATGGTCTTGCCCTTCAGGTCGTCCATCTTCTGGTACGGGCTGTCGGCGCGAACATAAACGACCGAGTAATAGCCGTTGACGCCGGTGTCATGGCGCTGGTTGACGAGCGGAGTGGTTTCAACGCCGGTCATGACGGCGCGCGCATAGGAAGCCGGGCCATAGAATGCGATCTGGATGTTGCCGGCGCGCTGGCCTTCAATGACAGCAGCATAGTCGTTGGCGACGCGCAGCGTGACCTTCGTGCCGAGTTCCTTGCCGAGGTAAGCTGCCAGAGGCGCATAACGGTCAGAAGTGGTCGAAGCGTTTTCAGCCGGGATCACGCCCAGAACGATTTCCGGATAATCCTTGCTCCAGTCAGCAGCCTGAGCGGTGGAAGCCATCATTGGCATGGTCAGCGTTGCGGTAAGCGCAGCAGCCGCCAGAAAGTTTCTACGGTTAAGCATAGGTATCTCCTGTTAATCCTGAGTTTGGAGCGTGTTTCTTTTCCGGAGCTTTGTGCGCTCAGGCGGAAAGCTGGCGCAGAACGGCTTCAGCCGACTGCGGAACTGGCATAGGCATTGGCTCATCCTGCTGCTCATCGGCATCGATGACGTCAGCGGCTTCCATGCCGTAAAGGTCGCGTGATGCCATATCTGTCAGCATCGACGGTGTGCCGCGGAATACGATCTTGCCAGCAGACATGCCGACGAGGCGGTCGCAATAGCTGCGCGCAATATCGAGCGAGTGCAGATTGCAGAGAACCGTGATGCCATACTCGCGATTGATGCGACGCAGGGCGTCCATGACGCTGCGGGTGTTGCGCGGATCGAGCGATGCAATCGGCTCGTCGGCGAGAATGATGCGCGGCTGCTGGACGAGCGCACGGGCAATGGCCACGCGCTGCTGCTGGCCGCCCGAAAGTTCATCAGCGCGGTGCGCCGCAAGATGCGCAATGTCGAACTGCTGCAGGGCGGAAAGAGCGATCAGGCGTTCTTCATCGCTCCAGATACGCAGGAGCGATTTCGGCGTCGAAACATAGTTGAGACGCCCCATCAGAACATTGGTCAGAACATCCAGACGGTCAACCAGATTGAAATGCTGGAAAATCATCGCGCATTGTGCGCGCCAGTCACGCAGCCCCGAACCCTTGAGCCCGGTAACGTCGCGACCGTCCCAGTGAATTGTTCCCTCGGACGGCTCGACAAGGCGATTGATCATACGCAGCAGCGTCGACTTTCCCGCGCCCGAGCGCCCGATAATTCCCACAAACGTGCCCGGCTCGATTTCGAGGTCCACACCCGAAACCGCCACCTTGTCATTATAGCGGCGCGTTATGTTTTTCAGTTGAAGCATGAATTCGTCTCCATTCATGCTTACTCTGAATTGCTTCCATGACACTGCAATGAAAGCATAATGACGTTTGTGTAAATTTACACGCCGCTACAGGTGTTTTCCCTAAGCTATTGATTTAGCGGTTATTTCCTTCAGATGGTGAAGGAAGGTCTCTGTGGATGCATTGACATCGCCGGAATTGTCTATTGTGACAACATCCCCGGCACCGTCATCGAAGCTCACTTCACGCGCAAGCCGCGCGGCGATTTCGTCCCGGCTTTCGCGACCACGTGATGCAAGCCGTTCTGCCAGAACGTCCGGCCGGGCCGTTATCACAACCACAGAGCGCGACGTGTAGAGCCTGCGGATATCGCCCAGAACCCGGCGCGAAACATTGGCTATCACCACGGTGCCCTCGGCGATTTCATCCTCAATCGATTTCGGCAAGCCATAGCTCAGGCCGTGTGCCTGCCAGTGCAGGGCGAAAGCTCCCTCGCCTGCCGATTTTGCAAATGCCGTCTCATCCAGACTGTCATGATCTTCGGTTCCCGGCATTTGCGGGCGTGTGATGATGCGACGTACAAAATGAAAACGCGTGTCGCCCGCAAGGGCCACACGCGCTGCATCCATGATCGTATCCTTGCCGGCCCCGCTGGGGCCGACGACGGCGACGAAACAGCCTTTCGGCATATCGGATTGCATTTGCATCAGAGCACCCGTTCGCCTTCGCGCCAGACAGTGCGGACAACCGGGATCGCACCTTTCGGGCGCACGCGAACCAGATCGGCACGTTTCCCGATAGCGATTTCGCCGCGATCATCCATGGCCATGGCATCAGCCGGGTTCTTTGTTACAAGGCGGACGGCCTGTGGCAGCGCAATCGGACGTTCGCCCGAAGCAAGGCCGAAAGCCGACTGAATAAGGCTGAACGGAATGTAATCCGAAGACAGGATGTCGAGGCTGCCATTGTCGACGAGATCGCGTGCAGCGATATTGCCCGAATGGGAGCCACCGCGAACGATGTTCGGCGCGCCCATCAGGATCGAGAGGCCTGCGCCTTTGGAAGCATTGGCGGCTTCCATCGTGGTCGGAAACTCGGCAATCCGCACGCCATGGTCGAGTGATTCATCGACATGGGCGCAGGTCGCATCATCGTGGCTGGCCAGAACGATGTCGCGCGTCGCCGCCAGTTCGGCAATGGCGCGACGATGTCTGGCCGAATAGGCGTCGGAATCTGCCATGCGCTTCTCACAATGCACCCGGAACTCCTCATCCGTGAGCTTCATCTTGCGCATGTAATAAGTGCGATAGGTCTCAAGATCAACGAATTGACGCTGGCCGGGCGCATGATCCATCAGCGAAGCGAGTTTGACGCGGTCATCGCCTGCGAAAAGCTCGAATGTTTCAAGGCAATCTGCTGAGGAAACTTCGCAGCGTAGATGCAGAAAGTGGTCTGCACGCAGGCGATTTTCGCGAACACCGCTTTCAATGGCGTCCGCAAGCATGCGCATATCCTTGCCCACGAAGTCGCGATCATAGTCCGTGCCGACGCGCATCGCATCGAAAACTGTCGTAATGCCGGATGCTGCTACTTGCGCATCATGCGCCTGAACCGCTGCATCGACATTCCAGCGCACTTTCGGGCGCGGCGCATAATGGCTTTCGAGCTGGTCGGTGTGCAACTCGATGAGACCCGGAATGACATAATCGCCGTCCATGTCATCGCCGCCATTGGCATTGCCTTGATCGATGGCGGCAATTTTGCCGTCACGGATCAAAATTGAACCGGAAACAATCTCGTCAGCGAGCACGATCTGCGCATTTTTCAGAACGATTTCATTAGCCATTGGATAGCTCTTTCATGACCGCATTTGTGTTAGCGGCAGTTTCATATTTCGATAGGAAAGCTTCGATATCGAGCGCGCGAAAATCATCGAGCGCATCGCGCAGACGATCATGGCTCCAGTCCCACCAGGCCAGACGATCCAGACGATTGCCGGTCGCAGCGTCGAAGCGTTCGCGAATGAGACGCGCCGGTACGCCGCCCACGATCGTATAGGGGGCCACGTCCTTGCTCACCACCGCACCAGCACCAACAACGGCACCATTGCCAACTGTCACACCCGGCAAGATGGTGGAGCCATGGCCGAGCCATGTGTCGTGACCAATTTTCACGGCATTGCCGCGACGCCAATCAAAGAACTCCGTCTCATCCTTTTCTTCCGGCCAGTAATCACCGGCGCGGTAGGTGAAATGATGCAACGTCGGACGCCATGTCGGATGGTTGGTGGCGTTGATACGCACATGGCTGGCGATATTGGAAAACTTGCCGATTTCCGCACACCAGATTTCGCAATCGACGCCGAGATAGGAATAGTCGTCGAGCACAGTCTCCGAAACGCGACTGCGCTCGCCGATCTCCGTATAACGACCGAGTGTGCAACCGCTGACGATGGCGGTTTCATGCACCAGCGGTTCTACCGATAGCTTGGTCATGCCGCCGCCCTTGGAGAGAAAGCCGTCACGTCGATAATCCGGTCGGCAACTTCCGTGCGCACGTCCTCATCGTGGAAAATGCCGAGCATGGCGACGCCCTGCTCCTTCTTGGTCTTGATGAGATCAACCACGACCGCACGGTTCTTCGCATCGAGCGAGGCGGTAGGCTCATCGAGCAGCAGTACCGGATGATCCGTGATGAAACCGCGTGCGATGTTCACGCGCTGCTGTTCACCGCCGGAGAAAGTTGCAGGCGGCAAGGCCCACAGACGTTCCGGCAGGTTGAGTTGTGACAGAAGCTCGCGAGCGCGTTTCAGCGCCACTTCGCGATCAACTCCACGAGCCACCAATGGCTCCGCAACGACATCGATTGCCGCCACACGCGGCAATGTGCGCAGGAACTGGCTGACATAACCAATCGTATCACGACGCACCGCCAGCACTTCACGCGGATCAGCAGTGGCAAGATCGACAACCGCGTCGGCATGACGGATCAGGATTGAACCACCATTGACCGCATAATTACCGTAGACCATTTTCAGGATCGAGCTTTTGCCTGCACCCGAAGGACCGCCAAGCACGGCGCATTCACCGGCATGGAGTTCAAAATTCACGCCGCGAACGACCGGAAGTTCAATGCCGCCTTGAAGATGCATGACGAAGGTTTTCGTGACATCGGTAACGGCAAGCGGGGCTGATATTTGCAACATAGACATTTTTCACCTCACGCAAGAAGTTCGGCTAATTTAGGAACAACGTGCGATAAATATCTGTCTTAGTTTACTAAACCTGCAATATAGATGACACAAGAAGCTGCGTGTAAGGCGCCTGCGGGTCATCCAGAACGCGGTCGGTCAGGCCCTGTTCGACAATATGGCCGTCTTTCATGACCATGATGCGATGGGACAGAAGTCGGGCCACGGCGAGATCGTGAGTAACGATAATCACCGAGAGACCAAGATCACTCACCAGACCGCGCAACAGGTCGAGAAGACGTGCCTGCACGGACACGTCGAGACCGCCGGTCGGTTCATCCATGAAAACAAGACGCGGCGCAGTCACCAGATTGCGGGCAATCTGCAAGCGCTGGCGCATACCACCGGAGAAGGCGCGTGGCTGATCGTCGATACGGTCGGAAGCTATTTCGACACGACCGAGCCATTCCGTGGCCGTCGAGCGGATATTGCCATAATGGCGCTCACCAACAGCCATCAGACGTTCGCCGACATTGGCGCCAGCCGAAACCGTCATGCGCAATCCGTCTGCCGGGTTCTGGTGCACAAAACCCCAGTCGGTCCGCATCAGGAAACGGCGTTCCGCCTCGCCGATCTTGTAGAGATCGCGGAATTCACCGTCACGCATCCGGTATTCAACCGTGCCGGACGTCGGTTCCAGACGGGTTGCCAGACTGTTCAGGAGCGTCGTTTTGCCGGAACCGGATTCGCCGACGATGGCCAGCACTTCGCCCGGCCACAGATTGAAGGAAATGTCCGCACAGCCCCGGCGATTGCCGTAAAATTTCGACAGGCTGTTTACTCTCAGCAGGGGTTCGCTGTTCATTTTACTGTCTCCTTGGCCGCGGCCTCATTGTTCGCAGCCAGATGACCGAAATGGCCGTTGGCCTGACGGTCTTCGCAAAAATCAGTGTCGGAGCACACAAACATCGAGCCGCCGCGATCATCGAGTACGACTTCGTCCAGATAGACGCCCTTCGCACCGCACAGCGCACAGGGTTCCTTGAACTTCTGCACTTCGAACGGATGATCCTCGAAGTCGAGGCTCACCACCTGCGTGTAAGGCGGAACGGCATAGATGCGCTTTTCGCGACCGGCACCGAACAATTGCAATGCCGGAGACATATGCATTTTCGGATTGTCGAATTTAGGCGTCGGCGAAGGCGCCATCACATAGCGCCCCTCGATCATCACCGGATAATCGTAGGTCTTGGCGATATGGCCGTGACGCGCAATGTCTTCGTAGAGCTTCACATGCATGAGCCCATATTCGGCAAGTGCGTGCATCTTGCGGGTTTCGGTTTCGCGCGGTTCCAGAAAACGCAACGGCTCGGGGATCGGCACCTGATAGACGATCACTTGCCCTTCGGTCAGCGGATATTCCGGAATGCGGTGACGGGTCTGGATGATGGTCGCCTCGCCCGTATGGGTCGTCACGGCAACATCGGCTGTTTTCTGGAAGAAAGCGCGGATGGAGACGGCATTGGTCGTATCGTCGGCCCCCTGATCGATGACCTTCAGCACATCGTCCGGCCCGATGATCGAGGCGGTTACCTGCACACCGCCGGTGCCCCAGCCATAGGGCATCGGCATTTCACGGCTGGCGAAAGGCACCTGATAGCCGGGAACGGCAATGGCCTTCAGGATGGCGCGGCGGATCATCCGCTTGGTCTGCTCGTCCAGATAGGCGAAGTTGTAATTGGCCAGATCGCTCATTCTGCGGCCTCTTTCATCTGGTTGTGCGCTTGGTCATATTCCGCACGCATACGGCGGATGAGATCGAGTTCTGCCTGGAAATCCACGTAATGCGGCAGTTTCAGATGCTCAACGAAACCGGTGGACTGCACATTGTCGGAATGGGAGATGACGAATTCCTCATCCTGTGCGGGAGCGGTCACATCCGTATCGAACTCGCGAACACGCAGCGCACGGTCGCAGAGCGACATGGACATGGCCTTGCGCTCACTCTGGCCGAACACCAGCCCGTAGCCGCGTGTGAATTGCGGTGGCTGCTTGGCCGAGCCCTTGAACTGGTTGACCATCTGGCATTCGGTCAGTTGTACGCGACCGAGCGAAACGGCAAAGCCAAGTTCCGGCACGTCGAACTCGACATCCACTTCGCCAATGCGGATTTCGCCGACGAAAGGATGGTTATTGCCATAGCCGCGCTGGGTGGAATAGCCGAGCGCCAGCAGGAAGCCTTCATCGCCACGCGCCAGTGCCTGAAGGCGCAGGTCGCGTTCCATCGGAAATGTCCAGGGTTCGCGGGTCAGGTCGCCCGGTTCGTGACCTTCCGGCAGAGAGCCGTCATCCTCGATCATCCCGTTGACACCGAGAATATCGGTTACACGTGGAGTTTCCTGGATTTCAGCTTCACGCATTTCCGGTTCCGGCACGGCCACATCGCCTGCCAGATCCGGATCAAGAAGCCGATGCGTATAATCGAAAGTCGGTCCCAGAAGCTGGCCACCGGGCAAATCCTTATAGGTCGCCGAAATGCGACGCTCGATCAGCATCTGGGCTGTTTCCATCGGGCGGGAATAGCCAAAGCGCGGCAAGGTGGTACGGTAGGCGCGCACCAGAAAGATTGCTTCGATCAGATCGCCACGGGACTGACGGACGGCAAGTGCG
This sequence comes from Brucella tritici, assembly GCF_008932295.1. Classification (GTDB taxonomy): domain Bacteria; phylum Pseudomonadota; class Alphaproteobacteria; order Rhizobiales; family Rhizobiaceae; genus Brucella; species Brucella tritici. Next base: position 108,874 of record NZ_WBWA01000005.1, on the reverse strand, counting down.
GCCAGTTCGCGATCATAAAGCGAACCCTCGGCCATGACGCGATCGACCGCCAGCGCAAGCTGCTCGACAATCTGATCGAGACGCAGTGCCGGGACCGAGCGGTCGCCGCGACGGCGATCATCAAGAAGACGGTGGGCATTGCGGATGGCTGTTTCGCCACCCTTTACGGCAACATACATTTTCAGCCCTCCAGATTGCTTACGCGCGTTGTGCGGGGAAGCGCTGCAACAGCACCGTCGCAGACCAGAACAAGATCAACGCCCAGCGGATATTGCGCACCGTTCTCGCGCCATTGATTGATGAAGTCCTGCGGCAGACCTTCGACGTGAAGCGCACGTTCACCATCGATACCGGGGCCTTTGAGCACAAAGCCCTGCCCGCTTGTCAGCGATGCAACAGCAAGGACAATGGTTGTCGAACGATCAGGAAACTCGGCGTCGCCCTGTGAAAACTCTGCCAGGGACGGCAGCAGGGAAACATTGCTGATCAGAGCGAATTGCGCGGCGTCTGTATCATCGACACGCGGCGCACCGGTGTGAAAAGTAAGCCAGGCGGTTGCATCTTGATCGGTAGCTATCGCTGCATCGCACCAGACCGTCGCGTCATGATCGAGCAGGGGTGCTGCAATAACGCCCAGTTCAGGCGTCAGCGGCTGCGGTGGGGTGGCTGCGCGAGCCAGAGGATAGATGCGGCCGGGATTGGCCATGGCATGCATGACGGCATGGAATGCCGACTGTGCATCCGTCACCGGATCGGCAAAGCCGCCCTCGAACGCGGAGGAAGTACTGTTTACAGAAGAAGGAAGCATTAATTGTCTCCCCGGACCATTGTGAAGAAATCAACCTTGGTGGCGGCAGCTTCGCTGCGCAGCGTGGCGTCGGCGTCGTCGAGCCGCTTGCGCAGGACATTCAGCACCTGCGTCTCCACCGCATCGCGTTGGCCTTCATCCAGCCACAGCGCATCGAAAAGAGCGGCAAGGCGTGCCTTTTCCTGATCGCGACCAAGTGCATAAGAGTGACCGACCGAGCCGTCGGAGAGCCGCACCGTAGCGCGCGTTACCGTTGCCTCGCCTACATTGAAAGGTGCGCCGCCGCCGCCAATGCGGCCGCGCAGCATTACAAGGCCGGTTTCCGGTCCGCGTAGAACCTCGAATTCAGGCTTGTCCGACCATGCCTGCCAGAAGGCTTGCAGCTCTTCGCCACTTGCACGCGCAAGAACCGCCATGCTCGCCTGCCTTGCGGCTTGAACTGGATCTGGCGCCTTTCTGCTTTCAGTGGCGGAACCGGCTCCGCCTCCCTTCGCACTCTGCTCCGTACCGTACATGAGCTTCCCTGCCCTTTGAGATCTTGTTGACTTGCTCTTCCAATTTGTCTAGTTATATAGACAACTATACAATACCAGAATGAATACACCCTGCCAATGACAGGACGATGACAGTTGATGACAAAGACCAGAAGAATTGAGAGAAACAGCGGTGTGGCGATCTGGCGGCAGATTGCCGACGAGATACGCGGCGACATCATGGCGGGGAAGCTTCAGTCCGGTGCGCGCATGCCTGCCGAGATGGAACTTGCCGACAGGTTTGGGGTCAATCGCCATACGGTGCGCAGTGCCATTGCCGCGCTGACGCAGGAAGGCGTGCTGCGTGCCGAGCAAGGTCGCGGCACCTTTGTTGCCAATGCAAAGCGACTGACCTACCAGATTGGACGCCGTACCCGTATCTCGCAGTCGCTGGCTTCACAGGTGCGGGACATGCAGGGCGCATTGCTTGCTTCCGGCACTATGCCCGCCTCTCCGGATATCGCCGAGGCTCTTGAGATCGAGCCCGGTTCCCCAGTCATGCGGCTGGAAACCTTGCATAGTGCCGACGGACGCCCGGTCTCGCGCGCAACACTCTGGATCAGTGCCGAACAATTTCCAGAAATCGCCGAGGATTATGCGGCAAGCGGTTCAATAACCGTGGCTTTCCGAAAAGCAGGCATTGCCGACTACTTCCGTAAATCGACAATCATATCCGCTCGCCATGCGGATTCGGATGATCTGAAACATTTGAAGCTTTCGCCCGGCGCCATTGTGCTGACGGCCAAGGCAATCAATGTGAACACTGACGGTGTACCCATCCAGTATTCGCTGACACGGTTTTCAGCCGATAATATGGAGTTTGCTATCGACACTTATCCCGGTGACCCGCAGATGAATGATATGAACTGAACCACGCTGGTGCCAACCACGTATGGTGCTTTCGACACAGACAGGAAACTCCCGATGACCGTCACTATTTTTCACAATCCGAAATGCGGCACCTCGCGCAATACGCTGGCAATGATCCGCGCCAGTGGCGAAGAGCCCGTCATAGTCGAATATGTGCAGAATCCGCCCACGCGGGAACGTCTGCTCGGTCTGCTGGCGGCAATGAACATGACACCACGCGAACTGCTGCGCGAGAAAGGCACACCCTATACCGAACTCGGACTGTCCGATCCAAAATGGACTAATGACGAGCTGATCGACTTCATGATGGCTCATCCGATCCTGATCAACCGGCCCATTGTCGAGACGCCTCGTGGCACCAGGCTTTGCCGTCCCTCTGAGCTGGTTCTGCCGCTTTTGGAAAACCCGGTCGCATCGTTCACCAAAGAGGACGGTGAGCAGATTACATCTGAGGGCAAGTCGCGCTGACGAACTCGCGATCAGACAGCATGTTTCCTAGAGAATCGGAAGTATGATCCAATAGAAAAGGCGCTGTAAAACAGCGCCTTATCGCATTTAACTTATAAACTGGATTACATCCGTTCTCAGAACGGAATTTCATCGTCCAGATCGCGCGAGAAACCGCCGCCGCCGCCACCACCTGAAGACGGGCCAGACGAGCCGAAATCACCGCCGCCACCGGAATAGTCAGACATCTGGTTACGGTTGCCGCCACCGCCGCCGAACGAACGGCCTTCACCGCCGCCTTCGCCACGGCTGTCGAGCATCTGCAGTTCGCCACGGAACTTCTGCAGCACGACTTCCGTCGAGTAACGGTCATTGCCGTTCTGATCCTGCCACTTGCGGGTCTGGAGTGCGCCTTCGATATAAACCTTGGCGCCCTTTTTCAGATATTGCTCGGCGACCTTGGCAAGGTTTTCATTGAAAATGACAACGCTGTGCCATTCGGTGCGGTCCTTGCGTTCGCCGCTCTGGCGGTCGCGCCAGCTTTCCGACGTTGCAATGCGCAGATTGGCAACCACATCGCCCGAATTCAGACGACGAATTTCCGGATCGGCACCAAGATTGCCGACCAGAATGACTTTGTTGACGCTACCAGCCATCGAAAAATTACTCCGGGTCTTGCATGCACGCTCTTTCCGCACGGCTTCGCACGGACAAGAGGCACGTTCCAAACGAAAGATCAGGCGCAACGATGCGCCATCACCAGAAACTCATATGTTCACCTTACAGGACTGGCTCAAAACGTGCTCAATCCGGGTCGGTGAATTTGTTGATGTCCACAGAGTTTATGTTCTTGTTTTGTTCAAAATGCAACCTTCCGACATCAAAAAGCCTTGCGCTCGCCACAAATTCCAGTGGCTTTTTGCACCATTTCCTGTGCTGAAAATGCAGTTTTCCTCATTTCAGAGCCGAAAACTGCATCTGCCATAATTTCAAAACAGCCTTGCCGGTCGCCTTCATGAAGCAATGGCTGCTTGCGCCTTGCAAACCGGATCAGCTTCCAAGGAAAAGCCCTGCCGCTCACTGTATCTTTGGCGCGCAGGGCTTAGGGGATTGAGCAATGCTCATGTGTCGACATTAATTCGTCGGCAGGTCTTTTCGGATCACAAAGGCGCACGGCCATTTGCATTCCGCGCAAATTCAAATTGTCGGCAATCACACTTTCGATCAACGAGGCATCATTCCTTGCGAAAAGATGCTGCCGCGACCGAAACGGATTGTGCTTTCATCTCCGTGAAAGCTAGGCAACGTAGTCAGGTGGACTCATGCTCCTTTACCTCCCTACAGGGTCTCCCCGCCTCCTGCGGACCTCTTGCCGATGCCGTGTCATCCCACCGCGGCACCTCTCCGCTATCAGCGAGTAAGGATAGTCTGCTCCTGTCAGGAGTGACAGTCAACGCTCTTGCGTTCACATTTCGTATCGCCTATCAGAAGGCTGGTTGTTCGATATTTGTTCTAATGATAAGAGTGCACCGATGAATGACCGGAGCCCCCTTCTTATTGGAGGGTTTCACCCCATATTAGACACCGGCGCGACGTGTTTCATCATTCGGCGCCAGTTTATCCATGGCATCATGAGCAGGCAGGACGCGGAATGAGCGATCAGAAATTCATTTCCATACGTGGCGCGCGCGAACACAATCTGAAAAATGTCGATCTCGATCTGCCTCGTGACAAGCTGATCGTGATGACGGGGCTTTCCGGCTCGGGCAAATCCTCGCTTGCCTTTGACACGATCTATGCGGAAGGCCAGCGCCGCTATGTCGAAAGCCTTTCGGCCTATGCGCGCCAGTTTCTGGAAATGATGCAGAAGCCGGATGTCGACCAGATCGACGGCCTGTCGCCCGCCATCTCTATCGAACAAAAGACGACGAGCCGCAATCCGCGCTCGACGGTTGGCACTGTCACCGAAATTTACGACTATATGCGCCTGCTCTTTGCGCGCGTAGGCGTGCCCTATTCGCCAGCGACCGGCCTTCCCATCGAAAGCCAGACGGTCAGCCAGATGGTTGATCGCGTCATGGCGCTGGAAGAAGGCACGCGCCTTTATATCCTCGCGCCCATCGTTCGCGGCCGCAAGGGCGAGTACAAGAAGGAGCTGGCGGAACTTCAGAAGAAGGGCTTTCAGCGCGTCAAGGTGGACGGCACCTTCTATGAAATCGCCGACGTTCCGGCGCTCGACAAGAAGTACAAGCACGACATCGATGTCGTGGTGGACCGTGTCGTGGTGCGCCCTGACCTGTCGACCCGCCTCGCCGACAGTCTTGAAACCTGCCTCAAGCTTGCCGAAGGTCTGGCCGTTGCCGAGTTTGCCGACATGCCTCTGCCGCCGGAAGAAACGGCTGAAGGCGGTGCTGCCAACAAGTCCGCCAACGAAACGCATGAGCGCATTCTGTTTTCGGAAAAGTTTGCCTGCCCGGTTTCCGGTTTCACAATTCCTGAAATCGAACCGCGCCTGTTCTCGTTCAACAACCCGTTCGGCGCCTGCCCGACCTGCGATGGTCTCGGCACGCAGCAGGCCATCGATCCGAACCTGATCGTTCCCGACGAAACGGCGGTTTTGAAGGACGGCGCGATTGCTCCGTGGGCGCGGTCCTCGTCGCCCTACTACAATCAGACGCTGGAAGCGCTGGGCAAAGCCTATGGCTTCAAGATCGGCGCACGCTGGGCCGATCTTTCGGAAGAAGCACAGCAGGCCATTCTTTATGGCACCAAGGGCAAGGAAATCACCTTCCAGTATGATGACGGCCTGCGCTCCTACCAGACAACGAAGCCTTTTGAAGGCGTGATCCCCAATCTGGAGCGCCGCTGGAAGGAGACCGACTCCGCCTGGTCGCGTGAAGATATCGAGCGCTTCATGGCCTCGACGCCCTGCCCGTCCTGTAACGGCTACCGCCTGAAGCCGGAAGCGCTGGCGGTCAAGGTTGGCATGAAGCATGTTGGCGAGATCACGGAAATGTCGATCCGCAAGGCCGACGCCTGGTTCCGCGACATTGACAGCAGCTTTAACGACAAGCAGCGCGAGATTGCCGCCCGCATCCTCAAGGAAATCCGCGAGCGGCTGCAGTTCCTCAATGATGTCGGCCTCGACTATCTGACGCTGGCACGCAATTCCGGCACGCTGTCGGGCGGTGAAAGCCAGCGTATCCGTCTTGCCTCGCAGATCGGCTCCGGCCTGACCGGGGTGCTTTACGTGCTGGACGAACCGTCCATTGGCCTGCATCAGCGGGACAATGCGCGTCTTCTCGACACGCTGCGCCATCTGCGCGATCTCGGCAATACGGTCATCGTGGTCGAACATGACGAAGACGCGATCCTGACCGCAGATTATGTGGTCGATATCGGTCCGGCGGCTGGCGTCCATGGCGGCAAGATCATCGCTCAAGGGTCGCCGCAGGACGTAATGTCCAATGCGAACTCGCTGACCGGCAAATATCTGTCGGGTGCAATGGAAGTTGCCGTCCCGGCGGAACGCCGCAAGATTTCCAAGTCCAAGCGCATTCGCGTGGTGGGCGCGCGCGGCAATAACCTGAAAAATGTCTCGGCGGATATTCCGCTTGGAACCTTCACCGCCGTCACTGGCGTTTCAGGCGGTGGCAAATCCACCTTCCTGATCGAAACCCTGTTTAAGGCCGCCTCGCGCCGCATCATGGGTTCGCGTGAGCATCCGGCAGAGCATGACCGCATCGAGGGGCTGGAATTCCTCGACAAGGTGATCGATATCGATCAGTCGCCGATTGGCCGCACCCCGCGCTCCAATCCGGCAACCTATACCGGCGCCTTCACGCCGATCCGCGACTGGTTCGCGGGCCTGCCGGAAGCCAAGGCGCGCGGCTATCAGCCGGGCCGCTTCTCGTTCAACGTGAAGGGCGGGCGCTGCGAGGCTTGCCAGGGCGATGGCGTCATCAAGATTGAGATGCACTTCCTGCCGGATGTCTATGTGACTTGCGACGTCTGTCACGGCAAGCGCTACAACCGCGAAACACTGGAAGTCCTGTTCAAGGGCAAGTCTATCGCCGATGTGCTGGACATGACGGTCGAGGAAGGCGCGGAGTTCTTCTCCGCCGTGCCTGCGGTGCGCGACAAGCTTGAAACGCTCGTCAAGGTCGGCCTCGGCTATATCAAGGTTGGCCAGCAGGCGACGACGCTTTCGGGCGGTGAGGCGCAGCGCGTAAAGCTTGCCAAGGAACTGTCGCGCCGCGCAACGGGCCGTACGCTTTATATTCTGGACGAACCGACAACCGGCCTGCACTTCCACGACGTGGCAAAACTTTTGGAAGTGCTGCACGAGCTGGTCGAACAGGGCAACACGGTCGTAGTGATCGAGCATAATCTCGAAGTCATCAAGACTGCAGACTGGGTGATCGACCTTGGACCGGAAGGTGGCGATGGCGGCGGCGAGATTGTCGCCGTGGGCCGTCCGGAAGACATCGTGCAGGAGAAACGCTCCTACACCGGCCACTTCCTGAAGGAACTGCTGGAACGTCGCCCCAAGCGTAGTTCAGAGGCTGCTGAATAGGCAGTAGATTGATTATGGGAAGTATTGGAAGTAAGCCGGACCTAGTGTCCGGCTTTTTCAGTTTGAATTATGTCGAGTACATTCAAGATCATGGACCGTCCGGTTGATCATGCTCCAGCCAGCTCTGTTCAATGCGGCTTGATAGATTGTCCAAGATCACACCGAAGTCCGAAACAGCAAAATAAAGAGAACGTATATTCCAAGGCGCGGAAGCTATTCTTATGGAAGTTCCATCATGTTCCTGAGAATAACGGAAAGTCACCGAACGGGGGTCAAGAGCCGCGATTTCAGAGATACGCTCTAGAAAACATTCTGATATATATGTTCTTTCTTCATCTAAATTTACGGCGGTATCCCGAAATGCGTCAATCAAGACACTAAGATTGTGTCCAGCACGCTTGGGAACGGTTCCTCCTGCATACTTAATAAGCCACTTCAGAGCGACTTCCATCGCATGACGAAGATTAAACAAACCGGGAAAAACAAGGTTATTGGAACGAGGCCAATCCTGCGTGGCTTTTTCCAAGAGCAAAATGCTCGCATCGAGATAACCTTCCCATATTCGGCAGTCATGCACCGCATCGTCGTTTGAAAACTCAAGGCTCGGTACATCACCTATTGCCGGAGTTATTAAGCCTCCGTCATTCTCTCGCTGAAACGCTTCGTACAATGCGGCTTCATCGTCTTTATCAATCTGCATAGGCGCACCAGAAGGGTTCAAATTTTGAGCAAGTAGATCATCTTGCTTCGTGATAAGCATACCCGTACTGATGCTAGCAGATTTTCGGTCCTCAACTAGGCGTGACGTTTTTCACGCATCAACGAAAAAAGCCCGGCTGAACCGGGCCTTCTCGACAGCCATTCGCGATCATGCCGCGATGGCTGGAAATTTAATGTCACGATCCGTTCGAAGAGCTTTCACTCTCCAGATCATGATTAGCCGTTTACGGCGTCCTTCAGGCCCTTGCCAGCCGAGAACTTCGGCACGTTGCGAGCCGGAATAGCAACTTCCTTGCCGGTCGATGGGTTACGGCCGGTCGAGGCAGCGCGATGCGAAACGGAGAAAACGCCGAAGCCAGGCAGACGGACTTCTTCACCAGCCTTCAGGGCGCCGGTAACAGCGGCGAGTACGGCGTCAACAGCAGTACCGGCATCAGCCTTCGTCAAACCGCCCTTTTCCGCAACTGCGGCAACCAATTCGTTCTTGTTCATTGGCATTTCCTTTCTTTATCTACCGGAACGGATAACGTGACCGGATTGGTCGGAGTTTATTCAAATCGGTTCACAAACCAAGCCTGTCAACGTGAAAAAACCCCGGAAAACCGGGGTTAAACACAGAAATGCCGGGCAATTTGCCCGGCATTTCGATTGTTGGTCCTGATAGACACCTTTCAGCGGGGCAATCCGACTGAATCAGAATCGCCTGCCGGAAGCTCATTTCAGGGCATTACCCGTAAGCAAACTGCTTCGCATGTTTGCCGGAAATGCCTTAATGGGCGGTCGAAACCCCTGCTTCTTCCTCAACCGAAGGCACGGTCGCCGGGGTTGCCGGCTCAGTCCATTCAATCGGCTCAGGCTCGCGAACAAGGGCGTGCCTGAGGACTTCACCCACGCGAGACACCGGAACGATCTCAAGATTGTTCTTCACATTGTCCGGAATATCCGCCAGATCCTTGGCGTTTTCTTCCGGGATCAGAACCTTCTTGATGCCGCCGCGCAGAGCCGCGAGGAGCTTTTCCTTCAAGCCGCCGATTGGCAGGACACGACCGCGCAGGGTGACTTCGCCTGTCATTGCGATGTCCTTGCGAACCGGAATACCGGTCAGCACGGATACGATCGCCGTGACCATGGCGATACCGGCGGACGGACCGTCCTTCGGTGTTGCACCTTCCGGTACGTGCACATGGATGTCGCGCTTGTCGAACAGCGGAGGCTCGATGCCGAAATCGATGGCACGGGAGCGGACATAGGAAGCCGCTGCGGAGATCGATTCCTTCATCACGTCACGGAGGTTACCCGTGACGGTCATGCGGCCCTTGCCGGGCATCATGACACCTTCGATGGTCAGCAATTCGCCGCCAACTTCCGTCCAGGCAAGGCCTGTCACAACGCCAACCTGATCTTCGCCATCGATTTGACCGAAGCGGAAACGCTCGACACCCAGATAGTCGGAGAGGTTCTTGTCGGTGACTTTCACAGACTTCTTCTTCGACTTCAGGATTTCGGTCACGGCCTTACGTGCCAGAGTCATCAGTTCGCGTTCGAGGTTACGCACACCTGCTTCCCGCGTGTAAAGGCGGATAACATTGCGCAGCGCATCGTCCGTGACCGAAAACTCCTTCGGCTGCAGGGCGTGGTCCTTGATTGCCTTCGGCAGCAGGTGTCGCTTGGCGATCTCAAGCTTTTCATCCTCGGTGTAGCCGGCAATACGGATGACTTCCATACGATCCAGCAATGGACCGGGGATGTTCAGCGTATTTGCCGTCGTCACGAACATGACGTTCGACAGATCATATTCCACCTCAAGGTAGTGATCCATGAAGGTCGAGTTCTGTTCCGGATCCAACACCTCAAGCATGGCCGATGACGGATCGCCTCGGAAATCCTGGCCCATCTTGTCGATTTCATCGAGCAGGAAGAGCGGGTTGGACTTCTTCGCCTTCTTCATCGACTGGATGACCTTGCCGGGCATCGAACCGATATAGGTGCGGCGGTGACCGCGGATTTCAGCCTCGTCACGCACGCCGCCGAGCGACATACGGACATATTCACGGCCGGTAGCCTTGGCAATCGAACGGGCAAGCGAAGTCTTGCCGACGCCGGGAGGTCCGACGAGGCAGAGGATCGGACCCTTGATCTTGGTCGAGCGAGCCTGCACCGCGAGATACTCGACAATGCGCTCCTTGACCTTTTCGAGACCAAAGTGATCATCACCGAGTACGCCTTCGGCAAAGTTTAGGTCCTGCTTGATCTTCGACTTTTTGCCCCACGGAATGGACAGCAGCCAGTCGAGATAGTTGCGGACGACCGTTGCTTCGGCAGACATCGGGCTCATGCTGCGCAGCTTTTTCAGCTCAGCCTGGGCCTTTTCGCGGGCTTCCTTGGAGAGCTTGGTCTTGTTGATGCGCTCTTCTAGTTCAGCCGCTTCATCGCGACCGTCCTCGCCATCGCCAAGCTCCTTCTGGATCGCCTTCATCTGCTCGTTGAGATAGTATTCGCGCTGCGTCTTCTCCATCTGGCGCTTGACGCGGCTGCGGATACGCTTCTCAACCTGGAGAACCGAAATTTCGGCTTCCATGAAGGAAAGTGCCTTCTCAAGGCGCTCGCGCACCGAGAGGATCGACAGCATTTCCTGCTTCTCGGGAATCTTGATCGCGAGATGCGAGGCAACCGTATCGGCAAGCTTGGAATAGTCGTCGATCTGGCTGGCGGCGCCAACCACTTCCGGCGAAATCTTCTTGTTCAGCTTGACGTAGTTTTCGAAGTCGGAAACCACCGAGCGGGCAAGCGCCTCGATCTCGACGGCATCTTCTTCAGGCTCCGGCAAAGCCGCAGCATAGGCCTCGTGATAATCTTCGCGGTCGGTAAACTTGGAAACCTTGGCGCGCGCCGTACCTTCGACCAGCACCTTGACGGTGCCGTCCGGCAGCTTCAGGAGCTGCAATACGTTGGCAATCGTGCCGATTTCATAAATCGCGTCCGGTGCCGGATCGTCATCGGCAGCGTTTTTCTGGGTGGCAAGCAGAATCTGCTTATCCACGCCCATCACTTCCTCCAGCGCGCGAATGGACTTTTCGCGGCCGACAAAAAGCGGAACGATCATATGCGGGAAAACGACGATGTCACGCAACGGCAAAACGGCATAGAGCCCGTCCGAACCGCCCGCTTCAGAACCACCCAATGGGGTCTTCTGTTCAGTACCCGTCATAACTCAGTCCTTTCTCAGGTCTTTCAACCTGACTGCCACCTCCGCGCCCCCTTTCATCATGAGGCAGGTCACGAATGTGCTTCGGTCCATACTTGGAGAGCCGAACCCGGCAATTCAATAGCCTGTAGCGGGATGGCTTTCATAGAATCGTCATCTATCCTGCGCTGTACCGTCACCAAGTACAATATCTAGCTTAGGCTGTACCCCGATTGCTGCGCCTGCAATAGTGACAGGATCGGCCCGACGCAAGTCTGCACATGAAAAAGGCCGCTAACGCGGCCTTTTTATGGATTAATTGTCACCGCTCTAAACGCTGTCTTGCGCATTATCCTACGCAAAACCGCTACGCACTTTTGCAGGAAATGCTTTAAGCAGAAACATTACCCTTTTCGTCTTGGCGCTCGGCGTAGATATAGAGCGGACGGGCACTGCCATCCACCACATCGCCGGAAATGACCACTTCCTGCACGCCTTCCAGCGTCGGCAGCTCGAACATCGTGTCGAGCAGGATCTTTTCCATGATCGAGCGCAGACCGCGTGCACCCGTCTTGCGCTCGACTGCCTTGTTGGCAATCGCCCGCAGGGCGTCGTCGTGGAAGCTGAGCTCGACGCTTTCCATGTCGAACAGGCGCTGATACTGCTTCACGAGCGCATTCTTCGGCTCGGTCAGGATCTGCACCAGAGCATCGACATCGAGGTCTTCGAGCGTCGCGATCACCGGCAGACGACCGACGAATTCCGGAATGAGGCCGAATTTCAGAAGATCTTCGGGCTCCAGTTCCTTGAAGACATCACCGATACGGCGCTCATCAACCGAACGAACGGTGGCGCCGAAGCCGATGGACGTCTTCTCGCCACGTGCGGAGATGATCTTGTCGAGACCGGCAAAAGCGCCGCCGCAGATGAAGAGGATGTTCGTCGTGTCCACCTGCAGGAACTCCTGCTGCGGATGCTTGCGGCCACCCTGTGGCGGCACGGAAGCGACGGTGCCTTCCATGATCTTCAGAAGCGCCTGCTGGACGCCCTCGCCCGACACGTCGCGCGTGATGGACGGGTTATCCGACTTGCGGCTGATCTTGTCGACTTCGTCGATATAGACGATGCCGCGCTGTGCGCGTTCCACGTTGTAGTCGGCGGCCTGAAGCAGCTTCAGGATGATGTTCTCGACATCTTCACCGACATAGCCTGCTTCCGTCAGTGTCGTCGCATCGGCCATGGTGAATGGCACATCGATGATGCGTGCGAGCGTCTGGGCAAGATAGGTCTTGCCGCAACCCGTCGGGCCGACGAGAAGAATGTTCGACTTCGCAAGCTCGATATCGCTGCTCTTGGACTGATGGGCGAGACGCTTGTAGTGATTGTGTACCGCAACCGACAGAACGCGCTTGGCATCCTTCTGGCCAATGACGTAATCGTCAAGAACGGCCATGATTTCCTGCGGCGTAGGCACGCCCTCGCGCGACTTCACCATCGAGGATTTGTTTTCCTCGCGGATGATGTCCATGCAGAGTTCGACGCACTCGTCGCAGATGAAAACGGTCGGGCCTGCAATCAGCTTGCGCACTTCATGCTGGCTTTTGCCGCAGAACGAGCAATAAAGCGTATTCTTGGAATCGCCGCCGCTGTTGCTGACTTTGCTCATCGCAGTTTCCTTTCAATTGACCGAAATGAACCTTGGGCGTTCAAATCGATCGTTTCTTCCGGTTCGGACCCAGTGCTGGAGGAGAAACGCGCCTCCCGCCGGTCACGACAGCAGCAGATACGCGCTACCCGTCGTCTAGGGCCTGTAGTCTCAGGATTCCTGTCACCGTATGGCTCCCCGACCGAAGGAGCCATTTGGCGACTTTTGCAGAAGCTGCACCGCCGAACAAATGAAAAATAAGTTCCCGGCAAAGATTCGGCATAATCTGACCAAGTTTAGCGCCCCGAACCCCAACAGATGCTTAACGCGGCGCGTTAACCATCACGTAGTTGCAAGAATTGGGCCCCTTTTGTGGCAAGGGGCGCTAAAAACAGGTGCGAGCCGGAGATTCCGGCTCTTACTTCGATTCGTCCGCGCCCACGTCGCGCGATTCAACCACCTTGTCGATAAGGCCGAATTCGAGCGCTTCCTGCGCGGTCATGAAATGGTCGCGGTCGAGCGTGCGTTCGATCGTCTCGTAATCGCGGCCCGTGTGCTTGACGTAGATCTCGTTCAGGCGGCGCTTCATCTTGATGATGTCCTGCGCATGACGTTCGATATCCGACGCCTGTCCCTGGAAACCGCCCGATGGCTGGTGAACCATGATCCGGGCATTCGGCAGCGCATAACGCTGGCCTGTCGCACCGGCGGTCAGGAGCAGCGATCCCATCGATGCGGCCTGCCCCATGCAAAGCGTGGAAACCGGCGGACGGATGAACTGCATCGTGTCATAGATCGCCATGCCGGAGGTTACGACGCCGCCAGGCGAATTGATGTACATGTTGATCTCTTTCTTCGGGTTTTCTGCCTCGAGAAAGAGAAGCTGTGCGCAAACCAGCATAGACATTCCGTCTTCTACCGGTCCGTTCACGAAGATGATGCGCTCCTTGAGAAGGCGCGAGAAAATATCATAGGCCCGTTCGCCACGGTTGGTCTGCTCAACCACCATCGGGACGAGGTTCATGACGGTTTCGATCGGATCTCTCATTATGGGCCTCTGGATATATTTATGGCGAAGTGAATAGTTCTGAATCGTGAGTGTTCCATACATAGGGCGTTGCGCCCCTGTTCCGCAAGTGGCGCAGCACCAGTGTGGCGAATCCGAAATTGGTCTCACTCGGGAGCAAGGTTGTGTACAAATTTCGGATTCAAAGCCACACTAGTAACATATTGAATCTAGTGTGGTTTACGAATTTGAAGTTCCTGAACACGGATGCCACGCAAATGACAGGAACTTCAAATCCACCACATTAGCGGCCTCACTCCCAATCCGAATCCGGCTTTTCGGGGCGAATGCCGCGCTTCTCGTCCAGCGTTTTGCGCGCAACTTCGGTCAACCGCGCCTTGATGCGAACGGAACCGTCTTCCAGATCCTCGCGTTCGACGCTGCTGCCATGCTGGTAAATCCAGTCGAGAAGATGCAGCTCGAAAGGAGACAGCAAGACGTCAACAGGGCCGAGCGAACCCGCTATCCGTGTTTCGATGAGCGAAAGCAATCTGTCAACGCCTTCACCGGTGATGGCTGAAAGAGGGATTGGACGTCCCTCCTCGCTACCGGCGGCTGCAAGGCGCATGGCAGCTTCACGTCCGCTTTCGTCGAGATTGTCGATCTTGTTCCAGATTTCGACGACACGCTTGCGGTCCTGCGGCTCGATGCCCAGCCCGGCAAGAATGCTTTCAACATCTTCCGCCTGCGCGGCATTGTCCGGATCGGAAATATCGCGGACATGCAGGATCAGATCGGCCTCCACCACTTCTTCGAGCGTGGCGCGGAATGCAGCGACGAGATGGTGCGGCAGGTTCGAGATGAAACCGACCGTATCCGACAGGATAACCGTTTCGCCATGCGGAAGGCGGATGCGGCGCAATGTCGGATCAAGCGTGGCGAAGAGCATGTCTTCGGCCAGCACTTCCGCACCCGTCATGCGGTTGAAAAGCGTAGACTTTCCGGCGTTTGTATAGCCGACAAGCGCTACAATCGGATGCGGTACTTTGCGCCGCTTCTGACGATGCAGCGTGCGGGTTCGCACCACCGTTTCAAGCTCGCGCTTGATCTTCAGAATCTTGTCCTGCAGCAAGCGGCGGTCGGCTTCAATCTGGGTTTCACCAGGACCACCGAGGAAGCCACCACCACCGCGCTGACGCTCAAGGTGGGTCCAGCTTCTGACCAGACGGCCTTTCTGATAATTCAGATGCGCCAGTTCGACCTGCAAGGCGCCTTCCTTGGTGCGCGCGCGTTCACCGAAAATTTCGAGAATGAGACCGGTCCGGTCGATGACCTTGACGTTCCATTCCTTTTCCAGATTGCGCTGCTGCACTGGTGTCAATGCGTGATCGACGATGACCAGCCCAATGGCCTTTTCCTTGATGGTTTCGGCGATGGACTCCACCTTTCCCGCACCCAGCAAGGTCGCAGGTCGCGGATTGGCGACAATCGCAATTTCAGCGTGTTCGATGTCGAGATTGATTGCCCGGGCAAGCCCGACGGCTTCTTCCAGACGCGCCTCGTTCGAGCGCTGAAATTCGGGACGAGCCCCATCTTCCGCCGACGTGCCCGTATTATATCGCTCCGGCAGGACGGGAACGATGACGGCTGCCCTTGTGGGCTCAGGTTCTGAAAGCTCGAAGGCCTTGTCTGCTTCGGCAGATGTCGGCTTCTTATCCTTGAACTTGGACAAATATATTCACTCCGGGACGCGGAAACTGTCGTGGATGCATTTGGGCTGAAGAGATCAGGTTAATGCACTATCTGACATTGCAGATAAGTCGCCGCTAAAGCTGTTTCAAATGAAAGACGCCCCGGATTGTCTAAACATGACGAACCGGACAGGCAGAGCGTGTCCGGTTATCATCAGCAGAAACAATAAACTGGAGCGAAACGACCTAAGCCATCGCGCCCCAGTGGAATTCGGAAAGCGTCAGGCTTCTTCGCCTTCGAACATCTGCACAGGCTGACTTGGCATGATCGTCGAAATCGCATGCTTGTAGACAAGCTGCGAATGACCGTCACGGCGCAGAAGCACGCAGAAATTATCAAACGACGTTACAATGCCGGTCAGTTTCACGCCATTGATAAGAAAAATCGTCAGGGAAATTTTCTGCTTACGTACAGAATTCAGAAAAAGGTCTTGTAGATTTTGCGATCGTTCAGCCATTGTTTTTATTCCTTTAATCGATCAGCAGCCAGCTCGCGATGTGTTAAACGAACACGCGCATGCACATAAATCAAGCACCGGAGCGTGCAAAACCGGGGCCCGACTGCAATTGCTGTGGAAAGACAACTGCTTCGCTATTTAGCTTCGGTTAACAGGATGGGAATCTTTGCGCAACCGTCAATTTCATTAGCCGCCCGGCAAATTCCGAAAGGCAAGTTGGTTCCGCTATCTCAGTTGGCCTCGACAAGCTCTTCATTTGGTTGCGATTCAAGCAGTGGTCGCACCCGATCCATCGCCCATATGTAAAAACTTCCAGGCTGGAGCGAAACGACTTCCTTGTGCTTCTTATGTATATGAAAGCCTATAAAATCCGGATGGTTGATCGGCTCGAGACCATAGGCCGGATTATAGATGCGCGTGGCATCCTTGCCGACCCAGTAATAGAAGTTTTCCTGGGGGGCTGCATTCTTGAAAATCCCGTATTTGCGGGCCAAACGCGAAATGCCGTCATTGCCGAATACCGTGATGCCAATCGAGGCGGGCGTCACTTCCTTGCCGATAAGACGATAGTAAAGTGGGCGCAGTTTGCCTCGACGTATGCCCAGCCAGCTCGGTAGCGGATAGGTCGCCGCTACGTAGGCCTCAAATTCGCGAATAATCGGATGATCGTGCGGAAGATAAAGCGCAGACACGCCGACACGGAAGCGATTCTCCCGGGCGAGATACGGTTTGTTCGGATCGGGATGAAACTGCTTCAGAAGATAGACATCCGTATCCAGCCAGACACCCTGCTGATATTTCATCAGCATGATGCGGAAAATATCGCTGAATTGAACGATAGTTCGTCTGGAACGGAAATTCGGATAGGCTGGATCAAGCCGCTTGAAGGTCGCTTCAGGCAAGATGCTGCTGGCGTCATGCAGTTCAACGCCCGGCGGTACGTTCTCGATCGGGGCGTAAGCGAAGAGCTTTACCCGTTGCCCCGTCATCACCATAGACGCCAGACAAATACAATCAACATCGCGCAAACGCGACCCGTACCAGAACGTACAGATATCCATGTCAGCCCCTAAGTCCTTACCCGGACAGAAGCTAACACAAAACCGTGATCAGAAGAACTCCAGACTGACGCGGAACATCTGTTCCACATGCTTTACGGCGTCGGATGTTGCGAAAATGACGACGCGGTCCTTCGGCTTGATCCGCACATCGCCATTTGGACGGATTACCTGTCCGTCACGATAGATAGCTCCGATTCGCAAGCCTTCCGGCAAGTCGAGATCGCGTAATGGTGCGCCAACGAGCGAGGATGTTTCCAATGCCTCGGCCTCAATCAGTTCGGCCATATCGCGGTAGACACTGTAGACCGCCCGGATGCGGCCCCGGCGCACATGCTGCAGGATTTTCGAGATCGTGACCGCCTTCGGATTGATGTAGGCGTCGATCCCCACCATGTGGGTGAAATCCTGATAGGCGACCGTATTGAGCAGGGCCATGTTGGACTTGCAGCCCAGGCGCTTGGCCATGATGCTCGACAGGATATTGACCTGATCCTGATTGGTGAGCGCGACCATCAGGTCCGCGTCCTGAATATCGGCTTCCTGCAGCAAGTTCTGATCCAGCGCACTGCCGTGCAGGACCATGGTGCGCTTGAGCTGATCGGCAATTGCGAAGGCACGCTCGTGCTCGCTTTCGATCATCTTGACGCGCGTGTTCCACTTTCGGTCCTCGATGGCCTTGGCCACATAAAGACCGATATTGCCGCCGCCTGCGATTACGATGCGGCTGGCTTCCGGTTTCTCGTGCCCGAAAAGACCCAATGTGCGCCGGACCTGCTCGCGTGTCGTCACGACATAAGCGAGATCGCCAGCATTCAATTCGTCGGAGGAACGCGGGATGAAGAGGCTGTCATTGCGCACCACACCGACGACGGTTGCGGCAAGGTCGGGAAACAGATCGGTAAGCTGTTTCAGCGGCGTATTGATGACCGGGCATTCCTCCAGACATTCGATAGCGAGGCCGATGATCTTGTCGTCGGCAAAGCGCAGCACGTCTGTTGCGCCCTGCAAGGCGATACGTCGCAGGACCACCTCACCCACTTCCAGTTCTGGCGAGATAATCACGTCAATCGGCAGGTTTTCGCGCAGAAACAGATCCTGATATTCGGCCTTGAGATAGGATTGGGCGCGGATGCGGGCGATCTTGGTCGGCACATTGAAGACCGAATGGGCGACCTGACAGGCCACCATATTGACTTCGTCGGACAAGGTGACGGCAATGATCATGTCTGCTTCGTCGGCGCCAGCCGCCGCGAGCACATCGGGCTGCGAGCCGTGTCCGACAAATCCACGCACATCCAGCGTGTCGCGCACGATCTCGATATGGCGTGCAGATGTGTCAATGACAGAGACGTCGTTTTCCTCGGCGGCAAGCCGCTCGGCGATGCCGTATCCGACCTGCCCTGCTCCGCAAACGATTACCCGCATAGCTACTCCGACCGAGACAAAACTAATATTTAGAGCGGCTCCAGCGTCTCCGCATTAGCTGGACAGCTCTAAGTACTTATACGCCCAGAGACTTTAGTTTGCGATGCAACGCCGAGCGCTCCATGCCAACGAACTCCGCCGTGCGGGAAATATTGCCGCCGAACCGGTTGATCTGGGCGATCAGATATTCCTTTTCGAAACGCTCGCGCGCCTCGCGCAGCGGGAGTGCCATGATGTGCTGGTCGGATTCCGTTGGTGCGCGCGGCAGTGTGTCGCCGATTTCAGCCGGCAAAAGATCGGCCGTTACCGGCGCTTCGGGATCATCGCCGCGTGCCAGAATCATCAGGCGTTCGACATTGTTGCGAAGCTGGCGAAGGTTGCCCGGCCAGCTATGTGCCTGCAAAACCGCCATGGCATCCGGGCCGATCTTGCGCGGCTTGATGCCTGCCTGTTCGGCAATCTGCTTCATGAAGTAATCGACCAGGGACGGAATATCCTCGCGCCGGGCCGCCAGCGGCGGCACCTGCACCGGAACCACCGACAGACGGTGAAACAGGTCTTCGCGGAACGTGCCTTCCGCAATCATGCCTTCGAGGTTCTGTGCTGTCGAGGAGATGATGCGCACATCCACCTTCACGCGCTTGGTGCCGCCAACGCGCTCGAACTGCTGGTCGACAAGCACACGCAGTATCTTATTCTGCGTCTCGCGCGGCATATCCGCGACTTCATCGAGATAAAGAATACCGCCATGGGCTTCTTCCAGAGCGCCCACCTTGCGCTCTCCGCCGTCCATCTCTGTGCCGAAGAGTTCGATCTCCATGCGTTCCGGCGTGATAGTCGCGGCATTGACCGTCACAAACGGTCCGCTGGCGCGGCTCGATTGCGCATGAATGGCGCGAGCGGCAAGCTCCTTGCCTGCACCTGACGGACCGGTAATCATGATGCGGCTGTTGGTCGGCGCCACACGTTCGATGGTCTGGCGCAACTGGTTCATCGCCAGAGACGCACCGATCAATTCCAGATGATCACCGCTGCGCTTGCGAAGGTTGGAAACCTCGCGTTTCAGCTTCGAAGTTTCGAGCGCCCGTTCCGCGACGAGGATCAGTCGGTCGGCCTTGAACGGCTTTTCGATGAAATCGTAGGCTCCGCGTCGAATCGCCGAGACCGCCGTTTCAATATTGCCATGACCGGAAATCATCACCACAGGCAGTTCCGGGTGCTGTTTCTTGATTTCATCAAGCAATGCCAGACCGTCCAACCGGCTGCCCTGCAGCCAGATATCCAGAAAAACCAGTCGGGGAACGCGATCATTGATCGCCGCGAGCGCGCTGTCCGCGTCGAAAGCCGTGCGGGTTTCATGGCCTTCATCGCTCAGAATGCCTGCAACAAGTTCCCGGATATCCGTTTCGTCATCAACTACAAGAATATCGGCAGCCATATCAAATCACCTGTCCAGCTATGTTCTTTTCATTATTTCCCGCATTGGTGCCAGCTTCGCCGGCAGGTCCCGCGCTCACGCCAGCCTCGCTGGCAGGCGCTTGCGGGAAGACCATGCGTATCATCGCGCCCCGGCCTCCGTGGAAATCCGAAGGCGCGTCATGCAATTCCAGATGTCCGCCATGATCCTCGACGATCTTGCGGACAATCGCGAGACCAAGGCCGGTGCCCTTCTCGCGCGTCGTCATATAGGGTTCGAGCAGCTTCTGGCGGTCGTCGCCTGGCAGGCCCTTGCCATTGTCGATGACATCGACAACCAGTTGCCCATCCGTCTGATAGGAACGGATCAGGATGTGCCCTTCTTCACGGTCTTCCTTCGGAAGCCCGTCAATGGCTTCGCTGGCATTCTTGATGACATTGCCAAACGCCTGCCCGATCAGGCGGCTGTCAAAGGAACCAACCAGCTTGTCCGGGCCGAAATCGTTCTGGAAGCGAATATCGCTGCGGCTGACCTCGATCAGGAACGACGCTTCGCGCAATGCCTCGCGCATATCCATCAGCCGCATTTCCGGCTTCGGCATACGGGCAAAGGCGGAGAATTCATCGACCATGCGCCCGATATCGCCCACCTGGCGAATGATCGTATCCGTGCACTGGTCGAAAACCTCGCGATCCTCGGTAATCACCTTGCCGTAACGGCGGCGAATGCGTTCGGCGGAAAGCTGGATCGGCGTAAGCGGGTTCTTGATCTCGTGTGCAATGCGGCGAGCGACATCCGCCCAGGCCGAGGAACGCTGTGCCTGCACCAGATCAGTGATGTCATCCACAGTCACCACATAGGAGTGATCTTCGGATTCTGTATCTTCGACCGTCACCTGCACATTGAAGGTACGCGCTACGCCGCCGCGGGTCATGCTGACCTGCTCGCGATGTACCGCACGCCCTGTCGAACGGGCGACCTCGAAAGCCTGCCCGACCTCCGGTGCAATGCTGGTAAGGTTCTTTCCGACGGCATCATCCGACGTCACGCCGAACATATGCTCTGCCGAACGGTTCAGAATTGAAATACAGCCATCCGTTTCGATACCGATGACGCCCGCCGTAACACCGGAAAGCACGGCCTCGGAGAAGCGACGGCGTTCGTCAATCTGGTCCTTGGCAGAAAGCAGCTCGTTACGCTGGCTCTTAAGTTCCGCGACCATGTTGTTGAAAGTGCCGGACAATGCACCAACGTCGCCATCCGAAGCCCGCACCGGAACCGAGATATCGAGATTACCGGCTGCCACGTCATCCGACGCGCCGATCAAAAGCCGGATCGGACGCACCAGCCTGTCGGCAACGGCAATGCCTGTCCAGATTGCCGAAAGCAGCACGATCAGCGTCAGGCCGAAATAGAGCAGCGCAAATGCAATCTGTGTCGGAATGCGGTTCGCATCCATCTCCTGATAGCGCTTGGTATTGGCTTCCATCAGGCGCATGGCGTCGAGAATCTGCGAATCCACGGCGCGAACCGTATAAAGATAGACGTCAGGTATCTCGCGCATCTTGATGATTGCGCCGACAAAATTACTGTTCCCCGGAGGGATGATGACGGGCTTGCCGTCCGGTGCCGTCTTCAGTGCATCTTCAGTCGGCGGCGGCAGACGATCCTCGACGCCGGTATCGCTTTTGACAACCACTTCGCCATTTTCGCGCACCAGAAACGCACCGAGCAGACCGCGACCGCGCGTCTGCAACGTCATCAACTGAACGAAGCCGCCACGATCAAGACTGTAGATGGTGCGCTGCGCATCGAGATCCTGCAGCATCGAATAGGACGTGCTTTGCAGGTTGAGCGCGGTTTCGCGGATATAGGCGGTGGTCAGGCTCTGCGATGAACTGACAATGTCGCGGGTATTGGTATCAAACCAGCGATCAAGACCCAGATTGAGCGTTACGGAAGCAACGATGGCCACCACGATGGCAGGAACCGCCGCGATCAGCGAAAACAGCGCGACGATGCGGACATGCAAGCGCGAAGCGGCCTTTCCAAGCCGGCGAGCCATGACGATGCGATAGACTTCGCGGCAAATCAGAAGAATGAGGAACAGAATCAACGCAACATTGATGATGACCAAGGCCAGCGTTACCGTCCGGTCAGGCGTGATCGGGGTAATACCAATCAGAATGGCGAAGGATATCGATGCCGTAATCAGCGCTGAAACAACAGTGATGATACCCGGCAGCGCCAGAAGCCTGCGCCCCTCGCCGCCTTGCGATGATTGTTTCTCGCCGTTCATGTCCGTCGTCAGATTCGCCGTGCTCATGTTAACCATGTTACCCAATAGCGTTGCATCTATGCAACGCATTGTGGCGAAAATGCAACGTTTGTTTCGCACTCAGTTGTTGACGACGGGTAACTCTCGTTCAGCGGCCGTGCGGATACTCGTCAGTTAACCCAATGGAGGCAACATTCGGCGCTCAATTTTTGCGCAATGCATCAGAAATTGAGTCTGGCCATTGCAAGTGAATCGACAAACTCTCCAGCTCGGAAAGCATCCTTCACGTGAATGCCCTCCGGGACGAAACCGAACTTCTCATAGAGATGGATCGCGGCGACATTGTCGACATAAACGGTCAGTTCAAGCCGCTTCAGACCGAGCCAGTTATCGGCGATCTCGATCAGCTCGGTCATAAGTGCCGTGCCGATCCCCTTGCCGACATATTGGTCATCTATTCCCATTATAATGCCTGCGGTATGGCTCCGTCTTCCGGTACGCCGCAGCAAGCCAGCGTTTGCGACGATCTCCCCATCGATCGTCGCAACAATCACCGTCGATTTTGGTCCGAGCGAATCCAGCCATTTCTTCGTGGTCTCAAGGCGCTGGAACGGCGTGCGTAAAGTGCCGAACCGAAATCCAGGCATGTTCTGCAGGCGGGTGAGGCCTTCAGCATCCGTAACTTCTACTGCGCGAATGACAAGCTTTTCAGGTCGCATTTGGACTCCTGATTTCGGTGTTCCGGCAATCTTCAGTTCGCAGGCTGGCAAACATCCAGACATGCTGAGACCGGTTCGCGGTTCTTATCGCAGATACAACCATTTGACGCGGAATAGGATAGTCCGGGCTTTTCCCGGCCGTAAAATGAATAAATTGCAACAAGTACGAAGCCTGAAATCGTCAGGCACAATATTTGCTACATTTTGATCTCCCTTGCGCCGGAAGATCAACATTGTCCTTGCTGGCGGAGAATTTCTCAACGCCAACAAATGCCTCGTAATTATATGGATTAGCTATTGCGCGTGCGCAAGTAGCCCTTCTGATACAGCAACACCGCCCAAATTGGGCGGTGTTGCAAAATTCAGTATGCCGAACGACCCAATCGTTCTGCGCGATCAGTTTTCAGCGCCGTAAGCGTCGAAATCAAAGTACTTGTCGTTGACTTCTTTGTACTTGCCGTTCGCGCGGATCGCCTTGATGGCATTGTTGAACTTTTCGACCAGTTCAGGACGGCCCTTCTTCAAGGCAACGCCGACGCCAACGCCATGGATATTGTCGTCGGACGGATAAGTGCCGACCATCTTGCAGCAGGCACCATCCGGCGTCTTCAGCCATTCGCTCAGGGTTACACTGTCGTCGTTGACGGCATCAAGGCGGCCATTGGCCATATCGAGCCGGTATTCTTCGGCGGTCGGATAAGCCTTGATCGTGCTGTCCGTGAAGGCGTGTTCGGCAAAGTTGGCGTGCGTCGTTGACACCTGAACGCCAATTGTCTTGCCCGCAAGGTCTTCCTTGGTCACACCCTTGATGTCGCTGTCCTTGGGTACCGCGATGCCGGGAGGCGTGTTGTAATACTTATTGGAGAAGTCGACCTGCTTCTTGCGCTCATCCGTGATCGACATGGAGGATACATAAGCGTCAAACTTTCCGGCCTGAAGTGCCGGAATAGTGCCATCCCACTCCTGCGTGATGAATGTGCACTCGGCTTTCATTTCCTCGCAGAGCGCCCTTGCAATATCGACATCAAAGCCCGACAGCGAGCCATCCGGATTGGTGAAATTGAACGGCGGATAGGCGCCTTCTGTTCCGATTACAAGTTTCAATGGCTCTTCGGCAGTTGCCGCGCCGATCACCAAACCACTTGCCGTTGCCGCGATCCCCACAATCGAAGCTGCCACGGCGATACGCTTTAATACGCGCATTCAGATCCCTCCCATTTCATTTTGGCTTTTCCAGAATTGATCTTCTGGTTAAGCCCCTGGCAAGGGGAGGTTCAAGCAGGCAACGCAAATTGCCGACTCGTCATGATTTCTCCCCCGCCGCCATCAATAGATGGTTCGATGGAGCTTGCACAATGTCTTTTTGATTACGGAAATAGTTCTCGATTCTGCTCTGATTGCACGCACAAACGCTGTTCATCAAGCTCATCAAATAAATGGCGCACCCGACAGGATTCGAACCTGTGACCTCTGCCTTCGGAGGGCAGCACTCTATCCAGCTGAGCTACGGGTGCATTGCCGGAAGGCTCGAAGCCTTTTCATGCGCGTTTCTAACTGAACCGCGCATGTGCATCAATGGCTTATTTTGATTAAGCGACGCAAATTTTTCCGTTGGAGCGCATCCCGAAAAATGTGAAACGGTTTTCGGATAAGATGCGCGCCAGAAGAGACTGTCGAAGCGCCCTATGAACGCAAACCCGGAGCCTCCTGCCCCGTCCGCTCCACATATTCCGTATAGCCGCCGCCATATTGATGAATGCCATCCGGTGTCAGTTCCAGAACCCGGTTCGACAAAGCACCCAGGAAATGCCGGTCGTGCGATACGAACAGCATCGTGCCTTCATAGGCAGCAAGTGCCTTGATGAGCATTTCCTTCGTGTCGAGATCAAGGTGGTTGGTCGGCTCGTCCAGGACCAGGAAATTCGGCGGATCGAACAGCATGGCCGCCATGACCAGACGCGCCTTTTCACCGCCCGAAAGCACACGGCACTTCTTTTCGATATCGTCGCCGGAGAAACCGAAGCAGCCAGCGAGTGCCCGAAGTGGGGCCTGCCCTGCTTTTGGAAAACGCTCTTCCAGCCATTCCAGAATTGTTGCATCGCCGTCGAGCACGTCCATCGCATGCTGCGCGAAATAGCCGAGTTTGACGCTGGCACCGATGTTGACATTGCCCTTGTCCGGTTCGGCAGCGCCTGCAACCAGTTTCAGCAGCGTCGATTTTCCTGCACCGTTGATGCCCATGATGCACCAGCGTTCGCGGCGGCGAACCATGAAGTCAAAACCGTCATAGATCGTTCGGCTTCCATAGGTCTTGTGCACGCCCTTCAGGCTCACGACGTCCTCACCCGAACGAGGTGCCGGGGCAAAGTCGAAAGCGACCGTCTGGCGACGGCGTGGAGGCTCCACGCGGTCGATCTTCTCCAGTTTCTTCACGCGGCTTTGGACCTGCGAGGCATGGGACGCACGCGCCTTGAAGCGCTCGATGAACTTAATTTCCTTGGCAAGCATGGCCTGCTGGCGTTCAAACTGCGCCTGCTGCTGCTTTTCATTCAGCGCCCGCTGGCCCTCATAGAAGCCATAGTCGCCGGAATAGGTGGTGAGCGCGCCGCCGTCGATTTCAATAATCTTGGTCACGATGCGGTTCATGAACTCGCGGTCGTGCGAGGTCATCAGCAACGCACCGTCGTAGTTCTTGAGGAATGCTTCCAGCCAGATGAGGCTTTCGAGATCAAGATGGTTGCTCGGTTCGTCGAGCAGCATCACGTCAGGGCGCATCAGCAAAATGCGCGCCAGCGCAACGCGCATTTTCCAGCCGCCGGAGAGCTTGCCGACATCGCCATCCATCATGTCCTGGGTGAAGCTGAGGCCGGCCAGAACTTCGCGCGCACGGCCATCCAGACCATAGCCGTCCAGCTCCTCGTAGCGCGCCTGCACTTCACCATAGCGTTCGATGATCGCATCCATCTCGTCCACACGATCCGGGTCGACCATCGCGGCTTCCAGCTCGCGGAGTTCTGCCGCAACGACGCTGACGGGGCCTGCACCTTCCATCACTTCCGCAACGGCGGAACGCCCGCCCATTTCGCCGACATTCTGGTCGAAATAACCAACCGTCACGCCTTTTTCGACGGAGACCTGTCCTTCGTCCGGCAGTTCATCGCCGGTAATCATACGAAACAGGGTTGTCTTGCCTGCACCGTTGGGACCGACAAGGCCGATCTTTTCACCGCGATTCAAAGCGGCGGAAGCCTCGATATAGAGAATGCGATGGCTGTTGGACTTGCTGATATTGTCGATGCGGATCATGGAACGGGAGGACTTTGTTGGATGGAGTGGAATGTAAGGCGGTCGCGTTGCGACCTCCCTATGCCACGACGGCACGGTCAAGTCACCCCGCTTCGCGATTGAAGAGCTGGCGGACGGTTTAAGGAATATTGTGCAACCATTGTTCGGTCGAGAATTTCTCGACCACAAGCTTTTCGGCCGCCGCATATTCCTCAGGCGTGATCTTGCTGCTCACGCCGCCATTCAGCGACACGAACATATCCTTCATGCGCTTGATGACTTCTTCGCGCGGCAATCCAGTCTGGCTGCGGACAGGATCGACACGCTTGACAGCGCTTGCCGTGCCCTTGTCGCTCAGCTTCTCTCGCCCGATGCGCAGGACCTTCACCATCTTCTCGGCATCCATGTCATAGGCCATGGTGACATGGTGAAGGACGGTCCCCTTGGAGAAGCGTTTCTGTGCCGCGCCGCCGATCTTGCCCTTGGAGCTCGAAATATCGTTGAGCGGCTTGTAGAAGGCATCGATGCCGAGTGAATTGAGCGCTTTCAGCACCCAATCATCCAGAAATGCGTAGGAATCGGCAAAGCTCATGTCACGCACGAGTTCACCCGGCGCATAGAGCGAATAGGTTATGGTGCTGCCGGGCTCCACGAACATGGCTCCGCCACCAGTCACGCGACGGACAGTCTCGACGCCGAATTCCCGCGTTGCGTCCATATCCACTTCGTTGCGCAGTGATTGAAACGCGCCAATGATGATGGCAGGGCGCTCCCATTCCCAAAAGCGCAGTGTGGGAGCGCGGCGTCCGGCGGCAACTTCCTGCGCCAGAACCTCGTCCAGCGCGAGATGCATGGCAGGCGAAACCGCAGGCATCTCAACAATCTGCCATTCGAAATCCCGCCATGTGCGGGCAACCCCCAGCGCACGCCGGACGGCAATCGCAACTGCTTCCGGGCTGAAGCCGAGCATCATGGCGTCGGGCCGCAGGCCCGCCCTCACCGCGTCCGCAATCTGCTCCGACGACGCATCCGCAGAAAGACCTTCGACCGCGTTACGGATATCCTCCAGCGCTTCGTCCGGCTCCAGGAAAAAGTCACCCGCCACCTGCACATCACTCAGGCGCCCGTCACGAACATCCAGATCGACAACGACAAGTTTTCCGCCGTGGACTTTGTATTCGCCGTGCATGGATGCAACCTTCCGAAGAGTGAACGTGAGCGTTTCACTCTCATTTCATGAAAGCTGCGGGAAAGAAAGCCGTTCAGGAGTGGTCGCCGGATTATATTCCGGCTTCAGTGGGCGCGATGCGCTGAACAAGTGAGGTCTGGCGCACTTCCTTGGTCTTGTGGCCAACATACAACCCGGCAGCAATCATGGCCGCCAGAACAACGACAATCGATTTGAAACTGAAAGGCAGATGGTGCATTTCCGATCCTCATTCCTGCCCCAAGCAAACCAGAGCAGGAAATGAATGTCGACCCCGTCTCCTGGGATTTTTAACCACCTCGCAAAATTCCCATTGGGTGTGGCACATTCATCCTCTGTTCAAGATATCGGAACTAAAGCATATTCCACCGATATCAGAGGGACTCATTATGATACCTGCACTCAAGACGATTGTTGCTTCACTATGCCTTGGCGGCCTGGTGGCCGTCCTCTCGCCGCTCGTCACACCGGCCTCCGCAGCCCAGTTGCAGCGCTGCGCAAGCGAGAACGGAGTCTGCCAGTTGCCCTACCCGGCTGAAGTGGTCTATGGCACCGGCGGACAGAATACGTCACGCTTCATCGACCGGCCACAGGTCACCTGCTCGAACCGCGTCTTCGGCGACCCGGCACCGGGCAAAAAGAAAAGCTGTTCCTTCGTGGTTCAGGACCGTTGGGACAGACCGGATCGTCCGGGCCGCCCTGATCGCCCCGGTCGTCCGGATCGTTATGGCGACCGTTACAATGATCGGGACCGCGACTGGACCCGTTGCGCGAATGAAGGCGGGTTCTGCGAATTCTACGGTCGCAAGCGTGTCCGTTACGGCGCAAATGGCCGCTTCACGGAAGGCGTCTTCCGCAATGGCGTCCAATGTGACAACCGCGCCTTCGGCGATCCAGCCCGCGGAAAAGCCAAGTCCTGCTACGTGCTCGACTAAACGTCGAACGTCAGAATACAAAAGCCCGGACCATTCCTTGGTCCGGGCTTTTTAGTTAGTGCAAATTCTATGATTTATCTCTAACGATTTGTTTTTATTAACTATTGCTTTCGGTTCTCCCGAAAAT
Organism: Brucella tritici; assembly: GCF_008932295.1. Classification (GTDB taxonomy): domain Bacteria; phylum Pseudomonadota; class Alphaproteobacteria; order Rhizobiales; family Rhizobiaceae; genus Brucella; species Brucella tritici. Next base: position 80,422 of record NZ_WBWA01000005.1, on the reverse strand, counting down.
GCTATAGCAATTGCGGCCCTTACCCTTTGCTTCATAGAGCGCAATGTCTGCATTGCGGGCCAGCGCTTGCGGCGTAGAACCATCACGCGGTGCGAGAACCGCACCAACGCTTGCCGAGATATCCAGATTGACGCCGTGAATGACAAAGGGTTCGCGGAAAGCTTCGACGACCCGCCCTGCCACGGACTCAATGCTTTCCATGCAATCTTCATCTGGAAGAATGACCGCAAATTCGTCGCCGCCCACACGCACAGGAATGTCGCTTTCCCGCAAGGCAGAACGCAAACGTTGCGCTGCCTCAATCAGAAGCGCGTCGCCCATCAGGTGACCATAAGTGTCGTTGACTGCCTTGAACCGATCGAGATCGATCAGCAGCGCACCAATCGGCTTGCCCTCTCCCAGGGCTTTTTCGATCAGTGGAACGGCAAGCTCGGTAAGAGCCCCGCGATTATAAAGCTTGGTCAACCGATCGGTCAGAGCAAGGCGCTTGAGAGCGGTGGAATCATCGCTCAAGAATTTGTTGGTCCTTTGCAGGCGCAGCAGGCCGCTGGCAACGCGGGCGAAGTCCTCAAGCTTGGCTCGCTCCGCATCGGAGATTTTTCGTGGCTTGCTGTCGACAATACATAGCGAGCCGACGGTTAATCCGGCATCGATAGACACCGGTGCTCCGGCATAGAAACGGAAACGAGGCTCCCCGGTCACATAGGGCATCGAACAGAAGAAATCGTTCTCAACCATATCTTCGATCACGAAGAGCTTGCCGCTTTCCACGACGAAGGTGCACGCGGTCAGTTCGCGCGGACAACTGCTAACCTTTTCGCCTGCGTTAGCCGCGACACGCTGCCAGTCCTCATCGATAATGTTGAGAGCAGACGTGCTGACGCCAAAGACCTCTTTCACAAGCGATACGAGCGTATCCAGCTCAGGCAGTCCGATGTTGGAGACGGAAACGAGGCTGCGGACGCTTTCAAGTCGCTCGACTTCATTTGCAGGAACAGAAAAAGGCTTCTTGTCTGTCATCGAACTATAGGTATCCGCATTCATCATTTTCACCGTCATCCATGCTCCCTTCCCAAGCTATAGATAGTGATGAGCATCTCGACAGCAAGCCAGGCTTGCCCGGACAGGCAGAGTTCGAACAGGTTTTCGTCAGGCGGAAGAGCGAAAGTTAAGCGGGTGTTTCACTATAAAACACATAAAGGCGGCGACCGGATGGGTCGCCGCCTCTGTCGCTAGAAACATGGACTGGAGGTCATCATAGTTCTACGACAATACGTGTGCCCGAGCAGGCACAGTTAGCCAGAGTATTAGAACGAGCGCTGGAAGCGGATCTTGCCCTGCCAGGCGTCTTTGCCGTCCATGCTCGTGTTCTTGTCCTGCCACTTGGTGTAGGAAACTTCAGGCGTGATGGTGAAGCCAGGAACCAGCTGGTAGGCAACGTTTGCCGTTGCAGCGAAGGTTTCGCTGTCGTCATAAGCGGCCTGTACGTTGAAGGTCGCCTTGCTGGTTGCCTTGTAGGCTGCACCGCCCCAGACTGCCCAATCACCGCCCCAGGTACCGTAGAACGAGTCGACGATACGAATGCGATAACCGCCCGACGTGCCGTAATGGTCGTCATTGGACTTGTAAGCGCCCTGCAGCCAGACCGAGAACTGATCGGTGATGTTAACATCGCCGCGGACCTTTCCGGCCCATTCCTCGTTTCGGGCGTCGTAGGCGACGACACCGGCGATCTTGCCCCAGCTCTGCTCATATTTCAGACCACCGACGACATGCGGCATGTAGTCCTTGATGGTGACATCTACGTTGGAGTCGGAGTTGCCGCCTTCTTCGAACGAAACAATGGCCGAGAAGCCGTTTCCGCCCTTGAAGGTATAGCTGATGAGGTTGGTGCGATAACCGCCAGCGAGGATCACGTCATCGCTGATGACGTTGCCGAGATAGCCGGTGAAGGTGACGAAGGCCGATTCATCAAGACCAACGCGCAGGCCGCCGAGCTGGATGTAAGCATAACGCAGCGAGGTGCTGGTAGAGCCGCCATTATAATTGTCGGCCTTGCCGTTGCCGTCACCCGTCCAGTCGTAACGCAGTTCGCTATAGGTCTTCAGCGTGCCGAGATCCGTTTCGGAAGCGGTCGAGAAACGCAGGCTGACGCGGGCCAGCTTGTTCCAGGTGTCGCGCTCCAGCTGGGCCGGGGTGCGAGCATAGTTGTTGTCGCCGCCGCTTGCGTCATAGCGAACATAGCCATGAATGCGCAGGCAGGTTTCCGTTCCCGGAATGTAGAAATAGCCAGCACCATATGCGTCGCATACGCGGACATATTCAACGGCTTCCGGCTCGGGCGCCACGATAGCATCGGCTGCTTGCGCGCCAGAAATCGCTACGAGCGATGCTGCCGAACCGAGAAGAACTTTTCTGATATTCATTAATGCGTCTCCAGTAGATGAGTTAGACGCCATCGCTATATTTATTCACGATAATTTGAGCAATGTTTATTCGATGTATGTTTTGTGAATTATTTATATGTGATATAAAAGTTACTTCACATATGTTTTATATATACTTCAATAATCGGAAATTTGGCAAAGAAAATCCCGTCATCGTCGCAACATGCAACGAATCCACGACATCGGATATTTTCTTATTCTGCCCCTTATGCCCGTCCAGTCCGCGCAAGAAGCGGACGCCCTCGCCTATCCAGCAACGGTGAAGGTTTTATAACAGCAACAATAAATATACGTCGCAACGCCGGTGATTGCCGATATTTTCCACTCGGGCGTCGAACGCCGCAAAGCGCGACTCGTCAATTCAAATGCATGGAATGTTGATTCGTCATTGTGGACCTGACGAAGTGGTTTTCCTCGGTCATTCTCCCGCACAATAAAGAAAACGAAGGCAGCAGGGGTAATACAATGGTTCTATTCTCTATTGTCATAGGCGTGCTGACGTCTACGGTGGTAATCGCCGCGTGCATCATGCTTTGGAGATATGAACGTCCCTGAATTTGCCGCGAAGAGAGTGCGCAGCGACCGGCCAACTTCAACGGTCAAATCCCATAACAGCGCGGCCTGTTTCGTTACTCTGAAACATCTTTATCAATTCGCTTCAAAATATTTTCATTTGCCTTCAGGCGTATTGCATTGCCAAGATCAGGCTCAAATCCAGTTCGCTGATATGTTCCGTCTGCTGTCAGACCGTCAGCCACTCCCTTTGCGAACATTTGTAGCTTTGCATTTTTCAATATTGGCTTATGCCCATCACCATAAGGATACTCTATGATGAGATCAGAAGACGCTCTGTTGCTGAATGCTATTAGCGCCCAGGCCGACCGGGCTGAATTGATTATGCCCAAGACCCTCTCGCTGAATCCGATTGCCGAACGTCTACACGACGAATTCCCACACCGATCCACTGCCGAAATAGAAACTCAGTGCCGGGTTGTCTGGCAGGATCGTTACCTGTTCTGGAATTGATATCGCCTTCACAACAGCTTTTGGCGCAGGCGCATCGCAGTCGTTACCCCGCTTCGGCGGGGTTTTTGTTAAGACAATAAGGCAATGGCTGCGCGCGACAAAGCGGACGTCTACGACCCGCTTACTTCGTTCTTCTTTTTCTTTTTATCTTCGTCGTAATGCCACTTGATGGCGAAGAACATGGCCGCGCCCAACACGACAACCTTGAACGCTACGAAGAATACAGGAATCCATTCCATTTTCTGAATATTTCCATACCGCTATCAATCGTGAGGAGCTTTACCCCAGAAGTGCTGATTCAGCATCCTCTTTTTTATTCCAATGGCGTTTTGAAAATCAGGCATCGCTGAGCCGCCATGACGTCTGCGGACCATTGTGCGCGTGTGACAGCAACTGACGAAGCAACAGGTTTCAATCATTGCCGGGTTCAGTGATTAGAGAAATACAGAATATCGTTGAATGGTGGGCGTGACAGGGATTGAACCTGTGACCCCTCCCGTGTGAAGGGAGTGCTCTCCCGCTGAGCTACACGCCCGATGAGCCAAGCTCAATCAAGGTGGTGCGGATATACTGGCCAGCGGCTGCATAAGTCAAGCGTCTCGCAAGCCTGTTTCCAAAGAGATTTCTATCTTTCCCAAGATAGCTCTTACCCCAAAAGAAAAACGGCAACCACCCATCGATGATTGCCGTTCTGTTTTGATGCGGAAGGGATTTCAGAGCGCTGCGAGACGCGAGCTCTCGGTCTTGTCGAATGCTTTCTGCAATCCGGAATCACGGTCGTAGACGTCGCCGTAGTAATGGACTTTCCCGTCCGCTGCCGGCCATGCGGTGAAATAGGAAATAAAGACAGGCACAGGTTCCTTGACCTTGATGCCGCGCTCATTCTTTCCGAAATATTTTCCGAGATCCGCCACCGATGTTCCCATAACAGCCGCCGCCATATCGCGTGGGCGCTCCAGACGGATACAGCCATGGCTCAGGGCACGCATGTCGCGGCTGAAATAGGATTTGGCCGGTGTGTCGTGCATGTAGATATCATGCGTGTTCGGGAACAGGATCTTCAGTTCCCCCAGTGCGTTGTCGAGGCTCGGCTTCTGGCGGATGCCGACATGGGCCTTGCCTGCGGCAACCGCACTCCAGTTGACGGCACTTGCCGAAACCTTCTTGCCGTCCGCATAGACTTCATAGCCATTGCGGTCGAGATAGCTCGTATCGCGCATGACCTTGGGCAGCATCTCGTTCAGAATGATTGAACGCGGCACGCCCCAGGATGGATTGAAAACGACTGTCTGAACCTTGTTGTAGAAGAAGTAGGTTTGATGGGTCGGCGAGCCGATGACCACATTCATCGCCAGCTTCTCTTTTCCGTCCTCGAAATATTCGGCACGGTAAGCCGGCTGATTGACCATCACGTAGCGCGTGCCAAAATCATGCGGCAGCCAGCGCAGACGTTCCATGGAATAAAGGATGCGGTCGCGCTTGATGGATGACTGTTCGCCCTGAAGGGCTGAAACCGTATTACGGCCAATGATACCGTCGGGTGTGCCACCGGAAAGCTTCTGGTAGTCCTTGATGGCTGCAACCAGTTCCGGATCGTAGACGTCGCCGCTCGCGTGGGCATCCAGCACTTGCTTGTGCTCTGCCAGATAGCTGGCGGGCGCGTGTCTCGAAATCAGCGCAACCACGTTGCTGAGCTGGTCATTGGTATCGCCCGGCTTGATGATGCCATTCAGCGAGATGCGGACCGGTTCGGCAGACGGCGGCTCGGTATTCGCCAATTCGCGCTTCAATGCCGCATATTGCTCATTGCCCGGCTGGAAACCATGCAGATAGGCAGCCGGATCGTTTTCCGATGCCAGCTTTTCGAGAACAGCTTTCGGATCGACGCGGTTGCGCGGCAGATCGTGGAAGCCGCTGAGGCGGTCGGCTATGACACGTCCCTCGCCTGCATCGATGGCATAGCGCAGCGCGCGGGCAGACATGCGAATTTCAAACTCGGCAAGCTTCTGCTGGCGTTCGGCTTCCGCGGTAGTGTCGAAGCTGTCAGCCGGAATCGTGACTGCATATTCTTCGGGATTGAGCCCGTCCTCATCGGCGCGGGCAAAGAAGGCCGCGACATTCTTGGCGCGGTCGAGCACCTTGTCATCGGCCGACCACATGAAGGAACGCTGACTTGAGTAATAATCGACGATTGCCTGAGCGATCTCTTTCTCGGCTTTGACATCGACGGATTTCAGATAATTCGTCGCCGCATCGAATGCCCGCTCGCCCGGTGTTTCTTCCCGAAGCTGCGGACGGATCGGCGACATGCCCGATGTCAGCGGGTCGACGGTGGTGGGTTCGGTGGCCGCAGTTACCTGCATATCGAGCGCGCTGAAATCGATATTGACCAGAGCATCCGGCTTATAGTCGTAAATCTGCGGCCCTTTGACGGTCACGCGCTGGACTGGCGGAAGGCTGCGCACGGCCGCACGAGGAGCGGAGACAGCATTCGGCGCTGCGGGAGCGCGGGGGGCGACTTGCGGCTGGACAGGCTGGGCTGGCTGCACCTGCTGCTGGCGACGCTGCTGGAAAAGTTCCATCAACGAATTTGCGGCTTGAGCCTGCGCCATGGGGAGAAACACCGAAGCTGCCAGAGCTATCGCGGCTGCGCGGCGGATATTTTGTCCGCGCGCGGCGCTGCTCTTTTGATCCATCTGCGAGTGTCTGGAAAACTGCATTTCAAACCGCCAAAGTTGATGCGTTCGCTCAAAAGCGAATCCGTCCGAATCTCACCCGTAGAATTTACCAATCTCGTATAGAAACTTTTAACGCTATTGTTTCCTGAAGCAATTTTCTGATTTGCGTTTATCACAATTGTTTGAGGCATCTTCTCGGGAGGCAAACCCGGAATGCCTTAATGAACAATGTGACGCAGTGGCATCCACCCCGCATCGCGCTAAAAGCCCCACAGACTATGGTTCCAAAGCTCTTCTTCGGAACTTCGATCAACATATCGCGCGAGCCGGAAACAATGACGACCTCCGGCTGGCGTAGCTGGCAAGCAAGCGAGGTACCGCGATGGCAGAAGCAAGCGCCGCCGATCTTTTCCCTCTTGGTGAAGACGACACCCCTTACCGCAAGCTGACTTCCGATCATGTCTCTGTCGATACGTTCAAGGGACAGGAAGTCCTGACCGTCGATCCGGAAGGGCTTCGCCTGCTTTCGGAAGCGGCCTTTGCCGATATCAACCATCTGCTGCGCCCCGGCCACCTGCAACAGCTTGCCCATATCCTCGAAGACCCGGAAGCAACGGACAATGACCGTTTCGTCGCCTACGATCTTCTGAAGAACGCCAATATCGCCGCTGGCGGTGTTCTGCCGATGTGTCAGGATACCGGAACAGCCATCATCATGGGCAAGAAGGGCCGTCGCGTCTGGACCGAAGGCGGTGACGCTGACGCGCTGGGAGCCGGTGTGCTGGACGCCTACAACAAGAAGAACCTGCGCTATTCGCAACTGGCGCCGCTTTCCATGTTCGAGGAAAAAAACACCAAGAACAATCTGCCTGCCCAGATCGACATCTATGAAGAGGGCGAAGACGCCTACAAGTTCCTTTTCGTCGCCAAGGGCGGCGGTTCGGCGAACAAGACATTCCTCTATCAGGGAACGCCTTCTCTTCTGACGCATGACCGCATGATCGACTTCCTCAAGGACAAGATCCTGAGCCTTGGTACAGCCGCCTGCCCGCCTTACCATCTGGCAATCGTCATCGGCGGCACTTCGGCTGAAATGAACCTGAAGACGGTCAAGCTCGCCTCGACGCGTTATCTGGACAGCCTGCCGACCGAGGGTTCCGAAACCGGGCATGCTTTCCGTGACCTCGAAATGGAAGCTGAAATCCATAGGCTGACGCAATCTCTCGGCGTCGGCGCCCAGTTTGGCGGCAAATATTTCTGCCATGACGTCCGCGTCATTCGCCTGCCGCGCCATGGCGCTTCGCTGCCAATCGGCATCGGTGTTTCCTGCTCTGCGGATCGTCAGGCCAAGGGCAAGATCACCAAGGACGGCATCTTTCTGGAAAAGCTGGAAACCAACCCGGCCAAGTACATGCCGGATATCGACGAGGAAAAACTGTCGTCGCATGTGGTCAAGATCGACCTCAACCAGCCAATGCAGGACATTCTCAAGGAATTGTCGAAACATCCGGTCAAGACGCGCCTGTCGCTCTCCGGTCCAATCATCGTGGCGCGCGATCTGGCCCATGCCAAAATTCGCGAGCGGCTTGAAAACGGCGAAGCCATGCCGGATTATTTCAAGAACCACCCGATCTATTATGCAGGCCCGGCCAAGACGCCTGCTGGCTATGCCTCCGGCTCATTCGGACCGACCACGGCAGGCCGCATGGATTCCTATGTGGACCAGTTCCAGTCCTTCGGCGGCTCCATGGTGATGCTCGCCAAGGGCAACCGTTCGCGTCAGGTGCGCGAAGCTTGCGGTCAGCATGGCGGGTTCTATCTGGGTTCCATCGGCGGTCCGGCTGCTCGTCTGGCACAGGATTGCATCAAGAAGGTCGAGGTCGTCGAATATCCGGAACTCGGCATGGAAGCGATCTGGCGTATCGAAGTGGAAGATTTCCCGGCCTTCATCGTCATCGATGACAAAGGCAACGATTTCTTCAAGGAACTCAATCTGGGTTAAAGCATTTCCAGCAAAAGTACGAAGCGGTTTTGCGTTCGATAATGCGACGAAACAAACGCTTAGAGCACAGATCTGATTGAATCAGATCTGTGCTCTAAGCAAATAAAAGGGCGGCGCAAGCCGCCCTTTCTGTTTCAGGCATTTGTGCCGCCATCGATGGTGAGCGTAGCTCCGGACACGAAACGCCCTTCGGGGCTGGCAAGCCAGGCCACCAGACTTGCAATATCATCAGGCGAACCGAAACTGCCGGTTGCGATAAGCGCGCGTTGCTGTTCGGCATGTTCTCCAGCCGCCGGATTCATATCCGTATCGGTGGAGCCAGGCTGAACGACATTGACCGTGACGCCTTTTGGGCCAAGGTCACGCGCCAGACCTTTCGTCAAACCGATCAGCGCAGCCTTGCTTGCCGCATAAAGGCTGATGCCCGGCCACGGCACGCTTTCGGCGAGGTTGGAGCCGATGGTGATGACGCGTCCGCCAGCACCGAGGTGTGGTGTGGCCGCTGAAGCGGCGGCAAAGACAGCCCGGAAGTTCACAGCCATCACTTCATCGAAGTCAGCAAGCGTGATCTCTTCCAGTGGTGCTGCATGCCAGATACCAGCACTGTTGACCAATATATCCAGACGACCGAAATCCTTGACCGTTTTCTCGATTGCCGCCGTAATCTGGCTCGCGTCGCGATTGTCGGCCTTCAGCGCCAGAGCCTTGCCGCCATTGGCTACGATTTCGGAAACCACGGCTTCAGCTTTTTCCTTGCCGTTTACATAAGTGACGACAACTGCCGCGCCATCTTTCCCGAGCCGTCGTGCAATCGCGGCACCGATGCCGCGACTGCCGCCGGTGACAAAGGCAACCTTTCCGTTCAAAGCTTCGGCTGACATGCCATTTCCTTTCTGTATCGATTGATACATAATTGCTGACAGGCTTGCACAGAACCGTCAAGCGATTTATTTAATGATCGATACAGAAAGGTTTGCACGTGGCAGAAAAAGGAAGGCCCCGCAGCTTCGACCGCGAAACAGCGCTTCGTGCTGCGATGCTTATATTTTGGGAAAAAGGCTTCGACGGATCGTCGCTGGCCGATCTAACGACGGCTATGGGCATCAATGCGCCAAGCCTCTATGCGGCATTCGGCAGCAAGGAAGAACTCTATCTTCAAGCCCTTACCCTGTACGCTGGTGAAATCGGCGTTGAAATCTGGTCGACACTGGATGAAACGGCTGATGTTCGCGCAGCTTTCGAGCGCTTTCTGCTTGCCACGATAGACGCCTATTGTGAGGAATCCGTGCCGCGGGGCTGCATGATTGCGCTGGATGCGCTGCATCGGACGCAGTCAAGCGACAAGGTTTGCGGCGTGCTGCGCAATCGCCGCCAGACCAATATAGAAACCCTGAAAAAGCGGCTCGAGCGCGGCATTCGTGATGGAGATATTGCTGCATCCGTCAATTGCGGAGCGGTCGCAACCTTTTATGCGACAGTCCAGAACGGCATGTCCATTCTCGCGCGCGATGGCGGAACGCGCCAAGACCTTACAGCAACGGCATTGGGCGCCATGGCTGCCTGGGAGAAACTGGTTTTCCCCAACGCATAATCAGGCAACCAGCCTTAACCTCGGGGTATCATCAAGATATTCCGCCACGAGCGATGCCACGTCGGCGCTTGCGATGATGCGGCGATGCCCAAGGCCATCGGCCCAGTGCACCTTGACATGAGAGCCTGCCTTACCGGCCATTTCCGCGCAGATGGCGGGCACTTCCTTGTCGTCATGCGCATGGATAACCAGCGTTGGAATGGTCATACGCCGCAAATGAACATCGGTGTCGAAATCCGTGATCGGGCGCGCTGCGATATAACGGACTTGTTCCTTCATTGCGTTGCGCACATCACGACCGAGCCCAAGCATTTTGCCGAAACCGTCAAAGACGCCTGCCATGGAGTGCGGGGAAGCAATGGTCACCAGCTTTGCCGGGCGATGTGACTGGTAGCACCCAAGAGAACCCGCTGCGGCATTGACGATGACCGCCCCGCCGAACGAGTGGCCGATCATCGCATCGAACGGGCCATACTGGCGCCACGCAACATCGACGGCGGCGATGGCCTGTATCATGTTGAGGGTGCGGCCTGCCGATGCGCCATGCCCTGGCAGATCGATGGCAACAACCCGTTCGCCACGCGCAACAAGCTCGCGAATGATCGTCATCATATCCGCAGTGCGTGATCCCCAGCCATGGACGACGAGCGACGTTCTTCCCACATAGCTGTCCGGTTCGAACTGATAGGTGGCGATAAGTCCGCGATCTATAATCAGATCGAGCCGCTTTGCCCGGCTGAGTTCGTTGCTCGCCTGTTCAAGCCGCGCGGCATAGGCCTTGGTCTTCGGCTTGCGGCTTGGCGTTCGACAGAAAATCCTGAACGCGGCGCGACCTGCCTTGTCGGCATCAATGCGGCCAAGCACACCCAGACCGAATCGCGTAACCTGCAAAGAAATCGATGTCATGACAGGGCCTCAATTATGTTCAATCCTGAACAAATAATTGTACAAGAATGAACAAAATGCAAGACAAGACTCAAAAACTGCCGTGGGACAATCCACGCTTCAAGAACTGGATTGCTGTTGCGCGTGCCGGCAAAGCGGTGGAACGCGCCCTCGCCCAGGGGCTGTCGGCTTTCGATCTCAAGATCGCCGATCTCGATGTGCTGATGAATATTTATCGTCATCCCGGTGAATCCCAGCATGATCTTGCGCGCCGCATTCTCGTCGGGCGTTCGAACATCACAATGCTGCTACCAAAGCTTGAAAAGCGCGGCTTGCTGGTGCGCGAGGGCGACCCGGCAGACAAGCGTGTGATGCGACTGACGCTAACCGCCAAGGGCGAAAAGCTTCTGGGACATGCGCTGACGATCTATACCGACCTGATCGACCGCGTCATGGCGCAATCGACGAACGCGCAGTGCAACGCGATGGGCGATGTGATGCGCCGCATATCCGAAATGCTGGAGAAAGAATGACCGGCAGGTGGGATCAACGATCCCGCTTCAGGCCTTTTTCGGCAAGCTCATCGAGATAGGTTTGCCACAAGCTGTCCTTCTCCGTGCCGAGCTTGTGAAGATAGGTCCACGAAAACAGGCCGGTATCGTGCATATCGTCGAATGTTATGCGGACGGCGTAATTGCCGACTGGCTCCATCTTCATGATTTCGACATTTCGCTTGCCACCGACCGTTATGCGCTGTTCCGGCGAATGCCCCTGCACTTCTGCCGAAGGCGACAGAACACGCAACAGCTCGGCGGTCAGCTCGAATTTCTGGCCATCGTCGAACGCCACAGTCAGCAGTTTGCGGTCGTGCGAAACACGCAACTCAGTCGGCCAGACCTCACTCATCACCATTCTCCAGCTTGGTTCTTTGTCAGCTTTTGATAGGCCCCGCGTTAAAATATCGCAATAGTCGCGGGTATTATTGAAAGAGCTTCGCGCGCGTGAAACTGGACATTGAGGCTCGCAGATCCTATTTCTAGTCAGATGACGCGGATATTCCTCCGCATCCTGTGGAAACAACGGCTTAATGATGTACACAAACCAAGCCCGGCCACTTGTTTCCCCGACTGGACCCATGATTGATCCTTTCGGGCGTGCCATTACCTATCTTCGCGTTTCAGTGACGGATCGCTGTGATTTCCGCTGCACCTATTGCATGGCGGAACATATGACGTTCCTGCCCAAGAAGGACCTGCTGACGCTTGAGGAACTGGACCGGCTCTGCACCGCCTTTATCGAAAAGGGTGTCAGGAAACTGCGCCTGACCGGTGGCGAACCATTGGTGCGCAAGAATATCATGCACCTGATCCGGCAGCTTTCGCGTCATCTGAAATCAGGTGCGCTGGATGAATTGACTCTCACCACGAACGGATCGCAGCTTTCGCGCTTTGCCGAAGAACTCGCGGAATGCGGGATACGACGTATCAACGTCTCGCTGGATACGCTCGATCCTGAAAAATTTCATCAGATTACCCGCTGGGGCGACCTCGCTCGCGTTCTTGAAGGCATCGAAGCTGCACAGCGTGCCGGCATCAGCGTAAAGATCAATGCGGTCGCGTTGAAGGATTTCAACGACCATGAGATTCCCGAGCTGATCCGCTGGGCGCATGGCCGCGGCATGGATATGACGCTTATCGAAACGATGCCCATGGGCGAAATCGAGTTTGACCGCACCGATCAATATCTGCCGCTCTCGCAGGTGCGCGAGGACCTCTCGCAGCAATTCACGCTATCCGACATTCCTTACCGCACTGGCGGCCCTGCACGCTATGTGACGATTGCCGAAACGGGTGGCCGGCTCGGTTTCATCACGCCGATGACGCATAATTTCTGCGAAAGTTGCAACCGCGTCCGGCTTACCTGCACCGGCATGCTCTATATGTGCCTCGGCCAGAACGATGATGCCGATCTGCGCAAGGCCTTGCGGGAAAGCGAAAGCGACCTGCTGCTCAACCAGGCCATTGATGAAGCTATTTCGCGCAAGCCGAAAGGCCATGATTTCATCATTGACCGCGATCACAATCGCCCTGCGGTCGCTCGCCACATGAGTCTTACCGGCGGCTGAGCCGTTTATACTTAAAAAAGCTGACGGCCTGAAATAATTGTCGCGAGATCGACTTTAAAACGGTATGCAGTTGCATGGCTTAGTGCCTAAACTGGATTCTGTATCGTGCCGCAGTCAGCAAATTTTCGCGCAAGTATTTTCATGCTTCTCGCCATGGGGACCTTTACCATCGGCGATACGATCACAAAATACCTCCTGACCGAGATGAACAGCGGACAGTACATGCTGATCCGAGGCATATTCGCAACGGTTCTGATCGGTTTGCTGGCCTGGCGCCATGGCGCATTGCGCAGTCTTTCGCTAGAAAAGATGACCGTCTTGCGTGTTGCGGGGGAAGTTGTCGCCACAATCACCTATATTTATTCCCTCGGTCATCTCTCACAGGCATTCTGTTCGGCTGTCTTTCAGGCAACGCCGCTCGTCGTCACGCTGGGAGCAGCACTGTTCCTCAAGGAAAAAGTGGGCTGGCGCCGCTGGTCCTGTATTCTTGTCGGCCTTGTCGGGGTTCTCATCATCATCCGACCGGGAACAGATGGCGCTGCAAGCCTTGTTGCCATTGCAGTCCTTCTTGCCAGCGTAGGTTTTGCCGCCACGCGGGACATTGCCACCCGCCGCGTGCCCAAGCACGTACCTACGCTCTTTCTCTCCACCGTGACGTCGATTGCCATAACGCTGACCGGCGGTGCGCTGACCGCTCCTTTAGGCGGGTGGCAGCCCGTTGGAATAACCGTAATTGGTGCTGCAGCCGTCGCGGCAGTTCTCCTTCTCGTCGGATATCACTTCATCATTCTTGCCATGCGCGAGGGTGAGGTGTCGTTCGTGTCACCGTTCCGCTATTCCAGCCTGCTATGGGCAATCGGCCTCAGCACGCTGGTTTTTGGCGAAGCGCCTGACATGTATATGATAGCGGGATCGATTCTGGTGGTCGGGAGCGGCGTCTATATGGTTTATCGCGAGAATGTGCTGAAGAAGCGGGAGCGCAACAAGAGCACGCTTGCGACGATCCCGACCGGCGTGGAACCATCATGATTGCAGGCGCCATCATCGCAGGAGGGCTTTCAAGCCGCATGCAGGAAGGCGGCGTTGCAGGTGACAAATTCCTTCAGCCTCTCGGCAGCACTGGCACCATCATTTCCCACGTCGCCAGAAGGATCAAACCGCAGGTCGACACTCTGGTCATCAATGCGAATAGCGATGATCCCCGCCTGACTGATCTCGGCGTGTCGGTGATCAAGGACCTGCCCACGAAGCATGGCGGTCCGCTGGTCGGCATTCTGACTGCGCTGACGCAGGCGCAGGGAGCCTCGCTGCTGCTGACGACAGCTGCGGATACGCCATTCCTGCCCCACGACCTCACTGGCCGCCTTCTTTCACGTCGGAACGAAACCGGAGCGCGCGTCGTTCTCGCCAGTTCCCGTAACCGGGTCCATCCGATTTTTGGCCTGTGGGAAACTGGGCTGGCCGACGAACTCGCGGCCTGGCTCGCCGGCACCAGCAGGGCCAGCGTCTTCGCATTTGCCGAGCAGATCGGGTTTGAGACCGTCGATTTTCCGCTTGCCTTCGTTGGCGATAGTCCCGAAACATATGATCCGTTCTTCAACATCAACCGGCCCGACGACCTCGTTGCCGCCCGAATACTGGCTGAGGCAATGGAATGAACCAGAAACTGTTCGGCATCACAGGCTGGAAAAACTCCGGCAAGACGACGATGACCGAACGTCTGGTGGCATGTCTTACGGCACGCGGATACCGCATCGCCACCATCAAGCATGCCCATCATAATTTCGATATCGACCATGAAGGCACCGATTCCTGGCGTCATCGAAAGGCCGGAGCAGCAGAGGTGGCTATCGTCTCGTCGCAACGCTACGCAATCATGCACGAAGGCTTGGGCGAGGAAGAACCTTCTCTGTGGGAGATTGCGGCCAAGCTGGCGCCTTGCGATCTGATTCTTGTCGAAGGCTACAAACGCGAGACGCACAAGAAAATCGAACTGCGTCGCGAAGCTGGCCGTGCCGGACCACCGCTCTCGACCGACGATCCTGCCATTGTCGCCATTGCCAGCGACCAGCCCCAACCCGGCGAAAACGTGCCGGTGTTCGGCATTGACGATATCGAGCAAATAGCCGATTTCATCGAAGGTCAGATGGGTCTTTGAGAGATTCTCTATAATTACCCTATTTTACGAAACAATTCCCCATACTCTGGCAAAGCTCTGCTGAAAACGCCGAGAAATCCACCCTTGAGAGACACAATTTAATTACGTAGACCATCTTGCCAATCGTCTCAAAATGGTGGGAATATCGTTGTCAGATTTGATGGTGGGGATGGAAGCGCGAAAAAATATTGCGCATGATCGGCTCAACCATCTATTGGTAGTGGCCGGGGGAAACCACTACCAAACGTGCAATTTAAAGTTTCACGGTCGTGACTACCCCTTAAGCGGCTGAACCAGAAGAAATAATCAGGGAACCAGCCAGAACAAAACGAGAGGACTAAAAATGCGCGTATTCAAGCGTATCGCCGCTGCGGCATCTGTTGCTGCGCTGGCAATCACAATCGGCAGCATGACTGCCGGTGTTGCAAATGCAGAAGAGCAGCTCAAGCTCAAGATCGGCACCGAAGGCGCCTATCCTCCCTTCAACTTCATCAAGCCGGACGGCACCCTCTCGGGCTTCGACGTCGATATTGCCAAGGCGCTTTGCGATGAAATGAAGGCGCAGTGCGAATTCGTCACCCAGGAATGGGACGGCGCCATTCCCGCCCTTCAGGCTGGCAAGTTCGATGCCTTCATCGCCTCCATGTCCATCACGGACGAGCGTAAGAAGCAGGTTGACTTCTCCAACAAATATTACAACACGCCTCCCGGCATTGCCGCTCCGAAGGACACCGACATCAAGGGTGTGACCAAGGAAGACCTCGCTGGCAAAACCATTGGCGTTCAGGTTTCCACGACGCACGCCAACTATTCGGAAAAGACCTTTACCGACAGCACGATCAAGGCTTATCCGACCGCTGAGGAATATCGTCTCGATCTCGCCAATGGTCGCCTCGACGCCGTCAACGACGATAGCGTGACGCTGGCCGAATGGCTGAAGACGCCTGATGGCGCATGCTGCAAGATGGTCGGCACCTTCCCGCCGGTTATCGAAATCCATGGTCCGGGCGCTGGCGTTGCGTTCAAGAAGGGCCGTCCGGAGCTGGTTGAAAAGTTCAACGCGGCCATCAAGGCGATCCGCGCGAACGGCAAGTACAAGGAAGTCAACGACAAGTACTTTGACTTCGATGCTTACGGCGCCGAAAATTAATCAAAACTGACACCTATGCGCCGGTTTGCTTTCCCGCAAATCGGCGCAAAACATTTGTACGGGCATGCCGCACAAAGCCTTGCCGGGCCAGTTCTCGCAGGCGATAAAAAGATAGGCAAATGCCTTAAGGAAAAAGAATAGGCGCATGGAACACTACGCCACTTTGTTGAGTTTCGGTCCCGACGGTTGGGGCGCAAGTATTGCCTGGGGCCTTCTGGTTACCGTCTCGCTGGCTCTCGCTACACTTCCCGTCGGTCTTGCTTTGGGTTTTCTGGTTGCCATCGGCAAACAATCCAGCGAACCATCGATTAGGCTCGCTTCAAACATTTACACCACGATCTTCCGTGGCTTGCCCGAGCTTCTAACCCTCTTTCTCGTTTATTTCGGCGCATCGCTCGGCCTTCAGCGGCTTTTGAGTCTGTTTGGTATTGAGGCCAATGTCGAAATCAATGCGTTCGGCGCGGGTATGGTCGCGCTGGGTTTCGTCTTCTCGTCCTATTCGAGCGAGGTCTTCCTTTCGGCATTCCGTGCGATCCCGCGCGGGCAATATGAAGGCGGATATGCGGTTGGCCTGTCGCACTGGCAGACCATGCGCAAGGTCATCCTGCCCCAATTGATCCGCATCGCCCTGCCCGGCCTTGCCAATCTGTGGCTTGTTTTGCTCAAGGATACGTCGCTGGTTTCGGTCATCACTTTGTCCGATATTCTGCGGCAGACCTCCATTGCGGCACGTGTGACCAAGGAACCGTTTCTGTTCTTCGGCATAGCCTGCCTGCTCTATCTGGTTCTCGCAATCATCTCCTCCTACTTCATCGATCGCATTGCCCGCTGGGCCGATGCGGGCGCCAACCGTTCGCGAGGTGCATGATATGAGCCAGACGGTCTCCAATACGACTATTCCCGCTATGGCTCCGCCGCCAGTGGTCAGGCAATGGACGCGGATGCGCGTTGCCGGCCATATCATCGTCGCTCTCTGGTTTCTTCTGTTCGCTGGCCTTGCGATCTATCTCTACAATGCATGGCGTATCGATCTGTTTGAAACCTATGGACCACGCTATTGGTCCGGGCTTCTGATAACGCTGAAACTGGTTGCCGTATCGATTGTCATAGGCGCCCTGCTCTCGCTGCCCATCACGGCTGCGCGCATGTCCAATAATCGGTGGCTGCGCGGAATAGCTTTCGGCTATGTCTATTTCTTCCGCGGCACGCCGCTGCTGGCGCAGACATTCCTTATCTATTACGGCTTTGGCACTTTCCGTCCGTTTCTTGAAAGCATCGGGCTCTGGGTGTTTTTCCGCGATGCGTGGAACTGCGCCATTCTGGCGTTTTCGCTCAACACGGCAGCCTATCAGGCTGAAATCCTGCGCGGCGCTATCCAGAGCGTGGCTCAGGGCCAATGGGAAGGTGCTGCGGCACTTGGTATTTCCAAGCGCGTAACCTTCTGGAAGGTTATTCTTCCGCAGGCACTTATCGTGGCATTGCGTCCTTACGGCAATGAAATCATCCTGATGATCAAGGGATCGGCTATCGTGGCTATCATCACCGTGCTTGATCTGATGGGTGAAACGCGCCGTGCCTATTCTCGGACATTCGACTTCCAGACTTATCTCTGGGCTGCGGTCATCTATTTGCTGATCGTAGAATGCCTGCGGCACATCTGGGACTTTCTTGAGCGACGCCTCACCCGGCATCTCGTTCGCTAAAGCATGTCGCAGCTAAATGGATTCATTTAGCGTTCGCGAACATGCGGCAATTAAAAGAATCTAGAGCGAGCGCTATGAATTCCATTAAACGCAACGCGCTCTAGAAATCCCTGAACCGCAAAAACTCGAAATATCGCCCTCGGCAGCCTTGCGGCTTCCGGGGGCGATCTGTTTAGAATGCAGCTTCCAACAGTAATGTAACAGGTTGAGTCATGCTGAAAATCTGGGGTCGTATCAATTCCACCAATGTGAAGAAGGCGCTCTGGACAGCGCGCGAACTTAATCTCGACTATGAACAGATCGATGTCGGCGGCCAGTTCGGCGGACTGAAAGACCCGGCCTACCTTGCCCGCAATCCGAATGGGCTGATCCCCTTGCTGGAAGATGGCGGCACAGTGCTGTGGGAATCCAACACCATCACGCGTTATCTTGCAGCAGCTTACGGCAAGGAGACGCTGTGGATCGAAGACGCGGCCAAGCGTGCGCAGGCCGAAAAGTGGATGGATTGGGCGTCCTCATCCTTCTACACCAATTTCAGCAACGTGATGAAACACTTGATCCGATTGCCAGAAGCCGAACGCAATCCAGCCCTTCTGGAACAAAGTCTTCAGGGTCTTGCGCAATCGATGCAGATTGCCAATGAAGGCTTGAAGGAAGCGCCGTGGTTTTCGGGCGAGAACTTCGGTATCGGCGATATTCCCACCGGATGCTATGCCTATGCCTGGTTTGAGTTTCCGATTGAGCGCCCTTCTCTTCCGCACCTTGAAGACTGGTATGGCCGTCTCAAGCAGCGCCCAGCCTATCAGGCGGCCGTTATGACGCCTCTCACCTGATTTTAGAATTATCCAGAGGAATGAACGAATGACGACACCCGCTAAAGTCTCCTTTCTGGGCCTGGGTGTCATGGGATATCCCATGGCAGCCCACCTCAAGAACAAGGGCGGTCACGATGTCACGGTTTATAACCGTACGACGGCAAAGGCCGAAAAATGGGCCAAGGAATTCGGTGGCAGCTTTGCCGCGACACCTGCCGAAGCCGTGCGCGATGCAGACTTTGTCTTCGCCTGCGTTGGCAATGACGACGATCTCCGTTCTGTGACCATCGGCCCGGATGGCGCCTTCTCAACCATGAAGAAGGACGCGATTTTCATCGACAACACGACCGCATCTGCGGAAGTCGCTCGCGAACTGGATGCCGAAGCGCAAAAGCTCGGTTTCCATTTCATCGACGCCCCCGTCTCCGGCGGACAGGCTGGCGCTGAGAACGGTGTGCTGACTGTCATGGTCGGCGCACCGGAAGCCGTGTTTGAGCGTGCCCGGCCAATTATCGATGCTTATGCGCGCATGGTTGGCCTCATGGGGCCGGTCGGCTCCGGCCAGCTTTCCAAGATGGTCAACCAGATTTGCATTGCCGGTCTCGTTCAGGGGCTGGCCGAAGGTATTCACTTCGGCAAGAAAGCCGGCCTCGACATCGAAAAACTGATTTCGGTGATCTCGAAAGGCGCGGCTGGCTCGTGGCAGATGGAAAACCGGTCCGGCACCATGAATCAGGGCAAATATGATTTCGGCTTTGCCGTTGACTGGATGCGCAAGGACCTTGGCATCTGCCTGGAGGAAGCCGACCGTAATGGCGCGCTTCTGCCTGTCACAGCGCTTGTGGATCAGTTCTATAAAGAAGTGCAGAAGATTGGCGGCAAACGCTGGGATACGTCTTCATTGCTCGCGCGTCTGGAACAGTGATCAACACACCTTCCCAAACAAAAAAGCCCGGCATCGATGCCGGGCTTTTTTATTAGTATCCTAAGCTTAGAACTTCACTTTGGCAGTCAGCGAAAGCGCACCGACGAAATCGTTGCCGAATTCGCCCTTGGAACCGGTCGGGCTCGATTTACCGGCGACGACGGTGTCGTCGAGCTCACCCGAGGAAAGCCAGCCAGCAGCGCCAGCCAGACGTACCTCAAATTGATCGTTCGGCTTGTAATTCGTGCCCAGACCAAAGAGCCAGATATCTGTCTGGGAAGTCAGGCCCGTGCTGGTGCCGCGATCCCAGGTAACAGTTGCAGCAGTCGACCACTGGTCATTGAACTTGTGCCCAACACCACCGCTCACTGTCCAGCCATCTTGATAATATAGGTTCAAGCTGGTGATTTTTGTCCCCTGCGGAGCGACTTTGCTATCAGCGGACACGAAGTCCACCGATTCAATGCTGGACCAATCAGTCCACTTCACCGAACCAAATGCGAGCCAGTCAGGAGCAATACCGGTCTGAAACTTGAATTCCACCGACTGAGGTGTCGCGACGTCACTTTCGACATTAATTGGTATGCCGCGACCCGTGAGCGGATTGAGTGCGAGATTATCAATCGTGCCTTCGAGATCGTATTTGACCTTTGACTGATAGACGAGCGTGGCACGCATTGCATATTCAGGAATTTCATAGGCCGCACCAAGGCGCCAACCTACAGCCTCGTCTTCAACATCCAGCGACGCAATGCGAAACGAGCCGCCGAAAGCGGAACCGGGAGGAACCATCTTGGTCTGCTCCCCTTTGAGCTCCTGATAGCTTACGCCGCCGAGAATACGGAAATAGCTTTTTTCACCAGCCGCAAAACGATACGAACAATTCACGCCGTAGTCGTTCGAAGAAATCTTCTGCTCGATAGCCGTGAACATACGAACGGTGCTGGTGCCAACATCGGTTTCGATACCCCAAGGTTGGCGATATTGCGCCGCGCAGGCAAGATCGTCAGTCAGGTCGAACTTTGCAGAAGCTTTAGGAACCCAGTAGCTTTTGGCCTCATCTACTTCTGTTTCATACGGCTGTCGGGTAATTGGGTTAATCCCACCTGTGCCTCTGGGCGGAGGAGCATCTCCAATCGCTGAACCGTGAATGTTCTTCAGCTTGCGCTGTGGCGCTACGAAGGTACCGCCAGCTTCGACTGCATTGCCTTTTTCGAAAAGAATATCGAAATCCTGTGAGCTGCGCTCGAAGCCACCTGCATTGGCGGCAACCGCGCTCCCGAGGAGAGCTGCGATCATTCCTGCCATTTTCACGCGCTGTACACTCATAAATGTCCTCCCACAGAGCATCAGTATTAACGTTGACGAAAACGTAAATCAGGAAGGATTCAGGCCGCAAGACCCACTAACTTGGATTAGCACCGTCGGATTTTCGACACATCCGTCGAAAATGGCTAAAACATCAAGTACCTCACCATTTCATTAGAGGAATTCAACCAAGCACATGGCGAAACATGCCTAAATTGGCCCTTTTTCGGCCCATTTTTCGCCTTGTTGCGAAAGCGCAACATTGCGGAAAAACAATCGAAATTGGAGTTCGATCAAACGCTCCAGCCATTGAAACGCTCCGAAGTTCTATCATTGTGCATAAAAAACACCCGGTCGTGAAATGCACGCGGCCGGGTGTTTGATTCGGAAGCAGGACGCTTTCTGACGTTAGGTCAAATCAGCCTGCATCACGTATGCGTGACTCAGCAGTTGCCACACGCTGCGCCGCTTCTTTGAGCTCGATCAGTCGTTCACGCTCTGCTTCAACGACTTCTTCGCGCGCATTTGCAACGAATTTCTCGTTGGAGAGCTTCTTCTCGATACGGTCCATTTCGGCGGCAATCTTGCCAGCTTCCTTGGCGAGGCGTGCAGATTCGGCCTTGAGGTCGATCAGATTGCCGAGCGGGATACAAATGGTCGCCTCACCCAGCAGCATCTGTGCCGAGCCCTTGGGCGCCTGCGCTTCAAACGAAACACTTTCGACGCGCGCAAGACGTTTGATCGCTGCGTCGTGACGGGCAAAACGATCAACGCTTGCCGCATTGGCATCCAGTACGACAACCGGAGCAATTGCACCTGCCGGAACGTTCATTTCTGCGCGAACCGAACGAATTCCGGTGACGAGATCAACCAGCCAGTTGATATCGGTCGCTGCTTCCTCGTCCTCGAACGACAGTTCCGGCCAGGCTGCAAGCGCCAGCACCGTATCGCGCGTCTGCCCCTCGCCTGCGGTCAAGGTCCAGAGCTCTTCCGTCATGAAAGGCATGAAGGGATGCAGGAGCTTGTAGATCTGATCGAGGCAATAAGCTGCCGTGGCCTGAGCTTCAGCCTTCGCAGCCTCATCGTCACCCATGAATATCGGCTTCAGCAATTCCAGATACCAATCGCAGAACTGGTTCCAGACAAAGCGGTAGGCAGCGCCCGCAGCTTCGTTGAAGCGGTAGGCGTCGATGCCTTCAGTGACGGCGCGCGTTGCCTTGGTCAGCTCCGTCAGAATCCAGCGATTGACGGCAAGCTTGGCGTTTTCCGGCTTGAAACCAGCGTCGAGCTTCACGCCATTCATCTGGGCAAAGCGCGTCGCGTTCCAGAGCTTGGTGCCGAAATTGCGATAACCCGCAATACGCGCCGGATCGAGCTTAACGTCACGGCCCTGTGCAGCCATGATTGCAAGGGTGAACCGCAGCGCGTCGGCGCCATACTCATCCATCAGCTCCAGCGGATCGATGACGTTGCCCTTCGACTTCGACATTTTCGCGCCGTGCTTGTCGCGAACCAGAGCATGCAAATAGACCGTGTGGAACGGGATCTCCTCCATGAAATGGAGGCCCATCATCATCATGCGGGCGACCCAGAAGAACAGAATGTCGAAACCCGTAACCAGAACGCTGGTTGGATAATAGGTTGCAAGTTCCGGCGTCTTGTCCGGCCAGCCGAGCGTCGAAAACGGCCATAGTGCCGATGAGAACCATGTGTCGAGAACGTCGGTATCACGCTCCAGTACAACATCTTCGCCATAGTGAGCGCGTGCGGAAGCCTTTGCTTCCTCTTCGCTCTTTTCGACGAAGCATTTGCCGTCCGGGCCGTACCAGGCCGGAATCTGGTGTCCCCACCAGAGCTGGCGCGAGACACACCACGGCTGAATGTTTTCCATCCAGTCGAAATATGTCTTTTCCCAGTTCTTCGGGACGATCTGCGTGGTGCCGTTGCGAACAGCCGCCATTGCAGGCTTGGCAAGTTCGGCAGCGTTTACATACCACTGGTCGGTTAGATAAGGTTCGATCGGAACGCCGCCGCGATCACCATGCGGAACGGCATGCGTATGATCCTCGATCTTTTCCAAGTAGCCGCGTTCGTCCATCAATTCGACGATGCGCTTGCGAACAGCAAAGCGATCCTGACCGTCCAGCTCGGCGATAAGCGCCTTGAGCTCCGGCGTCAGCTGGAGACCTTCGAGGAAATCATTATTGTCCTTGAGGGTAACTGCCGCCGCAGGCGTCAGAATATTGATGGCGCGCAGATCATTGCGCTTGCCGACCTCGAAATCGTTGAAGTCATGCGCAGGCGTGATCTTGACGGCGCCGGAACCGGCTTCCGGATCAGCATAATCGTCGGCAACAATCGGAATATGACGACCGACAAGCGGCAGCACGACGTCATTTCCAACCAGAGCGTGGTAGCGTTCATCCTTCGGATTGACCGCAACACCTGTATCGCCCAGCATGGTTTCCGGACGGGTCGTCGCAACGACGATATAGGTATGCGGGTTTTCCGGATCGAACGGGACATTTTCAAGCGGATAACGGAAATGCCAGAGATGGCCTTTCGTTTCACGCGACTCCACCTCAATGTCGGAAATCGCCGTCAGCAGCTTCGGGTCCCAGTTAACCAGGCGCTTGTCGCGATAGATGAGATTCTGCTTGTAGAGCGAAACGAAAACTTCCAGAACCGCGCGCGACAGCCCTTCGTCCATGGTGAAGCGCTCGCGCGACCAGTCGCACGAGGCACCAAGACGGCGGAGCTGGTTGGAAATCATGCCGCCGGATTCAGCCTTCCACTGCCAGATCCGTTCGATGAACTTCTCACGGCCCATGGCATGACGGTTTGGTTCCTGCCGTTCAGCCAGCTGGCGCTCGACAACCATCTGCGTTGCAATGCCCGCATGGTCCATGCCCGGCTGCCACAGCACGTTCTTGCCGCGCATGCGCTCGAAGCGAACCATGATGTCCTGGATCGTGTTGTTGAGCGCGTGGCCCATATGCAGCGATCCGGTAACGTTCGGCGGCGGAATGACCACAGCGAACGGATCAGCTCCCGGCTTCGCGCCCGCACCCGCCTTGAATGCACCCGCTTCTTCCCAGCGTTCAGCAATTTTCGGCTCTATCGCCGCGGCGTCATAGGTCTTCTCAAGCATGGAATTATCCGGTCTTTATGCGCGATGAATGGATTGAAGGCTCA
Organism: Brucella tritici; assembly: GCF_008932295.1. Classification (GTDB taxonomy): domain Bacteria; phylum Pseudomonadota; class Alphaproteobacteria; order Rhizobiales; family Rhizobiaceae; genus Brucella; species Brucella tritici. Next base: position 56,414 of record NZ_WBWA01000005.1, on the reverse strand, counting down.
ATAGCAACTAACAGCAGACAAATCACTTTAAAAGTGATTGTGCCCCCTGCGGCCACTTTAAAAGTGAAAACCCGCCTGTTGCACAGACGGGTAACACTTCAACAGATCGGCTTATGCCGCTTATCGTTCGCCGCGAACCACGCGCTCGATTTCTTCCCGAACAAGTCGCTCAACAAGCGTCGGCAGATTATTGTCGAGCCAGTCCTGCAACATCGGGCGCAGAAGTTCCGCTGCTATATCGTCAAACGAACGGCGCGGTTCGGCCCGAACTGCGTGATTCAAGTCCTGAAATGCTGCTGCGACCTGACGTTCGGCGATCTGGGACAACATATGGGCAGCAGGCTGCATCTTTGCAACGGGCTCCGCAATCGGCGCTATGGTCTCGGGCTGAACCGAAGCCTCCGGCTCGGCGGCAGCGGGTTCCAGTTCCATTTCTGCATCAAGTTCAGGTTCGAGCAGTTCGTCAACTGCTTCGGCAATCCCGGCTTCGACCGAAAGGTCGATTTCATCCAGCGATATATCCGCCTCATCTGACTGCTCCAGGAGTGAAGTAGCCTTGGCGTGGGAATGATCATCGTTCCCGGCATCCAGGATGACTTCGTCCTCGTCATCGGCTTCGATTTCCGGTTCAGGCGCTACCTGTGACGGCTCGCTGATGGGGCCGCGCAATATCGGCTCTTCCTGGAACACATTGCGCATCATTGCTGGCTTTTCAGGCTGGGCAACGGGCTGCCCGGTGACTGGGCGACGGAATTCCGCAACCTCTCCACGAACTGGAGATGCCGCCGCGACCGGTGCTGGCTGCCGGGTGACATCGCTATCTTCAATGATCCTGCGGATGGAAGCGAGAATCTCTTCCATCGACGGTTCACGTGCTGCGCTGGATGTCTGTGCCATGGCTACTATCCGCTTTCCTGTATTGCGACATTGTCTGCAAAAGACAGAGAATCAATGGATTAAGGGTAGCGGACGACCCCCCGTTTGAGAATCCCCGGCCAAGGCGCAACGGTTCAAACTCACAGCTTTATGGATTTGTTAAGAATTGATAGTGCCAGCAAATATCGAAACGACGGCAAAACAAAAGGCACCCGAAGGTGCCTTTTCAAGTTTCATACAACGGCGAATAATCAACGACCGTCCGGCGTGCGGAGGCCGAACCACTTGTCCTTGACGGCCTTGTAATGTTCTTCCGGCTTGTACTCGGCAACCTGCAAGCCCATCTGGCTGGCGGTCATGCGACCGGTGGCATTCAGAAGAGCGTAGCTGGCAACAACGACGTTGCGTTCGGATTCGACCAGAGCGATCTGCGCCGTGATGAGATCATTCTGTGCATTCAAGACGTCGAGTGTCGTGCGCTGTCCAACCTTGCGCTCTTCGATGACGCCATCGAGAGCAAGCTGTGCAGCGGAAATACCATCGCGATTTGCCTTGACCGACGCGCGGGCAGCTTCGAGCTGCGACCAAGCCGATCCGATTGCCTGACGAACCTGATCGCGGACGACGTCGACTTCGATGCGGGCCTGACCGAGCTGTTCCTTGGACTGACGAACCTGAGCCGACGTGCGACCACCAGTATAGATCGGAATACTGACGCCAACGCCGATGGAAGCCGAGTTGCCGTCTGTCTGCGAACCGCCTTCACCGGAATAAGTATCGAGGCGGCTGGCGCTTGCTGTGAGACCGACGGACGGAAGCAAAGCGCCTTCCTTGGCCTTCACATTATATCCAGCGGCATTGACGGCGTACTGCGTGGCGAGAATGCCTGGATGCCCGGCCGTCGCAATAGAGAAGGCCTGATTAGGCGAGCTTGGCAGGTTCTTTGCCGCCGCTGCAGTTGCAAGCTTGTCCGGCTGAACGCCGATCACCTGCACATAGGTTGCTTCTGCCGATTTGACGTCAGCGCGAGCAGAATTCAGCGCAGCAACTGCGGTCGAACGGCTGGCGTCTGCTTGTGCAACGTCCGTACGCGTACCCTCGCCCACATCGAGGCGAGCGCGAGCAGCGCGAACCTGTTCGTTCAGGGCTGCAAGGTTGCGCTCTCGCAGAACCGCGATCTGGCGAGACTGGTAGACATCCATATAAGCGGTTACCGCCTCGTAGAGTCGGTTTTGCTCTTCGTTGCGGAGGTTTTCACGCTGGGCGAAGACCTGCGTTTCTGCGGCGGCGACATTGTTCTTGGTTTGAAACCCATCGAACAGCATCTGGTTCAGCTCGATGCCAAACGTACCCGTCGTACGATATCCCTGACTTGAAGGTGTCTTGCCATGCCCTACGTTATAAGAACCGGTAATCTGCGGACGATAACCGGATTTGGCAATGGCCACGCCTTCATCCGTAACGCGGACGCCAGCGCGGGAGTAGTTCAGGTTAGCATTGTTCTTGTAGGCCTTCACGAGAGCGCCGGTTAACGTCTCCGAGAACGCCGCCTGCCCCGTTAAAATGGTGCCAGACAACAATGCTGCGGCCGCTACCAGTCCTTTGCACGTTTTGAACACCGGGTACCTCATATTAAGAACAAACGAATCCAACTATCGAACCGATCGGTTCGGGCAAATCCTAATAACCTCTAAATTCGGTTATTTCCATTGCCCCCGCCAGAGCTTGCACAAACAAATTCCGCAGCGTTGCAGAATTGTATCATCCGCTAAAATTAAAATTCGAACTGCGCAACGCGCTCGAATCCCGGCAGCGGACGAACTGCAGTGTTGAACACACCGCGTCCCGATGCAACACCATTTTCTTTAACGTAAATCCGCGCAACGCCAGCATTCCCGCGGCCCTCGACGGCGACCAAGCGTCCGCCATCCTTCAACTGGCCGAGAAGTGCGTCCGGAATGAAATCGACGGCGCCCTCAATGACGATCACGTCATAGGGTGCTTCGGACGGATAGCCTGCCTGCAGTTCACCTGAAACGATCACAACATTGTCATAGCCCAATTCAGCGAGACGGGCCGTCGCAGCAGCCGACAATACGGAATCACTTTCCAGACCGATCACCGAACCAGCGAGCTTGGAAAGGATGGCTGCCGAATATCCGGTACCGCAGCCGACATCGAGAACCACGTCGGTATTCTTGATGCGTGCGAGCTGCACGAGTTTGGCGAAAGGCGAAGGTTCCATGATGTAGCGCGGCTGCTTGCCTTCGCTTTCAACAAGCTGGTCTTCGTCGATATAGGCCAGAACCTGACGGGCGGCGGGAACGAAAGCCTCGCGCGGAACGGTCAGGAAAGCATCGATAACCGCCAGATCGGTTACGTCCGTCGTGCGGATCTGGTTGTCGACCATCTTTGTGCGAAGATCCTGGAAATCGGCTGCCATAGCCCTAAACCCTTCCTTGTCGCGGAATGCGATGTTTCATGCCATTGGAGCCCCGCGCGTCTTTTCTGGACGCACTTGGAGCACCATAAACGAGATTTGCCGTTGATGTGGCAAAAATCGCGGGTCCAGTCAATGAAACACAGCATTTGCGGCATTTATGCTCACTGATACCCGCTTCTTGTTACCAGCATCTGGATATGGAAACGCCGGAAAGCTTCCGCTTCCCGGCATCTCGGTGTCTGTTTTGACACACGGCCTGCCCGAAACCGTTTACGCTTTTCGGGATGGGCTCTATCGTTCGCAGCACTTTGAAACAAGCGCCCCTGAAATCACATTATTGAGCGTTCGATGCCGGATAACCGGCAGCAGCCAGTGCGGAAAGAACGGCGTCCTGCGAAACATTGCCGCCGAATTCGACCTCTTTCCTGTCGAGATCGATTTCGATTGGTGCCGTTGCATCAAGCTTGCGCAGCGCGACGGTAATGTTATCGGCGCAACCGCCGCACTTCATCTTGGGAATGGAAAACTTCATCAACTCAGTCACTCCTTATAGGACTGACCATAAGATGGGGCTTCCCATCGTGGTAAGGTCAAGAGCCAATCTGCCAATTCTTTTTATGGCGCTTCGCAAGTCTCCGGAACGCTCTTTTCCAGCTCCAGCGGCGACTTGGTCAACGACCCCGTCATAATCTGCATCGGCTTGAAAGGTGGTTCCTCCTGCATGCCGGGATTTGTGAGATGAATCGTGTAGCAGCCTGTAAAGACTTCCTTTTTGCCATCTGTCGTTTCAGCTTCGATGGCCAGCGGCTGGCTCCAGTAGATCTGGCCAGCGCCGGGGTCCGGATCAGTCTTGCGCAGCGCCACCTTTACGCTCTTGGTGTTCTCATAGCCCTTTACGAAGGTCTTGAAGTCGGGCTCCCGCCCCTCCTCGGAATAATAGCCATAGGCTCGGGTATATTCCTTGCGATTGATTGCATTGTAATAGGATTCGATCAGCGCCTGCGGTGTGGAGCGATCATCACGATAGTCCGGGACCGTTACGCCTCCGGCTGCATCCTGGGTCTGCTCGGAAGGTTTCGTTTCCTCAACCGGCTTGGCAGCTTTATCGTGTTTTTCCTCAACGTTTCTGGGTGTTTCTTCGGGCGCGGCCTTCGGCGGATTTTGCGCCAGGGCAATTCCAGCCGAAAAGCCTGCCAGCCCCGTGCCCAGAATGCCGATCACAGCAGCCAGCATCAGAGGTTTCATCCGGTCATTCGACATTCGCTTCTCCTCTTCCTAGCAAACTTATTGTGGAACGCTTCAGTGACGCTCCTGATTTGGTGTATTGCAGTAATGATGTTACAACACTAACTATAGTGAAAACGTGGCAGACGCAGAGGAAACTCAGCCTGTTGCGACATGATTGGACGATTCTTCGTCCATATGCCAGCACGATACCGGAAGAGAGAAAATGGGCCGTTTCGCAGTCATGACGCTAACTGACAAGGCAGCTGATCGCGTTCGCGAGATCATCGCATCACGGGACGGCGCTCTTGGTATCCGGGTGGGTGTAAAAAAAGGCGGTTGCGCCGGGATGGAATATACCATCGATCTCGTCACCGAAGCCAAAGCAGGCGACGATGTGATCGAGAAAGATGACGCAAAGGTTTTCATCGCGCCTGAAGCCGTTCTGTTCCTGCTCGGCACCCAGATGGATTTCGAAGTGACGACGCTGCGCACGGGTTTTGTCTTCAACAATCCAAACCAGACATCGGCTTGTGGTTGCGGCGAATCCGTAGAAATCAAAGCCGCCTCGCCGGAGAGCCTTCGTCAGATGCAAGGCGCGGCCTGATCCAGGACAAGGTGTTCGCCGATGGATGACGAAGCTCTTCGCGATTTGTTGCAGGACTTCGGCCCCATCAGCATACGCCGCATGTTTGGCGGCAAGGGCATCTATCACCAAGGCCTGATCTTTGCACTCGTCGTCCGCGACGAGTTACTCTTAAAAGCCGACGAAGTAACCATCCCCGATTTCATTGACGCAGGCGCTACCCAATGGACCTATGAAGGTCGTAAGGGTGGCGATCCAATTGCCATGCCTTACTGGAGTGTGCCAAGCGAAGCGTTCGACGATCCGGAAGTGATGACGCACTGGGCACGCCTTGCCTATGATGCAGCCCTGCGGAGCGAGAAAACCAAGCCAAAAAAGAAATCGGCTGCGAAGCGCTAGCCTGCAGCCGATGGATCCGTTTCCCTACCGCTTCCGTCAGATTCCCGTTGGAATCAACATGAAGGCAGGAATATCGTTGCCGAAACCTACAGGCGTCGGGCCGTCATCGTCACGATCACGACGACGCTTCTGCTCATGCTGCGGCTTGCCGCGGCGCTCATCATTGGAAGCGCGGATCGCATCGCGGCGCTCGCTGGATTCGATGACTGGCTGCGGCTGTTCGGCAGGATCGAGAACTTCGGCAGGCTTTGCCTTCGGCTTGTCTTTCGGCTTGTCCTTGCCCTTGGCATCCTTGCCTTTGCCACGAGCATTCTTGCCCTTGCGCTGATCGTCTGCCTCGTCAACGGCAGGCAGCGTCGACAGATCACCGTCGAGCCATTCGATCTTTTCGCCGATCATATTCTCGATAGCTGCAAGATACTTCGTATCGGAGGGCGTCACGATCGTGAATGCCTTGCCGGAACGTCCAGCGCGACCGGTACGGCCAATGCGATGAACATAATCTTCCGAATGAATCGGAATGTCGAAATTGAAAACGTGGCTCACATCGGGAATGTCGAGACCGCGTGCAGCAACATCGGACGCCACCAGCAACTGCAGCTTGCCTTCCTTAAAGTTCGCCAGCATGGTCATGCGTGCGCGCTGATCCATATCGCCATGCAAGGCACCGGCATTGAACTCGTGTCGCGTCAGCGAGCGGAATAGTTCGGATACATCTTTCTTGCGATTACAGAAGATGATCGCGTTCTTGAGCGTGTCGCCTTCCGCACGGATGAGATCGCGCAGAACCGCGCGCTTGTCCCAATCCTTCTTGCTGGACTTCACCAGACGCTGGGTCACGGTTTTGGCCGTGGACGAAGCTTTTGCAACTTCAATGCGCGTCGGCGAATGCAGGAACTGTTCGGTCAGCTTGGTGATTTCCGGCGGCATGGTGGCCGAGAAGAAAAGCGTCTGACGCGTAAACGGAATGAGCTTGCAGATGCGCTCGATGTCGGGGATGAAACCCATGTCAAGCATACGGTCGGCCTCGTCGATGACGAGAATTTCAACACCAGTCAGGAGCAGCTTGCCGCGTTCGAAATGATCGAGCAGGCGACCTGGCGTTGCGATGAGAACATCGGCACCACGTTCCAGCTTGCGTTCCTGCTCATCGAACGACACGCCGCCAATCAGAAGGGCCACGTTCAGCCGATGGTTCACACCGTATTTGACGAAATTTTCCTCGACCTGCGCTGCGAGTTCACGGGTTGGCTCCAGAATGAGCGTACGCGGCATGCGCGCCCGCGCCCGGCCCTTTTCCAGAAGCGTGAGCATCGGAAGCACGAAAGACGCGGTCTTTCCGGTTCCCGTCTGCGCGATACCGAGAACGTCTTTGCGTTCAAGGGCTGGAGGAATGGCTCCTGCCTGAATAGGTGTGGGCGCAGAATATCCCGCCGCTTCTACAGCAGCGAGCACTTTCGGGGAAAGACCGAGTTCGGCAAATGTCGTCAATGGAGGCGCAGCTCTCTGGTTTGGAAATGATTTCCACCCATCCTGTCATTGCAGCCGCGTCATCGGGCGCAGGAACCAAGGCAGAATAAGGCGTCTGCAACGCAAAATGCGTTTTCTTGCAGCATCGCGTACGTCCACAGCGTGCAAAAGTCAACTAAAATACCATCGAAAGGTATCAAATTGCTTCGATTGTGCTGCAACAATCGAAATCAATGCGGAACTTGAACAAATTTATTCAAATTATCAAAAGCTAAAGAGCATTTGCCTAGCTGAACCGGTGCACCACTTATCTGCCAAAACTAATGCCTGAACTGCTCTGTCAGGATGCGCTCGTCCCAGGAATGATTTCGGTCAAAGAGAATGGCTACCTGGCTGTTCGGCGCCTCCCGCACGGTTACAGACTTCACCGACTTGACTTCGTTATTGTCAGCGACCGCATTGACCGGGCGTTTTTCGGTTTCCAGCAAATCCATGCGGACGGTCACGTGCTTGGGTAGAAGCGCACCGCCCCAGCGACGCGGACGGAAGGGGCTTACCGGAGTCAGCGCCAGTAGCGGCGCTTCAAGCGGCAGAATGGGGCCTTGCGCCGAGAGATTATAGGCAGTGGAACCTGCGGGCGTCGCGACCATAACACCATCGCAAACGAGTTCGTTCAACCGCACCTTGCCGTCAATCGTTATCTTGATCTTGGCGGCCTGATAGGACTGACGGAAAAGGGAAACTTCGTTGATGGCCAAAGCCTCGAAAGATTGTCCCGATTCCGTTTCTGCGACCATCACAAGCGGGCGAATGGTTTCCATTTGCGCAGCCAGAATACGTTCCGGCAGATCGTCCACGCTGAACTCATTCATCAGGAACCCGACAGAGCCGCGGTTCATGCCATAGATCGGCGTGCCGCTGTTCATAAAATCGCGAAGCGCCTGAAGCATGGTTCCATCGCCGCCAAGCGCGACGATGATATCAGCATCTTCGGCAGCTACATGGCCATATCGAGCGACGAGCTCTTTCTGGGCGACAAGTGATTCTTCGGTTCCCGATGACAGAAAATGAAGCGCGAGCGATTTATCTTCCATATTTACAGTCCCGAATCTGGCCCAACTCTGACAAGTTTGCCACTGTTTCCCCAACCCGCTATTGGCTATCACATGAAAAACCCGGTTGCCATGACCTGCATGCGATGAATTTTCGTTTTACACGCGCTGCATTTGTGCTAATCGGGCGCAAGTGCCCTTATAGCTCAGTTGGTAGAGCACCTGATTTGTAATCAGGGGGTCGGGAGTTCGAGTCTCTCTGGGGGCACCACTTTTCCAGCAGACACATGATATGCTGGCATCATTTAACGTATTTCTTATGTATCTGATGAGATCGCTGCCCTGCCCCACAGGCAGTTTAATTTTTCTTGACATCATCACATCAAGAATAAATATTATATTAGTATATGTTTTTAATTTATCTGTATTTTCCAATTTTCTTTTTTAACAAATTATATATTTGAAGATTTTAAAATGAAAAAATTTAAGATTGTTATTGCGACTGTTACGCGCAATCGCCCAAAAATGCTGATAAATCTTTATCGATCACTTTCAGAACTGTACCTCCCAGGTAACGTAGATGTTGAATTTCTGGTTGTGGAGAATAATCAGGTCAGCACCTCAGACATCTGGCTTCAAGAAATCGCAACTCAGCTCGGCTCGCGCCCCATAACCTATTCACTTGAAACAAACATCGGTATTTCATGTGCTCGCAATCGCGCACTTGATTATGCCAAGCTGATCGGAGCTGACTTTCTTGTTTTTGTCGATGATGATGAACAGGCAAAACCGGATTGGTTGCAACAACTGTTCGCAGAGCAACAACGTTTGGATTTCGATATTGTCGGATCACCAGTAAGACCACAGGCGTTAGAAGGGCGATTGAATCTTTGGCAGAGATTGATCTGGTCGGGTGTTGAAAGAAACAGCACCAAAGCCGAACTAAGAGCCCGAAAGAAGTGGCAAGAGAACAGAGGCGATACCATCAAAGTGGCAACCGGAAGCTGGTTGGGCAAGCTCGATTTCTTCCGAAAGACCGGCTTGCGATTCGATTCGCAACTGAGGCTGACTGGGGGGGAAGACTGGAATCTCTGGCTAAAAGCCAAGAGATTGGGTGCGAAAACAGGCTGGGCTCCGGATGCAATAGTCTATGAGACAGTGCCTCGTTGCAGGATAAGCCTCTCCTACCACTTCCGCAGGAACCGGGATCATAATGCAACTGAATTTGCGCTGCGATACGACGAAAACCCGCAACAGGCGATGAAGCAAGTTCCTTTCAAGTTTCTCAGTCGTTTATGGAAGCTGCTGATCGCGATTTGCACACTCCCGTTCAACGCCGGACAAGCCCTTATTTCATCCGCAATGGCGCTGGGAGGCATTGTCGGACTGCTTCAAGCCTGTTGCGGGAAGCGGCCCCTGCATTATGCGAAGACGACCGGCTTTTAGTGCACTTCCCGTTACGGAATCAAAAATGCGGCCCAAAGAGCCGCATTTTTTTATTTCGGTCAGATTTCAATACCAGCCGACGGCCACCTGGGCCTCCTCGGACATACGGTCCGGCGTCCATGGCGGATCGAATGTCATCGTGACTTCCACCATGGAAACACCCTCAACGGCGCTGACTGCGTTCTCAACCCAGCCCGGCATCTCGCCTGCAACCGGGCAGCCGGGAGCGGTTAGAGTCATTTCGATTTTCACGGTGCGATCATCTTCGATGTCGATCTTGTAGACGAGGCCAAGCTCGTAGATATCGGCCGGAATTTCCGGGTCATAAACCGTCTTCAGGGCCGCGATAATGTCGTCCGTCATGCGCAGGAGGTCTTCCTGCGGGATGGCAGAAGCGGAAAATACCGAATTGCCTTCGGCCTTTTCTCCGCCCTCGACAGGCGTGGTATCGGCTTTGTCCTGAACTTTCTGTTCCATATCGGTCATCCGAAAAACTTCCTTGCCTTTTCCAAGGCTTCCGCCAATGCATCCACTTCAGCACGGGTATTATACAGGGCGAAGGATGCACGGCATGTAGAGGTGACGCCGAAGCGTTTCAAGAGCGGCTGCGCGCAATGTGTTCCGGCGCGTACCGCAACCCCTGCCCGATCGATTACCATCGATACGTCATGCGCATGAATTCCCTCAAGCGCAAACGAGATGATTGCTCCCTTGTCCGGCGCATTGCCAAAAATACGCAATGAGTTGATCCGGCCAAGCTGCTCATGAGCATAATCACGTAAATCCTCCTCATGAGCGAGGATCGCATGACGACCGATCTTTTCCATATATTCAAGCGCAGCGCCAAGACCAATGGCCTGAACGATGGGCGGCGTGCCCGCTTCGAAGCGATGGGGCGGATGGTTGTAGGTGACGTTTTCTTCCGTCACCTCCTCAATCATCTCGCCGCCGCCCTGGAAAGGACGCATCTTCTCAAGCATTTCGGAACGGCCATAGAGGACGCCGATGCCGGATGGTCCGTAAACCTTGTGGCCGGTAAAGACATACCAGTCGCAGCCAAGATCCTGTACGTCGACAGGCAGGTGCACAGCACCCTGACTGCCATCGACCAAAACCGGAATGCCGCGCGCATGGGCAAGTTCCACGATCTTCTTGATCGGCGTAACGGTCCCCAGCGCATTCGACATATGCGTGATGGCGACCAGCTTGGTGCGGTCCGTCAGACGCTTCTCGAATTCCTCGATGTGGAAGATACCTTCATCGTCCACCGGAGCGAAAACCAGCTTCGCGCCCTGTCGTTCACGAATGAAATGCCATGGCACGATATTGGAGTGATGCTCCATGATCGACAAGAGGATTTCATCACCCTCACCGATATTCGGCATGCCATAACCATAGGCGACCGTGTTGATGGCTTCGGTCGCGTTCTTCGTGAAGACAATTTCGTCCACCGAACCGGCATTCAGAAAGCGCCGAACCGTTTCGCGCGACTTTTCATAGGCATCCGTTGCTGCATTCGACAAAAAATGCAGGCCACGATGAACATTGGCATATTCGTTGGAATAAGCGTGCGTCACAGCGTCGATGACACTCTGAGGCTTTTGCGCCGATGCACCATTGTCGAGGTAGACGAGCGGCTTGCCGTGTACTTCTCTCGAAAGGATCGGAAAGTCCCGGCGGATCGCCTCGACGTCATAGCGCGCTACAAGCGGATTCTTCTGGTCCATGATCGTTCCTCTTGCCGTTTCGGCAGGAAAAGGCAGAGCGTGCACCTGCACACTCCACCTTAGTCAATCAGGCCCGACTCAGTCAGGCATGTATAGCGAGCCAGTTGGACAGCACTTCTTCCAGTGCCTCAACCAGCGTTTCGTCTTCCAGCTCTTCGATAATCTCGGCGATGAATGCCTTGATCAGCAGGCCACGTGCCTCGTTTTCCGGAATGCCGCGGGCCATCAGATAAAACAGATAGTCCCTCGACAATTCGGCAACCGTTGCACCGTGACCGCAGGCCACGTCATCGGCAAAGATTTCGAGTTCGGGCTTGGCATCGAACTCACCATCATCCGAAAGCAGCAGCGTGTTGCAGGCCATGCGGGCGTCGGTCTTCTGGGCGATCTGTGCAACGCGGATCATGCCCTGGAAAACGCCACGCGCACGGTCCTTGACCACGTTGCGAATGATCTGGGTGGAACGCGTATTTTCCACCAGATGGCCAACCGTCATGGTGATATCGGTGTGCGTGTCGTCGGCCAGAAGATTGAGACCACGAAGCTCGAAGTCAGAGTCCTCACCCGTCACATTGACGTGCACTTCCTGACGAACCAGCTTGCCGCCCGCATTGACGATATAGAGCGTAAGCTTGGAGCCCTTGCCAATCGTCGCATTGAACTGCGAAAGCTGCGTTGCCTGACCGAAATCACGCAGGATAATCCAGAGGATTTCAGCACCGTCGCCAACGGTCACGTGGTTGACAGAGGTGGAAAAGGCATCGCCCTCGCCACCGTTCTGGCGCTCCACGATGGTGCCCTTGACGTTCGCACCGATGCGAACAGGAAAACGCGTGTGTCCCTGTCCGGCCTTCTGGATATTCTGAAGCTCCAATGGCGCTTCCAGTTCGGTGCCATCGGCTATTGAAACCATCCAGCCATCGCTGACATAGGCAGCGTTGATCTGGCCGATCGTATCGTCGAAGCCGCGCGACCGAAGCTGAGTGACGAGTGAACCGTCAGCCAATGCCTCGCGAACAGGCGTCAGCGACACGCCTTCAGGCGTTTTCGCGGCGAGAGCCACGCCATTGCTTACGGCAGCGACAAACGAACCGGCGATGAGCGCAGGCAACGCCTGCGTTCCGGCTGCAGTGTCGAATGGAGCCACACCCTTCAGAAGCGTGCGGAAATCCGTGTAATGCCAGCTTTCGACGCGGCGGGACGGAATGCCGTTCTCCTTGAGTGTTTCGAGCGCCGCATCACGTGCAACGACAACATCGCCATTGCCCGGCAGGTCGCCCATGCGGTCGGCAAAACTGTCGATCAGCGCGCTTTCAGCCGGCGTTCGCGGCTTGGCAGCCGGGGCGGTCTGGATATTCATGATCCATCCCTCCTCAGGCTGCTTCGCCGATTACTTCGGCATAACCGTTTTCTTCCAGATGCAGTGCGAGGCTCTTGTCGCCAGACTTGATGACCTGGCCTTTGTAAAGCACGTGCACGCTATCGGGAACGATGTATTCCAGCAGACGCTGATAGTGCGTGATGACGATCACGGCACGGTCCGGAGAACGCAGCGCGTTTACGCCTTCCGAAACGATCTTCAGCGCGTCGATGTCGAGGCCGGAGTCGGTTTCGTCGAGAACGCAGAGGCTCGGCTCCAGAAGCTGCATCTGAAGAATTTCAGCACGCTTCTTCTCGCCGCCCGAAAAACCGACATTGAGCGGACGCTTCAGCATATCCATGTCGATGCTAAGCTTGCCGGCAGCGTCCTTTACGCGCTTGATGAATTCCGGGATTTTTAGTTCCGGCTCGCCGCGCGCCTTGCGCTGGCTGTTCATCGCAACCTTCAGGAATTCCATCGTGGCAACGCCCGGAATTTCCATCGGATACTGGAATGCGAGGAAGATGCCCTTGGCGGCGCGTTCAGCCGGGTCGAGCTCGAGGATCGACTCACCATTATAAAGAATGTCGCCTTCCGTCACTTCATAATCTTCGCGACCGGCGAGGATGTAGGAAAGCGTGGACTTGCCCGAACCGTTCGGACCCATGATCGCAGCAACTTCACCCTTGTTCACGGTGAGGTTCAGGCCGCGGATGATCTCGGTATCCGTGTCGGCGATTTTTGCATGGAGGTTCTTGATCTCAAGCATGAATGTAAACCTTGTTCTAATGCCAGGAAAAGGCTGGCCAGAAAAATCACTGGGAAAGAGGCGATCGGTTAACCGACGCTGCCCTCAAGCGAGATGCCGATAAGCTTCTGAGCTTCGACGGCGAACTCCATCGGCAGTTCCTGAATGACTTCCTTCACGAAGCCATTGACGATGAGAGCGATTGCCTCCTCTTCCGGAATGCCGCGCTGCATCACGTAGAACAGCTGGTCTTCGGAAATCTTGGAGGTGGTTGCCTCGTGCTCGAACTGCGCCGTAGCGTTCTTTGCCTCGATATACGGCACCGTATGCGCGCCGCAATCGTTGCCGATCAGAAGCGAATCGCACTGGGTAAAGTTACGGGCATTTTCGGCCTTGCGATGGGCAGAAACCTGTCCGCGATAGGTGTTGTTCGACTTGCCGGCCGAGATACCCTTGGAAATGATGCGGCTCGACGTGTTCTTGCCGAGGTGCAGCATCTTGGTGCCCGAGTCGATCTGCTGATGACCGTTCGAAACAGCGATCGAATAGAACTCGCCGCGCGAATTGTCGCCACGCAGAATGCAGGACGGATATTTCCAGGTGATCGCAGAGCCAGTTTCAACCTGCGTCCACGAAATCTTGGAATTATCGCCACGGCAATCGCCACGCTTCGTAACGAAGTTGTAGATGCCGCCCTTGCCGTCCTTGTCACCGGGGAACCAGTTCTGGACCGTCGAATATTTGATTTCGGCGTTTTCGAGCGCAATCAGCTCAACGACAGCCGCGTGCAGCTGATTTTCATCGCGCTGTGGTGCGGTGCAACCTTCCAGATAGGAAACATACGCACCTTCATCAGCGATGATGAGCGTACGTTCGAACTGGCCGGTGTTCTTTTCGTTGATGCGGAAATAGGTCGAAAGCTCCATCGGGCAACGAACGCCCTTCGGAACGTAGACAAACGAACCGTCCGTGAACACAGCCGAATTCAACGTCGCGTAATAGTTGTCCGACACGGGGACCACAGAAGCCAGATACTTCTGCACCAGTTCAGGATGTTCGCGGATCGCTTCCGAAATCGAACAGAAGATCACGCCAGCTTTGGCAAGTTCGTCCTTGAAGGTCGTAACCACCGACACACTGTCGAACACGGCATCAACGGCAACGCGGCCGGACGCATAGACATTGTCGGAAGGATTGCCATCGATTTCGCTCGGCTCACCCTGCTTGCGGACGCCAGCAAGGATTTCCTGCTCGCGCAACGGAATACCAAGCTTTTCGTAGGTCTTCAGCAGCTCCGGATCGACTTCATCAAGCGATTTCGGGCCGGACTGGTTTTTCGGCGCCGCATAATAATATGCGTCCTGGAAATCGATCTTGGGGTAGTCGACGCGCGCCCATGTCGGCTCTTCCATGGTGAGCCAGCGTTCATAGGCTTTCAGACGCCATTCCAGCATCCATTCCGGCTCGTTCTTCTTGGCGGAAATGAAGCGAATGATATCTTCGTTCAGGCCCTTGGGAGCCTTCTCGGCTTCGATCGTCGTCTCGAAGCCGTACTTGTACTGGTCCACGTCAAGGCCGCGGACCTGATCAATGGTCTCCTGCACTGCAGGCATTGGCGTTCTCCATCCTCGTCGGGGTCAAGGCCCGACAGTTGCAAACGTCAAGGTGATATGTCTTGAACAATACCGCCTCAATATAGTGTGCGTGGCCCTTCTTTAAAACCTCTCTAAACTGAATTTCAAGCACCGGGTTCAAATTTGCCCCTAAAAATGCCGATTAAAACGATCAACTTAATGAAACAGTCCTATGAAACAGCGATTGCAGTCGATACGTCCCGGCTTTGATGCCTTGATTTCCTTCAAAGAATTGGAATTACCGAACAGTCGATCAGAATCATGCCTGCCCTTGCCCTGCGCATGTAGGAACATAGATAGCGAAAGGAAAGGGAGACCATGATGAGCACTCAAAATCTGCAGGACTATGTGAAATTTCTCGAACAGCAGGTGAATGACGAGGGCCGCACCATCGAGCAACTGAAATTTTTTCAGGACGCCCACGACAAGTTCAATATTTCAAACGCCAGTGCTTCCGACGACATCGCAGATGATATTGCCAAGCGGGAAGAGTTCAAAACCCGCTACGAAGGCTATATCGCCGCTGCGAAGAAGAAACTCGGCCTCGATTTTTAAGTTGCAATCATGCCTTCCTGACGCGGCGCTCGATAATCTTGCGGAACACGTCGAGAAACGCATCGACTTGATCGGGCGTTGCTGTTGGCTCAAGCGACACGCGGATCGCTCCGAGACTGTCCCCATGTCCCATGGCCGACAGCACATGGCTGGGGCCGACTTTTCCAGATGAGCAAGCCGACCCTGCCGAAAGCGCAATTCCGCCGAGATCAAAGGCGATCTGCACGGTTTCCGCCTTCTGCTCCTCAAGGGAAAAGAACGTCGTATTGGGCAATCTGCCAACCGACTTTCCGTATATCACCGCATCCGGGGCTATGGCTTCAAGTCCGGCTTCCAACTTGTCCCGCATCGCCGGGGACCAGCCATCATCGTCCAGTCGCGCCTTTGCAATATCAGCCGCAGCACCGAAACCCGCGATAAGCGGCAGAGCTTCCGTTCCTGCTCTATGCCCCTTTTCCTGACCTCCCCCGCGAACAAGCGCGCGCGGCATCATGAGATCGGAAATGGCGATAATTGCACCGACGCCTTTCGGACCACCAATCTTGTGTGAGGAGATGATGAGGTAGTCGCCACAATTATCTGAAATATCTAATTTAATGCGTCCCGCCGCCTGGACCGCATCAACAATATAAATGCCGCCAGCGGCCTTCACGATAGCGGCAATTTCCGCAATCGGCTGAATGATGCCGGTTTCATTGTTGGCAGCCTGGATCGCGACAAGCGGCAAACCCTGATTTTTGTCGTGACTGGCGAGAGCTGTTTTCAGGGCATCGAGTTGTATAATGCCATTTCCATCAACCGGTAGAACGCTGATATCTTGCGCCGCAAACTGCCCCCCGGACAGCATGCAAGGGTGTTCCGTGTCACTCACATAGAGATGCGACAAGCGGACCGGTGAACGCCCCATCATGTAATTGGGTGTCAGCAGCGTCGATGCGGCTTCCGTTGCTCCAGATGTAAAGAAAACATGGTCTGGCCTGGCATTGACGAGCGCTGCAACGCTGCGGCGTGCCGCTTCAACGAGAGCACGTGCAGCGCGGCCTTCACGATGCACGGAGGACGGATTGCCAGTAATCCCGAGAGCATTGATGACTGCATCCCGCGCCTCATCAAGCAACGGAGCACTGGCATTATAATCCAGATAGAGCCTCTTGCCGCTCCCGTTCACCGTACCTATCTCCTAAACAAAACTTTGGAAGCGCAATTTTCTTGAATTTTCAATCAAGAAAAGCCTATTAAGCCCCCATAGGAACTGAAACTCGCTTTCAGTCTGTCGAAATTTCAAACCGGTTCTAGAAGCGGCGTCCAACAACGTCAAGTTTCGTCGCCCCAGTCCGGTCTTCCCGTTACGAGCGGAGTACACATGCCAGAAGTTATTTTCAACGGTCCTGCCGGACGCCTCGAAGGTCGCTATCAGCCTTCCAAAGAAAAGAATGCTCCGATCGCGCTTATCCTTCATCCGCATCCGCAGTTCGGCGGAACGATGAACAACAAGATCGTTTACGATCTTTTCTACATGTTCCAGCAGCGCGGCTTCACCACGCTGCGCTTCAATTTCCGCGGCATAGGCCGCAGCCAGGGTGAATTCGACCATGGCGCAGGTGAATTGTCGGATGCTGCAAGTGCACTCGACTGGGTGCAGGCGCTTCACCCTGACTCCAAGACATGCTGGGTCGCCGGCTATTCGTTCGGTTCATGGATCGGGATGCAGTTGCTGATGCGTCGCCCGGAAATCGAAGGCTTTATTTCCGTTGCGCCGCAGCCGAACACCTACGATTTCTCCTTCCTGGCACCCTGCCCTTCGTCCGGTCTCATCATCCATGGCGATCAGGACAAGGTTGCACCGCCGAAGGACGTGCAGGCTCTGGTGGACAAGCTGAAGACCCAGAAGGGTATCACAATCACCCAGACCACGATCCCCGGTGCGAACCACTTCTTCGCCGGACAGGGCGACGAACTCATTGAGGATTGTGCCGAATATCTTGATCGCCGTCTGGCTGGCGAACTGGTTGAAGCGCGTCCGAAGCGCCTGCGTTAGGGTCAGGACTTATTAATTTGATGGAAATGGCACCTGAAATGACAAGGGCTGCTAGGAGAGACGCGAAGAACGGGGTGGTTTCCCCGGTCAAGCGGCTTGACGCAGCAGATCGCCAGTCATTTCGGTGTCCAGAGGATTTGGTCCATCCACCCGGCTACTTTGTCGAAAAAGCTCGGAAATGAACCACATTTCCTTCGCCTTTTCTCCTCGTATCCGAATGGATGGCCTCACACCATTTTCACCAAGTTAATAGGTCCTGACCCTAAGCTTTACAAGAATTTCGCAAGTCGTTTTCCAGATTTGCAGCGTCTCATCCGGCGGGTCTCCCGCCGGATTTTTCATGCGATGCTACCATCGCAATCCAGTGATTCGTTTTCTCCAATCTATCTCATGAGCGTGACATGCCGGTTTATGCTATCCTCGCTATTGCCATCGTGTCCGAGGTCATCGGAACGCTCAGCCTCAAGGCATCAGATGGTTTCACACGATTGGGGCCGTCCCTGATCGTTGTCGTCGCTTACGGTCTGGCCTTTTACTTTCTCTCCATGACCTTGAAGAGCATCCCCGTCGGTATTGCCTATGCGGTCTGGTCGGGGATCGGTGTCACGCTCGTGGCCCTGATCGGCTGGCTGGTGTTCGGCCAGAAGCTTGACCTCGCGGCAGTGTTCGGCATGGGATTGATTATTGCTGGTGTCATTGTGCTCAATCTGTTTTCAAACACCGCACAACACTGAGACTAACCAACGCCGGCTGCTTCCAATCATTGAAGCCAAATTACTGGTTCGCAACCCTTCAATTCGGGAGTTTCCTTGTTATTGGCGGTTGATTGGTGCTAAAGGCGGACTTATCAAAGGGATGTAAGCAGCCGCTTGCGACCAGTTTCAACTTCGCCTTATCAGTCAGGGAAAAGGAATGTCCGGTTTCAAATCCGATTTTCTTCGCACGCTTTCCGAGCGTGGCTTCATTCATCAGATTTCCGATGAAAGTGGCCTCGACGAATTGTTGGCCAAGGAAACCGTGACGGCCTATATCGGCTTCGATCCTACGGCTCCTAGCCTTCATGCAGGCGGCCTGATCCAGATCATGATGCTGCACTGGCTCCAGCAGACCGGGCACAAGCCAGTCGCACTGATGGGCGGCGGCACCGGCATGGTCGGCGATCCGTCCTTCAAGGACGAAGCCCGCAAGCTGATGACCGAAGATACGATTGCCGAAAACATTGCCGGTATCAAGCGTGTCTTCGCCAACTACCTTACCTTCGGTGACGGTGCGACCGATGCCCTTATGGTCAATAATGCCGACTGGCTGCGCAACATCAACTATCTGGAATTCCTGCGCGATGTAGGCCGTCATTTCTCGGTCAACCGCATGCTTTCGTTCGATTCGGTGAAGACGCGCCTTGATCGTGAGCAGTCGCTGTCATTCCTCGAATTCAACTACATGATCCTGCAGGCCTACGATTTCGTAGAACTGAGCAAGCGCTACGATCTGCGTCTTCAGATGGGCGGCTCGGATCAGTGGGGCAACATCATCAACGGTATCGATCTCGGTCACCGTATGGGAACCCCCCAGCTTTATGCCCTCACCTCGCCGCTGCTGACGACAGCATCCGGCCAGAAGATGGGCAAGTCGCTTGGCGGTGCTATCTGGCTGAACGCGGATATGCTGAGCGCCTATGACTTCTGGCAGTACTGGCGCAACACGGAAGATGCCGATGTCGAGCGGTTCCTGAAGCTTTACACGACGCTTCCGCTGGACGAAGTCGCCAAGCTGGCCGCACTTGAAGGCGTCGAAATCAATGAAGCGAAGAAAATCCTCGCAACGGAAGTAACGGCTATGCTTCATGGTCGTGACGCAGCCGAGGAAGCCGCAGAAACGGCTCGCAAGACCTTTGAGGATGGCGAATTGTCGGAAAATCTCCCGACAGTCGGCGTTCACAAGGCGACGCTGAACAGCGGCATCGGTGTGCTGGCATTGATGGTTCTGGCCGAACTTTGCAGCACCAATGGCGAAGCCCGCCGTCATGTCGAAGGTGGCGCCGTGCGCATCAATGACGAACCTGTCAGCGATCCTCGTATGACCATCGATGCGACTGCGTTGAATGATCAGGGCGTCATCAAGCTGTCGCTGGGCAAGAAGCGTCACGTGCTGATCCGTCCTGCATAAGCTGGACGACGATTGAACAAACAAAGCCGGGTCTTGCGCCCGGCTTTTTTGTATCAAAATTCGAAGATTGAGCGGAATATGCCCGGTGCGATGACGGAGATTGGATTGACGATCACCTGCGGCTGCTTGGCACTTCCCGCAAGCTTGTAGGTAATTCCGATCAGGCCGCGATCACGGCCGTTGCCGAGCAACGCACCGACGATGGGCAGTTCACCAAACAACCGGTTGACGCCGTAGGCGGGCATGAATGTTCCGGTGATCGACATGTTGCCCTGCTTGTCATAAAGCGTTCCCTGGAAGGTCGTGCCGACAGTCGGCCCGCGCACCACGCCCTTGGACAGGTTCAGATAGCCATTGCCCTTTTCAATCAGCGAAAAGCCGCGCTCGATATCAACGCGCGAAACGTCGATATCGCGCTTTACAGCCTGACTGAGACTTGTCCCGCCGTTCGATGGCGAACTGGAAACGATTTTCGCAAGACGCGGTTCGTTGATGATCGCAAAGTTGCGCGCATCGATCTGGCCACGCAATGGGCCGTTGCCCTGTGCCGCGAGACCAACCGTGATCTTGCCGCCGCGCATCTTGTCATAGAAATCGAAGAAACGAAGAACCGCCCCCGCATCATTGGACTGCAACGAAATGGAGCGTGCATCGCCCTGATCGTTGTTCGTGGCAACAAAGGATTCACCTGACGACGTAACGGCATTGACCGAAACGCCCGAAACTTTGCTGCCCGCGCTTTCATAGGAAACAGCGACATTGCGCAGCGTTTCACTGTTAAAGCCGCTGACTTCATCAAGCTGGGCGCTCACCACCACGCGGGGATTGTTGGATTTACCCCCGGCGGCGCCCTTCTCGCCAAGATCGGAGACCTGCTTGATGAGCGCCCGTGCGTCGAACTGCGAGCCACGCACATTGACCCGATAGCCGCCTCCGCTTTTGGTCGCCTTGACTGCAAGATTATCGTTTCGGTTCAGACGTATCTCGCTGAAATTCGCCGATTGGAAATCACCCTTTGCAATGGAAAGATCACCCTTCGCGCCAAAGGCGTCGCCTGAAAAGACAAGATTGCTGATGTCCATCTTGCTCTTGTCGTCCGCGCTCTGGGCCAGGTCAAACGTCGCTTTTGCCGGAATGCCTGCGCCCTTGCGCCAGCCGAGCCAGGGGAGATCGATCTGTGTTTTGCCAAGATCGGCTGACACGTGGCGCTTGCCGCCATTCTCCATGCCGAGATCAACCGACATAGGACCGGAGAAGATGGAATTAAGACCCGGAAAGACCGCGTTGCGGGTTTTGTCGTCGATATCCAGCTTGACCTTCTGCTCGCGTTTGACCGGTCCGGAACGGTCTACCGGTTCGACCATACTGACCTTCGCAGGAACGCCATCCAGCTTCGCATCGGCAGTAATAATGGCCGCCGACTGATCCACCTTTATACTGCCTGTCGCATCGCTGACGGACGATCCCGCTATTGGCTTTGAAATGTCCAGACCGGTGAAGCCGATATCAGCGTTCCAGCGAAGCGTGCCGGGCGGCGGGTCTTTGGAAACGGCAAAACTCACCTTTACGCGCGATTTCACATCGCCCGTCACATCGCCGGGCAAAAACGGCACATTTTTCAGAACATCGATGGGCTTGTTTCCGGCAATTTCAGCAATAGCCGATGCCTCACCGGAGACACCCAGATCCAGTTCTGCAATCACGGGACGTTGCGGCCCCCAGGGGATTATCAGCGTACCGTCGGAAACGTCGACCTTACGATTGTTTGGTGTGTAAGCTACGCCATCCAGAAGCTTGATGGTCGTATAGGCTCCACGGACCGATATTTCGCCATCGGCATCCCGCACAGGCGGCAGTTCACCAACGACATCGAAGCGCGTATCGAAAACCTTGAAATCGGCCTTGATTTCATCACCCGTTAACGGTGGAGGAAGGCCCGGCCCGTTGAAGCGACCGCCCGCGAGCGAAATATCGATGCGGCTGTCCTTCAGGGTTCCGCCGAAAAGGTTCTTCAACACCCATTCGCGTGCACCATCGGCAACATCGATCGGCCATAGATGCTTGGCATCGGCAACCGGCATTTTGGGAATGCGCAGCATGAAGATCATTTCCGGCGAACCGGCGCCGAATCCCATGCTTCCTTGACCGAACAGCTCCCCGGTTTCCGTCTGCACATCAAGATTGGCAAACTGGATGCGTTGCTGATCCGCCAGGTAACGCCCGGCTATCCGCGTTGCGAAGGACAGTGGCGGATCGGTCGATTCCGCAGGCATACTTGTCGCCGATGTCGTCAGAACCTCGAATCGATATGTCGGTCCGCCAGTGTTGTTTTCGGTGTCCGGTTCCGGACCAAACGCACCGTTGAACTGTGCCTGCATTCCGCCAAGTTGCAGTCGCGACGACTTGATCTCGATTTTACGGCTTCCCACCGTGTGTTCGAGATTGAGACGAATGCCACCGCGCACATCCTCCACTTTGCCGAGTTGCATATCTATGCCGTCAACGGCCAGTTCTGTCGCGAGACGTTCGGGCTTATCACCATCGGCCGCCGATCCCATCAGCGACAAGCGGGCTGATGCTTCCAGCTCAAAATGGGCCGGATTGACACGATTGCCGTTTATGACCGGCGCAACTTCTGGCGGAGACCCCAATGCAACAGGAATATCGCGGATATTCAGTTCAAAGCCGGCAAGACTGTTGTCACCTGAATGACGGTCGATCTTGCCATCCAGTGCAATTTTCTTGCCTTTCCAGACGACGCTACCGATAATTCCGATCTTCCCGCCATTTTCGACGAGGCGGGCTTGTTCGATGTCCAGAACCTGCTGTTCATCGCCGACCTTGAAAGCAACGGTACTGTTGAAAATGCCTATGACATGCGTGTCCTGGGCGCGCAAAAGCTCCAGACTGCGACGCATGGCAGCGAAAAGTTCACCTGAAACCGCATCAAAATCGAGAATGCCATGTTCGTCGTAGGGCAGAGATTTCCAGAATCCCGGCCCTTTCGTTTCCGGCATTTCAAAGGAAACGCCATCCACTTCTAGCTGGGCTACGCGCACCTTGCCCGTCAAAAGGGGCAGTGGCGCCAGCCCCAGGCGCACGGATTTGATTCCGCTGATTTCGACGCCCTGCTTCGGGTCGGAGATAGATACATCACGAGCTTCCAGCGCCACATGGCTATCCTGATCCAGCGACAGCGCCGCACTTCCGATGGAAGCGGAAGCACCTTCGCCGAGAATATGCGTCAGGCTTTTCTGTGCTTCATCACGCAGAAGATTGCTGTCGACACCGCTGCGAAGAATGACGAAACCGGCACCAACGACAAGAACCAGAAGAATGCAGATCGACAAAATCGCGTGGGAACAGCGCGATAGAATAGAACGGCTCGAACGCGCCGGGCCGGGCAAAAAGCCGTCCTCGCCATCGGCGGCGAGACGCTCGATTCTTTTCATCTCCCGCTTGCTGAAGCGGATCTTCTGAGGTTTCTCTGTCAACAACCCAGCCAGAAAAAGAGTGTCATTCCACACGACCCTTTAGAACTTACTTCATTAAGTGATCGTAATTACCTGTTTTATAATTACTTTCTACCTGTACCGCGCGCTTGAAGCGGCAGCCTTGCGCCTCTCAACCAGCATCACAATCACGCCAGCATCAATGGTTGCACAAGCCCTGCCTGAATGCGATAGCTCAGACTGTAACAGGTGGTTTCCATCCTAATCCATAAAAGAAAGGCGCAGATATGGCTCATCCCCAAGTTGGCGATCCGGCACCAGATTTCACTCTGCCGTCGGATGGCGGCGAAATCTCCCTTTCGTCCCTCAAAGGCAAGCCGGTCGTTATCTACTTCTATCCGAAAGACGATACTTCCGGCTGCACCAAGGAAGCGATTGCTTTCTCGCAATTGAAACCGGAGTTCGACAAGATCGGCACTCGCGTTATCGGTCTTTCCCCCGATAGTGCGACGAAGCATGCGAAATTCCGTAAGAAACATGACCTGACCGTCGATCTCGCAGCCGACGAAGATCGCGTGGCGCTCGAAGCCTATGGCGTGTGGGTCGAGAAGAGCATGTATGGCCGCAAATATATGGGCGTGGAACGCACGACATTCCTGATCGATGCAGAAGGACGCATCGCTCGTGTCTGGAACAAGGTCAAAGTCGACGGCCATGCTGAGGCAGTTCTGGAAGCTGCCCGCGCCCTTTGAACGATGTCAAACAAGCCTTCATACGAGCAAACGCTGCGCGGCAATGCCATCCGCGCCATATCCGCCGGTGATCTCGACGAAAAGGTCAGGCTGACGCGAGAAACCGCTACTCGCTGGTTCGGTCGCACGCTGTCGGTTCGCAGCCCCCTCGATCCGCCTTTGCCCGAGCGTCCCGGACGCCCCGAAAAGCCGGAGCTCTTACCTCCTCGTATGTTGAAAAAGCGGTCGCTCCACACGGAACACGGGCGCATCGCGCTGATGCACGCGCTCGCCCATATCGAACTGAACGCCATCGATCTTGCGCTCGACATCGTTGCCCGTTTTGCAGCCAAACAGATTCCGCGCAGTTTCTTCGATGGTTGGATGAAAGTTGCCGACGACGAAGCGCGGCATTTCACGCTGTTGCGTGATCGTCTCAAGTCGCTTGGCGCAGACTATGGCGACATGCCTGCTCATGACGGGCTTTGGCAATCGGCGCACCAGACCCGCAACAATCTGGAAGCTCGTCTCGCTGTCGTGCCGCTTATACTCGAGGCCCGTGGGCTGGATGTCACGCCGTCGCTGATCGAGAAGATGATCGAGACCGGCGACCGTGAGACCGCAGCAATTCTTGACGTCATCTACAATGACGAGAAAACCCATGTCGCTGTTGGCGCTAAATGGTTCCGTTTCTTCTGCGCCCGAAACAAAATCGATCCGGCAGCGAGATTTCGCGAACTGGTTCGCGCCAACTTCCGTGGCGAGCTCAAACCACCCTTCAATGAGCTGGCGCGCGCCGAGGCCGGACTGACACCATCCTTCTACCGCTCTTTGTCGCCGGTCTCCATCTAGCCGTTTCGAAACCCTTCGGTAAAAACAAACCTCATCGCATGGCCCGCGCAAGCCTCGAATGTAAAGGTCTGTTAACCCTAATAAGTTGTAATCAAGTAAGGGAATCGAGAAGGGGCATGCGGCTGGCATGACTGGGAATCAGGCGAAAACATCGACGAAAAAGGTGTTCGGGGAGCGCAAGGAACCGCCCGTCCTGATTATTGCGCGTGGCGAAAAGATCAGCCATTTCACATTTCGTCCATGGATGGCCGCTCTTGGAGGCGCTGCATTTCTGGCGCTTTCGGTGGGGTATCTCGGAGCAACAGCCTATCTGGTGCTTCGCGACGACCTCATGAGCGCCGGTATCGCACGTCATGCCCGCAACCAGCAGCTTTACGAAGATCGCATTTCAGCCCTTCGCACCGAGGTTGACCGCATTACCAGCCGGCAGATGCTCGATCAGCAGGTGATGGAGAACAAGGTTGCCGAACTGATGCAACGCCAGCAAACGCTGAGTGCACGCGACGGGAAACTTGCCCCCCTGCTGGAACGAGCTTCGCAACTGCAGCCGATGCCGGAAATGCCGACGGAAAAGGCACCCGATCTTGAGCAGCATAGCCAGCTTATCCCCGATGAAGCGCTGGCTGGACGCGAATTTCCGGGTGTCGATCCAATCATTACTGGGCCTGTTCCTGGAAAATCTCCTGCTGGAAAGCCTGACCGCCGCGCCGATGCTGGTTCCATCGGATTGCGTCTTTCGGGCGGACTTTCGGGTGAATCAACACTTGAGACTTCCGACAAGATATTGGCCACTATCACACAGAACCTTCATCGCATCGAAAGCGAGCAGAATGGCAAGGTGCGCGTTCTGGCTGACGCTGCTTATGAAAAGGCCGACAGCATTCTCGACACTTTGAACGCCGCCGGGCTGCGTATCGAAACGCCTGCCAATGCGGCTGTGGCCATGGGTGGGCCGCTTATCCCGGTTTCGTCACCCGGTATGGTCATCAATGATTTCGACATGCAATTGCGCAACCTCGACAGCGCGCTTGATCGGCTTGATCAGGTGCGCAAACGGGTGAGCGCACTGCCCCTGGCCAACCCGGCCCCGGGCAAGCCCGTAACGAGCCTGTTCGGCGTGCGCCGCGATCCATTTCTAGGTACGGCTGCCTTTCACTCCGGTATCGACTTTCGCGCCGCCTACGGCCAGACGGTGAAGTCCACCGCAGCGGGTAAGGTCGTGAAGGCTGGTCGTTTCGGCGGTTATGGCAACATGGTCGAAATCGATCATGGTAATGGATTTTCGACCCGTTTCGCCCATCTGAGCAGCGTTCTGGTACGCGACGGTCAACAGGTTGCCGCCGGAACCATTGTCGGCGAGGCTGGAAGTTCGGGACGCTCGACCGGCAGTCATCTCCACTATGAAGTCCGAGAAAACGGTCGGGCGATCAACCCCGTCAATTTCCTCAAGGCAGGCAAACAGATAGAGCCATTGCTCTGATATCCTGAAACGAAAAAACCCGGCCTCTGGCCGGGTTTCGCTTTCTTGTACGCATGTTTGCGAATGATCAGTCGATATCGTCGATCATTTCACCGCCACCCTGAATACGGTGGGCCAGCGCGGCTTCCATGAATGGCGTAACGGAGCCATCCAGCACTTCCTGCGGGTTGGTGCTTTCAACGCCAGTGCGCAGATCCTTGACGAGCTGATAAGGCTGCAGGACGTAGGAGCGAATCTGGTGCCCCCAACCAATCTCGGTCTTGGTGGCGTTCGCCGCGTCCGTCGCTGCTTCGCGCTTTTTCAGTTCGTCTTCATAGAGGCGAGCGCGCAGCATAGACCATGCCTTTTCGCGGTTCTTGTGCTGCGAGCGCTCCGCCTGGCACTGCACCACGATCCCGGTCGCAATATGCGTGATACGCACTGCCGAGTCGGTGGTATTGACGTGCTGGCCACCGGCACCTGAAGCGCGGTAGGTATCGATACGAACATCCGCTTCCGTAACCTGCACATCGATATTGTCATCGATAACAGGATAGACCCAAATGCTGGCAAAGGACGTGTGGCGACGAGCGTTGGAATCATAGGGCGATATTCGCACGAGACGATGGACGCCCGATTCGGTCTTCATCATGCCGTATGAGTTGTGCCCCTTGACGAGAATGGTTGCAGACTTGATGCCCGCTTCTTCGCCTTCATGCACTTCCATCACTTCGACCTTGCGGCCGTTGCGCTCGGCCCAGCGCGTATACATGCGCAGGAGCATCGACGCCCAGTCCTGGCTTTCCGTACCACCAGCACCAGCGTGCACTTCGACATAGGTGTCGTTCGCGTCGGCTTCGCCCGACAGAAGCATATCGATCTGGCGACGGTCGATCTCTTCCTTCAGTTCGCGGATAGTTTTTTCCGCGTCCTGAATGATCGACTTGTCGTCCTCTTCTTCGCCCATGGCGATAAGTTCGATGCTGTCGTTCAGCGTCTGTGTCAGATGGTTGATGCCATTGATACTGTCTTCCAGCTGCTGGCGCTCGCGCATCAGCTTCTGGGCTTCCTGGGCATCATTCCAAAGCGTAGGATCTTCGGCTCTCTGGTTGAGATAGCCGAGACGTTTTATCGCCTGATCCCAGTCAAAGATGCCTCCTCAGCAGGCTTATGGCCTGCTGGATTTCGTCAACCAGCGTCTCGATTTCCGCGCGCATGGGCAAATCGTTCCTTCAATATCATTCTGTTTATTTGAGAAGCTGAGCCTGTCGTTGAGAAGCTCAGACTTTCAGGCATGGACAGACAGTCCAAGCGCCGCGGACCATAGTGAGCACGCGGCGCGGTGTAAAGGGCAAAGCCCTGCTTTCCCGGTCAGTAAAGTCCGCCGGAACCCGAGTTGATCGCACGTGTTGCCTGCGGCGACTGCGGCGCAACCGGAGAACCCTCGCGGAAGGAATCCATGCCGATAACCGAATAGCTGTCCGATGGACCCGTACCCGGCTTGAAAGCTTCCATGATGACGTTCGGATCGCCGGGATTTGCACGCATGCCGGTCTTGCGGTTGATCGCGATGACCGTCATGCCTTCCGGAACGCGGAAATCCACTTTCGGCGTGCCAACCAGAGCCTGTTCCATGAAGGACTTGAACACAGGCGCTGCCAGACCACCACCGGTATTGCCGCGACCGAGCGGCGTCGGCGTATCGTAGCCCATGAAGACACCAACCACGAGATCGGGGGTAAAGCCGACGAACCAGGCGTCCTTCTCATCGTTGGTCGTACCGGTCTTGCCGGCCATCGGACGGTCGAGGCTCTTCAAAATCTGCGCTGTACCGCGCTGAACGACGCCTTCCATCATCGAAGTGATCTGGTAGGCGGTCATAGGATCGAGCACCTGATCGCGATTGTCGATCAGCGTCGGCTCATCCTGATTTGCCCAATCCTGCGCATTGCAGCCCTCACACTGGCGGGCATCGTGCTTGAACACGGTCTTGCCGTAGCGATCCTGAATGCGGTCGATCATCGACGGGGTTATGCTCTGGCCGCCATTCGCCATGATGGAATAGGCTGTCACCATACGCAGAACAGTGGTTTCGCCAGCGCCGAGCGCCATTGAAAGAACCGGCAGCATCTTGTCGTAGATACCGAAGCGTTCGGCATATTCAGCCACCAGCTTCATGCCCATGTCCTGCGCGAGACGCACAGTCATAACGTTACGCGATTGTTCGATACCGTAGCGCAGCGTAGAAGGGCCGGAGAACTTGCCTGAATAATTCTTCGGTGCCCAAACGCCCAACGTGCCGCCCTGATTAACTTCCAGCGGACCATCAAGGACCACGGAAGCAGGCGTATAGCCATTATCGAGAGCCGCAGCATAGACGAACGGCTTGAACGACGAGCCGGGCTGACGATAGGCCTGCGTTGCGCGGTTGAATTCCGATTCCGCATAGGAGAAACCGCCAACCATGGCCAGAACACGGCCTGTATGCGGGTCCATGGCAACCAGTGCGCCTTCGAGCTTTGGCGGCTGCTGCAGACGGAAACGGGATTCGCCCGCCTTGGAGACGTAAACAATATCGCCAGCTTTCAGCACGCCTTCCGGCGATTTCGCACTGGTACGCTTGCCGCCGATATTTACGACGCGCATCGCCCACTTCATATCGTCCGCAGCGATGAATGCGCGCTTGCGCTCCTTGCTGCGCGAGCCTGATGCCTCAAGCGGCGGCTGCAGACCGATATCTGCGCCAGCGGCGGACACATTGAGCACGATGGCGAGCTGCCATTCCGGTACGTCCGCGTAAGACTGCATGTCACCGAATGCCGTACCCCAATCATTGCCGAGCTCGACATTCTTCATCGGGCCACGCCAGCCACGCGCCTCATCATAACGGAGCAGCGCCGCCTGCAAGGACTTGCGAGCTTCAACCTGCAAAGTCGGATTCAGCGTAGTACGGACTGAAAGGCCGCCTTCGTAAAGCGCATCGACGCCGTATTTCTGGATGATCTGGCGGCGCACTTCCTCGGTGAAATATTCAGATGCAAACACATAATGGGCGTCTGAACGTTCCTTCACACCGAGCGGTTGCTTCTTGGCTTCCGTTGCTTCTTCCGCAGTGATGTAGCCGTTTTCGTTCATCCGGTCGATCACCCAGTTGCGGCGCTCGATGGCGCGCTCTGGCTGACGGAATGGATGATAGTTGTTCGGGCCTTTTGGCAGAGCCGCAAGATAAGCGCTTTCCGCGATGGAGAGTTCGCCAACCGATTTGTCGAAATAGGTCAGTGCCGCGCTGGCGATACCGTATGACCCCAGACCGAAAAAGATTTCGTTGAGATAAAGCTCGAGAATACGGTCCTTTGAATAGGCCTGCTCGATGCGCATCGCCAGAATAGCTTCCTTGATCTTGCGATCATAGGTCTGCTTCGACGTCAGGAGGAAGTTCTTAGCGACCTGCTGCGTAATCGTGGATGCGCCAACCGGACGACGACCGGAGCCCAGATTCTTGACGTTCGTTAACATGGCGCGGGCGAGCCCCGCAAAATCGAGACCATGATGTTCGTAGAAGGTCTTGTCTTCGGCAGAAACGAACGCCGCTTTCACGCGATTGGGTACGGCCTGTATCGGCAGATACATGCGGCGTTCTCGCGCAAATTCCGCCATAAGACTACCATCCGAAGCGTGAACGCGCGTCATTACGGGCGGCTCGTATTTTGCGAGCACCTCGTAATCTGGCAAATCCTTCGTGAGACTTCCGACGTAAAGGGCGACGCCACCTGCCACGAGGAGCATTAGCACCGTTCCGATCCCGAAGAAATATCCGATAAGCCTTACCATAAATGCGGAATCCTGCCTTCAGATTATTCATATGATAAGGGTCAAAGCACAAACAGCCAACCCTTTAACCCAATTATGCCATATGGCAACCACTGGCTTAGTGACCAGCAAATGAGTCAAAGGCAAGATGGTTTACGTGTTTTTACCAATTTAACACGGTCACTTTTGTCTGCACGATGAAAATCCGCAAAACTGTTGCATGCATGCATCTTATAAGCTGGAGCGAATTTAAGGAGAATCTCCTTATTTCATTCCCCTACCCTTTGCTCATGCTTGCGGGATGTTTCAACGTTTCGAACGCCTTGATCGCAATCGCCAGACGGTCCGCAAGCTTTTTGCGCCACTCAGGATTGCTGATCAGCTTTTCATCCTCGGCGTTGGACAGATAGCCGATTTCGATCAGAACGGAGGGTACATCCGGCGCGCGCAGCACCTGAAAACCAGCAAAGCGATGCGGGTTATTGATGAGATTCACCTGCCCTTGCAGGGAATGAATCACCTTTTCAGCGAAGCTGAGCGAGAACGTATGCGTTTCGCGTCTCGTCAGGTCGAGAAGAATGTCGGTGACCTCAGGCTGCTCCTCTGGTGCCGCGCCTGCCAGGGTGTCAGACTTGTTTTCGCGCTCGGCCATGGCACGGGCGACAGAGTCCGACGCCTTGTCGGAGATGGTATAAACCGTCGCGCCACGAATATCATGCTGGTTAATCGTATCGGCATGGATGGATATGAACAGGTCCGCCTCATGCTGGCGGGCGATCCGCACGCGTTCTGAAAGACGCAGGTAAGTGTCGTCGTCGCGGGTCATCAGTACTTTGATGTTCTTGTCCTGCGCCAGACGATCCCGCAGCTCCTGTCCGAAAGCCAGTGTCAGGTCTTTTTCCTTGATACCGCTCAGGCTTTCCGCACCGCTGTCGATGCCGCCGTGACCGGGATCGATCATGACCGTGAACGAACGGGCCGCCTCATTCTGTGTAGATGCCTGAACGGGTTTTTCACTGCGATCCGTGGAACTTGTTATTTCCGCGTGGCCCTTCAGTTGGTCTGCAAACTCACGGTCCGAAGTCGCAACAATATCAGCCACAAGGCGATAGCCCGAGGCGCTTTCATTTTTCAGAACACGCAGATCCTCGACCTTGAACGGGCCGCTTAGTGTCAGGATGAGGCGTGAACGCCCTTTACCCACCAGTCCGTAACGAACCCGCGATACCAGTCCACGCGCTTCCAGACTCTTCTCATCAAAACCAAACCGTGTTTCAGGCAGGTCGACGACAAGGCGATGCGGATTATCGAGAAGCAAGGTCGATAGCTTTGGCTCGCGATCAAACATCACAACGATGCGCGTTCGCAGATCGTCGCCGGCCATCCGGAATGTCAGCGCTGATAATGGAGATGTCACGCGATCGGCTGCGGAAACGGATACAACCTGTAACAGCAAAACCGACAAGAGAGCAAACAATGCTAGAAGGCATCGCAAACTCGACAATCGTGTCATAGCGTTTTCAGCGCTTCGAAAATGCATCGGCTGCCACAATCAAAAATCTCATTGAATGACCGGTATCAAAAACCGCGATACCGGCACGCTCGCCCCTGCACCATCTCGCTCGAATACCCATTAAAACACTCGTATAGAACTATAATTAATGAAGGATTTCCAGCCGTATTTCGACCTTGAACAGGGCCTATACTCAGCTTTCGGCAAAATTGCGATGCGAATGTCAAATGATATTCGCACTTGTCATCGTTCAAACGACGCCATAAAAGCAATGAAAGGTTTTGGGTGAACTATCAGAATCGTTTGCCGGTTCTCAAAATGAACTGCAAGGAATGATAGTGAAAACAGCGGCATATTCATTCGCCGCCCCCGATAACCGTCACAGAATTCAGCGGAGATGTGGCTCCCCCGCCCTCCGTTTCTATCGGCCGACTGCGCATCATTACGCGCTGTCGCCAACGCTCGAAAAGAGCAATGAGGTCGGCCCGGCTTTTTCGGGTCATATATGAGGTCGTTTCGTTCGGAACAGCTATGGGTCAAGCAAGACTGACCACTGCAAGCCTGAAGACCGTGATCGCCACGAGGCCATCGCGCGCGGAGGCAGCAGCTTTTATTCCGACGAACCCAGAACCATTCGGCAGATGCAACGCAGTGAGCACGACAGCCCTCAGGGTTTCGTCCGGCGCACGCGTATTGCGTCTTCGCGCCGGCAGGAAAGACAATAATGTCCAACAAAATGCTTATCGATGCCTCCCACCCGGAGGAGACCCGGGTTATCGTCACTCGGGGCAACAAGATTGAAGAATTCGACTTTGAGTCGGAACACAAGAAGCAGCTGAAAGGCAATATCTATCTCGCACGTGTCACCCGCGTCGAACCCTCGCTTCAGGCTGCGTTCGTGGAATATGGCGGCAATCGCCATGGCTTCCTCGCGTTCTCGGAAATCCATCCTGACTACTACCAGATCCCGGTAGCTGATCGTCTTGCGCTGCTCGAAGCGGAAGCCAAAGCCGCACGCGCGGAAGACGATGAAGACGAACCACGCGCCAAGAGCGAGCGCAGCGACCGGAACGATCGCTCGCGCCGCAACCGTCGTCGCGGTCGTCGTGACGGCCAGAATGGCGACGCGCAGGCCAATGCCGCCGACAAGGGATTGCCAGCGGCTGAGCCTGTCGGCCCGGCTTTTGAGAATTACGTGCCCGGCACACCGGCCATTGCCCTTTCTCAGAAAAGCGATGTGATCTCCGAAGCCATCGATAACGGCGACGAGGACGACATCGAACATGAAGAGGACATGGTTGAATCTGTTGGTTCGGAAGATGCACTTGAAGAGCTTCCGACGCCTGCCCGTACCAATCGTCGCCAGTACAATATTCAGGAAGTGATCAAGCGTCGCCAGATTCTTCTGGTGCAGGTGGTCAAGGAAGAGCGCGGCAACAAGGGCGCAGCTCTCACGACCTATCTTTCGCTTGCCGGACGCTATTCGGTACTGATGCCTAACACGGCACGGGGCGGCGGCATTTCGCGCAAGATCACCAATCCGCAGGACCGCAAGCGCCTCAAGGAAATCGTCAAGGAACTCGAAGTGCCGCAGGGCATGGGCGTGATCCTGCGTACGGCTGGCGCAAACCGCACCAAGGCGGAAGTCAAGCGCGACTATGAATATCTGATGCGTCTTTGGGAAAATGTACGCTCACTGACGCTGCAATCGACGGCGCCCGCCCTCGTCTATGAAGAAGGCAGCCTGATCAAGCGGTCGATCCGTGATCTTTATAACAAGGACATCTCGGAAATCCTCGTTTCCGGTGAAAACGGCTACCGTGAGGCCAAAGACTTCATGCGCATGCTCATGCCGAGCCATGCGAAGGTCGTCCAGCCTTACCGCGAACAGGTCCCGATCTTCACGCGCAACGGCGTGGAAGCACAGCTCGACCGCATGTTGCTGCCACAGGTCACGCTCAAATCAGGTGGCTACCTGATCATCAACCAGACGGAAGCGCTTGTTGCCATCGACGTCAACTCTGGCCGGTCAACGCGTGAACATTCGATTGAGGACACGGCGCTGCAGACCAATCTGGAGGCAGCAGAAGAAGTCGCACGCCAGCTTCGCCTGCGCGACCTCGCCGGTCTGATCGTCGTCGACTTCATCGACATGGAAGAAAAGCGCAACAATCGCGCTGTCGAAAAGAAGATGAAGGACTGCCTGAAGGATGATCGCGCGCGCATCCAGGTGGGCCGTATCTCGCATTTCGGTCTTCTGGAAATGTCACGCCAGCGTATCCGTGCATCCGTACTGGAAAGCACGATGCAGGTCTGCCCGCATTGCGGCGGCACCGGCCATATCCGCTCGGATTCCTCCATGGCGCTGCATATTATTCGCGGCATCGAGGATTATCTGCTGCGTCACTCCGGTTTCGACATTCATGTCCGCACACCGGCTGCCTCGGCGCTTTATGTTCTCAATCACAAGCGCCAGCTTCTTGCCGATCTGGAAGGGCGTTTTGGTGTAGAGATCAGCATCGACGCCGACGAGAGCGTCGGCCACCAGCATTTCGTCATCGACAAGGGCGCGCCGTCGACACGGCCGATTATCCAGCCTCCGGTTCAGCCGATGGCCTATATCGAGGACGACATCGAAGATCCGGAAATCCCGGTCGATGAGGACGAAGCCGAAGAAGAAACGACGGCAGACGTTCAGGCTCGCGAAGATCGTGGTGACGAAGGTGATCGCAAGCGCCGTCGCCGTCGTCGCCGTCGCGGTGGTCGTGATCGCGAGAACCCGGAACAGGCTGCAAAGACCGATTCCGTTTCGGAAGATGCCTCCGACGAAGATGATGACGCCGATGACGCGCAGGATTCATCGTCTAATGCTTCGCTGAGCGAAGAAGATCGCCGTAAGAAGCGTCGCCGCGGTCGCCGGGGTGGACGCAAGAAC
This sequence comes from Brucella tritici, assembly GCF_008932295.1. Lineage (GTDB taxonomy): Bacteria > Pseudomonadota > Alphaproteobacteria > Rhizobiales > Rhizobiaceae > Brucella > Brucella tritici. The sequence goes on along the minus strand of NZ_WBWA01000005.1, from coordinate 21,938 downwards.
CGTCGTGACGACGAACCGCGTACACGCAAGGTTCCTGATCCGGAATTCGTCGGTTATACGCCGGTTCTGCCGGTCAAGGCCAAGGAAGCTGTTGTCGAAACAGTGGCAGCGGTGGAACAAACGGCTGACGTCGCTGAAGCTGTAGTTCCGGTTACCGAAGCAGCAGTCGAGGAAAAGCCCGCCAAGCCCGCCCGTAAGCCTCGCGCTCGCAAGTCTGCGAAGACTGAGGAAGCGGCTGAGGACGTCGTCGCTGCTGAAGCAGAGGAAAAGCCTGCCAAGCCTGCTCGCAAGACCCGTAGCCGTAAGAAGGCAGCCGAAGAAGCTCCTGCCGAGCCGGTAGTGGTCGCTGACGAACCTGAAGCGGAAACCGAGAAGCCGAAGCGGCGTACTCGCAGAGCTGCTGCGAAACCGGCGGTTGAAGTCGAAGAGACAGTTGCAGTCGAAGCAGAAGTGACGACAATTGCCGAGCCGCAGAAAAGCGCTGAGCCCGTTGTGACTTCGAGCGAGAGCGAAGACCAGAAGCCCAAGCGCGCTGGCTGGTGGCAGAAGAAGGGTTTCTTCTGAGACCCGTTTCATGATTGAAATGAAAAAACCGGCGGAAACGCCGGTTTTTCTTTATCTTTTAATACTGTAAATGGTTTGAAGGAGCCTGCTCAGGCTTTCTGCTGTGGCAACCAGCCTTCCAGGCGACGGACGGCTTCTTCCATTTCCTCAATCTTTCCAGCATAGGAAAAGCGCATCGTTCGATGCCCGTCCAGCGGGTCAAAATCCCGTCCCGGCGTCGCAGCAATATTGATTTCAGCAATCATCCGGCGGGCAAATTCCATGCTGTCGTTGGTAAAGCGCGAAACGTCACAATAGGCATAGAATGCACCGTCCATTGGTGCGGCCAGGCTGAGACCTATACGTGGAAGATGGTCCAGCAGGATGCGCCTGTTCTTGCGATAGCGATCCTTTACCCGCTCAAGTTCTGTCGTTGCATGGAAGGCTTCGATGGCAGCGCGCTGCGAAAGCTCCGGCGCAGAGATATAAAGGCTCTGGCTCAGTCGTTCGATTGCGCGGATATCGCTTTCAGGCAAAACCATCCAGCCAATACGCCAGCCGGTCATGCAGTAATATTTGGAAAATGAGTTGATGATCGTCACATCATTGGAAATCTCCAACGCTGTGACGTCGTCCGTCTCATAGGAAAGCCGGTGATAGATTTCGTCCGAGATGACCCGGATGCCCAGATCTCGGGCTGTTTCGATGATTGCCTTCAGTTCCGGCTTGTCGATGACCGCCCCGGTCGGATTGGCCGGACTTGCAAACAATACGCCTTTCAACGGCTTTTCAACATGTGCCGCTGCAAGCGCCTCGGCAGTCAATGACGCCGACGTTCCATTGCCCGTCGGTATTTCCACGACCTCGAGGCCTAGTGCCGTCAATATATTGCGATAGGCAGGATAGCCCGGGCGTGTAATAGCAACCCGGTCGCCCGGATCGAAATAGACCACAAAGGCCAGATTGAAGGCAGCGGAGGAGCCGGTTGTGACCGCAATGCGTTCCGGCGAAACCGAAACACCGTAATGATCGGCATAATGCGCAGCAATCGCCTCTCTCAGTTCAATCAGTCCCAAAGCGTCGGTGTAACCGATGCGACCATCCTTCAAGGCACGTTCAGCAGCTTGTCGAACGACTTCCGGTGCCGGGTCGGCAGGCTGGCCTACCGCCATGGAAATGATTGGATGGCCGGCTGCGCGACGACGATTAGCCTCTGCCAGAACATCCATGGCATGGAAGGGCTCGACCGCGCTGCGGCTGGAAAGAGTGACCAACTTTACCTCCAGAAAATTGCGAGTTTCGCATTCTACATCCGCCGTATAATCGCCGGATTGGTAAAGCAACAGCACCTTTCGAGAAAATACGACCAAATTCCGAGATGGAGATTATCTCTCGCCTGCCTATCGATGATTGAATGCAAAGGCTATAAGATTCGTGCCGGTTTGAAGAAGGAAGAACAACACGATGGGGACGATGACTACACCATTCCCACCCAGAAGATTTTCTTTCCATAGTTTGGTTCGCCGTTCGGTTGCGGTGGCAGCCGCGATGTCCATAGCCGTTACCAGTGCCCTGCCCGCATTCGCGCAGTCGCGCGGCGGTGGTGTCCCCATCGTGCGCGACGCCGAGATCGAGGCACTCGTCGCCGACTACGCTGCGCCGATCCTCAAGGCTGCAGGTCTGGGTGGTCGCGGCGTTCGCGTTATTCTGGTCAATTCGCAAAGCTTCAACGCCTTTGTCGATGGACGGCGTATTTTCATCAATACAGGCGCGATCATGCAGGCGGAAACGCCCAATGAAATCATTGGCGTGATCGCACACGAATCGGGGCACCTTGCAGGTGGGCATCAGGAACGGTTGCGTGAGCAGTTGAGCCGTGCCCGCAACATGGCAATCATCGGTATGTTACTTGGTGTTGGTGCCGGTGTTGCAGGTGCCGCAAGCGGCAGCGGCAATGCAGCGGGCGCAGGCGCAGGCATCGCCATGGGCTCAAGCGAAGTTGCCATGCGCAGCGTGCTCAACTATCAGCGCACCGAAGAAATGACCGCCGATCGCCTGGCCGTGAACTATCTCAACGCCACCGGGCAGTCGACCAAGGGAATGCTCGATACATTTGAGCGCTTCGCATCAGCCTTGTCGCTTACCGGCACCCAGATCGACCAGTATCGTATCAGCCACCCTCTCCCGCGTGAGCGAATTGCCAATCTGGAAGAACTTGCGAGAAAGAGCCCGTATTTCAACAAAGCCGATTCTCCGGCATTGCAGATGCGGCACGATATGGCGCGTGCCAAAATTGCCGCCTATTCGGGCAATATGGGCGCACTACAGCGCATGTTCCGCAGCAATCCTGGCGGGCTCCCTGCCCGTTATGGCAATGCCATCACAACATTCCTGAATGGTTCAGCCCGCGCTGCGCTGCCGAAGTTTGATGCACTTATCAAGGAACAGCCAAAGAACCCGTATTTCCAGGAAATGCGCGGCGAAGTCCTGCTGAAAGCCAATGATGCGGCAGGCGCAGCAAAGGCTTTCCAGAAGGCAGTTTCGCTCGATCCGCGTAAGTCGCCGTTGCTGCGCATGAGCTATGGGCGCGCCCTTATGCTCACCGGTGCCAAGGCGAACATGCCGACGGCGATCAAGGAGATCAAGGCAGGCATAGCCTCTGATCCGGAGTTTCCAGGAGGCTACGGTTATCTCGCGCAGGCTTATGGCCAGCAAGGTGACATGGCGCTCGCCGACCTCGCAACGGCCGATATGAACTATTATTCTGGCAAGCTTCAGCAGGCCCAGATATTCGCCATCCGTGCGCAAAAGCAGATGAAGCCCCGTTCACCCGAATGGCTTCGCGCGCAGGACATCATTAATGCCAAGAAAAGCAAGTAAGGCAGCATTTTGCGCCTGAAACCGGTATTCTAGACAGATTGGAATTTGGAATGAAGAATGCAGTTTCCATAACAGTTGCCAGCGGCGTTGTAGGCATTGCCGCTCTTGCATTAGGTTATTATGCAGGCACAGCCCGACAGGCTCCGGCCGCCGTGGACAGCCCTGCTGCTTTGGCCCCTGTGGCCCCTCCTGTGGCGATGAACCAGCAGGCCATTGAAAACGTCGTGCGCAATTATCTCATCCAGAATCCTGAACTGATGCTGGAAGTGCAAAGCGCACTTGAAACCAAGCAGGCGCATGCGGCGCAGGAACAGATCAAGCAGGTGCTGACGGCCAATCGCAGCACCCTTTATGATCCCAAGCATGATGCAGTCTTCGGTAATCCAGACGGCGATGTGACGGTCTATGAGTTCTTCGATTACAATTGCGGCTATTGCAAGCGGGCGCTGCCGGACATGGAAGCGATCCTGAAAACCGACAAGAACGTCCGGTTCGTCATGAAAGAATTCCCGATTCTCGGCCCGGATTCGGCCAAGGCGCATATTGTGGCACAGGCATTCAGAGCGCTGATGCCGGAAAAATACGCCGAATTCCATGAAGTGCTTCTGGGCGCGCAGGAGCGTGCAACGGAAGATTCCGCCATCGCCGATGCAGTGAAACTGGGAGCCGATGAAGCACAGCTACGCGACAAGATGAAGGATCCGGCCATCACCGGCGCATTCCAGCAGACCTATCAGCTGGCGCAACAGCTCAATATTACCGGAACGCCATCCTACATCATCGGTGATGAACTGGTTCCCGGCGCGATCGGTGTTGATGGGCTGGTCGAGAGAATCGCGGCAGCGCGCGCTGCAGCGAAAAATTGATCTGGTCGGCCATGGCTTGACTGGTCACTTTTGTGAAACAGTTTATGCCGTGGCATCCAATGTTTATGTTGCGAGAAGAGAAATTGCCGTATTGCCTGCTTATTTTGCAAAGAATAGCGGGAAAAACTGGTACGGCAAAACATCTGCAATGATTTAGAGGGTTTCGGCTTGCGTCCAAGCCCTCTATATGAAATGCGAAGTGTACCGAAATTTCGCGGTAACGCGTTATCAGTCGCGGACGGATATGGCAAAAACGGTTTTTGTTTTGAACGGCCCCAATCTCAACCTTCTCGGTAAACGAGAACCGGGGATATACGGTGTTGCAACGCTCGATAATATCGAGGCGGACTGCAAGCGTGAGGCTGAACAACTCGGACTTGATGTCGATTTCCGTCAGTCCAATTACGAAGGCGATCTGGTGACCTGGATTCAGGAGGCTGGCGATAAAAACGCCTATGTCCTCATCAATCCTGCCGCCTATAGTCACACTTCGGTTGCTATTCATGATGCAATCCGCTCGGCCAAGGTAACGGTCGTGGAAGTGCATCTTTCGAACATTCATGCGCGTGAGGCTTTCCGGCATCACTCCTATGTATCCGCAGTCGCCAAAGGCGTTATTTGCGGCTTTGGCGCGGAAGGATATCTGCTCGGTCTGCGCGCGCTTGCGGCAATTGCCAAAGAAGAAGAAAACAACGGGCAAAGCGTTAAAGGGGCCTGATATGTCCAGCAAAAATTCCGTCATCGACAAGGAAACGATCCGCGACCTGGCGGACATCCTCAACGAAACTGACCTTACCGACATCGAAGTGGAACACGGCGATCTGCGTATCCGCGTTTCGCGCAAGGTCACGGTTCAGGCCGCAGCGACAGTTATGCCTGCCGCAGCCCCTGTTGTTACTGCAGCTGCGCCAGTTGCTGCAGCCGCCGAACCAACCAAGGCTGATCTGTCGAAGAACGCCGTTCCGTCGCCGATGGTTGGCACCGCCTATCTCGCTCCGGCTCCGGGCGCCCGCAACTTCATCGAAGTTGGCGCACAGGTAAAGGAAGGTCAGACGCTTCTCATCATCGAAGCCATGAAGACCATGAACCAGATTCCAGCCCCGCGCGCTGGTACGGTCAAGGCCATCCTCATCGAAGACGCTCAGCCGGTTGAATTCGGTGAGCCGCTCGTCGTAATCGAATAAGACAGCAGATTACGGCTTATTCAATGAACGGGCAGCAAAGCGCAATGTTTCAAAAGATACTCATAGCCAATCGTGGCGAAATCGCTCTTCGCGTGCTCAGGGCTTGTAAGGAACTGGGCATCAAGACCGTCGCCGTTCACTCCACGGCAGACGCCGACGCGATGCATGTGCGTCTGGCAGACGAAAGCGTCTGCATTGGACCGCCGCCGTCGCGCGACAGCTATCTGAACATCCATCAGATCGTTGCTGCATGCGAGATCACTGGTGCCGACGCAATCCATCCGGGTTACGGCTTCCTGTCGGAGAACGCCAAGTTCGCGGAAATTCTTGAAGCGCACGGCATCACCTTCATCGGCCCCACCGCTTCGCATATCCGCATCATGGGCGACAAGATTGAAGCCAAACGCACTGCAAAGCGCCTTGGCATTCCAGTCGTTCCGGGCTCGGACGGCGGCGTGACGGATGACGTCGAAGCTGCACGCATCGCGAAGGAAATCGGTTATCCGGTCATCATCAAGGCTTCTGCCGGTGGTGGCGGACGCGGCATGAAGGTTGCCCGCACCGAGGACGATCTTTCGGTGGCACTTGCAACGGCTCGTACGGAAGCCGGTGCAGCCTTTGGTGACGATGCGGTCTATATCGAGAAATATCTCGAAAAGCCGCGCCATATCGAAGTTCAGGTCATGGGCGATGGCGCAGGCAATGCCATCCATCTGGGCGAACGCGACTGCTCGTTGCAGCGCCGCCACCAGAAGGTTTGGGAAGAAGCCAATTCACCGGCGCTCAACGCCGAAGCACGCGACAAGATCGGCATGGTTTGCGCCAACGCCTGTGCGGAATTGGGTTATCGCGGTGCGGGAACGATCGAGTTCCTGTATGAAGACGGCGAATTCTATTTCATCGAAATGAACACGCGCCTTCAGGTGGAACATCCGATTACGGAAGCCATCACGGGCATCGATCTCGTTCACGAGCAGATTCGCGTTGCAGCCGGTCTCGGCCTGTCGGTAAAGCAGAAGGATATCCGCTTCTCTGGCCATGCCATTGAATGCCGTATCAACGCTGAAGATCCGCTGACATTTGCGCCTTCGCCGGGGCTGATCACGCATTATCATACGCCGGGTGGCCTCGGCATCCGCGTGGATTCGGGCGTTTATTCCGGCTATCGCATTCCGCCTTACTATGACAGCCTTATCGGCAAGCTCATCGTGCATGGTCGCAATCGCGTCGAATGCATGATGCGTCTGCGCCGCGCGCTGGACGAGTTCGTGGTCGATGGCGTGAAAACCACTCTCCCGCTTTTCCAGGACCTGATTGCAAATCAGGATATTGCCAACGGCGATTACGACATTCATTGGCTGGAAAAATATCTGGCCAAGAAAACCAAGGGCGAAAGCGCCTGACGAAAATGACCGCAGGAGTGTCCCCGGACGACTATTCAATCGAACCGGAGTTGCTCCTGCGGGCCTATGCCACGGGAATATTTCCCATGGCTGAAGAAGCCGACGATCCCGAAGTCTTCTGGGTTCGTCCCGAGAGGCGCGGTGTCATACCCCTCGATGGCTTCCACCTACCGAAAAGCCTCCAGAAAACCATTCGCCAGGGCATTTTTGATATAAGGCTCGACAGCGATTTTGATGGCGTGATCGAAGGTTGTGCCAGCGGAACCGGCGAACGCGCGCGTACATGGATCAACGGTCCAATCCGCGAAGCCTATAAGGAATTGTTCGAGATCGGACATTGCCACACGGTTGAAGCCTGGCATGACGGACAGCTCGTCGGTGGGCTTTATGGCGTCACACTCGGACGCGCCTTCTTTGGTGAGAGCATGTTCACCCGCAAGCGAGATGCTTCAAAGGTCTGCCTCGCCTATCTGGTCCAGCATCTGGTCAGCCGAGGCTTCGTACTTCTCGACACGCAGTTCACCACGCCACATCTCGAAAGATTCGGCGCTGTGGAAGTTCCACGGAAAAAATATGAAAAACTGCTGGAAAACGCACTCGACGGAATCGCGCGTTTCTAACGCGCATCTTATCCGAAAACCGTTTCACACGTTTCGGGATGCGCTCTAGTGTGGTGGATTTGAATCCGAAATTCGTATCACTCTGGAGCGGGGTTGCGAACGAATTTCGGATTCAAATCCACCACACTAGTTGCGCTGATCCGGCGGCGGCACTTCCGACTTCTGCTTGCAGTCCTTCAGCCAGACGTCATAGATCGGATGCTCGACAGCATTGAGACCCGGACTATCGGCAAACATCCAGCCAGTAAAGATACGGCGAATCTTTCGATCCAGCGTGATTTCATCCACTTCAACGAAGCCATCCGTGCGCGGCGCTTCATTCTCCGTGCGCGAATAGCAGACTTTCGGCGTTACCTGAAGCGCACCAAACTGGACCGTCTCATTGATATAGACATCGAATGTCGTGATGCGTCCGGTGATTTTATCGAGACCCGAGAACTCAGCAACCGGATTGGTGATGCGTTCGGCCATGGCTGTCTGAAAGCTGCTGGTGGTCGCAATCAATGAAATCAGGGCGATTTGAACAGCCCTTTTGATCGAGTTTTTCCCGTTGCCAGCCGTGCCGTGAGATTGCTTCGTCAAAACGGAAATCCGCATCCAAAGGGTTTAAATTAAGCAGGAACAATTCCTAAGCATGAAATGTGACGATTCGTTGCCCTGTCGCAAGCCGCAATACAGCCATCGGCATGAAGCAAGCCGTCTATCCTCAAACCTTTTCTGCAATAGCGTCAAAAGGCGGACATATAAGAAATCCGGCGCGGATTAACGCGCCGGACAAAAATCAAAACCGATTATCAGTTGCCCGGTGTCCAGGCATCGTATTCGCCGGTCACGCGCGGACGCTCCGCAGGTTCCGTACCCGGACGAGCAATAGCGCCTTTCGGACGGTAAGCCAGCGGAGAACCGGTCAGGTTCTGCAGGTGCGGCTTCTGCCAGTCACGTGGCTTGTAGTCTTCCTTGGTAGGCGGCGTGTCGACGCGATGATGCATCCAGCCATGCCAACCGGGAGGAATAGCGCTTGCTTCCGCATAGCCATTGAAGATTACCCAGCGACGCGTGCGACCTTCGGAGTCCTTGCCACCCTGATAATAGATATTGCCGAACTCGTCTTCACCGACGCGCTCGCCCTTGCGCCACGTATGAAACCGCGTGCCGAGCGTCTGGCCGTTCCACCAGGTGAAAACTTGCGTAATAAATTTCTTCATGACCTATTCCAGATCCATTATTGCCACAGGTGACCGAAACCACCGGGTTTTCTTGCTTATGGCCCTATCGACCGGCCATGGCAAGGGTCAAGTTGCCGCTGTCACAAGAGTATGATGAGCCCAAAACGCGACGCGCTTCAGGCTTCTACATGCCCACATGTCTTAATCCCCAAACCGGTCTCCACTTTGGGAGATATGCTTTACATATTCCAGCTCTCGAGCGACTTTTCCATCACCAGCACCGGCTCCTTGCAATTGGGATCACCCCAATCTTCATTGCGGCCGACTTTGGCATAGCCCTTGCGCTCGTAGAAGTTCACAGCTTTGGCGTTTCTCTCGATCACTTCAAGCTTCATCGTACGAACGTCGGGAAAAGCCATCTCTATTTCAGCGAGAAGCATCGTCCCGATACCCTGAACCTGTGTGTCGGGACGAACATAAAGCTGATGCAGCGAAGCCTTGCCTTCTTCCGACTGGCTGGCAAAAGCCATGCCGTCAATGCCGCCATTGCCGTTATCGGCAACGATGAATTCAGAATAGGGCTTCTTCAGATTGGCCTTCAGAACACCAATGCTGTGCCATTGGGCGGTAACGGCATCCACCGTTTCCCGCCCAAGGATGTCATCAAAGGTCGCGTGCCAGGTCGAGACAAGCAGCTCGTGCACTGCCTTGAGATCAGCCTCCGTCGCACTTCTGACCCACATCACTCTTCAATCCCGAGCTTGGCCTTGACCAGTTCATTGACAGATTGCGGGTTGGCTTTACCGCCGGTCGCCCTCATGACCTGACCGACAAACCAGCCGGCCAGTGTCGGCTTGGCTTTTGCCTGCTCCACCTTTTCCGGATTGGCCGCAATGACGTCGTCCACAGCCTTCTCAATGGCACCGGTGTCCGTGACCTGCTTCATGCCACGTTCTTCAACGAGTTTCTTCGGATCGCCACCCTCATTCCAGACGATCTCGAAAAGATCCTTGGCGATCTTGCCGGAAATCGTGCCTTCCTTGATGAGGTCGATGACAGCACCAAGCTGTTCGGGGCTGACCGGTGATTCCTCAATGTCCTTGCCAGCCTTGTTCAGCGCGCCAAGGAGGTCGTTGATGACCCAGTTCGCTGCGGCCTTGCCGTCACGACCGGCAGCAACGGCTTCATAATAATCAGCAATAGCCTTCTCGGTAACGAGAATCGATGCATCATAGATCGAGATACCCTGCTTCTCGACGAGGCGCTGCTTCTTGACGTCCGGCAGTTCCGGCAGGTCCACTGCCAGCGCATCCACGAATGCCTGGTCGAACTCGAGTGGCAGAAGGTCCGGATCAGGGAAATAGCGATAGTCATGCGCTTCTTCCTTGGAGCGCATGGACCGGGTTTCACCCTTTACCGGATCGAACAGGCGTGTTTCCTGATCGATGGAGCCACCGTCCTCGAGAATGGCAATCTGGCGGCGAGCCTCATATTCAATTGCCTGACCGACGAAGCGGATCGAATTGACGTTCTTGATTTCGCAACGTGTACCGAATTCACCGCCCGGACGGCGCACGGAGACATTCACGTCGGCGCGCATCGAGCCTTCATCCATGTTGCCGTCGCACGTGCCGAGATAGCGGACAATCGTGCGCAACTTGGTCAGATAAGCGCGTGCTTCATCGGAGGAACGCAAGTCCGGCTTCGACACGATTTCCATCAAGGCTACGCCAGAACGGTTCAGGTCCACATAGGACATGGTCGGATGTTGGTCGTGCATGGACTTGCCTGCATCCTGTTCCAGATGCAGGCGTTCGATGCCGATTTCCACGTCTTCGAACTGGCCCTTATTGTCCGGGCCGACCGAAATCATGATCTTGCCTTCGCCAACGATTGGCTGCTTGAACTGCGAAATCTGATAGCCCTGCGGCAGATCGGGATAGAAATAATTCTTGCGATCGAAAACCGACTTCAAATTAATCTGAGCGTTGAGCCCAATGCCCGTGCGAACCGCCTGCTTGACGCATTCCAGATTGATGACCGGCAGCATGCCCGGCATGGCAGCATCAACCAGAGAAACATTCGAATTAGGCTCTGCGCCGAACGAGGTGGAAGCGCCGGAAAACAGCTTCGATTCTGACGTGACCTGCGCATGGACTTCCATGCCGATGACGACTTCCCAGTCGCCGGTCGCGCCGGAGATAAAGCGTTTGGGTTCAGGTATACGCGTATCGATTAGGGACATTACTGGCTCGACAATACTGTGATTGGGCTGAAACTGATTGTTGTATTGGCTAGAGCAAAGCCCCACCGGATGCAAGCTTTTCAGCCACCATTTCCATGATCGCAAAACGAAAAGGCCGCGCTATGCGCGGCCTTTCCGAATTCATGCTGGGAGCAAAGATCAAGCCTCTTCGGACTTGCCTTCGTCAGCCTTCTTCTTAGGAGCGGCCTTCTTCTTCGCTGCAGCCTTCTTGGCAGGCTTTGCTTCCGAAGCTGCATCTTCGTCTTCAGCCGTCAGCTCTTCCTTCGAAACCTTCTTGTCGGTCACGTTGATATTGGCGAGCAGATGGTCAACGACCTTTTCTTCAAAGATCGGAGCGCGAAGGTTGGCAACGGCATCCGGCGTCTTGCGCAGGAATTCGTAGATTTCCTTTTCCTGGCCCGGATAGCGACGAACCTGATCGTAAACAGCGCGCTGCAGTTCTTCTTCAGAAACCTCAACGCCAGCCTTTTCGCCGATTTCCGACAGAACCAGACCGAGGCGCACGCGACGCTCAGCAAGCTTGCGATATTCTTCGCGAGCGGCTTCTTCAGTGGTTTCTTCGTCTTCGAACGTGCGGCCAGCCTGCTGCAGGTCGAAGTTGATCTGCTGCCAGATGTTGTTGAACTCGGCGTCAACAAGCTTCTGCGGCGTTTCAAACTGATAGTCGCCGTCCAGAGCGTCGAGAATCTGACGCTTTACCTTCTGGCGGGTGATCTGGCCGTACTGGCTTTCGATCTGTTCACGAACGACCTGACGCAGACGCTCAAGCGATTCGATGCCGAGCTTCTTTGCAGTTTCGTCATCGAGGACCAGTTCGTTCGGCTTGGCAACTTCCTTGACCTTGATGTCGAAGGTAGCTTCCTTGCCAGCCAGATGGGCAGCGCCGTACTCAGCAGGGAAAGTTACGTTGATAACCTTCTCGTCGCCAGCCTTGACGCCAACGAGCTGCTCTTCGAAGCCAGGAATGAACTGGCCGGAACCGAGAACGAGCTGTGCGTCATTGTCCGCGCCGCCGTCGAACGGCTCGCCGTCGAGCTTGCCCAGATAGTCGATCGTAACGCGATCTTCGTTTTCGGCCTTGCCCTTCTTGGTTTCGAAGGTGCGGGTCGACGAAGCGATGCGCTTGACCTGATCGTCAACTTCCTCATCGGAAATATCGACGACTTCACGGGTAACAGCGATCTTCGAGAAGTCCTTGACTTCGATTGCCGGCAGAACTTCGTAGTTAAGCGAAAAAACGAAATCGGCCTTGCCGTCGAGAACCTGTTCGGCCTCTTTTTCGTCTTCCGACATGATGACTTCAGGCTGTGTAGCCGACTTTTCGTTACGTTCAGCAAGAAGCGAACGCGACGAGTCATTGAGGATTTCGTTGACGATTTCCGCCATGAAGGACTTGCCGTACATCTTGCGGAGGTGAGCCGCAGGCACCTTGCCCGGACGGAAACCGTTGATCTTGGCGCGGTCACGCGCAGTTTCCAGCCGCTCTGCGAGCTTGGCTTCGAGGTCCTTGGCCGGAACCACGACTTTGATCTCGCGCTTCAGCCCTTCATTGAGCGTTTCGGTAACCTGCATGTTCAAACCTTCACTTCTTGTCATTGTCCCGCCGTTACCGGCCTGTTTGCCTTGTCGCGGGAGAGAAATTCTTTTGCCTTATGGCAGTTGGTGCGGATGGAGGGACTCGAACCCCCACGGTCTCCCGCCAGAACCTAAATCTGGTGCGTCTACCAATTTCGCCACATCCGCTTCTGAACCGATGTACATTCCTCAGAAGGCACCATAATTCGTCTCAGATATTGAACCGCCCCTCGAAAGCGCGCGTCTCTATATCATCCAATTTTCCCGGTTCAAAGGAAAAAAGCCGCCTGCCCTGCATAGATTTACAAGGTTCGATCAGGCTGAGCTCTTCCTGCCCTTTCCGTCTCTATATAGCGATCCTGTCGCGTCAGCCAACCCTTTTGAAACAGTGCGTGATGACAGGATCAATAAAGAGGCTCCTGATAGAGCTGCCTTCCGTCTTCCTGCAGGGCCTTAATGACCGGCATTCCCTTCGGATCAACCGCCACAATGGCGGTAATCCGCCGCTCCCGCTGGCTGTCTTCAATCGCGCGTCCCTGCCCCTCGGGTACATAATATCGTTCAATGCCGAAATTGAGACGGATATTCGATTCCGGATCATCGAATATGGAATAGGCCGCCTCGCCCCGAATCTGCACTTCGCCCGCAGCAAGTTCTGAAAGCGGAACGAATGAGGCGCGTGAGAACCGTGCTATCCCGTCTGCATCGGGTTTCACTGCCACATAGACGATTTGCGAACCGGCAGGACGCTCACCTTGTATGTTCTTTCGGGACAGACTGGAAATTTCGTAACCCAGAACAACGTAATCGCCGCGCATCAGGTCGCGCGGGTCGAAAGGTTCCGTCTGCAGCGTCACTTCCGAGCCTGAGCGCAGGACAGAGGCGCGTTTTTCTATGCCTGCATAAAGAATGCCGGTTTGCAGCAATGCAGTGATGGTCGCCCCGACATAGAGCCATTTGAATCGAATAGTCATGGTCGGGCCTCCACGCTGCTCGTCTTTCCAAAGCGGTTCTCCATGCGTCGCACAAAAGCAGCCAGCAGCAGCACGAGAATACCCGCAGTCAGGAAAAACCCGGATGTTCCGATCATGGTGCCGACCGTCTCAAAAGCCAGATAGAGTACCTGGATCGAAAATGCGGCATAGGCGATGGAGCGCAGGCCGCCATTATTTCGACCAGCCACAGCAATCGCCCCGATCGCTAGCGCCAATATGAAGATACTATATAATATGTCGCGGTCCAGACTTGCACTAACGTTGGAATAGGAGACCATCTGGTTGATCTGAAGCGTGACAAGCGCCAGCAATGCGAGAGCCAAGCCGTATGCCGCAAGCGGATGAGCGAAGCGGGTCAGTCTCTCCACCGTGGCATGGGCAAAACCGTCAGCCAGAATCAGGCCGATTCCCACGATCAGCATAAGCACCAGCACCGTATTGCTCTCATGTTCCGCATAGACGAGCAGAGCCCAGCCGATGGAGAACATGGCCCACAGATGTGCTGCATGTCGCGAGCGTGTGAACAAGGCCGCCGCAGCGCCGAACAGCAAAAGCAACGGGCCAATCCAGCGATAGGTCACATCGTCGTAGGACGAGGTATCAAACACATAGGTCGAAAGATAAAAGCAGGCAACACCCGCGCCGAACGCCGCCAGTACCGGCGCACGTAGAAGAAAAGCCGAAACCAGAACGCCGCCAGACCAATAGATTGCGGCAGAGTGGATATCGCCGGACAAATGATACATTTGCCCTACAAGCGCCAGCCCTGCTCCAAATGACGCAGCTCCTACAATATAGAGTGTCGCCGGGAACAACTTGTCACCACGAGACTGCCGCCAGGCCCCACCGAGATAGCTCACCCATATCAGAACGAATATAAGGCCGATGCGCATAAGGCGTGGCATTTCCTGCCAGTTCGCGGCAACCAGCATGATAACGGCTGCGCCGAGAAGCAGCCCGCCAAGCGCGGCTAGAACAGAACCGAGGCTGAAGACCGAAGCGCGTTTTTCAAGGTCGGCATTCAGTTTCGATGCTGTTTCCGCATCGATCAGACCGTCCCGCTGCCATCTCTCGATCAGGCGTTCAACAGAAATGGAAAATGACAAATTAGCTCCTGGTCATTCTGTCAGTTGTTGCTGTCGCAACCGTAAGCGGTTGAGAACATATAGGAAACTGTGATGCCGGCAAAGAGTGCATCAAATCGCTTTGCGGCAATTTTGTGCCCAACCAGTCTAATCGATTTAACCTGTCGTGCAGAACCCGCAGAGCAGCTATGCAAACTCGGGTCTGCAACCTGCGAAAACAATAGCTTATATCATGGGCAACAAACGAGATGAATTGAACAGAACTCCAGTTCCTCAACGATGAAGGAATAGCACGATGAACCTCCTCCGCTCTTACAACAACTGGCGCCGTTACCGCGACACCGTCAATGAACTCAGCCAGCTCTCCACCCGTGAGCTGAACGATCTTGGCATCTCCCGCGCGGACATCCCGTTCGTGGCTCGCCAGACCAAAGCCCGTTAAAGACCAGGGCTCGCTAATTCAACGAGCTTTAAAGTTTCTCCAAGTCTGGATCCTCCTCCCACCAGACCTGGTTCATCGCAGAGCCATCCTCCTCCCAGGTTTTGCGATAACAAGGCCGGTTCTCGTCCTCCCAATGCCGGTCTTACCATAATGGCATCCGTCGCTCCTCCTCCCGCGACGGATGCCATTTCTTTTTGCGGCATGATTCCCATCCTTGGCGAGCCTTCTCCATTGAAGGCGTTCAGCAAAGGCGATAAGGGAATGGCCCATGTTAAACACATCCGATCTTTCTCCCGTTCACGTCGTCGGCGGCGGCCTTGCCGGTTCTGAAGCTGCATGGCAGCTCGCGCAGGCGGGCGTGCCCGTCATATTGCACGAAATGCGTCCCGTGCGCGGCACCGATGCCCACAAGACCGAGCAGCTTGCCGAGCTCGTCTGTTCCAACTCTTTCCGCTCGGATGATGCCGAAACCAATGCCGTCGGCGTTCTTCACGCCGAAATGCGCCTTGCCGGATCGCTCATCATGGCGTGCGCCGATGCCCATCAGGTCCCGGCCGGTGGCGCATTGGCTGTCGACCGCGAAGGCTTTTCACAGGCCGTCACTGCCAAGCTTGAAGCCCATCCACTGATTACAATTGTTCGGGAAGAAGTGACCGGTCTTCCGCCAGAGGAATGGGGAACGACCATCGTTGCCACCGGACCTCTGACCGCGCCTTCACTGGCTGAAGCCATCCAGGCGCAGACCGGTGCTGATGCTCTGGCCTTCTTTGATGCCATTGCTCCGATCATCCATTTTGATTCGATCAATATGGATGTCTGCTGGTTCCAGTCGCGCTATGACAAGGTTGGCCCCGGCGGCACCGGAAAGGACTATATCAACTGCCCCATGGACAAGGAACAGTATGAGGCGTTCGTGGCCGCATTGGTCGAAGGCGACAAGACCGACTTCAAGGAATGGGAAGGCACACCCTATTTCGATGGTTGCCTGCCGATCGAAGTGATGGCCGAACGCGGGCCGGAAACCTTGCGTCATGGCCCGATGAAGCCGATGGGCCTCACCAATGCCCATAATCCGACTGTAAAGGCTTATGCCGTCGTGCAGCTCCGCCAGGACAATGCGCTCGGCACGCTCTACAATATGGTCGGCTTCCAGACGAAGCTGAAATACGGCTCCCAGACCGGCATCTTCAAGATGATTCCGGGCCTGGAAAATGCGGAATTCGCACGTCTCGGTGGTCTTCATCGCAACACATACCTGAATTCTCCCGTGCTGCTCGACGGCACGCTTCGCCTGAAATCACGCGAAACATTGCGCTTTGCCGGTCAGGTGACAGGCTGTGAAGGCTATGTCGAATCATCAGCCATCGGCTTGCTGGCAGGTCGTTTCACCGCAGCAGAAAAGTTGGGGCAAACGCCGACGCCACCGCCGGGAACAACTGCATTTGGCGCCCTGCTCGGTCATATTACAGGTGGACACATCGTTGCCGACGATGAGCCGGGCAAGCGTTCGTTCCAGCCAATGAATGTGAATTTCGGCCTGTTCCCGCCGGTCGATGTTCCAAAGCCGGAAGGCAAGCGTCTGCGCGGCAAGGAAAAGACTGTTGCCAAGAAGCAAGCGCTTTCCGTACGTGCTCTGGCTGATTGCCGTCAATGGCTGGGCTCGGGGCTAGGATCGGCTGAGTGATATTGCGATGGGCTTCGTTCGATTGAACTAAAGCCCATCGGCTCTGCCTGCTCAGAAATTGGCTCTAAACATGAGCCATTGCTTTCGAATGGCAGAAATGTCCGCCACCTTTTCCGCAGCCTGCGCGCCCAGGCGCTCGATTGCTCGCAGATAGGCTGGAGCCAGCGCCAAAGGCAGAAACGCCGGAGCGAGGCTCTTCGGCAACTCTGATTTATTCTTCTCGAAAATTGCCAGATGTTCACGCGCGAAAGCCAGCATGATGCTGATCACGCGCTCGACAGCAGCCTTGTCTTCGCCAGCGATAAATGCCTCGCGCGTCACGCCGACTGCCTGCAACATATCAGCGGGAACATAGAGTTGCCCGCGCTGCCGGTGAATAGGCATAAGGCGAAGCAGGCCTGTCACTGCCTGCGCCACGCCAGCATGGCCGGTTGTTTCCGTCTGTGCCTGCGCGGCATCTCTGTCCAGTATAAAGCCGGCTAACTGAATGATAGCCGATGCGGTTTCACCGCAATAACCTTCCAGATCATTGCGGCTGGGCATCGGGTCATCATAAAGATCGAAGATGCGCACTTCGCAATAATTGTCGAAAGCAGTTCGCGGCAGTTCATATTTTTCAATGGTGCCGATCAGCGCTGCGGCAACGGGATGCGCTTCTGCACTACCCCTCGCCTCGCCGTTGATGAGATCGCGCCACCATTGCAACCGGACTTCACCCGGTAGCGGTTCGTGGACCAGATCACGGATACGCGCAACTTCCGCATTAAACGCATACAACGCAGCCAAACCGCCGCGACGATCCTCCGGTGCATAAAGCACTGAAAGGTAGCGATCCCGGTCAGCTTCGCGTAGCAACGCCAGGCAATGAGCCTCATTTTCGTTCATGATGTCAGTCTACAGCAATCAACGCCGCCGCGACCGCACGATCTTCGGCCAGAAGCACATTATAGGTGCGAACGGCGGCACCTGTACTCATGGGATCAGAAGAAATGCGGTGTTCGCGCAGGATAGCGCGCACGTCTTCTGGAATACGGCGCAGATCCATGCCTGTGCCCACCAGCAGAATTTCAATATCGGATGCCTGCTCAAGGATCATCTTGAGATCGGCTTTGCCCAGTATCGGCGGTGTCGTAGGTTCCCAGCCGTGAATGCCCGAAGGCAGGCAAAGAATGGAGCCGCGATGCGACATTTCGGCAAAACGGAAGCCGCCGTCGCCATAGGCATCAATGGGAGCACGGCCCGGAAAATGGGCCTCGCGTATCTCTATCCCTTTGGCCATTTTCAGCTTTCCAAATTCAGCGATTGCGCCAGTTCATCATCCATTTGATCGCTGGATTCATCCGGCCCGCGCGGCTTGAGGCCGAACTGAACCAGCAATGGAGCGGCGATGAAGATCGATGAATAGCTTGCAACAATAATACCAACACTGAGCGCCAGCGCAAAGCTGCGGATATCCGCGCCACCGAAGGCATAGAGCGGAATATGCGCCAGAAATGTCACAAAGGACGTCAGCAAGGTACGCGACAGTGTCTGGTTGATCGAGGCATCGATGATGGCAGGCAATGGTGCGCTTTTATAGACCCGCAGATTCTCGCGCACGCGGTCGTAAATCACGACCGTATCATTCAACGAGTAACCAATGATCGTCAGGATTGCCGCGACGCTCCACAGATTGAACTCCATGCGAAACACGATGAACATGCCCGCAAGGATGATAACGTCGTGCAAGGTCGACAGCACCGCGCCAAGCGCGAGTTGCCAGCGGAACCGAACCCATACGTAGATAAAGATGCCGATCAGTGACAGAATAACCGCCAGAATACCGGCGCGGGAAAGCTGTTCCGAAACTGTCGGGCCAACGACTTCGACGCGCTGGAACGAATAATCCTGCTCGAACTCTCCACGCAGTTTCACGGCGACGGTTTGTTCGGCATCGTCGCCAACTTCCTGACTGCCTATAATGACAAGGGCAGAGCGCGGGGACTTTGCCGGCAGGACACGGGCGCTTTCGATGTTGAGTTCGGTAAGGCGCTCGGTGATATCCTCAAGGTTGGCGTCGCCGCTACGGGCCTGCAACTCGACCATCGAGCCGCCACGGAAATCAATGCCGTAGTTGAAGCCGATATTGACGAACAATGCGACCACGATGGCGCAGGCCAGTACCGAGATGCCGAGCGTCACGAATTGCAGACGCATGAACGGAATGTGCGTTACAGTCGGAACCAGTTTCAGACGACGCTTCGGCACTTCCTTCGGCTTGGCCGTGCGCACCCACTGCGCGATCAGCAGGCGAGTGAAGGTAAGCGTCGTGAAAAGCGTGGTGCCGATACCAACCGCCACCGTCAGCGCGAAGCCATGAACCGTTCCCGATCCGAGCAGGAACAGAACAAGCGCTGCAATAAGTGTGGTTAGGTTTGCGTCGATGATGGTCGAAAGAGCGCGATAGAAGCCGGATTCCATCGCCTGAACAACAGAATAGCCTTTGCGGCGATCTTCGCGCACGCGCTCATAAATCAGGATGTGGGCGTCAACGGCCAAGCCGATCGTGAGCACCAGACCGGCAATGCTGGCGAGACTGATCGAAGCGCCGATCAGCGAAAGTATGGCTGTCAGGATGATGATGTTGACGGCCAGTGCGATCATGGCGATCACACCAAGGATTCCGTAGGACAAGACCATAAACAGGCCGACGAGCAGTGCCGCAAGCAATGCCGCCAATGCGGCAGCGCTGGCATAGTCTTCGCCCAAAGCCGATGCGATCGTACGTTCTTCCAGAACCGTTACGTTTTGTGGCAGCGCACCGGACCGCAGCACAACCGCCATGTTGTTGGCGGCCTGAAGATCGAAAGCACCTGAAATCTGCAGCTCGTTGGTGTCGAGCTTCTCATCGACAGCGGGCGCGGAAACGATCTGGTTGTCAACGACGATAGCAAAGCTACCACCAACCAGATGCGATGTTGCTTCGGCAAGGCTTTTGCGGCCTGCATCGTCCAACGTCAGTGTGATGAGAGGCTCAGTATCGTCGTCCGACAGCGTCGCCTTGGCGTCAGTCACATTGGCGCCAGTCAGAATCGGCTGCTTCTTGACGAGATAGCCGACCGGCGGATCGTCATAGGAATAAATGATTTCACTGTCAGCCGGTGGCGTGCCACGAATGGCGTCATCCGGCGACATGGTGCTGTCTACAGCCCGGAAAGAGAAGTCGCCGCGAACGCTGAGAATGTCTTTCAGAAGCTGCGCGTCATAGACGCCGGGAACTTCGACCCGAATCTGATTGCGGTTTTCCGCTTCAACAAGAGGTTTGCCATAACCAAGCTCCTCCAGGCGCTGCCGCATGATATTGGCTGTGCTTTCAAGGTCCCCTCGTCCGGAGTTTTGCACCTGCAGAACCAGACGAGAGCCGCCGGAGAGATCAAGCCCGAGGGCGATCTGCTGCTTCGGCAGGAAATTGGGCAGCTTCGCCAACGTTTCACGCGAGAAAAAGTTAGGGGATGCGATGATGAAACTCACGAGAACCGCGAGCCAGATCAGGGCAGATTTCCAGCGTGAAAAATAGAGCATAGAGCAGCAATTCCGTATCAGCTTGGATAGAGCATGCCGGAGTTCACCTGTTGCGAACCGCTCTCCGGCGTCGTGGCACGCGCATCGTATATTAGCGCACACCGAATAATGCGCAGGCCCCGGTTATGGAAATCTTACCGGGGCCTGCGTGTCGTAAAAAGAATTACTTGTTCTTGTTGTCGGCGACGGGTTCGCCCTTCACGCGAACATCCATCAGCGTGCTGCGCATGACGCGAATGCGAACGCCTTCAGCGATTTCGACTTCAAGTTCGTTGTCGTCAACAACCTTCTGTACCTTGCCGACAATGCCGCCGCCGGTCACGACGGTATCGCCGCGACGAACCTGGGTCAGCATTTCCTGACGCTTCTTCATCTGGGTCCGCTGCGGGCGGATAATAAGGAAGTACATGATCACGAAGATCAGGATGAACGGCAGAATGCTCATGAGCATATCTGGTCCAACAGCGCCGCCGGATGCCTGAGCGAAAGCCGGTGTTACGAACATTAGGAACTCCTCTGAAGTCTCGAAGACAAATTATTATCGGCATTACAATGGTTAGCGCGCCAAATGCAACCGGCGATGACCTCGCCTGCGCCAAGGTCGCACACTTTTCGCCTCCGCTGTGACATGTTAAGCCGTTACCCCTATCATCAGGGGCATGAAATGACGACCGAAGACATACTCAGCCAGAAACTGGACCGTTTGATCGCCGCTCTGGAACGCATTGCGCCGCCGGAAGCCAAAACACCCGATCTTGATGCCGCAGACTGCTTTGTCTGGGCTCCCGAACGACTGACCCTGGATCCGGTCAGCCATGTTAACCGAGTGGATATCGCACTGATCCGTGGCGTAGATTTGGTACGTGACCAGCTCGTAGACAATACCCGCCGCTTCGCAAAGGGATTTCCAGCCAATAATGTGCTGCTCTGGGGAGCGCGCGGCATGGGCAAATCCTCGCTCGTCAAGGCTGCGCAGGCCAGCGTGAACGCAGAAATGCCGGACCGCACTCCGCTCAAGCTGATCGAAATTCATCGCGAGGATATCGATAGCCTTCCAACATTGATGAACCTCATCAAGGAAACGGACTATCGCTTCATCCTATTCTGCGACGACCTTTCCTTCGATCATGACGATACGTCGTACAAATCGCTCAAGGCCGCGCTTGAAGGCGGCGTGGAAGGTCGCCCCGGCAATGTGATCTTCTATGCGACGTCGAACCGGCGTCATCTGATGCCGCGTGACATGATCGACAATGAGCGCTCGACGGCAATCAATCCTTCGGAAGCCATTGAGGAAAAAGTATCGCTTTCAGACCGTTTCGGTCTCTGGCTTGGCTTCCACAAATGCAGCCAGGACGATTATCTCGCCATGGTCGACGGCTATGCGGCCTATTTTAAGCTGGCTTACGATCCGGCCAAGATGCACGCCGAAGCGTTGGAATGGTCCACGACACGCGGAAACCGTTCGGGACGTGTTGCATGGCAATATATCCAGGATCTGGCAGGTCGCCTCGGGATTGTCATGTAAAACGATGAACCGAATCGGGTAGGAGGGCATTTTAGGCCCTCCCCCCACACCACCGTACGTACGGTTCCGTATACGGCGGTTCATGAAGCGTAGTGTAGGCGTCGATGTTCCTTCAGGAACGAGATCAGCCCGAGCTTGGT
>NZ_WBWA01000055.1 GCF_008932295.1 Brucella tritici | reverse complement strand
AATTTATCTCTCGTGACCTGGATTTATGGGCTTACCATAAGGGGGTAGTTCTCGACTTCTCCCGGCCCGGCAAGCCGACAGATAACAGCTACATCGAGAGCTTCAATGGCAAATTCAGAGCCGAATGCCTGAACGCCCATTGGTTCATGAGCCTTGACGACGCCCGCATAAAGATGGAGGATTGGCGTAGAGACTATAACGAATTCCGGCCACATAGCGCCATTGGCAATAAGGTGCCGATTTCGCTTATGAATGGCTCAACGGCATCCCCGCCGCTTTGAGTCTTAAACCCGGAAAATTCCAGTTCTCCGTGGTCCAAATTCGGGGTGCACTTCAAGGCCGATCATGAACTAAGATTGAAACCGGACCACCCTATGGGGTCAGGCCAGTTTGAGGTAAAAAACATCAAGTATGATGAAGAAAACTAATTATTCTGGCGATCAAGTAGAGCAGGAGCAAAGCGCTCGAAAACCGAAATGCACGTGGTGTTATAAGCCTAAACCAATAACTTACTTTTTGTAATATTGTATAATCGTGAAGAGAAAATCCGCGTTCATGTTGACTAATACTCATCAATAGAGACGAGTAGTAACCAAGAAACATAATAAATGGTAAACGCCAAAGTGCATTTACAAATATTTGCTGAAGTGTCCAAATATCCATGGTGCCTTAATCAAGGAGCAGAAGGTATTACAAAAGCCGAGCTTACATAGGGTCGACGTATATATCTAATGGAACGAAAAGAAAAGCCGGAAAGTGAATACCAGATTTCTACAAATCACAGTCTCACCCTCGGCGGCCACGCAAGGGAAAAATCTTCGGCATTCAGTGTCAGATTGGGATTATAGGCGGGATCAGCGAATTTATCAGTGTTCCAGCGTTTCTTCATATAATCAATCTCGCTTTGAAAACGTTGTATCTTTTCCATGTTATCCTCCAGTCCCCGAGAGGCAGATTCATGATGGTATAGTTCGGCATACGGGGTCCAGATATTGCGATAGCCCGCATCGCGCAGTTTCAAACACAAATCAACATCATTGAAAGCGACAGCCAGATCGTTTTCGTTCAAGCCTCCGACTGCCTCGAAGCTACTCTTTCGGATAACAAGACATGCTGCTGTAACGGCCGTCATAGTCTGAATGAGTTCTGCGCGGGCGAAGTAGCCCGCCTGCCCTTGCGGTAGGCATCGATGGGCATGACAAGCGACACCTCCTAGGCCAACGATGACCCCTCCATGCTGAAGCGTATCGTTTGGATACCAAAGACGTGCGCCAACTGCACCAACTTCAGGCAATACTGCGAGTGAGAGCATTTCTTCAAGCCAGCCGGGTGTGATTACTTCGATATCGTTATTAACTAAGCCGATGAATTCTCCATCGGCAACTTTAACTGCCGCATTGTTCAATGCGGAATAATTGAATGGTCGCTCATCGCGCACGATTTTGATCTGTTTCTCTTGCGCAAGTTTTTTCAGATAAGACAGCGTATCGGGGTCATCAGAATTGTTGTCGATGATGATTATTTCATAATTTTGGTAAGTGGTCCGCTCAAGAATGCTTGAAATGCATCGGTGTAAAAGCTGAAACGAATTGCGGGTAGGGATAATTAGGCTGATCATAGGTGCTGGGTCTGGCAGGGCATATCTTACCCGAAAGCCATGCGCCGTATGCTGCACATCTGCCGTCATATTCTGGCGCTTAAGATGGTCTTCCAGCGCATGTCGTCCTGCTTTGATGGCATTATCCATGTTATTATATGACCATGCCGTGCTTTGTCCGCTAGCACGCCAATGATAAAGCACGCGTGGAATGTGTAGAATCTGCTCTGAGCGCAGCAACTCGGTGAAGCGCAGTGCTAAATCGTAGTCTTGAGATCCATTATAGTCCGACCGGAAGCCGCCAAGTAGATTGAAAATGTCTTTGCGATAGACACCGAGATGCTTGATCATGTTGAAGGACAGAAATAAATCAGGGTTCCAATCACTCTTGAAATGTGGATCGAAGCGCGCTCCTGACGCGTCGAACTTATCCTCGTCGGAATAGATCAGCGCAGCATCAGGATGCACATCGATGATACGGGCAATATGAAATAGGGCGTCTTCGGACAACAGATCATCTTGACCCATCAATGCCAGAAACGTGCCACCAGCTAAAGAAACTGCGCTGTTTGACGCTTCTGCTATGTGGCCGCGTGTTTCACGGAAAACAACATTGATACGCGAATCATTGTTTTGCATATTTTGAAGGACAGACCGTACTTTAGGGTCGCTTGAACAATCATCCGCAATACATAATTGCCAATGAGGATACAATTGCTGCCTGACCGATTCAACCGCTTCTTTGAGCCAATCGAGATCGGGATTATAGACCGGCATAATGATTGAGATCATCGGGGGCTGCTCCATTTCACCGATCATCGTTCTGATCCGAGCGCGCAAATCTGGAGTTATAGTGTTATAACGCAGGAGCCACTCCGGGTAACCTTTCGTCTCGGATGTGATTTGGAACAGCCGCTCCCGTGTGCCTCGCCAGCCCTTTCGTTTAAATGTGGAAAAAGCCAGTTGGCTGGAAGCCACGAGCCCGCCTCTTTTATGCACGGCCTCTCGGAAATCATTGCAGAGTTGGTAGGTCTGTTTTAACAAATGACCAACCCGGCGATAAGGTGATGTCATCCGCCAACTTGTTGACATATGTATAGAATTAATTTGTTCTTGATATCTATCAAGCATATCTTTTGATCCATTCAATTTAGTTATAAGAATAGACTTGGTATGTTCTGCTTCGGACAGTTTTTTTCGTATTCCATCGCGGTCATGTTGCGTTGCTTTAATTTGGTTCTGAAGAAATTCAATACAGTTCTCTGCCTCAACGGTACGCATTTTCGCGTTTTCAAGTTCACTACGCATTTTCTGAACTTCAACATGTATGCTCCTGATTTCTGCGAGTTTCTCTGCGAGTTCTTTATGCACTGGTAATGCTCGCGCGGCCCATTCATTGTCACTTTGGTCGGTTTTGTGCTGAAGTTCACCATGTCTTTCTATAATGTTGGGAGCTACGTCTGCAGTTTTTCCATGGATAATACGCTTACCTAAAGTGTTATTTTCGGCAGATTTTTTGTATATGATGCACATAGAGTTAATGAACTCTATCGAATGAATTGACGCTAGTGCTTCCTCATCTAAGTTTAAATCATATTTTTTTATGAACCCATCAAACAGTGACTTGCGCGTCTTTGCGACGCCCCAATGCTCATGATTGATAATATCAACTAGATTCTTGAAGAAAGATATTGAGGAGTGGGGATGGAACAAACCACCTTCAAAATTCTTCCAATAACTGCAATGAAGATCTTCAATGATATAGATGCCACCGTTAACTATTCTCTTAAAATAAAACGAAAAAGATTTTATTATGTCCGAGGATTTATGCGACCCATCGTCTATGATAATATCAAAATTCTTCGACAGTGCGATTGCAGATTGATAGATTTTCTCCGAATTTGCATCGCCGACAATCACATGAATTCGGTCATCTGTATACTTGAGATTGCGGCATTTTTCATTGATATCGCAGCCAATGAAAATCTCGCCCTTAGCGAAATAGCGGCTCCATATTTCCAGTGAACCGCCGTTCTGGATTCCAATTTCCAATAATCTTATATTTTTACTTTTATAATTTGTAAATATATAATCATATTTTTTGATATATATTGTCCATTTGTCAGAGATTTTTCCTGAATGCTCATTGTACATATCTCTCAAATTTTTATTTTTCATTTTTATACACCTTTACTATTAATCGTCGTGCTCTATACTTATTAAAAGTTTTATTTTGCAATGAATACTGATTATATCTCTTATATTATAATGATAATTACATAGTTATATTATAATTATCTAATATATTTTCTCGTTAGTTTTAACTTGGATAGCAGTTTTCGCCTATTGAATTTTGAACGGAGAATATGGCAGATTGATGCTCAGATAAACAGCACAAATGTCTTTTCAGGAGAGTGTGCGTGCTCACGCTGTTGGCTGGTATTGCGAAGTTATGTGGAGATGTCCGTACTTTTTAAAATGGGGGAGCGACGCATAAATGCGTTATAATAATATTTTGACATTAGATTAATGTATTGGATCGTATATATAGAAGACTGAAAACGCTTCGCTAATTTAGAGAGATGGCAATTGAAAATCGTAGTTACAGGTATTGGTTATGTCGGGCTTTCCAATGCCATTTTATTAGCTCAGCATCACGAGGTTGTTGCCTTGGATATTTCCGAGGACAAGGTCCAGATGATCAATGCGCGACAGACACCCATCATTGACAACGAAGCGCAGGATTATCTTCAAAACAAGTCGTTAAATCTGCGCGCAACGACCAATAAGCACGAGGCCTATGAAGGAGCTAGTTTCGTCATTGTCGCCACGCCGACAGATTATGATTCGCAAGCTAATTTCTTCGATACAGGTTCGGTTGAAGCCGTAATTCTTGACGTTATCAACATTAACCCCGATGCCACGATCGTTGTGAAATCCACAGTGCCTGTGGGGTTCACCGACAGTGTTTCTCATCACCTTGGCAAACGAATTATCTTTTCGCCGGAATTTCTGCGTGAGGGTAGTGCTCTATATGATAATCTTTATCCATCGCGCATTGTAGTTGGTGAAAAGTCGGCGCGTGCGGAGAAATTTGCAGCCCTATTGATAGAGGGTGCCAAGAAAAAAGATGTGCCTGTTCTTTTGACTGGCCCGACAGAAGCGGAAGCAGTTAAGCTTTTCGCGAATACTTATCTCGCCATGCGTGTCGCCTATTTTAACGAACTGGACACCTATGCGGTGACGCATAACCTCGATTCGCGTCAGATCATTGAGGGCGTTGGCCTTGACCCACGTATTGGCCAGCACTATAATAATCCATCCTTCGGATATGGTGGCTATTGTTTACCCAAGGATACGAAGCAGCTTCTCGCCAATTATAGCAATGTCCCTCAAAATCTCATTCAGGCTATCGTTGCCACCAATTCTACTCGTAAAGATTTTATTGCGGATGATATTTTGAGGCGAATGCCAAAGATTGTCGGTGTTTATAGGCTGATCATGAAGGCCGGTTCAGACAACTTCCGCTTTTCTAGTATTCAAGGCATTATGAAACGCATCAAAGCGAAAGGTATAGAGGTTGTTGTTTATGAACCCGTGTTAAAGGATGATCAATTTTTCGGGTCAAGGGTGATCACCGAACTAGATGCCTTCAAGAAAATATCCGACGTGATCGTCGCTAACAGATTGACGGTAGATCTGCAGGATGTGTTGCCGAAAGTTTACACGCGCGATCTTTATGGCGAGGATTAAGTGATACCAATCTCCATGATTTATGGGGAACTCCAAAAAATGAATTCCTTATCATGTTGCTATCTAAAATAGGCCGAGAGAACCTCCTGCGGACTACCGTCCATCTTGACCTTTCCATGTTCTAACCAAATAATTCTATTGCAGTTTTTCTCCAGTAGAGACTTGGAATGGCTTGCGAGGATGAGAATATGCGTTGCATCAACTAACTCCTTCATACGCTGATTGGCTTGTTCTTTAAAATCTTCATCACCTGTGGAGAGCCATTCGTCCATAATAAGGATTTCAGGGCGTATTGCGGTTGATGTTGCAAAAGCCAACCGCATTTTCATACCAGATGAGTAGGTGCGAAAGGGGACATCAAGGAAATCACCTAAGCCAGAAAACTCCTCAATTTTTTCAATATTCTTCGCCAGCTCTCTAGGATGAATCCCCATCATCGCCGAGCGGAGGCGAATGTTTTCACGACCTGTGGCCTCGGGGTCGATTCCCAGATTGATGTTGATGAGAGAAACACATTTGCCTTGGATGATAGCGCGCCCTTGAGTCGGAGTATAAATTCCGGCAAGAACGCGGAGCAATGTTGTTTTGCCGGAACCATTATGCCCTATGAGGCCGATCCTGTCGTGATCATGCAGCGAAATAGATACATTTTCCAATCCCCGAATGATGACTAGCCCGTCATTACGGCGCTCTACGTTACCTCCGGTAGCGATATTGATAACTTTATTTTTCAAGGAACGGTTCGATGCGTTATAGATTGGAAACTCAACGCTAACATTTTCTAGTTTTATCATGCTCATTTTATAACCAATATGGAATGCGCCAACGGTATTTTCCGAAAAACACAAGTGCGCACAACCAGCCCGTGATCGCAATACCTATTGCAAACAGCCAACTGACAAGGGTCGGAGGCTCACCAAACAAAGGTGCGCGAATAAGTTGCAGCAAATGATAGAATGGGTTCATTTCAAATATTAACTTGGAAGCGGTTTTCGGTAAAATATTAACAGTCCAGATAATTGGCGTTAGGTAAAAGAAAATCTGGAGAATGTTGGTTACGATTTGCGTTATATCGCGGAAACGGCAACAAATCGTCGCCAATACGAGCATAATCCAAGCAAGATTTAAGCACACGATCAGCAAGCCTGGTATTGCTAGAAGAACGTAAAAATTAAAGCTTTGTCCGAGGACGAGATAAAGTATAGGGAAAATAAGTATATTATGGAAAAATATGATCATATTTTTCCATAATGCACGCAAAATATGTGTAAAAAGAGGCAGCTTCACTTGTAGGATTATCCCGGAAGCCCCGCTGAATGTGGTGCAACCATCCACTAGCGATGAAGAGATTAGGCCCCAAACGATTATGCCTGCGCAGAGATGGGGAAGATATTCAGGCATGTTTGATCGAAAGAGTGTTCCGAAAATCATTCCTAGTGCACCAATATAAACGGCCATATTGATAGTGAGCCAGAAAGCCCCGAGGCGGGAACGCCGATAACGTTGAGATACATCCTGCCACCCAAAAATCAGAGCAATACGATATGTCGCCAACGCGTCTCTAATATCCCTGATTGCTGCGCCAGTTCCGATAATAGATCTGTCGGTGGTTATGTCTTCCTGTGCACTACCGCTCCCTTTAAGAGTTTGACTTGTCATTTGTCACCTTTGCGGAAACGGTTTGCTGTTCATGATTGATCGCTTCCTGGCAAGTTTCCAAGACGGATCACAAAATGGTAATGACGAAAGCATTTTATAAAGTCAATGTCCCGTTGCACGGCTGGCTATCTTGAAATTATAGCACCAGGGTTCCCAGTGGGAATTTGTAGTGGAAACTTGAAGTGCACCCCGAATTTGGACCACGGAGAACTGGAATTTTCCGGGTTTAAGACTCAAAGCGGCGGGGATGCCGTTGAGCCATTCATAAGCGAAATCGGCACCTTATTGCCAATGGCGCTATGTGGCCGGAATTCGTTATAGTCTCTACGCCAATCCTCCATCTTTATGCGGGCGTCGTCAAGGCTCATGAACCAATGGGCGTTCAGGCATTCGGCTCTGAATTTGCCATTGAAGCTCTCGATGTAGCTGTTATCTGTCGGCTTGCCGGGCCGGGAGAAGTCGAGAACTACCCCCTTATGGTAAGCCCATAAATCCAGGTCACGAGAGATAAATT
>NZ_WBWA01000054.1 GCF_008932295.1 Brucella tritici | reverse complement strand
AGGTTGAACCGCAGATAAAGCCACACCGCATGAGCAATAAGCTGTGGCGGAAAACGGTGACGCTTGAAGATGATAACTGATGTCTGCATCGCCAAAATTTACGCCCAAACCGTCAGGCAGGCAACTGTAGCCCAGTTAACGTGACAACACCCCGGCGGCACCTCGGGAATTGGCGCTGCCATCGCCGCCGGCTTCATCCATCTCGGTGCAACGGTGCTTGCAACCGGCGCCACACCGGCCGAGGTCGAAGCAGCCGCTGCTGACGGGTCCGCGATTGCCGGATTGCGCCACGCCGTACTCGACGTCCGGGACGCGGCGGCAGTTCAGAACCTGGTCGGCTCGCTGCCCGGCCTCGACGTCGTGGTGAACTGCGCCGGCATCATTCGCCGCGGCGCCGAACTCGACCCCGAAACCTTCGCGTCCGTCGTCGACATC
Organism: Brucella tritici; assembly: GCF_008932295.1. GTDB lineage: Bacteria > Pseudomonadota > Alphaproteobacteria > Rhizobiales > Rhizobiaceae > Brucella > Brucella tritici. The sequence continues at coordinate 8,813 of NZ_WBWA01000054.1, read as the reverse complement.
AACCTTACGGGGACGATGAGGATCTGCGCGGCGGCGCGACCGCTGCTGACGAAGCGCGGTGGGGCAATCGTCAATACGGCATCGATGCTCAGTTTCTTCGGCGGCGGGCTGGCACCCGGCTATTCGGCGTCCAAGGGTGGGGTCGCGCAGCTGACCAAATCGTTGGCGATCGCTTACGCTTCCGACAGCATCCGGGTGAAAGCCGACTGCGTGCCACAGCGCCGTCGACTGCCCCGAAAGCGGATTACACAGTCAATGGAGCGAACTGGAACGCCAACGTTCTGACCGTTCTACGTTTTGTCGGTCTGATCGTGAGCTTTCCCGGGCATATTTGACGCCCCTGCTCCTAATCTCGCGAACCGGCGTACCCGGTCCGCGAGCTGACGTAACCGCACGAACGGCAATACCCCGGTCGACCATCATCCCGACGATGGCTTTGCCCGCACAAACCTCTGTTCGTGACCTCAGCGTAGTTCAGGCAGTATATAACTACCGCGATGCAATTCGGGCGAGACAATCAATGGCGATAGATTCCGGTATGGATGACACCATCCACACCGCACCATGCGCGATACATTCCCGGACTGTTGAAGGGCAGGCAGATATTGCCCTTTGCATCCACGGCCACAAGCCCGCCTGAACCGCCGATTTCACCCAGTTCGGTCACGACACCACCTGCCGCATTTTGCAAGTCCTGTCCTGCCCAGCGCATACGTGCATCGATCTCGTGTCCAACAGCCCAACGAATGAAATATTCTCCATGTCCGGTTGCCGAAATGGCCGCAGTGGTATCGTCAGCCCAGGTTCCGGCGCCAATAACGGGACTATCACCGACGCGACCGGGCGTCTTTGCCGTCATGCCGCCTGTGGAGGTCGCTGCCGCGAGGTGACCGAACCGATCGAGCGCCACCGCCCCGACAGTTCCATGCTTGCGAGCAGGATCGCCGTCATCCGGAAGCCCCTCTTTACGACGCTTCATTTCAGCCTTGAGGGCGTTGAGCCGATGTTCGGTACCGAACCATTCCGGAGTTTGTAATTCAAGACCGGCATTTTCACAGAAGCGTTTGGCGCCATCACCGGCCAGAAATACATGCTCGGTCGTTTCCATCACTGCGCGCGCGGCAAGTATCGGGTGGCGTGGACCGCAAATTCCTGAAATCGAGCCGCATTCACGTGTCGATCCATTCATAATGGCCGCATCCATTTCGTGGGTGCTGTCGGTGGTAAAAACCGCGCCACGTCCCGCGTTGAACAACGGGTCATCTTCCAATGCCATAACCGAAGCCGTTACGGCATCGAGCGATGTGCCACCCTCGCGCAGAATATTCAGTCCCGCCTCGAGACAGAAGCGCAGGGCAACATGATAGGCAGCCTCGCGCTCCGGCGTCATGTTGGATTTCAGTATCGTTCCCGCACCGCCATGCAGCGCGATAACCGGCATCGTTTCAGACATTCTGACCTCAATCTGGAAGGAGTTCTGCTTTATTCAATCGCGTCAGCGCAACGCGAAGCTCATGGCGGCAAGTGCCGTCATCCAGCCAACCACCTCCGCCATCGTCACACAATCGAACCCCACGGTGACGGCATCAACCCGTCTGGCCGGGGGGAGTATTGCCATTTGATCTGCGAGTGCCGCATTGCTCATCAAGAATTCCGTCTTGTATGGCCCATTCAGCCGGAATGCTTTTTTACTACCAGCTTCGCGGACTGCACGTATCGCCCCCTCCCTCAGCATAGCGCGCGCCCGCTGGACGGATACCTGACGTGCAGCCCGGTGACCGAAAGATTGTTTGACAACGACAAATTCAGCATCCGGGAAAAATCCAATATTTTCGTCCCTCGTGCAATCGTCGCCGGAAACCAGACCAACTGGAACGCCAAGCTCTCCGGCATAAGCACCGTAAATACCCGGCTCCCCGTAAGGCAGGTTGTTGATACGGACTTCCCGGAATGCAAAACCGTTTGTGGTGTGGGCAAGTACCCCACCCTTGCCGGCCATGGAATGATGCCCGACCATAAGGAACAAATCGAATTCAGCCGTCAAACCGCAGGCCATGTTCATCGGCTTGGGCTTGCCTAGAAGCAAATCGGCTGCCGGATGCAGCAGAGATGGCAGAATATTTGTCATTGGCCCGTGAGAGTCGTTGACAAGGATTTCGGTTGCGCCCGCTTCTACCAACCCCTCGACTACGGCGTTGACTTCTTCGGTCATGAGAATGCGCGCTTTCTCATATTCCACATGACCAGCCTGCCCTTGAGCCGGAACAACAACACCTGCAACTCCCTCAATATCGGCGGAGATATAAACTCGCATAACAACCGCTTCTCAGTCGGATCGTAGCTTCGGATCGAGCGCATCGCGCAAGCCATCGCCAAAAAGATTGAAGCCCAGCACGGTGACAAATATTGCGATGCCGGGGAATAACGTCAAATGATCGGCCACTCCCATATAGGTCCGGCCATCAGCCAGCATGGCGCCCCATTCGGGGCTTGGCGGTTGCGCGCCGAGGCCGATGAAAGATAAGGCAGCAGCGGTCAGAATGGAGGTGCCTATACGCATCGAAAAATAGACAATGACGTTTGGCAGGGTACCAGGCAAGATATGACGAAGCATGATAACGCGATCAGCTACGCCGATCGCCCGCGATGCATCGACATAAACAGTGCGCTTCAACTGCAACGTGGTGCCGCGAGCAAGTCGGGCGAAAACCGGAATAGAGAAGATCGCGACTGCGTAGATCACATTGGTAATGCCGGGTCCGAGCACCGCGATCACAGCGATTGCAAGCAGAATGCCAGGGAAAGCAAGCAGCAGATCGCACAATCGCATGATAACCGAATCCACCCAACCACCGTAAAACCCGGAAACGATACCAAGCGTGACGCCGAAAAGCGCGCCCAGCGTCACCGACAGAAAGCCCACCGCGAGCGAAATGCGCGCACCCCAGATAATGCGGCTGAATATGTCACGCCCATAGGCATCCGTTCCCGCCCAATGCCCGGCACTCGGGCCCTGGAGAACGGCATTATAGTCCGGCGTGCTCGGATCATAAGGTGCAAGCACTGGAGCCAGAATTGCCGCCAGCACCAAAGCAATGATGAAGACAAACGCCACCAGGGCTACCTTCTGCTTTTTGAACCGCCGCCAGAATTCGGCCAATGGTCTGCGCATTTTCTGGGCTGGGTCCACCAATACGGTTGTCGTACTCATTTGTAGCGGATCTCCGGGTTTGCAAAGGCATAAAGAACGTCAACCAGCAGATTGATAAAGATGAACTGTAGTGAGAACAGCAGGATCAATGCCTGAATGACAGGGTAATCCCGATAGGAAACGGAATCGACCAGCAGTCTTCCTACACCTGGCCAGGAGAACACGCTTTCGACCACTATCGATCCACCAAGCAGAAAACCGAATTGCAGACCAACCATTGTGATAATGGGGATCAATGCGTTGCGTAGCGCATGTTTCCATACGACCCTTCGCTCCGGCACGCCTTTGGCGCGTGCTGTGCGAACATAGTCCTCCCGCGCAATTTCAATAAATGCTGAGCGGGTAAAACGCGCCATAACAGCTGCAACCCCCACCCCAAGCGTGAACGAAGGCATCACATAATGCTGCCAAGTACCGTAGCCGCCGGTCGGAAACCAGCCAAGTTTCACCGAGAAAATATTGATTAGCAACAGGCCCAGCCAGAATGGCGGGAATGAAATGCCGGATACCGCTATGATCATTCCAGCGTAGTCAGGCCATTTACCGCGTTTTACAGCAGAAATCACGCCGATCAGCAAACCGAGAAGTGAAGACCAGAGCATTGCAAATACAGTGAGCCAGACTGTAGGCATCAGGCGTTCGCCGATCTCCTCGGTGACCATTCGTCGCGTCTTAAGCGAAACACCGAAATCGCCGTGAACCGCACGCGTCAAATAGCGTGTGAATTGCTCTGGCAACGGTTTATCCAACCCAAGCGACGAACGAACTGCAGCAATATCTTGCGGGCTGGCGTCGGGGCCCGCTACAAGGCGGGCGGGATCACCTGGCAGCATGTGCACAAAGGCGAAAACGCAAACCATCACGAGCACGATGACAGGTACGGTAGCGACAAGCCGTTTGATGAGATAGGAAAACATAAATTCCCTTTCGGAAAGGTAGCGCCGGCCCCGAAAGGCCGGCGCTCTTTTCACGAGCTGTTAGTCAGCGAATGCCGCTTCTTCGAGCAGGAAACCACGATCCGGAAGCATATAGACGCCGGAAAGTGACTTGGTCTTGGCCGACAGGTTCTGGTTCACACCGAGGAAGATCCAGGGTGCGCCTTCCCAGGCGGCCTTTTGTGCTTCCGCATAGAATTCTGCCCGCTTGGCCGGATCAGCCGTGCTGATTGCACCTTCGATTGCAGCATCGACCTTTGCGTCCTTGAAGTAAGCAACGTTGAACATTGCTGGCGGAAAGCTCTGGCCATAAAGCAGTGGGCGAATACCCCAATCGGCATCGCCCGTCGATGCAGACCAGCCGCCATAATACATCTGTACGGCAGCATCTTCCGGCTTCTCGACAGACCAGATTTTCTGCGCAGCAACGCCAGCCTCAAGCGGCATTACGTTCACTTTCACGTTGATCTGTGCCAGTTGCTGCTGGATGAACTGAACCGCACGTATGGATTCCGTATTGGAGTTTGCCCAGATTTCCGTTTCGAAACCACTCTCCAGGCCTGCTTCCTTCATCAAATCTTTGGCCTTGTCGAGATTGTACTCGTAGTTGCCAACCGGCACATGGAATGCAAGGTTCTTGGGAATGATCGAATCTGCCGGCTCGCAAAGGTCGTTATAGACGATCTTGCAATAGGCTTTTTTGTCTACGGCGTAATTGAGCGCGTGTCGGACGCGAACGTCATCGAAAGGCTTTTTCAGATTATTGAGAGAGACGTACCACTCGACGATAGAAGGGTCTTTATCGACCTCGACATTCGGGTTCTTTTCGGCGACCTGCATCAGTTCAGGAGGGAAAGAAGGGATGAACTGGGCTTCACCCGTCTGGAGCATTGCAAAGCGCGCACCGGATTCCGGCACTGAACGAACCGTCACGCCATCGATCTTGGGAAGCCCTTCTTTCCAGTAGTTGTCATTTTTCACGACTTCAAGCGTATCTGCCGACCAGTTTTTGAACTTGAACGGGCCGGTTCCGACCGGATTGCGTCCGATCTCCTTGCCGTATTTTTCAAGCGCCGCCGGTGAAATGATCATGGCACCTGGATGAGCAAGCGAGGCGATCATCGCGCCAAACGGTTCCTTGAGGATCAATTTGACGGTAGCATCGTCAACAACCTGCACTTCCTTGACCATTGAGACCAGGCTGCGGCGCGAAAGCTTGTTGTCCGGGTTGGCAAGACGTTCGATATTGGCCTTAACTGCTTCAGCATTGAAATCCGTGCCGTCGTGGAACTTGATACCTTTGCGAATCTTGATGGTAAATTCGGTCGCATCGCCATTGGCCTCATAGCTTTCAGCCAGTAGAGGAATGAGCTTCATATCCTTGTCGAAGCCAAAAAGACCCTGATAGATAAGACGAAGCGAGGTCTGCGACAGCGTGTCATTGATGTTCGTTGGATCAAGACCTGTCAGGTTATTTGGTACCGCAACGGTAAGGGATTTCGCCCAGACCGTCGCGCCCGGGAGCATTATCGCGGCGGCCAACGCCGACGACAACAGCAAGTTCTTCAGTTTCATTGTCAACTCCTTCCTAAGATCAATGAAAATCGCCGATGGGATGGCGTGCTACGAAATGGCCAGGCTCCACCTCGATAAGAGGGCTGACGACCGGCATGTCGTCCGGTGAACGCACCGGGCTTGGGATTTCCCCCTCGATAAGCGGGCGACTGCGCTCACGCCGCTGGGGATCGGCAATTGGAACCGCAGAGAGAAGCCGTCGCGTATAGGGATGTTGTGGATTCTCGAAAATCTGGCGCCGCGGACCAATTTCAACGACCTGCCCAAGATACATCACCGCCACACGATGGGATATCCGCTCAACAACCGCCATGTCGTGACTGATGAATATGTAGGAAAGTCCACGTTTTTCCTGCAGTTCCATCATCAGATTAATGACCTGTGCCTGAATGGAGACATCAAGCGCGGCAACCGCCTCATCGGTAATGAGAATATCGGGATCTCCCGCGAGAGCACGCGCTATACAGATACGCTGACGTTGCCCCCCCGAAAACTGATGCGGATAACGATGCGCATGCTCTGGCTGCAGACCCACGTCCCGAAGCAATTCCACTACACGCTCCTGGATTTCCCCCCCTTTTGCGAGCCCGTGGGTGATTAGCGGCTCCGCAATTGAAAAGCCCACAGTCAGCCGCGGATCGAGGGATGCGAACGGGTCCTGAAAGACGTATTGGATCTTGCGGCGAATGGATTGCTTTTCCGCTCTTCCAAGTTTGAAAATATCCTTGCCATTATAGAAGACCGCTCCGGAAGTGACTTCCTGAAGCATCATTATTGTGCGTCCGGTCGTTGACTTGCCACAACCCGATTCACCGACCAGCGCCAGTGTTTCACCCTGGTGCAAACTGAAACTGACCTGTTCCACAGCATGCACGCGACCAGTGAGTTTCGAGAAGAGCCCGTTCCTGATATCGAACCGCGTCACCAGATCACGCACCTGCAATACCGGCTCAGGTGATTTGATCGTGTCTTGCGGAGGATACTCGGCAAAACTGTCCGAGCCGCTGTCATCGGCTTTCAATAGAGGAAAACGACGCGGAAGGTTTTCACCGTTAAGAGCTCCAAGACGTGGCACTGCGGCAAGCAACGCGCGGGTATAACGGTGTTGCGGCGCAGCAAAAATGGTTTCTACGGTGCCTTCTTCCACTTTCTCGCCGCCACGCATAACAAGCACCTTGTCTGCAACTTCCGCCACAACGCCCATATCGTGAGTGATGAAGAGTACGGCCATGCCCATCTCTTCCTGCAGCAAACGGATGAGACGCAGAATCTGCGCCTGAATGGTGACGTCTAGAGCCGTGGTTGGCTCATCGGCAATCAGCAGACGCGGTCGGCAAGAAAGAGCCATGGCAATCATGACACGCTGACGCATGCCACCCGACAACTGGTGCGGATGACGGTCAAGTATGCGCCTGGCATCGGGAATACGGACCTTTTCCAACATGTGCAGTGCTTCAGCCCGTGCTTCAGCAGAAGAACACTTCTGATGCAAAAGCACCGCTTCGGCAATCTGCTCGCCAACAGTAAAAACCGGGTTGAGAGAGGTCATTGGCTCCTGGAAAATCATCGCTATATCGTTGCCGCGAATACCTTCCATCTCATCAAGCGCAAACCTGGTAAGGTCGTGTGTAACTCCATCGCGGTTGGTAAATTCAATAGCGCCTTCCGTAATCTTGCCGCCACCGAATTCCACAAGACGCATGATCGCAAGAGACGTGACAGATTTACCGGATCCGGATTCACCCACAACTGCCAGCGTTTCACCCGGTTTGATCTCGAACGATAGATTCCTGACCGCACGAAACGTGCCATCATCGCCCTTGAAATCAACACTGACATTTTCAACGCGTACGATCGGTGCGTCTTCGGGGTTACTCGGCTTCACTGTCATCCGTGGTCCTCGATTTGGACTGCGGCTGATCTTCATCCTCCGCATAAAGATAGGGCATGAGAGAGCGCGTTACGGAAACGGCATCCGAGACGCTCTGGTGATGTGCCGTCAGCACGGCAATGATCGCTTCGAAGGCAGCGAGTGCACCAATCGTCGAACTATGCAGAACGGGGTGGCTCGCGGGTACGAATATCTGCTCATGGCTGAGTGAACACAGCGGCGAGGCAGGGCCATCCGTTACGGCAATGCAATGGGCTCCCCGGCCTCGCGCAAGCTTCAGAAAATCAAGGGTCGCCTGTGAGTAGCGTGGCAAGGCCATCGCTATCACAAGATCTCCAGGCCCCAGCCGGAGCACTTTCTGGGCAACACGTTCGAGCCCGCCGGCACCGTTCAGCACGAGCTGTGACCGGGTAAAAAGGATTGATTTATCAGCTAGATATTGCAGCATGTTCGCGCTGACGCCAAAACCGAGAAAGGCAACACGCGGCGCATTCATCATCTGGGCCGCAATGTCCTCCCACACGGTATTCCCGGCTTCCCTCATGACCTGCTGCAAGCATTCTGCAGCACTCTGGAAGGAACCCTCCGCAATCTTTCCAGGCGGGATGTGACGGGCGCGGTCGACATTCTCCACTGGGCGCAGCAATGACTGGTAGCCTTGTACCGCGAATCCTCTGAAATCTGTAAAGCTCCCCAATCCCAGTGCCCGCACGAACCGGGTAATCGTTGCAGATGAGGTAGAGGTTGCTTGTGCAAGCTCCTCTATACCCATCGTCGCGACCGCGAATGGATTGGCGAGCACAAAATCTGCGATCTTTTGCTGGTTTGGGGTGAGACTGCCTCGGCAGGACCCAATCAATGTGGACAGATTCACGTTGTTCCCGTTTACTTTTTATCTTTATGAAAAGTCATTTATCATAATTTTACCGATTTGAAAATAATTTTCACATTAGTTCACAGGGTGTTGTCACGTTAACTGGGCTACAGTTGCCTGCCTGACGGTTTGGGCGTAAATTTTGGCGATGCAGACATCAGTTATCATCTTCAAGCGTCACCGTTTTCCGCCACAGCTTATTGCTCATGCGGTGTGGCTTTATCTGCGGTTCAACCTTAGTCTGCGTGAAGTTGAGGAAATGCTGCTTGAGCGTGGAATCGACGTATCATACGAGACAGTTCGTCGTTGGATCGCCAAGTTCGGCCC
>NZ_WBWA01000053.1 GCF_008932295.1 Brucella tritici | reverse complement strand
CACCTTCTGCCGCCTCAAGGACTGGAGGCGTGTCGCGACACGATATGACAAGCTCATGATTAACTTCGCAGCAACCTGCTACATCGCCGCCATCGTCACATGGTGGATCAATTGAGTCTGGACCCTAGAGTCTGAACAGGTAAATTAAACGACCAATAATCCGGCAGTCTACATGATCTCCGACGATAGTGTTTTTCTGGTTTGCGATGAAATTTGCTCGTCGAGTGGATCTCACCACAGGCACTTTCAGGATACCGGGTTTCGAAAATGTGCCTTCTTGTATACCGGCAGGTAGTACCGATATTACACTCAGTTACTAATATATACCATCAGGCGTATGGTGTTCTCTACGCCTCAAGGAGTGAACCACATGGAACTAGGCGTATATAGTTTCGGGGATGTGCAGAAGAATGCGGCTACTGGCGAGCTCGGCTCTACGGCGGATGCAACGCGCAACTTGCTTGAAGCCATTCAGCTCGCAGATGAGGTTGGCCTCGATTATTTCGGTATTGGCGAGCATCATACACGCGAGATGCCGGCTTCGGCCGCGACCGTCATTCTGGGCGCCGCCGCGTCGACCACCAAGAACATCAAACTTGGCAGCGCTGTAACAGTGCTGAGCACCGGTGATCCCGTACGGGTCTATCAGCAGTTTGCTACGGTGGACGCGCTGTCTAACGGTCGTGCTGAAATTACGGCTGGTCGAGGTTCTTCAACCGAATCCTTTCCGCTTTTTGGGCATGATCTGAACGACTATGACGCGCTTTATGCTGAGAAGCTTGATCTGCTTTTAAAGATCAATGAAAGCGAGAACGTCACCTGGCAGGGTAAATTTCGCCCGGCGTTGAACGACGCGCTTGTTGTACCACGTCCAGATAGCGGTTCGCTGCCAGTTTGGCTCGCAACCGGTGGAAACCCGCATTCGTCGGTTCGCGCTGGCCTGCTCGGTCTGCCGATTTCCTACGCAATCATCGGTGGGCAGGCATCGCGTTTCGCGCCACTGGCTAATCTTTACAGGCGCGCGGCCGCCGAGGCGGAAATTGTACCGGAAAGAGTGAAGGTCTCGGTCGCAACACCGGGCTTCATCGGTGAGAATGCTGCAGAAGCAAAAGATTTCTTCTGGACCCACTGGCATGCAGTCATGGAACAGCTCGGCAAAATCCGAGGCTTCGCCCCACCGCCCCGCCCGCATTATGACCGTGAGGCAAGTGGTGCGGGTGCGATTTTTGCGGGCAGTCCCGAGGAAATCGCCGAACGTATCGTCGAGTTGCACAAGCACATCGGCCATATGCGGCAGTTCCTACAGATGGACGTTGGACAAATGCAGCACAAGGCATTCCTGCGTTCGATTGAGCTGCTGGGTACCAAGGTAAAGCCGCTTGTCGATGCGGAACTGGGTTCTGGAAAATAAATAGGAGCAAACGGAATATGCCAATATCTCAGGTCAGAACCATCGGCATATTGGGGGCGGGCCGTGTTGGCACCGCCATAGCTCGCCGCGCAATTGCAGCGGGCTATGGGGTGCGGCTGGCAACGTCCAAAACACCCGAAGATATCGCACTTGTGCTTGAAATCATGGTGCCCCGCGCGCAGGCCGCCGATACGGCAGAAAGCGTGATTGCGGCTGCTGATATCGTTGTGCTTGCATTGCCGCTGTCCAAATATCGCAATCTTGCACCGGAATTGATGCAGGGTAAGATCGTTATCGATGCCATGAACTACTGGGCACCGACGGACGGAATGATCGCAGAGTTTGAAGGTGAGCGTTCGAGCAGTGAAGTTGTGCAAGATTTCCTGCCGGGTGCACGACTGGTACGGAGCTTCAACCACATGGGTTATCATGAAATAGATGAGGAAGCTCGTTTGAAAGGCGATCCGGAGCGTCGTGCGCTCGCTGTTGCCGGGAACGATGCTGATGCACGCAGGGAAGTGGGTGCGTTTATCGACCGCATCGGGTTCGATCCTGTCGATGCGGGGCCGCTGGCTTTCAGCCGTTTGTTCGATACCGGCACTCTCTTGTTCGGCGCGACAGTCAATCGGGCGGATATGGAGCGCACCCTTCAAATGCAACGCGTGGTATAGAACGTTTTTCGGCAAGGTTTCCGAGGTTACAATAAATCAGAGTGGAAGAGTACTAAAATGACCAATATGAGAATGGATAAGGAAGACAAAGATGCCCGCAACGGACGCTATGTGGCTCGCATAGAGGGAATTAAAGGTGAAACCGAAATCACCTTTACCAAGCGCGGCCCTCGTCTGATCAGTGCCGACCACACGGGAGCTCCGGACAGTATGAAGGGCACGGATTCGGCTGCGGCACTTGTAAGCTTTATGATTGAGGATGCGCGCAAGAACGGAATAAAAATCATACCGCTCTGCCCCTACGTTCGGGCGCAATATCGCAGGCATCCGGAATGGGCAGATGTAATGACCGTGCCGCCGGGCGAAGACCCGGCGGTCTGATTATGCTGCTTTCGCTCGCTGTGTTTCGATAAAAGGATACGAAACCTCCAGCGGAAGCCTGCGGTTGCCTGACAGTAGCCTCGTCCGTCAACTTTCGTTGGTCGTCAAATTCATTCCCCACGCGAGAGACCAGCAGGCGCCCTGCAAACCTTGGCCCGGGGCGCAAGGTGCGCATTCTGGCTGAGCACTGTACCAACCCCGCCCGACGAAGGCCCGAAAAGAACCATCGGTTTGTTGAGCGAACATTTGCGTGGCTGGGAAGATGTCACTGACTGGCCAAAGACTTCGAGAAAACCATCGCTTTTGCCGAAGCGTGGAAATCATCGCAAATATCCGTTTCGTCACCCGACGTATCGCAAAGCCTGATATCGTTACATTTATTATGAATCAGGCTCTAACCACATTGATAGATCAGGTCTCTTCTGCAAAACAACATCGTCAAGCCGGACTGGAAGTGTACCGAGTGAGTCCCAAACAAATCAGATAAGCTTCAAGATGTTTTGATATTTTGCAACATAACCAGAAATCCTCGGCACGTTTCTGGAACAAATCACAGACCTGCTCCCGGCTAGACTGACTTTTTGTAAACAAACCGCCCCCGTCTCTCCTCAGTTGATATCGAGTTGTTCGTCACCCGCCTTTCAAAGGCGTGGGCTGGTAGCCAACAAGTCGCCAAACATCGTCTCGTCGACGATAAACCGCAAGGTAGGCGTTTGATAGGTTTCGCTCAGCATCTCCCACTTCGACATCTGCGAACATCCGTCCAGCAATGATTGCAGTGTCATCAAACGAACTGATCACGTCAACAGGTGCATCGATGCGTTTGTAACGGAAATACCCGCTGGCCAGCTTGGCGAGATAGGTCTCGCGTGTATGGGGTCGGTACAAGATCTGTTCCCCCAGACACGCTAAGGCAGAACGGAGCGGCAACGACCATTTACACGTCCTGAATCGCGATTGAGGTCTCCGAAGAACAGATTTTCCAGCATGAGAGCAGAATTCGATCACCCGAGAGGCACTCATGCTGAAGATTTCCTTTTTGACTGCCGGATTATGGCTGTCCATCGTCACGCTTGCTCATTCTGCCGAAACCGTCGGATTTCGAGAGGTTGAACTGGACAAAGAGAGTCCCCGTCCGCTCCATGTTGCAATCTGGTATCCCACCGAAGAACGAGCCAGTACCGTAACAGTCGGCGAGAACCGCGTCTTTTACGGCACTTCTGCTGTAAAAATGCAATTCCTGACACTGGCGCTCATGCTCTGGTGGTTCTCTCACATGGTTATGGGGGTAGTTGGCGCAACTTGAACTGGCTTGCGAATGAGCTTACCCAGCAGGGTTATATCGTGGCCGCGCTGGATCACCCTGGGACAACGACATTCAACAAGGACACGGATCAGACAGCGAAGCTGTGGGAACGACCACATGACTTGAGCCGTGTCATTGATGCCCTGACAGCAGATCCTGAACTTGTCGGAAAAGTTGATGCACAACGGATTGCCGTTATCGGCCATTCGTTAGGCGGATGGACAGTAACCGCACTTGCTGGCGCGCGCTTCGATACGGTCCGTTTCGAAAAGGATTGCCAAATCCATACAAATCCGCGCACTTGTAGCCTTTCAGCAGAACTCGGACTCGGAAACCATGAGCTTGAAAAGGAAATGGCTGATCCGCGTATTAGAGCTTTCGTCTCCCTTGATCTGGGGCTGGCGTGGGGTTTCTTACCAGAAAGCTTGGCAGGCATTCATATTCCATCACTTATTATCAGTGCTGGCACCGATATCGGCGACATGCCGGCGAGACTTGAAAGCGGCTATCTTGCGAAACATTTGCCCAAGTCTTCTTCAAATTATATTGAAATCCCGGACGCGATGCATTTCAGCTTCATGCAGCTTTGCAAACCCGGCGCTGCTGCATTGATCGAAGAGGACACACCGGGTGATGGGATTGTTTGCAAGGATGGAGGAACACGCGGTCGTAAAGAAATCCACCGGGAAATTACGTTTCTTGTGATCGGCTTTCTCGCAAAAGTCCTTCCGGGCAGGCCTTAGAGCTGCAGTCGATGTCAGTATGATTTGCGCCCAAACGACGATAGTCGCTTGGCGTCGCGCCGGTTACTCTCGCAAATTCCCGATTGAAATTTGACTTCGTTTGGAAGCCACATTCAAACATCACGGCTGTAATTGGCAGGTCAGTTGCTTTCAGCAGGCGTATGGCATCCTGGATGCGGTATTCATTGACAATTTGTGACACGTTGCGTCCGAGAACGCGGTTGATTGCCGTCGATATGTGCCGGGAAGGAACACCAAGTCGGCGCGACAAACGGCTCAGCGTGAGATCAGGATCTCGATAAAGTTTCTTCGAATGCATCGCATCGTCGACCATACCCATGATCTTACGATCTTGCTCTGTGATAGAAAGAATCTCTATCTCAGGTGGTGAATAAGCATCCTGAGAATTGCTTTTGGGTATGCTGTACGGCTCGACCTCGCGGTTCTCATTGTCCGGCACACTCCCACCGATAATGGCAATTGCATAAGCCACAATTGGAAGCGTGAGGGCATTAGCGACCGCAACGATCACTGCTGCGTGGCTTCCGCGATAGAAATCGAAATCTCCGGCTGTCATGAGATCAATGATGCCGGAGAAAAGCAGAAGACCGCCCACCGTTGAAACGACCTTGCGCGCACCTTCAGTATCGGTCAGTCGTACACGTTCAAGATAGTTGGATTCCGTAGACACACTACGAAGGAGGGCCGTACCATAACCGAAATAGAGAACGGCCAGAATGAGATCGATTGGTGGATGCCATCGATACCAAAAAGCCGAAAGGACCAGCACCGCTGCCGGAAAAAGAAAATGCGGCCATGCCCGTGTTGAGGGTGTCTGCAGTAGCTTTGAACAGCAAAGCCACACGACAGGCGGCAAGAGTGCGGCAATGACAGGCTGAATGAATCGAATCCATGGAAGATCAAGGGTCCAGCGCACCCCGACTGTGATCATCAGGAGAATACAAGCGCTGATGAAGAGCGGGACCGGTTTAAAAAGTGCTCTGTTTTCCACAAGCACTCGAATCAGCAGGATGCCCAGTAGTATGACGACAACAAATGGTAGCGGTATTGCGGACATCAGGTGGTCCCACTGCTCAAAAGGCCACGTTCAGCAGAAACTTCGTCCCGAACCCGCATAATGGTCTGCCGACTTGTTGAAAATTTCCTAGCGATGGCCGAAATGCTCATCCCTTTCGCGAGATCGCCGCGCACCTCCTGTTTTTGCTTTTCACTGAGTGTCGATGGGCGGCCAAGAGTCTTTCCTTCTGATTTGGCGCGCTTGAGGCCGGATTGCGTCCGCTCGATCAGCAAGTCCCGTTCGAATTGTGCAACGGCGTTGAGTACGTTCATAGTCATCGTGCCAGCCGAACTGGTGAGATCGGCGCCGCCAAGTGCGAGACAATAGACTTTCACTCCCATTTCCGTGAGCGCTCTGACGGTAGTGCTGACATCAATTGCATCACGACCGAGGCGGTCGAGTTTGGTCACGATTAGAATATCTCCGGACACCAGCTTATCCATCAGACGAGAAAAGCCACGGCGCTGCGCAATCGCGGTACTGCCAGAAACCGTCTCGGTTACAATCCGGCGCGTCTCGACCTGGAAGCCGGCAGCTTCGATTTCCTGAATCTGGTTCTCGGTGGTCTGCCCGGTCGTGGAGACGCGGACATAGGCAAATGTACGAGGCATGGAGTAAAACCGTCCGAATAAGCTGTCCGAAATATCTCCACTGTTCGAAAGACTGTCAAGATAATTTGTGGACAGGTAATTTTGATCCTGTACGCAATCCCTCGTTTTCGGACAGGAGACTCACCCTGTTCATAGGGCGTAGACGTGTAGGAGTAACAAGTGGGCCGACGAAAACTGATTAATGCGATGGAAGCTCAGGAACTTCTCGGTCTGGAGATGGACGAAGACAGCCTGATCCGCCACTACACGCTTGATGCTGCTGATCGCCTCGAATGCGAGTTGCGCCGACGCCCGCACAACAAGTTAGGCTTTGCCATCCAGCTCTGCGTCATGCGACAGTCAGGTCGCCTCCTGGGCGAAGATGAACAATTGTCCTCCGCCATGGTTGATTATGTAGCAGATCAACTCAGCGTCGATCCGCGCTCTTATTCGATCTATGCCCATCACATGCAAACCCGGTTCGAGCATAGCCGGCACTTGACGCTTTACCTTGGTCTACATCCTGCGAGCCGTGATGATCGTCGGGCGGCACTATTGGCCGCAACCGAGGCGGCCGCTTCTGGGGACAAGGGGCTGCCCATCGCCAGGGCGGTGGTAGCTGCCTTTCGTGAACGCAAGGCGCTACTTCCTTCTAAATATTCCATAGAGAAGATTGGTATTGGCCCCCGCGCGCTTGCTCGTCGTCGCGCAGAGAGTGCGCTCATTGCCGATCTCAGTGATGAAACGCTGGAAGCTCTTGATAGTCTATTGGACGTTGACCCGGTGATCCGTCAGACGTGGTTCAATTGGTTGCGGTCCGCTCCTGACGCCCCGGGAGCAGGCAATCTGATTGGAATGACGGAGCGCATAGCGTTCCTGCGCCATCTTGAGATTGATCCTGAGCTGCAACTTCGCATTCCTGCCGGTCGGTGGGATCAAATGATCCGCGAGGGCGATGCCACTCCAGCCTGGCTTGCCAGTGACTTCAGTTCCAGTCGTCGTCGCGCTACAATTGTGGCTCAGTTTCTCAAGCTCGGCCAGAAGCTCACCGACGATGCGGTAACGATGTTCATCAAGCTGATTGGTCGGCTGTTCTCAAAAGCGAATAACAGGAAAAAGCAGCGGCATATGAATGCTCGGATGGAAACATCCAGGGCGCTCAAATTTATTCCTCGATACAATTGTCGCCTTGCAGAATGCCAATGATGCTGATGAAGATGCAATAAAAGTGGTAAACAGGCAAGTTGGTTGGCAAAAGCTGCTCCAGATCAAGCCTAATCTTGAAACAATGGTCGAGAACGCGGACACATCGCCTTTGGCAATGGCGGCAGAACAGTACGCGAATGTTCGAAAGTTTGCAGGCGTGTTCCTTCAGACGTTTACGTTTCACTCACACCGAAAGCATGATCCGCTCCTGGCAGGGATATCAACCCTGAAAGGGCTTTATGCGGAAGGGAAGCGCGTTCTGACTGATCGTGTGCCGGTCGGCCATCTCGGATCGTCTGAGAAAAAGCTGATATTCGTGGACGGAAAACCGGATCGGCGGCATTACGAAATTGCAACTCTGGCCCATTTGCGCGATCGGCTACGCTCGGGGGATGTCTGGGTTGATGGCAGCCGATCGTTCCGGCCGATTGACGAACACCTCATGCCTAAGCCTGCTTTTGTCGCCATGAAAGATGAAGGCAAACTCGGTCTTGGAATTCAGGAAGATGGTGCTGCATGGCTTACGGAAGTCCGGCAGATGATGGACTTTAATCTCAAGCGCCTAGCTTATCGCGCTCGCAATGGAAAGCTCGATGGGGTCAGGTTGGATGCCGGAACACTGATCGTGACGCCGCGTCCGAGCGGTATTCCCGTCGCAGCGGATGAACTGAACGTCGAAATCAGCGAGATGTATCCGCTGATTGAAGTTCCCGACCTCCTCAGGGAAGTACATGACTGGACGGGATTTGCCGACCAGTTCACGCATGTCCGGACGGGAGATGCTCCGCAAAACATCTCCGCTATGCTCGCCGGTGTTCTGGCGGACAGCACAAATCTCGGACCAAAACGCATGGCAGGAGCCTCGAAGGGGATCAGTGCCCACCAGATCGGATGGATGCGCACCTTTCACGCCCGATCCGAAACCTATAGGGCCGCGCAGGCCTGTGTAACAGACGCTCACGCGCGCCATCCGCATTCGCTGCTCTGGGGAGATGGAACGACTGCCTCATCCGATGGACAGTTCTTCCGTGCCAGCGACCGGGCCGCCAAGCGTGGCGACATCAATCTGCATTATGGCAGTGAGCCGGGTTCGAAATTCTACAGCCATCTCTCTGATCAGTACGGATATTTCGGCATATTGCCAATCAGCCCGACTGAAAGCGAGGCCGTCTATGTCCTCGACGGCCTGTTTGATCACGACACGATTCTTGAAATCGAGGAGTATTCTACCGATACCGGCGGTGCGAGCGATCATGTTTTTGCGATATTCGCCCTGATTGGCAAGCGTTTTGCGCCGCGGCTTTGAAACATCAAGGACCGAAAATTCCATACATTCGAGAAGTCCGATGCCTATCCGGCGTTGGAAAGCCATATCAGCGTACCGATCAACATCGCGCTCATTCTCGAACACTGGGATGACCTTCTACGTCTGGCAGCATCGATCACAACACGTACGGTAGCGCCATCAACAATCCTGAAAAGGTTCTCGGCTTCCTCTAAATCCAGCGAACTCGCAAAAGCCTTGCGTGAGCTTGGTCGCATAGAGCGTACACTGTTCATGATCGAGTGGTATCCAGCCCGGCGCTGCGTCGGCGTTGTCAGGCCGGTCTCAACAAGGGCGAAGCCGCCCATAAGCTGAAACGCGCCGTTTTCTTCCACGAACGCGGCGAAATCCGTGATCGCTCCTACGACAGCCAGGCATTCCGGGCTTCCGGCCTCAATCTGGTCGTCAGTGTTATTGTTCACTGGAATACCGTCTATCTCAGCCGCGCCGCTGCCCATTTGCGGCAACAAGGCCGGAATATTCCAGACGAGTTATTGAAACATGTCTCAACACTCAGTTGGGAACACATAAACCTCACCGGGATCTATTCCTGGGATGCAGAACAGCAGATGACAGACGGCTTCATACCTTTGCGCCGCACCAGTCGATTGTTGCGTGCGGCGTGAAGTTCATCGTTCGTTCGGGCTTAGCGTGTCGAGGAGAACAAATCTTGTTCCGCCCCCTCCATTGGGATGCCGTTGATCGGAAGACGTGTTCCGTGTGGGCGTAAGTCGATCTCCGCAGATGTTTCGGTGACACCGCTCCGGCACGCATGTCAGTTTGTCCGGCATGTGGGTGCGATGATTTGCGATCCGCCTTTTACCAAAACTCTACGAGGTAGCCTAGGTGTTTGGTCCCAGCATGTGATGGTGCGGTTTGACGATAAAGGCTTCTGGCTTTGATTTCCAGAGTTCCTGAATTGCTTCATAGGGTGTTTTGAACTTCAAGGCTTTGAGTTGTTTGGCAAAGTTGTA
>NZ_WBWA01000052.1 GCF_008932295.1 Brucella tritici | reverse complement strand
TGCGGTTGATCAACATGGCTCCGTTCTCGAAGAAATCTTGCAGAAGCGGCGTGATAAAAGGGCGGCAAAGCGATTGCTTGTGGCGTTAATGAAGCGCTATGGCTTTGCTCCCAAACGGATCATCACCCATCGGTCACCTGGAGCGTTGCAACGGTTCGTCTCCATGCACTCAGCGACCCGCAATTGTTTCTCTGTTCCATCTCGTCGCCGAGCCGCACACACAATTCGCTACCATCGCCTCGAAGCTTCGATGCATGGAAAATTGCGGCCTGTTTCGCCTGAATATCTACGAGCCCCTGGCCTTTCCGGCCAGAGAAACTTAACGTGACAACACCCATTTCACAGTCTCCTTTCCAGCTGTTTCGGATTTGCATTATGCCGAATGGATAAGTGCCTTAATCCGGCAGAGCCGAGGTCCATAATCTTGAAATCTAGCTCCTATTCGACAAGTGTCGGTACCAAATCTGAAGCGGACATCGACGCTGTCAGCCCGATTGAGGCTCGATACTGGAAGGCACAGTGTTTCATTCTTATATATGGTGAGCAATCCCTTTGGGATGCGCAGCGTCGCGCAAACTTGGTGCACCTTCCCGCTCGATTTCCTCTTCGGTATAGGGATCGGCGTTCGCGTCGAACCGTTGTCAACCTTTCTGGACCTAGAGTTTGGGTCGGGCGTTGATATCCACCGGATTGTCACCGGCCAAAATTGCGTCTTCTTCCGATACGCCGCTCTTCGTAAGGGCCCCGATGAAACCACCGGCGACACCCCCGACAACTGCGCCTCTGACTGCACCGCCCCCCGCACCAGAGCGGGCATTCCTCTCGCCGTCCCGTCAGCGAAGTCGCGACATCTGTGCTCAGACCCGTTTCATCAATGAAGACGAGGCGCGCCGGATCGAGATCGAGTTGGCTGGCGAACCAGTCGTGGCGACGCTTCAAAAGGTCGGGGCGCTCCTGCTCCAATGCAGGTGCGGTCTTTTTTGAATGTCCAAGCGCGCCTTCCCAACAAGGGAATCCTTATCGCGATTCCGCGTACAACGGACGTGCCCTAGAATCCCCAAGTTCAAAGGCCGCAAAGGACAGTCGCCGGGTGCGACTGTCCTAAAGTGAAGGGCCACGTGGCTCCGTTGGTCTTCACAGAAAGCTATCAAGAATCGGCTTCCACTCGCCATTCTGATTGTCGAACTGCGGAATATGCGCGAGGCTATGAAGTAGCTTCACATCTTCGCCCAGTGTGGCCTGCCAGTCCTTGGCTTCGGTGAGGATGACGCCGATGCCGACGACCTCGCCACCCGCCTTGCGCACCAACTCGACTGATCCCTTGAGACTCGAACCCGACGCCACGACGTCGTCAACCACGACCACGCGTTTTCCCTCGAGAAGCGGGATTGCCTGACGATCGAGAAGCAAACGCTGCTCGCCCTTGGAGGTGATGGAAGAAATCGTCTGCACCAGTGCATCGCCGAGATGGATTTTCGGCGACTTCTGCAACACCACATAATCGTCGAGACCAAGCGCGCGCGACACTTCAATCGCCACCGGAATACCGAGCGTTGCAGCGCCGACGATCACATCGGGCTTCAGCGGCGCCAGCTTTTCGGCCAGCGTCTTGCCCACATGTTCGCCAAAGCGAACACCCAGATCGATGACCATCATCAGGGAAATGGCGAAGTTCGGATTGATCGGCACAATCGGCAGATCGACCTTGCGGCCTGCCACATCGACGGTCCAGACCTGTCCGTTGCCGGAGAGTTTCGTGCTGTCTTCAGTCATCGTTTTACGTCCTTGGTATTGAGCCGTGATTCGACCAGCAGGCCGACATTGCGCCAAGTGGTGCGCTTGCGCTTGGTGTCGAAGCCATAAATGGCGAGCGAAAGCGAAATGGCATGCGCCATGCGGATTGCTTGCACCAGAAGCGGAACACCGCGCGCCAGCGCAAAACGCAGGCGCATCGGGAAGGAGACGTCATCGATTTCCATGCCGCGGGCGCGCTGCGCATCCGCGATACGTTCGAAATCCTCGCGCAGCATTGGGATGATGCCAAAGGTCAGCGACAGCACTAGCGTTACCATAGGCGGCAGACGCGCAGCGCTTGCCGCTGCGAGAATGGAACCCGGCGTGCTGGTTTCCATTACAAAGTAGAAGGCAGCCGTGGTCGTCACCAGTCGCGCCGCCATACCGGCGGCAATCGGCAGCGTGTCCACGAAGGCCATACCTTGCAGCACGAGATTGAGAATCCAGCTCGCCATGACGAGCAGCGTCAACAGCATCGCACCCTTGAGATAGCCACGCAGGCCCGGCACCTTGACCAGCACCAGAAAGCCGACCGTCACCAGCGCCAGCGGCACGCCATAATGCCAGCCGGGCACCAGCCAGGCTGCAAGCATAACCAGAAAAGCCGCGACGAGCTTCACGAAGAAGTTCAAATCGTAGAAGATTTTCATGCGGCTTCTCCCGTCTCGACGACGCGCGGCTTGGGCCAGCCCAGTGCGCCATAGGCATCGGAAGCCCAGGACGCGTCCACATCGCCATCGAAAGTGACATGGCCGTTATCGAGGATCATGACACGGGACGACACATCGTCCACCAGTTCCAGATCGTGCGAGATCAGCATCACGGCACGGTTTTCGCTAAGTGCGGTTTCGAGGAACAGTTCCAGCATACGGCGACCGTTGAGATCGCGCGCCAGAAGCGGCTCATCGAGAATGGCAACCGAAGCGCCCGCCGCTTCCGCACAGGCGAGACCAAGCAAGGCCTGCTGCCGCGAGGAAAGCGCAAACGGGTTGGTTTCCTCGTGACCGCCCAGACCGTATTTGTGCAGGCAAGCCGTTGCGCGGGCGGTGATGGCGTCATCCTTCGGCGCGCGGGTTGCCGCTGTGATGGCGAAGACCACCTCTTCCAGCACCGTCATGTTGAACAAAATCCGGCGCATGTTCTGTGGCAGATAAGCAACCGAACGGGCACGCTTTGCGGCAGTCCACTTGTCGGCATTCTCGCCGCCAATGGTGATTGAACCGGCCGCAATTTTCTGAAGGCCCAGAATGGACTGGAACAGCGTGGTCTTGCCCGCGCCGTTCTTGCCAATCAGACCGACGACCTCGCCCGCCCGTATCTGGAAATTCACGTTTTCAAGAACCGGCTGTCCGTCACGGCGCTGAAGCTGCGTCTTGATGCACGACACGGAAACGAGTACCTGACCATCGGCTTTGCCACCGGCAAGGCGCTTGCGCACCGCCACAGGCGGCAGAACACCCGCATCTTCCCAGGCTCCCGCATCATTGATGATGGAAGCAAGCGGCACGACGGGCGCAAGCTTGCCTTCCTTCACCAGACCGACATCGGTGACGACAGCCTGCAAGGAAGCAGGATCCTGTTCAGCAATCAGCAGGGCCGGAATTTCCGCACCGAGCCTTTTGAGAACCCGCACAAGACGCTGGCGCGCCGCCGGATCAAGACCCGTGGTCGGCTCGTCGAGGATCAGGAGCTTCGGCTCGGCAGCCAGCGCGGCGGCCATGGCCACCATGCGCCGCTCGCCGCCCGAAAGGGTCAGCACGCGACGGCCACGCAAGGCATTCAGTTCAAGCTCGTTGAGAAGATCGTCAATCCGCGTGCGGACGGCGTCTTTGGCAAGGCCGCGATTTTCCAGCGGAAAGGCAATCAGGTCTTCGACGCTGAGATCCCAGAGCTGGTCTTCCACATTCTGCGAAACCACACCGACCGTGCTGAACAGCTCATCCTTCGATATGGAAGAGATGGGCTTGCCGTTCAGCGTCACATCGCCGCCAAAAACCTGCGGGGTAATCAGACGCGGTACAATGCCGGATGCAGCGTTGAGCAGCGTGGTCTTGCCACTGCCGCCCGCGCCGCAGACCAGAAGGCGTTCGCCGTCACGGATATCGAGGCTGGCCTCGGCGATTGCCAACACGGAATCGCCAAAGCCGACTTTAACATTCTGCAGTTGGAGCACTTTTCCGGGCCCGTTCTCAGAAACGCGTGAAACCGGACGGATGCGCGCCCTTGAGAATCTTCAGAGCCGGAACGACCAGCAGCGGGGTGCCGATCAGCATCGGAACGATATCGGAAAGACCGAGATACATGACGGCCCACCAGAATGGGAAAATGCCAAGATAGGCAAGGCTTGCCGAAACGGCGGCAACCATCAAGAGGCCAACAATCAGGCAGGTCGCTGCAATTTTAATCAGCGTTGCGCGATTGAAAGTCGTGGTCTTCGGATCGAACAGTATGCCGGGGATCAGGCCGGTTAGGCCAACCATGATGCCGTCGATGAGTAGCGAATGCGCAGGAATAAAGGTGCCAGCGAGTAGCGACCAAATGATTGTGCCGAGATAGCCGCAGATGAAGCCGCTCTTGCGGCCCAGCAGAATACCGACTAGCGGCGGCAGGAAAGCAAAAATGCGCCACTGGATCACACCCGGAACCAGCTGGATCGGATTGGCATAAGCCCAGAGAACGCCGGTTGCCGCAGCGGCAACGATGGAAAGAACGATCGGAAACAGTGTATTTCCGTCGTTGTGGATGGTGGTTGAGTTGGACATTGTCTTATTCCCGTAAAGTATCTCCCGTCTGCTTAAAGCAAAAGCCATGCCGCTTGGCTGTCGCAGCGGGCGAAAGAGACTTTATTGTAATGGCGTGAGGCTATCCTGTCGGCATTTCTGTAGCGATAAAGCACTTCCGGCAAAAACACCCGGCCTTCCGAAGAGTCAAGCGGAGTCACGCCTGCAAATCAAAGAGTCACATCATACTGGACTTTGCCAGAAGAAAACCACTCTCAATGGTTATCTCACCATCAGGAACAGGGTCGTTGGCGTCATCCTGGTGATCTCTGCCGTGTTGTTGTTATACGATCTAAGCTGCACAGTTGTTATGTCCGCCACTCCTCAACCTAGGCGTTTGCAATGGCTGGAAGGGCTTCTTGACAGCATGTTTGTCCATTCGCGCGCGTATGGAACACGGAACATCACTTCCACATGCTTCGCATCCGTGCGCCGACATCAATGCGGACATTGCGCGCGCTGGCTTCGCTGGCGGTTGCTGCTACTTTTGGCCAGTTCGCCGTCTCAAATAAATGAAGGAGTGTGGCGGGGATGAATCGCGTTCGCGAAGCATATACATGCCGGTCGCCCTTCGCATTTTGCCCATAGGTAAAAAAACGTTGCGGTGTAATGAGAGCAAGATTGTCGCGGGCCCGTGTCATGCCGACATAAAGCAGGCGGCGTTCCTCTTCCAGCTCGGCCGTCGTTCCCGCCCCCAGATCAGAGGGCATACAGCCGTCAACGACGTTGAGCATGTAAACGGAGCGCCATTCCAGACCTTTGGCGGAATGAATGGTGGAAAGGATGAGATAGTCCTCATCAAGAAGCGGTACGCCAGCCTGATCGCTCGTTGCATCCGTTGGATCAAGCGTAAGCTCGGTGAGAAAGCGTTCACGGTTCGGATAGCCGTTGGCGATCTGTTCGAGCTGAACCAGATCCGCCTTGCGTGTATCGTGGTCTTCATGAAGACGTTCAAGATGGGGCTCGTACCAGACGCGCGCCAGGCCGATTTCTCCTGGCCAACCGCCTTCGGCTTTTCGAAGGCTGGAGAGGAGATCAATAAAAGCTGGCCAGTCGTCCCCAATTCTTGGCGGTGGCGGAATTTCTGCAAGCGACTGCAAAGGTTCCGGGTCCAGGGCAATGGTGTCAAGAATCCTGCCAGCCGTTTGCGGGCCAACGCCGGGTAGCATCTGCAAAAGGCGGAAGCCCGCAACACGGTCGCGTGGATTCTGCGCAAACCTCAATGTAGCGAGCAGGTCTTTCACATGCGCACTGTCGAGGAATTTCAGTCCGCCGAATTTCACGAAGGGGATGTTGCGACGGGTAAGTTCGACTTCCAAAGCGCCACTATGGCTCGACGTGCGAAACAGCACCGCCTGCTGTTTGAGCCTGATGCCCACCTCACGGTTCGCCAGGACCTGCTCGACAATATAGTTCGCCTGATCGCTCTCGTCCCGAACCGTTACAAGCATGGGCCGTTGCTCCGATTGACGATCGGTCCAGAGGTTCTTGGTAAACCGTTCGCGGGCGAGACTGATCACTCCATTCGCGGCAGCAAGGATGGGCTGTGTTGAACGATAATTGCGATCGAGTGTGATGACGTCGGCTGGCTTTGGAGAAAATTCCTTGGGAAAGTCGAGGATGTTGTGAATGGTTGCTGCGCGGAAGGAATAGATCGACTGCGCATCATCACCAACAACCGTCAGACCATGCCCGCTCGGTTTCAGCGCCAACAGGATCGATGCCTGAAGGCGGTTTGTGTCCTGATATTCATCAACCAGAACATGGTCGAAACGATCACCGACATCCTCGGCAAGCGCGGCATCCGACATCATCTGCGCCCAGTAAAGCAGGAGATCATCATAATCGAGCACATTTTGATGCTGTTTGGCTTCCACATAGGCGGCAAAGAGCTGTTTCAGTTGCTCTTCCCAGCCAAGGGCAAAAGGATAGGCATTCTTTAACACCACGCCGATTGTACTCTCGGAATTGACGACCCGCGAATAGATTGCGAGACAGGTGCCTTTGGTTGGAAAGCGACTTTCCATTTTCGAGAAACCCAGTTCATGACGAATGAGGTTCATGAGATCGGCGCTGTCTTCTCGGTCATGAATGGTAAAGTCGGCGCTGAGCCCGATCTGTTGGGCGTAAATACGCAAAAGACGCGCGCCCATTCCATGAAACGTTCCCGCCCAGGCCAGGGCGTCCGTCATGAAGGTCGAGTGATCGCCAAGCACTTGTTTGCAGATACGCTGGACACGCCCGGCCATTTCGGATGCCGCGCGACGCGAGAATGTCATCAACAATATCCGGCGCGGATCAGCGCCATTGACGATCAGGTGAGCGACACGATGCGCCAATGTGGTCGTCTTGCCCGATCCAGCACCCGCGATGATCAAAAGTGGACCACCAATCGCGCCATCCGGCATGGCGACGCCATGCTCAACCGCCTCGCGCTGGCGATCATTCAGTTGTTCCAGATGGGCCGCTGCCATATGTCCTCGTCACGCATGAATGGTTTTGAACACGGGACCGCGGATAATCGGCTGACATGTCCATGCGTGCTTTATTAGAGCATTCGAAACAAAAAGGGAACATACTTGCCTGCGCCCCTGGCGATGCATTCCTTGCCTCGCAATCGCTGCAGTTAAACTATGGATTCTCCACGAGCGCTAATTGGCGAGATGTAGTGGTGGCAATCTCCGCGCAAATGTGCTAATGTGGGTTTGTGTATTTATATGGAGGCAGCCCTTATGAGCCGTCTGACAATCGACATAACAGATCAGCAGCATCAAAGCCTTAAGGCATTGGCGGCCTTGCAGGGCAAGACTATTAAGCAATACGCTCTCGAACGTCTGTTTCCAGGTGATGCTAATGCCGATCAGGCATGGCAGGAACTTAAAACCGTGCTGGGAAGTCGCATCAGCGATGGTCTTGCGGGCAATGTATCTACCAAGAGCATCGGCCAAATTCTGGATGATGAACTGGACGGGAATCGCGCTTGACGGCCTATGTCCTTACGGTAGAGGCGGAAGCGGATATGCGTCATATCATCCGCTACACGCGCAAGCAATGGAGTGATACACAGGTTCGGCGCTATATCGGCAACCTCGAACGTGGAATTGCCAACCTTGCAGCTGGCCAAGGTACTTTTAAGGATATGAGCGCACTATTTCCGATGTTGCGGATGGCGCACTGCTGCGAACATCATTACGTTTTTTGCTTACCGCGCGAGAATGCATCTGCCTTGGTGGTCGCAATTTTTCACGAACGAATGGATCTCATGGCAAGATTGGCAGATCGGCTCAAATTAGACTGAGCTATGGTGGCTGAATCTTCGAGATATTTAACCCCCGCATCTTCTTTTTCGAGCCAAGGTCAGAAACATCTGAACTGTCTCCATTGCATGTTCGAAATGCTGTAGCATGACCTGCCCAGTGGTTCCGCTTCGCTCTCCTCCTCCCTGCGAAGCGGGCGTTTTTTTGGTCAAATCGTAACGGTAGCCACACTCACGACAGGCCCGAGATTCTTATCTGGGCCTATAGCCTCGGGACTGTTTTTTCCGCGCCATAGTCAGGAACATTTTGATGGCCTCTGCTTCCTGTTCGAAATACTGTAGCTTGACCTGTCCAGAGGCTCCGATCCGGCCCCATTGACGTGTCAGGCAGGGTTCTCCAAACAACGAATAGGAAATATGCATGGCGTAGTAGCGGGCCATGTTTTTATTCGGGTCTGTCCGTTCGACATAGAGATGAAACTGCTGGGTGATCATGCAGCAAAAGATCGCTGAAACCGTCCCTCCCGTCTAACGACAGTTTTGAATCAATCAGCTCGGACCGATTCATTTCGGTGAACTATCGCTGTGTTCCCGGTCTGTTATCCGTCAAACGACGTAGAAATGGCCGAAAGTTAGGGATGACCATTTTTTGTCTCGATGGTAAAAATCGATCCATACAAAGAGGAGAGGGGCCATGGAGGGCAATCCCGATTTTCACAGATCCGGTGCGTTGAAGTCGCTTCTGACCGAAGGCCAGGAAGTGATACGTACTGCACGCGTATCCGATTATCCGAACTGGCTCGGTCCGATACCGGCTGTCCCGTTTGTCGTTCTGGCACTTGCCTGTGGTCTCGGCACGCTCTTATTTATCAGCAGGATTATTTAATTTCCAAAATAGCATGGATTTGCATGGCCGGATGAGTTGACCAGTATCGAACCGTCGACCTGTTAAAAAGGCCCTGACGCTCTTCCCAAAGACGCCAGGGCCGTTCAACGTAATCAGGTCAGTTGTCGTCCACGTTGAACGCCCAACGTATAATTTTCTTCGGTTGGAATTTAAACCCTGGCTTTTTTCGCAAGGACGCCGAGCCGCACGTGAAGCACGCGTATCCACACTTGGGCGCGGAAAGTTGTTTCATGCTATTCATCATATCCTGGAATTTTCGATAGACCCTGAAACCAATGAGCTTTTTCTCTTTCCAGAGTGGTCACTGTATGCGCTTGCACTTGATGTGTATAAAAATATGCATATATTGTGCGTATTATTGAGCGGAGGTGTGATGTGACACAGGCGCAGACAGATCGAGCATATGCTGTGGTTTCAGGCTTTGTTGACAGTCTTCAGGAGCCTCGGACACCCTATATCTCGCCATCGCGGCTATCGAAAGCGCTTGGGGTTAAGGTTGCAAATCTTGCAGAATTGACGGGTGTTCATCGTAACACGCTACGCAATCCGTCTTCCGAACGTTTGCAAGGCAGAATGCGGGAAATGGTAAAAGTACTATCCGCAGCGGCTGAACTGACTGGTGATCTCCAGAAGGCGATCTACTGGTATCGGAATGAGCCTATTGCTGATTACGACCACCGCACAGCCGCAGAACTTGTTGCAGATGGTGAGATAGAAGCTGTTCTGGCCTATATCAGGGACCTGGAGAACGGAGCGCGGGGATGAAGCTCGTCCGTATCGGACCGAAGGACGTTTTTCATCGTTATCTAACACCGAAATGGGCATTCCTTCCAATCAGTGGGGCTGGCGCTGCAGCAGATGGGGGACGTTTTAATCGGGTTATGTCGCAAATTTATCATGATGTTAGAAGCGGCCAGATCTTCAGACGCAATTATGCTGCGAGCTCCGCAAAGACCTCGAATGGCGAGCGGTTGTCATTGGCAAATTGGTTCTTGCGGATCATATGTGCCACTTCTATGCCCGCGATTGTCGCTGCGGCTGAA
>NZ_WBWA01000051.1 GCF_008932295.1 Brucella tritici | reverse complement strand
GTACCAACCCTGACCCTTATATCCGTGAGGCAAGAGGCTTTGTGGATAGCATCATGTCAGGACTTCCGGGACTCAGTGAGAAACTTCCAAAAAGGTATACTTGGTTGGGTGAGCCGGTGGAACGTCCAGCAGCCTTTACGGGGTCCATGGAAGCGGACATCGTTGAGGCAGAACATAACCGCATCATTTTAGAGACTGGTAAGGGTATTTCAAAACCCTCGACACAGTTTGAAGGACTAGACCTCCGAGACATAACATTGAAGTCTGGACAGAATGCGTATGACAGGTTCCAAGAACTCAGCGGACAGATACCGAAACATCGATCACTGAGACAGGAACTAGAGCGCACCATTAAGTCGAAAGACTATCAGAACATGTCAGACGGTGACTCAGATGTTACCGGAACGCGGCTCAATGCACTTGGAAGAGTAGTGCAGCGATATAGAACGATGGCCAGAAAGGCCCTCCTTCAAGAGAACCCGGAATTGCAGGCGTACATGAAGGCGCGGCAAAGGGAAGCTCTTGGCGCATTCGTCAAGAATCGTAACGGGGATAAGAGCGAGAGCAACGGCGCACGAGCCATCCTAGACGCTCTCTCCCCGCAGTAATCACAAGGAATACAATTGGCATATAGCTATAACGAGGTTGGAGCGATCCGGCCTGGGGAAACTATTGCT
Organism: Brucella tritici; assembly: GCF_008932295.1. Classification (GTDB taxonomy): domain Bacteria; phylum Pseudomonadota; class Alphaproteobacteria; order Rhizobiales; family Rhizobiaceae; genus Brucella; species Brucella tritici. The sequence continues at coordinate 12,049 of NZ_WBWA01000051.1, read as the reverse complement.
GTAAATTTCCCGTATCTCGAAAAGGACCATGTGTCCGTTACGGTAGATGACAAGCAAGTAAGTACCTACCTCTGGGAGTGGGTGAATGACTCCCTCATTAAAGCCAAGGAGAATTTTCCGGTAGGCGTAAAGACCCGCGCTAAGCGATCCACGCCTCCAGCCCTTAACGGCGAACTTCGCGGTGCAGCATCGTTCGACTACCCGATGGTCAACGATAATAACATTCGGTTGCTGTATATTGGCCAAGAGAACCTTGACGCAGAGTACGAGCGCCGCATCCAGCTAGACACCTACGGTAATCGCCTAAGCACCGTGGAGGCGTCTTGGAAAGACTTCGTGGAGCAAGGTGGCGTCCCCGGCCCTCCGGGCGACAAAGGCCCCACAGGTAACCAAGGCCCAGAGGGTCCAGCCGGTCCAACTGGTCCGCGTGGTCCTCAGGGTCCGCAGGGCGTTCAAGGTCCAGATGGTATCCAAGGTCCGGAAGGTCCACAGGGTCCAACTGGTGAGAAAGGTCCAGTAGGCCCTCAGGGACCAATAGGCATCGTCGGGCCTCAGGGTCCGCAGGGTATCCCCGGTGTCTCAGGCCCACAGGGGCCGCAGGGCTTGATGGGTCCGCAAGGTCCACAGGGTGATATGGGGCCGGTCGGTCCTGCCTTCCAGCCTGACGCACAGGGCCTCACCGTGGACCGTGATGCCTATAACGCCGAGCGGCAAGGCTTCTCCTTCTTGGATACCCAGAGAGGTATCGTTTACTGGAAACTCTCCAACGAGATTGGCACTTGGTCGGATGGCGTTCCTTTCGGTCGTGGTCCTCAGGGTATCCAAGGTCCTCAAGGCCCGCAGGGTATCCAAGGTCCGCAAGGTGAGATGGGTCCTGAGGGGCCGGAAGGTCCTCAAGGTCCACAGGGTGTAACCGGCGAAACTGGCCCCCAAGGTCCACAGGGCGAACCCGGATTGCAGGGTGTCCGTGGTCCGCAGGGCGTTACGGGTCCTTCTGGCCCAGAGGGCGCGGTGGGTCCAGCAGGATCATACGTCTACTTTGTGAACGCTGTCCCGACTGCCGAGATGGGAAAGATTGGTGACTGGGCGTTCAGGGATGACCAAGACCGAACGGCATACGAAAAGACGGACGGTGAGACTTGGACGGTTCGTTTCACCCTCAGGGGTATCCAAGGTCCTCAGGGCGTGGCAGGGCCGGAAGGTCCTCGCGGGCCAACTGGTATCCAAGGCCCTCAGGGTGCAGTAGGTCCTCAGGGGCCGCAGGGACCATCGAACCCTAACGCTGCAACTCTGGGTGGGTGGGACCTGAATGGTATCCTCAATCAGATTGAAACGCGGGCGAACGACTACGGTACCGATAGAGGCTTCTGGCGGACCCGTGACTATATGCTGTCCGAAGTTGTACCGATTGGCGGCTACGCTTTCCTACGTCGAGATGCGGGCGCGGCTGGTATCCACTCGGTAATTGGGGGCGATCAAGCCCGATGGTCGAATGCTCGTGGCAACGATGACAACTTCCCCGCAGTCGGTTGGGGAACGTGGCGGGCCTGTGGCCTTACCAAAGCAACGTCCGATGGTGACGCCGGAACAACTGTATTTCAAAGGATTGGATAATGACGCTTGTAGAGGTCCTATACCTTAAGTGGCTGGACGCACACCATACTCGCCTTGGTGGTGAGATCGTTACGGAAGAATACGGTCCTGTGCCTATCTGCATTGCAGAGAACTATGATGTGGAATACGGCAAGGTACTCTGGAAGGACGCCTTGGCGGGCAAGTATGGCGCGATTGCCGAATACGTTTCACCCCCGCCACCTACCCCCGAACAACTCCGCGCTGAGATGCCTTCTAAGACTTCAGTGGAGTTCCGTGCAGCGTTGCGCAGGGTACGGACGGAAAGTGTCCCAGAAGGTATCTACGCAGAGGACCTTATAGCGAAGATCGAACTAATCTCTGACCGTGACTTGCGGGAGGAAGCATTGGATTACTTTGAACGCGGTTCTTACTTCGAACGTACTAACCCTTGGGTAGACATTCTGGGAGCCATGTTCGACCTCACCCCAGAGGACATTGATTATTGGTGGATGCAGTGAGACGCGACTACGAGAACGACGAAGAGGACTTGGGCGCTCTTTATGGGCAGTCCGGTAATGTCCGAGATGACGAAGCCCCTCCACGAGCCGGTCACAATAGGGGTGTTGACGAAGACGATGCCCTAGAAGAACTCAGCCTAGAAGACATCATGAAGGAGGGGCGAAAGCTCCTCTTCATCGACCTATACCGAGCAGTCAAAGGTGGATACGCAACGCCTGCCGAAAAGAACACATTCAGGCAGATGCTTAAGGACAACGGTATGGTACTAGGTGACCCGGAAGAAGGAGCGAGAGGTGGCGAGAACAGGCCCAAGGCAGAACTCCCTGCTTTCAGCAAGCCAGAGTACGAATAGAGGCGGACACTTAGGTAGTCTTTGCGCTGATTACCTAAGGACCCTCCACAGACAGCACAGAACCACGATAAGACGATTGGATAGCATCCAGAAGGAACTTAACGCCTTACCTCCAGAAGAATTGGAGGTGAAGGAAACCCGCGTTGGATTAGTGGCGTGGTTCTTCCGAATGGTAGGACGCTAATGGCAGAGAACGAAGAGTTTCTTCGAGAACTGCATACGGGCCTTGCATTGGTGAGGCAGCAGCAGAAAGAAATTAACCGTAGGCTTGGACTCATTGAGACAGCCTTAAGAGACAAAGAAGAGAAGGCCGAGGAGAGCCGTAGTGATTGGTGGACGTGGTTCCTCAAGATCATCGGACAGGCCGCATTAGTAACCGCCCTTATTTGGGCAGGCCGACAGGCAGGAATTGAGGTAGCGATTTGACGGACTATTTAGGACAGGAACTCAAGGTTGGGGATAGAGTAGTTCATGGAGTGGGCGGACGATACGGGGGACTTAAGGGTCCTTACTACGTCCATAGCTTCTCCCCGAAGATGGTACGACTTAGCCGGAAGAACTCACCGGACTATCACACGATCGTACCGCAACGTAACTTGGTGAAGGTGGCACACTGATGGACAGTGAAATAGCAAAGTTGATTGTCTGTGAAGACCACGAGGACTCAGAGTTCTTCGAGGCTGTAACGGAAGATGAAATCACCGGGGATAGCCGATGGTCCAAGTTCTATCGCCAAGTGTGGAAAGATACCCGCGATGGAACCTTCTGGGAAATCACATGGTCACGTGGAGCGACTGAGTATCAGGACCAAGGTATGGAGGATGTGGAAGTCCGCGAAGTGAAGCCCGTAGAGAAGACGGTTATCGTCTACGTATAATGGGTGAGCCTAAGCTTAAGCTGGTTGACCCCGGCAAACAGCCCAAGAGGCCCCGCAAACACACACCCTCCCCCAAGGTAATCCCCTTCAACCAGATCAAGTATGGCGACCCTGTGCTTGACGACTTCCGGGTATTCTTGACGCTCCTGTGGCGGCACTTGAAGCTCCCGGACCCGACTCCCCTCCAGTTGGACGTTGCGTACTATATGCAGCACCACGAATGGAGCGGTGAGATTGACCACCTTATCATCATGGCCTTCCGAGGCATGGCGAAAAGCTGGATCACCGGGGCATACGTCCTTTGGACCCTCCTCCGAGACCCACAGCGCAAGGTTCTAGTTGCATCCGGTTCGGTACGCCGTGCAGCCGCATTCGTGAACTGGTGTCTGAATCTCATTGCCGAGATGCCCATCTTGCAGCATCTCCGACCGAAGCCCAACCAGAGGCAATCCGGCCAAGCGTTCGACGTTGGACCAGCACGTCCAGACCAGACGCCTAGTGTCTTTGCGGTGGGCATTACGGCCCAGATCGTCGGCTTTCGCGGTGACCTTATCATCGGGGATGACGTGGAGACGAATACTAACTCCATGACTCCCGAAGGCCGCGAGAAGGTTGCGGATTCTGTCCGAGAGTTTGACGCGATCATCAAGCCGGGAGGCCAGATCATCTTTCTAGGTACTCCTCAGACGGAATCCTCCATCTACAATATCCTTGAGAAGGAACGTGGTTTCGTCATCAAGATTTGGCCAGCACGTTTCCCTAATGGTAAGCAGCGGAGAGCCTACGGGCACCGTCTCGCACGGTATATCATCTGGAAGCTGGAGAATGATCCTACCCTAGCCGGTTCGTCTACCGAGCCGACACGCTTTAGCGATGAGGACCTTGCGCAGCGTGAACTATCGTGGGGTAAGGCTGGCTTTGCCCTCCAGTATATGTTGGATACCTCTCTTGCCGACATCGACAAGTACCCCCTGAGGCTTTCCAACCTGATTGTGATGTCGCTCGACCGTAGAACGGCCCCTGACTTGGTTGCGTGGGGCACTGGTGACCATCTCGCCCTTAAGGACGTGCAGACCATCGCCCTTGATGGAGACCGCGTGTACGGACCTGCCAGTGTCTCTGAGACCTATTCGAAGTATCAGTCCATTAAGGCCACTATCGATCCATCCGGCGAAGGTAAGGACGAGACGACGCTAACCATTGGTGCGCTCCTACATTCCACGGTGTTTGTCTTGAAGCAGGCCGGTTGGTTGGATGGTCATAGTGAAACCACCTTGAAGGAAATCGCTAACCTCTTGGTGGAATACAATGTCCAGTCCGTGAGGGTGGAAGATAACTTTGGTCAAGGAATGTTCGCGCAGCTTCTCAAGCCGTACCTGAAAGAGGCATGGGAGGCTAAGGACAAGCAGCAGCCGCGCCCCTTTGGTGAGAACCGGAAGTCTACCGAAATCATCACCGAGAGGGCGCAGAGGCAGCAGAAAGAGCTACGCATCATCTCAGCCTTGGAAGGCGCTTTGAATAATCATCGCATCGTAATGTCCAAGGAACTCCTCCTAGATGACTACCGCGTGGCCAACTCCAGAGCGGCACAAGGCGGCGGCGATCTTAGCGACCGCTATAGCCTCATGTACCAGCTTACGCGCATCACGAGAGAGCCTAAATGCCTTTCCCATGATGATCGTATCGAAGGGTTTGCCGAACTGGTGAAGCTCTACGCCGAGCAGCTTGGTTTGATGGCCAAGGAAGGCGCAGAGAAGGCCGAGGAGAAGCGCATTGAGGAGGAGCTAGAAAAGCTCTTCAAGGAGACTGACCGCATCTCCAGGGCGTCCTTTGCCCGAAAGAAGCTACGTGGTGGACTTCGTGGAGGCGGCGCGAGGCGTTAAGCAAATGTGGCGACAATAAGAATAATACCCACGTACTTGTATGCTCTCTAGGGGGACCCCTAAGTTGGCATATAGTAGACCACTCAGTAGAGGGGGAGACTTCCTCTCATCTTCCCCTCTAACTTTAAGTTACTTTACTTAGTGCTTAAAGTGACTGACTTCCTGTTACTTCCTTAAGTCTACTGAATGTCTACCCTTCCCGTTCCTCACAGTATGGGAGGGGGAGATGATAATCCCTCCTACTCAAGGAATAGCCTCATGCAAGACCTCATGTTCTACCTGTCTGCTTCCGCCTACTACCTCAAGCTTCTGCCCCTCTATGTCTACGACAAGTTTCTTACAGGCTTCACATAACGCCGACTTGCCGGATTGCTAAAAAGGGTCGCCCACTCGACACTCTGAGTTTACGTGACAGCGCATAGACTTCCCCCCTTGGGGGTGGAGAGGCGGCGGCTGGACGATCCTATAGGGTATGTGGCGGCTCTTTAAGGGGCATGGCGGGCCACCATGGCGGCTAACCTATTGTTTTCTTTACGTTTGGTACCAGATTAAGAATCTAGTGCATCCGCCACAGGTAGACATTCGGGCCTCCTCTAACGTGCTGGAAGCGATAACATGCGAGGGGTCATGCGTTATATCGAATCAGTGACACTTTCCAATCACTTTGCGCACTAACACTATGCCACGCTATGACCATTCATGGGGTCTCTATATAGACGGTAGCTTTATGGTCTCATGCGGGGGGCCTTGCGCCAAACGTTAAGGCTCTCTTAATGACTGTGATTTGCGTCTGACTTGCGGTCTAAATTCGCTTCCAGTTGCCGCCTTATTGCCTATCCGCCGAGGGGATACGCCAAGGGGATGAAAAAAGATTGATGGTAATTCAATGAGTTAGACAAAAAGTTCTCAAAATCAGTGTTTTTTTCATTCTACGCACTTGCACATAATCGAAATATCCGTATAGTGACAATCATCGAGACGGACACAAACAGTCTCGACACGGTAAAGCGATGGTCGCCAAGCATAAAGAGCCATCAGCCGCTCATCCCGAGGAGGGGTGGCGCTGTTCCAACCAAAGGCCAGCCGGGAATCCGGTGAACTGCAAGGTGCGTGGAGATACAAAGATGTGGAACGGGAAGGGTCTAGGGGTAATGCTCCCCTACTGATGATGGCCAAGCATGGCCGAAACCCTTAGCGTAACACTACGCATATACACAACAAGGTGACACAATGTTCAACGTTAGCACGGTAAAGGTTGGCGGCTTAAGGTTCATTAAGATAGGCCGCTTCTGTTTCTCATTCTGTGTCACCAGTGATTACAAGGCATTCCAGAAGGGGGCATGACAATGGCACAAGTATTTGATAGCATGGCGTATGCGGCAGCGTTAGAACGGCAGGGCTTCAAGTCCGCCACTGCGCGGGCCTTAGCGGAAACCACAAGGGACCATGTTGTGAACCGTGTAGCCACTAAAGACGACATTGAAAATGCTGTTGAACGGGCGAAGCTTCAAACGATTATCGTTCTGGGCGGCATCGTCGCAACGGCAACGGGCATCCTCCTAGCTGGCATCCCCATGCTTATATCGCTGATTAAGTAGTCAATCACTCTCAGCACAGAATGCACCGGCCCTTGTGGAAACACAGGGGCTTTTCTGTTTGCGCTCTATCGATAGGCAGCATCATGAAAATCTATGAAGGTAAGGGCGGACGTTACGTCATCTTTGAAAAACAAGGCACAATGTATGAGGTAAGGCTACGGTCAGGTGCCGGTGAAACAATGGATAAGGTTAGATGTGATGAATACAGACTTGCTGTCGAATATCGCAAAGCCTTCCTTAAAATTGCCAGACAGGTGTAATCATGGCCGCTCCTTGGAACTTCATTGCAAGCTTTCTCAATGCTGCCCTCTGGTCATCACTGGGCGACGATGCACCGTTAGATGCAACGCATGACATATGCGACTTTGCGCCTGAAACGCGGGAACGTCTGGAGAATGATTGCCATACCTTCTATGACGCAAATCATCCCCATGTTCACTGCCTTGGCGCTCCATTGGCGTCTGACTTCGGCGGTCCTATTGCCGGTCGCGAGGCTGCAATGGCGGGCCATGACTTCTGGTTGACGCGGTGTGGTCATGGCGCGGGCTTCTGGGATGGCGACTGGCCGGAACCCCACGCCTCCATTTTAGACAAAGCCTCTAAGGCATTCGGTAACATCGACCTCTATGTGGGTGATGATGGTCTTATCTATGCGTGAACGCTACGCATCTACACAAGGACAGTACCATGCGCAGCGCCTGGCGTGACTATGAGATGCATGAGGGCGAGTTTCATACAATCTCCTCCCTCATCAAGAACGGAACTCACCGGCTAGAGATATGGGGCAACTCCTCCGAAGGATGGTGGCCATACCTAGTGAGGGGAGACGTGGGGGCCTGCATTGGACCTTACTTCGGCAGGGATACCGGGGACACAATGAGAGACCTAAAGGAAGCCGCCGCAAGGGCTTATGGAATAGACATCAAGGACATCAAAAAGGGAAGGAACTGGGCATGATGACGATAACCGAAGGCTTATTATTTAACTGCTGCACCGAAGGCAAAGAACCGGACTGGGAACAGTATGACGCCTTAGAGCTAGGCGGATGCATAGAGGAACAGATTGACGGCGAGGGTTACACCATCGGCGGCATTGAACGCAAAGACGCGACATTCTTTACCGTCTATGGGCGGCTTAAGGAAGGCGGCGCGGAAGCGATCACAGACATTCAAAAATACCTTGGCGCTTGCATCGTGCTTGCAGCCTTGTCGGAACTTAGTGGACTGCCTGCCGCGAACCACTGTTAATCAACTCTACGCATACGCACACAATAGCGATAAGGAAGAGACACCATGTCTAAGTATGAAAGCCGCGACCAGCACAACCACCTACGCTTTGACATCGAAACCTTTGGACGCGATCTAGCCGCCGAAATGGGCATCGAAGTGGAGGTAGACGGAGCCGGTACCCTATATCCTAACGTTGTCTTGATATTGGGCCAAGGTCTCATAGCGTCCCTTTGTTTCAGCCATAAGGCGGACAAGAAAGTGCATATTCGTGGGTATCACAGGGACAATAACAAGCTCGCCCACCATAGCGACCGCGTGTCTTTTCCTAACATTACAGTTAACCCAGAGCGCGACCTTGCGGCCATAGGTAGGGATATTCAGCGCCGTCTTATTCAGGTTTCAAAAGAGGGCATTGAGAGCATCAAAGCGAGGCTCGCTAGTCAGAACGAACGTGCCGGAATGCTGGCCGATGTCATCAAGGAATATAAGGAACGTTTCCCGGATGCCTCAATAAACAGCATCAGCGGGTCAACCCATGAAGCAGACATCTATTACAACCGCAACGGTACATATCTCAGCGGTTCAATCGACTACAAAGGGAAGCTTTATATTCAGCGGCTTAGCGTCGGTGACGCAAAGACATCGGCGGCACTAATGGCCGCACTTACCGGACTATCACAGCACAATTGAGGGGGCAGACATGAGAGAGATTCTAAGGACAGGACTAGAAGCCGGGGCACTACTGGGCTTCATAGTGGCATACGTCGAATGGTCATCGTTCTTATTATTATGAGACTACGCTACGCATACGCACACGGTTATTATTAGGAGACACCATGAAACAGGAACAGAACTTACGCCACTTCACCATCGGGTTAATGAGTCATGATGAAGATACCGGGAAGACAATTATTAGGACCACAATTCAGGTCCTTGCGAAGTCTGCAAAGCAGGCACTAGGCAGAATGAAAAGGGAGACTGAGGGGGCTAATCTGTGCGTACTGCACTAGGATTATTACATAGCAATGGGGTTAAAGGGTCTTTCCTTGAGACCCCGCGCTGTGGGGTAGCATACGTAACCGCCAAGGACGATAACGGGTTGATTATCGGGAAGATAAGTCAGGCGGCACGGAATAGAACCAAGTGGAGCCAGTATGCGCGGCCATTCAAGGTAACTACGACATCCAAAAAGGAACCCAAGGTTTCAGCAACCGGATTCGTACCGAAACCGCATACCGCCGTTTGGGCGATACAAATCAACCATCACCACGCAACGAAACGCGCTTGAAGCGATTGACAGGATTGAACTACAATGACTAAGGATAATGCATTTGGAAATGCTACTAATCCCGCCCTAAAGGGGAGCCTTAAGCCCCTTGAAGCGGAGAACAAGGAGGGTCAAGACATGGCCAAGGCAGCAGCAGCAGGAACATGGGGCAGCTTTAAGGTAGAGACCGGCATCGTCCCGAAGAAGGGCGGCGGCGGCGTCCAGAAATATGACTGGGCAACTTTTCCGAAGCCATCAAACCCAGATGACAGCGCCACTTGGCCATCCGTATTCATCCCAGATGTTGGCGGCAAGACCATCTATGCGTCCATCAGCAAGTTCCGCGCCAAGCTTCAAGAGCAGGGCGTAAAGGACATCCCAGAATTTACCGTTTCGGTCTCCAAAGACCCTAAGGGCGTTCGCGTTATTCGCAAGTCCTAAGGTTCGACAGTGAGGGCGGCTAAGGTCGCCTTTTCTTTTTGCATAACACTACGCATTGACACACAATGGGTAATGCCGTAGTGTCATTATCAAGCGGAGACTGAGAGGAACATGCGGTCTCCATCCCAGAGTAGACAGGAGAAAATAATGAAGAATGCAGTCTTGATCCATAAGGACGGCGAAGAAGGTGGTTTCCATATCGACGGCCAGACCGGCAAGGTTATGACATCTGCCGACGAGCGCCCATTGTGGGCAGAAAACTACGCGGTGGCATTGTTAGGCGAGCGCACCGGATGGTTTGAGCAACGCCTTGGCCAGCATCTCCCGGATGGCATCCGCAAGCCTCAGATCATGGACGTTCGTGAACTTGGGTGGATTGCCTTCGATGAGGAAGGCGACGAGGTTGAGGTAGAGGCGGACACTGATTACCGCATGGATGTCCTCGCGAAGCTCCTTGACGTGGACCGGATGGACTTTGACCAAGAGCGCAACTTTAAACGCTCGGTTGCACAGGCCGAGGTGGACCATACGTACCGGACGCAACCCACGGATGAGGCCACATTGGCCGAGGTTGAGGGGCTTTCGTTCCAAGAGCTTGAAAATAAAACAGGGACCTACAACTAATTATCTGTTGTTAGCCTGTAACATTTTCGTAATAAAACGTGAGAGGGGCCAACCGGCCCCTTTCATTTCAGTGACCCATCCGGTAAATCCTTTTTGTACGCATATGCACATAAATTGGGTAATAATAGGGCAAAAATGAGAGAGTTATATCAACACCCAACGGCAGATGAAGCAATAGGATTTGCACTGGACGTTTTACAACCATATGAAATTGCAGAGTTTCTAGAAGAGTGGAGACAAGGCATAGACCTTAGGCCGTGGTGTGACGCGGCAAAGGCAGATGGCTCTTGGCAAAACTTCGATCTTCCATTAAGTGTGGAAGTGCGAAGCAATGGGGACACTGGACAGGAAAATGAATACAGAAGAGAAGAAGTCGATAAACGCCTATCTACAGGCTAATCGAAGAGTACAAGCCGAACAGACCAACCCGACACAGTTTATTCCGGTTTCGATACTCAATTCTTTCTTGGGGGTTATACTCTGGGGAAAGGATGCAGGGGGGAGAGACGTACCCCTTGAGGAGATTGCCGACAAACTGGCCATCACACCCACCACCCTGTCTACCCACCTAAGGTATCTCGGTGATACATACCGGGAAGGCAAGGAAGGATTGGGACTAATTCAAGTAGAAATTTACCCATTGAACCGTCGTATGCGTACAGCAAAGCTTACCCGGAAGGGGAAGGCTCTGGCGGATCAGCTTGTCTATATCCTCCAAGGAGGTACTAACCATGGGGATTCGAGAGGAACGCAATAGGTTCCTAGTCACGGTAGAACGGGCATCTGCCTTGCCGGGCTTTCGCCGTATCAGACGGTATGTAAAGACGTTCGGTGAAGCGAAGGCGTTGGACAATGAAATCCACGCGGCGCTTGATGCCTTTGGTAAGTGGCCCGTAGAAGAGGGCGACAAGCCCCTACTCCATCCATCCAGACATGGACAATACGCCTCAGACAGACAGCGTAAGGTGGGCGTTCCCGGAACTCTTCGGGAAGCCACCCAGATAGCACTTGATACGCACTGGGCGGGGAAACGCTACCACGACACCGTAAAGTACACCATCAACGTAGTGGTGGACTTCATGGAGGCGCGGGGTGCATCCAATATCGATGACATTACCTCTGAGGACATAGACGAACTGGTAAGGTCGCACCGGGAAAAGGGGAACGCTCCCGGTACGATCAATAAGTCACTGGGCGCATTGGCCATTGTGAACAAGGTTGCGCTTAAGCGTAAGCCTCCCCTTGCGACCGTTGAGCTACCCATCCAGAAGGTTGCCAAGAGACGCATTGAAAAATGGTGGCTCCGGCCAGATGACCACATTAAGGTTGTCCAGGCGTTGCGCAATCCGATTGACGGGGAACTCTTCACCGATCCTCTCTTTGCAGACCTCATAGACGTTATCGTCTTCAACGGTCTCCGAGTGGAGGAGGCATTGCGGCTAGAAGAGCGCATGATATTTGGACTAGACGGTAAGGAGCCGTGGCTGCAACCTCCGGGGACGAAAACCTCAGACGCACAGAACTCCATACCGATCTTCCCCCAGACTGTGGCCCCCTTGAGGTCTGCCATAGAGAGGGCGCGGGTTAACCGCTGGAGCCGGTTGTTCCCATTGCGGACCCGTCAAGTTGCAGACCGATGGAATGACATTCGGTTCTACCTTGGCGTAGACGAGATACCGACTTC
>NZ_WBWA01000050.1 GCF_008932295.1 Brucella tritici | reverse complement strand
GAGCCGCACACACAATTCGCTACCATCGCCTCGAAGCTTTCGATGCATGGAAAATTGCGGCCTGTTTCGCCTGAATATCTACGAGCCCCTGGCCTTTCCGGCCAGAGAAACTTAACGTGACAACACCCCGCCAGGATATTCTATCCAAGAACGGAGTTGATGGCCGCTGCGACTGCTGAATTGCTTATGGGCTTGCGCACGATGGTTACGTCGCGAAGCTTTTCGGGAATGAGCACCCTGTCGCTATAGCCTGTCGTAAGAAGAAAAGGGATTCTCAGCTTCAGAAGCAATTCGGCGATATTCTCCGAAGTACGGTCTCCCAGATTAAAATCGAGAATTGCAAGATGGGGTTTGGATCGTTCAATCATCTCGAATGCCTCTGGTGCACTCGAGGCAAGATGAATATGCTCCGCGCCCAATTCTCGTAAGGTGTTTTCCATATCAAGGGCGATCAGGCTCTGATCTTCGACGACCAGAATCTTCATTCCATTCATGTGGGTTTTCTCGACAATGTCTTTTGGAATATCTGCCGTGATCAACTCGTCGTTTAATTGCGTCACATATACAGATGGAACAGAAAACTGTGCCCGAAGTCCATCCCGGTGGTATTCGATCTTGGCTTTTCCGCGGAGGTCGTACTCAAAAGAATTTCGAATTAGCTTGCTACCGAATCCGGTCTGTGAGGGCCAAGTAACGGATGGCCCTTCGGTCTCGCTCCAGAAAATCTCGCAGTCGCCGGAGGCTTGCTGTTTCCACCTGATAGTCAGGCGTCCTTGTGGAATTGAAAGCGCGCCATACTTCGCCGCATTTGTTATCATCTCGTGAAAGACCATGGCGATAACGCTGAATGCGCGTTGATCGAGATGAACCGGTGGACCTTCCAGAGTTATGCGACCAGGGGCATCACCATAAAGGTTGACCTCGGTTTTGAGCAAATCTGCTAGCGAACCGCCGTTTTTGCCGTCCAAAGACAGGTCGTGTGCCGATGCGAGCGCACGTAATCGTCCTTCAAGCGTTTGAGCGTAATCAGCAACATTTGTCGCGTTAGCTCCCGTCTGAAGCGCGATTGACTTCACCAGAGAAAGAATATTTTTCACACGATGATTGAGTTCGGCGTTTAACACCTGGCGTCGCTGTTCGGTTTTCGCTCTTTCCTGTTCAGACAACTCATTTTGCCGAAGTATAACGTCACGCAAATAGGTGCCAATCGACTGAGCTACCGAAAGGTCTGTTGCTGTCCAGGGCGTTGAACGCCCGCGAACTTCTTCCCGCCAGGTATCAAAGCTGCCTCGCGGCGTTAATCTGGGGCCGAAAGGCGTTTCAACGGTGGTTTTCACCGGCTCGCCCGCCCATTCGATAGCGTGCGCCTCTTCGTTGCGGAACAAAACAAGATAATCATTGAACGCCATCGAAAGTGGTATTGCCAGCAGGCCTGCAACGCTTCCGGCATAATCGGCCAAGTGGGCCCTGATTTCCTGACTTGCCCAAAGCTCGCGTCGTGATTGACGGCTTGCGGTTTCGAGCACTTGGCGAGTTTGATGTTCGTTGAGTACGTCGCCACTTTGAAGCCATTGCCCATTCATCCATAATGCAGCTCCGTTGCCGCCAACCAATTCGGAAAACCGGCTGAGTTGTGCCCCCAGACTCTCGCGAATTTCGTCACTGATGCTTAATTGGGATACGATCGCGTCGAGCTTTTCTCGTGCGTCCGCGGTGAGTTGCAATGTTTTGCGTCTTTCACAATCGGCAATATGTAACGAAAAATACTGCCCGAACAGTTCAGCGCCTATGCGTAGGGGAAGAGGGGTGACTTTAGGGCTGTCGTGATGACAAGATATCAGGCCCCATAATGCTCCATCAACGACAATCGAAATCGACAACGAAGCGGAGACACCCATATTCTGCAGGTACTGGCAATGGATCGGGGAAACACTACGCAACTGTGCAAAGGACATGTCGACAGCGGGTTCGTCTGCCGCCAGTGAGGGACAAAGTGCGATCGGCTGATAGGACGTGTCGGAAATCATCCTTATTGTATTGATAAGATAAAGACGCCGGGCTTGAACCGGTATATCCGACGCCGGAAAATGTTGTCCCATAAAGCTGCAAAGCATGGGAGACTTTGCCTCTGCGATGACGCGACCGGCTCCATTATGGAGAAATCGATAAACCATCACGCGGTCGTAACCCAGCATTGCTCTTACAAGGCGCACGCCCGTTGCTGCAGCTTTGTCTACCGTTTCCTCGCGACCAATGCGATGAATGACGCTGCGTGTGAGATCAAGCGCCTGACGGGCACTTTGCCCACGATCCGCGCAGGGCTCTATTTCGACGAATGTTCTTCCCTTGTGTGTATGGATCACAGCGTCAAAGAGCAGGGATTTGCCTGGAAAGCGCAGGCCAAGTACGACAGATGACAAGCCCGGCTCTCTCGCTTTTGCGGCTGCATTACGGAAATCATGGGCATTTTTCTCGCCAACAATCAAAGAAATGGCGATGCCAGGGATCAAATCCCCTCTATAGCCCGTTATGCATGGAATATTGGCAGAAGCAAAAAGGAGATTTTGGCCAGACTGATCCATAACCAGCATTGCGCCGTGCGGTTGGATCGAACCTGGAATGTGGATTGGTTCGCGGTCACAATTAGTGAGATTGACAGGTTCGGACACATCCATTGCGGCAGAACTTTCCCGGACTTAACCGTTCGTGAGCGCACCTTTTCCAGGATTGCTAAATTATCTGAGAGCTGAAAACGGCAAGACGTTGTGACCGCTGACAAACGAAAACATCCATTGAGATTGTATTATTAATGATGGAGCACACAAACAAACACGTCTTTTCAATGGGTTACGTTAAGTACGTCTAAAAGTAACATAGACCGAAAGGATCGTCCGTCCACTATTGGACACAACGGTCGCGAAAAGAGGAACTCGACTGTATGAATTTAACATCGACCCACGAGATGTCGGGCAATTTGCTTCTGATGATGCTCAATGAGGAGGACCGACAAAAGCTGCTGCCGCATACGGTCTTCTACGAACTTGAAGCGGAGGCTGTTTTGCAGAAGGCGGGAGATGACGTTGTTCACACATGGTTTCCGTGCGGGGCAGCGCTCGCGAGTTTTCAGCGCTGGGTCGATGAAGACAATAGCGCCGTCGAAATCGCGCTGATAGGAAGGGAAGGGGCTGTGGGGGGGATTGTGTCGAACGGAAGTCTGCCCGCCTATGCCACTGCCATCGTTCGTAACTCGGGAAGTTTTGTCAGGATCAAAACGGCCGCACTCGAACAGTTGAAGCTGGATTCCATTTCGCTTCGGCACTGGTTTTCCCGCTATTCTGATTGCCTGATGGCTCAGGTATTTCAAACGGCTGCGTGTAACGCGACCCATACCATAACCCAGCGAACTGCCAAATGGCTGCTAGCAGCAGCAGAACGAACCGGCACAGATCAATTTGAGATGACGCACGATCAGTTGTCAGAAATGCTGGGAGTCGGCAGGACTTTTGTAACGCGCATTATTGGTCAATTGCGTAACGAGGGCATTATTGCCACCAGACGCGGATTGTTCATCATAAATGATAAAAGCGCTTTGAAGCGCAAATCCTGCAGATGTACGCAGGAAATCGAGGAGCATTACGACGCCGTAATGCACGGAATTTATTCATGACGTTTTCCTCGTTCACTGCTTGAACTGCTCACCATCTAGAAAGCCTATCTGGCAATGTCGGCAAAACGATATTACGTAGTCTTCACGAGCCTAACGAACGATGGAAATTTTTTCTAATGACCCAACACACTGTCCCGCAACGCCGTTGGGATTTGAAAGCCGCTACCGCGCCCCACCACGACCGAATTGACGGACTTGGTTCGTTATATGGCATGTTCGATTCATTGAATGCATACAGGAAATATCTAAAGGCCACCTGGCACAGCAGATTGATTCTGGAAACATTGCTGGATGAAAGTGAACTGAAAAGAATATTCTCAGATTGGGATAAACATAAAATTCAATCTGACCTTCAACAGGATTACGCGGACCTGTCCGACGGGGAAGAACTGAAGAGACCGGAATTGAAGTTCCCCGTTGGAACGCGTGTTGATTTGCCTGCCGCGATTGGCACGCTATACGTGCTCGAAGGTTCCGCATTGGGGGCGACATTTCTCATCCAAAAGACTCGATTGCTTGGTCTTGGCGACGAGTATGGTGCGCGTCATTTAGCAAAACAGGTCGGAAATTTAGCTGGATGGAAGAAGACCGTTTCTTTGCTGGAATCCGTACCGCTCGACAAACAGGATGAAAAGCGGTGCATCGAGGCGGCGATTTACAGCTTTCGTACGTTTGAGATCAATTACGAGAAAGCATTTGGTGAGCCATAAGATCGCGAGTAAAATAAGAGCTTGTTCAGCTGTTATGAATTCACTTAGCTGATGCATGATTTATTGCTAAAAAGTCAGAGTTCGAGAGTGCTGCTTGCGATGACGCCCTACATTTGAAATCTGGTGTGATCCAGATTAAATCTGTTTGCGTATAATCCTGATGAACACAAAAGTTTCATTCCTCTCGCAACAGTGGCACATGGAAGCTCAGCATAATTTACAGGTTCTGGCTTCGCTACTTCTGAGCGGATGGAGTTTAATACGGATGAATGGACAGACCGCACCTGAAGACCAGCCCTCAATGGAGGAATTGATGCTGGCGGTCAGTTCCCGACGCGATGTGGACGCTTTCGAGGTGATTTTCAAGCATTTCGCACCCCGGGTGAAGGCTTATATGGCCAAACTGTCTGCTGATACGCAAACAGCGGAAGAATTAATGCAAGAGACTATGATTGCGGTCTGGAACAAGGCAGATCAGTTCGATGTTGCCAAAGGAGCCTTGTCCACCTGGATTTTCACCATTGCACGAAACCAACGCATCGATGCAGTGCGACGCGCCCGGCGCCCGGAGTTCGACCCAACCGATCCGGCCTTTGTGCCCGATGAGGAACAGCCCGCTGACCTGAGGATTGCCGAGCGGCAATCCGCCAGCCAGTTGCGCGCTGCAATGGCCGACTTGCCGAAGGAGCAATCCGCCTTGCTTGAACTCGCTTATTTCGAGGAACGCACGCATAGCGCCATCGCAAAGAAGCTGAACCTCCCGCTTGGTACGGTTAAATCCCGCCTGCGGCTGGCATTCAACAAATTGCGCGCAGCGCTCGATAATTCGGGAGCGCATTGATGGATATCAAGCATCATTTGAGCGACGAACTCCTTTCAGGCTATGCTGCGGGCACGTTGGCCGAGGGTTGGAGCATCGCAGTCGCCACGCATCTTGCGCTCTGCCCGGCCTGCCGTTCAAGGTTCAAGCAGTTTGAACAGATTGGCGGTCAGCTTCTTGACGCGGTTGAGCCGCAGAAACTCGAAGCATCCACATGGGATAGTTTCAAAGACAGGTTGCAGAAGACACCGCAATCAAGGGAACCTTCTGCACCGCGCTTCGAGATAAAGCAGCCTGCCGTGATACCGGAACCACTGCGATCCTACGTCGATGGCGATTTGCCGGACCTGAAATGGAAATCGCTTGGCCGGGGTGCCTATCAGGTGCCAATCGAGACAGGCGACAGCGAAACGCAGGTTCGCCTTTTGCGAATTCCAGCGGGGAAGCCGGTGCCAGAACATGGGCATGGCGGTCGCGAACTGACATTGGTGTTGAGCGGTAGTTTCCATGATGGAACCGGGCTTTTTGCGCGCGGTGATATTGAGGAAGCGGATGCTGATCTCGTGCATCAGCCGATTGCCTCACCGGATGGCGATTGCATCTGTCTTGCGGTGACTGACGCACCGCTCAAATTCCAGAGCTGGCTTATGCGGCTCGTGCAGCCATTGATCGGCATCTAAAGAAAAGGCGGCATATTCGCCGCCTTTTTCATTAGTTCAACACGACAATTGCCGCATTCAACGCTGTCGCCAGCGATAGCCATATGAGGTATGGCACGAATAGCAGCGCCGAGATGCGATCTGGTTGCCACGCGCGAATGATAAACAAAAGCACGCAAAACCAGACGCCGATGATTACGACAAGTCCCAGCACGGTCATGTGAGCGCCGAAGAAAATAGGCGTCCAGATGAAATTCAATACCATCTGGCCAAACCACGGTCCGCGCCGCTTCCACCCACGATCGCTTATCCATGTGCGCCAGCCTGCAACGGCAATGAAGATATAAAGTATCGTCCAGATGGGGCCAAAGGCTGCGTTAGGCGGGGTAAACCAAGGCTTTTGAAGCGCTGCATACCATTCGCCCGGCGGAAAACCCATACCGATTGCCATTCCTACAACAATGATGACCAGGACGAAGGCGGCCAGAAGACCCCATTTTTGCATATTCTTACTCCAACCTAGCCGCTGATCCGCGACGTAACCCAATAGCCAACATAGGCTGACGCGGTAGACAGGACAGTGCCCCAGACCATGTCTGCGATTGTCAGGGTCCATGACCAGTTTTTCAAAGTGGCCTGATTGGTCAGATCATAAGTCGCATAAGCGACAAATCCGAGAAGCGCCCCGTGAACGAGTGTGACTGTACCACTACCGGCCAGAAGTCCGGGCTTGACCGCGAAGAAAACCAGTCCAAACACGAAAATCACATAGAAAACGACAGCTGGTGCGAGACGAAAACCCGGCGCAAGCATGTCACCCATGACAGGGCGGTAAAACACGTTCGCCATATTGGACAACCAAACGGAGTCGATTGCCAGAAATGCAACCGCTGTGACCACATAGGCTATGAGATAATCTTTCATCGATAGCTCGCTCTCTTACTTGATGCGGGTCCAGCCCACATTGCGACACAGGAGACCAGCCAGAACGCAGCCATTGGTCGTCATAGTGTCGCCGTCAACTTTCACGCTGATCTTGTAGGTCAGGTTGCGTTGCGGATCGAAAGCCGTACCTGAATATTGCCCGTCCGCAGTTTCGTTGATGCTCATCACCAGCCGGTCGCCGGTTTTCTCTTTTGGTGTTCCGGGCTTGATCCAGGTGTTGGTCGCGCAGATATCCTTGCCGCATCCCGCAACTCTCACCCGCGCGTTGCCATCTCCGCGCGCCCAGTTACCGTTGATCTCATCCGGCTGCGCCGAGAAGGGAAACAATACCATCATCATGCCGACCGTCAGTATCCATTTCATCGACGCTTCCTTCATTAGTAGGTGTGGAGTCTAAGCGTGTTCAATCGTGTAGAGCCCAACATTGATTGCACCTTCCTCGAACCCACCTTCGCAATAGCAAAGGTAGTATTCCCAAAGTCGCCGGAATTTATCGTCAAATCCAAGCTTCTCGATTTCAGGCCAGTTGGCGATAAAGCGCTGACGCCATTCGGCAAGCGTAAGCGCATAGGAACGGCCGAAATGCTCGGTCTCCTTTAAAACCAGACCGGCCTTTGCAAGGTCGCGTTCAAGCACTTTATCCGACGGCAAAAAGCCTCCCGGAAAGATGAATTTCTGGATGAAATCGGCCTTGCGACGATAGTTTTCATAGCGTGTTTCTTCTATCGAAATGACTTGCAGGACGGCTCGACCGCCGGGCTTGAGACAACGCTTCAGGGTTGCGAAATATTCAGGCCAATAGGCTTCGCCAACGGCTTCAAACATTTCGATTGATACAATGCGGTCGAACTGGCCCTGAATATCGCGGTAATCTTGCAAGCGAAGGTCAACGGCTTCGCTGAGCCCGACGTTTTCAACTGCGGCTTTTGCCCAGGTGAGCTGCGACGGCGACAGGGTTATTCCTGTCACATGGGCATTACGACAGTTTGCGAGATAGCCAGCCAAGGCACCCCAGCCACAACCGATCTCCAGAATTCTTTCGCCGCCCTCAAGCGCCAGTTTTTCAGAAATATACTGCAACTTCTGCTCCTGGGCACTTTCAAGGCTATGGGTCGTCTCAGTCCAGATCGCTGATGAATACAGCATCGAAGGGTCGAGCCACCGGGCATAGAAATCATTGCCGAGATCGTAGTGGGCTTCGATGTTGCGCCGGCTGCCGCGACGCGTGTTTGCATTGAGCAGATGGCCGATACGGTTCAGCGCTCGCGTCCAGCCAGATCCGCGTAATGTGGATATAAGCGTATCGCGATTGCGCGCCGCAAAACGGATGACCGATGAGAGATGGGGCGATGTCCATTCGCCTTCGATATAGGCTTGGGCAAAGCCGATATCCCCGCCCGTCAGCAGGCGACGCAGGCTGTTCCATTTAACAATTGCAATTTTGGCTTCCGGTCCGGGCAATCGACCGTTAACGGCAATGACCTCACCGTCGGGCAGCGAAAGCACCAATCGCCCATGCTGAACCTGTTTCAGCAGCCGTTTCAAAACGATAGCCGAGGGGCTGAAAGCCGGTCGTTCAGTCCGGGTAGATGCCGATAGTTGATGATATTCGTCGAGCTGGCTCATGCGGCCTTGTTCCTCTGCTGGGCGGTCTCGTTACGAACAGATGTGATGGAAATCTCAGGCGCTGCGGGTCGTTTGCGTAAACCGATGCCCTTCAACCATATTTTCAGCGCTTCCCAGTGAATGCCGCTAATCACTTTCAAGGTGAGAAACGGAATCGAAAAAAACGCACGCAACAAGGTGGCGTCGCTTAGCTCAACCCGGCGTGCCAGATGGCGGGCCGTCAAAAGCAGGCCTTCATCATCAAAACTGTTGATGCGGATGGAAAGCTGGTCTGCGGGAGGCGTGACTTCGAACTCATATCGCAGCTTCATATCCATGAAGGGCGAGACGTAAAAAGCCTTGTCGCAGCTTTGTACGATGCGTCCGTTATCGCAGCTCTGGACCGGGATCATATAGCCGTGGCGCTGGCGGAAAGTGTTATCAACCTCCCAGAGGACCGCCACAAGCTCACCGCCACAATTATAGCAGAAGAAAACACTGAGCGGGTTAAAAGCCCAGCCCGCAATACGCGGCATTGTGAGCAGGCGGATCGCACCACCATCAGGTACTATTCCGGCTGCCTCCATGGCGCGTTCCACTTGCTTGCGTAGCGGCTGGGCGGATCCGTCGCCTCTGTCTTTCCTGTAGAAAGAAAACAGATTGAAACGGTCGAGCGAAAACAGCTTCAGTTTGCAATCAAGCGCTTCCAGCTCATCAAGGTCGAGCAGGAGCGAGTAGATTTTATAGGCCAGCTTATGAACCTTCGGTCGTAAACGCGCATGGGTCACATGGCCGGGAAACAGTGCGGACTGGAAGTTCTCGGTCATGCCAGCGCCCTTTCCCAAATAGGGAAACTCTGGCGAACGATGCGCCCGCTTTCGTGCTCGACCTGCCATGGACGGCGCAGGCCGCCCAGATCTTCTGCCACGGCAAGACCTGCCTGAAGGCCGTCCTCATGAAAGCCGGAGCCGAAATGCGCGCCGCAAAACCATGTCCTGCGCTGCCCCTGCAAGGACCAGATTTCTTTCTGCGCACGATCTGTTGCCATGTCGAAAATCGGGTGTTCATAGATAACGCGACGGATCACCAGTTCCTCGCGTGGTGCACGACAAGGATTGAGCGTCACAAAAGTCTCGGGCGCTTGGCCCAGCGGTTGCAGACGGTTCATCCAGTAAGTGATGGATGGCTGCGCCTGGCCAGTGGCTGCATTGGTTAGGTAATTCCAGCTCGACCACGCCGCACGGCGTTTGGGCATCAGCGAAATATCGTTGTGCAGCACCGCTTCATTTCGTGAATATTGAAACGCGCCGAGAATGCGGCTTTCATCCGCGCCCGGATCGGCCAACATCCGCAAAGCCTCATTGGCATGTGTGGCAATCACAACATCGTCGAACACATGGGAAATACCGTTTCCGTCGATCAACTCGACGGAATGTTCGGCGCGTTGCACGGATTTGATCGGTGTTGAGAGCCTGATCCGGTCTGCATAGGGCTTTGTGATCCGCCTTACATATTCCCGACTACCGCCAGTTACCGTACGCCAGATTGGCCTGTCACGAAGAGCTAGAAGGCCGTGATTGCAACAGAAGCGGACGAAGCTTGCAGCCGGATATTGTCCCACTTCCATGGCAGGGGTGGACCAGATCGCTGCCGCCATCGGATAAAGATGATCTTCACGAAAAGCCCGGCCATAACCATTGCGTGCAAGATAATTTCCAAGCGAAATATCGCCCATGATCCTCAGGTCTTTGGGCGCATTGCGATAAAATCGTAAGAGATCGCGGATCATCGACCAGAAGCGTGGACTGACCAGATTGGAGAACTGGGCAAAGAGGCCTAGGCCGGTGCCGCCGGAATATTCGTAAGCGCCATTTCCGATTGAAACAGCAAACGACATGTTCGACGCGGCTGTTGGAACGTCAAGCGCGCGAAACAGGGCAGTCAGATTGGGATAGGTCACTTCATTATAGACAATGAACCCGGTATCGACGGCCACAGGACCATGACTGCTCTCAAATTCGACGGTGTTGCTATGACCGCCAATGCGGTCCGATGATTCAAACAAAGTCACATCATGCCGTTGCGACAGTAGCCATGCAGCAGATAATCCAGAAATCCCGCTGCCGATGATCGCGACGCTGAGACGTTTGGAGCTACCCGGACGGTTCGTGATATCCATAGTCCCTCTCTTAACCGCGCGTTGAGCTGCGTGTGTGCTACATTTTCGTCGTTTTACGTTTTGAGAAGAAGTTTGGTTCAATCCACGACGAAACTTTTTTATTTTTTTGAGCCGCTTAAGAAACCAAGCAGACAAACAGAACGTATTGCATGAGGAAAAGCGAACTCCCAATAAAGGTCCGCCATGCAACCCGGTCTGCTCTTAGTTGTTGCCATCAGCCTGTCTGCCATCATGGCATTTGCCTGGGCGCTTGAACGAAAGACCGGCAAAAGCGGCTGGATCGACGCCATCTGGTCGTTTTCAGTGGGGGTGGGCTCAGTCATAGCCATTATTCTTGCAGATGCGACATGGCAACGGCGCTTAGCTATAATGATCCTCATTCTGGTGTGGTCGCTGCGTCTTGGCTTTCATATCGCCAAGCGTAGCATGCGCCATGGCGAAGACCCGCGTTATGCAAAGCTGCTAAAAGAATGGGGCGAAAACGCTTCCGTTCGCTTATATTGGTTTTTGCAGATACAGGCTCTCGCAGCCTTCATTTTGGTTCTGGCTGTCTATCTCGCTGTGGTTGGTCGCCCTGGTTTTCCATATGTCTGGGATACGGTCGGGGTTGCAATCATCGCCATCGCGTTGACGGGTGAAGCGCTGTCTGACGCGCAGCTTGCGCAGTTTCGCAAGACCCCAGAAGCCAAAACAGAAATTTGCGAAACCGGTCTTTGGGCTTATTCTAGGCATCCAAACTATTTCTTTGAATGGCTGTTCTGGTGCGCGTGGCCGTTGATGGCAATTACCGCATCGTCATGGAGCTGGCTGTCTCTGCTTGCTCCGATCCAGATGTATTGGCTGCTGGTGCATGTCTCTGGCATCCCGTTGCTTGAGGAGCATATGCTGAAATCGCGCGGTGAAAAATTCCGTGCCCTGCAACATCGCGTAAATGCATTCTTTCTCGGGCCACGGAAAGGCAACGGAAGATCGAGGGGCTCGACATGAAGGGCTCTGTTGCAAAAAATTGCCGATGTCCGAAAGAGTGCCAACAATTTTCCGCGAGACTTTTGATAAGCGATTTCAAGTGGCGCCATTTTCACGGTGACGTGATTTTATGAGCGGTGCGGTTGTATTGCCGGTATGGGATCAGCTACCGCGATCTGAACAGATGATGGGTGAGCGCGGTGTGCCCGTCGATCATTCCACGATTTATCGCTGGATCCAGAAATACGCGCCGGAGATTGAAAAACGGCTGCGCTGGCATTGGCGCCGACCACAGTCAACGAGTTGGCGGGTTGATGAAACCTATGTGAAAGTCCGGGGACAATGGACTTACCTTTACCGAGCCGTCGACAAAGTCGGCAACACGATCGATTTCTACCTGTTTCCGACGCGTAACGCCAAAGCAGCCAAGCGCTTTTTGGGGAAGGCTTTGAACGCCTTGAAAACTGGGAAGAGCCGCGTGTCGTCAACACTGACAAAGCACCAACCTACGGGATTGCCATCGCGCGGTTGAAAGCCGAAGGCAAATGCCCTGATGAACTGGTGCATCGGCAGGTCAAGTACCTGAACAATGTTGTCGAGGCTGACCACGGCAAGCTGAAGCAGATGATCAAACCAGTTAGAGGGTTCGAGACGTTGAAGACGGCATATGCGACGATCAAGGGCTTCGAGGTCATGCGAGCGTTGCGCAAGGGCCAGGCTGCTATTTTCAACCTGACACGATACATCCGTGGGGAAGCGAGTATCGTTGAACGCGCTTTTGGTATCGGGCCGAGCGCGTTGACAGAAGCCGTGGAACTCACCCAGTATCTACAAGGTCAGACCGCTTGACAACACAGAACGAGAGGCTTTCCTTGACAGCTCGTTTTTTTACAACAGAGCCGACATTACGCTATGCGATCCAAGCCGGATCGTGACACTAACGAACGAGATGCTTCAGCACGGTGCGGACTACACACCTTACGAGCGTATGACAATTAGGGCCTGGCCCGTGCGTACGATGGTAAGGGGAATAACCATAGAAAAGGATAGAACGCTCTCGGGGTATAAGAAGTATGGGATTTACCTCAAGCGCATTTTATCTTCTTTGACGCGCTTCTCGAGTTAAGTTTTGGAATTAATTATTGCAATTAGACTCGGGTTGAAGGCGATTAGGTAGTCGCATTCAGTTTGTTGACTGGCAATCTGGAATTGGAGCTACGTCATTTACAAGGAACGGGTCGAGCTTGTTAATGACTCTAAATCAGAATTCCCCACGCGGTCTGCCCCAGTTCAGCGCGTATCGGGTGAAACGAAGCTGACCGCTGCGCGTCAACGCCCCTTTGTCGACCAGGTCCTGCACATCGCGGGTGGCGGTGGCGCGCGACGTGCGGGTGATGGCGAGATAGTTGTCCGCGCTGAGGCCACCGATAAAGCCATCCGGTCCCGCCTCGAACAGACGCGCAATGACTTTCTCCTGACGAGGATTG
>NZ_WBWA01000049.1 GCF_008932295.1 Brucella tritici | reverse complement strand
CCGCATGAGCAACGATCTGTGGCGGAAAACGGTGACGCTTGAAGATGATATCTGATGTCTGCATCGCCAAAATTTACGCCCAAACCGTCAGGCAGGCAACTGCAGCCCAGTTAACGTGACAACACCCTTCTGTCTTCTAACGGTCAGGCGATCCTTCAACAAACTGGTCTTGTATCGGAAACGAGCCCTTCGGATGTAGCATCGCTGCAACCTGTCGAGCTTGGGCCGGAGCTTCTGGTTTATCTGGATGGATTAAAACGAAGCCGCTTTCTCGACACTTGGTTTCAACTCACTGTTCATGAGTAACAACACCAGTCAACAAATCCTGACAATGACTTATCCGGGTTAGGAGTATTACTCCTTCGTCTTTCGAATGGATAGCAAGAACACCGTCACCCTCTTGCCATCGGGACGAAAATCGAGGGTGTTGGGGGCCTCCAAACCTCCATACTGGCTTGTCAGCTCGTACAATTTGAATCCCACTGAAAATTCAGAAAGTTGGACAGATTAATTGGTTGGCACTCCGTCTTTGATCTAAAGACACAGGTAAGATGCTCTGGTCCGACCAAAGGCGAACCGCTTAATTTCCAGGTTGCCAGTCAAAAACGCAGCTTTCGCCGGAGTGCCTCTCCGACGAACATAAATTAATCTCGATTTCGCTAAATTACCATTATCTTGATCCAGGAAACAACAAATCGAGAAATCTTGCGGCAGTCGGTTGGGGCTCATGATTAGCAAGCCCCGGACGCTCATTGGCTTCAACGAAGATATAATCCGGGTTTTTGGGTTGCTTGACCATGAAATCGATCCCGACAACGGGAATACCGATTGCCCGGGCAGCCTTACAGGCAGCATCAACAAGGTCTCTATGAACAGTAGCTGTAACGTCGTGGATCGTACCGCCTGTATGAAGATTGGCCGCCTTGCGGACCGTAATTTCGCGATGATCCTCCAAAACAGAATCGAGCGACAGACCTTGTTCCTCTAGGCATCTTTTCGTTTCAGCATCTACAGGAATACGGCTTTCTCCGCCTGTCGCCGCAGCGCGTCTGCGGGATTGTATCTCGATAAGCTTGCGGATTGTTGCTTTGCCATCGCCGACCACCCGTGGCGGGCGGCGAACTGCAGCTGCAACGAGCTGGTAGTCTATTATCACCAGCCGAAGGTCCTCGCCTTCAAAACACGCCTCCAGCAGTACACGGTCGCACACGGTTCGCGCCTGTTTGATCGCCGTTCGCAGGTCTTTCATGGTCGAAATCCCGACGGAAATGCCTCTTCCCTGTTCGCCCCGGGCTGGTTTCACCACCAGCTTGCCGTGATGCTTTAGAAAATCTTCCAGCGCATCGTCATTCGCTTCGGCGGCGATCTGCTCCGGCACTGTCAAACCCGCCTTCTCGACGACACGCCGCGTCACGGCCTTGTCGTCACAGATCGACATTGCGACACCAGATGTCATTTCAGATAGGCTCTCACGACAATGAACCGAGCGTCCGCCATAGGAGAGACGGAAAAAGCCACCATCGGCATCGGTCACTTCAATCTGAACACCACGGCGCACCGCTTCATCAATAATGATGCGGGCATAGGGATTGAGCGCGTCAAAGGATTCCAGATGTGAGGCGAAGAACTTCTCATTTATTGCGTTCTTGCGCTTGATCGCGAAGAGCGGAACACGGCGAAACTTCAGCTTTTCATAGAGCCTTATAGCATTCTCATTGTCGTGCAGAACCGATAGATCGATATGGTTCAAACCACGAGCCTGAAAATGCTCGGCAAGTTTACGCACCAGTTTTTCGCCAATACCGGGCTGTCGTGCTTGCGGATGGACCGCAAGACACCAGAGCGAAGCACTGCGATCAGGATCGTCGAAAAGACGCTGATGATCGATACCCGTCACAGTGCCAACAATTTCGCCGGTAGCATCGTCCTGAGCCACAAAATAGGTAACAGCACGGTTGTCTCGCTCCGATGAGAAAAAGTCGGGACGCAGTTGAACCATGCCACAGGCCGCATAGACGGCGTTGATGCCTTCCGCGTCCACTTCGGAGACTGCACGACGGATGGTTATGCCGCGTGTCCGCCGCCCGCCCGGGCGATAGGTAGCAAGTTCAATCCGATACGTATGCGACGGATCGAGAAATATCTCGTGTGGTGCGAGCGACAGCAGCACATGAGGATCGCTGACGTAAAAGACGATATCGCGGCTTGCTGGTGCTTCCGCCCGCAAAGCTTCCACAATGGCCTCATTGGTTTCGAAGGTCTGCGCGAAGAGCAGCCGACCCCAGCCACAATCGACAACCATATCCTGCTTGCGATCTTCGCTTCCCGCCTTGTCATGGCCGTGCGCATGTTCCTGATAAAAGCCTGCGCTTTCAGGCGTACGCAAGCGCGTTAGACGGTGCGAAAAGGCTTTGCGACCTTTCGCTTTCTGCCGGTTCATATCCACCTCACCGGTTTTCCGCATTTCATGCCTCCTGCGTTTGCAGCCACATTTCAAGGAGGCCAGCCTGCCAAAGCTCAGAACCGCGCAACGGCGTTATGTGTTCGGACGGTTTTGCAAACAGGCGTTCAAGATAATCGCGTTGGAAAAGTCCGCGCTCCCTCGCCTTTTGTGAAGAGAGGGCGTCTCGCAGCATATCGAGATAAGGGCCATCGATGTATTTGAGCTGCGGAACCGGGAAATATCCCTTCTTGCGGTCGATCACTTCGCTTGGAACGACCTTCCTCGCCACATCCTTGAGGATACCCTTGCCGCCGTCACGCAGTTTTTCCTCCGGCGGAATGCGGGCGGCAAGCTCGACCAGCTCATGATCCAGAAACGGCACCCGCGCTTCAAGCCCCCAGGTCATCGTCATGTTGTCCACGCGCTTGACCGGATCGTCCACGAGCATCACATTCGTATCGAGCCGCAGCGCACGGTCAACAGGCGTATCCGCTCCATCCTGCAGCAGATGTTCTTCCAGAAGGTCCTGACTGTAATCACGTTCCGGCATCCATTCCGGCGATAGCTGCGTGACGAGAACGTCGTGCGACCGGTCACGGAACCCTTTGGCATAGTCGCTGACGACATCGTTGGAATCGACTAGCGGTGGATACCAGTGATAGCCGCCGAACACTTCATCCGCGCCCTGTCCCGACTGGACAACCTTGATATGCTTCGAAACTTCCTTGGAAAGAAGGTAGAAGCCGACATTATCATAGGACACCATTGGTTCGGACATTGCCGCGATCGTTCCCGGCAAGGCGTCCATGAGGTCTGCAGAAGGCACAAAGATCTTATAATGTTCGGTCCCGAAATGCTCGGCGATCAGATCGGAATAGACAAATTCGTCGCCTTTTTCCCCGTTTGCTTCCTCAAAACCAACTGAAAAACTCATCAGGTCCGATTGACCTGCCTCAGCAAGCAGACCGACGATCAGGCTGGAATCCACCCCGCCGGACAGCAGCACACCAACCGGGACGTCGGAAATCATCCGGCGCTTGACAGCGACGCGCAGCATATCGAGCAATTGTTCCTGCCATTCCTCGCGGCTCAACGCGCCGTCACCCGGCAGACGCCGATAGGGTGCCTGCCAATAAATACGGTCAGTGAAGCGCCCATTCGGTTCGTAAACACGGATCGTCGCCGGGGGAAGCTTTCGAACACCATTATAGATCGTGCGCGGTGGCGGCACGACGGCATGAAAGCTCATGTAATTGTGCAAGGCCGCGCGGTCTATCGAGGTGTCGATGCCGCCTGCCTTAACCAGAGCAGGCAAGGAAGAGGCGAACCGCAAGGCACCCTCCGCCTCGGCAATATAGAGCGGCTTGATGCCGAACCGATCACGCGCGAGGATAATCCTGCCGGTATCACGTTCGTGAATGGCGAAAGCGAACATGCCAAGAAAACGCGTTACACAGCTTTCGCCCCATGCATGCCATGCCTTGAGAATGACTTCTGTGTCACCGTCGGAGAAGAACTTGTAGCCCTTCTGTTCCAGCTCTGTGCGCAATTCGCGGAAATTATAGATGCAGCCATTGAACACAAGCATCAAACCGAGGTCGGCGTCGATCATCGGTTGCTGCGATTTTTCGGAAAGATCAAGGATTCTCAATCTTCGATGCCCGAAGCCGATATTGCCCCGGATCACAATCCCGGATGCATCGGGCCCGCGAGGACTGAGTACATCCGCCATTTTCGAGACTGCCGAAACTGACGGCGAACCACCGTCAAACCTGACTTCTCCGCAAATACCACACATAAAAAGGGTCGAAACCTCCATTGTCATTCATAAACAAATGAAGCCGTCGCATCTGTTAAGGCGGCGGCCTGCATAATTGCAAATGCGGGAGCGCCGGGATTGTTCCCAACTTTTTCGTTTCCACTACGTGGCTTTCCCGACTAAATTCGCCTTGGAAAGCATATAGTTTTCAGCGGAAACCATATGCTCAAACGTTATACGGCGCGCATCCTCGCTGCGATTTTCGACAAGCGCTGCAAGCAATCGGTGCTGGAAGATAAGTCCTTCTTCGCGCGAAGCCGGTGTCGGATCAGCGTAGATCGCGCGCGCTATTGGCAGGCTTCGCAACAGATTGTGGGTCAATCCGCAGATGAAGCCCAACAGACGGTCCGGACAAAGCTGTGCCAGCAAGGAATGGAAATCAAGTTCCGCAATGCGCTGGCGATATTGATCATCAAGATCGACCGGCGGGCGATCGTAGACCCGCATCGCATTTTCCAGCCGAGCAATGTCGTCACCAGTCAATCTGCCGGACAAGAGAGCAGCAACCTCCGGTTCGAGAAGCTTACGGATAGCGTAAACTTCGGCAAGGCTCGGCTGATCGAAAAAGAAATAGCTTCCAAGCATTTCCATTGCGTGCTGGGCGGAAGGTTCGGCCACAAAAGCCCCGCCGCCGGGACCGCTGCGCGTAAAAATCAGACCCTGCGTCTCCAGCGCCTTCATCGCTTCGCGCACAGTGCCCTTGGCGGCCTTGAACTGGTCAATCAGTTCCTTTTCCTGTGGCAGTCGATCTCCCGGCCTCAATGCATCGGAACGGATAACATCCTTGATACGGTCGGCAATCTCTTCCGGTCGCCGACGGACCTTTGCCGCCCTCGCGCGCGATTGCGGTTCGTGATCGGAATTCCGGCCCATTCTGACCATATCTTGCTACTCTCTCCTTATGCGCGGCGCGCTTTCCACGAGTTGTCGTGTATAGGCATGTTCAGGTCTGGCAAAAAGAGCGCTTGCGGTTGCTTCTTCAACGATCTCCCCGAAGTACATAACCGCAACCCTGTCGGAGATGGCTTCCACCACGGCAAGGTCATGACTGATGAAGAGATAAGAGAGACCAAACTCTTTCTTCAGTTGATCCAGAAGCAGAAGAACCTGTGCCTGAACTGAGACATCAAGCGCGCTAACTGGTTCATCGAGCACCACGATTTCCGCTTCAGCGGCCAGCGTGCGCGCAATGGCGATACGCTGCGCCTGCCCGCCGGAGAATTCATGCGGATAGCGTTCCAGCGTATCCTTGGGCATCTGAACGGCGTCCAGCAACTGGATCATGCGTTGCTGGCACTGAGCTGAATCCAGCCCGCTCAGAAGCCTGAGTGGTGTTTCCAGTATCTGCCGGATCGTCTTTCGGGGATTGAGTGAAGCGACAGGGTCTTGAAACACATATTGTATGACCTTGCCGAATGCCCGCGCACCGGAATTTCGCAGTTCATGCGCATCGCGTCCAGCAATCGTCATCGTACCGCCCGTCGGTTCTGTCAACCCGACGAGCATTCTGGCGAGCGTGCTTTTGCCCGATCCGCTTTCACCGACAATCGCCAGTGTCTCACCGCTTCCAAGATCGAACGAAACATTTTTAACCGCCTCGACCTTGTGACGCTCTTTACCCAGAAGTGTTCGTCCGCCACCGAAGGTTTTAGTGAGATCGCGAACGCTGATCGCATTTCCGCTCATCCTGCCGCCCTCCCGTTTTCGCTCTTGAAGAGACCAGCCACACGTTCCAGAAAGTCGGCGCCCTGCCCAAGCTCGGGAACGCAGGCTATCAAGCGTTTCGTATAGCTGTGCTGCGGATTGGAAAGAACTGCCGAAGTTGTGCCCGTCTCGACAATCTCGCCGTCTTTCATCACTGCCACGCGGTCGCAGATCTCCGAAACCACTCCAAAATCATGGGTGATAAACAGGAGAGCCATGCCGCGCTCACGCTGGAGATCGCGTAGCAGCTCGAGAATGTGCGCCTGCACCGTGACATCGAGCGCCGTGGTCGGCTCGTCCGCAATGATGATATCGGGATCATTGGCCAGAGCCATGGCAATGCCGACACGCTGACGCTGGCCACCTGAAAGCTGGTGCGGATAGTGATTGGCCCGTTCCGCTGCATCTGGAATGCCAACCTTGTCAAGAAGCACAATCGCCTGTTCCCGCCGCTCACTGGCTCCGATCCGCCGATGCGCTGCAATTGCTTCCTCGACCTGCCGACCGACCGGATACATAGGATGCAACGTCGTCAGCGGGTCCTGAAACACATAAGCAACTCTTGCGGCCCGTGCCGCCGTCAACTCGGTTTCAGACATTGAAAGAACGTCCCGGTCGCCCAGATAGATCGCGCCGTCGCGGATAAGTCCGGGCGGGGACGCCACGAGGCCCATTACTGACAGGGCGGTCACGCTTTTGCCCGATCCGCTCTCCCCGATCAGGCCGAGACATTCGCCGCGTTCAAGTTCCAGTGAAACGCTGCGGACAGCGGGAGTGAAATGCTCGCCATTGACGAAGCCCGTTTCGAGACCGGCAATAGAAAGAGCTTTTTGGCTATCCTTGATCATGGGTAATGACCGGTCCCTGGCAATATCGGTTATCGCGCCTGGCCGCCCCAGCGCACTTGACCGCAATCGCGGATCGAGAACATCGCGCACTCCGTCTCCCAATACGTTGAGACTGATGACCAGCAGGAAGATCATCAATCCCGGCACGATGGATACGTGCGGGGCATTGAACAGTTGCGCGCGGCCCTCGCCGAGCATGGAGCCGAGATCGGCCTGCGGCGGCTGTGCCCCCAGGCCGAGAAAGCTCAGGCCAGCCGTTTCGAGGATCATCCAGCCTGCCGTCGTCGACATGGTAATGACGATAACCGGCAGCACATTGGGCAGCACTTCGCTTAACAGGATCGAAACCGGACTTTTTCCGGAGAGCCGGGCAGCATCAATGAATTCACGATGCGCGAGACCAAGCGTAACCCCGCGAACATTACGCGCGAAGAACGGAATATTGACCACCGCAATCGCGTAAAGCGCATTCATCAGACCCGGCCCGAGCACCGCCACGATAGCCAGCGCCAGCAGGATATAAGGAAATGCCATCAGCATATCGATGCCGCGCATCATCAGATTGTCGGTTCGTCCGCTCGCATAGCCGGCCACGAGACCGATCGCCGAGCCAACAATCGCTGCGATCAGCGTCGCTGCAAATCCTACTGCAACAGACACACGCGTGCCCCATATGACGCGGCTCAATATATCCCGCCCGAGCTGATCCGTTCCAAGAAGATGTCCTTCGCTGAACACGGGTTTCAATCGCATTGCGGGAGAAGTCGCGTCAGGATTGGGAAGCGGGAGAACCGGGGCCAGCAGAATGACGAGGCAGATCAGGACCAGCATAAAAAAACCGAAAGCCGCCAGTCGATTGCTCATCAGGAGTCGCCATGATGACATGCGGACCGCCGTTGGCGCGGCAGAAATTTCTGGAAGCGCGCTCATGAGCGTATCCTTGGATCGAGTATGGTCTGAATGACATCAGCGAGTAGATTGAAGAGGACATAACTCGCGGCAACCACAAGCACGCCACCCTGCACCAGCAAGATATCGCGGGTGGAAATGGCTTTCACCAGCATGGCGCCAATACCGGGCCACTGGAACACGGTTTCGATGTAGACGGCGCCGCCCAGCACAAATCCCGCCTGAATACCGATCACAGGAATGACGCTGACCAGTGCGGCGCGAAACGCATGACCGTATATCACGCGACGTTCGTTGAGACCTTTGGCCCGGGCTGTCCGGATATAGTCCTGGCGAAGCACTTCCAGCATCGCGCCGCGGGTCAGACGTGCGATCACGCCTGCCGCTACCACGGCCAGCGTCGTGGCAGGCAGGATCAGATGCCAGAGCAGATCCTTCAGGTCACCGCCGCCATAAACAGCATACATGCCGGACGCTGGCAGAATGCGCCAATGGACCGCGAAGAGATAGATCAGAAGCAACCCCAACCAGAATGAGGGAATGGAAATTCCGGCAAGCACGATGAAAGTGATCGTCCTGTCTGCCCAGCCGAACTGGCGTACCGCCGAAACGATGCCCGCGAGCAGGCCGAAGACTGAACACAGTACGAGTGCTACGCCCGCAAGCACGAGTGTCGCCTGAAAGCGCTCCATAACCTCATCCAGCACCGGACGATTGAGCACGAAGGAACGCCCGAAATCACCGTGCAGGAGATTGCCCATCCAGATGAAATATTGTTGCAACAACGGCTTGTCGAGACCAAGATCGCGATTGATCCGCTCGACATTTTCCGGCGTCGCATATGATCCAAGCAACGCGGTCGCCGTATCACCCGGCATCATCGCCATGACGAGAAAAACGATGATCGAGAGCCCGAGCAACACAGGAACAACGGCCAAAAGTCGCTTGAGAATATAGGCTGGCATGAATGCCCTCCCTGCTTATTCCTTGG
The DNA here is from genome assembly GCF_008932295.1 of Brucella tritici. Lineage (GTDB taxonomy): Bacteria > Pseudomonadota > Alphaproteobacteria > Rhizobiales > Rhizobiaceae > Brucella > Brucella tritici. The sequence continues at coordinate 4,342 of NZ_WBWA01000049.1, read as the reverse complement.
TTACGTCTTTCAAATGCAGCAGGAAGGACGGCTGCAGCTTGAAACCCTTGACGGCTGCAGTCGTGACTGCTTTCTGTTTCCAATTCGCCACGAAAAGCCATGGTGCGTCGTCATGGACGATACTTTGCACTTCACCGTAAAGCTTACCGCGCTCGGCCTGATCGGTCGAGGATCGAGCCTTCTCCAGAAGCTCATCCACTTTGGGGTTGGAATAGTAACCGGAATTGAAACCACCCTTGTCCGGCAGCGCATCACTGCGCAGCGTCAGATAGGGCACCGTGTCCGGATCATTGGTCATCCAAGCCATCTCGGCCATATCGGCCTTGCCTTCCAGCCCCGGATTGACCCGGCCAAGGAACGTGTTCCACTCATAGGTTTCGATCTTGACCTTGAAGCCCACAGCCTGGAGATCGGCCTGAATTGCAGCACCCATGGTGATTGGATCGAGCATACCCGAACCACCTTCCGTTACGTAGAACGTAATCTCGGGATTGCTTGCACCAGCTTCGGCCAGGAGCGCCTTGGCCTTTTCCGGATCATAGGGATAGGGTTCGGTCTTGTTCTCGACCCAGTTGAAGGCAGGCGGGATCGGCCCCGCAGCAACGGTTGCGGAACCCTGCAAAACATTGTCAACAAGCCCCTCCTTGTTAACCGCATAATTCGCTGCCTGACGCACTTTCTTATCCGCGAATGGACCGCTCTTCGCGTTCAGGATGGTAAACCAGACATGGGGGCCCGCCTGTTCGGCAACCGCGAAATTCGCGTCCTGCTTGAAGGTGGCAAGATTATCCGGCGGCACTTCCACCATGACATCCAGCCCGCCTGCCCTCATCTCCGCGACGCGTGTATTGGCATCCGTGATCGGGCGGAACACAACTGCTTCCAATGCTGGCGCTGTGTCCCAATAGTCGGGATTACGCTCCACCACCATACGCTGGCCGGATTGCCATTCCGCGAACTTGAACGGACCGGTTCCGGATGGATGACGGCCAAATTCCTTACCGTATTTCTTGACCACTTCCGGCGACACGATCAGGCCGGTCGGATAGGCCAGATTGGAAAGAAATGGAGCGAAAGGCTCCTTCAGCTTGAACTCGACAGTGTGTTCATCGAGCACATTGACTGCATCGATGGACGAGAAATTGAACGAAAGCGGAAATGGGCCGGTGTTATAGAATGGATGGTCTTCCTTTAGCATTCTGTCGAAGTTGAACTTGACCGCTTCGGCATTGAAATCCGAACCATCATGGAACTTCACGCCTTGACGCAGCTTGAACGTATAGGTCTTGCCGTCGTCCGAAATCGTCCAGCTTACCGCCAGTGCCGGTTCTACTTCCAGCGTTCCGTCCTTGTAGCGCACAAGGCCGTCATAAATATTGACTAGGATGCGGAAATCATTGGTGGCCGTGACTGTATGCGGATCGAGCGATTGCGGCTCTGCAATCTGCCCGACAATCAGCACATTGGGCGGCGTTTGCGCCAGCGCGACTGTGCCCGCTCCGGCGACCGAAAGCGCCATAGCAGTCAGGACGGCACGGAATAACCTTCTCATGGGGTTCCCCTTCATTTGTCAAATCCGTCAGACTCTAATTTATAGGCATAAATCAACGATCATCAATGAATTATCATAATTAATTTTTGCGAGACAAAAAAGCGGGCCTGAGCCCGCTCGTGATTTCAAAAAGTTCAGAGCCTATTCTGCAGGTGTATCCTCGGGTTTCAAATCCTGCTCTGCCTTAGTTGATTTCTGATGCGTGAAACCCTTGAGGCCCTTGGCGGTTTCCTCGGCATCGCGTTTGATCTCGACTTCGCTCATTGCATAATGAACTGCAAGTTTTGCAATGGAAGTGAGCGCGCTCAGATGAATGCGCTCATAACCATGCGAGGCATCGACACCGAAGGTCAGCAAAGCCGTGCGCACATCATGCCCCGCTTCGACCGCAGACGCAGCATCTGAGCGGTAATAACGAAACACATCCTTCTGGACCTGAATGTCATGCTCTCCGCAAAGCTCGTAGAGTTTCTTCGTCAGATGGTAATCGAACGGTCCAGTCTGATCCGCCATGGCAAGCGTGACGCCGAACTCCGATGAATTCTGGCCCGGTGCAGTCGTGCCATTATCGATGGCGACAAGCGAGGCAATATCCGGCACTACAACTGCAGAGGCACCCACTCCAACTTCCTCTCCGATGGTGAACAGCCAATAGCTGTCGACCGGCGTTTCCACATTGGCTCTCTGCATTGCCTTAAGGGCTGCAAGCATGATGGCGACACCTGCCTTGTCATCAAGGTGGCGCGAGACGATAAAGCCATTATCGATGAATTCGGGCGCGGGGTCGATAGCGACAATATCACCGACATCGATACCGAGTTGTAGCAGATCATCGCGATTTCGGGCGAGTGCATCGACGCGGAGTTCAACATAAGGCCAGCCGACCGGTTGCGTATCGACTTCCTCATTGAAAGTATGCCCGGAAGCTTTCAACGGCAGGATTGACCCGCGATAGATTCCTTTGGGCGAGAAGATGGAAACCCGAGCACCTTCGGCGAAACGTGCCGACCAGTTGCCGATAGAAACCAGCTCCAGCCGTCCGTTTTCCTTCAGATATTTTACCTGCGCGCCGAGCGTATCGATATGCGATACAATCCCGCGTGCCGGTCTATCCGTAACACCTGCCCTGCGCGCGCGAATGGCACCGCGTCGCGTCAGCATAACCTCAAGCCCCAGATGCTCCAGCTCGCGCGCGACGTAACGGACGGCTTCGTCGGTAAACCCGGTCGGGCTCGGTATGGCAAGAAGTGCCTTAAGCCGTGTTACGAGATACTCCTGATCGATTGTGATAGCGGTCTGCATCATTCATGTGTCGCAAAACGAGACCGCAACGTCAACGTGTCAATCGGCGTTTAAGTAAGCCCCCTTATCGGCGCCCGAAAAGTTCCCCTCCTTTAGATTGCCGCGATCTTCAGCGGCATCATTACGTTGTCGCGAATGTTGAGCCAGGGAAGCAGAGCCGAATTCTGGAAAGCCATGCCGATCCGGACGTCATTCGTTCCAATTTCAAGACCAGCCACGAAAATGTCACCTTGAGACAGTGAAAGCGTCCCGACGACGAGGCTATGAACTCATCGTTTTCGATCCGAAGTGACGTTGCAGTCAGCGCCACAGTTTTGTTTTTCCCACAGCAAAAGGTGACGTTCATCCGGTAGTCTACGTCATAACATCGCACGGTGTGATGACGTGCTTGCTCGTTTGAGACAACGAAGGCGCTTTCGAAAACGATCATTGATGTGAAAGGAGATGAACCGCTGGCACCAGCCATTGGACGATGTGTTGAATGCCAATCAGAATCTGGCCTAGATCAGCGTTTCCTCAGAGAAACAAATAACATAGGCAGGCCCGCCAACCATGGTTAAACAATGAATGTTGTATTGCAAGGTATAAGGCTTATTATAAAAATATAGGCATATCACGATTCCTCTTCACCTGAAGTTTGCTTGTACAACGTATTGCGCATCCGCCGCTTAGCGGGGGTTCGCATTGCAAACTTGCACGGCGCCTTTACTGTCGACACGTTTTGAATGACAGCCTTTAAGGTAGCCTATAAGATTTGCAAATATGTCAGCGGCTTTCGATATTTTACAAAAGGTGGGTTTCCCCCGAGGAAATTGAAGAATTCATCCCCCTGGAAATAGCACCAACAAGTTCGAGAGCGCCCATGAATTCCGATTTTCAACTTCAGCCTCTTAAGCAATTTCGACAAGATCCAGCCCTCTTGCGTCGCCTGCTCAGGGCAAAGGACAAACTGGATGCCGTATCGCACGAGCCTTGGCCGGTGCGCCGGTTGGCGCAGGTGAGTGGCGTCTCTAAGGCTCATTTTGCCCGTGCGTTCAAGCTCGCGTTCGGTGTGCCACCGCACCGCTATCTTCTCTCACGCCGCATAGAGCGCGCGAAGGCATTGCTGCGCGACACCGACAAGCCTGTGACTGAAATCGCATATGCTACTGGCTGGACCAGTTTGGGCACGTTTGGTCGCGTCTTCCGCGACATCACGGGTGAAAGCCCATCTGACCTTCGCGCACGTGAGAGGTCGGAGGCGCAACAACTGGAGGAAGTGCCACACTGCTTCGTCAGCGCAGCCTATCGTCCAGACCTCAAAATAGCAGTTTCGGAGAAGCGGCGTGACGATAAGGCTGCTACACAACACCCGTGACAATAGGAGGTGGCATGAAAGAGGTCGCGCTCACTGGAAGAACGGATCGCTGAGATGCAGATGATTTTGGGACAGTCACGTTTTGTGCCGTTTGGCTTACCTTATTGGGGTTTGAAACGCTTCAATGAAGG
>NZ_WBWA01000048.1 GCF_008932295.1 Brucella tritici | reverse complement strand
TTCATTGAAGCGTTTCAAACCCCAATAAGGTAAGCCAAACGGCACAAAACGTGACTGTCCCAAAATCATCTGCATCTCAGCGATCCGTTCTTCCAGTGAGCGCGACCTCTTTCATGCCACCTCCTTTGCCCGATTGGGATTTATCCAACACGACGACACGCGCACCGGCTGTGGCGCGCTTGTAGAGATCGAGGATGTCCTGATTGTAGAGACGGATGCAGCCGGACGATGCCGCCTTGCCGACCGACCAGGGCTCGTTGGTGCCGTGAATACGGTAAAGCGTGTCCTTGCCGTCGCGGTAGAGATAAAGCGCGCGGGCACCGAGCGGGTTGCGGATGCCGCCTTCCAGACCATTGGCGTATTTTGCGTAATGCTCCGGATTGCGCTTGATCATGTTGGCTGTCGGCGTCCAGCGCGGCCACTGCGACTTGTAGGCAACCTTGGCATCCCCTGAGAAAGTCAGACCAGCGCGACCGACCCCCACCGAATAGCGGATCGCCTTGCCGCCGGGCTGCACGAGATAGAGATAACGCGCATAGGGATCAACCACGATCGTGCCAACAGGCTCCGTCGTGGCATAGTCAACTTCGCGGCGCAGATTGCGATCCGCGATCTTGCTGACATCAAGTGCGGGAATGAGATTGCCGCGGTCGTTTACCGCGCCATACATGGTCTCATATTCACTCTTCGCCGTCTGCATTTCCGGCGCCGGTTGGCTAACCTGTTCTCTGGCTGGTTCAACGGCAACAGGCTCTGGCGTGAAGGCAACAGTCTGCGGCATGGTGACGGCAATCGGCCGATCTGCGGATGCGGTCGTACATGCTGCGGCAGCAAAAGGCAGACAGGCAACCAAGGCCACCCGCAACAGTGCTTTTCGTGCATTTCGCTTTTCATTCACTCCGGTCAAAACCCCAGCCCCCGAGTCATCTTGAAATCCTTTGTTTTTAAAGCATTTCCTGTTTTTCTTGAATCATTGGAAATGCTCTATCTCTTTGTTTTTTTCGCATTATCCGACGCAAAACCGCTTCGCACTTTTGCTGGAAATGCTCTAGTCAGCGCTCACGAGGCCGACCGAACGTTCGATAGAGGCGGTCGTGACATCGCCCACCAATCTGGTTCCCTCCGGTTCCTTGCTGATGCGATCGAAGAAGATCATCGTCGGCGGACCGGCCACGCCAAGCTTTGCCATAAGATCGGCATTGCCGCTGGTGAGCTGCGAAATATCCGCCTTGATGAGCTGATAACCGCCCAGCGCCTTCTTCACGCTATCGTCGGGCAAAACCCGGCGCTCCACGGTGGAACAGCTTACGCACCAATCCGCTGTGAAATAGATAAGCGTCGGCTTGTCGCCGCGCGCTTCAACAAGTTTCTCCTGAAGGGAAGAAACAGTCTCGACCGGCGTAAATTGCAGCGCGGCCAGATTCTGGTTGCCGCCACGGTTACCGAATGCGGCCAGCGGTTGCAACGGATCTTTTCCGCCTGAAGCCACGCCGAGCATCAAAATGACACCGTAAACGAAAGCTGCCGTACCGATTGTGCGCGCCACAACGCTGCGCCCCGGAATTTTGAGAAATGCGAAACCTGCAGTTCCGAAAAGCAGGAGCGCCCATAGCACCATGTCCACGCCGGGCGGCAGAAGCGGAGCGGCCATGAAGATCGCAGTCGCCAGAAAGCTGAAGCCGAAAATCTGCTTCACCGTTTCCATCCATGCGCCTGCGCGCGGAAGCGTGCCAGCGCCAAGCGTGGCAAAAGCAATGAGCGGCAATCCCTTGCCGATGCCAAGCGCAAAGAGCGCGGAAGCGCCCAACGCGACATTGGCCGTCTGCGCGATATAGAGCAACGCGCCTGCAAGGGGCGCCGTCACGCAGGGGCCGACAATCAGCACCGACGAGAAACCGAGAATGGCGGCAGAACGCTTGGAACCTGTCCGCTGCTGGCCATGGGGACCGGTCCGCGAAGAAATCGCGCTGACCCATGAATTTGGAAGCTGTATCTGGAACAGGCCGAACATGGAGAGCGCCAGAAGCGTGAATAGTCCGGCCAGCGCAAGCGCGGTCCATTTCGATTGCAGCACCATTTGCAGGTTCTGCCCCGACCAGCCTGCAATTGCGCCCACGACGGCAAAACCCAGTGCCAGGCTGACGACATAAATTGCTGAAAGGGTGAAGCCGCGCTTTGCCGTCAGCTTCTCACCCTCGCGCGCCAGCGTTCCGGCCAAAATGGGATAGATGGGGAAAACGCACGGCGTGAAAGCAAGCAGAACACCGAAGGCCAGAAATGCTGCGATCACCAGCCCGGTGCCGCCCTGATCGAGCAGCCCTTCGACCATGCCCTTTTCAGGCGCAAGGGCAAACGCTGTATTCTGCGGTGCGGACTGCGATGCGGCCGGCGCAAATACCGATGCCTGCGTCAGCGCCTTGGCCTTTTGCCCCATTTCGCTGGATATGGCGAGCGTGACCGGATCGACGGTTCTCGTTTCCGGACGGTAGCAGATGCCGTCTTCCTGACAGCCCTGATAGGTCAGCGCCAGCGGCTGCGCATCTGCTTTTACGCTTGCTGTGGCATGGGTGTAATAGACTTCAAGCCGACCGAAATTCGGGTCGTCCTTGGGCTGGCCGGGTTGCGTGTCTACAGCAAGCGCATTTCCCCGCCCGTCCTTCGCTTCTATGTGATCACGATAAAGATAATAACCGTCCGCGATCTGCCAGTTGAGCACCAGACGGCCATCCGTATCCTTCAGCACGCTCAGGCGGAAAGCCTGATCGACCGGGAGCGGGTTCGCTGCCAATGCCGGGCCGAGCGCGAGAAACAAACTGATGAATAAGCCAGCAAGGCCCGCAAAGAGACGCATTACGATTTTCCGCATAAATTCGATTCGGACAAATTGATCCATGTTGCAAAAGGCGAATGCTCCGGCCACCTTAAGGCAGCCTTAAGGTGGCGCAGGGAAAAGCCCGTGTGCGTCTAGTTGTCAATAAAGGCGGAAAACAGGAACTCATGCGCATACTTGTGGTAGAAGACGACACGATCCTCCTCGACGGACTGACCGTAGGGTTGGGGCTTGCCGGTTTCACCGTGGATGCCGTTTCCAATTGCGGCGATGCGGAAGCAGCCCTCGCCGCCCAGAATTATAACGCCGTGGTACTCGACCTGATGCTGCCCGACGGTTCTGGTCTCGATATTCTCAAGACGATGCGACGCGGCCGTGACGAGACGCCGGTGCTGCTGCTGACCGCCCGCGATCAGGTGCCCGAGCGTATTGCCGGCCTTGATGCAGGTGCCGACGATTATGTCGGCAAGCCCTTCGATCTGCATGAGCTTGCAGCCCGCGTGCGTGCTGTTGCCCGACGCGGTGCCGGACGCGCCAATGCCCTGCTTGAATGGCGCGGCGTGGAACTCGATCCGGCTGAGATGTCGGTGCTTCGCCATGGTGAACCCGTCAGGCTGACCCGGCGCGAATTCTCGATCCTGCGCGCTTTGATGGAACGGCCGACTGCCACCTTCTCCAAATCCTCGCTGGAAGAAGCGCTTTATGGCTGGCAGGAGGAAGTGGAGAGCAACGCGGTGGAAGTGCATATCCACCACCTGCGCTCGAAACTCGGCTCCGATTATATCGAAACGGTGCGCGGTGTCGGTTACCGTCTCGCGGGTGCAAACACATGAATTCCATTCGCAGCCGCCTGACCGGCATACTGATCGGAGTCACCTGTCTTGTCTGGCTTTTCGCGGTGGTGTGGATCCACATCAGCACCCAGTCACAGCTTGAAAAAGTGCTCGATGCGCGCCTGATGGAGGCTGCGCGCATGGTCAATTCTCTGCTCACCGAGCATCGCGTGGAAGTTGGCCCGGACGGCGACGGCGGGCAATTGTCGCTGAAGCCGATGCCGGATTTTCCGCTCTATGACCGGCAGTTATTCTGCCAGATATGGGCGCTTGACGGCAAGCTCGTGGGTCGTTCCGAAAGCGCGCCGGGTGTGCGGCTCACCAATGTCGCGAACGGCTTTTCCGATACGGAAGTCGCGGGCGACCGCTGGCGTGTGTTCGCGGTCGAAAATACCCAGCTCGGACTGCGTGTCATGGTCGGCGACAGCCTGAGCGTTCGTGAAAGGCTGGTGCAAAACGTCGTAACCGGTCTTGTGCTGCCAGCCCTGCTGATGCTGCCCGTTCTGGCGCTCATGATCTGGCTGTGCGTGCGGCGCGGCCTTGATCCGCTGAGCCGTCTTGCGTCCGTGCTTTCCAAGCGACAGGCGCAGGACTTGCGACCGCTGCCTGAACAGAACCTGCCCAAGGAGATTGCGCCCGCCGTCACAGCGCTGAACGGGCTTTTCCATCGTGTCGAGGAGGCGCGTGAGCGTGAACGCAACTTTGCGATCTTCGCCGCGCATGAACTGAAGACGCCGCTCGCCGGACTGAAGACACAGGCGCAGATTGCCGAAGGTGCAAAGGATGAGAAAATGCGCGCCAATGCGGTGCGCCAGATCGCGGCAGGCGTTGACCGCACCAGCCGTCTCACCAACCAGCTTCTCGATCTCGCGGCGCTCGAAACCAGCGACGAAATGGAAACACCGGCATATGAACCGGCTTGCCAGCTTCTGGTTGCGGTCTCCACCGACATGCGGATGCCTGCAGCCCAGCGCGGCATTTCCATCGAACTGCCGGAAGCCATGCCTCTGGTGCAATTGCCCTCCCCGCATCTTTTCACGCTTGCGGCTCGCAACCTGATCGAAAATGCGGTCAATCATTCGCCCAGGGACGGCACCGTGCGCTGCCGGATCGAGGCCGAAGCCAGCAAAGTCAGGCTCATCGTCGAGGATGATGGCCCCGGCATTCCCGAAAATGAAATGCCGCATGTGACCGAGCGCTTCTTCCGTGGCGCCCATCGTAACGAAACCGGCAGTGGCCTTGGCCTTGCAATCGTGAAAATGGCGACAGAGCGAATGAGTGGCGAACTGCATCTACATAATCGCCCGCAAGGCGGACTAAGCGCATCGATCATCGTGCCGGGCACGATTATCGGATGACATAATTCTGCGTCCCGCATCATGATCCAGCTGGAGCCGGATATCGATGAATCCTGAGCAGAGCTCTCTCCCCTATTTTTCGGGCTTTTTGCAGCTGTCTTTGATTTAGATCAATGACACTTGCGTTTTGAGCGCAGATAGGAAACCTATCGCTATTGCTGTCTCATTCGAGATGGCTCTTGTCATGCGCTGCGAGGGGATTTCATGAACTACGCCGCTGGAACAGTCCTTTCCGGTCTGGGAGCACTTTTTGCTGTGCTTTTGGCCGGATTTTCCCATGATGAGCTGTTCAGAACCCATATGTGGATTCTGTTCGCTACACTGGCCATCTTCACCATTCTTCTGATGCGAAATGCCGATTACGGCCTGACGCCGAAAAAAGTCGACCAGTCCACCTATATGGACGGCCCGATCCGCTACGGTGTCATCGCAACGGTTTTCTGGGGAGTGACCGGTTTTCTGGTCGGTGTGGTTATCGCCGCGCAGCTCGCCTTTCCCGATCTCAATCTGGAACCCTATCTGAATTTCGGCCGCCTGCGTCCGCTACACACTTCTGCTGTGATCTTCGCATTCGGCGGCAATGCGCTCATCGCATCGTCCTTCTATGTCGTGCAGCGCACCTGCCGCGCCCGCCTCATCGGCGGTGACCTCGCATGGTTCGTCTTCTGGGGTTATCAGCTCTTCATCGTGATGGCCGCGACCGGCTATCTGCTCGGCATCACGCAGAGCCGCGAATATGCAGAACCGGAATGGTATGTCGACATCTGGCTCACCATCGTCTGGGTCGCCTATCTGGTCGTGTTCCTCGGCACGATCCTGAAACGCAAGGAGCCGCATATCTATGTGGCGAACTGGTTCTACCTGTCCTTCATCATCACCATCGCCATGTTGCACATCATCAACAATCTGGCGATCCCGGTCTCTTTCCTCGGCGTGAAGAGCTATTCGGCTTTCTCCGGCGTTCAGGATGCGGTGACGCAGTGGTGGTATGGCCATAACGCCGTTGCCTTCTTCCTGACCGTGCCATTCCTGGCCATGATGTACTATTTCGTACCGAAGCAGGCCGAGCGTCCGATCTATTCCTACCGCCTGTCGATCGTGCACTTCTGGTCGATCATCTTCCTCTATATCTGGGCCGGTCCGCACCATTTGCATTACACCGCTGTTCCCGATTGGGCGCAGACGCTGGGCATGGTCTTTTCCATCATGCTGTGGATGCCGTCCTGGGGTGGCATGATCAACGGTCTGATGACGCTTTCGGGTGCATGGGACAAGGTCCGCACCGATCCGATCATCCGCCTGATGGTTGCAGCTATCGCCTTCTACGGCATGGCAACCTTTGAAGGCCCGATGCTTTCTATCAAGGCCGTCAATTCGCTGTCGCACTATACGGACTGGACCATCGGTCACGTTCATGCGGGTGCGCTCGGCTGGAACGGCATGATCTCGTTTGCCGCCGTCTATTATCTCGCACCGAAGCTGTGGAACCGTCAGCGGCTCTATTCGATCCGCATGGTCAACTGGCACTTCTGGCTGGCGACGCTCGGCATCGTTCTCTATGCGGCTGCCATGTGGGTTGCCGGTATCCAGCAGGGCCTGATGTGGCGCGAATACGACGATCAGGGCTTCCTCGTCTATTCCTTCGCGGAAACCGTGCTCGCCATGTTCCCATACTACGTCATCCGTACGCTTGGCGGCGTGCTCTACCTCGCCGGTGGCTTCGTGATGGCCTGGAACGTCTATCAGACCATTCGCGGCAATCTGCGCAACGAAGCCCCGATGGGCGGTGCGCAGCCTGCAACTGGCGCCGCCATGCAGCCTGCCGAATAAGGAGCGTGTGATTTATGTCGATACTAAAGAACCACTCCAAGCTGGAGAAAAATGCAACGCTGCTGCTGATCGCATCGCTCGCCGTGGTGACGGTCGGTGGCATCGTTGAAATCGCACCGCTCTTCTATCTCGAGAACACAATCGAGAAGGTGGAAGGTATGCGCCCCTACTCGCCGCTGGAGCTTGCGGGCCGCGACGTCTATGTGCGTGAAGGCTGCTACCTTTGCCACAGCCAGATGATCCGCCCGTTCCGCGACGAGGTGGAACGCTACGGTCATTACAGCCTTGCTGCGGAATCCATGTACGATCATTCGTTCCAATGGGGTTCCAAGCGCACGGGGCCGGACCTCGCACGCGTCGGCGGCCGTTACTCGAACGAATGGCATGTGCAGCACCTTGTCCGCCCGCGCGACGTGGTGCCGGAATCGGTCATGCCGAGCTATGCCTTCCTGAAGGATCGTCCGTTGGATGCCTCCAACATTTCTGGCAATCTGAAGGCCAATGTGGCAGTCGGCGTGCCCTACAGTCAGGAAATGATTGACAGCGCGCTGGACGATCTCAAGGCGCAGGCCACGCCCGATGCCGATACTTCCGGTGTCGAGGCCCGCTATCCCAAGGCCAAGCTTGGTGATTTCGACGGCAACCCGCAGATGATCTCGGAAATGGACGCACTCATCGCCTATCTCCAGATGCTCGGCACGCTGGTCGATTTCTCGACCTATGACCAGTCCCCCAAAGCAAGATAAAGCGGAGATTTAGCGATGGATTACAACACCATGCGCACTTTCGCCGATAGCTGGGGTCTGCTCGGCATGGCGCTCTTTTTCCTCTTCGTCGTCTTCTACGCCTTCCGGCCAGGCAGCAAGCAGATAGCCGACCACGCGAAGGATATTCCTTTCAAGGATGACGCAAATGACTGACAAGCAAATCGACGATGTCACCGGCGTAGCGACGACCGGCCACGAATGGGACGGCATCAAGGAACTCGATAATCCGATGCCCCGCTGGTGGCTGTGGACATTCTACGCCACCATTTTCTGGGCGATTGCCTATGTCATCGCCTATCCGGCCTGGCCGCTGATTTCCAGCTCCACCGGCGGCATGCTCGGCTGGTCGAGCCGTGGCGCTTTCTGGGAGGAAACCGCCAAAATCAACAGCGAGCGTCAGGGCATCATCGACGAGATCAAGGCCAAGGACGTGCACGAGATTCTGGCGGATGAAAACCTGCGCCAATATGCGATTGCCGGTGGCGCTGCTGCTTTCCGCGTCAACTGCGTGCAGTGCCACGGTTCTGGCGCACAGGGGGCGCCCGGCTATCCAAACCTCAACGATGACGACTGGCTGTGGGGGGGGGCCATCGACGACGTTCTGACGACCATTCGTCATGGTGTGCGTTCGAAGGACGATGCCGATACCCGCGTTTCCGAAATGCCGGCTTTTGTCGACGTGCTGGAACCACAGCAGATCCGCGATGTCGCAGCCTATGTGGTGAGCCTCTCCGGCACGCCGCACAATCAGGAAATGGTGCCGGAAGGCCAGAAAGTGTTCGCCGAAAACTGCGCTGTCTGCCATGGCGCGGATGCCAAGGGCCTGCGTGAGTTCGGTGCGCCGAACCTGACAGACGCCATCTGGTTCTATGGTTCCGGCGAGGACGCCATCGTGCGTCAGGTATCGCATCCCAAGCATGGCGTCATGCCTGCATGGGAAACACGCCTCGGCGATGCGACCGTCAAGCAGCTTGCCATCTTCGTCCATTCGCTGGGCGGTGGTGAGTAACAATAACTGGCCCCCACATCGGAACCGATGCGGGGGCCAGATGCTCCCGGCTTAAACGGCAGGTCGGGATACACTTCAAACCACTGCATTGGAACGGACGGCGAATAACCACCCCGCTCTCAATTGTTGCAAGTGCGATCATTCCGGGAAACCAGCTTCTGTCTTTCCGGGATCACGCTTCAGGAGCAAGGCAAATGTCAGACGATGTCGAACGCATTGACGTTCAGGCAGTCAATTCCCCCAAGACCCGGCAGTCGCTTTATGCGGCGCGGGTGAAGATTTTTCCGAAGCGTGTGCAGGGCGAGTTCCGGCGCTTCAAATGGATTGTCATGCTCATTACGCTGGGCATCTACTATCTGACCCCCTGGCTGCGCTGGGATCGCGGCCCCTATGCCCCCGATCAAGCGGTACTGATCGATCTTGCCAACCGCCGCTTCTATTTCTTCTTCATCGAAATCTGGCCGCAAGAATTCTACTACGTCGCGGGCCTGCTCATCATGGCGGGCCTTGGTCTGTTTCTCGTCACTTCTGTCGCGGGCCGCGCCTGGTGCGGCTACACCTGCCCTCAGACTGTCTGGGTTGATCTCTATCTTGTCGTCGAGCGCGCCATCGAAGGCGATCGCAATGTGCGCATGAAACTCGACAAGGCACCTTGGACCTTCGACAAGGTCTGGAAGCGGGTTGCCAAACACTCCGTCTGGATCGTCATTGGTGTTCTGACCGGTGGCGCATGGATTTTCTATTTCGCCGACGCACCGAAGCTGCTCATGGATTTCGTGACCGGTCAGGCCGCACCCGTCGCCTATTTCACCGTCGCCATCCTTACCGCCACCACCTATATTTTCGGCGGACTGATGCGCGAGCAGGTCTGCACCTATATGTGCCCGTGGCCGCGTATTCAGGCCGCTATGCTGGACGAAAATTCGCTTACCGTCACCTATAATGACTGGCGCGGCGAACCGCGTTCACGCCATTCCAAGAAGGCTATTGCTGCAGGCGAAACCGTGGGCGATTGCGTGGATTGCAATGCCTGTGTCGCTGCCTGCCCGATGGGCATCGACATTCGCGACGGCCAGCAGCTCGAATGCATCACCTGCGCGCTGTGCATCGATGCCTGCAATTCGGTGATGGACAAGATCGACAAGCCACGCGGTCTCATCTCCTATGCGACACTGGCCGACTACGACTTCAACATGGCGCTCGCGACCAATAATGGCACGGCGCCCATCGACCCGGCACGCGTCTACAAGGCGCCGAACAATTTCTCGGACAAGGTGCAGAACCTGTCCTGGAAGAAGGTGTTGCGCCCGCGCAGCATGTTCTACTTCGCCGTATGGGCGCTGATCGGCCTGACGCTCATCATCTCGCTGTCAACGCGCCAGCGCATCGGCATCAACGTGCTCCATGACCGCACTCCGCAATATGTGCTTCTGTCTGATGGCTCGATCCGCAATGGCTATACGGTCAAGCTGCTCAACATGATCCCGACGCCGCGCACCTTCCGTCTTTCCATCGAGGGCCTGCCGGGGGCAACACTGACCGTTCAGGATGAAACAGCGGATACAGACGGCAATTACGACGTGCCGGTGGAGCCGGACCGCCTGAAGACATTGCGTGTCTTCGTCACCATGCCGCATGATGCGATAACCGATCATCGTGAGGACTATGAAATCGAAGTGCGCGACGCAAACGGCGCGGAACACGCACGCTACAAGGCAACGTTCATGGCACCGGAGGGCAGATAATGTCGATCAAGTCGAAAACCTCAGGCACGTTTACCGGCTGGCATATGCTAGGCATCATGGTCGCTTTCTTTGGTGTCATTATCGCCGTCAATCTGACCATGGCTTACAATGCCATCCATAGCTGGAGCGGGCTGGTCGTGCAGAACACCTATGTCGCCAGCCAGGAGTTCAACGACAAGGCACAGACCGGCAAGGAGCAGGCCGCCCTGCAATGGCAGTCGAAGCCCACCTTTGAAAAAGGCATCTTCACCTGGCAACTGGCCGATCGTAACGGCAAGGCTGTCGCCATGACCGGAGGTACGGTTGAATTCAAGCGCCCGGTCGGCGATGTGAACGACACCAAGGTCACGCTGTCGGTTCGTGAGCCCGGCATACTGACCGCCCCGCTGGAACTTGGCGAGGGTGCATGGATCATGGAAGTGAATGCCGATGCCGGTCTTGAAGACCCATACCGCCATATTATCCGCGTTCTGGTGAAGGACGGGAGGATATTATGAGCTGTTGCGTCGAGAATGCACAGATAGCGACCGTCGTTCAGGCCATCTCTGTAGATGAAATGCAGGTTGCAAGCCGTGCGCTTGGAGACGGTTTTCGCCAGCTCGATCTGTCGGTTCCCGGCGTTCATTGTGGCCTGTGCATCAAGAATATCGAAGAGACGCTCGGCAAGATCACAGGTGTTGCCTATGTCCGCGTCAACCTGACAGCGCGCCGCGTCACCGTGCGCTGGCAGGATGGAGAGACGCCGCCAGATGTGGTCGATCCACTTCGCAGGCTCGGCTACGAAGCGCATATCTTCGACATGGCGCAGGACAAGGACCCGACCTTCACGCGGCTTCTGATCGCGCTTGGCGTCGCGGCCTTTGCTTCCAGCAATGTGATGCTTCTGTCTGTCGCGGTCTGGTCAGGAGCGGATGCGGCCACACGCGACATGTTTCACTGGATTTCCGGCCTCATCGCCCTGCCGACGCTGATTTATTCAGGCCGGATTTTCTATGTTTCGGCCTGGAATGCGCTGCGCGCACGGCGCGTGAATATGGATGTGCCGATTGCACTCGCCATCACGCTTGCCTTCGGCATGAGTGTTTATGAAACCCTGCATCATGGCCAGCACGCCTATTTCGATGCATCGGTGACCTTGCTGTTCTTCCTGCTGATCGGCCGCACGCTCGACTACATGATGCGCGCCCGTGCCCGTTCTGCCGTGCGCGGACTGGCACAACTCGGCAGCCGCGGCGCGGTGGTGATTGGCGAGAATGACGAACGCAATTACCTGCCGGTCAACGAAATCCACCCCGGAATGCGCATCATTCTTGCAGCAGGTGAGCGCGTACCCGTTGATGCCAAGGTGGAAGAAGGCCGTTCGGAACTTGATTGCGCCATTGCATCGGGTGAAAGCGATGCGGTTCCTGTCGGTCCCGGCTCGGATATTCGGGCGGGCACGCTCAATCTCTCCACGCCGCTTGTCATCCGCGCGACCGCGGAAGCCAAGGATTCCTTCCTCGCTGAAATGGTGCGGCTGATGGATGTCGCAGAAGGCGGGCGTGCCTATTACCGTCGTCTTGCCGACCGCGCTTCTGAACTCTACGTGCCGATGGTCCACGCAACCGCCTTCGCGGCCTTTGTCGGCTGGATGTTCTACACGGGCGGTGACTGGTATCGCTCGATCTATATCGCGATCTGCACCCTCATCATCACCTGCCCTTGCGCGCTTGCTCTTGCGGTGCCGATTGTGCAGGTGGTTGCGGCCAGACGCCTGTTTGAAAATGGCATCATGATCAAGGATGGCTCCGCCATGGAGCGGATGGCCGAGATCGACACTGCCATTTTCGACAAGACCGGCACATTGACGCTCGGTCAGCCGAGACTGATCAATGCCGAGGCGATTGATCCCCACAATCTGGAGATCGCTGCAGAGCTGTCGCTTTATTCCCGCCATCCGCTATCGCGGGCGCTTGCGCTGTTCTCGGGCGCAAAACCGATGACCGCCTTTACCCGTATCGCGGAAGTTCCGGGCGCAGGTATCGAAGCCGAACTGAACAGCTCCATCTATCGGCTTGGCAAGCGTGACTGGGCCGATGATACCGCCGCTATGCCTCATGCTGATGGCCCTGAAACCTGTCTTTCCATTGATGGCAAACTGGTTGAAACCTTCCGCTTTGAAGACCAGCCGCGCGAAGACGCTGCCGGAGCCATCGCCACACTGAAGCGCAAAGGCCTGAAGCTTGGCATCATTTCAGGCGACAGGCTGCCCGCCGTGCAAAAGCTTGCCGGTTATCTCGGCGTCGATAATTTTAAAGCCGAAGTACTGCCAGCCGACAAGTCGGAACTGGTGCAGAAGCTATCGAGCGAAGGCAGCAAGGTTTTGATGGTCGGCGACGGATTGAACGACGCTCCGGCCCTTGTCGCCGCCCATGTTTCCATGGCCCCTGCAACCGCAGCCGACATTGGCCGCAATGCTGCAGATTTCGTCTTCCTGCGTGAAAGCCTGTCGGCAGTACCGCTTGCCTTTGCAGTCTCGAAGGAAGCGGGGCGCTTGATAAGCCAGAATTTTGCGCTTTCCATCGGCTATAATATCATAGCCGTGCCGATTGCGATTTTCGGCTATGTCACCCCGCTGGTGGCAGCACTTTCGATGTCGCTGTCATCCATCGTGGTCGTCAGCAACGCATTGCGGTTGCGGGCCGGAAAACAAAAGCAACAGACGCAGAAGACTATCGCGCCTGTTGCTATCATCAAGGAAGCGCACAAATGAGCGGACTTCTCTTTCTCATTCCCATCGCGCTGTTTCTGGGCCTGCTTGGCCTTGTCGCCTTTCTCTGGTCGTTGAAAAGCGGCCAGTATGACGATCTGGACGGAGCGGCAAACCGCATTCTTCTTGATGACGAAACTAGCCCGTTATCAAAATCGCGCGTAGATCATTAACATTCGTGCCGGTAGGCCCCGGTACGAACAGATCGTTGATGGCGTCGAATGCCGTCCATGCATCATTGGCATTGAGCCGCGCCGCGCCATCCTCGCCCGCTT
>NZ_WBWA01000047.1 GCF_008932295.1 Brucella tritici | reverse complement strand
GAGCCGCACACACAATTCGCTACCATCGCCTCGAAGCTTTCGATGCATGGAAAATTGCGGCCTGTTTCGCCTGAATATCTACGAGCCCCTGGCCTTTCCGGCCAGAGAAACTTAACGTGACAACACCGTTACAGGATAGACAAAAGCCGCGATGATTTCGCCTATCCCATATCCGACGAAGAGGCAGACCGGCACCAGCAGCAGAAGGCTGATGAGAAAAAAGAAGATCGGTTTCAGCATTGTCCCTTACATCCCAACATCAACCAGCTTGTCGAGCGAAAAGCGTTCGGAACTTGCGTCGCAGCGGTGCCAATCCATCTGCGCGTTCGGTTCATCGCGGTGCCCGTAGCACCAGTCCCTTTCATTCAGCGCTACGCCATAAATCCTCATTGATGCGCAGGCGACGACGATCTGGACATCATGGCTTATGCTGTGCAGGCAGATGTCACCAGTCTGGTTGAAGAGCTGTTTGAGCTCATCGTCAGTCTCGGTGGCTTGTGCAAACAGCCTGTCGGCAGCCACGGCGGGACATGCCATCTGCGATCCGATAAAGAACAGGGAAAGTCCGAGCAGCTGCCGGTTCATCGTATTGTCCTTTCATCATGGCGATCAGAAGGCAGGGGTTGCAATCAGTCGTCGATGCCTCGACCGGTCTGCTTGAAGCATTGGGCCAGCCGCGCAGCCACCGCGTTATAGGTTTTTACCTCATTGGCAGGATAGATCAGACGAAAGACACGAATTATGTCGATGCCGTCCGCCGCATTTCGTTCTAGCAGGAGCTTGGTGAAGAAAACATTGCCTTTCCAGTGAGCGGAGACGACGGCCCAGTCCATTGTAGCGCGGCGATAGGTGACGGTGGCGCCAGCGTCGGCAAGGCCGCCAATGAGGGTATCCATGTCCTGCTCGAGGACATTGTAGCTGCCCCAGACCGCCAGTTTTGCGCCCGACTTGCCGGTGAACTTGCGGCCGTCGCCATTATCGGCCTCGGGCTGAGCAGTCAGAAGATCTGCCGGATAGCAGATGGAGTAACCGAAGCGCAAATTTTCATAGACATCCCATTGATGGACCGATGCCACAGCTGGCATGCACAGGAATGAAATGGTTAAGGCTCCGGCAAAGGGTCGTTTCAAAATACTCATCCTTCTCTCCATTCGATAATCGCCTTCGGGAGCTGAAGTTCCGTTCAAATGAAATGCACCATGAGCGCGGCGCTAAGCCCGACAAGGACGCCACCGCTAACCTTCGGAATCCAGTCAGCGAAACCGGAGGAGGCAATGCGTGGCGATGCGAAGGAGGCGATTGCCACAGATGCAAGATCGCCGAGCGAGAAAGCTCCGTTCACGATGATACCAAGCAGCAGGAACTGAAGCCAACCGGGCATCGCTCTTTGCGGATCGACGAATTGGGGCAGGAACGTCAGAAAAAACAACGCAGTCTTCGGGTTGAGAATCTCGACTACGATGCTGTCGCGTAGAACGCGTCTGTGCCGCGAGGAGATTTCGGTTGCTTCGTTTGCGACGGAGGCAAACATCATCCTTCCACCCAGCCACAACATGTAGAAAGCTCCCGCCAGCCGCAGGAATGAATAAAGTACGGGGGCATGGTGCAGGAGTGCCGCCAGCCCCGCAGACGCCGCCGCTATATGGACATAGCATCCGAGGTGAATACCGAGGGCTGCCATCAAGCCAGCTCTTTGCCCGTAAGCCAGGGTTTGCGCTGACATATATAAAATGGCCGGACCCGGCATGAAAGCGAACACCAGTGTGGCAAGGACGAATGGTATCCAGGTTTCCAGCAACATGCTGCCGATCTCCTATCTCCCGCCGAGAAAGAATGAACCAAACTTTATTCATCATGAGAAACGATTTATCATCATGCTATTCATGACGATCTGAGGTGAAACGGTGTTTGATATTGTACTGTTGCGGACCTTCGAGGCAGTCGCCAGCCTATCAAGTTTTACAAAGGCAGGGCAGCAACTCAACTTGACGCAATCCGCCGTAAGCGCCCATATCCGGCGGCTGGAGGAGCAGGCGGGAAACGTTCTTCTCGAACGCAATACCCGCACGGTGGCACTGACCCCACAAGGACAGGCGCTGCTTGGTTACGCAAAGGCGATCCTGCGCCTGAGCGAGGAAGCGCGGACACTAATGAAAGGCAGCGCCAACGCAGTCCATTTGCGGATTGGCACATCCGATGATTTGACGAGCACCTGGCTGCCATCTGTATTGAAGAGGTTTCAGGACTCTCGTTCGGGGCGAACGCTAGAGATCCAGATTTCCAATACAAACTCTTTGCTGGGAATAATGGATAAGGGCGAACTTGACCTGATCATCGGTTGTCGATGCCGTGGCGACCAGTCCGGTATTCATTTGTGGAACGAGCCCCTCCGATGGGCAATCGGAAAGACTTCGCTCGAAGCTGGAGCAACCGTCCCGCTCGCAGTTTTTCCTGAACCGTGTCCCTATCGGGATGCTGCTCTTGTCGCGCTGGCTGCAAAAAACTGTAAATGGCTGATAATAACCATCAGTCCCAGTCTCGGCAGTTTGACGGCATTGGCAGCAGCTGGGCTCGCGGTCACACCATTGAACTCGAGTTCCATACCCGCAAAACTGCAGACGGTTGACACCAATGAGCTGCTGCCTTCGTTGCCCGATGTTGAATTTGTTGCCCACGTCAGGCCCGGTCTGTCTGAAGAGAACAGTCTACTCACGCGCTCAGTCATTGACTGGATCACTATCAACAGGCCGAAATCGACTTCATAGCTGGCGCACAATTCCAATCTAAGCTGGGCTTTTGCGTCCAATTTCATCTACGTGAGCAGTCCGCGCAGGTTTCCGTCTCGACCTGAACGCGAGGAGGGGATGCCAGAAACATGAAGAGGTTCATTAACGCCGACGTTGATGGGCCACCGCTTACAGTCCGGCAATGAGCATTATTCCTGGGACGGGCCGCAAGCGATCATATCAATTGAGGGTGGGGCTTTCCGCAAGAAAGGAGGACCAAACGATGAACGTGGAAGAATTGGCCAGAAGGGTATTTCTAAGTCAGCCCTTCAGTCAGTATCTGGGCGCGGAACTCGTTGCTGTCGGTGATGGCAATGCAAATATCTCTCTGATTATCCGCGAGCATCATACCCAGCAACATGGCTTTGTTCATGGAGGCGTGATCAGCTATCTGGCAGATAATGCGCTGACATTTGCAGGCGGGCTCGCTCTAGGCGGTGACGCGCTTACCTCTGAATTCAAGATCAACTTTGTTCGACCTGCCAAGGGCCGTATATTGCTTGCAAATGCCTGGACATTAAGCAAAGGGAAGCGGCAAGCTGTGTGTCAATGCAAGATTGTTTGCGATGCGATACTGGTGGCGGTCGCTCAGGGAACGATTGTTGCAGCTTAAGCGTCCTTCAGGGCTATTTTGCATGTAGGTTCATAAGTTAAGAAATCGCCCGCAACAATGCGAAACGTGGCTATTTGAAGATAGTTTATTATATCGAATGGGCTCGGTTCCATCTATGTAGGGCTCTTGTTTCAACAAGAGCCGGTGTAATGAGCATTGATAATTAAAAGGCGATCTAGACTGGCAATTTGGAAGTGGAGCTGCATGAACCCGTTGAATTGGCCGTACGGTTAATAGCTCCTAGTCAGCGTGCAGCAATAGCCAGTGGCCCTAGGCTCGTTATAGTCAGATCGATTGTTCGTCTGGTCGGATCCTGTTATGTATATCCCGTTGACATATCCCATTGGATGCACTAATTACATCATATCGATATGGATAGAACTAGGAGTGGCGCAGATGGAGCAGGGAGCCGTATTCCAGAGCAACCGAAGCCAAGCTATCCGCTTGCCAAAGGCCGTAGCTTTGCCTGCTGATGTGAAACGCGTCGATATTGTTGCTGTGGGGCGCACTCGAATTATAGCACCCGCTGGTGAGGTCTGGGACAGCTGGTTTGATGGCTTAGAGGCGACTTCCGACTTCATGAATGAGCGTGATCAGCCTGCTTCACAGGAACGCGAGGCGTTTTAATGCTGAAGTACATGCTGGATACAAATATATGCATTTTCACGATCAAGAACCGGCCCCAGCAAGTGCGCGAGGCCTTCAACCGCTTCCACGATCAGTTATGCATCAGCTCAGTCAGTTTAATGGAGCTGATTTACGGGGCGGAGAAGTCTGCCCATCCTGAGAAGAACCTTTTAGTCGTGGAGGGATTCGCAGCTCGTCTTGAGGTGTTATCGTATGACGAACCGGCAGCAAACCATACAGGCCAATTACGTGCCGAATTGGCCCGAAGTGGAACTCCAATCGGTCCATACGATCAATTGATCGCTGGCCATGCTCGCTCGCGTGGATTGATAATCGTTACAAACAATCGTAGGGAATTTGATCGTGTTCCTGGCTTGCGAGTAGAAGACTGGACTGATTAATCCCTAACGTATTCACGACATTCATTGATAATCCAAGATGATGTATTACTGTCCACATCACTGACGGGCCGTGGGCTCAATTCCCATCAAGGCGAGCGGTCTGCGCTCCATCGACACATGCGTTTCCTGACTGGCAATCAGCGCATCACGAGAGTGTCAGAATAGCTGACGGGTCGATTCCGTTTTATACGACGAAAGCTGTTTTGATATGCCCGGCCTTTCACCGCACAATAGATCAGAGCCCAAATAATCTTCGATCGATCAACCTGCAAATCATTTGATAAACGGTACTACTCTTGCGCTTCTGCGGATGATAACTACTGTCAAGGATCATCAGTTGTGAAAATGACATGACGCAAAAAACGGCGACCTTGAAGGATGTAGCAGCATTAGCAAAAGTCTCACGCGCCACTGCTGCTCGTGCGCTCAACAGCTACGGTTATGTTGGTGATGAAACGGCTCTAAAAGTTCAGGCCGCCGCCGAGAAGCTCGGATATAGAGGCAATCGACTGGCCCAGGCTTTGCGCAGCGGTCAACTTCCGATTATCGGTTGTGTTCTCGGCGATATACAAAATCCGTTCTTTGCAAAAATTGCCCATGATGTGGAAGTGCTGGCGCGCGAAGAAGGGCACAATCTCATCATCGCCAGCAGCGAAGAACAATTGGAACTGGAAAAATCCTTGCTGGCGAGTTTGCAATCGCTCAGCATTCGAGGCTTCATAGTAGCGCCAACCTCAGCCGAGGATAATCTGCATCTGCAACGTCTGATCGATGAGAATGTGCCCGTGGTGCTGATCGATCGTGCGGCGCAAGGCATTGAGTGCGACAGCGTCGTTGTTGACAATGAAGGCGGCGCGCGCAAGGCCATTGAGTATCTGATCGGAATGGGGCACCAGAATATTGCGCTTTTGCAGGACGATGCGCGCATCTTTACGTCACGCGAGCGTTTCAACGGTTACAAGACTGCGTTGCTCGCGCATGGTATAGAGCCGAATGAAAAAATGATATCGGTCTCGCAATCGACGGTTGAACACGCCATCGATGCGACCATACGCCTGTTCAGTCGCAGAAATCCTCCGACAGCACTGTTCACGGTGGACAGTTTGATGACGCAGGGGGCGCTTTTGGCGTTCCGCTCGATGGGTATATCGATTCCTCACGATGTGTCTTTGATCGGTTTTGACGATTTTAATCTGGCCACTTTTACCGATCCGCAGATCACTGTCGTTGCTCAGCCGGTGTCGGAAATCGGTCGGGCCGCGGGCCGGCTCCTGCTTGAGAAAATCGCGGGGAAAAAGCGACCTCCGCAGAAAATAAGCTTTGAAACCAAGCTGATAGTCAGAGGTTCGGTAAGCCGTCGTTAAGCTGACGACGACCAAAACCTGGCCCTTTAAAAAATTTCAAAAACCCACTTGCCAGAAGAAAATTCTTGTGCGCTAGATATATGTGAGATCGATCTCACATTGTCTCAACGAGTTACAGGCGCAAAACCGGTTCGGGCTTTTCTCGAGGTTTCAACTGCGCAAACGGGAAGGTAGTAATGCTCAACTTCGATAAAGATCGCTTTGTGAAAATACAGGGCGGCGCGGTCGCAATCGCCGACGATGTACGCGCTTTGGTGCGTAAGTTGCTCGACGACGGCCTGGAACGCATTTTCTTCATGGGGACGGGCGGTGTGCAGTTTCTGACCCAGCCCGCGATCGAGCTTGCGCGCAACTCGACGGTGTTTCCGGTTTCAGCGGCATTTTCCGCCCAGGTTGTCCTCGAAGCGCCCGCCGGACTGGACGAAAAGGCGCTGGTTATCCTACCGTCCCTGTCGGGGACGACCAAGGAAAGCGTGCAGCTTCTCGCGTTCTTGAAAAAGAAGGGTGTGAAAACCCTGTCGCTGACCGGACACAAGGATACGCCTCTCGGGCTCGATGCCGATTACAATTTCACGAATTTTGCGGAGGACGACACGTCGTCGGAATCGTTCTACCTGCAGACCTTGCTCATCGTGCTGGCGCTGCTAGCCGAACGCGGTGAATATGCCGATTTCGATGCAACGGTTTCCGAACTGAAGCTGCTTCCCGAACTGCTGGTCTCCGTGAAGGAAGATTTTGAAGCAAGCGCAGCCGCGCTTGCGCAGGAAATCAAAGACGAGAACTACCATATCTTCACAGGGGCGGGATCTGCGTGGCCAGAGGCTCATTATTACGGCATGTGCATTCTTGAAGAAATGCAATGGATCAGGACGCGTCCTGTTCATGCTTCGGATTTCTTCCATGGCACGCTGGAGCTGGTCGAACCGGGTGTCAGCCTGTTCATTTTCAAGGGTGAGGATGCCTGCCGTCCGCTGACGGACCGGGTTGAGAACTTCGCCAAGCGCTACACGGATAAAGTTCGTATTCTCGACGCAGCCGCAGCCAAGCTGCCGGGTGTTTCCGAGAAGACGCGGAGCCTGATTTCTCCAATCATCCTCGCAACCATGCTGGAGCGCCTGAGTGCTCATCTGGAAGTGCTGCGCGACCATCCGCTGACCACACGGCGTTATTACAAGCGCGTCGAGTACTAAAACAGGTCCCGGTCCGGTTCCGCCGGATCGGGTTTCCGTATTCAGACGAATATCAAGAAACAATAGCCAAAAGAGAGGAACTTTGAAATGAAACGCAAGACGTTTTTGAGCACCACAAGCCTCGCATCGCTCATGGTGCTTGGATTGGCCGCAAGCAATATCGATGTAGCCCTTGCAAAGGACGCCGTTGTTGCCGAACCCGATGCTCCGGTCGAATATTCCGGCACGTTGAGCATTCTGACGAAGTTCGGCCTCCAGCAGCTTTCACCTTATTTCGTCAATGCCGCCAAGGAATACGAGAAGCTGCATCCTGATGTAAAGGTTGAGCTTATCCAGGAAAGTGACGATAGCGTAAAGGGCAAGACCAAGGCTCTGGTCGCATCGAATTCCTTGCCGGATATCTATTTCACTTGGACCGGTAGCTGGGGTGAGAACTTCGTGCGCGGCAACCGTGCGGTCGATCTGACCAAGGTCATCGGTCCGGATACGCCATGGGGACAACAGCTTGCCCATGCCGCTGTGAGCGCCTTCCAGTATAATGGCAAGTTATACGGGATTCCGCTTTATCTGGACGCCAAGTTCATGGGCTACAACAAGGCGCTTTTTGCCAAGGCGGGGGTGGCCGAACCGAAGAGTTTCGATGAGTTGATCGGCGCATGTGCTGCCTTGCGCAAGTCCAATGTGGTGCCGATTTCGTTTGGAAACAAAGAGGGATGGCCGGCGGTGCATTTCGCTGGACAGCTTCTCGCCTATAACGTACCGCAAGCAACCCTTGAAAAGGACTTCAACCCGAAAACCGCCGAATATTCGGATGCAGGTTATGTCGAGAGCCTGAAGCAATTGAAGCAGCTCATCGACGAATGTTCGGACGGTGCAGGTACCAACGGCTCGTCCTATGCCTCGGCACTGCAACAGTTCAGCAACGCCAAGTCCGCAATGTACTATCAGGAAATCATCGAATTCGACCAGAGCACAGCCGATGGCGCATTGAAGAAGGAAGACTTCGGCTTCTTTAAGCTACCCGCACCCAAGGATGCAAAGGGCGACGTCAAATCGATCGAAGGCGCGCCCGAGGGCTACATGATCAATGCGGCATCGAAGAATGTTCCGCTGGCCATCGACTTCATGAAGTTCATCACTTCTCCGGAAAACGGCAAGGTTCTGTCGGCGCCGCCTTATGGGCAGCCCAGCGCCACTGTCGGCGGCTATTCGTCCGAGAGCATGAACCCATCTGTCGTTGAAGGGCTCAAGGTTATCGCGGATTCGTCCTATCTGGTGCCGTGGCTCGATACTGCAAACCCGCCGCGCGTCGCCGCTGCCTGGCTTTCAAGTCTGCAAGCCCTGATTGGTGGTTCCATGACACCGGAGCAGGTTATGGAAAAGGTGAAACAAGCAGCAGCCTCTTCCAAATAAGGATGTTGTCGGCCGATGACTGTCATGAAGCGTGAATATAAGGGGGAGGCCGCCAAAAACGGCGTCTCCCGACCGGACGGGTCCGAATTGGACAAGTCCGGTTTGCTGGCGAAGCTGCTGTCGTTCCGTTGGGTTCTGATCGCGTTCGTTCTGATCTTGTGGTTTGTTTATTATCCAATCATAGACAATTTCATCGTCAGTACGACAAATCAGGATATTTTCACGGGTGAAACAGCCTTTGTCGGTCTGGATAATTATCGGCGTCTGCAAGACGATCCGGTAATATGGACGGCAATTCTCAACAACACGCTTTATGCAGTCATTTCAGTTGTTTTCCAGGTTTTTGGCGCATTCGTGCTTGCTGCGATCATTGAAGGTTTGCAACAGGAAACCTGGCGCAGGTTCTGGCGCGCCGTCTATTTCGTACCGTCGGCGATTTCGATCACCGTGACGGGGCTGTTATTCTACTTCATTTATCAGCCCGATATCGGGCTGCTGGACTCCGCCTTGACCCATCTGGGGCTGGGCGCCTGGTCTCGCGCATGGTTGGGAGAAGAACAGACCGCGACCTATGCAATCATCGCAATGAGCCAGTGGCAGGGCTTCGGATACTCGACCTTGTTGTTTGCCATTGCAATCCAGAAGATCCCGCGCGAACTCTACGATGCGGCGATCATGGATGGCGCCGGTATGTGGCGCCGCTTGTGGAACATCACCTTTCCGCTGACTCGTGAAATGACCGGCCTCATGGTGATCGTTACCATCACCGGTGCGTTTCAGGTCTTCAACGAAGTCATGGTGATGACGGGCGGCGGTCCCAACAACTCCAGTCAGGTGCTTGGAACATGGCTTTACCAGCAGGGCTTCATTGAAAACGATTTCGGTTATGGCGCAGCCATCGCATCGGTAATCTTTATCATTACGTTGCTGGCGGGCTTCGGACAGCTTTGGTACACAAAGAGACGGAGGGTGTATCTATGAACGCCTCCTATCAGACACGCGAAACGGAACGCACCGATTTCGTGCAGCTATTGGCCAGGGTCTGTCTCGTGACCTTTCTGATCTGCCTCGGTATTGTGGTTATCTATCCGCTTCTGTGGATGGCTTTGAACGGCTTCAAAACCAATTCCGAGATATTCGGCGAACCGTTTGCGCTGCCGACGGACTTTACGCTCGATAACTACATCGCTGCCTGGAACCAGGGCATCAGGAACTATATTGCAACGAGCATCATCGTCACGCTGGTTTCGGCTGTCTGTACGGTTTTGATAAGCGCCTGGACCGCCTATGGCCTGACACGGTCGAAACTGCCGGGCAAGCCTTTCTTTGTCGGCCTAGTGCTTGGCGGTCTGATGTTGAGCCCCACGGTCGCGGTTATTCCGCTGGTGCGGATCATGCAACAGCTCGGTCTCTATAACACCTACTGGGCGCTTATCATACTCTACACGGCATTCCGTATCCCGTTCACCACCTTCCTCATTCGCGCCTATATGTTGGGGCTTCCGCGCGATCTCGACGAAGCGGCGGTGATGGACGGCGCAAGCGAGGGCCAGATTTTCTGGCGGGTGACCTTGCCGCTTTGCAAACCGATCCTCGTTTCCTGCGTGATCCTGCACGTTCTTTTTGCCTGGAACGAATATCTCTTCGCCATGATCTTTACCAGTGGCGCCGATGTCCAGACCCTGCCAGTGGGGTTGACGTCCATTATGGCAAAACACGGAACAAACTATGCCGTTGTCTTTGCCGCAATGACATTGTCCGCACTCCCAATCCTGATTGTCTTCTTCGCCGCACAGCGCTTCTTCATACGCGGTCTGGCTGAAGGCATCGGCAAATAACGGAGCGAGAAATGTTAAGATGTGAACAGTTGATCGGTGCGAATTTCTCCTTTCAGCACCATCCCTTCCAATGGGTTGCCGGGCAACTTCGCCAGATGGGTTTCAAACGCATGGAGCTTTGGGGGATAGCCCCCCATCTCGATCTGTTTCATGGCAGCCCGGCGCGACTGGCGGAACTCCGCTCAATTCTCGGCGATAACGGGATCAGTGTACATTGCTTCACACCCGAGCAGGTCCTGTATCCGGTCAATATAGCCTCGGGCGACAGGATCTATCGCGAGAAGAGTGTGGATTGCTTCCTGCGTGCAGCTGATATCAGTGCCGAACTGGGCGCGAGCTATCTCTTTTTGACGCCCGGTCGTGGCTTTGAATGCGAGAGCCGCCATCTCGCCTGGGCTCACTCCGTTGAATCCTTGAGCAAAATTGCTACGCATGCAGCCGGCCTTGGTATCAGATGTCTGCTCGAACCCTTGCAGCGTCTTGAAAGCAACATCGCCAACAATGCCGCCGATCTCGAACGGCTTTGGCGGGACCTGAATACCAATAATGTCGATCTGGTCCTCGATCTGGTTGCGATGGCTGCTGCCGGAGATCAGATCGGTGGCTATATGAAGCGATTTGGCAAGCGCCTTGCCCATATTCATATCGTTGACGGAACTCCGTCAGGGCACCTTGTCTGGGGCGACGGAAACCTTCCACTGGACGATTATCTTGCCGAAATCTCTGACCATTCTTTCGAGGGTACTTTGACCTTCGAGCCCTTTGGCAATGGTTCGTATGCGCTGGACCCGGCTGCGGCCTGGCGGCGCTGCCTTGATGCAATCGCTCCTCATTTTGATACTGCGGAATGATGATGAAGAACGCAAATCCCAATCTTATTGCCGTCGGTGACAATTGTCTTGATGCTTATCTGAACAAGGGTTTTGTCACGGTTGGCGGAAACGCCCTCAATGTCGCCGTGCAATGGAAACGGCTTGGATATGGTGCCCGCTATTTTGGCGCCCTGGCTCCCGATCAAGAAGCCGATATCATGCTTGGCATTATCGATGATGCCGGACTGGCGCGTGATGACGTTGAAATTCTGCAAGGAAAATCAGCGGTTACGCTGTTGACCGATGATGCAGGCGAAAGACATTTCCTGCTTGAATCTCTGGGCGTCGGCGAGAACTACATTCCGGATACACAGCGATATCAGGAATTGCTCTTTTCCGACTGGACCCATCTTGGGACCAATTCCAGTGAAAAACTGGTGCGCAAGCTGGTGCAAGACGGGATCGGGTTCAGCGTGGACGTCTCGACACGGCATTTCGACCTGTCGCTTGAAGGTGTCCCGCTTGTCTTTGCGTCGGGTCCCGACGATCCAGAAGAGCCGGTGGAGCCGTTGATCGCGCGCTTCAAGCAGGCTGGCGCGCAGAAGATTGTCGTGACCTGCGGAAAGCGCGGTTCATTCTACGACAATGGAAGCCAATTGTTTTCGGCAGGCTCGGTGCCTGTAAGCGTGGTGGATACCTGCGGTGCCGGCGACAGCTTTATCGCGACCTTTCTGACGGCCCATTTCTTTGAAGGTTATTCCGAAGAGGCGGCACTTCGTCAGGCAGCTATCCGCGCATCCGAAACCTGCACGCATCTTGGCGGTTTTCCGCAGCGCGTGCAGCCCATCCCGCAATGGCTGCTCAGCAAATACGATGACGTCATCGCAACAGCGCAAAAGGTCTGAATATGAGCATTATTAAAATGCGACCACCCGTTGTCGCCGCGAAACAGGACCGTTCTTTCTGGCTGCAAAGCATCAGCGCTGACAGGATCGCCGCGCCTCTCACCGGCGACGAACAATGCGATATTGCAATTGTTGGCGGAGGATATGCCGGACTGTGGACGGCGCTGCGGATCAAGGAACAAGCGCCGCAGACGCGTATCACGATCCTGGAAGCGGATTTTTGCGGTTCCGGCGCATCGGGACGCAATGGCGGGCAGGTGCATAGCTGGTTTGCCGAAATCGACATGTTGCGCGACCTCGTGGGCGATGACGATGCGCGCATGCTGTGCCAGGCGACATGCGATGCGATCGACGAACTGAAAGCTTTGCAGGATCGCGGAACCATCGACATGGATCTGCGGCTTGACGGTTGGCTTTGGACGGCCAGCTCTTCGGCCCAGGAAGGCGCCTGGTCCAAGGCTTACGATCTCTGTCAAAAATCCGGATCTAATCCATTCCGGACATTGAGTGCAGAAGACATCGAACGCCGCACCGGTTCGAAGGCTTCTTATGTCGGTATCGTGGAAGACCGGGCAGGCACTGTCCAGCCGGCAAAGCTTGCTCTGGGCCTTCGCCAGTTGGCTCTTGCGAGGGGAATTGTCATTCATGAGCAAAGCCCCGTCCTGGAGATCGTCACAGGCGAGCAACCGAAACTTCGAACGGCACATGGCACGCTTTCCGCCGCGAAGGTCGTTTTGACCATCAATGCGTGGGCTTCCGCAATCCCCGAATTGCATCCATATCTTTATGTCGTGAGCAGTCAGCTCATCGCGACGGCACCTGCGGAAAATGTGCTCGAACGCATCGGATGGATCGATGGCGCTTCAATCTGCGATGCGCAGCATCACGTGCTCTACTATCAACGCACGCCATCCGGTCAGGTTGTTTTCGGACGGGGAACAGGCGGCATCACCTATAAGGATCGAATTGACGCTCGTTTCAACCGCAGCGGTGATGGCGGCGCTGACAATATCCGGGAGCTTCACCGGGTTTATCCTCAGCTGAAAAATGTGCCGATCCTTTATGACTGGAGCGGTCCGATCGATTGCACTGCACAACATCTGCCGGTGTTCGATCATCTCAAGCAGCATCCCAATATTTTTTATGCTCTCGGGTTCAACGGCACCGGCATAGCCCAAACACCGGTTGCAGGCCGCATCATGGCGAGCCTCGTCTTGGGCCGGACGGACAAATGGAGCCGGTGCGGACTGGTCGGGATCGAAAAGCGGACCAAACTTCCGCCCGAACCTGTGCGCTATCTAGGAGCCAGAATCGTCCGCCGAGCTATTCGGAAAAAGAACGATGTCGAAATCCTCAATCGTGCCCCAGGTCTCATAACAAGGTTTCTGGCAAGTCTGGCTCCGTGAGCGAACGAAACCACCGCGCGTAGAATAATAAAAGGAACGGGAACGATGGCCGACCTGTCGCTGAAGAACATACGTAAATCCTATGCCAACCTGGAAGTACTCCATGGCATCGATCTTGATATCAAATCGGGCGAATTTATCGTTTTCGTCGGACCGTCCGGTTGCGGAAAGTCAACTTTGCTGAGGTCAATTGCCGGGTTGGAAACAATCACATCCGGTGATCTTGTCATCGCCGGGGAGCGCATGAATAATGTGGCTCCATCCAAGCGCGGTATTTCGATGGTTTTCCAATCCTACGCACTTTATCCACATATGACCGTCTATGAGAATATGGCTTTTGGTCTCCGTATTGCCGGCGTGGCAAAGACCGAGATCGACAAACGCGTTAAAAAAGCAGGCGAGATTCTCCAACTCAGCGATTATCTGCAGCGCTTGCCAAAAGCCCTTTCCGGCGGACAGAGACAACGCGTTGCGATCGGCCGCGCAATCGTCAGAAATCCACGTGTGTTCCTGTTCGACGAACCCTTGTCGAATCTTGATGCAGCCTTGCGGGTTGCAACACGTATAGAACTGGCGAAGCTCAAACAAAGCATGCCCGATATCACAATGATTTACGTCACGCATGATCAAGTGGAAGCGATGACACTGGCTGATCGCATCGTCGTGTTTAAAGACGGACACATCGAGCAGATCGGCACACCCGTCGAGCTCTACAGAAAGCCCGCCAACCTTTTCGTGGCCCAGTTCATCGGTTCTCCAGCCATGAACATACTCGCGGGCACCATATCGGAAGCCATGGGACGCAGTTATACTTGTCATCTTGATTGTGGGACGAAACTTGCCCTTGAAGCCAGCGATGGAACTTTCGCACTCAGTGATAGAGTTAGCCTTGGAATTCGACCCGAGAATACCAGGATTGCCCACGACAAAACTGATGGCCCGGTCTTTTCTGGTGTCGTAGATCTTGTAGAGCATCTGGGCGAGGCGCAAATCCTTTATATCGACATGGCTGGTTCCGACACCAAATATCTGATCAAGACCCCTGAGGAAGTGGATGGGAGGTTATCAAATAAATTAACATTCACGGCCTCGACAAAGGACATGCATATCTTCTCCGCCAGCGGAACAGCGGTTCCGGCTCAGGTCATCTAACGATTTGAGTGTTAAAATTGCGACGAATTCCATGTAGCCGCGCGTGTCGATGGTTGCACGCATTATCAGACGAAGAGTGATTATGCCGGTAATGTAGCCCGGCGTGATCACGACGGAGTTGTACAGCTTTTTCTATCACCCCCTGTTTTTGTTGGTGATGGCCTTTTAACGCTAGATTGTCAGCGGCCTGACCGCCGGTGCGGTAAAAGGTTAGGTGGTCTGAAACCCGGACGTGGGAAACGGGATATAATTTTGGCTGTAGGGCGAAAAAATGCTGCATATAGATGTGACGTGAAATCGTCGCGTCTCCTCTAATCCGGCGTTGCAATCATCTTCGAGTGGTTGGGATTTAATATCCGTTGCTGCGTCAGCGACGGCCGACTGTCGATTGCGCCGTAATAGCGGTGAACTTCGTTAACAGCGAGGAAGCCGACTTACGCATGCAAACACAATCTTGCGACGTGATTCCAATGGCTGAGGGGTGGTCATGAGACGGGACGCGCCGTTGGCACAAAGGGTCAGTAAATACTTCCAAAGACTTCAAACCGGAGTTCAGCAACACGTAGTGATTGGTGGCAGATCAAATGTTTGGAACGAAACATGCTAGGGCGCGCGAGCGCCGACTAACTGTTCCGGTACGCTCTTTGAATCGCTTCATCGGTTAGCCCGATGAAGCGTTTTACGCAGGTTCACGAAGTTCCTCGATGTTCTTGACTGGCAATCTGGAAATGCATGCGAGGGCAGATGCTTTTGGCAAATTGAATGACTTTTTGTTCTTGTCTCAAGTGGGAATGCGTAGTTCGATGTTAGCATCAATTCGAGAGCCCTTTGCATTGAGTTCGAGTTCTGGTATGAATTGTTCACACCTGATATGATGCATTGCTAAAGGAAGAAGAATGGCCAATATCGAAAAACGCACGATTAGCCTTCCTAGTGAGCAGGCAGCTTTCATCGAATCCAAAGTCAAGAACGGTGATTACGCTTCAGTCAGTGAGGTTGTGCGTGCTGGTATTCGAGCATTAAGAGAGCGGGATGAAGTGATTGAACGGTGGTTAAATAATGCGGTTTCTGCATCTTACGATGCGATGAAATCAGATCCATCCCGTGCGGTGACCGTTGATTCTGCCTTTGCCTCAGTTCGTAATCGACATGCTGAACGCGTGAAAGTTCGCAAGTGATCTGCAGATCCGTAGTCTTGTCCCCGGAAGCGGAAACGGATCTGGTGGCTCTTTATGATTGGATAGCCGAAAGAGCATCGCCTGATACCGCACTTGGATACATCGATAGGCTCGAGAGCTATATACGCGGCTTCGACTACGCTTCTGAACGTGGCACTTTGCGGAACGATATACGCGAAGGGCTGCAAACCGTTGGGTTTGAACGCAGAGTAACGATCGCGTTCAATGTCACTGCGCAAGAAGTTATTGTGCTTGGCTTATTCTATGGTGGCCAAAATTGGCAGGAAGCCTTATCTGAGCACTGAAACCGTGATCGTCGTTCTTGACTTTTACTCGGCATAAGAGGGGCTTGATGCGGATACTGATGATCTTGACTTTGAATCAGAAACAGAAATGCGTTACTCAATTTGTTCCGCTTGCCCAGTTCAGGGCGTATCGAGTGAATCGAAGCTGGCCGCTGCGTGTCAACGCCCCTTTGTCGACCAGGTCCTGCAAATCGCGGGTGGCGGTGGCGCGCGACGTGCGGGTGATGGCGAGATAGTTGTCCGCGCTGAGGCCACCGATAAAGCCATCCGGTCCCGCCTCGAACAGACGCGCAATGACTTTCTCCTGACGAGGATTG